>JAEZYP010000058.1 GCA_023418995.1 Bacillota bacterium | reverse complement strand
TCCCCGTGCTGATCTTCCCGTCCGGGACGGCAAACTTGCTGGCCATGAATCTGGACAACGGTGCTGAGCCTGTTCTTCTCGCCCGGACCGTGAAGGAGGGAACGGCACTCCCCTTCGACCTCGGTGAGATCGAATACCAGAGCAAGGACGGAACTCCGCGGCGTAAGGGCTTCATCCTGAACGCGGGCGCGGGATACGATGCGAAGATCATCGCTGACTCCGAGAAGACGAAGGACACCCTCGGAGTCCTGTCGTACTTCGCTGCTGCGCTGGGTAATCCCAATCCCACGATCACGCATTTCTCGCTCACCATAGATGGCGAGGAACACGAGATCGACGGCATAGCCGTGCTGCTCCTGAACTTCTCGCGGTTGAACTTCGAACTACCGGTGGTTCCCGATGGTGATCCTCGTGATGGTAAGTTCGACATAGCCGTGATCAAGGCGGGTTCCACTGTGCAGCTCCTCCCCACCCTCATCAGCGCGATCCTGGACCGATCCATTGGATTCGCCGATAGGCCTCAGCTCGAGATGTTCCGTGGTACGGAGATCATGGTGGAAGCGGATCCCCCCGTGACGCTCCAGTTCGACGGGGATCTGGCCAACGCCACCACTCCCCTCACGGCACGGGTGCTCCACCGGAGCGTGGATCTGCTGATAAACCCGACGTCACCGTATTACGAGACGATCGAGGATACGGATGAGGATGCAGCTTCAGCCACGGGACCTGAGGGTGCGATGGGTGCGGAATCCCGCTAGAAAAGGAACACGGCCTCCGAAGAGGCCGTGTCTGTGTGTGATGGTGGGCGATACAAGATTTGAACTTGTGGCCCCTACCGTGTCAAGGTAGTGCTCTCCCCCTGAGCTAATCGCCCATCGTGCTTCAACAGCGTTCCGTATAGTACCAGATTTCACGCGCGTGCAACAAGGAGACTAGCGCGACGGTGTGACGTCGCGGTCAGCGACGGTCGTGAGTCCCTTATCCAGTGCGACGGCATCCAGGTACGTCATCACGATATCTTCCACCGGAAGCGAGATCGGCTTGTTCGAATCCGCCTGGAAGAAGGTCCTGATGTATCCATGGCATTCATCACAGACATGGATCCTGTGCTCGGCATCCCCTTCGAGATGCTTGTAATGGAGCTTCTCCTGACGCTTGACACCGCAGCGCGCGCAGAAGATGCGTTCGAAATCCCACATGGAATGACAGAGCGAGCACCAGAGCGACCGTGACATGCCCGGTTGCTCGATCGTCTCGCCCACGTACGAGAGCGTAGGCTCGTTACCGCAGTTCGGACAGCGCCGTGCCTTGTACACGTCCTGCTCGATATGACCGAGGGTCTTCAGATTGGCCTGTGCCGACGCATCGAGGAACGGACGAAGCGACGACGCGAGCACCAACGAGAACATGACGACTTCCATACCGGAGGGATCGTCGAACTCCGAGGCCTTCTCACCGAGAAGACCCTCCAGATCGTACGAGGCTCTCTCGAGATCCTTTTCGGATACGAGCTCCTTCATGTCGAGACGCTCGATCATCCGCTTCTGCTCGCCGTCCAGTGCTTCACTGGCGAGAAGATAGGCCGATATACGGTCGGCGAGTTCAAGGAAACGTTCGAGCGGGATCTGGGGCGGATTCGCCTGGAAGAACGGCCGCTTGGCGTGGAACTCGGTCTTGAGGTCTTCGAACGAGGCGACCTCGTAGGTCACGTCCTTCTCGTACTCCGCTTGTATGCGCCAGATACCTAGGAAGAGATCGAGGCGACCGAGGTCTCCGTTCTCATCCTCCTCACGGTACGAACGCACTGCTTGTTCGGCTGACTTGAGGTCCATTCATGACTCCTGACTTGTTCATGTGGAAGGACTCCCGATCCGTACGGATCGGGAGTCCTCCGAAAGGAACCCGTGGGGGACGGGTTACTTCTCTATGACGTTCTCACCCTTGGTGAGCTCATCCTCTGCCCAATGGCCCCAGTGATAGAGCGCATCGGCTTCGGAGACGTAGCCGTCACCGAACATGAGGTTGAGGGAGCCACGGTACGGCTGGAACACTCCGGCACCCAGATAGGCATGGGCGAGCGTGAACACGCAGATGCCCAGGAACGCTATGTCGTGGATGAGGAGGTTCAGCATGAAGATGTGGTGCGGTACGGTGGGGGTCCCCACCCACAGGAAGATACCTGAGATCGCTAGCAGGATGCTCATGAGGATGAGCATGGCATCAGCGAACCGCTGACCGGACTTCGTCTCGTGCTGTGGCGGCATGTGCACGCGCTTGGGAGCGAAGAGGTACGGAACGAACTTCACGAGGAACTCGACGTCGTCCTTGTCCCACTTCTTGAACATCTCGCCGAACATGTGCTTCGCACCCTTAGGAGCCACGACGAGGGAGATGATCGGTACGGCGATGAACACGACGGCGAACACGCGGTGCCCGATCCTGATCAGATTGACCACGGTAGGTCCTACGGCTGCACCGAGTGGCTCGATGAAGACGAAGAGTCCGGTGATGATCAGGAGGATGGTCATGATGGTGTGCGTCAGATGGACGCCACGCGCCATCTTGGAGTGACGCTTGATGTACTTGGTGGCCACGTTACATCTCTCCTCTCGAGCTCTTATCGGCTTCCTTCTGGGCCAGGACCTCGCGACGATCCGCTTGGTACTCGGCGAGCGTCTTATCCTCACGGTCATAGCCGATACCGGTCATGAACGAAGCACCGAGCCCGAGGACGACGGCAGCCATGGCCACACCGGTGACCGGCTTGGCGATGTCCACGAGCTTCACGAGCGCTGATTCCTCGGGATTGCGTACGAGACCATGAGCTTCGAGACCGTACTTGGCGACCTGGATGATGTGGAGTCCACCCATCTGGGTCTCTCCGTAGAGCTCAGCCTTGTCGAAGCCCTTACTCATGAGGTAGGAGACTCGCTCCTTGCCCTTGGCGATCATCTCGTGACCATCACCGAAGTGAAGAGCTGCGCCAGGCCAGGTCTGCACACATGCA
>JAEZYP010000042.1 GCA_023418995.1 Bacillota bacterium | reverse complement strand
ACAACTACCAACTCACTCAACAAAAAGGTCGCTGATTTTTATCAGCGACCTTTTTATACTACATTTTGACCGTGCCAGGGATCGGTTGCAGCATTGCCTTTCGTCCTTTTGCGCTGTATAATATTTTTATCCAGTTTGATTGGAGGTTTCCCATGAAAGGACGATCCAGCGGTGTCCTGCTCCCCGTATTTTCCCTTCCCGGAGATTACGGCATTGGCACATTGGGAAAAAGCGCCCGACAATTTATCGATTTTCTTGCAGCAGCGGGTCAGAAAGTCTGGCAGGTTCTCCCGCTGGTTCCATGTGGAATCGGCAACTCCCCTTATATGTCCCCCTCAGCGTTTGCGGGCAACCCTCTGATATTGGATTTAGAAGATTTGGCGGTGCAGTGGTTGCTTACACCGGAGGAGCTGGCTACCGCATGTTTTCTTGATCCTGACCATGTGGATTATAACTGGCTTCAGCAAAATCGTTTTCTACTATTAAAAAAAGCCTGGACGCGGGACGATAATACAGCGGCTAGGTCTGAATTTCTGGAGCAGCAGGTTAAATGGCTACCTGACCATGCTCTTTTTGCTGCTCTCAGTAAGTATTTTGAGTGTCCCCTGAACCAGTGGCCCGATGAAGCTGCGCGTCTGCGCGATGCTGCAACTTTGGCTCAGTACCGCATTAAGCTTGCCGATGAGATAAACTTTGAGATCTTTATACAGTATCACTTTTTTCGCCAATGGGCGGAGCTAAGGCGCTATGCCAAAGCACACGGTATAGTTATTATGGGCGATATCCCTATCTACGTCTCAGCCGACAGTGTTCAAGTGTGGTCTGACCCGGCACTTTTCCAAGTCGATGAGAAACTTAAACCAACCCGTGTCGCAGGGGTTCCACCAGATGCATTTTCCGATAAGGGGCAGCACTGGGGCAATCCCCTGTATGATTGGGAAAACCAGCGGGCAGCCCTTTTTGACTGGTGGACCGCGCGATTGCAAAACGCTGCGATGCTCTACGACATGGTGCGAATAGATCATTTTCGCGGGTTCCACACTTACTGGTCTATTCCGGCTCAGGCACAAAGTGCGCTGGAAGGACGCTGGGAAAGAGCACCCGGGCAGCCTTTGATAGACTTTTTGACCCAACAGGTTCCTGAACTGACTCTTATTGCGGAAGACTTAGGCGATTTAGATGAAGCTGCTCGAAATTTTATTCTTGGCTCAGGGCTGCCTGGTATGAAGGTATTAGTTTATGCCTTTGATCCGGTCGGGGACAGCAGTTATCTTCCTCACAATTGCCCTGTTGATTCGGTGATGTATACCGGCACGCATGATACTCCCACCTTTGTTCAATGGTTGTTTTCTGAAGCAGGCCCTGAGAAGCAAGCATTTGCTTTTGATTATCTTCGTCTTCGACCCGAAGAAGGCTTTGGATGGGGCGCCGTATGCGGCGCATGGATGTCCCCAAGTCGTTTGGCCATCGCCCCGCTACAGGACATCCTCGGCTTGGGGGCGGCTGCTAGGGTAAACTTTCCAGGCACAACTGGGGATAAAAACTGGTCTTGGCGTGTGCGGTCGGACGCTTTGAACCCAGAGGTGGCCTATCGCCTGAAAAAAATCACGCATACTTATGGGCGTGGTTAAACTAATGATCTTTGTGAATTGCAAATAAAAAGGAGCTGTTTATATGATCACTTATTCGGATGTTTTAGAGGCACAAAAAAGAATTTCTTCCTATATCGTCCGCACACCGCTGCTGCGTGTACCCGCTTTGGATGCGGCACTGGGTTGCATGGTCTATCTCAAGCCCGAAAATTTACAGGTCACAGGCTCGTTCAAAATACGGGGCGCTATCAACGCCATGCTCTGCTTAACCGATGAGCAGAAAAAAAACGGTGTGGTGTGTTGTTCCAGCGGCAACCATGCGCAGGGGGTTGCCTGCGCCGCCAAGCTTTTAGGGCTTGACGCGGTTATTGTCATGCCTGAAAACGTTAACCCTGTCAAGTTGGCGGGAACAAAATCTTACGGCGCAACGGTTCTGCTGGCGGGAACACGTTCGAGTGAACGCGATGAAAAGGCCAACGAACTGGTGCAGCAGGAGGGAAGAACGCTCATTCACCCTTACGCGAACGACTATGTTAGAGCCGGTCAGGGTACTATCGCCATAGAGATTTTACAGGATGAGGCTGATATGGCCACTATTGTATCGCCGGTCGGAGGCGGGGGCATGCTCTCCGGCATTGCGACTGCCGCCAAGGCGATAAAGCCCGATATCCGGATTATCGGAACAGAACCGACAGGCGCGCCCCGATACAGCGCCAGCCGCCAAGCAAAAAAACCGGTGTGGCTTGATAATGTGGATACGATTGCCGATGGCACCCGTACCGACCACGCTGACCCGGACAACTTTGAGATGATTGAACAGTTGGTAGATACACTGATTTCCGTCACCGATGAGGAGATTCGCGCCGCTATGAAGCTGACTGTTTTATCCGCCAAAGTTATAGCCGAGCCCTCATCCTCAATGCCGGTTGCTGCCGCGCTTGCCAAAAAGCTCAATGTAAAGGCGGATGAAAAAGTTTGCTTTGTTATCTCGGGTGGAAACATTGACCCTACCCTTTTAAAGGCAATTCTTTAAACTGCAAATAGAATTTCAACGGGGAGCATATAAACAGGCCTCTGATCTGTATATACAGTTCAGAGGCCTTCAGCTTATCAAAAAGTCTTCCGCTCCGCTCGATTTTTTCTGCCAAGCTTCGCAAAACGGGCAAGATTGCCCGTTTTGTCGCCTGCGGGCGAACAATCCGGTGCACTTTGTGCACCTCAACGCGAAAGTGGGGACTCACCGCCCCCCTTTCACACTATTCCCCCGATGCTTAGCAAAACGAAAACCACCTCTTCGACAGTCTGCAGGCCTTTAACCTAATTTTCCTAAGACATCGTCGTTTAAGAATTCTGCCGGAATATTCTTTTTAATGATATTAGACAGGTACGACAGCGAGAACTGGCCATGCCACTGCGTCATACCGTGTTTTTTTACCAGCTCATCCGTGTACTCGACGAATGGATAAATTCGCACATCCTTGCGCCCGGTAGTATCATACTGCGTGACAACCGGAATCATCTTGGCCCGGGTGATCGCTGTCTCACCTGTTTTTGCATCCTTTTCGATATCCAAATCAAGGACGCCACCCAGCATATTTTGCGGGTCAAGCATACTCGAAATGAAGTTACCCAGCGAATAGGTTACCAGCATGCGGTTGCCGCTTTGTCCGGTTCGCCATTCCATCGGCTGCAACGTGTGAGAATGGTGACCCAGCAGCAGGTCAACACCCCAATCGGCAAACATCTGCGCCAGCTCAAGCTGATTGTCGTTGGTGCTGTTGCTGTTTTCAGTGCCCCAGTGAATCGAGACTACCACAAAATCGCTGTTGGCGCGGGCCAACTCCACTTGTTGCTTCATTAGGTCGTATTCGTCCGAACGAATAAACCGCAGCGGTGTTTCAGCAGGCAGCTTGAGTCCATTTGTATGTTCAGTGATCGGTACAAAACCGATAGTAATGCCATTTTTCTTGATCGTTAAAGGCTTCTGCATATCCTCTTCGGCACGCCAAGTCCCCATGGACAGTACATCCGGTTTGGCACCCCAATAATCCATCGCGGCAATCAAGCCGGTTTCTCCCATGTCGAACATGTGGTTATTAGCCATGCACACCACGTTAAAGCCCATATCTACAATCTTGTCGCCCACCGCTTCCGGTGAATTAAACAACGGATAACCTGACAGTGGATAAACACTTTCGGCTATTATGGTCTCCTGATTAATAAATGCGACATCGGCTTCTTGAAATAGTCCCGCAATATGTTGATAGGGCGGGTCAAAATCAAATCCTTTTCCCCCGGTACGTGCCGAAGCTTGTTTATATATATTATCGTGGATTAGATTATCGCCCGCTGCCATAAAGTGCAGCTTCGAAGATTCCGGTTCGGGCTCGGGCTCGGGTTGTGACTCCGGCGCGGATTCAGAAGCCGATACAGAAGGTTCGCCCTTATAAAAGCTATGAATGTCTAAATTGGTCGTCGCCCAAAATAATCCGATTGCAGAAAGCGAATGCAGCAGCACCAGCGCTATCAGTTTAAGCGCACCTGTTCTTTTCATCCATTTCCTCCAAGTATCCTCATACAGATATACGATCAGCTAGTTAAAACCGGTTCTCTATTATCCGCAGGGTTTTCCCATACAGACATTACAGCATGCCCGCTTTTGCTTTAAATGCCCAATCGAACATTTGTATAATAAGTTGTCCTGCCATACCTGTGGCTACATTTTATTCTACCACAGAAGTGTCGATTTTTTGTAAGGTTATTGCCAGTAGAATTTAATTTTACACAAAATTATCCGCCCTGCTGGTGGCACACTTCGATGCCTGACCCAAAAGGGCGGAGTTTTTTGTTCTCGTAGTCACCAAGTTACCGCAATAAGCGTCCTTCGTAGCCCATACGCAGCGAAATCTGCTGTGCCGCGTCAAGTAAAAAAGGAAGCTTTTCATAGATATGTTCGTCGGTCATACGGGTGATCGGGCCACTGACGCTAAGGCCTGCAATGATGTTGCCGGTGTAGTCATAGATCGGTGCGGCCACACATCTGGCACCCGGCTCATATTCCTCGTTGTCAAAGGCATAGCCCTGTGCGCGAATCTTATCTAGCTCAGCAAACAAACGGGCAGGCTCAGTGATGGTATGGTCGGTAAGTGTCGGCAGCCCCTTAGCGGCAATATACTGTTGAAGCTGCTGCTGGCTGTAGTTGAGAAGCAACAGCTTGCCCACCGCCGTACAGTGCATGGGAGAAACATTTCCCACGCGGCGAGTGGTCATCAAAAGCTGGCGCGGGCCGCTAATCGCCTCGATATATACCACCATCATGTTATGTTCTTCAGCGACGTTAGCCGACTCAGAAAAAATATGTGCGATCGAGCGCAGGTAGGGTGAACAGATATTGCGGATATTTTTGCGGCTGGACACATTAGCAGCCACCGCACAAATCTTATAAGTAAGCGAATACCGTCCGGTATCGGAGTCCTGCACCACATACCCACTCTTTTGCAGCGTGGCGATATAGCGCAGCGCGGTGCTTTCATTCATCCCGACCAAGCGGGAGATATCCTGCAAACGTATCGGTTCATCCTGCTCGGACATGCGCTCTAAGATTGCAAGCATTTTCTCAGAAGACTGATTGGAACGCGTGGTCTTATCCGTACCCATGTTTCTTTTCATAAGGCATGCCTCCTTTTATTTAACGCCATCTATTGGCTTATTGTATTACATTAGGGGCGAAAACAGCCGCAGCACCGCACTAACCAGCCGCAGTATACAGCCGAATTTTAATTGTTTACTATCAGCGTTGACCGGCTCACAAAGTTCTAGCGTGTTTAAGAAGTCTGTCCGAATATCACACACGGCATTGGTCCGCGCCATCCATACGCCACACTCAAAGTGTAGATAAAAACTACGATAGTCCAGATTGATAGTGCCCACTGTGGCGACCTCATCGTCGGCTACAAAGGTTTTTGCGTGGATAAAACCAGGCGTATATTCATAGATTTTGACCCCGCCCCGCACAAGCTGGGCATAATAGGCACGGGTAACCATATGCACATACCATTTATCACCCTGATGGGGTGTTATGATGCGGACGTCCACCCCGTTTTTAGCTGCCAGCAGCAGCGCGGTAACAGTTTCATTATCAACAATCAGATAGGGTGTGCAGATGTAGACATATTTGACAGCGCGGTTGATGATATTGAGATAAACCATTTCCCCAACTTGCTCACCGTCAAGTGGTGTATCGGAATAGGGCTGGACAATACCGTTGGATGCATCATCCTCTGTTGGCGGTGCGCGGTAAAACTCTTTTTGCGTATCTTCGCCAGTGACGGCATCCCATATAGAAAGAAACATGGCTGTTAGGCTCCAGACTGCCTCGCCGTTTAGCATTACGGCTGCGGCCTTCCAATGCCCGACCCGATTGATGGCGTTAATATATTCATCCGCAATATTGACGCCTCCCATAAAACCGACGCGCCCATCTACAACCAGAATTTTACGGTGATCACGGTTGTTCATCAGCAGCGTCACCACCGGGATCAGCGGATTAAATTCAATGCAGTTGATTCCCTTTTGGCGCAGCACCTCAAAATAGTTATCTGGCAACGTCATCAGACAGCCAAAGCCGTCATAGATAACACGCACCTCGACGCCTTCC
>JAEZYP010000050.1 GCA_023418995.1 Bacillota bacterium | reverse complement strand
CCACCCGCAAGTTTGGCAATATCGGCGACGTGATTGTGGCGTCTGTCCGCAAGGCCCAGCCGGGTGGCACCGTGAAAAAGGGCGAGGTGGTTAAGGCCGTCATCGTTCGCAGCGCCAAGGGCGTCCGCCGCAACGACGGCACCTATGTCCGCTTCGACGACAACGCCGCCGTCCTCATCAAGGACGACCAGAATCCCAGAGGAACCCGTATCTTTGGGCCGGTTGCACGCGAGCTGCGCGACAAGGATTATATGAAGATCCTGTCCCTGGCTCCCGAAGTGATTTGAGGAGGACGCCTGATATGTCTATGAATATCAAAAAGGGCGACACCGTGGTCGTCCTCTCCGGCAAGGACCGGGGCAAGCAGGGTAAGGTCATGGGCAGCGTGCCCAAGACCAGCAAGGTCGTTGTGGAGGGCATCAACATGGTGACCTGCCACGTCAAGCCCCGCAAGCAGGGCGAGACCGGCGGCATTGTCAAGCGCGAGGCGGCAATCGCCTCCAGCAAGGTGCAGGTGGTTTGCCCCAAGTGCAACAAGGGCACCCGCGTTGCCCACAAGATTGAAAACGGCAAGAGCGTCCGCGTGTGCAAGCACTGCGGCGCCGAGCTGTAAGAAAGGGGAGTAGACGAGTATGGCAAGATTGAAAGAGAAGTACACCGCCGAAGTCGCTCCCGCGCTCATGAAGCAGTTTGGCTACAAGAGCGTTATGCAGATCCCCAAGATCGACAAAGTTGTCGTGAATGTGGGCTGCGGCGAGGCTCGTGAAAATGCGAAGGTTCTGGAGAACGTGGTGGGCGATTTGGCCCAGATCACCGGCCAGAAGCCCATTATCACCAAGGCCCGCAAGTCCATCGCAAACTTCAAGCTCCGTGAGGAGATGCCCATTGGCGCGAAGGTTACTCTCCGCGGCGCGAAGATGTGGGAGTTTTTGGACCGCCTGTTCAATGTGGCCCTGCCCCGCGTCCGTGATTTCCAGGGTATCAATGCTAACTCTTTCGATGGCCGCGGCAACTATGCTCTGGGCATCAAGGAGCAGCTGATCTTCCCGGAGATCGAGTACGATAAGATCGACAAGATCCGCGGTATGGATGTTGTCATCTGCACCACTGCCCACTCCGACGAGGAAGCCCGTGCCCTGCTTGAGCAGGTCGGCGCTCCCTTCGCGAAATAAGGAAGGAAGAGAAGAATGGCTAAAAAGTCTATGATTTTGAAGCAGCAGGCTCCCGCGAAGTTCTCTTCCCGGAAGTACAACCGCTGCAAGCTCTGCGGCCGTCCCCACGCCTATCTCCGGGACTACGGCATCTGCCGTATCTGCTTCCGTGAGCTGGCCTACAAGGGCGAGATCCCCGGCGTCCGGAAGGCGTCTTTCTAAGGCTGCCCCGGCAACACTTTGTGACTTTGAGCCGCAAGGCTCTGGTTAAAGGATGGCGAAAGGTCACTGTGAATTGAGCACCACGCTAGAGCGGACTGCTCCATTCATAGTGATACCTCGCTGCCTGAACGGTTTTAGGACCGTAACTCTAAAATAGGAGGATTTATCCATGCATATCACAGATCCGGTTGCGGATATGCTGACCCGCATCCGCAACGCAAACAGCGCAAAGCACGACACCGTTGATGTCCCCGCCTCCAATATGAAGAAGAGCATTGCTCAGATTCTGCTGGATGAGGGCTACATCAAGAGCTTTCAGATGGTGGAAGACGGCCTTCAGGGCGTGCTTCACATCACGCTGAAGTACAATGCCGGCAAGGAGAAGGTCATCACCGGCCTCCGCCGTGTCAGCAAGCCCGGCCTGCGCGTCTATGTGGGCGCAGAGGAGCTGCCCCGTGTGCTCCGCGGCCTGGGTATCGCGATCATTTCCACGTCTAAGGGCGTTGTAACCGACAAGAAGGCCCGCGAGCTGCATGTCGGCGGCGAAGTCCTGGCGTTCGTCTGGTAAGGAGGGTACTGAATCATGTCTAGAATTGGCAGAATGCCCATTACCGTTCCCGCCGGCGTTAGCGTCAACGTGGCCGAAGGTAATGTGGTCACCGTCAAGGGCCCCAAGGGTGAACTGACCCGGGCTCTGCGTCCCGAAATGATCATCAAGCAGGACGGCAACACGATCACCGTGGACCGTCCCTCCGAGGATAAGCTGCACAAGTCCCTGCATGGCCTGACCCGCACCCTGCTCCACAACATGGTGGAGGGTGTGACCAATGAGTTTGCTAAAGAGCTCGAAGTCAACGGCGTGGGCTACCGTGTCGCCAAGGAGGGCAAGAACCTGGTCATGAACCTTGGTTTTTCCCATCAGGTGATTGTTTCCGAGATCGAGGGCATCACCATTGATGTTCCCGCTCCCAATAAAATTATTATTCGCGGCTGCGACAAGCAGGCTGTTGGCCAGTTTGCCGCTGAAGTCCGCGAGAAGCGTCCTCCCGAGCCTTATAAGGGCAAGGGTATCAAGTATGCTGACGAGGTCATCCGCCGCAAGGTTGGTAAGACCGGCGCCAAGAAGTAAGGAGGTGTGCCGAAATGATTAAAAGACCGAATACCAATGCCCAGCGCCTGAAGCGCCACAAGAGGGTGCGCTCCAAAATCTCCGGCACTGCCGCTGCTCCCCGTCTGAACGTGTTCCGCAGCGAGGCCAACATCTATGCCCAGATTATCGACGACGTGAAGGGCGAGACTCTGGTCGCCGCGTCTTCTCTGGATAAAGAGATCGCTGGTTACGGCGGCAACATCGCCGCTGCCACCGCAGTTGGCAAGCTCGTTGCAGAGCGGGCCAAGGCGAAGGGGATCGAAAACGTTGTTTTTGATCGTGGCGGTTATCTGTACCATGGCCGTGTTCAGGCACTGGCCGACGGCGCCCGCGAGGGCGGCCTGAAGTTTTAATCGGAGGAGGTAAACAACATGCCTAGATTTGAAAGAGAACCCAGCGAGTATGCCGAGAAGGTTGTTGCCCTCAACCGAGTTTCCAAAACTGTTAAGGGCGGCCGCGTGATGAAGTTCTCCGCTCTGGTCGTTGTCGGCGATCAGAAGGGCAAGGTCGGCTATGGTTTGGGCAAGGCCGCCGAAGTTCCCGAGGCGATTCGCAAGGGCCTGGAGTCCGCAAAGAAGAACATGATTACCGTGACGCTGTCCGGTTCCACGATTCCCCATGAGGTGATCGGTGAAGCCGGCGCAGGCCGCGTGCTGATGAAGCCCGCAGCCCCCGGTACCGGCGTGATCGCCGGCGGCGCTGTTCGTGCCGTCGTGGAAGCTGCCGGAATTAAGGATATCCGTACTAAGTGCCTGCGCTCCAACAACGCTAACAACGTGGTTGCAGCCGCATTCGAGGGCCTGAAGTCCATGCGTGGACCTGAGGAAGTGGCCCGTATTCGCGGCAAGAGCGTCAGCGATATTGTGGGTTAAGGAGGGGCTTAAAATGGCAAACTTGAATATTAAGCTCGTCAAGAGCCTGAACGGTCGTCTGGAAAAGCAGATTCTGACCGCCCATTCCCTGGGCCTGCGTAAGATCGGTGACATCACCGTGCAGCCCGACAACGACCAGACCCGCGGCAAGATCGCCAAGATCGGCTATCTGCTGCAGGTCGCTGAAGTGAAATAAGGAGGCACGGAAACATGAAACTCAACGAACTGTCTCCCGCCGAAGGCTCCGTCCAGTCTGCTTACCGCAAAGGCCGGGGTGCCGGCAGCGGCAACGGCAAGACCGGCGGCCGCGGCCACAAGGGCCAGAAGGCCCGTTCCGGCGGCAAGGTCCGCGTCGGATTCGAAGGCGGCCAGATGCCTCTGGCTCGCCGCGTTCCTAAGCGCGGCTTCAACAACATCTTTGCAAAGCCCCTTGAGATCATCAATCTCAGCGCTCTGAACGCTTTTGAAGACGGCGAAACCGTCACCGCAGAAGCGCTGCTGAGCAAGGGCATCCTTTCCAAATGCACCTATGGATTCAAGGTGCTGGGCAACGGCAAGGTCACCAAGAAGGTGACGGTGCAGGCCTCTGCCTTCTCCGCGTCTGCCAAGGAGGCAATCGAGGCAGCCGGCGGAAAGGCCGAGGTGAAGTAACGTGATCCAAACGATTCGCAAAGCATGGGGTATCCCCGAGCTGCGGAAGAAGATCATTTTCACTTTGCTGATTTTGCTCATTTTCCGCATCGGTAACGCCATCACCGTTCCCTATGTGGATGTGGCGACACTGTCCAGCTATCTGAACAGCCAGTCCACCACAATTTTGGGACTGTATAACGTGATGAGCGGCGGCGCGTTCGCCCAGGCCACGGTCTTCGCATTGAGCATTCAGCCCTATATCAACAGCTCCATCATCATCCAGCTGCTGACCGTTGCCATTCCTGCTCTGGAGCGGCTGGCAAAGGACGGCGGCGAGGAAGGCCGGAAGAAGATCCAGTCCATCA
>JAEZYP010000037.1 GCA_023418995.1 Bacillota bacterium | reverse complement strand
TGTGTAAACGAAATCGCAATGCAGGAGAATCGAACTCCTGAGCAGAGAATTGAATAGGCAGACAGTTGGTACTGATTACGATGAGGGTCCACCCGTTCCCATCCCGAACACGGAAGTTAAGCTCATCTGTGCCGAAGATACTTGGCTGGCAACGGCCCGGAACAATAGGTAGCGCCAACATAATAAAAAAGACATCCAATTAAGGATGTCTTTTTTATTGTCTCAGCCTTGCAGTCCGTTTTCCTGTCGTTCCATATTTTCAACAACTATATCAAAAATGTCTCCCAAAGATGCGCAGTATTCAAGCACTATCCATGGAGTATTGGTATGAAAGTGAATCTTGATCAAGTTATCATCGCCGATGGCGATCAGACAGTCACCTTCAATATGATTTGTAATGTAGTCACTGATTGCGTCTTCCGAAAGACCGGTTCCTTCAATTAATAGCTGAGTGTCAAACCTGTAATCAAGCATGGATTATTCCTCCTGTAACAATTCTGTATTTTATATTCAGGATAGATTCTATCATCTATAGAGTTGTGCACGACTTAAGAACGGCGAGAGTCACCTGCGATTTACTTAAGCTTGCGTGAGGTTTCTGACCGCGGAAGGTTGCTTTCATGAGCCAAGTCTTTTTGATGCTGCAAATGAATACCAATATGACCTATCCCGAAAATTAGGGCAGAAAAAATCATCCAGACAATTTTACCGTAGATTCCCAAGAGAAGAAAAGCGACTGCCGGCAATGTCGCCCCTGCCACCGGAATTCCACAGAAACTGCTGTAAAAATCCTTTTGCCTCTTACTACTTTTAAAGTAGCGAATCCACCAGCACTCATATAAAATCAGAAGAATGATGGCTGCGATCAGCCAGATACTCCAAGCCGACCAGCTTTGAATATTAAAATCTGAAAAGATAAGACTTGTACAAGTAACGCAAATTTGGCCGACTCGTTCTAAAATAACCAGAACCCTTGCTTCGTTTTGATTGGCGTATCCTTTTGGCAGGCTTTTAGCCCATATCAGGTTTGGAATGATAAGCATCAATAAAAATATCAAGCCAATGTAAGAAAATCCGAAATGTCCCATCTGTGATAATCTCCTTCCGTTTAATGCTATTTCAATGAGGCAGTGAAATTTACAATTTTTCGGTAGTTATAGTCTTTCATCTCCAAAATGCGCAGCCTTTACGTCTGGTTTTGTGTTGCCGCAAGGCGGCAGACTGAACCTCGGCCTTGTATTACGAAAAGGAAAGTATGTTAATTTCAAGGAGTGACAATAATTGATTATCAAAGCTATTATAGAATAGAAAAATAATCCTGTAAAGTGCGAAATAGTTTTGATTTCTCCCGTGATTTGGCGTAAAGCAATAAAAAATCTCTCGCCGCAGAGTTCAACACCGCGACGGGAGATTTATATTTAATGTAGGACCTTAAACATTACTCGGCAACAGAATAAACGGCCTGCTTCAGTGAAAACTCATTTACCAAAGATTTCAGGTGCTTTGCCTGCTTTGACATTTCTTCACTTGAAGCCGCTCCTTCTTCTGCGGTTGCTGAGTTTGTCTGAACAACGGCGGATATTTGCTCAACGCCCAGGGTAACCTGACTGATGGAGGTCGCCTGTTCATTGGAAGCCTGAGCAATATTATTGATTAACTGAGTTGACTTTGAAGTTGCGTCGATAACCTCATCTAAGGTTTTCGCAGTGGTATCAGCAATTCTCTTTCCGTTTTCGATTGCCAGAATAGAGCTTTCAATCAAGTCCGTGGTGTTTTTAGCGGCTTCCGCGCTTTTGCTTGCGAGGTTGCGAACTTCATCCGCTACAACAGCAAAGCCTTTTCCGGCAGCTCCGGCTCTTGCAGCTTCAACCGCTGCGTTCAGGGCGAGAATGTTGGTTTGACTGGCAATATCGTCAATCGTTTTAATAATATTGCTAATCCTTGCGGACATCTCGCTGATCTCAGACATAGCCTGAAGCATTTTGTCCATTTCCTCAGATACTTCATGCATTTTTTCCTGTGCGGTTGTAGAAGAGCGATTTGCGTCAGACGCACTGGACGCGTTTTGTTTTACATTAGCGGATATTTCAGAAATCGTAGCGGATAATTGCTCAATTGAACTCGCCTGCTCGGTCGCGCCCTGTGCAAGTGTCTGGGCGACGTTGGATACCTGATCGGAGAACATGGATACCTGGCTGGAAGTATTGCTGAACTTGGACAGCGTGTTGTTTAGCATGGATACGATGCCTTCCAGAGCCTGGCGGATTTCTTCAAATTCGCCCTGGTAGTGATTGTTGATTTCCACATCAAAATTCCCATTTGCCAACGTATTTAAAGTAGCTTTAATATCATTGATATACCGTCTCAGATATTCCATTGTTGCGTTTAAAGCCTGTCCCAATTCAGTAAATTCGAATGTATCGTTATAGTCGACAGTGACATTCAAATCACCCTGAGACATTTTTAAAAAGGATTCCCGAAAGTATTCGATTGGCTTTATGATAAGAGAAGAGGAGACTTTTGTGATAATGAGAACCAGAACCAGCGGCAGTACAATCAGGCTGCCGGCGGCGATTGAAGAATGGTACTGCAGCAACATAAGAACTGCGCCCGCGCCGCTTACAACCGATAAAACGGCAAGGAGAAAATTGACAAAGAAAACCTTAGTTTTAACCTTCATTGATAAATTCGCCTCATTTATTAATTGTTAAGCACAGAGACAGCGTCGCTCACCTGCTGAATCTCACTCTCATTCAAAATTTTGCTCGTATCCAGAAGGAGAACCACTTTGTTCTCTACCTTGCCGATACCGGAAAGATAGGCGTTAGTGCGGTCTTTTGAAACCTTCGGCGCGGGAGAAATATCTTCATCACCTATGTTGGTAACTTCATCGACAGAATCGACAATGAAGCCGATATAATTCTGGTCAATTCTTGTTACGATAATACAGGTTCTCTCATTGTAGGCTTCTTCTGTTTTACTGAATCTGAGTCGCACATCGATCACCGGAATGATATTGCCGCGAAGATTGATAACCCCTTTTGCGTACACAGGAGAATCAGGAATAGGCGTGATTTCCTGAATACCGATGATTTGAACTACATCGGCAATCGGAACGCCGAAAAGCTGGCTGTCCGTCCAAAAAGTCAGGTATTTCCCTTTCATCTCATCAATTACGGTTTCTTCGTTCAGAGTATCGATTTCTTGTGTAATTTCCATAAGATCACCTCATTTTAGATTATAATAAATGATTAGTACAATTCATTTCTGGCACTTCTAATCTGCTCACGCTGTTTTTCAAATATGTACTTGCAAAGCAAATCAAACTGGCGGTTGGTATTATTCTCGAAGGAGCAGCCGTAGCCATTTGACCGGCTGTTTGCTTTTTGAAATCTCTGAACCTTGCAGATGAAAGATACCCGGACATCAGCAAGGGGAAGAGTTGCGTTAAAATAGTCTCCAATCCTCAAGGTCTTTCTTGTCTTTATGAAAAAACCGCTCAAACTCAAATCGTTAACATAAATCTGGAATACCTCAACCGGCTGAATCGGAGATCCGTCGTTTTGGGATGGGTAGGCCTGCGTATGTAAATTAAGCCTGAGCCGAAAAAAATTTCGGCGTTCAAAATCATTCTGATCCTGAACATTCGTAATTTGCAGCATTTCCGGCGAGGATAAATATACCTTCCCGATTAAGTCCAGCATATCCAGATTATCCGGCTTGATGATAATCTTCACGAGTGTTCCGCAATGTATTGTAGGAAGAAAATCGGTTCCTTTTCCGATTTTTATATCCTTTTCATCAAAATCATTCAGTGTTCCGGTGGTAAGCCGTTTATCATCGAGGGTTCTGATTTCACAACTTGACCTTAGATACTGTTGAGATATCGGTTGCATCAGGAGTACCTCCAAAACAAAGTTTTTCCTTAGAAAACAAGATTGCTTAGAAAATCAGAGACCAGCTTGAAGAAAGAGCCCTATATGGCCTTTGCGGTTTTAGCCTCTTCGCTGTCTTCCGTTAAAATACTGGTCAGGTTCAAAATCATTGCCACTTGGGTGTCAAGCGTGGCGATGCCGGAAACATAACCGCTATCTGAATCCTTGGCAAGTCTTGGTGATTCGCTGATCTGTGATTTGGCAATATCCGCTACGTCATTAACTCTGTCTACGATAAACCCGACACTGGTCTCGTTTGTATCCAGTACGACGATGCTGGTGTGTTCGTCGTATTCCCTTGGTTCCTTGCCAAGCTTGATTCTGAGATCAATTAAAGGTACAATCTTACCTCTGAGATTAATTACGCCCTTTACAAAGGCAGGCAGCTTAGGCATAAAAGTAATGGGCTGCATTCGGATGATTTCAATGACGGAGCTGCTTTGAACCGCGAAAATCTGTTCCCCGATAAAAAAGGTCAGGTATTTTTCCGTGAAGTCATTGTCAATGCTGTTAATTCTCAATGTATCTTCTACTTTATTTTCCATGTCTATCACCGTTTCTACCGCTGCCGTAACGGATAAATTTTGTCAACTGATTTCGGCAAACTTGACGCAGTTATCCTAATTCATTTTTTAATGATAACCGTTATAAAATATATCGACCCAATTTAAAAAAAATTAGCATTTCGGAATAGAAAAATTACATTTTTCAGTAATTTAATGGAATTTTTCTGTCAGATTAATCTTCATTTTGTTTTTTGCCGGTAAACTCAGTCTCTTGAAATCCGGTCGATGTAAAATCACCTGTCTTTTCCGAAGGTGGTAGCTGCGAATCCTTCACCTGAAAGTTTAAAAAATATATGTAAATATCTACAATTGCCTGGTAAAGCTCAGGCGGAATTTCACTGCCGACGTTGAGCTGAGTCAGAAGGGAGGCGAGGGAATCATCCTGGTAAACGGGAATGCTGTTATCCTGAGCGACAGAGATAATTTTCTGGGCGACATACCCCAGCCCGGAAGCAACCACAACAGGCGCGCTGTGAGCGGAATCCTGTGAGTATTTCAGTGCCGCGGCACGGTTTGCTTTATCATACTGTGACATCGATACCGCTCCTTCTCTCATTCACTTTTTTGAGAATTTTTTTGGGGGTGGTTGGGCTGCGCTGTGCGGAAATCTGAACGTTTTCGGCGGTAAGCCCATTTTGGGAGAAAATTTCCGAGACCTTTCTGCTAATCTCCATATTTTTGTCGGCAAGGGAGACCGGGCAGCTTAAACTGACGTTTGCCTTTGTTTCCAGTAATTCAATGGAAGCTTCAAAATATCCCAGTCCCTTGATATCAAAGTTCAACAGGAGTCTGGTTGGCTGGCGGTTTGCAAAATCCGGGGAAGCATTGCTGTCTTTGTCGTTCTTTTCAATCCAGATTTCAGAGAACAGAAACTGTCCGTTATAGTTAATTGGCAAAAACAGGTGGGTAAAGGGCATGAACACGCTGTTGTTCAGAAGCAGGGAGGTAATGGTATCCCGGTTGACCGCTAGGTTTACGTTGGAGGAGCTTTGCCTCGGGCTTTCCTCCAGCGCACTGATCAGGGAGGAGAAAAAGTTGTTTTGAGGCTCCTGCGAGGCCTGATTCAGATGCTGGATAAACATCGCTTTGATTTCCTCAATTTTAGCGGGTGTAAAGTTTAACTGGTACCGGCAGTAATCAACCAGATTGTTGAACTGATCCACAAGCTCCTGCCGGGAACCGACATTCAGCCTTGCAATGTCGTGAACGACAAGGGTAATACTGTCACGTGCCCGGCCGAAATCATTTGTGGCAGAAACATATTTGCTCAAAAGCGGGATGACTTTTTCCTTTAAAGCCGTAAGATTTTCCTGCTGGCGTTCCACCGGCTGGTTTGTATTCAGCTCGCCGATCAGCTCCTGTATTTTTGTTCCGTAGGAGTTTGGAATCTGCCGGGTCAGGGTGCTCAGTTCCTTTACGATTGATTCTGTTGTATCTCCGATGGAGAAAAAAGAATCATATGCTTTTAGCAGGTTTATCAGGCGCGCGTCGAAATCACTGTTTGGATACTGGCGGGAAATCTGGCGGAAGATAGCGAATATCGGAGCGGAAAATTTTGTCTGGTTGCTGCTCTGGAACAGCAGGTTTTTCAAAATGTCCGCGCTTCCCATTTTCATTGCGGCTGCAAGCTGCTTCATTGCGGGAGAAAAGACTCTTGAATTCTGAATATCGTCCGACCGGTTGAAAAGATCCAGCATGATTTGCTGCATGGTTTCTGAAAGGCCCGGCGTCTGGTTCAGCTGCTCAACGAATTTGCTGAAAACAGAATTACGGTTTATCAGGGTGTTAAAAGCATTGTTTTGATCCGACTGATTTTCTACGCCGGGATGGTCCAGCACCGAGGGGTTTACAGCAAGCGGAGGCATGGGCTGTTTTGGGGGCTGAAGCTTATTTAGTCCTTCATTTGTTGTAATTGGAGTGGTAATGCGTAGATTATCCGGCATAAAAACACCTCAAAAATAAAAATTTTGGTATTTAATGAGTTAATTTTATCAGAATTGTTTCGATATATAAGATATAAAGTAAATTAGGCGGTGAAATATACATGGATAATAACATGGAATCTATGCTCGAAGTATATTTGTTTGAAGCAAACGATTTGCTGGAACACCTTGACGAAATATTGCTTAACTGCGAAAAAGCAAATGCTTTTGACACCGACAGCATAAATGAGATTTTTCGGATCATGCACACGATCAAAGGCTCTTCTGCTATGATGCAGTTTAACAGTCTTGCAACGATTTCACATAAGGTGGAGGATCTTTTCTATTATGTAAGAGAGCACGGAATTAACTCAAAGTATTACAATGAACTCTTTGATCTGATGTTCAAGTCCAGTGACTTTATCAAGGAAGAAGTGTCCAAGGTTGAAAATAATGAACCGCTTACTACAAATATCGGCACTTTTGAGGCGGAAATTAATGATTTCCTGAAAAAGATTTCGAATTCAGAAATTGTTGAAAAGCCTGCCGTGGTTCCGGTTGCTCCCACTGTTGTTCAGCTTCAGCCGAAACCGGTCGAACAGCCTGCGCCGCAGGAGGTAGCCGAGGTCAAACCTGCTGTTCCGGTCAATACCGACAAAGATTATCCCTACGCGGTAAGAGTGTTCTTTGAAGAGGAAACCGAAATGGAAAACCTCCGCGCTCTGATGCTGGTGCAGGCAATTTCCGAGGTTTACCCCGATATCCGGTACGAGCCGAAGGATATCGACACCAACAAGCAGAGCGCCGATGTTATTATCCAGAACGGATTTACCATCTATTACAAAGAGGAATCCGGTTTAAAGGCGACGCTGAAGCTGATCGAAAATTTTGTGTATACAAAAAATTATACGGTAATTGACACTCCTGTTATTGACAAAACAGCAGTTCAGGATGAAAAATCGGAGAATGTGTCCCCTGAAAACGCCACGCCGGGTCACTCTGCCGTAAAGCAAAACCTGATCAATGTCAACCTCTCAAAGCTGGACAACCTGATGGATTTAATGGGAGAAATCGTTATCACCGAGTCCATGGTGACCTCGGCTCCTTCCGCTCAGAATGCCGGCATTGACAACAACTTTACAAAGGCCTCCCGCCAGCTTCGCAAGCTGACCGACGAGCTGCAGGAAATTGTAATGTCTATCCGCATGGTTCCGATTTCCGGAATTTTTCAGAAAATGAACCGTATTGTAAGGGATATGAGTAAGAAGCTGGATAAAGATGTGGAATTGATTTTGGTCGGTGAAGACACGGAAGTAGATAAGACGATCATCGACAATATCGGCGACCCAATTATGCACCTGGTTCGCAATTCAATGGATCACGGAATTGAAACCAAGGAGGAGCGTGCAAACACCAACAAATCACCGAAGGGTAAGGTTATCCTTTCTGCGCACAACACCGGAGGAGAAATTCTGATTGCGGTTCAGGACGATGGAAAAGGAATCAACCGAAAATCCGTACTTGAAAAGGCAAAGCGGCAGGGCATGCTGAAAAAGCCGGAAAAGGATTACACCCCAAGAGAAGTATACAATTTTCTTCTGATGCCCGGTTTTTCAACGAATGAAGTTGTTACCGAGTACTCCGGGCGCGGCGTGGGAATGGATGTCGTGAAAAAGAACGTGGAGAAAATCGGCGGCGATGTAACCGTAGACAGCGAGCTGGGCAAAGGAACCAAGACACTCTTTAAAATTCCGCTGACACTTGCTATTGTAAACGGCATGAAGATTTCTGTCGGAAATTCCGTGTTCACTATTCCGATCAACAATATTAAGCAGCTGTTCAAGGTAAGCAAGAGCAGTATGCTTCACGACACCAACGGCAACGAGATTATAATGGTGAGAAATCAGTATTTTCCGGTTATCCGTCTGCACGATACCTTTAATATTGACACGAACGTGAAGGATATCGAGGAAGGTATTGTAATTCTGGTGGAAAACCATGAAAAGGCGTATTGCATTTTTGCGGATAATCTTCTGGGTGAACAGCAGGTTGTTGTGAAATCGCTTCCCTCTTATCTCAACCAGTTCGAGGTGAAAGAGACCGGAGTTGCCGGCTGTGCAGTTTTGGGCGACGGGAGTATCACGCTTATCCTGGATATCGTGAATCTTTATAATAACAATTAGGGGTTGTTGTGCAGGAACTGTTGGAGGGTAGGATGATACATTTAACGGATCAGGAATTTGAGGATATTGTATCCTATATTAAAAGCAACTATGGAATTAATCTGATTAACAAACGGCAGCTCATTGAAGCAAGGATGTTTTCCGTTCTAACGGAAAAGGGGCTCACCAATTTTACCGACTATTTTAAGCTGATCAAGCAGAATAATACCAATGAAGTCACGATCATGCTGAATAAGCTCACCACGAATCATACATACTTTATGCGGGAAGAAGCACATTTTGATTTTCTAAGAAATACGATCCTCCCCGTTCATGAAAAAACGAATGCGAAGAAGGATATTCGAATTTGGAGCGCGGGATGTTCCTCCGGCGAAGAGGCTTACACCACCATCATGGTAATTATGGATTATTTCGGACTTCAGAAAGCGGTGTGGGATTACCGGATTCTGGCGACCGACATTTCCGCCAAGGTGATGCAGGAGGCGCAGGAGGGATTATACGGCAAAGAATCCTTAAAGAATATTCCGCTTGCCTGGGAGCATAAATATTTCACAAAACAGGGCAGTGAACATTATGTTTTAAATGAAGAGATACGCAAACAAGTAATCTTCCGTCCCTTGAACCTTATGGAGCCATTTTCGTTCCGACAGCCGTTTGACCTGATTTTTTGCAGGAACGTGATGATTTACTTTGACCAGCCTACCAGGAATATCCTGATTAATAAGTTTTACGACGTGTTAAAGCCGGGCGGCTATTTGTTTATTGGACACTCAGAGACCGTGCAGAGGGATACGTCAAAATTCATTTATATTCAGCCTTCTATTTACCAGAAAGGATATTAGCAAATGCCGCTTAATCATATCATAAAGGTTTTGATTGTAGACGATTCGTTGTTTTTTCGAACCGCGTTGCAAAAAGCACTGAGTAATGACGCCAGCATCGAAATTGTTGGAAGTGCCGGCAGTGCGACGGAGGCTGAAAAGAAAATCAAGGAGCTATCTCCGGATGTCGTAACCATGGATGTGGAAATGCCGGATAAAAAGGGGACTGATTTTTTGCGGGAGCTGCTTCCGAAAAGACCGCTTCCGGTCGTGCTGGTCAGCTCCGCAAATATCGGCATTTTTGAGGCTCTCGATGTCGGTGCCGTAGATTTTGTTAAAAAGCCGGATATTAAAAACAGCAGGGACTTCCTGCTGTTTTGCAACGAGCTATCCGTAAAAATTAAAATTGCTTCCTGCGCTAAGGTCAAGAAAGCAGCGTCATTAATTTCCACAATTCCAATTCCGGTTTTCAAGTCAGATGGCTCCAGCGAAAGGATTATAGCAATCGGCGCTTCCACAGGAGGAACCGAGGCAACCTTAGAAATATTAAAGCAGCTGCCTTCTGATATTCCTGGAATTGTTATTGTCCAGCATATGCCGGTGGGTTTTACAAAAATGTATGCGGACCGTCTGAACCGGATTTGCAGCTTTACAGTGTTGGAAGCCCAGAACGGAGACCGCGTAGTACCCGGTCAAGCATTGATCGCGGCCGGAGATAAGCATATGACCTTGGAAAAGGATTATAGAGGATACTATGTGAAATGTGCCGCCGGTGAAAAGGTGAGCGGTCATTGCCCGTCTGTTGACGTGCTGTTTAGATCTGTTGCTAAGACCGCCGGGGAAAATGCCATCGGTGTAATTCTTACCGGTATGGGAAAGGATGGCGCTAACGGTCTTTTGGAAATGAAGCAAAACGGCGCTTATACCATCGGTCAGGATAAACAATCCTGTGTGGTATATGGAATGCCGATGGTTGCCTATGATATCGGCGCTGTTGTCAAGCAGGCGCCATGCCAGTCTATCGCGAGTCTGATTATTCAAAGACTGAACAAAACCAAATAAACTGAAAAACTTAACCTGTGGTTCTGCCACAGGTTTTTTTATGGAAATTGCGCACAGTAATTGGAAAAATTTGTTATATGTTATAAAATATTTTACGTCGTACCGAAATAGCACTAAATAATTTGTCGAATTTTACGATAAATATGCTATAGGATGCCTGAGTCCTATAGGTCTTAGAGTGGTGACACTCTTATATAGTCAATTAACTCCAAAATACTAGTCTTTGCGGTATATTTTCTGTGTCGCTGTGTTGCTTGCCAGGTGCCAGCCTGACTTTGTCGTCCGCCCTACATCACGAAAATATTCGCACAAATACTTAGCTGTTTTTAAAGGGAATCGACTATAAATTTTCAAAAGGAGTGATGCTAAATGAAAAGAGCAGATCAACCAAAGGTGAAATCAATTAAGAAAGCGTTTCTGCTTGGTATGTTGGGATTGACCCTGTCGGTCAGCGTTCTTTCCGGCGTGGCGTCTGCGACAATCCTGAACAATTACAGCCAAAAGAGCATGGATGACGAGGTTCGAATTGCCTCCAAGGCTTATAGTCAGACTGTTCAGAATAAAATTGTTCAATATAAAATGATGGTTGAACAAATCGCAACGAACGATAATATTGTCAACAGCGCGCTATCGCAGGAAAATCTGCAAAGCGTAAAAGATGAACAGGCTAAAAAATATGGTTTTTTATCGGTTAGTACAGCCGATGACAAAGGGCAATCTGATGTCCCAGGGCTCAATATCAGCGACAGAGAGTATTTTAAGCAGGCCATGAATGGGGAAACTTATTTATCCAGCCCGGTTATCAGCAAAAGGGATAACAAGGCAGCTATATATATCGCGACCAAGCTGAGAACCACCGATAAGAAAAGCGGAATTGTATTTGTTGGCTTAAGCTCTGATACATTTAGCTCAATGCTGGATAATATATCGGTCGGAGAGACAGGCTATGCTTTTGTTATGGATAAAACAGGCACTATTGTTGCTCATAAAGACAGAAACTATATCAACCAGATTACAAATTATCTGGATAAGGCAAAAGAAAACAGCAGTTTTGCGGATGCCGCAGATTTGACAAAAAATATGATCAGCCTAAAGACCGGCAGTCAGGCTTATACCGTCAACGGTAGCCAGAATTATGCTGCTTATTGCCCGATTGCGGAAACAGACGGCTGGTCCATTGGTGTGGCTGCTAGGGTGTCGGAAATGAAAAAAGAGTACAATACTTCCATTTTTATGAATGTTGGTATCACAGTGCTTTTTATCCTGCTTTCTCTATTTATTGCCTTTCGAATTGCAAATCCCATTGTAAACCCGATTATAAAACTGGTGAAACGGATCGAAGGTCTTGCGGAAGGCGACCTTCATTCCGAAGTGCCTCAGGTAAACACAAATGATGAAATCGGCACGCTATCCAGGTCTTTTTCTTCAACGGTGAACACATTGAACGGGTATGTGGGTGAAATAGCCTCGGTGCTGAAAAGCCTTGAGAACGGAGATTGCACGGTAGAAACGAAGCAGAATTACAAGGGAGATTTTGTTGAAATTAAGGGTGCGCTGAATGCGGTGGTTTCCAATCTGAATACCATGATTTCCAATATCAATGTGTCTGCCGAGCAGGTGGCCACCGGGGCCGAGCAGGTATCCAATGCGTCGCAGGCGCTGTCGCAGGGCGCTACGGAACAGGCAAGCTCAATTGAAGAGCTTTCCGCTTCCCTTACGGAAATCGCTGCAAATGTAAACAACAATGCAGCCAACGCGGCAAAAGCGAACCAGCTTTCAATGGAAGCTTCCGGTGAAGTCAGACATGGAAATGAACAAATGCAGCAGATGGTTGAGGCGATGTCCGAAATCAGTGAAACCTCAAACGAGATCGGTAAAATTATTAAAACCATTGAAGATATCGCGTTCCAAACCAATATTCTGGCTTTGAACGCTGCGGTCGAGGCGGCACGCGCGGGCGAGGCTGGCAAAGGCTTCGCAGTGGTGGCAGATGAAGTGAGAAACCTTGCCAGCAAGAGCGCGGAAGCCGCGAAGAACACGACCACGCTGATTGAAAATTCACTGCGGGCGGTGGAAAACGGGAGCAAAATTGCAGACAATACGGCAAAATCCCTCAATATCATTATTGAAACCACGCAGAAAACGGCAGATCTAATCGGAGAAATCTCAAGTGCCTCCAACGAGCAGGCGACCTCGATGAATCAGGTTACCATCGGCGTAGATCAAATCTCCGCGGTGGTGCAGACGAACTCTGCAACCAGTGAAGAAAGCGCTGCCACCAGTCAAGAGCTTAGCAGTCAGGCACAGATTCTTAAAGAGACGCTGTCACAGTATAAACTGAAAAAATCCCGGTCACCGCTGGAGGATGCTGATGAGGCTTCTGATTTGCCGGCAAATTATGATAATGTTTTCCCAGAAAAAGAACAAACGGACAATAAGTATTAATATAAAAATATTTTTTCTCCCGGACGCCGTCCGGGAGTTTTTTTGTCCTTAAAAACGAATCAGACCAATGTTTGCATGTAGATAATATACAAATTATTTTTGTGCATCATAATTATTTATTACAAATAAATTAAATGACTTCTTAATAAATATTTTTTAAATACATATTAATTTTTTTAAAATCTGGCCGATACGTAGTTTGAGTTGTATAATTATACCTGATGCAGGTGAAGAAATTACGGTCGGTAGGAAAGGAACGTGATTTTATGAGGAAAAGTGAAAAGGAAAAATCCAGATCAATTAAAAGAACGCTTTTAATCGGAATGACAGGCTTAACCGTCGCGGTCTGTATTATTTGCGGGGTGGCAAACGGGGCGGTACTTTACAGCAACAACAGCAAAGGAATGGAGGATGAAACGGCTCTCGCGTCCAGCGCCTACAGTCAGGCGGTGCAAAATAAGATTAACCAGTATAAAATGTCAATTGAACAAATCGCGGCGAACGATACCATTACAGCAAATCCAATGTTTGCCGTGAATATATGGTCAACCAAAGAAAGGCTTGCAAAGCAATATGGCTTTACAAAAATTTATTTGGCTGATGAAACAGGAAAAACAGAAGTAGACGGCGTCAGCATTGCAGACCGAGATTACTTTAAGCAGGCGATGAGCGGGAAAACCTGTATTTCAAGCCCGGTGCTAAGCCGAATTGATAAGAAGCAGGTTGTTTATGTCGCGGCGAAAGTAAATAATATCACTGATTATAAAGGAATTGTTTTCGGTGCGCTGAGCATTGATACGTTCAGTTCTATGGTTGATAAAGCGACGATCGGTTCGTCCGGTTACAGCTTTATTACCGATGGCTCGGGTACGATTATAGCCCACCACATCAAAAAAGACGTTACGGATGCGGTGAACTATATTGAAAAAGGGAAAAAGGATTCTTCGCTCAGCGGAATGGCCTCCGTTGTAAAGAACATGATCTCCGGTAAGACCGGCGCCCAAACCGTTATACTCGACGGTGCGGAACAATATATTCATTATACGCCGATTCCGGACACGGACGGCTGGTCTCTCGCGGTGTCGGCTAAAAAATCAGAAATGATGGATGGGTTTTATAAAGCGATCGGTATTACAGTCGGGATTACACTGCTGTTGATAATACTGACGTGCCTGATTGCTTTCCGGGTTGCAACTCCAATCGCCAACCCCATTGTCAGTGTGGTGAAACGGATTGAAAAGCTGGCGGAAGGAGACTTGCATTCTGAGGTTCCCGAAATATGCAGCCAAAATGAAATCGGGATTCTGTCAAAGTCGTTTTCCAGCACAGTCACAACGTTGAATTCCTATGTAAGTGAAATTTCTACCGTGTTGGACAGTCTCGCAGCTGGAGACTGCACTATCAATACATACCAGGACTACAAGGGAGATTTCCTGGAGATAAAAACATCCCTAAATACGATTATTACGAATTTAAATGATATTTTTACAAGGATTAATGCTTCTGCCGAACAGGTGTCTACAAGCGCACAGCAGGTTGCAGGGGCTTCTCAGGCACTCTCTGAGGGCGCGAGCGAGCAGGCGAGCTCCATTGAAGAGCTTTCGGCATCTTTGACGGAGGTCGGAATTGATGTGAGCAAAAATGCGGAAAATGCTAAAATAGCGAGCGGACTTTCGCAGGAGGCTACTTTGGAGGTGGCCCGTGGCAACGATAAAATGCAGCTCATGGTTTCGGCAATGTCCGATATCAATCAATCGTCCAGGCAAATTGGCAAAATCATCAAGACGATCGAGGATATTGCGTTCCAGACCAATATTCTGGCGCTGAACGCGGCCGTGGAAGCGGCTCGTGCCGGCGTAGCGGGAAAAGGCTTTGCGGTTGTTGCAGATGAGGTGAGAAATCTCGCCAGCAAGAGCGCACAGGCGGCGAAAAATACCACTGCGCTGATTCAAACCTCTATGAACGCGGTGGATAACGGCACCAGAATTGCGGATGAAACTGCAAAATCGTTGCAGACGATTATTGAAACAACCCGAAAGACCTCCGATCTAATTACTGAGATTTCCGAAGCTTCTAATAAGCAGGCGATTTCCATTAATGAGATTAATCTTGGAGTGGATCGGATTTCCGCCGTAGTGCAGAACAATTCCGCGACCAGTGAGCAAAGCGCCGCGACCAGCGAGCAGCTAAGAGAACAGGCACAGGTATTAAAAAATGTTCTGGCGCGGTTAAAGCTGCAGGATCGGGATAGTACTACCGAGTATGCCGGTGAGTTGCATGAATCGAACCAAATGGAGGCTTTCGGAGATAACGGTAACGCCGAAGTACCCGGGAGCAGTACCTCATACCCTATATCAGCCAATATGACTGCGGCGCTGAAATATTAATTCTCTTCTATCCAATCATTTAAAACCGAAAAAATAACAACCGCCCGAAAAGCGTTGAAAAATGCTTTTCGGGCGGTTGCGCTTTATCGTTCCTTAAGCCAGTATTTCCGGTCAAGGCTGCGGTACTGTACTGCTTCCGCAACATGGCGGGGCATAATTTGTTCACAGGAATCCAAATCTGCAATTGTTCTCGAGACCTTTAATACACGATCATACGCTCTGGCGGAAAGCCCGAGCTTTTCGAACGCGCGGCGCAGCAGGCTTCTTCCATCCTCGCTTAAGCCGCAGACATCATGCAGGATATCCGGTGTAATCCGAGCGTTGCAGGTAACGGTGTTATTTCGAAACCGTTCATTTTGAATTATTCTGGCCTTATCAATTCGCTCCTTTATTTTTTGGGAGCATTCCGCCCGCTCCTCGGAATCAATTTCATCAAACTCAACAGGCGGTACCTCGATATGTAAATCCAGTCGGTCCAGAAGCGGGCCGGAAACGCGGGAAAGGTAGCGGGAAACTGTATTTGCCGAGCAGGTACAAGGCTTGGCCGGATGCCCGAAATAGCCGCAGGGGCACGGGTTCATTGCGGCGATTAGCATTACCGAACAGGGGTAAGAGATGGTTCCGCTCACGCGGGAGATTGTCACTCTTCCATCCTCAACCGGCTGTCGGAGTACCTCCATTGCGTTGCGCGAAAATTCCGGAAGCTCGTCGAGAAACAATACACCGTTGTGAGCCAGTGAAATTTCTCCCGGCCGGGGAATGGTTCCACCCCCGGACAGTCCGGCGGCTGAGATTGTATGATGCGGTGAGCGAAACGGTCTTGTTTTAATCAGTGATACGCCCTGCGGAATGGTGCCGGCAACCGAATGTATCTTGGTAGTCTGTATCATTTCCTCAAATGTCATATCCGGCAGGATAGAGGGAAGTCTTTTCGCAAGCATGCTTTTCCCGGAACCCGGTGACCCAATCAACAAAACATTATGACCGCCGGCCGCCGCAATCTCCAGCGCACGTTTGGCCTCCGACTGCCCCCGAACTTCAGAAAAATCAGGCATCGGCAGCTCACTTTGCACCGGGTCGTGATTCGGATAAGCCGGAAGGAGCTCGCCGCGTCCGGTCAAATGATCTAAAAGCGAGATCATATTCCGAACGGGATAAACCTGAATTCCTTCCACTACCGAGCCCTCTGCCGCGTTTGCTTCGGGTACGAATATTTTCTGAAAGCCCTCTTCCTTTGCTTTTATTGTCATGGGGAGGATTCCCTTAACCGGACGAATTTCTCCCGAAAGCGAAAGCTCCCCGATGAATACACAGTCATCCAGCTCCGCGCGGAGCTGGCCGCTGGCCTTAATCAGTGTAATCAGCAGAGGAAGGTCGTAAATCGGCCCTTCCTTTCGTTTATCCGCAGGGGCCAGGTTGACCGTAATTTTTTGAATGGGAAATTCAAACCCGCAGTTTTTCATAGCGGAGCGTACCCGGTCGCGGGACTCTCTTACGGCTGCGTCGGGCAGTCCCACAACATCGAAGCCGGGCAGGCCAAGCGATATGTCCGCCTCAACCTCCACAACAAAGGCGTCCATACCGTAAATCCCCATACTAAATAAACGACAAACCATATCTTTTTTCCTCCGCACTGTTTTCTCCTTTTATTATACTCTATTCGAATAAATATGGCAAACAGTAACATGAAACTCCCAAAACGTAGGATGACTCTATTATTTGTTGTGTGATATAATCAAAAAAATTAATTATATTCCTTCAGTGACGAGTCAGATTATAGAGGGACTGTTTATAAATGCGGTCCTTAAAAATCGTGTCGAGAAATCAGTTAATTTTCTTAAATGATAATTAATTTGCTTGATTTCTATCTTAAGTTCACAAACATTTCTATGAATTTAACCAAATATACAAATATTTGCTGATAATAGAAAAATATTTGTTGACTAAATAGATGTAATGAGTTATGATATAGAAAGAATCATGAATAAAGGTCATGAGGTGTTTTGTTTGCAAATCCAGAACCATTTTAAAGAAATGGAAGAGTATTCCGATGAACAACTCGCCGGCCTTGTAAACGGAAACAATTCTAACGCTTTTGTTGAACTGGCCGCCCGCTATTTATCACTGATTAAAGGAAAAGCGGCGCGTTACCGCAGCTCGATGCTCGATACGGACGATCTGTATCAGGAAGGGCTGATGGGTCTTTTGAATGCGGCTCGTTCGTATGACGCAAAGAGCGGAACCAGTTTTAGAACCTATGCGTGTGTATGTATTCAAAACAGGCTTATTATGGCCTACCGTGCCGTTGCAAGTCAAAAAAACCTTCCCATGAACAATTTTGTATCCCTTAGCGATGATGATACGGCAATGGATGTTGTGGATTGCTCCGCAAACCCCGAAACCGTTCTGATAGATAATGAGAACCTTCAGCAAATTCGTCAGTATTTGGAACAGTCACTTTCCGAGCTGGAGCAAAAGGTACTTGTCCTTTTTTTAGGAGGCAGCTGTTACAGCGAGATCGCGGAAAAGCTGGGGATTACTTCAAAGGCTGCCGATAACGCCCTGCAACGCGTTCGTCTTAAGCTTAAAAGATTATCTGTTATAGATTTATAATATATAAATGAAAATCAATTCTTAAATATGCCCTGGTAGCTTAAGTAGAGCGTTGGTAATCAAAGGCGGCGGTGCAAATCCGTCTATGGGCAAATATCTTTAATCCATAAAGCGAGGTAAATCAAATGTACGAAGACAAGACTCTCATCTGCAAAGAATGTGGCGCTGAATTTGTTTTCACCGCCGGTGAGCAGGAATTTTATGCTTCCAAGGGTTTCGTAAATGAGCCCCAGAGATGCAAAGCCTGCCGTGACAACCGCAAGAATGCTGCAAAGCCGGAGCGTGAAATGTATACTGCAATTTGCGCTAGCTGCGGCAAAGAAGCAAAGGTCCCCTTCAAGCCACGTGAAGATCGTCCTGTGTATTGCAGCGAGTGCTTTGCAAAGATGAGGGAAGAATAAGCGATAGATTTTTCTTATTCGTGACCAGAACGCTCCGGTGTTTCACCGGGGCGTTTTTTCATATTGATTATTATGAACCGTTCAACAGCGCGGAGAATTGTATCGCACGAGAAAAGCGAGGTTACTTTGATCTGGAAATTCGAAAAGGTGTTGCAAACCTTTTCAGTGGGTATTATAATATAAACGTAAAAATGCATTAAATCGTATGGACTTATTTTACGAAGTATCAATATGCTGGAGGATAAAAACAATGGCTCAAATTACAAAAGAAACGATGATAGGCGATATTCTCGATATGGACAGAACCACGGCTCCTTTCTTTATGGAAATGGGGATGCACTGTCTTGGCTGCCCCGCTTCCCGCGGTGAAAGCCTCGAGCAGGCATGTATGGTTCACGGTGTGGATGTCAATGAGATGCTCAAAAAACTGAACGATCACCTAGCTACCAAATAAGCATTTTAACAATACGGCAGAATAGAAGTATCTGTGGCCGCCCGACAATACAGTTGCCGGGCGGCTGTTAAGTATAAGGGAACGGTCCGGCACGCGCGGTTGCTCCGCGCTCCGGAAATATCTTTCGCTGCGAGGTGCGTGCGTTGCGTTTACTTCCATTGTTCCAATTAGGCGGGCGGCTGCAGATGTGTGCATCTATGGTTCGTTCGGGAGCCGCTCTGGCGGATATCGGCACCGACCATGCCTATCTGCCAATCTGGCTCGCAAAGCAAAGCAGAATTTCCCGCGCAATCGCGGCGGATGTCCGGGTCGGTCCGCTGCAAAAGGCGCAGAGCAATATCAACCGTTACCATGTGCAGGATATCGTTTCCGCACGCCTGTCCGACGGACTGAACGCGATATTTCCCACAGAGGCGGACGATATTGTGATTGCCGGAATGGGCGGAGAAATGATCCTGAAAATTATAGATGAGGCTCCCTGGCTGAAAAACGAGCAAAAGCACTTGATTCTTCAGCCGATGACCTCCGTGGAGCAGCTGCGCGTTTTTTTGGCCGGGCAGGGTTTTAAGCTGCTGGAGGAGCGGGCAGTTGAGGAAGACGCGCGTGTCTATTCGGTGCTGCTTGCACGGCACAGCGGAGAACAAATCGCGGTGGATGAGCTTTACCCGCATATCGGGAAGCTCGATGCCGCAACGCAAGCCAACCGGGCGTATATTCGCCGCCGCGTTATAAATCTGGAAAAACGCGCGTACGGGCTTATTGTATCCGGAAAGCCGGAGGAGGCTGACCGACTCACCGGTGTTCTGAGAAAATTGAAAGCAATGCTGGGGGAGTATTGAACCATGGTTTTATCGGGTGATATTTATAAGGCTATCGACAGCTTCGCGCCGTTTTGCACCGCAATGGATTTCGATAATCCGGGATTGCTGGTGGGTGATTTCAAGGCTGAGGTAGATACGGTGCTTTTGTCTCTGGACATTACTCCGGCAGTGGTTCGCGAGGCAGCGGAGCTTGGCGCTCAGCTCATTGTCAGCCATCATCCGGTCATCTTTCAACCCTTGAAAAACCTTTCTTCTGATTCCGTTCCGTATCAGCTGGCGTGCAAACGTATTGCCGCAATCTGTGCTCATACTAATCTGGATATGGCTGCGGGCGGGGTAAATTCCTGTCTTGCAGAACGCCTGCAATTGAAAAACATCGGTATGCTGAAGGAGTATGAAAACTCCGGCCTGGCGGAGGCGCTGGTTGGGGAAACCGACCGAGCGTTTGCGCCGCGCGAATTTGCCGCGTTTGTGAAAGAGGCGCTGTGCTGTGACGGTCTGCGCTATACAGACGGCGTAAAAACCATTACAAAGGTGGGGCTTTGCGGCGGCGGCGGCGCCGATTTGATTTACGCGGCGGCGCAATCGGGTTGCCAGGCTTTTGTTACCGGGGAAAGTAAGCATAATATCCTGCTTGACGCTGAAAATATAGGCATTACGCTGGTGGACGCGGGACACTTTGCAACGGAGGATGTTGTGATTTTACCACTGCTTCACAGGTTGCAAAGCAAGTTTTCCGCGGTTCGGTTTATGAAATCGGCGCAAATGCACAGTCCTGCGCATTACCTGGCATGATGCGCCTAAGGAGGTATCCCAATGGCTCTGGACGGAGCGTTTTTAAAACATATTAAGCATGAAATTGAAAAATTTGCGGTCGGCGCAAAGGTAGATAAAATCTACCAGCCGAACCGCGAGGAGATGGTTTTGCTGCTTCGCACGCGCAGCGAAACGTTTAAGCTTCTGATGTCCGCGCGGGCGAACAGCGCGCGTGTTCACTTTACACGCCTTGTACCGGAAAATCCAAAGGTGCCGCCCATGCTTTGTATGCTTCTGCGGAAGAAGCTGGCAGGTGCACGTCTGGCTGAAATCCGTCAACCCGGGCTTGAGCGAATGCTCTGCTTCGATTTTGACGCGACAAACGAGATGGGCGATGAGGTCCGGCTGACGCTTGTTATTGAAATTATGGGGCGTTATAGCAACATCATATTTGTGGATGAACACGGGAAAATTATTGATGCACTGAAACGGGTGGATGCCGAGATGTCATCCGAACGTCTTGTGCTGCCCGGAATGACCTATCAGCTTCCACCCCCGCAGGACAAGCTTTGCCTGCTGGAGGCATCTGTGCCCGAAATAATTGAGCGGCTTCAGCAAATTCCATCGGATATGGAGCTGTCAAAGGCTCTGCTTAACACATTGCAGGGCGTCTCACCCGTTGTTTGCCGGGAGTTGCAGCATTTAACCGGACGCGGGCTGGAGCTGACCGTAAAAGATATGACGGAGGAACAGTACGAGCGCCTTGCTTTTTTCCTCGGCAGGGTCCGTGACACGGTGAAAAGCGGGGAGGGACGACCTTATCTGGTAGCTAATCCCAATCAGAAGCCCTTGGATTTTTCCTTCCTGAACATCACCCAATATGGCACTTCGACGGTCGTTTCCCAATACGAAGCCTTTTCTGAGCTTCTGGACGTTTTTTACGACGAGCGGGACCGCATTGACCGGATGCGCGTCCGCTCACAGGATTTATTGCGGATTCTGACCACCGCTTCCGACCGTCTGAGCCGGAAGATCAACATTCAGCGGGTGGAGCTGGAGCATTGCGCAGAACGGGAAAGCCTGCGAATTAGCGGCGAGCTGGTCAATGCCAATCTGTACCGGATTCAAAAGGGGGCAACTTCGGTCGAGCTCGAGAATTTTTATGATGAAGCTCTCGGAAAAATTAAAATAAAACTGGACCCAATGCTTTCACCGGCGCAAAACGCACAAAAATACTATAAGGCTTATCATAAGGCACGAACTGCGGAAGAAATGCTAACCGTTCAGATTAAACAGGCGCAGCAGGAGCTGAACTATATCGACTCTGTTTTTGAAGAGCTGAGCCGTGCCGCCACGGAACGCGACCTTGCCGAAATCCGCGCGGAGCTGACGGAGCAGGGCTACATCCGTGCACCCAAAGGCAAGCAGAAGCCTCCCGCAATTTCAGGTCCGTTGGAGTTTGCCTCCTCCGACGGTTTCCCGATTCTGGTAGGACGTAATAACCGCCAAAACGACCGACTTACCATGAAGCAGGCGAGCAATCACGATATTTGGTTTCATACAAAAAATATCCCCGGTTCCCATACCATACTGGTAACGGGCGGGCAAAAGCCGACCGAGCAGGCGCTTTACGAGGCGGCAATGCTTGCGGCGATTCACAGCCGCGGGAAGGATTCCTCGCAGGTGCCGGTGGATTATACCGAGGTGCGCAACGTCAGCAAGCCGCAGGGCGCCAAGCCGGGAATGGTGATCTACGTTAACTATAAAACGGCTTATGTTACGCCACAGGCAAGGTTGGCAGAGGATTTAAAAGTAAATTGAAAATCGCCATTTGTTCTGCTATAATAACAGAATCGCATGATGGGAAGTGTGTCAATGATCAAAATAAAGGCAAATGACTTTGCCCGGGACACCGTTTTATTCGGGCTGTCCCTGCTTCTGCTTCTTACCGCGAATTTTATTACCGTATTCGGCGGAGATTGCTGGAAGTACGGCGTAAATATTATGCTTGTCGCCATTATCATGCTGAATGTATCCATTTTCAGCAGTTTAATAACGAACATCCGGCGCGATTTTGCGCTTTTGGTATTTGTCGGTGCTTTCGACCTTCTTTTACTTGGCCGCGTTTATAATTCATGGATCAATTATAACCACAAGATTTTGCTGCTTCTGGAAGCGACCAGCTTTGAAAATTTGTTTCAGGCGCTTCAGGTTGTAACGGTTTCCCTGCTAAGTGTATTTCTGGCATACCGAATGGCCGCCCCGATTTTTGCCAAAAGAGAGAAGGCAATCCGCGAACGCGGCCTGGATGCTGTGAGCCATGACGGATTGGTACCGATTATCCGCCAGCTTAGTGAAATCGTGCTTTTTGTAAGTTCGATTCCCTTCTTTTATACCCTTTTATTGACTGCTCTTAACGTTTTAAGACACGGTTATCAGAGTTCCTTTACCAGTACCGTACAAATTCCGGGTGTTATCAGCCGGCTTGCCATGTTCTTTGTTCCATCCTTTGCGGTCTTTCTGGCAACGCTTCCCAATAAGAAGCAAATGAAGCTTCCAATGGTCGTTTACGGTGTTTATATGCTGTCCTCTCTGTTTACCGGAAGAAGAACCACGATCGTGACGGAAGGTCTTATGTTGGTTACTTACCTTGTTCTGCGCGATACCCTACTGCCGAAGGAAAAGCGGGTCATTAAAAAGAAAACGGTTGCCTATTCCGGTTTGTTTGGTGTAATAGCCGTCTATCTGCTGCAGCTTTTGGCGCTGATTCGATCAAATCTGAATACTGACCGGGGTATCGGTGAGATGATGGTCAGTTTTATCGATTCACAGGGCGCAAGCTTCCGCGTCGTGATTCAGGCGGTCAACCATATCGCCTTATTTCCGGTTACAAAGTCCTATCAATATTTATTCTATCCGTTTGAGCTGTTTGTGCACAACAACGTAGTGACCCGCACAGTTTTTGGATTAAAGCCGATTATTGAAGTGCAAAATTCCGATTTTGTGCAATCAACGCATAATTTCGCCCACGCGCTTACCTATATGGTCGACCCGGATCGCTATTTGTCCGGCGGTGGCTTCGGAACCTCCTATATCGCGGAGGCTTATGTCGCCTACCGTATTCTGGGGGTAATTCTGGTCAGTGCGCTGATTGGCCTGATTTTCCGCTTCTTTGCATCGATGCTTACCCGCAACTGGGTGGTTATCACCTTTTCTCTGCTCGCGATTAAAAACTTTATTTACCTGCCACGCAGCTTTGCGTTTCTGTGGGTAACCGAGGTGTTCAATATTACCTATGTCTGCTTTTTTGTCGCGCTGTACCTGGCAGCGTTGCTGCTTTACCGGGTTGGGACGCATATTCGTGCGGCGAAGCCTCTGGAAAAGCGGTTGTACGGCATGGAGGAAACGCTATGAAAATGCTGATTTTGCTGACCGCCGCGTTTCCCTACGACAGCGGAGAGGAATTTCTTTCCGAGGAGATCAAGTATATCAACGGCTTTGACCGCGTGCTGGTCTGCCCGTGTAATTTAAAGAAGGATTCCAAGATTACCAAGAAGCTGCCGAAATCCGTTTCCTGCAAGCCGCTCCGAAGAAAGCCGACGGAAAAATCCGCTTATACAAAGCTGCTTGCAAAGCCGTATGCACTCGGCGAAATCATTTCCCTGGTTCAAGCCGGGCGGTTCAGCTCAGCCAGAGTGCATGAGATGCTGTTCTTTTTAAGAAATGCACATGAAATATATGAGTCGCTCCTTTCAATCAGGGAGATCGGAAGAGCAAGCAAGGTAACGATTTACAGCTATTGGTTTTACGACGCCGCAGTCGCGGGAGTTCTGCTTGCCCAGGCTTTGCGTAAACGTGGGGTAAAAGTAACACAGGTTTCACGCGCGCACGGGTTTGACGTCCATGAAGAGCGTTCCGAACACGGGTATCTTCCGATGCGCCGGTTTCTGCTCACCCATGTGGACAGGCTTTACCCCTGTTCGGTCAACGGGGTGGAGACCATAGCCAACCGGTTCCCGGAGTTTTCGCATAAAATTGAAACCTCCTTTCTTGGAACTTCTGACTGCGGAGAAAAAAAAGGGAGCCGAAGCCCGCGCTTTCATCTGGTTTCCTGCTCCTATATGGTAGCGGTCAAACGGCTGCACCTCCTTGTGGAGGCGCTCAGGCAAATAGATTTTTCGGTGCTCTGGACGCATATCGGCTCCGGTCCGCTGGAGAAAGAAATCAAAGACCTGGCGAAGGAGCTCCCGGATAAGGTTCAAACCGACTTCCTCGGACAGACGGAGCATGATGCCATCATGCGTTACTATCAGAATAATGATATTACCGCGTTCGTCAATGTAAGCTCCAGTGAGGGAATTCCTGTCTCCGTCATGGAGGCTTGCTCATTTGGCATCCCGGTTGTCGCGACCGATGTGGGTGGAACCAGGGAGGCTGTGTTTGACGGCGAAAATGGCTATCTGCTGCCGGCGGATTTTCAACCGGAGGAGCTGATTGAAAAGCTTCGCATGTTACAATCCATACCGGAGGACGAATATGACCGCCTTTGCGCCGGAGCGCGCGGAATGTGGACAAAAAAGTTTAACGCGGCGGAAAATTACAGGCGCTTTTATGAGGAGATAAGCCGATGAAATTGATGTACCTCACTTTTCAGGAGGATGCTCCGCTTTATCTTGGGGTAAAAAATAAAATTGAAGGGCAAACAGCGGCTTTTCAAAAGCTGGGCTACGAGGTTACCTGTTCCATGTGGCGGGGAAATCAATTTGTTTTTTTTGGCGCCGATTCGGTTACAAACGAAATCGATCCGAAAAAAGGCAAAATGAAGCAGTTTGCTGCAATTGCAAACGAATATCTCAAGCGGAATTCCTTTGACATTTTATATTTGCGCATGGATAGAATTAGCTTTGATCTGATCCAAATCTGCAAAACGGCACGGGAAAACCATGTGAAAACCATTGCGGTGGAAATACCCAATTATCCGTATTTGTTCGATTATATCCGTAACATAAAATACGCAAAGACACTAAAAAGCCGAGCGGTTACTGCCGCAAAGGTCGCTGCAGTAACCGCCATCGACCGCACCTCCGGCCTATTGCTGAAAAAATACGTGGATGCGGTCATTCTCTATGGCAATAAGGCCGATTCCTTTTTTGGGGTTAAGGCAATGAACGGCGACAACGGAATCAATATCGATAAAATCGAGCCGGTTCCCCACTGCGGCGACACCGGGAAGGATATAGCGATACTTGGAGTTGCGGGTACACTGTGGTGGCAGGGTTACGATCGAATTTTGCAGGGCATGAGTGAGTATCAAAAGAACCGCAAAGCAGGGCAGCCCGCCTTAAAATTTGTTCTGGTCGGCGGCGACGCCACTGAGATGCCGGAATTCCACGCGCTGGTGGAGCGACTTGACCTGACCGGGGACGTCACCTGCTGTGGTTTTAAAAAGGGCAAAGAGCTGTTTGATATCTATCGGACGGTGGATGTGGGGGCCTCATCGCTCGGCTGTTACCGAAGGGGGCTTACCGGCTGCTCCTCGTTAAAGGCAAGGGAATATTGCGCCGCAGGGCTTCCGTTTCTCTACGCCTATGAGGATGAAAAGCTGGATGCCGCTAAAGCGCCCTTTGCGCTGAAGCTGCCGAACGACGCAACGCCGGTCGATATGGAACAGGTCGTTGATTTTGTACAGCAGTGCCGCAGAAATCCGGCTATTACCAGTCAGGAAAGAGAATTTGCTGAACAGAACTACGACTGGAAGATATTAATGAAAAAAATTCTGGACTTTTGCAATTAATAAAAACGGAGGTATCCCTATGGAACTGTTTGTAAGCTTTACGGAGATTATGGAGTACTTTAAAAGGAATCTGCTCAAATTCTTCGCGGTTATCGCGCTGTTCGGCATCATTTGCGGGCTTTTGCCGCTCCGCTTTGTGCACAACGAATATTCCACGTTCACAACCGTCATCGTAACCTGCGATATTCCGGAAAACGCCGGAACCGACTACCGCCTTCAGTTCACCAGCATTTTGAACAGCCGTGTACAGACGGCTATTGCGATGGCTTCCGGCAGCGATATTATTACGCAGACTGCTCAAAAGCTTGGCATTAAAGAGAGTGAGATTACGTCCATTACCGGTACGCAGGTGGGAACCGCCCCGGCTGTTAAGCTTTCTGCCAGCACGCCAAACGCGGAGCTTGCCGCCCAGATCTCGGATACGGCGGCGCAGGTAATCTCGGAAAAGCTGACCGCTGCCTTTCCGTCACCGAAAATTAGCGCGGTAATCAGCGACAAGGCCATTCCGCAGAAGCCTCAGTCCAATAAATCAACGATGGTCAAAGCCGGAATTATTGGGCTCATCATTGGCTTTATTTTATGTGTTTGCTTCGGAATTGTCGTCGTGCTTCTGGATAAGACCATCCGTAACAGCCGCTATGTCAGCGAAGCGCTCCAAACGGAGCTTTTGGGCACGGTCCCCAAGAAGGGCGGCGAAGATAAAAAGCTGGACAGCTACCGCAAACTTCGTGCCGCCGCTGTTAATCAGGCAAACGGAAAAAAGAGCTTTCTGGTAACGGATGTCTGCTTAAACAACGGTGCACCGTCTGTTGCGGTCGGATTGGCGAGTGCGATTGCCCGCTCCGGGAAAACCGTTTTGGTTATTGACGCGGACCTTCGTTCCCATACGATTGCGAATGCCCTGAATCTAAAAATTGAAAAGAGCCTGGTCGATATTCTTACCGGAAAATGTTCCGCACAGCAGGCTGTATGTTCCGCACAGGTCAACGGAATGGACGTAATCTCCGGAGTTCAGAGTAGTGAGGGTGACGTTGCCGACTTGCTCGCGTCAGATAAATTCATGGAGCTGTTGCAGGAAGTTACGCCGAAGTACGATGAAATCGTAATCTGCGCTCCATCGGAGGTACGTTATCCCGACGCCGATAACATCGCAAAGCTTGCAGGCTCGGTTATTATGGTGGCAAAGTATGGCTCGACCGCGTATCAGGAGTTTAAGGATTCCTTCCACCGTTTGAAAACATCGGGCGGCAATGTAATTGGATTTGTTACTACGGACAATTGAGCGTAACTATGCGAAAGAAAACGTCCCCGGGTTTTCACCCGTGGGACGTTTTTTGATCGATGACGTTTTCAGTTGTGTGGTTGATCAGCGCGTTAATGCGGTCGATCAGCATATGGAGGGCAACCAGGTTTTCTCCGCCCTCGGGAATTATAACGTCGGCGTTCTTTTTACTGGGCTCCACAAATTGCTCGTGCATCGGCTTTACGGTGCCCAAATACTGCTCTATTACGGAATCAAGGCTTCTGCCGCGCTCTTTTACATCACGCATTAGGCGGCGTATCAGCCGGATATCCGCGTCTGTATCAACAAACACCTTGATATCCATCAACTCAAGCAGCTCTCTGTTTTCAAAAATAAGGATTCCTTCCACGATAATAACCGGAGTCGGTTCCACGTGTACGGTGATATCCGTCCTCGTGTGGTTCACAAAGGAATATTGCGGGTGTTGAATGGCCTGTCCGCTTTTGAGCTTTTTAATATCCGCGATCAGCAGGTCGGTATCGAAAGCGTTCGGGTGATCATAGTTCAGCTTGGTTCGTTCCTCATAGGTCAGGCTCGCGTTGTCCCGGTAGTAAAAATCATGGGACAGAATAATTGCGTCGTCGCGTATCGCTTTCTTAAGCTTTGTGGCCAGTGTCGTTTTCCCCGAACCGGTACCGCCCGCGACGCCGATGACGAAAGGTGGGCAGTTCATTGACGTCTCCTCTGTTTCAATAATAGCTTTTTTAAAATTATAGCACAAAACAGGGGACGTGTCATTACCGGGTTCTATTATTATTAAGCCTTGCAGGCCATATGCATTAATAAGTAATTCATCACGGAGTATTCACCAATACTCTCATAATCCTTATACGCGCCATTTTTTGAGATTCCCTCCAAATGGATAAATGCGGGATTCATGTTGCCGTCATCAATCTGGCTTGGAATGAAGTGCAGCTCTGCAAGCTCCATGCCATCCTTTTCAAATTCTATTAATTTCTCTTTTAAAGAGCGAACACTGATACTGATTTTTTCCATTTTTTCATCTTCTCCTTTTTTTATATGAATTTCACAACGGTTCTTATATTAGTCGAATTTGTTTGAAATATCAATAGCGAAAAAAGTCGGTTTAAAAGTCATTTTGAAGAATAGGTAAAAATAGGAGATTTTCATAAATAATTCAATATAATACTAAAGATTTTAGAGACAATAAGACAAAAATAAGACATTTTCAATGTATAATGGAAGATAATGATTGAAGTCTTGTTTTCGGCACAAAATATAGATAAATCCATATTTTTTGTAATAAAAATGCCGCCCTTTTCAGGGGCGGCAATTTGATGGGTTTTGTCAAGCTCTACAGTCAAAGAACTTGCCGATCACTTCACCTCCATCATCTCTCATAGCACATTTATATATTATAAAATATTAAAATGTTTTGCAAATGCAAATCATGGAAAGTTATATAAAATATGGTAAGATATTGAATCATTTGTAAAAAAACAAATTGATTTCTTGTTAAACTTAGTTATAGTGCTTGAAATTTTTCCGTATTAATACAATATTGGAAAATCGCCAGCTAAACCGTTTCAGTTTTATTTTTCTAAAGATGGAAGAAGTAGAGAAATAAAACAAATAGAATAAGATGCTAAAGTAGACGTCACACAGCCTGTTAAAAAAGCTGTATTATTTCAGAGTGATACCTAAGTGAATAACAGTTGGTATCACAGCGGAGGAACAGAGATTTCGTCTGATTCGTCCTCTTCTTTTTTTGTTTCCTCTTTTTTGCTGAAAGCTTCATTAATTTCTAAAAAATCGTAATCGCCCGTTGCTTCCATGTTATTACCGGAATTTTTATTCCATCCGCAGTAAGGAATCATATTATCACCTCGAAATTAGCTTACCTCATTTGAAGGCAAACATACACAACAGCAAGCCGGGGCGATTGCGCTATGAGACATTACCATAAAAATTACAGCTGGAAAATCCTGTTTTTCATTCATAAAGAGTAACGCTCTTATGTGTCCTACCAGTGACACATAAGAGCGTTTTGCACCCGCTTGCCAATGCTGCAAGTGCTATATCTAAAGCATAAACGGTTTCGAATATAAATCTTGTCGGTTTGTGCGCAGAAATAAAATAATTCGTAACATCTTTGCTTAACACCATGAAAAATTTGTGCGTTATTTTAACGCCTGACTGTTTTGAAAAAAATCCATCCACGGGTCATTTTCCTTGATTCTCAGAAGAGCATCTGCCATGCTGATGCCGTCTGGCGCTACCGTTTCCAATTCACTCCAAGCAATGGGCATGGAAACTTTGGCTCCTTTTCTCGCCCTTATGGAATAGGGTGAAATACTGGTGGCGCCTCTGCCGTTGCGAATCCAATCAATAAAGATTTTGTTTTTTCGTCTTTCCTTCCTGATATTGCTTGTATAGCGGTCAGGCCATTTCTGTTCCATCACTTCGGCGACCCGTTTCGCAAAATCATGAAATACATCCCAAGAAACAGCGGGCTTAAAGGGAACCACCACATGGTATCCTTTGCCGCCGCTAGTTTTTAAATAGGAATGGATGGAAAGCTCTGCAAGAATGTTTTTAACATCCTTCACGCCCTGACGAATCTGCTCCAAATCCATACCCTCATCCGGGTCGAGATCAAACACCATTATGTCAGGCTTCTCCGGATTTTCCGCGCGGCTTCCCCAGGTATGGAATTCCAGCGTTCCCATCTGTGCTTCGGAGATTAGACCAGATATATTTTCAATATAGAAATAATTTTCTGATCCTCCGTCTTTGGCTGGGACAGATATCGTAACAACCCCTTTGCTTTCCGTGCCCGGATGCTTTTTATAGAAGCAGGATTGCGATATTCCCTTGGGACAGCGTACAATACTTAAAATCCTGTGGGATACATAGGGAAGCATGCGTTCTGCTGCTCTTTCGTAATAGTGTATTACGTCCGCCTTCGTTATTACGGGGTCGTTATCTATTATCTTTTCAGGGTGGGTGATCTTAATTCCACTGATAATGAGGGTGTTTCCGGTTATCTCTGGATTTTCCATATTTTCTGTTTGTGTTTGAAGCGGCGCTTCTTCGTCCGCTCCTTCCTTTCTGATGTCCTTCGGATTTTTATCAGTTCGCAAGCCCTTAAAGCTTGCCTGCCGCAGCAAATGATCGTCGGTCCACTGGGCAAACTTGATTTCTGCAACCAGCCAAGGCTCCAGCCAGGTTGTTTTTTCATGGGCTCTTACCCGGGGAGGCTGCTTGAAGGCGGACGTATCCCTTTTAATTCTCAGAAATTGATTCTCAAGCTCCGCCATGCCTCGGGTGGTGAGACCTGTTCCGGCCCGACCGGCATAAATGAGCACTTCACCTTCGTAGACACCGAGAAGCAGCGAGCTAACTCCACACACTCTTTTATCAGAGAGAGTATATCCTCCGATTACAAATTCCTGCCGTTTATCACATTTCAGCTTGATCCAGTCTCCGTTTCTTGTACCGCTGTATACGGAGTCTGCTCTCTTGCCGACGATTCCTTCCAGATTTTCCCGACAAGCTGCGGCGAAGCTTTCTTTCCCCTTTCCTCTGAGATGCTGACTGTAGTAGAGGTTCTTCGGCGCGTCTTTCATCAGGGTCTTCAGTGCCTTTTTTCGGTCAATCAGACTGCGCCCCCTTAGGTCAGCGCCATCCAATGCCAGAAGGTCAAAGACGATATAGGTCAGGTTTTTGCCCTTCGGATTTTTCAAATAATTTTGCAGCGCCTGAAAATCCGTCTTTCCTCGCTCGTCTGTAACCGCCATTTCCCCGTCCAAAACCATCGCCCTTCCGGCAGACCAATCCAGGAGGGAGGCAGAGACATCAGAGAACCTGTCCGTATAATTGTTGCCGTTTCTCGTGATAAGACGGACATGATTGCCTTCCAGAAACGCTAAAATCCGGTAACCGTCATACTTAACTTCGTAGAGCCAGTCCTCGCCTTCCGGAGCATCGTTTACAAGTCTTGCGAGCTGCACATCGGTTTTTTCAAAAGGATTACGGGTGATTTTTTCAGCCTCGCCATTTTTGATTTCTTCCATGCTTCGACCGCTTCTGACGCTGGTGTTAAATATATCAATTCCGCTGTCAGCTTGGGCATAGGCGTCTTTTTCCTTCAGTAATAGCCAGTTTTTCTTGGACTCCCCTTCTTTTGCCTTCATTCGGACCAATGCCCATTTTCCTTTAAGTCTTCTGCCTTTCAGAGTAAACTTAAGCGAGCCTGTCCGGAGCCCTTCCTCCGTATCCGGCTGAGGCTCCCAGGTTCCTTCATCCCAGAGCATAACGGCGCCGCCGCCGTATTCTCCTTGAGGAATCAGCCCCTCAAAGTTTCTGTATTCCAGAGGGTGGTTCTCTACCTGCACGGCAAGCCGCTTATCACGGGGATTATAGGAAGGTCCCTTGGGAACCGCCCAGCTTAACAGTGCGCCATTCCACTCAAGCCGAAAATCATAATGCTCTCTTCGGGCAAGATGATGCTGAACGACAAATTTTAGATGACCTTCGGGCGGTTTCGCTGTACCTTCGGGTTCCCCGGTTTTTTCAAAATTCCTTTTTCGGTTGTATTCTTCCAGATTAGCCATTGATATTCACCTTGTTAATTATATGCTTGATTTAAAATTGGAAGCTTCTGGTTATTATCCGTTGCTCCTTTGCGGTTTATTCAGATAAAGTTGAAATCTGCTTCCAAGGCGTCATTGTATTTTTCGGTACTCTGGTTAAACTAAACGCGGAGGTGGAATTTATGCCGGCAGCACAACATTCCGTTATTTCTTTTGGACTTGTGGCGATTCCCGTATCAATGTACACAGCAACGCAGGATAACGATATTCATTTTAATCAGCTGCACAAAGAGGACCAGAGCCGTGTGCGGTATAAAAAAACCTGTGCGCATTGTGGCAAGGAACTGAAAAGCGAGGATATCATCAAAGGCTATGAATATGATAAAGACCAGTATGTCGTCGTTTCAGATGAGGAAATAGAGAAAATTAAGACCGAAAAGGAAAGGTCAATTCAAATCCTGCACTTTGCACAGTTAAACCAGATATCTCCGGTTTATTATGACAGAACATATCAGGCGATTCCGGATAAGGGAGGGGAAAAGGCGTTTGAACTTCTGAGATCGGCCTTAATGCGGGAGCAGAAAATTGCCATCGGTAAGACCGTATTGGGGACAAAGGATACTCTAATGGCAATTATCCCACGAGAAAATGGGATGTTGATTTCAACCATGTTTTATCAGGATGACATTAAGGAACTGCAAAAATCCTATGACGTTCCGGTACCGACCGAGCAGGAGCTGAAAATGGCGCAGGTATTAATTGATTCAATGGACACGCCTTTTGATCCGTCACAGTATCAGGACGAATATCAGGGAAGGCTCAAAGAGCTAATTGAGACAAAAATTGCCGGAAAAGAAGTTGTGGCCGCCACTTCGCAGGAACCGGCGGGAAAAGTGATTGATCTTATGGACGCGCTGAAAGCCAGCATAGAAAAGCAGAATGAGGGGAAAGCGAATAAAGAACCCGCAAAAAAGAAAACAAAGAAAAAGCAAGGCGCGTAGAATGCCGTTGTTTGTTAAACAATTTGACAAGAATAAAAAAATCCCCATGAATCCAGCAGTCATGGGGATTTGAACGATATTGGCTGAAAAAATGCGGGACTCTATTCGTCCCAAATCAAGGGTCTGCCCATGCCGGTACATAATTCATAGTAGGACTGGAAAGCTCACACAGTATCAAAGTGAAAAGAAATGCTTTTTCGATATTCTTCTCCGGGTCGAAGAAAAGGGGCGGTGTCACCCAGCAGGCGGGGCGCGTCGGGTAAATACTGTGCTTCCAGAGCATAGGCGCCTCCGGCGGCGATTTTCTGATGCTCATCCGTATAACCGGAATGATCAAGATAACCGCCGGAATAAAACACAAGGCTAGGATAATCCGTTCTCACCGTAACACGCCGACCACTGTTGGGGTCGTGCAAAACGGCGGCGGGTTCGCAGTTTTGCTTCAACAGATAAGCATTATTATAGCCGCGGGCGTTGAGTAGCTGAGGGTGAGAGGGGTCGCTTTGTACCGCATCCGCGATTGAACGCGGCGAAGTGAAATCGAAGGGAGTACCTTTCACACTTTCGCGGGATACCGGAAGATGAGACTGGTCATTGTAATACAGACTGTCCGCGTTTATTTGAAGAGCCTGAAAGTCGCCGGGTCTTGTAAAATCTCCCGACAGATTCCAATAAGTGTGGTTCGTCAGATTCATCCAGGTTTCTTTATCTGTAGCGGCAGAATAGGATATCTCCAATGTGTTATTATCAAAAAGTGAGTAGCGCACGGAAATGTCACGTTCTCCGGGAAAGCCGTTTTGACCGTCGCATAGGTGCTGTGTAAAGATTACACCTGCTTCACCGCCACGGCAAAAGGTTTCCCGTACCTCCCAAAGGGAAAGCCCCAGATTGTTCGGTCCGCTGTGAAGGGTGTTTTCTCCGTCGTTTTTCGGCAGAAGATATTTTTTACTGTGAATGGCAAGAACACCTCCTTTTATCCGCCCTGCCGCGGGTCCTACCGTTGCGCCCGCATAGGTATCGCTTGAAAAATAGGAATTTTCGTCTGATAAAGAGAGTGCAATATTTTTAATATTTCCGTTTCTGTCAGGAGTTCGGACGAAAGTGACAGTCGCGCCGAAGGCCATTATACCAAGGCTCATCGAATTGTTTTCAATGCAGTATATTGGCTGATTATTGCAGTAATCGGGGGATGAAGATGTAATATTTGTTAGTTTCATATAAAGTACCTCGGGTTTTTAAAAAAATTAGGAATTGTATAGTCAGTTTACAGTTTTCTATGAAAAAAACAAGATAGAAGGTTCAAAAGAGCAATTTTTCAAAATATTTACGCAATTTTAAAAAACAAAACAGATTTTGTTTATGCTATCATAATGTCAACAAAATATAAAAGCTGTGTGAAATAAATTTAGTAAATTAACATGGTCAGGAGGATAAGTGAATGGGAAGTGTACTGGAATTCAAAAGCATTTCCAAATATTTTCCCGGTGTAATTGCACTGGATGATATTAGTTTCCAGGCACATAGCGGCGAAGTGCTGGCTTTCCTCGGAGAAAACGGAGCAGGTAAATCAACACTGTTAAAGGTTCTCAACGGCGATTATCAGCCGGATAAAGGGGAGTACTTACTGGATGGGGTTCAAAAGCATTTTCATTCCCCGCATGAAGCGATAGAAGAAGGCATCAGCGTTATTTATCAGGAACGCCAAATTTTGCTGGAGCTGAGCGTTGCCGAAAATATTTACCTTGGAAGGATGCCGGTTAATCAGTTTGGCGTAATCAGTACGCGCCAGGCAAACCATATGGCGCAGAAAATCATCAACGATTTTGGGTTGCCGATTTCTCCGCAGACAAAGGTAAAGGATTTAAGCATCGCTTACCAGCAGATGGTGGAAATCATGAAAGCCTACAGCCGTGACAATCTGAAGGTGATATGTTTTGACGAGCCGACCGCCAGCCTGAGTGATTCTGAAATTGAATGTTTGTTCGCGATTATTCGTAAGCTGAAAAGCGAAAATAAAATCATTGTTTATGTTTCGCACCGAATGGATGAGCTCAGGCAGATTACCGACAAAGTTGCCATTTTCAAGGACGGACGGTATGTGCGTACCGTAGTGAACGGGGAGGTTCCTGAAAAGGAATTGATTAAAATGATGGTGGGTCGTGATCTGGGCGATGTGTATAAGAGTCTGGACAGGGAGAAAACAATCGGTGACGTTCTTTTGGATGTCAAAAATGTCTCCTCTGATTACGTGAAAGAAAACTCCTTTCAACTTCGGCGCGGTGAGGTGCTTGGGTTCAGCGGGCTGGTTGGCGCGGGTCGCACGGAGCTGATGCGCGCAATTATCGGCGCGGATAAACTGCGTACCGGCGAGGTTTACCTGGAGGGGCAAAAAATAGTAAACCATTCCCCAAAGGATGCAATGAACAACGGAATCGTGCTTGTGCCGGAGGATCGGAAAATGCAGGGGATTCTCGCAAACCTGAGTGTTCGGGGGAACATCAATATTTCCATGCTTAATCAAAACTCCAATCGCTTTGGGGTGGTAGATAAAAAGAAGGAACAGGAAGTTGCCGCAAGGGGAATTGAGGAGTTTCAAATTAAAACCCCGTCGGCAGATAAAAAAATCATTGAGCTTTCCGGCGGAAATCAGCAGAAATGTATCGTAGCCCGCTGGATCGCGACAAACCCGAAGGTATTGATTCTGGACGAGCCCACCAAGGGAATCGACGTGGGCGCGAAGTCGGAATTTTACCGCATGATATGCGCCTTTGCAAAGCAGGGGCTCGGCGTTATCCTGATTTCTTCGGAAATGCCCGAGGTTATGGGACTTTCCGACCGCATTATTGTAATGAAGTCGCTTAAAATTGTGGGCGAAATTTCCCATGATGAGGCAACCGAGGATAGGCTTCTCAGTATGGGCATGATAGGGGAGGACACACAATGAACGAAACATCAAAAGAGAAAAAAGGATTGCAGAATGCACTCGGTGCAATCGGTGGTGAAAAATTAGTACTGATGGGGGCTATCGTTCTGGTTTTTATCCTTTTTTCATCCATTAATTCCAACTTTTTTTCTGTTACAAATATCGTTAACCTTCTGGTTGCGGCTTCTCTGGTCGGTCTGGTGGCAATCGGTCATACATACCTGATCATTGCGGCACAGAACGACCTGTCGCCTGGTTCGCTAGCCGCTCTTTCCGGAACGCTCTGCGCGCTGCTGGTAAGCTGGAAGGTTCCGCTGGTGGTATCCATTCTGATTACTCTGGCGGTTGCCGCTGCTGTCGGCGTCTGCAACGCGCTGATGGTCAACAAAATCAGGCTTGACCCGTTTATCGCAACGTTGGTGTCGCAGGCAATCCTTCGCGGCTTCGCCTATATCATTTGCGACGGCAAGCCGGTTGCAATCAGCGATACGGGATTCATCGAGATCGGGAAAGCTCGCTTTCTTGATATTCCCCTTTCCGTATGGATTATGGTAATCTCCATTGCGGTTTTTGGTTTTATCCTTGCAAAAACAAAATTCGGGCGCAGTATCTACGCAATTGGCGGAAACAAGGACGCCGCGCGTCTTGCAGGGCTTAACCCCCAGAAGATTATTACGATTTGCTTTATTATGATGGGTCTGTTCTGCGGAATCGGCGGAATCGTGTTTGCCGCCAGAATGAACAGCGGCCAGCCCGCCGCGAATGTCAACCTTGAGTTTGACGCTATTACAGCGGTTATTCTCGGCGGCGTTTCCTTTACCGGCGGCGTCGGGAACATGGGGGGTACCGTACTCGGTATTATTTTGATCCAGGCCTTCAATACAGGTTTGATCATGGTAAACGTACCCTCGTTCTGGCAGTATGTCGCCCGCGGCGCACTTCTGCTGTTTGCACTTACCACAGACTACCTGCGTAAGGAAAAGCGCAACAAGCAGCTGCTCGCGGCCAGCATGAAAAATGCCTGATCTTTTTGTCAGCCAACATACATAAGGTATGTGAATAAAATAAAAAATCATTTAGGAGGAAAAGTATATGAAAAAAGCATTATCTCTGATTTTAGCAGTAGCAATGGCTGTCACCGCGTTTACAGGTTGCAGCAGCGCCCCCTCAAGCTCAGCGGCTGCGTCTGCCGCAGCACCCTCTGAAGCGGCTTCTGCCACATCAAAATCCGCAAAGCTGACCGTATACGGCATCTACAAGGCCGGCGATCAAACCTGGTTTATCGATGAAGGCAAAGCAGCTCAAAAGGCGGTTGAGGCAGCCGGCGGCGAATTTATTTATGTCGACGCCAAAATGAGCCCGGAAGAATACCTGAAAGCAATCGACAACGCAATCGCAAACAAAGCCTCCGGCGTGGTTACCTGCATCCCTGACCAGACGATGTCCCAGTCTGTTGTGGACAAGCTGAGTGCGGCAAATATCCCGGTTATAGCCGCCGATGACGCGCTGCAGGATGGAAGCGGTAAAAAAATCGCTCCCTGGGTTGGCATTGATGCTTACAAAATCGGCGAGGCCAACGGCAAATGGCTGGCGGAATACGCAAATAAAAACAGCCTTGCCGCCAAATCCGATGTCGGCCTGCTGATTATGACCATGGATACGGTCTCCAGCTGCGTACCACGGGCAAAGGGCGAAGAGGATGCGTTTGTAAAAAACTGTGCCGATTTTAACAAGAGCAGAATCTTTAAGGCAGATTACGACGGAACGACCGACAAGGGAAACACTGCGGCCTCGGCAGTATTTACCGCGCACCCTGAAATCAAGACTTGGCTGGTTACCGGTGCCAACGAAGAGGGTACCGTAGGCGCGTGCCGTGCGCTTGAGAGTGCCGGGCTGGATAAAAACGCGTGTGTAGTGGGTCTTGGCGCTTACCTTGCAAAAGACGAATTCAAAAAGGCAAACGGCTCCCCGATGAAAGCGGCCACATATTTCTCCTCGGATTCCGTAGGTGCCGGTTCCGTACAGGTGCTTCTTGATAAGATTTCAGGCAAAGAAGTGCAGCAGGAAACAGCGGTCAGCGCCGAAATCGTTACCTCTGAAAACTACAAGCAGGTTATGGGTGCCGCCGCAAACTAAGCAGAGCTTAGCTGCAATTCAAACCGGCCGCTGAAAATTACCAGAGTGGATGTGTAAAGCACACCTTCATGGGACGGTACAGTGGTTTCAAAAAGAAAACCGCCCTGTTCTAGTTACCTGCAGGGCGGTTATTTTTTGAAATTTTTGAGTTGCTGCCTTTAAATTTCAAAGGGGTTGTACCGGTAGCCTTTTTAAAAGAGGTGCAAAAGCTGCTTTCGTTTTCAAACCCGCTGCGAAAAGCGACTTCCTTAATTCGGGCATCCGTTGTTGTCAGCAGAAATTTCGCAAATTCAACGCGAACTCGAATAATATACTCATGCGGTGTAAAACCGGTTTCCTTTTTAAACACCCTTGTAAAATAGTATGGGCTTAGAGAGGCTTTTTTGGCCAACTGACCAAGAGTCAGCGGTTTGTCCGCATTTTCTGAAATATAAGCTAAAACCTCTTCAATCACACTCGCGTTATTATAATTAGAGACTACCTTATTGGCACACAGGATCAACTCCGTTAGCAGATCCGTAATAATTTTTGAAACAACGACCTCGCTGATCTTCCGGTGCCCATTGTAGCCTTCAAAAATCTTGGTCATGCAGTGCTCTGCATTATAGGGGTTTTGTGGTGCAAACACAATGCCGCCGCGCGTAGCGGTTTCAAAATACGGTCTGGCGAGAACCCCGTCTAAATGAACCCAGTAAATTTCCCATCCGCTGTTTGTATAATACTGATGAGGCAAATAACAGTCAATAAACGCCAGGGAACCTTCGTTAAGCGGAATGTGACGTCCGTTCTGCTCTACAAAGCCGTTGCCCTTGCGAACATAAATAATCAGGAAGCTGTTATAGCTTTGCCGATTTACCGAATAGGTGCTGTCGCAAAAATAATGACCGGTGCAAAGCGGGTAAAAATACATTTCTTTAGCCTGCGAGCTGTGCGTGTGGAAATAAATATCGGAAGCTTCCAGAACGCCTTGGTCATTTATTTTCACGTCAGATTCTCCTTTGAGTTTGAAAAAACAGAAATCTTTTCTTTAATTATAGATATTTAAATCAGAATAGTCAAATACGTATTTTACGGTATCATCTGAATCGATAAACAGGAGGCATTTTCATGAAGCATATTGCAAAACAAGTGGAAGTATGGCAGGAAGAAGTGACAATACCTACCTACGGAGTGGGCGCCGCTGATAAAAACCCCATGTTTTTAGAAAAGCGTGTTTACCAGGGCAGCTCCGGGAAGGTGTATCCTATCCCTGTCATTGATAAAATATATGATGAGAAAAAAGATCAGACCTATAGCGCTGTTTTTCTTGAAAATGATTATCTTAAGGTTATGATTTTGCCGGAGCTTGGCGGGCGGATTCAGCGCGCGTACGATAAAACGAACGGCTATGATTTCGTCTATTACAATGAGGTAATCAAGCCGGCGCTGGTGGGACTTACCGGACCTTGGATCAGCGGCGGAATTGAATTCAACTGGCCGCAGCATCACCGCCCCTCCACCTTCTCTCCCGTGGATTACACGCTGTGCGAAAACTCCGACGGAAGCAGGACTGTGCGTGTCAGCGAAACGGACAAAATTAACGGGACGAAGGGCATGGCAAGCTTCACCCTCTATCCAGACCGGGCTTATATAGAAATTAAGGGGCAGCTCTATAATCCTACGGATATGCCGCAAACGTTTTTGTGGTGGGCGAATCCTGCCGTAAGCGTGAATGATTACACCCAATCCATTTTTCCGCCGGACGTTCACGCGGTCATGGATCATGGAAAGCGTGATGTCTCTAAATTTCCCGTAGCCACGGGTGTGTATTACAAGCATGATTACGGCGCCGGTGTGGACATTTCCCGTTATAAGAACATCCCCGTGCCGACCTCTTATATGGCATACCATTCCGACTTTAATTTTGTTGGCGGCTATGACTACAGCGTAGAAGCGGGCATTCTGCATATCGCCGATCACCATGTTTCGCCGGGCAAAAAGCAGTGGACCTGGGGCAGCGGCGAATTCGGAAAGGCGTGGGACCGAAATCTCACGGATGAAAACGGTCCCTACATTGAGCTGATGACCGGCATGTTTACCGACAACCAGCCGGATTTTACATGGCTCAAGCCCTTCGAGGAAAAATGCTTTACCCAGTATTTTATGCCCTACAAAAAGGCCGGAAGTGTTAAAAACGCAAACACAGAGGTTGTTCTGAATCTGGAAGCAGACGGAAAAGCCGCAGAGCTTTGCGTATACGCTACCGGCGTTTACAATAAAACAAAAATTCTTTTGCAAGCTGGGAGTACCACTCTGTACGAAGCGGTTCAAACCATTTCACCAAACGATGTTCTGACCGCGAGAATTCCAGCGGAAGGGATTCGAAAAGAGGAACTGACCTTATCTGTTTTCGATGAAGCGGGGCGTCTGATGCTCAGCTACACCCCTTCGCCGGATAAGATTGAGAAAATCCCCGAACCGGCACAACCCGCGAAGGACCCAAAGGAAATTCCGACTAATGAAGAGCTCTACCTGACCGGGTTACATATCGAGCAGTACCGCCACGCAACCTACCTTCCCGACCCGTATTATCTGGAAGGTCTAAGGCGTGACCCGGGAGACAGCCGCTTGAACAACGCTTACGGTTTGCTGCTGTTCCGAAGGGGATTGTTCCGCGACAGCGAAGCGTATTTCCGCAAAGCGGTAGAACGTATCATATGGAAAAATCCGAATCCGTATGACAGTGAGCCTTATTATAATCTGGGACTCAGTCTGCTGTATCAGAAACGAAATGACGAAGCCTTCGATGCGTTTTACAAGGCTACCTGGACCAGTGCGCAGCAGGAAATGTCCTTCTATCACCTTGCCGCGATCGCTGCGGGCAAGGGCAGTTGGGAGGAGGCTCTGGGCTACGCGGAGCGTTCTTTGGTAAAGAACCTTCACAATATCAAAGCACGCGCCCTGAAGGCACTGATTTTGCGGAAGCTTGGGAAAACGGAAGAAGCGAAGATATGGTTGGCGGAAAATCTCCGCCTGGACCCGTTTGATTATGTTTCCAGCCTGGAGCAGGCTTCCCTGACCGGAATTGGTCACGGGGAAACGCTTGCCCTAATGCGCAACGAGCCGGAGACCTTTCTTGCGTCTGCTTCCCAATATGCCTCCTGTGGCTGCCTTGAGGAAGCGATTGGTGTTTTGAACCTGTGCACTGCGGAACATCCGATGCTTGCTTATTACGAAGCTTATTATCAGGCGTTGTTCGGCAATGACGAAGCAAGTCAGGCGGCTCTTGCAGAAGCCGTGAGACGCAGCCCGCTGTACTGCTTCCCGAACCGGCTGGACGATATCCCCGTTTTGGAGTTTGCCATCGAAACTGCTCGGTCAGACGCAAAGGCACCCTATTATCTGGGCAACCTCTGGTACGACCGCAGGCAGTATAAAAAGGCACGTGAGCTTTGGGAAAAGTCCGTACAGCTTGACGACAGTTTTCCGACTGCGTGGCGCAATCTTTCTCTGGCCTATTACAATAAGGAGCATGACCCGAACAAAGCGCAGAAGGCACTGGAAACCGCATTTGCTTTGGATAGAACCGATGCGCGCGTGTTTCTTGAGCTTGACCAGCTTTATAAAAAACGCGGTATGTCACCCGCCGAGCGCGTCAGAAATTATGACGCGAACAAAGACGTATTTGAGCAGCGGGACGACCTGTGTGTGGAGTATATTACACTGCTTAATCTGCTCGGACGTCATAAAGAGGCTTATGAGCACACCCAAATCCGCAAGTTCCATCCATGGGAGGGCGGTGAAGGAAAGGTAACCAAACAGTATATGCTCGCGCTGGTGGAGCTGGCAAGGGAAGCGCTGGAAGCGGGTGAGGCGGCAAAAGCGAAGGAACTGCTGACAAAAGCGCTTATTTTCCCCGAAAATCTGGGCGAGGGAAAGCTGGAAGGCGAAAAGAATAACGATATTTATTATTATCTCGGATGTGCCTGCGAAGCTCTGGGTGACACGGAGGGGGCAAAACGGAGCTGGGAGCTTGCGGCTGCTGGTGACCAGGAACCTGCGGGGATGATGTACTACAATGATCAGCCTGCCGACATGATTTTTTATCAGGGTCTTGCCCTTCAAAGGCTTGGCCAAGCAGAAAAAGCGTTCAGTCGTTTTAATAAGCTCGTTGATTACGGCGAAAAGCATATCTTTGATGATGTACGCATTGATTATTTCGCGGTTTCTCTGCCGGATTTACAGTTGTTTGACGAGGATTTGAACCAACGCAACCGTGCGCATTGCCTGTATCTGATTGCGCTTGGCTGCTGCGGGCTTGGCTATCGGAACAGAGCTGTAAAAGCCTGCGATGAGACATTAAAAATTGATTGTGCCCATATGGGGGCCGTGCTGCATCAAAAGCTGTTCCAGAACAGCGGCCCGGGCAAGAAATAAACAGAAATCAAAGAATAATGAGCGGCGGTTTTGAATTGATGCATTCAAAGCCGCCGCTCTGGCATTAAGGCAACCCTTTTCTCAGCAGAGTAATCAATTCGGGCTTGCTCATTGAAAGAGTGCCTTCCAATACTGTCGAAAATTGTTGAAAAATAGTTGATAAGCCGTTATAATTAAACCATAACAATTGAAATAATCAAATAAAAATAAGTAGTACAGATAAAATTCAGCAAATACGGCAGGTAGCTTTTCTCCTTTTGAATAAACAGGTATGAAGCAACAGGTATTTGGAAGAAATGCAAGCGAGCAGAATGAAAGCTCCTTCATGATATCTTTGCTGGCAATTTGTCATACTTTTTAAATTGCCGTTTCAGTCGTCGTACAGAGTGTAGTGATAGGTGGGAGAAAAATGGAGCAGATCAGGACTAAATATCGTGCCCTAATCATTTCTGCGCTAATAGCTTTGGGGATAGCTAATAGTATAGCTTATGTTACTTCCGTTAGTAAAATAGAAAAAGAGAATTATGAGACAATAAGAGAGAGTATTATAGAGACAAAGAAAAGCTTTATTAAGGATACGGTAAATAATGTTATAGTGGATATTGAACAGATGCAAAATAATCAAGCGAAATACTACCTTAATCTGGCCAATAGTATTAAAAATTCGCTGGCAGGTCTGAGCTATTCCACAAATGATATCTTTTTAGACGCAAGCATCAAGCTTTTTGATGAAAATGAAGATTTTTCTGTGTTTATAATTGATCCTCAAACTGAAAAAATCCGATACCAATCCAAAGGAATTAATCATAGCAGCAGCATTTTAAGTGCAGACGATATGCTGCAGATAAAAACCTCCTGCCCCGTTTTTACTGAATTCACAAATGAAAATGTTCATATTGTTTTTTATGTCAGCCAGCAAATTATTGATGATCGGGTAAAATCTCAAATTTATGATGAAATATATCGGAACAAGTTCTCTAATAATGCATACATTTGGGTAAACGAAGTTGTCAACTATGATGGCGGGGAAAATTATGCGATTCGGCGGATTCACCCAAATCTTAAAAATACCGAGGGTATGTATCTTTCAACGAGCATGACGGATATTAAGGGAAATCACCCCTACTTGACTGAGCTTGAAGGGGTTAAGAAGGACGGCGAGCTATTTTTTAACTACTTCTTTGTTAAGAAAAATAGCGATATCGTTTCTGAAAAAATAACCTACGCAAAGCTGTATAAGAAGTATGACTGGATTATTGCGATGGGTATGCACCTGGATGATATTACAGCTTATGTGGATAAATCGGCACTCCAGCATGAACAAAGTTTAAAAAACAATGTAATTACGGTAGCAGCGATTACACTATTTTTAGTAGTCTTAGTTTTGGTGTTTTTTACCCTGATGGAAAAATGGTACTTTAAAAAAACCAGCAAAGCGTATAGCGATGGGCTGTATAAGGATTCTCTAACCGGAGCTTACAATAGAAGAGGCGCAGATAACCACTTGAATTCCGCTTTTTTACATTACAAAACCACTGGGCAAAATGCTGCGGTTATTATGTTTGATATTGACAATTTCAAACAAGTAAATGATTTGTGCGGACACGACAAAGGAGATCTTGTGCTTAAGCAAACAGTGGGAATACTGAATCAAAACATACGCAGCACGGATTATTTGTGCCGGTGGGGCGGAGATGAGTTTTTAATTATATGCAACGGATTAAGAAAAGAGAATTCGGTCTCTTTTGCAAACAAGCTGAGTGAAGTTGTTATGGAGCCTGAATTTGAATGTGCAACCGATAACGTAAGGCGGCGCATTACCATTTCAGTAGGGATATCTTATTTTACGGATACGGATATGGATTGTCTTAATTCTATTAAACGGGCAGATCAAGCGCTTTATCGTTCAAAGGCGAAAGGCAAAAACTGCGTTACCGCCGAATTTTAGAAGATTCATTTCTGCTATTGGGGATTATTAAATGGATGGAAATAGTTGGCTGCCTTGGCTGGTTGCTTTAAGAGCGGCTGGACAAAGTTGAGGATAAGTCTGAAAAAATGGAATCACTTTCAATCCGATGGGGGATATCCTTAAAAACCATGACCAAAGAATCGGGATGCTTGAAAGCAAACCGGAAAGCTTTGGGATAATTTATGTACCCGCTGAAAAATTGGCGGGTATTTTTTTGGATACACAGTAGCAATAAAGTGCTATTTATTGACTTTTGGATACTCAAAATAACACTTTTAGGCAAAACAAAAGCCGCATGGTTTACTGAAATAATTCAGCATTCATGCGACTTTATTAGCTGTTTGGCGGAGAAAGAGGGATTTGAACCCTCAAAAATAGCCTATAATTGGCTCTGAACCTATGTGTTTTTATTTTGTGTTGCTTTTTGTGTTGCATCTTGATTTAAAATGCTGTCAAAATACTTATTCGTTTCGACTTTAATTTTGCTTGTTTCATCGTCAAAAGCGTATTGATAAACCTTTTTTAAAACGTGGTCACTAGCCCATCCACCCATTTTCATTACGTATTTATCCGGTACGTTTTGAGCGTGTAATGTAGCGGCAAAGCAATGCCTTAAACTGTGTATCGTATACTCAGGCATACCATTTTCACGCAACAATTTTTTGAACCGTTTTAAAACAACTATAGGGCTTGTGTTAAAAATATAACCATCTTTTTTTGACTCTGCTATTTTAGCAATCTTTTTAGAAAGGTATTTTGGCATATCAATTGTCCGTGTGCTGGCTTTTGTTTTATTGGTTAATTTATATATCCATTCATTATTCTCGTTGGGGACAAGTGCAGCGTGTATAAATATTTGGTCTCCGTTTATATCTTCTGTTTTAATTGCGGCGATCTCGCTCTGCCTCAGGCTGCAAGTGAGTGCAAGCAACACCTGACATTCAATTTCCGGCGCGGACTCCAAAAGTTTCATGATTTTTAATGATTCGCTTTTGGTGGGAACTTTAAGCGACTTGTTTTCAGACGGTTTAAGCGTTACATTATCAATATGATATTTGTGATATCCCATCACAGCAGAGATAAAGCCAAATTGATTCTTAAGACTTTTGGACGCGTACTCTTTTGCGTTTTCATTCATTTGCTTCTGAATGATATCGCTGGAAAATATAGATTCTAATTCTTTGTTAAGCATCAGATCAAAACAATTTTTTTGCATTATCCGGTATCCACGGATTGTTGCCGGTGAAAGAAGATTGGTTTTGTTTTCAATGTAACGATCCGCAGCCTTTTGGAATGTTAATTTTGAGGATTTGTTTTCAGCCTTATGCTTTAATTCGTATTCTGCCGCCAGGAATTCGGATTGTTTTTTATCAGCAGAAGTAAACGATTTGTATATCCTTTTGCCTGTTTCATCTTTTCCACCGTATGCAAGAGTACGCCATTTTCCACTTGGCAGTTTTTTTGCGTTGGCCATATTATAACCCCCCAATATATAGACTTTAAAACCTATATTTAGTGCTTGAAAAGTTTAAAATTTGTGATATAATAGAACATAAGTTCACAGGAAATGTTTTCCTGTGAAAAATATCAGCAAAATGCCGATATTGTCATTAAAAGATATTTTTAAGGAAGTGACCAACCCATGGAGCGTAAACTGTAGGGGAATGAAAAAATACGAATGGGGTAATTGTATTGGAAAACGAATATGAGGAAAATATCATACAAATGATTGAGAAATCATCAGACCCGGTAAAATCTGCGGAAATTGTTATTTCAATAATCCTTGACTCTTTAGAGCAGCCTCTATCATCCGATAAACTGTTTCTTGCTTTTCAGACGGAATCAGCCTAAACAATTCAACAATGTTTTTTTCCATTTTACTTAGCTCGTCGCTTTCAGCGGCGGGCTTATTTTTTTGCTCTTTTTTGTCAGTTTGGTCAGTCAGATATTCTACAGTAGTGCCAAGCTTTTCAGCAATTGCACGAAGTGTTGTTTCATCAGGTAATCCGCGCCCACGCTCCATATCTGCAATCCATGTAGGGCCTTTATCAAACGCTCGACTTAAATAAGAAGCGCTCCACCCTTGTTCTTTTAGCAATAGTCTGATTTTAGATATATTTAACATAAATTTTCCACCGCTTTGTGATAAAAGTAGAATCCAAAACTATCTTGGAAAATCCATTGACTTCCAAGATTGTTTTGGATATACTAATAACAGATTCAATGATGATGATTAAATAACAAAGAACACCTTTAAAACATGACATTTTAAAAGCGCGGTTTATTTATTTTGCTCAACACCAAATATGATACATCGTGTCGTTTTATATGTCAATGCTTTAATGCACGAAAGGGGGAAGATTCTACTATTGTAACAAAATAGTTACGGATTATTGTGCAATATTGCGGCGTTCTGCAACGGATCGCCGCAGACAGAAAGAGGGAGATAACATAATTTTGCAAGAAGTTCATTCCACGGAATTAGATAAGTGGATAGTAGAACATCACTATTTGCATTCGACACCTGCTGGAGCAGTTTTAAGACTTGAATTTTTAGATGATAACCGTCAGAGAATCGGCGCAATGATGTGGGGCAGACCTAACAGCCCTAAGATTGACCAAAAACATATGCTTGAACTTACCCGGATGGTTTTTATTGACGATACACCGCATTGCACTGAAAGTCATGCACTTAGCATGGCACGGAAGTACATACGGAAGCACAAGCCTCAAATAATCGGGATTCTTGCGTATTCATCCACGGCAGAAAAGCACAAAGGAACGATTTATCTTGCTGATGGATGGTTTAAAGTATCTGAAACAAAAAGCGAAAACGGAAGTTGGGAAAACAGGCCGGGAAGAACAAACCGAGATTTAAGCACAAAATTAAAATTTGCGCGGACTCCTTAACCGGAGCGCCGCAGATAAGAAAGGATGATAAACACGAACGATTTAATCGCTATCAATTATGATTCAGACCGGCCAACGGTGTCGGCAAGAGAATTACATAAATTTCTGGAAGTTGAAACAGATTTCCGCCATTGGTTCCCACGTATGTGCGAATATGGGTTTACAGATGGGATAGACTTTCGGACATTTTTGACCGAAAGTACCGGAGGCAGACCAGGAGAAGATGCTCAAATAACAATAGACATGGCGAAAGAACTCTGCATGATTCAGCGTACCGAAAAAGGCAAGCAGGCGCGGCAGTATTTTATCGGTCTTGAAAAGGATTGGAACAGTCCTGAAAAGGTTATGGCGAGGGCGCTAGAAATTGCACACCGTAAACTGCACAATCTTGAAGAAAAGGTACAGCAGGACGCACCAAAGATATTGTTCGCGGACGCAGTAGCAACCGCAAAAAGCTCAATACTGATTGGCGACTTGGCTAAAATGATACGGCAGAACGGTCATGAGATCGGGCAAAAGCGCTTATTTCAATGGCTTCGCGATAACGGTTACTTAATGTCTCGCGGAGAGAGCTACAATATGCCAACGCAATATAGCATGGAACGCGGCTTGATGGAAATTAAGGAACGCACAGTGAATAACCCTGACGGCTCAGTAATTACAACTAAAACCACAAAGATTACCGGCAAAGGTCAGCAGTACTTTATCAACAAATTTTTAAAGGAGGACAAAATTTGAGGAATACCGATATTCGGAGTTTTGCAAAATCTCGCGGTATAACGCTCTGGATGATTGCCGACGAAATGGGAATCAGTGAGCCGACTATGACACGGAAATTCAGAAAAGAGCTGGATTCGGACGAGAAAGCAAAAATCCGAAAGATTATTAAAGAATTGGAGGGTAAAAATTTGTGCCGAAAGTAAAAGAGTATGAATACGTAAAGTTGAAGCGAACGTTTAATGCTGTTCTGAAATACGGCATGGAAATAAGCAATCTTTCCTATGAAGATGTTGCAAAAGCAATGCACGAAACGCGCATGACCCTTTATCGGCGCAGAAAGAACCCCGACGATATTACCCTGAGAGAACTCCGCGCGATCAGCAAGGCAATAAAAATGCCTATATCAAAATTGGTAGGTGAGACGGAATGAACAATAGCATCCAAACGGAATGGGCGGCACATATTGGCGGCGGATATAGAAAGTATCTGTATGTCAATGTCAATGTTATATCCAAAGAAGTCAATTTTACTGTTGTTGACCGGATGGGCGGTACTGAAAAAGTATTTGATACCCTTGAAGGCGCACAGCTTGAATACGACCTTATCCCTAGGCGGTAACAGCCCGGAACTTTTAAAGTAAACAGACGTTCCAAAAATTATTAAAAGGAGATTATATAATGTCTTACGATTGTGATTACGAAGAATATGAGGTAGCCGAAGACCCTACGGAAAGCACTACAATTAAAACCGAAGAAGCAAAAATTACGGTTCAGGTAGAAACTAAAATATTGAAACGGTCTATTCTTAACGAATTGCATGCAGAACTTTATTCTTCATTAAAATCTGCTGTTCTTGCAGAGGCAAAATCGGAAATTATTCCAGCTTTAAAGCAGGAGATTACCAATCATACACACGAAATTGTAAAAAGTATGGTTGATGATATTTACAAAAATGAAAAAATTACCATTGGAGGCGTGTGGGATAAAAACCGTGAGGAACTCACTTTTGAACAATTTGTAAAACGCGAAATAAAAAATATTATTCAATCCGGAAAGTTTAAGGACAGCAAAGGATATTCTACTACTTTTGAAGATTATTTTACGAAAAATTGTGTCAATTCAGAGATTGAAAACTTTATGAGCAATAATGTTGATGAAATCCGTAAGTCAATTAACGTTAAACTGAAAACGCTTTTTGACCAGCAGACAAAAGATTTGCTTTCTAACACTGTTTTAAATGTGCTTATGGCAAGCGAAACATACCAAGGCATTGAAAACAGCGTAAAACGATTAGCAGATAAAAACTAAATTATCGGACGTTCAAAAAGTACCCCAAATTTTATTAAGGAGTGTCTTTTATGAACAAATTCAAGTACGACCCTATGGAAGAAATCGAAGCACAGGCGGCTCACATTAACCTGGTTAAAACCTTACAAAGCATGATTGACCATTGCGATAACGAAATCTATGTAGGTATCTTTGAAAACTGCCTGAGATTGATTCGGGAGGGGAAAGCATGAAAATTCCAGCGATAATTATTGTTTTAGGTTTGTGGGTTTTGTATCTTGTCGGGAAAGACCGCGTACCGGCATCACGCTGGAATCACGTTGCAATTAATGTTTTGTACGCTGGCATGTTTACGTGGGTGCTTGCCTATGTCCAATAAATCAACTGTTTTACTGATGCATCTTGACGACGATACAACCGGCTGCGATATCCGAACCAATAGCACTGAGGCACTATGCGCAATGCTAGGCGTGTTTGTCGAGAGCGTAATATCCGAAAAATACCTGTCTGTTTACGATGTGTTCAAAATCGTAAATATCGCGGCAAATGAGAGTAAAGGAGAGTGATAAAACGACACGGGATGATTTAAAAACAATGCAAGCGTGGAGTTTACAACGGAAAATTCAAGTTACACAGCTCCGCATTATGGAATGGTATGAGCATTACAATGGAAAGGTTTATGTTTCATTCAGTGGAGGAAAAGATTCAACCGTATTGCTTGACCTTGCGCGACGTGTTTATCCAGACATTGAATCGGTTTTCGTTGATACAGGCCTTGAATATCCAGAAATTAGGCAGTTTGTCAAACAGCATGAAAATGTCACGATTCTGCGGCCTAAGATGCGATTTGACGAGGTGATTAAAAAGTATGGGTATCCGGTTATTAGTAAGGCGGTTTCAAACGCAATTTCAGAAGCAAGGTACAACATTTCAAGTGGGACTGATAGCTTAAGATATCGCCAACTCCGAGGGGATGAAAAAGACAAAAACGGAAATCCGTCAATCTACAATATGGAAAAGTGGGCTTTTCTTATAGATTCTCCTTTTAAAATAACAGACAGATGTTGCGGAATAATGAAGAAAAATCCATTCCATCAATATGAAAGGAATTCCGGGAAAAAACCATTAGTAGGGGTTATGACAGAAGAAAGTCAGCAGAGAGAATCAAAATGGTATAGACAAGGTTGCAATGCTTTTACGACGAATCATCCGCAATCTACACCAATGGCTTTCTGGACTGAACAAGACGTTTTGCAATATCTCAAAATTACCGGACTGCCTTATTGCTCCGTTTACGGTGATGTTGTGGCAGATAATGAGGGACAGACAGAACTGTTTGAAACCACAAAACATTATCACTGTACCGGGTTAGACCGTACAGGCTGCATGTTCTGTATGTTTGGTGTTCATCTTGAAAAAGAACCAAACCGATTCCAGCGAATGAAGATCACTCATCCGAAACAGTATGATTATTGCATCAAAGACGAGTATAGCTACATCGAATATATACCGTATATTGGTGACAATGGCGAATTAACTTTGGACGAAATAGAGCACACAAAAAATGGGTTAGGGCTTGGCAAAGTTTTAGATTACATAAACGTAAAGTACTAGAAAGGATGATTCCAATGTTTGAACGCTGGCGCAAAAACTGCGGAACCTATATCCACGAATATCAGATCATTGACCCATTGCATCACATTGCAGCTGAACGGACATTATCTCCTGATGGGAAAATACTGTCAATTAAAGGCGCGGCAAAGGAGCTGATAAACGGAGATTTAACACCCGAAAAATTAAAAGCGAAAGGATATGAACTTTATTATGGCGAGTAAAAAATTGGTATTATGTAAAATTTTCATTTGCGTTATTCCTGCGTTAATCGTAATATTTTGCACTTATGAAAACTGGTCGTCGGTTATTCTATCCGCGCTGATATGCTACTTTTCAGCGTGTGAAATCAGAAAGGAGAGAGCAAAGTGACGTTTACACCGCCGCCATGCAAAGATTGCACAATGCGTTTTGTTGGATGTCACGCCGATTCAGCTTGCCTTACGCATAAGCAATGGAAAGCGGAAGAAAATCGCAAGAATGCAGAGCTAAACGCAAAGAAAGCAATTGTTGCAGGCTTTGTAGAGAACGAAACCAACAGCTATATAAAGCACGTGGTTAAGGCTCACGGGCGCAAACTGAGAGGTGTTAAAGCATGGTAGGCAATCCAGAATGCAAGGGCTGCATCTACCGGTCAAAAGGCGGAACGGATTATAATACCTGCGATTATATGTTTGTTACAGGACGGCAACGCGGTTGCCCAGCCGGCGCCGAATGCACCAGGTATACAAATTCCGGGAAAAAATGGAACCAGAAAACAGATATCATTCTCAAAAATTCCAGAAAGCCAAAGCGCGTTTTGCTTACTCCGGAAGAAAAGAGAGAACACAGAAACGCATTGAAGCGACGTGCTTATGAAAAGAAAAAAGCCGCTTCCAGATTGCAGTCTGAAAACGGCGCGCAAGAAATAACTTATGCCACTATTTTATAGTGAGAAATGGAGATTGTCAAGATGAAAGCATTCAAAGGTTTTAACTCTAAACTTCAATGTACGCCGAGTGGAAAGGTTTTTCAATATGAAGTCGGAAAGTCATACGAGGAATCAGAAGCGGATTTATGCAGTTCCGGTTTTCATGCTTGCGAGAATCCAATTGATGTTTTTGGTTATTATGCTCCGGCTGATAGCCGTTATTGTGAGGTTGAACTCGATGGAGTTTCATTAAAAACCGATGACGATAGCAAGCGCTGCGGAAAGAAAATAAAGATTGGCGCTGAAATCGGATTAAAAGGCATTATTGATGCAAGCGTGAAATTTATTCTTGAAAAAGTGGATTGGGATAACGCAAAAGAATCCAACACAGGCTACCGGTCTGCGGCTACCAACACAGGTGACTGGTCTGCGGCTACCAACACAGGCTACCAGTCTGCGGCTACCAACACAGGCAACCGGTCTGCGGCTACCGTAGAAGGTAAAGAATCTGTTGCCGTTGCTACCGGTTATGAAAGCAAAGCAAAAGGAGCATTAGGTTGCTGGATTGTCGTTGCTGAATGGGATGAAGATGCAGAGCACATAATTGACGTCCAGTGCGCCAAGGTAGACGGTTCCGCTATTAAGTCAGATACATTTTACTTTCTTAAAAATGGTGAGTTTGTGGAGGAAATGAAATGAACGATAAAGACTTGATTGCCCGCCTTGCCGCTGAAAATTTTGAATTGCGCGACAAACTGGAGAAACAAACAGAGTTATCAAATTATTGGTATGATGAATGTCAAAAATGCAGACAATTTAGGAATTCTATTTCAGTTGTGCCGCAAACGATGGAAGAAACCGTAAAAGCTTTGGAGGATATTAATGATTGATGATTACGGTATGTCATGGGCGCAGGCACAGTATGACCGGCAGGAGGGGCCAGACCCGTTTGAACATGAAGAACCCTTAGAACCGCCGGCGGAGGACGAATAATGGCATTTGAAAAGGGCGTGTCTTATTATACAAAGGGCACAGTGAACGTCACGATCAATTTTCCAGAGGATAAGACAGTCTGTCAGTATTGCCCATTTTGCCGCAACGAGGACAGTCTTAAGCGCTGGAAATGCCTATTAACCGGAGAATATCTTGTTTATCCATTTGTGAGTGTCGGAAACGAATGCCCGGTAGTATTGGAGGAAAATAAATGAAAATAGTTGAACAGCTTGCCGCTGCGCAGATTGCGTTAAAAGCTCCAAAAGGTCAGCACAACAATTTTGGTAATTACAATTACCGCAGTTGCGAAGATATTTTGGAAGCATTGAAACCGATTTTGAAAGAAAACGCATTAACTCTTACACTTGACGATGCTATTGAGTCGGCAGGAACCAGAATTTATGTCAAAGCTACTGCAAGGCTGCAAAATGCAGACGGTGAATTCATCGAAAATCACGCTTTTGCTCGTGAATCTGAAATTAAAAAAGGCATGGACGACAGCCAAATAACCGGAGCCGCTTCTAGTTATGCCCGAAAGTATGCATTGAATGGAATGTTTCTGATTGACGACACAAAAGACGCAGATACGGACGAATTTGGAAAGCTGCAGCAGCAACCTGACAAGCAACCAAAATACATAAGCAAGGTTGACCAGGCATCGTTGCAAACAGAGCTTTTGAGAGTCGGCGGGAGCGTTCCCCAATGGATTGAATATCTCTCTGAAAAGTTTCCAAAGAATCCCCCTAAGTCTCTTGACACCATTACCCCGCAGCAATATGAATGGTCAATGAATTCTTTGGAGAAATCCCAAACGAAGGCAGTTAAATCATGATTACGCAGTTTGACCGCGCAAAATGGATGCAGGACGGCGACGGAGTTTGGCTCATGCTTCGAGTCAAATTTCCGTCCGTAATCAAAAAATTTATTGAGTCCATGAAAGACAAACTTTACGTTGTTGACATCAAAGAATACCGAGAAAAGCGATCCTTAAACGCAAACGCTTATATGTGGTTGCTACTCGAAGAAATGGCGGCTCTGATGAACGCCAGCAAAGATGAAGTTTACCTTGTAATGCTTGAACGGTACGGCGTGTTTACTCATATTGTCGTCAAGACGGCCGCTAAGGACATGTTTATGCGAGAGTACAAACTATGCAAGGACTTGGGAGAAATCACCGTGAACGGCACGACAGGACATCAATTTCAAGTGTATTTCGGTTCTTCCACTTACGACACAAAACAAATGGCTCGATTGCTTGATGGAATTGTGAGCGAGTGCAAAGAAATGGATATCGAAACACGCACGCCGGAAGAACTCTCAAGACTGAAAAGCGAGTGGGGCGTATGAAAGAGTGTTGGCTTTGCGGCGCAAACGGAAACGGTGATCCGCTTGACAAACATCATATTTTCGGAGGCAACGGGCGGCGCGATAAATCAGAGCGCGACGGACTTTATGTTTATCTTTGCCATTTCAAATGTCACGAGTTTGGGAAAGAGGCGGTACATAACAACAAAATCAATATGCAAAAGCTGCATGAGTACGGCGAACGCAAATGGCTTGATGAACACCCCGAAGCAACCACCGACGACTTTATCAGAGAGTACGGAAAAAATTATTTATAGTGCCGCATTTTGTGGCTGAAAGGATAGCTATGAAAACTTATAATTTTACCGCTGATTTTTGCGGTACTATGTACGGGAGCATTGAAGCTGAATCTGAAAAAGATGCACGTGAAAAACTACAAGATAAATTGCGCATCGATGCATTTCTGGAGGAAAACAAAGATGAAGCAATTGACGTGGAATGGGAGTTTAAAAGCAAATGCCATGGGAATTGTTGCTTTTTTACTGGGTCTACAGAAGATGAACATGGAATTGACATTGAGGAGGAAGAAGAATGAGCTTAAATATAGCTGTTTTAATGGGGCGTTTAGTTTCCGATCCTGAGCTAAAACACACCGCAAATGATATCGCAGTATGCAGTTTTACGATTGCCAATGACCAGGGCATCAGAGACAAAAAGAAAACATCATTCATTGATATCGTTGCATGGCGCGGTACGGCGGAACTGGTTTGCAAGTGGTTCAAAAAAGGCTCTGCAATCATCGTTCAAGGCAGTATTCAAACCCGTAGTTATACCGACAAAGACGGCAACAAGCGAAAGGCTTTTGAGGTCGTCGCGGATAACGTGCATTTTGCGGAGTCAAAAAAAGACGGCAACAATAATCCATCTACAAAGCACGATGAACCGACGCAATACGCTACAGGTGGCACAGGAGATTTTGAGGAAATGCCGGACATGGGGGATATGCCGTTTTGAAAGGAGAATTACATAATTGGGAGAATTAAAATTAGAACTTTACCATGACAATTTTCAAAATTTTAAGGGATACAATATTCCAAAAGCGCAGTTGGTAATTGCTGATATTCCATATAACCTTGGGAATAATGCTTATGCTTCAAACCCGACATGGTATGAAGGCGGAGACAATAAAAATGGTGAAAGCGAAAAGGCTGGAAAGAATTTTTTTAACACAGATGGAAATTTCAAGATTGCAGAATATATGCATTTTTGTAGCCGTTTGCTAATAAAAGAGCCAAAAGAAAAAGGCAAAGCACCAGCAATGATTGTATTTTGCGCGTTTGATCAGGCGCAAATGGTAGCTGAATACGGGAAGAAATATGGGTTTATGCACTCTTATCCGCTATTTTTCTGTAAAAATTATTCAGCCCAAGTACTAAAGGCAAACATGAAAATTGTAGGTGCAACAGAACAAGCCGTTGTGCTTTATCGTGACAAGTTGCCTAAGTTCAATAACAATGGGCACATGATTTACGACTGGTTTGAATGGAAGAGAGACAACAAAAAAGAATACCCCAAAATACACCCAACGCAGAAGCCAATAGGAATTTTAAAGCAGCTTATAACAATTTTTACAGATGCTGGAGACGTTGTAATTGACCCGGTAGCCGGAAGTGGGTCAACGCTTAGGGCGGCTTATGAGACTGGCAGGAATGCGTTTGGGTTTGAGGTTGACAAAAATTTTTATAAGGACGCACAGGAAAAAATGCTTAATCCTGCGCGAGAAGAGCAAAAGTTCAAACAGTCAAGTCTCTTTTAGGAGGGTAAAATGGCAAAGGACGCTTACTATTTTTCTCACGACAGCAACGCAAAAGACGATCCGAAATGCGTTTTGCTTATTGAGCAGCTAGGCATGGAGGGATACGGCATATTTTGGGTGCTGATTGAAACATTGCGCGACCAGCCGGAATATAAATATCCTCTTGCACTTATTCCGGCTCTAGCGCGTCGGTACAATACGACTTCCGAAAAGGTAAAAACCGTTGTGATGCAATACGGACTTTTTGAGATAGAAAATGATGAATTTTTCTATTCGGATAGTTTAAACCGGCGCATGGAAAACCTGTCAACATTCAGAGAAAGCCAACGAAAAAAGGCTTTAAAGCGTTGGAACGATGCCCCGGCATTACCACGGCAATGCCACGGCAATGCCGACCCTATGCCAGTAAAGGAAAGTAAAGTAAAGTATAGTAAAGTAAAGGAAAGTATAGAAGATATTTCGTCCGCTGCGCGTACTGTAAAACACAAATACGGCGAATATCAAAATGTATTGTTGTCTGATTCTGACATTGAAAAATTGAAAGTGAAGTTTACTGATTGGCAAGATAAGATTGAAACGCTTTCCAAGGGGATTGAATTGAAAGGTTATAAATACAAAAATCATTATTTGGCAATTTTGAAATGGGCTGAAAAGGACGCTCCGCAAAAACCTAAAAAGCAAACTACATTTGACATTGACGAGTACGAGCGTCAAAGCGTAAACGATATTTTAATGGGGTGATTTTATGACAAACATACAGGCTGGTAAAGCAATTATTGACTTGAAAGCCTTAATAACCGGAATCCATAAAGGAAAAATTCCATCCAAGCGTGAATTAATACAGGCAAACATGGATTTATCTGAGTTGTTTGATAAATTGCATGAGCTGCCGGAAGAGGTGGTACTATGAGCGAGATTAAAAGCGTAGTTGAAAAAGCGATTGAAGAAGCAGACAAATCATTTTCGGTTGGAACAGTTCGGCAGTTTCGGCAATCTCTTATAATTATTGCTAATGCAGTCAGAAATAACCGAAAACAAATTTTATCAGCTTTGCAGGAGAAATCCGAGCGCGAAAAAGGCTGCGAGTATTGCAACGGGGAAGCACTCAACGGAGCGGTTACAACTAAGATTTTTGGAGTTCCCAAAATTGCGTTGCATAGTGGGGGAACGTCTACAGAGCCTGAAAGGTTTAAATTCTGCCCAAACTGTGGGCGTGATTTGAGAAAGCCGGTGACTAATAATTAAATTTACAATTCAATATCCAAAAACAAAATCCGGTATGAAACAGTTTTCCAAGCAATTCAGCTTAAATGCTATTTACGCAGGCAAGCATTACCGCGCAAGGCAAAAAGATAGCAACTTTTGGCATTCTACTGTACACGCGGAATTGATGCGTCAGAACGTTCCACAGAGAATGAGTGATAATCCTGTAACAATCACATTTTACTGGAATGACGGTTTGGATTGCAGTAATCACGCTTACATAGCAAAAATGGTAGAGGACGCTTTAAAAGGCTGGATAATTCATGACGATAACCGGAAATTTGTCAAAAAAATTGTCCATGAATTTTACGATGGAGATTGTATTACTGTTTTGGTGACGCCATATGAAAAGTAAACAGCGCAATTCCGGAGGTTCCTACCGTCGATTGCAAACGATGAAGTCAATGTACGTTAAGCCGGGAAAAGACCGGAAGAAAGCGAGGAAAAAGAAATGCGAATGTATTTGATTTGCTTGAAATGCAAAAAAAGATATAACATTCCAGTTTGGGCTATGAAACATATGACATATCAGGAGTACAGCTACTGCAATGAGTGCTATAAGCAAAAAGAGGGTAAATCAAGAGGGCTGTTTGCCCGAATAATGACAAGGAGGACGAAATGAACATTGAAGAAATCAAGGCCCGTGAGCAGGCGGCAACGCGGGGACCGTGGAAAGTTGGAGACGGAACGCATCAGTCGCTTTTCAATGGCAGAAATGCAGTTATTTCACAAGATGAGCGCTATTTAGTCACAGAACGTGCGGTTTATCCTAATGCACCAGACTTTAACGATCAAGTATTTTCCAATATAGATTTTATCGCCCACGCCCGAACAGATATTCCGGCACTTATTGCCGAGGTGAAACGGATGGAGGCAGAAAATTCCACGCTGAAAAAGGAGCTGGAAATGGCAATTAAGGATATAAATCATATTGCAAACGAAATAGCAGATTGTAAAGAATTTCTTTCCATAAGTACGGAAAAAGTAAGTGCCTTAAAACTTGGAAGATGCGATGTTTGCAAAGGAATTTGCCACGATGATAAGCCGTGCCACTTTGAATGGCGCGGAATTCAGCAGGCGCAGGAACCGCACGGAAATAAGATGCAAGGGGAGGCGGAAAAATGACTAGAGAACAGCAAACAGCTTATGAATGGGCAAAAAATCAGAATTATAGTTCTGTGGCGGCGCGATATTCCAAACAGCTTACGGAAGTAATTGACGAACAGTCAAAGCAACTTGAAAAATATCACCACGCTGAACAATGGATAGCCGATATAAACAATCCACTTGAACCCATAAAAGTATCTTCCGCGCTTAACTCTGAAATTTTCAAATATCAGTTTAGGAAAGAGCATAAGCCACAAGATATCAGCGAATTAGATGTAACCATAATTGCGGCACTTGTAGACGTATTGAAACGTTCAAAGGAGGCCAACCATGCCAAATAAAATGACAGCCGGTGAAGCGGCGGAAATATTGAAAGTGCTTGAAAAAGTATCGTTTTGTGATGCCGCGCACGAAGCTTATGCCTGCCATTATTCAGAAACAGGTTGCTCGGGTTGTGAATGGCAGAATGCTAAAAACAAGATTCAAAACATCCTCCGCTGCATCGAATCCGGTGAAGTTCGGGAAGTAATACACGCACACTGGATTGATACGGGATTTTATGGTCAACATCACGAACCTATATTGGAATGCTCTTCATGCCATGATGAAATAGAAGAGCTAAAGCTTAGAAAGGCTATGCGGCGTTGTCCTACTTGCGCGGCTCTGATGGACGGAAAGGATGATAGCCATGAGTAACAGCTGCGAAAACTGTGTACACAATAAAAAGCCGTCCTGCCCGTGGGAAGGTACATATCATCACAAAGGAGAGCACGGAGAAAAAATAGGAATTTGTAACGCATGGAAAGGTTACGGAATACGAAAGGATGGGCGGAATGAAAGTTGTTGAAGTGAGATTTGATCTCAAAAATCCAAATGCAAAGCCCAAAGTAGATTATTTTGATGTTACCAAAGAAACAGAAACGCACTATTACGCTAGCAGTAATTCGCAGTTTGATTATTCAAAAGGTAGATATGCAGGGCGTAGGTTTCTGAAAGGCACATTAAATGAATCATTATACGGTGGAATGCTAAATTATTATTATCGCTTTACCACGGAAAGCACAGACTACATAGAAATTGAGCATTCAGAGCAGATGCACAAGGCAATGGTAAAGCTCCAACAAATAACGGTGCGCGATTTAAAATGTTATTCTGACCGACTCAACGCCATTTATGATTACCATATGCGTAACGATAGGGACGGTGAACCTCATGCCTGACATTATTCAACAAATCCGCGACGCGTACTCTGAAAATCCTGCCGCTGCGCTCAAACTGATACCGGAGCTGATTAAGCAGTACGAGAACGGGTTGATTGTGGTGTTGCCGTGCAATGCAGGGGATACGGTTTATACCATCAAAGAAAGTTATTTCGATTGTGAAAACTGCCAATACGGGAATGAAGCTCATTATGATAAGGAAATTGGCAGAGTATGCTGTGACAGAGAAAATCAGCATTGCCCCTATGTAATTTCAGAACATATTCCAGAGGGTTTTGAAGTTTCCAAAAATAAAAATAAAAAATGGGAATTGTCATTGCCCGGAGAATGGGGATATGAAGGGCTTGAACAGTTTTCGGGAATTAACGGAAAGTGTTATTTTACCCGTTCCGAAGCCGAAGTTGCTTTAAAGGAGCGTGAACCATGAGTGTAATTTACATAGCGGGCCCAATTACCGGAGAGCCAGACTATCGCGAAAACTTTGACCGTGTAGACCGTATGTTATCAGAAAACCATATTGTTTTTAATCCGGCATTTATGCCAGAGGGATTGCCACACGATGCCTATATGCCTATCTGTTACGCCATGATAGATGCTTGTAACACAGTGTATTTTCTTCACGGATGGGAGAATAGCAAAGGCGCACGGATGGAATTTGAGTATGCAACAGCAAAAGGTATGAAAATTGAGTTTGAGAAGTGCTAAAAGGAGGGCATATGACAAGCCAAGAAAAAATTGAGTATTTAGGGCGATATAAAGCAATTAGCCGCAGAATCGATCGTTTACTTGAGGAGCGCGCTGAATGGATGGCAAGGGCAACCAAAATTACGCCTACATTGTCAGATATGCCAAAGGGTGGAGAACAGCCAAACAAAATTCAGTTTGCTGTTGAAAAAATTGTTGAAATCGAAAACGAAATAAATTGGTGCATTGACGAATTGGTTAAAATTAAAGCTTCCGCAATGCTTAAAGGAATAATTATAAAAAGGGGTAAAATAAATTGGAAAACTGCCAATCGAAATTTTTAATTTTAGTAGTACCACCTGACAAAAAACCTTATAAAAAAATTATACGAAGCGATATCAACAGCATGGAAAGAGTCTTAGAATCAGGGAAAGCTAACTTTGAGTATTATAAAAAAGTAATTATTGCTACAAATCGAAAAAATAATGATTACATAAAAAACACTCATGTAAAAGGAAAAAAATGTTTTGGAACTTGTTATTTTATTGGTAATTTAAGAGACGATGATTTTAGAAGTTTATTTCCAAAAGAAATTGAAATTCTCTTGACAGAATCAATAATTCCGTGATATAATTCATAGTGTAAAAGTATGCCTAAAAGTATTATTTAGATATTCCCTATGCGCCCGGCTTATTCTTTCTCCGGGCGCATATATGCCAAACAAGGTTGCAATGATACCACGATTGGCGCCAGTCAGGAATAGCCGCTTTAATGGTGTGGGTACGAAACTGACATTAACCCAGCAAGTAGACCGGCAGAGTACCGAAAGGGAAAACGATACGAAAGCTGGGCGTATGCCAATATAGCACAATGGTAGTGCGGTTGCCTTATAAGCGACAGAATCACGGTCGGAACGTGATGTTGGCACCAAACGGCTTTATCAACTGCCGTTTCTCCTATGTCTTTGCTTGTACTAGGGGAACAAACTGAATAGTTATCGGTGGCGAAAAGGAATACGCACAATCTTGTACGTTCTGGAACGTACGCGCAGATATCGAAGTCTGCCCGATAACAAACCAAACCAGCGACGGTATTAATTTACTGCCGCTGGTTCTTTTATGAGGATTACGATGAAACCACAGTATAAACCAAAATTCAATGCGAAAGTATTTGGAGCAGCAGAAAGACGGGCCGATGCGTATTGGAGGAACAAACATGGATATACCGCAACGCCGCAGAATCTTATATCGGGAAATACTGAATCTCAAAAACAAGCCACGCCGGTCAATCCATGAGAATGCAAAACTTGCTGAATTGCAAGCGGAATGGGATAGGTTAATGTGGTGCGGGAGGGGAAAAAATGTTTAATCAAATAGATTTGATTCATTTTGGAATTCTTTTTATTTCATTTTGCGTTGCTGAAACAATAATGCAAATCATTTCTTTAATGTGGACAAAAAGATATAAACCAAAACATTTAAGAAAACAAAATAGGGTAGAAGGGAATCGAAATGAATAGACCATTACGCCCATGCAAACATTCTGGTTGCCCTAATCTTACACGCAATGTATCTGGATACTGTGACGATCACATAGAGGAATACAGACAGCGTGACCATTACCGTAAGAACTCTAGGCAGCGCGGATATGATTCGCAATGGGGACGGTTCAGACTTCAATACTTGAGCAAGCATCCGCTATGCGTTGATTGTGTTAAGCAAGGCAAGTACATATCGGCAACAGAAGTTCACCACGTTCGAAAGCTCAGAAACTATCCAGCGTTGAAGTATGAGGAAAGTAATTTGATGGGACTGTGCCATGAGTGCCATTCTAGGCGCACGATGAGGGGAGAATAGCAATGAAAAAAGAATATGTTTGTTTAAAATGCGGACGTACATTTATGCTTGATGGAACAATAACTGATGGAAGAAATTGCCCTATATGCAAAGGCCCATTAGTCTTAAACCCAATAGAATTATTTATTCCAAGTAAAAGCTACAAAGAGCCAGACGTTGACCTGATTGACCTTGACCGCGTTATAGTGCATGACGACAACGGGAAAACTTATAAAATCATTTGTGATATTCACGGGAATTTACATTTGAAAAAAATTAGCAATCAATTTCTAAAAATTAAAAAGAAGTAGGGGGGTATAAAATCCTCTGGGCATTGCAAGAAAAGACCGCGCTGGCCTAATCTGTGTAAAAACTTCCTTTTATGGATTAATTTAAGAAGCTACTCAAAAATGATAGAAAGGAGCTAAAAACATGGCAGGACGCCCGTCAAAGCCTGTGGAATTGATTTTATTGGAAGGTAAAACACATCTTACAAAGAAACAAATTGCAGAAAGAAAGAAAAAAGAGGAGTCCTTAAAATCAGATTCTCCTTATCAGCCAAATAAGAAAGTAAAAAGCAATCCGGTTGCTCTTGAAATGTTTATGAAGCTTCAAAAGCTCTATAAAAAAATCGACTATGTTGACGGACTGGATGAAAACATAATTAACCGGTATTGCCTGCTTACTTCTGAGGTTGATGCAATGGAACAATTACTTCAACGCATGGAAAGTGATATTGATAAATGCGAAAACTCTGGCCAGATGGTAACAATGTATAAATCTATTAGCGGAATGGAAGGAAATCTCAACCGGTCACGCGATATGCTGCTGAAAATGGAGGATCGCTTGTTTCTAAATCCTACGGCAAGAGTAAAAAACGTACCGAAGAAGCAGGAAGAGCCGCAAAAAACTGAATTAGATAGGAAGTTTGGAAATGTCTAATCTAACCGGCGAACTTATTCAATACTGCAATGACTGTATCAGCGGAGAAATAGTTTCCTGCAAAAAGAATAATTGGGCTTGCATGAGATTCCTCCGAGACCTTGAAAGACAGGGAACGGAGGATTTTCCATATATATTCGAAGAAGCAAAAGCAAACACATTCTTCGACTGGATGCGATTGTTCAAACATACCAAAGGACAATTAGAGGGTACATACAAAGAACCGCATATTACAGAAAAATTTGAGTTTGGGCAAATTTATGGATGGATACGCAAAGACAACGGATTGCGCCGGTTCCGTAACGCCTACATTCAAAAGGCCCGTAAGAACGCTAAGTCACAGGACTTGGCAATCGTAGCACTTTATGAAGAATCCGCATTTGGTGAACCGTGTTCAGAAGTTTACATCGGCGCAACAAAACGAGAGCAGACTAAATATGTCTGGAATGAAGCAAATTTGATTTATAAGCGGTGTGACTTTCTAAAAGATAAATTTGTCACCCGGTACGGCGCAATAGAGCATCCGAAAAGCGGGTCTACTTTTATCCGATTGTCAAAAGACGACCGTGAAAAAGGCTCCGGGTCTAATCCTCAGTGCGGAATATTAGACGAATACCACGAACATGAAACATCAGAATATTATGACCTTTTAACTTCCGGTATGAAAACCCGTAAGCAGCCGATTTTAATTATCATAACGACCGCAGGAGTTAATCTCAATTCTCCATGCTACAAAGAAGAATATACCTATGTGTCAAAAATTCTTGACCCGGATAATCCAGTTGAGAACGACCGTTATTTTGCTGTTATCTATGAACTGGACAAAGACGCTGACGGAAATTTGATTGATGACATTAACGACGAAACGCTCTGGAGAAAATCAAACCCGATCACATATAATGACCCTATTGTACTTGAAAACACGCGTTCCGAATTACTGGTTGCCAAAGACAAGCCAGAAAAGATGCGTGATTTTTTGACAAAAACGATGGACGTATGGGTAAATCAGCGCGAATCCGGCTATATGCAAATGGATAAATGGAACAAATGCGGAGCTACAAAAGAAAACCCATTTCCAAACACCGAAGGATGCGAAGTTATTACTGGCCTTGATCTATCAGCGTCCATAGACTTAACAAGTTTAGGACATGAAATACGACTACCAGATGGCAAAATAGGCATACAAGGGCACTCGTTTATGCCTGCTGATACGTTGGAAGTCCATCGAAAGCATGATAAAACATCCTATGACTTATGGTCAAAAGATGACAAATGGATTACTGCAACGCCTGGGAGTGTAGTCGATTACGATTACATTCTTGATTACCTTGATAAAACCTATGAAGCCAACCATTGGGCGAAAGGCGAAGTTTGTTATGACCGAGCAATGGCAACATGGTTAGCGCAACGCCTTGAAGATAGAGGATATAAGCCGGTAGACATTGCACAGGGAATGTTGACACTTGGCTATCCAACAAAGAATTTTCGGGACGAAGTTTACAAAGGAAATATAATTCACGATAACAATCCGGTTATTGCATTTGGTATGGGAAACGCCGTCACGCGAACCGACTGCAACGAAAACATCATGCTGGACAAGGAGCATTCTACAGAACGCATTGACCCGGCTGCTTGCCTGATGAATGCGCACGTCAGATTTGTGGTTAAAGAATCATCAAACCCATACGAAAAGCACGGGCTTAGAGAACTTTAAGGAAGTGATTTATTGAACATAATTCAAAAAGCCGCGTTAAAAATTGCTAACATATCACTTGCTGAGTATACAAAAGCGTTTTTATCTGGCGATCCAATACCTTGCAACAGCATAGATACCGAAACAGCTTTGAAATATTCTGCCGTGTTTGCTTGCTGTAGGGTGCTTGCAGAAACATTTGCAAGTGTACCGTTTATTCTTTACAAAAAAGACTCGCAGCAAAAAGAACGTGAGCCGACTACTGATTTACCGATCTACGATATTTTGCATTATCAGCCAAACGCTGAAATGTCGCCGTTTTCTTGTAAAGAAGCGTGGATGATGGCGTTAAATCTTGGTGGAAATACTGTAAGCGAAAAATTATTAAATTCAAACGGTGAAATTGTTGGTCTTTATCCCTACCCTTGGGATATGGTCACAATTGACCGCGATCAAAATACAAAGCAACTTATTTACAAAATATCAAGCGGGACGCAACAAAAAATTCTTAATCGAGACCAAGTGTTTCATGTTCCTGGTCCGTCTATCGATGGAATACACGGATTATCACCAATCAGTTATGCGGCATCCGCTATTCGGCTTGGCTTAACTTATGAACAATTCGGTGTAAATTTCTTCAAAAACGGAGCCAATCCTTCCGGCGCATTCAAATTACCAGGAGAATTAAGCGAGATTGCGCTTAATCGTTTGAAAAAGCAACTTGACGAAAAGTATTCCGGCCAACAAAACTCCGGACGTCCAATGCTTTTAGAGGGTGGTCTTGATTGGGAACCGTTTACGGTAAACCCAACAGACGCGCAGCTTCTTGAAAGTAAAGCATTTCAGATTGAGGACATATGCCGAATTTATCGCGTCCCACAGCACCTTGTCAATAAACTGGATCGCAGCACAAACAATAACATTGAGCATCAATCCCTTGAATTTGTCGTTTACACAATGCTTCCGATTTTTAAAAGATTTGAAGAAGCAATCAATATGCAGCTTCTTACCTCTGCGCAAAGAATACAGGGGTATTTTATTGAGGCTAAATTAGACGGATTAATGCGCGGCGACAGTGCGGCGCGTTCTGCGTTCTATGCATCTGGCCGTCAATGGGGCTGGCTGTGCGTAAACGACATTCGCAAGCTTGAAAATCTTCCGGCAATCGAGGGGGGCAATATTTATTTGCAACCTGCAAACATGATTGAAGCCGGAACAAATCAGGCTAATGCGGTAAACGCAAAAGTGCTTGAAGAAATTCAAAATATTTTAAAGGAAAGGAGCTAACTTATGAAATTTTGGGACTTCAAAAACATAGCAAAAAGCGAGACAGAACCGGAAAGCGTTGAATTGCGCATTGAGGGCGAAATCATAGACGATAACGATGCATGGCTATATGAATGGGCTGGAGTGCAAGCAACATCACCAAACATATTTAAGAATGAACTTGCGCAATATGAAAACAAACCTATTACCGTTTGGATTGATTCTTATGGCGGAAATGTGTTTGCAGCAGCAGGAATTTACAATGCGCTCATGGAGCATAAAGGGAAAGTTACCGTAAAAATCGACGGCAAGGCAATGAGCGCAGCCTCAGTTATCGCAATGGCAGGCGGAGAAATTCAAATGTCGCCGGTTGCTATCATGATGATCCATAATCCGCTTACTTACGCCGAAGGATATGCTACAGACCTTAGAAAAGCAGCGGACGTTTTGGACACAGTAAAAGATTCTATCATGAACGCTTACCAAATTAAAACCGGTCGTTCAAGAAACAAAATATCGCAGCTTATGGACGATGAAACATATATGTCAGCAAAACAAGCAATTAAAGAAGGATTTGCTGATAGTATGCTTTACGCAGAACCTGGTACAAAACCGGAAGCAATGAATTTTGCTTTTGGACGAAACGCGGTTTTCAACAGCACGAACAGCTCAATCAAAAGACTTTTTGATATTGAAAAGCCGCAAAAAGATGAAGATATTGCCAAAGCTAAAGCCAAACTTGCCCTACAGCTTGCGCTGTGAGGCTTTTTTAAATTTAATTTATTGGAGGTAACACAAATGAAATCAAAAGCAATGAACGCTTTGATTGCTGATTTAGCAACAAAGAAAACATCGGCGCAAGCTCTTTTGAATAAAGAGGGCGTAACTGCAGAAGAACTCACAAACTTTCAAAAGGAAATTGCTTCTATTGAAGCGAAAATTTCCTTGCAGGAAACAATGGACAAAGGTAAACAATTCGACGCAAACGGTGAAGAAATTGTAGATAAAAAACCTGCAAATGAGCCGATTTATGCCGAAGCAAAAGACCACAAAGGACCTTTTAAAAACTTTGGCGAACAGCTCATGGCCGTTGTTTCATCGTCCAGACAGGGAGCGAAAATTGATAACAGATTGCTTGCTGTGCAAAACGCAAGCGGCGCAAACGAAACAATGCCTTCCGAAGGTGGATTTCTTGTTCAGCAGGACTTTATTTCTGAAATTCAGAAGGTCATGTTTGACCAATCCCCTCTATTGACTATGTGTCGGCAGGTGCCTATCAGCGGAAATTCAAACAGTGTAAAGCTGAACGGTATTGACGAGACAAGCCGCGCAACCGGTTCCCGCTGGGGCGGCGTACAAGGATATTGGGCGTCCGAAGCATCCACTGTTACAGCAAGCAAGCCTAAATTCCGTAAGATTGAATTGCAGCTAAATAAACTGATGGCGTTGTACTACGCCACAGATGAATTGTTGGCAGATTCTTCCGCTATGGAATCTGTGCTGTCTCAGGCGTTTGCAGAGGAACTTTCCTTTCTTGCTGTTGATTCTGTATTTCGCGGAACTGGTGCCGGACAGCCTTTGGGAATCCTCAATTCCGGGGCGTTGATTTCTCAGGCTAAAGAATCCGCACAGGCCGCAGACACCATCGTTCACGAAAATATTAGCAAGATGTGGAATCGTTTGCTTTCCCCGTCCCGCGCTAACGCAGTATGGCTGATTAATCAGGAATGTGAGCCGCAGCTTGACGCTATGTCACTTGCAATCGGAACTGGAGGTACTCTCTCACCACTGGCAATGGAATACATGACTAAAGGAACGCTAAAAGGCCGTCCGGTTATGCCAATGGAACAATGCGCTGCGCTTGGTGATGCTGGGGACATTATGCTGATTGACCCGACTATGTACCTGTTGGCCACAAAGGGCGCACCGCAAATGGCGTCTTCTATGCACGTCCAGTTCCTTTATGATGAAATGACTTTCCGCATTACTTACCGTCTTGACGGTCAGCCGGTCATTAACAGCCCGATTACTCCGTATAAGGGCGCAAACACGCTGTCCAGTTTTGTTGCGCTGGCTGCAAGAGCATAAGGAGGTATAAACAATGGATAAATTTTTACAACCTGTAAAAGGCCTTGACCCTGTTGCTGATGCGTTTTCCGGTACTGCCGTTAGTGATGTTATCAACCTTAAAAACATTATAGAAGGCGCATTTGTTGTTTATAAAGGTGTTGGGGCTACCGGAACCAGCACAATTACGCTTGAAGCCTGCGACGATGTAACGCCGACTACAACTTCTGCGATTGCGTTTGAATATCAGGCTAACACCACAGGCGATACTTACGGCGCGGTGACTGCGGCAACTTCTTCCGGATTTGCTACGACTGCCGGAAGTTCACAAATCTACGTTATTTACGTTCATGCCGCAAAGCTGGCCGCGTCCGGTTATGGCTATGTACGCTTAAAAGCAACCGAAGTCGTTGACAGTCCTGTGCTTGGCGGGATTGTTTTTGTACCGCTGAAAGTGCGCAACGATCAGTCTATTCCTGCAAGCAGAATTGTTTAATTTAGTGGGGCGGAGAAATCCGCCCTACTCTTAAGGAGGTAAATTATGATTGCAAAAGTAAACTCTAAATGGGTTGATGGCGATCTTGTTTTTTATGATTTGAGTGGCAATGAAATTGCCCGTTTTGATGAATCGGCGCACACGTTGACCGTAGAGGGCGACGCCGTAGCGCACGGAACGCAACACGCGCTTATTGCTGACATTGCCAACGATGCAAGCGGCACACTAATTGCCACAGCCGTAAATTCTCTTATCGACGCTGTACAGGCGTTTGGAATTGTTGCGACTTCATAAGGCGGTGATTAAATGGAGTACACCCTGACGCTTGTAACGCCTCCAACCGTGGAGCCTATTTCAACAGACGAAGCAATTAATTATATGCGCCTGGATACTCCTAGCACGGAAGATTTGGCGTTTATAGCAGGATTAATAAAAACAGCACGAAAATATTGCGAAAATTTTCAACACCGCGCCTATATCACTCAGACATGGGAAATGTCGTTATGCAAGTTTCCTTGTCATGACAAAATAGAAATACCGATGGGAAATTTGCAGACGGTTGACAGTGTAAAATACACCGATTCTGCAAACGGGGTTCATACGTTGACGGCTAATACAGATTATGTTGTTTCGACGCGCGGAATTTTGGGACGTATTTCACCTCCGTATAGTAAAATTTGGCCTACAAGCGCATTAGCACCGCTTGACCCTGTTGTTATCCGGTTTACTTGCGGATATGGTTTAACATCTGCAACGGTTCCGGAAACTGCAAAACAGGCTATGTATATGCTTATATCCTATTGGTACGATAACCGCGAAGCTGCTAGTGGGCAAACGACAAACACCGTATCAAAAGAAATTGAATTTTCCGTTAAGGCGCTGCTTATGATGGATAGAATCGCGGTGATGTGATGCAAGCCGGAAAATTAAATCATCGTGCGGCTATTCAGTACGATGCGTCAGACGGAACGACGGATCCAAACTGGCAGACTTTAATTACTGTTTGGGCAGCAAAGCAAGGATTAACCGGAAGATCATTTTACGCGGCGGCAGCGGCACAGTCTGAAAACGATGTTGTTTTGACAATCCGGTACCGAACCGGTATAAAGCCAAATATGCGCGTTATTTTAGATGGAGATACCGATAACCCATACCGAATTACATCAGAACCGGTTGACACTGATGATAGCCGGTTGTGGTTAGAACTGCACATTCGCCGAATCGATCAGAACGGAGGTGTTTAATGGGAGCGTTAACAATTAATCTGCCTACTGAACTTATGAACAAACTTGACCAAATATCGCGCACAAACGGATTACCCGCAAAAATGATTAAGGCCGGTATGGACGTTGTAGAACCGGAAATAAAACGAAGATTGCAAGCATCTATTCAAAATAAAGACGATTCAAACGGTGCGTTAATGGCCTCAATCAAACAATCCGAACCGCGCATAAACAGCAAGGGAGAATGGCGCGGGAGTATTTACTTTGATGGTTCTGACGAGCGCGGAATACCGAACGACCGAAAAGCAATGTCTATGGAATGGGGAACATCTAAACAGGTTGCAAGGCCGTTTTTACGTCCGGCAAAAGAAGCAAAAAAAGCTGAAACAGAAACCGCTATGCAGGAAGTATTTAACGAGGCGATGAAAACATGACAACGTTTCAATTGGCGGCATTGGCGCTTGACGGGCTGACGTACAACAACGCAAAAGTACCGCTTGCTGAAATCAGCTATGGCGGAACGCTTAAAACGTATCTGAGGTATTACACTTATCTTAACACGCCGCAATATTTTGCAGACGATTTTACGCAGGCAGAGGGCGATTTTGGTACAATTGACATTTTTTCTGATCAGCGTAACGCGCTGGTCGAACTGTTACCACAAATCAAGCAAAGGCTCCGCGACGGCCATTTTACAATTGGAGACACGGGGCCGCAACAATTTGAAAACGATACAAAAATGTATCATTTACCAATCAATATTTATCATGAAAGCGAGGTTTAAATATGGCGAGAATTGGCGTAAGGTGGCCAGTATACAATACATACACGGTCACGCAAAACGCAGACGGCACAGAAACGGAGTCTGACGGCGTCGGTAAAGTATTTGGAAAAGCAATAGCGGAAGATATTTCCATCACGGCAGAGTCTGTTATTCAGTACGCAAACGACGGAGAGGCGGAAGTTTCCGCCCCGTTTACCGGAGGCACAATTAAAAGCGAACTAAACGATATTACCGATACTGCCGAGGCGGAAGCTTGCGGGCACACCATAACAGAAGATGGAGAATTAATTGCAAATTCTGACAACGAAGCACCCTATATGCGGCGCGGATTTGTTGTTCCAATTTTGGTTGACAACGTTAAAAAGTACATGGGCAGAGTTTACCCACGTGTAAAATACGCTCCACCTTCTGAAAACTTTGCAACAAAAGGGAAAACGCTTGCTTTTACCGGGGTTACAATGCAGGGCACAATCATGAGAAACGCAAACGGCGACTGGAAGTGGCAAAAAATATTTGCAACCGAAGCGGAAGCGCTTGCTTATGTACATACCAAATGCCACATGCCATCTTCCCATGATGCCTTATCGGTTACTTCTGTACCGGCCAACAATGCAACCGGCGTAGCGGTAGACGCAAATATTGTAATTACATTCAATAATCCGATTGATCATGGCGACGCTCCGTTTATAAAAACATCCGACAGCAGCATTATTGCGGCTGCAAAGACTTTCAACGGCGCTAAAACGATACTTACAATCAATCCCACGGCGGATTTGTCTGCGTCAACACAGTACGCTGTACTGCTTTCCGGCATGACGGATGCATACGGTCAAACGCTTGCGGACACGGTTATTAAGTTTACCACAGCATCATAAAAAGGGCGGCTTAAAACCGCCCTTATTTTTAAAAGGAGAATATAATGAGAACCGTTAAACTTGATGGACAAGATTTTCCTATACGCTTTAATATGGTTGCAATGAAAGCCATACAAAATCGATATGGAGAACTGCAAAAGCTTTCCGAACAAATTTATAATCTTGATGAAATGTACTGGATTCTTTCTACCCTTATCAACGAAGGAGAAAAATATAATGCGATTATGCTGAACATTCCGGCGCGCCAGATTACTCCGGAGCAGTTAGCTTGCATTTTAACTATTGGAGATTTTAATAGCGGAGAATTGTCGCAATCCATCATCGATGCGTTTAACGACGCTTTGGGTGACGGAAAAAACTGGAAAGCCGAGGATTTGACAACATTAGCGAATTCGATGCTGGCGGCGGAGAAAGCGAAGTAGTCAATTTTGCTCGGCTTGAATATTTTGCAGTGACTCTTTTGCGGTATTCTAAAAAAGATTATGAAAACATGATTTTAAAAGAACTGATTGAACAGATCGATGAATATATTGCTTTGCATCATTCACAGGAAAGTGAAGTATTAGACGATTAGATGCCGCCAGTTTATTTGGCGGCATAAATCCTAATTGACATATTTATTTTGATGGTATAATATGGCAGTGGGAGGGGAATTATGGAAAAGAAATGCGAGAAAAAAAGATATGCGGGTAAAATTATTCTATTGTGCGTTGCTTTATTTTTTGTCATAGCGTTTTCAATAGCATTTTACAGGTTAGACCAAATTAATAAATTAGAAAGCTTTAAGTCAGAATATGGAACTTTAGTGACAAATTTACCAAGCTATAAATATGTTGACAGTCAGAAGTATATTAGAGATGGTAAATTATGCATAGCTTACCGCGTAGTTGTAAAGAAAAATTTGAGTGACAATGATTTATACAAAATATTTTATAACGTGTGCAATGATAATTATTATTTACATACAATTTGGTTTTATAGTGACTCGAAAAAAGCAGGTAATAGCGAATATGACGTAGCAATGTTGGACGAAACAGATAGAAGCAAATGGCCTGAAATAACAAGACCATAAGCATTATACGATCAAGCATCCTCATTTGAGGGGGCTTTTATTTTGTAATATTTTCCAATTTTATTTTTAAAACCTCTTGACATTGACATTCTGCAATGATAGAATGTTTGCAAATGAAGGAGGTGCACAAAATAAAAACATTAACAATAAGAATTGAAGATGAATTGCACAAATCTTTTAAAATGTATTCCATTACTCATGACAAAGATATGCAGGATATTTTAAGAGATTATATTAAGCAAATCGTCAAAAATTCTGAAACAAAAAAATAGAAGCAACGCCCTCCCCTGAGAAAGTTGAGCGAAGCTTCTATTACAGCGGTATTTCTACCTGTAAATATTATAATACAGGTAGATGCCACTTTCAACCCTAAATTTGAAAGGTGGTATTTTTTATGCACAAACAAGATTTATCTCCCCGAGAGATTGAATTGTTAGACATGACCAGCCGGTTAAACGAAGAAGCTATTACAGACTTAATAGAGCTTTGCAAGTTTTTAATGATTCCAGAAAACAGCAGCTTGTCCGCAGACGAAGCATTTAAAAAATGGAAAAGTGTTTCTCCATATTGGCAGAAAATTGAAAGGATGAAAGCATGAACGAATTAACAGTATTGAATTATGGAGATATTCAAGTGGTAGACAGCCGTGAGGTTGCTACGATGGTTGGAAAACGGCATAAGGAGCTTTTACGCGATATCCGAGGATATTGCAATCATCTTACTGAGAGCAATTTTGCGCTCAGTGACTTTTTCGTTGAAAGCATATATCAAGATAGCACAGGCAGAGAATTGCCTTGCTTCTTATGCACGAAAAAAGGCTGCGACATGATTGCCAACAAAATGACCGGTAAAAAAGGGACGTTGTTCACCGCTGAATATGTTACTGCTTTTGAAAAGATGCAGAACTTTATTAAGGACGGCAAGCAATTATCAAACGCTGTTCCGTTCCCTCAACTGGTAGAATCTATTGACATTGTAGCGAATAGTCTTAAAGCGAATGATGCAAGCAAAATTTTGATGTATCACAAGCTGTATGAGTGCTATGGCTTGCCAACTGAATTTTTACCAAACTATGAGCTGAACGGGAGCAGAGATTTAAAGCCTGCATCACAGCTTTTGAAAGAATACGGTTTAGAGATGTCGGCAATTAAGTTTAACGAAAAGATGATTGGCGCGGGATTTTTGATTAAGAAATGCAGAAATTCAAGCCATGGAACAGTAAAGTATTATAATGCTTTGACTGATGGTGGCTTGAAATACGGAGAAAACGCAATCAGCCCATATAACCAAAAGGAAACCCAGCCGTTATATTATTCAGACAGCTTTAAAGAGCTTTTTGAGACTGTGTTCTTAGAGAAAGCGCAGTAAATCAACATAAAATATAAAATTAAAGCGACTATCAAACCGATAGCCGCTTTTCTTATACCCATTTTTAGGAAAGGAGAAACATATGGAAATAATTATAAAAGGAAATCCCAAAGAAATTGCCGCCTATGAGCTGGCACTCAAAGACGGAAAAATTGATAATGCAAACAATTTTGACTCTCAAAAAAGAAAGTCAGAAGCTATGAAACACTGGCTGCATCCTGGAATAAATCAACCTTAATCATTATGCAAATTTTCAAATTTTTCAAGGACTTTAATTAATAAATCTTCGCAATAATCTCTTGTCACTCCTGCAACTCCTGCAATTGCATTTACTGTAGTTTCATCTAATTCTTTTTTGTCTAGTACACTCCATAATAACGTAGAGTATTTGTTAATTAATTCATCATGTGTTTCTGCAACAATATAAGTATATTTACCTTTTTCCATTATATCGCCTCCTTTGAGGAAATATTACCATTTAACTAAAATGTTATCAACAAGAATAATAAACAATTTAAGCGCGCCGTTTTAGACGCGCTTAAATTATATCTATCTTAGGAGGATGAATTATGTCGGATACAATATCTCTTGGATTTAAACTAACAGGAGAAGCAGATTTTAAACGTGCTTTGACTGATATTAACAATCAATTAAAATTAAATTCGTCAGAATTAGGGCTTGCATCAGCAAAGTACGCCGAAAACGGGAAATCTGTTGAAGCATTAACAGCAAAAAATAAGCTCTTAAAAGAAAGCCTGGATATTGAAAAGCAAAATATTGATACCCTCAAATCCGCAATAGATAAATCAACTTCTTCTCATGCGGCTGCCGGAACGCAAATTGAAAAATTGAAAACATCTTTATCCGATGCAAAAGACAAAATGGAAGAGATGCGAAAATCTTCTGATACTACAAAAGAAGATTTATTAAAACAGCAAAATGTTGTCAAGGATTTATCAAAAGAATTAAAAACAGCTGAAAAAGCTTATGAAACAACCGGTAAAAATACCACTCAATGGGGTACAAAACTTAATGAAGCTGAAACAAGAGTAATTTCTCTAAATAAACAATTAAATGAAAATGAAAAGCAACTTAAGAAAGTAGATACAAATACAAACTCGTTTGGCGGTAAAATAGCTGATCTTGGGAATAAAATATCTGATACGGATGAAAAACTTGGTGGAGGACTTACAAAAAGCGTTGAAGCGTTTGGACTTGCCGCTATTGCCGCCGGTGGACTTGCGGCAAAGTCTTTTCTTGACTTTGATGAACAAATGACAAAAGTCAAGACACTTGCGGATGATAGCGTTGTTTCAATGAGCAATTTGCAAAATTCTATATTAAATATATCGTCCGCAACCGCTAAATCAGCTAATGATGTGGCGGAAGCTACATATGACGCCTTATCTTCCGGAATAAAAACAGTCGATGTTCAAAACTTTATGGCGCAATCGTCAAAAACGGCTGTTTCCGGATTTACTGATGTAAGTACATCTGTAGACATACTCACTACAATTTTAAATTCATATGGGATGAAAACAGCAGAAGTTACCGACGTATCGGATAAATTACTTTTGGCACAGGATAAAGGAAAAATTACAGTAGGTGAATTTTCGCAAGGACTTGGAGATTTAGTTGGTATTGCTTCAAATGCCGGTGTTTCATTAAATGAAGTATTATCCGGAACCGCAGCTCTATCAATGGGAGGATTAAAGGGCTCATCCGGAATTACAGCGTTAAAAGCTGCAATAAGCAATATTATTAAACCTACCGCAGAAGCAGAAGAACAAGCAAAGAAATTACACATTGCATTTAATTCACAAGCATTGGAAGCCAAAGGATTAAGCGGAATACTAGAAGATGTGAGATTGAAAACAGGCGGAAGCGCAGATCAAATGGGAAAATTATTTGGTTCCGTAGAAGCTTTAAATGCAGTTATGATTCTTACAGGCAAACAAAATGGGACTTTTAAAGAAACATTATTAGATATGAATAATGTTGCCGGTAAAACTGATGAAATGTTTAAAAAAATTTCTGAGAGCGCAGGATTTCAATTTCAGCAAAGCTTAACTTCATTAAAAAATACTGCAATTGAAGTTGGCTCTAAATTAACTCCGTTGATTAACCTTATTTCTGGAATTATTACAATGATAGGAAATATACCAGCACCTATATTAATTACAATTGGAAGTATTGCATTAGCTATAAGTGCCACATTAAAAATTATTTCAACCATGGATAAATTAGCGGGACTAGGGGGTCCTGTAGGAAATTTTTTTACTGGACTTGATGCACATTCCATTAAAACTACAGCTATTATTTTAGGCGTTGTTGCGGCGTTAATTGCTCTTGCCGCTATCATAGCAGTAATTATAGGCAAGTCACAGGAAATGAATAATTCATTGGCAAATGTCGGAAATACTGTTAACAAAGTTAAATCGTCCGCCATGGATTCAAGCAGTTCAGCAGCGAGCAGCATTCGGCAAAAATCAGTATCTAGTTTGCCAGCTTATGCTACCGGTACAAGTTACCACCCCGGAGGCCGCGCATTAGTAGGTGAAAACGGACCCGAAATTGTTGACTTGCCTGCCGGTTCAAAAGTGTACCCAAACGGCGTAATGCCATCCTCCGGCAACATAACAAACACTTATTATGTAAACATTTCCGCAAAGGACGTAAAAGAGTTTAACGACATTGTCAGGCTTGCAAATCAAGCAAATCGTTTTAAGGTACAGGGGGCGTATTAATGGCAGGTTATACGGTTGAGTGCTTACCGTCTTTGTGCAGATGGGGTAATAATTGGAATACATCGTATTCGCAAGACGGTATAAGTGTAAGGGACAGTGAACATTATAACGTCGTATATAAAACGTGGATTAAATTTTATACTACTTCATTAACAAACTATAAAAGAAAAAAAATCTTATCTGTATATTTAAAATATAACGGGGTTACAAGGTATTCTACTAGTGATTTTGATCTTTTAGGTGGCAGTATTGCATGGATGAACAGCACTTTTGATGAAAATATAAATTGGACTAATTACCCTTCAAGCAATGTATGGTTTTTCTTTTATACTACATCGCAAGGCATAATATTACAGCAGATTACACCATATTTAGCAGGGTATGTTGGATATGATGGAATTGCAGCTCCTAGAAGTTTTTATGACCAAATGGGAATTGGGTTTGAATTATTTAACAGTGTAAAACTAGAAGAGAAAAAAGGCGTTAACTGGTTTTCAACCAATGCTAATTCTTATATTTCAGTACTTTTTAATTTTGAAGATTGGAATCCTCCGTTAACCGCTCGTTTTCCTCTATCTAGCGTATACGTTAATCCATTCATTGACAACGTTTTTTCTATCGGATTCGATATCTTTGATTCCATTGATTATCCAACAGCAACTCAAATAACCTATGAAATTAAAGACGTAGCAACCAGCGCGGTTACTTCTCACGATGTGGCTATGTCAGTTAACCTAAGAAATCGAAATTACCTTGATATTCCGGTACCGGCCAATACGTTGGCAACTGGTAAAAATTATCAATGGCGGGCAAAAATTATCACGGACGATGGCACAACTGATTTTTCCGCATGGGCTGATTTTACCACGCTGGATGCTACACCGGGAGCACCGACACTAATTTATCCGCAATCAAAGTATTTGGATGGAGCAAGCGCGATCACGTTTACATGGCAGCATAATGTATCTACCGGTTCTACACAGCACGCTTATGATTTGCAGTATAAACAAACCGGAGATTGGATATCGCTTGTCTCTCACTTTGTATCGTCCGCGCAATCGTATACAGTAGCCGCAAACACGTTTGAAGCCGGTCAAATGTACTGGCGTGTCCGAACCTATAATATCGACAACGTAGCCGGGTCTTATGGCACCAGCGCTGCAAACGTCGTACAGGCTAAGCCAGTTACGCCAATCATTAACGGAATTATCGGAACGCCGCGCGGCACCGTGTATTGGCAATCAGTAGGGCAACAGGCTTATGAAGTTATTCTTAAGGATTTAAACGGTAATATAATTGGTCAGACCGGTGCGGTGTTTGGCGCAGCACGATCACAAACCGCTTATGCTTTCATTCCGAATGGAAACTACGTTGTTTATTTGCGCATACAAAACGGGCAAGGCGTTTGGAGCGATTACGCAACCATGACGGTGCATGTCGAAAACTCTCCGCCGTCCGGGGATGATTATCTGGTGGCTACTCCGCTATTTGGAGCGGTAAAGCTGGACATCACGCTGCCGACACCGCTAGATGTAACCTACGTCGGAGAATCTTATGTCGGGGAGCCTTACGCGGCGCACCAGCCATATAATGCGTCGGGCACGCGGTATATTCTGCGAGACGGTAAGCCCATTGCATTAATCACCGGCACAACCTATATTGATTATACCTGCTCCGGAGAGCACAAATATGTTTGCAGGATTGCAACATCTTCCGGAAACTACTTTGACACAAAGCCAGTCACCGCGTCACCAATTATAAAATACGCCTGCATATCAAAATTCAGCGATCCTCAAAACGTTTTGGTTCTAATGCTCAATGAAGGTTCCGCCCCAAAGTTTGGAAATCAGCTTACCCGGGTTTATTCGGAACACTTTTTCGCCGGGAGAAAACTTCCGGTTCACGATGAAACAGAGCATTACAATTCATCGTGGGATTACACGTACAGCTTTGTAAGGAAATCGGATTACGATGCTTTGTATCAATTGTTTTTAGACGGAGAAACGGTCATGTTCCGCGACGGAAAAGGGTATAAATCAGTTGGGACATTAGCAAATGTAAAACCGGTTATCAACGCAAAATTTATCTCTGCCAGCTTTACCATTGTGGAAACCGACGTAAACGAGGAAATTGCCTATGTATGAGAACGGTAAAAGAAAAGTCGGATATCAGGTTGACGTTATGGATGGAGAAATAAAAATCGGGGAATTAAAGGTTGAGCACCCGACTGTTTCCATGACGTCAACCGTAAATTCCGTAGATGCGGAAGTAAAATATTCCTCAACCATTTCCACAACCGGACGCATATACCAAAACGGCAAGCCAACAGATGAATTTATTAATTGGAGCAAGCACCGATTTAAGGTGTGGCTTAACAATGACGGCTCATTAGAACCGCTTGGCGTTTTCATTCCACAGGACACGCCGAAAACAACCACCAGCGGCTCTACTTTGTACAAAACAACCGGGTATGATACAACGGTGCTTGCAAAAAACGATTGTATAACGGAGCGTCTAGCGCTTGCGCAAGGGACGTTATATCTTGACGCAATACAAAGCCTGTTAATTTCAGCCGGCATCAATAAAATTATTGCAGACGACAGCACGGCCACGCTGCAAAGTGACCGCGACGATTGGGATATTGGAACATCAAAGTTAAAAATCGCAAATCAGCTATTATCTGAAATGTCATTTCGCAGCACAGATATTGACAGCAATGGATACACGCTGCTGAAACAATATGACCCTCCTTCGGTAAAAAACATCAAGCATACCTATGTTGACGATGAAGCAAGCATCATCGAACCGGACACCGAACAGGGCAGCAACCTGTTTGAAATTCCAAATATATGGATAGCAACGGTCAGTAACCCGGATTTGCCCGCCACTCTGGTATCGAAGTATGTCAACGATAATCCATTGAGCAAAACTTCCACGGTTTACACCGGTCAGAACAAAGTCAAAACGCTTTCATTTGATAACATTGCATCGCAAACAGACCTTGATAACGCGGTAAGCAAGCAGGCGTTTCTTGATATGCAAGGCATAGAAACCATTGAATTTAAAACAGCGATCGTCTCAGGCCACGGTACAAACGATACCGTGGCTTTACGTTTGCCGCAATTTGAGGGAATTGTATCTGAGACTTCATGGGAGATTGATTTTGATTCCTCTATTATGACTCACTCCGCGAGAAAGGCGGTAGACTATGGATAATATTTTTATTAATCCACCTAATAAAAACGCCGCCTTATGGAAGTCAGGCACAGTAATTAGTGTAGTTTCTACTTATTCCGTTACGATTAAATTCGACGGAGAGACAGAAGCAACAGATAAAGCGTACAAATGCGCAAAAAACTATACGCCCACCGTAAACGATCATGTTTTAATCGCATGGTTCAGCGGTTCGGGCGTTGTTTTATGCAATTATTAAAGGAGGTAAATTATGGCATTTACACCAAGAACATGGACGGCGCGTGACGTGCAATACCCAGGGCGCGTCGTTTTAACGCCAACCGGTAACACAAACGAATACGATACCACCCGCAGCGAGGGCAACATAATCACCGAAGGAGATATACTCAGCGCGGAGCTTATGAATGATTTTGAAAATAGAGTTAAAGTGGGATTCGATGGGACATGTCCTATACCAATTTCTGGGTCATTTACCCCATACATGGTTGGAAGTTCTACGGCAGGAGCCCCAACGCATACCGTACAAACAGGATCGTATTATAAAATTGGTAAATTAATTGTAATAAAAGGCCATATTGCAATAAGTTCAAAGGGAGGAATGGTTGGAACCGCCTTAATTAAAGGACTTCCAGCGGCAGCTCCGGCTTCTCCTGGGGGAGCAATAAACTTTTTTTATACATCTGGATATTCAATTACCGGATCATTGCAAGGAGAAATTGAGTATGACTTTTTGGCGATTCACAGAGCAGCGCAAACCGAATGTAACGCGGTTCTTGCGTCAGATTTAACAGATTCTTTTGCGGCGTATTTTGTAGGATATTATATTGCATCATAAGGAGGAAACAAAGTGAACATTTTAGAAATAACAAAAGAAACTGTTATAATTCATTCAGACCCTAATGATAATAAAGGATGGAACGGAGAACGAACTTATTTTAATTATCCATCTAGCCGAAATCAGTTAGAAAGTCAATGCCCTACTGAAATTATTCAGAAAGTCTATGCGGTATGGGGAGATACTCCGACAGTAGAAGAACCAACACTGCCAGAGCCTATCGCTCCAAAACCAACAGAAATTGAAATAAAACTGGCAATGCTTGAATCCTCTTTGGCTGCAACGCAACTTTATATGAACAAGAAAGCTGGTGTTTAACAATGACATGGAAAGAAATAATTTTAGATTTATTTTCAACGGGAGTTTTTAGTACTACCGCAAAATTAATGATGGTTTTTTATTATTGGTTTCTTGGGGGAATTAACGATGATGAAGCAACAGACCTATTTGAGGAATGCGACTTTACTTTTACGAAGCCAACCTCAACTGGGGCAACTGTTCTTACCAACGGAACAACCAGTTATACAATCGTGTCGCTGATTACAGCGTATCATGATAACGATTCTTCAAAATCTCGCATTGCACCTTATCAGATTACAGATGCGATTGACGATCTTTATTCAAACGGATTGATAACTGGGTCTGAACAAACCACATTGAAAGGGCTTGGATGGTAATGGAAAAAATAAGTGCTTGGTTTCGCAGACATAAAATTATATTTTTTAACATCGGAATTTTAATAGGGTTCACACTTATTGTGTGGGCCTATTTTAATACTCCGGTAAACATCAACCGTATGACCTCTGCTGATTGGCAAAACTTCCACGCGAAAGAAATCGGTACGGAAACTGTTCAAAAGTTATCTGCCGGAGCTCCGTACCAGTCGATAGAGGATATTAACAAAATATCTGGAATCGGGCCGGTTAAAATGGCGCAGATTAAACGCTACTTTACCACATGGGATACGGCAAAATCTGACGTGTGGTATATTGGATTTTTTGCAGGACTTATCTTATTTTTCGGTGGAATATTGTATCGATATATTACTGAAAAAGACAGAAAAAAGGCAATCAAAAATTTTGAGCAAAGGCTGTTTGGAGATAAAAGTGTAAAGCGGTGATAATGTGCAAGAAGCTATTAACGTTGTAATAGGCTGTATTATAACTGCAATTGTGTCTGGGTTAATTGCTTTAATTGTTGGTTTATGGAAAAAGCAAGGAGCTATGATGGATGGAGTGCTTGCACTTATGCACGACAGAATCTATGGAATTTATGACGATTGCAGAAAAAAAGGGTACGCTACAATAGACGACATAGAAAATATGGAATATCTTTATCAGCCCTATCATGATTTAGGCGGAAATGGAACCGGCACAGAACTGCTTAAGCGTGTAAAAAGTATGCCAGACAAACCAGAATAAAGGAGAAAACCGCATGAACGGTATTGACATAAGCAAATATCAAAAACAAATTGATTGGTCAAAAGTTTCCGGTATCGAATTTGCGTTAGTCCGAATCGGAATGGGTAACGACGAAAAACAGGTGGACCCGTGCTATAGAAGAAATGTAGACCAGGCGCTTTCACATGGGTTTTACGTCGGAGGGTATTATTTCAGCTACGCCACTTCTATTGCAGACGCACAGAAAGAAGCTGACGTATGCAACGCTTTATTGCAGCCGTATAAGGGCAAGCTGCTATTCCCGATCGGGTATGATTACGAATACGCTTCGGCAGATTATTTTGCAAAAGTAAAAGGACGCGCTCCTACGAATGTTGAAATTGATTCTTTCGCGTGCGCGTTCTGTGATCGCATGAAATCATACGGGTGGTTTGTCAATGTCTATACCAACATTGATTACTACCGCTCCGGCAAGTTTAAAACAGCCATTAAAAAGTATGACGTATGGCTGGCTGATTACAACGGATCGCCGGATTACCCATGCTATATTCAGCAAACCGGCAGCACCGGAAAAATACCCGGAATATCCGGTAATGTGGATACCAACATATCATTCCGAGACTATCCGACAATGATTAAAGCCAAGGGATATAACGGATATCCAAAACCGAAAGACACCTCAGTATGGATTGATACTACCATTAACGTTTATTTTCCGAAAGGTAACAACTATATTTTTGCCACGGAATCAGATGCAACTCCAAAAGTAACCGTAGGCACCGCAGGAGTAGTCAATCTTTCTCACGTAAACCGGGTAGAGAATAAAGACTACTGGAAATTAACGTTTATCGGAAATCCGGGTCAATCCTGCGGAATTTACACCGCAGCCTCGGGAGAACAACCAACCAAGCGATTTATCGCTTATGTAGATTAAGGAGGACAAAATGAACGAATTTTTTTCTTGGGAAACCCTTGCGACTTTAGCCGGCGCATCTATCGCAACCGGTCTTTTAACTCAGTTTTTAAAGGACACAATCAAGATTCCTACACAATGGCTATCGTACATAATTTCGGTAATTTTGTTGGTGGCGGCAAACATCTTCACAGGGCACACAGAAATAGCCGTGCTGGCGATTATTCCGCTTAATGCAGTAATTGTATCAACTTCCGCAAACGGCGCTTATGCGGCGCTGCTGAGGGCAAAAGACGGAAAAACGGAATAACAAGATTCAGTGTTTTTGCACTTGATATTTACAAATAAGTATCCCCCGTAGTCGTAATATCGACCGCGGGGGATTTTTTATTTCTGCTTCGGTGCATATTGCCCGTTGAGTTTTCTCCACCGACCATCTCCGCACTCCATTTCCGGTTCACTGTGAAGACGCTCGACTTTTTCATTCTCCGGAAGCTGCTCGTTCATTGCTTCAACCAACATATCCATAATACCGTGTTTCATGTTAATTTCCTTTCTGCCGGGATTAGCCGCCCGGCGCGACGATGTGGCTATTCTGGAATGTTTGAAATAATCCGAAATTTTGTACTATCGAGTTTTTCCATTAAATCATCAAGCGGGGCTTTCTCTTTGCAGGCGCAACGCTGAACCCATTTTTCACTGTGTATCGTACCTTGTGCGCGGCGTTCATAACTATAAGGCAATTTAACAACATATGAAACCAGCTCTTCTAAAAAGTACATTCTTGACCGCCCCTTTCTTTACTGTGACTATAGTATACACTACGTGACACGTATAAACAAGATCAATTATGCACAAACTTAAATAAAAATTATTGTGCAATATATACGTATCACGTAGAATAAAAATGATGTATAATTATCGGTGAGGTGATAACATGCCGGTAAGTGAATCCCAAAAGAAAGCACGTAATAAGTATGATAAAGAACATTTTGAATACGCTACGCTGAAATTGAAAAAAGGATATAAGGACAAAATAAAAGCCCATGCAAAAAGCACAGGCTATGACAGTTTGAACGCTTATATTAATGATCTGATTGAGAGAGATATGGGTAAATAATCGTGTTGTATTTTGTGTTGCATTTGATGTAAATGACCCTAAAATAATACAACACAGTGGTATTGTTTTGTATATGGATAGATATATTAAAAGTAAAGAAAAACCGCTTGTACACTGATAAAATCAGCATATAAGCGGTTTATGTTATGGCGGAGAAAGAGGGATTTGAACCCTCGCGCCGGTTACCCGACCTACTCCCTTAGCAGGGGAGCCCCTTCACCACTTGGGTATTTCTCCATAGACGGTGATTGCTTTCCATATTCAAAAAGAATGGCGGAGAGGAAGAGATTCGAACTCTTGGTCCCTTGCGGGATCACTAGTTTTCAAGACTAGCTCCTTAAACCACTCGGACACCTCTCCACTCACAAGTCGAGATTAATAATAGCACAAATTAGAGCATATTGTCAACCAAATTTTAAAAAAACCTTCCGAAAGTTTCGATGCTTCGGAAGGTTTCATACAATTCTTTTTTTGGTTATCTTGACAGGTATTTTGATTTGTCACATACGCCGCAGATTCCCATTGCCGGTATGCTTGCCAGAAACCATAGAATCGAAAAGGGAAGGCAGACCTGACCCCAAAGATTCATCGGCATTGCGGAATAATCCCAAACGTTCATTTTTAGCGCAATGTTGACAATCATTCCTATAACGAATTCCACCCCGGTTATAATTGCTGAGCCGGCAAAGCATCTCAACGCCAGAGGGCTGGTTCTAATATTCTGGTTGCAAATTCGGTCAATCAGGCAGAGGCAGATTCCGCCTGCGGCAGCCATGGAAATATCGCTGCGACCGCGGCAGGCAACTTCCAGCGCAGGATAAATGGTACTGCCCGTCAAAAACAGAAAAGTATATTTTTTCATTATTTCACCCCACTTTTATTCCCATTTGAATTGTTTGCAGGGCGGAACAATTTATTCAGATGTGTTTCATTTTCACACTTTTATGTCTGTGTGATTTTTACCGGTAGCATCAATATGTAAATATTGTCATTTGTGTTATAATAATATAGTTGAAAGAGGTGTGATAAATGAGTTTTGGAAATAAGATTATTTCTTATCAACCCGATATAATTGAGGCTTTAGCGGAGCTAATCGCCATTGATTCGGTACGAGGTATGGAAACGGAAGGCAAGCCATTCGGGGAGGGACCCGCCAGAGCGCTGAATTGTATTTTAAATATGGCGGACCGCATGGATCTCACAACCAAAAATATCGGAAATTATGCCGGACACGCAGAGTATGGCGATGGCGGCGAGGTAGCTGCCGTAGTGGCCCACGTGGATGTTGTTCCGGCTGGGGAGGGCTGGGAGACCGACCCGTTTACGCTAACGAGAAAAGGCGATTTGTATTTCGGGCGTGGCACGGCGGATGATAAGGGCGCCGCCGTAGTGGCCCTGTATTGCCTGAAAGCGCTGAAGGACGAAAACATAAAGGGAAGGCGCCGCCTGCGTGTTATTTTCGGCGCGGGCGAGGAAACTGGCAGTAACGATCTGGAAATGTATCTGAAGTCCGAGCAGATGCCCGCGATGGCCTTTACCCCAGACTCGGAATACGGAATCTGCAACCGGGAAAAGGGCATCATCCGTTTGAGCCTGACCGCGCAAAATGACTCCAGCGTAATTCGCGAATTTACCTCCGGCACGGTTGTAAACGCTGTGCCTTCCAAGGCGGTCACGGAGCTATACTGCTCGAATGAGACATATGTCAGACTGGAGAAAGCGGCAGGAGAGGCCGAGGGAAATTTTATTCTGGAGAAAACCAGCGACGGCGCTCGTGTTACTTCACTGGGCAGAGCCTCTCATGCCATGCAGCCGCAGGAGGGGTTTAATGCCGCCGCATATCTTATCAAATTGTTATCGGAGACTTTTGCGGCCGAGGAGCTCGGAAACCTTGTCCGCTTTCTGAGCGAAAGCATCGGGACGGAGCTGTACGGCGAATCCATGGGGATTCGGCAGAGCGATGAACCGTCCGGACCTCTGACACTGAATCTGGGTTTGGTGAGTCTCTTAGGGGATAATGCTTCCGCTGGTATTGATATTCGCTATCCGGTTACTTCCAGCGGCGAAGAAATATTAGCGGCGATTTCCGCAAAGGCAGCGGAATATGGTCTTACCACGGTTCTAAACGCCGATACAAAGCCGCTGTATCTTGCTCAAAGCAGCCCGTTCCTGACGATGCTGAGAAAATCCTATCAAACCGTGACCGGCGAGGAGGCCACCCTCTACGCAACCGGCGGAGGTACCTATGCGCGTGCCTTCCACGGCCGTGCGGTGGCGTTTGGTCCGTTCTTCCCGGATGAGCCTGACCGCAGGCTTCACAATACGAACGAGAACATCGATATTAACCGCTTTATGCTGCACGCTCAGATTTGCCTTGAAGCCATGTATCATATGCTGACGGATTAAATCGGGCGGCTTTCGGGGCTGCCCTTCAAACAGGGGAATGATATGGAAAAATACAACCAAATAACAATAGAGCATATTTTAAAAAATGAAGAGATCAGTGCCTACATCAGCAATGGAAACGAAAATTTGGGCGTCATCGGCTTTACGGAGCACGGCTTTGCCCACGCGAAGCGCTCCTCCAATTACGCAAGCTATATTCTCCGCAGCCTGAATTATGACGATCGGATGTGTGAGCTTGCTGCGATCGCAGGCTATATGCACGACATTGGGAACGTGGTGAACCGCGTGGCTCATGCGCAGAGCGGTGCGCTGATGGCGTTCCAGATTCTGAATCGGCTGGGTATGCCTCCGGAGGAGGTCGCGCTGGTTGTCGCTGCGATTGGCAACCACGACGAAGGCACGGCTGCCGCGGTCAACCCGATTGCCGCCGCGCTGATTCTCTCGGATAAAGGCGATGTGCGTCGGACCCGTGTGCGCGATAAAGAGAGGGTAAACGCGGATATCCACGACCGGGTCAATTACGCGGTGGAGCGCTCCTCTACCGAAATCAATGCGGAGCGCAAAACGGTTACGCTCGATATCACAATCGATACGAAAATATGTCCGGTGATGGAATACTTCGAAATCTTCATGACCCGCATGGTTCTTTGCCGTCAAGCTGCAATTTTTCTTGGTTTGCAGTTTGAACTGATTATTAACCAGACCAGACTGCTTTAATTGCGCGAGGACGTAAATCTCTAGATAGTAAAAAGAGACGTCGGAAACCGATTTGCGGCTTCTGACGTCTCTTTTGGAGTGCGGCACAGTGGCACCCATAAAACGCGAAGGACTTTGGCAGGGGGGGAGTAACCCATTTTTTAAGAATAGGATTTTTCCAGTATGGATACAATATCCGCGTCGGTAAGGGGGATGGGATCAACCGAGAACAGCCCGCCCATTGTGGAACGCGCGTTTGCCGCGTATTTCGGGATATCCTCTCGCTTTAATCCGTAATCGCTCATCTTCAGCTGATCCACGCCACACTGCTTTTGCAGGCTGACCAGCGCGGTGACAAAATCCATTGCCTTGGCGGCATCCTGATATCCGAGCGCCTTCGCCATGTCAATCATGCGGTCGTCGCATTTTCCGCTGTTTGCGAGAACGGTGTAATACGCACGGCTGATCATAATTAATCCTGCTCCGTGCGGCAGGTTGTGGTGGTAAGCGCTTAACGCGTGTTCAATGGAATGCTCAGAGATGCAGCCGGAGGTGGATTCCACCATGCCGGCGAGAGTATTGGCAAGGGCGACATTGCTTCTTGCTTTTTCGTCGCCGCCGCTGCTTACCGCAGTCGGCAGGCTTTTGCCGAGCAGCTCGATGCTCTTCAGCGCGTACATATCACTCATCGTGTTGGCGGTTATATTCAGGTAGCCCTCGGTGCTGTGGAACAGAGCGTCAAAGCCCTGATATGCGGTCAGATCAGAAGGAACGGTCATCATCAGGTCGGGGTCTACGACGGAAAGCACAGGGAAGGTCTTATCATAGCCGAATCCGATTTTTTCATTGGTGTCTTCTTTTGTTGTTACCGTCCAGGGGTCTGCTTCCGTACCGGTTCCTGCCGTTGTGGTGATTGCGACGACCGGCAGCGGGTTGTTTGGCACAGGCTTCCCTTTTCCGGTTCCGCCCGATACGTAATCCCAGTAATCACCCTCGTTCTTTGCCATGACCGCAATTGCCTTGGCAGAGTCAATGCTGCTGCCGCCGCCCAGCCCGATTACAAAATCACAGTTATTCTCGCGGGCGATTTTTGCGCCTTCCATAACGTGGGATTTAATCGGGTTTGGGAGGATTTTATCGAACAGTACATATGAGACGCCGGCCTGTTCCAGTTCCTTTTGCACGCGGCCAAGGTATCCGTAGCGCTTTACGGAGTTCCCCGAAGACGTAACAATGAAAGCCTTCCTTCCGGGCAGACCTGTGCTGTGCAAATTAGAAAGCTGCCCCTTACCGAACAAAATCCGGGTGGGAATATAATAGTGAAAGTTCATGTTGGAATCTCCGTTTCTTTGAATTGATAGGATACTATTTGGAAAGATCGGCACCCGCGGCAAAGAAGAAAAAGAAAGAGAAAACTTACGAAAGCGGGGACCGCTGCGGTGCGATTTTTCTTAGCGTGAAATTAGGTTTGGGTAAAGGCGCAGTGTTTCGATGGTGGAACAGAATTTGTCGGAAAGGCTGACGATCAGGGCTTCCTTATACTTCGGGGGTCTTAGCGTAAGGGGCCACATATGCTTTACAATGATATCCTTTTCCTTATCGTTCAGCGTAAAATGCTCCTGCGCGTTTTCAAGGGCGGCTTTCGGATGTGTAAAACCGTGCAGACCCTTGCGGTCACTTTTTAAATGCCAGTCGTAAAGAAAAAAGTCGTGCAGCAGCGCGCCCCGGATGAGGCTTCTGCAATCCACCTGAAGATGGAGCTTTCGGCAAATCCGGTAGCTGTAATACGCTACGGATATGCTGTGCTCCAAACAGGAAATGTTCGCGTGCTGAATAAACGCGCTCATGGATTGCACTTCTTTGCTTTGCAGTATTTCTGCGGCACAGCTCTTGAAGTATTGTTCATCAGTTGGTTTTAAAGCCATGTATTTCATTCATCTCCGAATTGATTATTTAATCGCATTTTCATAGTAACGCTTTTTATGGTTTGAAGCAAGCGGAATTTGTAAAAATTACGTTAAGCCAATTCATTCCAAAACCACTCATTATCGCGGTTTGGCTCCTGGGCGGCTGCGTTGACCTGCTTGCAAGAGGGATGCCAGGTCATCTGGCTTGCATCACGAAAATTATCCTGGCAAACATAAGGCTGCTTTTCATTGAATAACTAGGCGGAAAAGAAAAAACGGCGCCGTCCTGCAAGAGAACGGTGCCTGTTATTTTTCAAATTATTCTTCCAGTCTTGCTGCGAGTTTTGTCATACATTCGCGGCATACACTGTGAGTTTTAAAAGTTGTAACGTCATTCATGCTATTGCAAAAAATACATGCCGGTTCATACTTTTTCAGTACGATTCTTCCATCATCGTCAACAAAGATCTCTAGCGGATCTTTTTCGTTTATGTTTAGAGTCATTCTTAACTCTTTTGGTAATACAATGCGTCCTAATTCGTCAACTTTTCGCACGATTCCAGTAGATTTCAAATTAATCATCACCTTTCGTTATTCAATTTGGCTCATTCTGTCAGATTACTGCTATATTATAGTATATTTTTCCAATTTTGTCAATAAATTGCACAAACAGATATTAGTTTTATTTTTAACAAATTAGTAATATTTATATTTCTATATTCATAGATATTACACGAAAAAGACTGGGTAAAGGGTGAGCAAGCTGCTGAACTATATTTGGGCCGGATTAATTTTGATTAGTGTGTTCTGCGCCGCGGCAACCGGCAGAATGGCCGAGCTTTCTGCGTCGGTGCTCAACGGAGCCTCCAGTGCCATTGAATTGATTCTTGCAATGGCGGGTATGATGTGTGCCTGGACGGGATTGATGAAAATTGCCGATTCCGGAGGGATTACGCTAATCCTTTCCAAATTGCTGAATCCGGCAATGCGGCTTCTTTTTCCCGACTTAAAGAAGGGCAGTCCTGCGGTGCGGGCAATTTGCATGAATGTCACTGCGAATCTACTGGGGCTTGGCAACGCTGCGACGCCAATGGGAATTGCCGCGATGAAAGAGCTGGCAAAGCGGAATTCTTCCCATACGGCGGATAACTCCATGGTGACCTTTGTGGTGATTAATTGCGCTTCCATACAGCTGATTCCTACCTTTATGGGGACGCTGCGGGCGAAATACGGATCCCCTGCGCCCTTCGACATATTGCCCGCGGTATGGTTGGTCTCTATCTGCTCGCTTTTGGTGGGAGTTACCCTGGCAAAGCTGCTGGAGGGGGCAAACAGTGGATAAGCTTGGGATTTTTGCGATACCGGCGACGGTGTGCGTTATTGTCCTGTTTGGGTTGGTTCGGCACGTTCCGGTTTTTGATACCTTCATAGCGGGTGCGAAAGAAGGGCTTTCCTCTGTGATTGCCATTCTGCCGACGCTGGTCGGGTTGATGATGGCGGTATCCATGTTGAATGCCTCTGGTGCTTTAGACATGCTCTCTTCGTTTTTGGCTCCGGTAGCTCGCTTTTTGGGGCTGCCCCCCGAGGTTATGCCGCTTGTACTCATCAAGCCGGTATCCGGGAGCGGCGCAACAGCAATTCTGGCTCAGATCTTTAAGAACGACGGAACGGAGAGCTTCGCCGGACGCGTGGCTTCCGTAATGTTCGGATCTACTGAAACAACGTTTTACGCCATTGCGGTTTATTATGGCGCTATCGGAATTAAAAAGACCCGCCATACCATTCCGGCCGCGATTGCGGCGGAACTTTCCGCGTGCATCCTTTCGGCAATGGCGGTCAGAATCATTTTTCATTAAGGAAACAGTATGATGAATCAAGGAAAATCCAGACGGCTTACCTGCGCGCTGGCAGGCAACCCCAATTGCGGAAAAACAACGTTATTTAATTTTTTAACCGGTTCCACCGCCTATGTCGGCAACTGGCCGGGCGTTACGGTGGAGAAAAAGAGCGGTCAAATACAGTTTCGGGAGGATACAATTGATATTGTCGACCTTCCCGGCATCTACTCGCTGGTGCCGTACTCACCGGAGGAGGCTCTGGCGGGGAATTTTCTGCGCGGAGAGAAGCCGGATCTTATCATAAATGTAGTAGACGCCTCCAACCTGGAGCGGAATCTCTACCTGACCACACAGCTTATGGAATTGAACATCCCGATGGTAATCGCTTTGAATATGATGGATGTCGTGCAGCACCGTGGAGATAGAATTGACTGTGAAAAGCTTTCCTCCCTGCTGGGCGTACAAGCGGTTCCGGTTTCTGCCTCAAAGGGGGAGGGGATTCCCCTTCTGCTTCAGTCCGCAATTGCAGCGGCAAAAACCCCCAGAGCTCATCATCACGTGTCCAAACCGGGGAATTTCAGCCGCGACCCGGAGGGGGAGCTCGCTGAGGCACGATATCAATATATCGGCGGCATAACACAAAAGGCGGTAAAGAAGCGCGACAGGAACGCAAGGAGTGTTTCCGACCGGATTGACGCGGTGGCAACAAATCGCTATCTCGCAATTCCGGTGTTTTTTTTCACTGTTCTGCTCATTTTCTGGCTGACCTTCGGAACCGTGGGCTCATTTTTCGTGAATGCTGTGGAATTTTTGATCTCCCGCTTCCTTTCGCCCGCGGCGAATACAGTACTGAATGCCTCGGGTGCCTCCATATGGATTCGCAGTCTGATTGTGGACGGTATCATTGCGGGAGTAGGAGCGGTTCTAAAATTTCTGCCTCAGATTTTGCTTTTGTTTTTACTGCTGTCCCTTTTAGAGGACAGCGGATACATGGCGCGCGCCGCATTCATTATGGACGCGCCCATGCGTAAAATCGGGCTTTCCGGCAGGGCTTTTGTTCCGCTGCTGATGGGGTTCGGCTGTACGGTGCCTGCCGTTATGGGAACGCGAATTCTGGAGAGTGAAAAAGACAAGCGCCTGACGATTCTGATTACGCCTTTTATGTCGTGCAGCGCCAAAACGCCGGTGTATTCGCTCTTTATTGCCGCCTTTTTTGTCGGAGCCCGCCCGCTGGTCATGTTCCTGCTGTACTTTTTTGGAATCGGTATGGGTATTTTATCGGCATTGCTGTTCAAAAACAGTGTGCTTAAGGGCGAACCAGCACCGTTTGTCATGGAGCTTCCCGATTATCGCATGCCAACACCAAAAAGCGTCTGGCTTCATGTGGAGCGGCGAATGATGGATTTTCTGCAAAAGGCCGGTACCACCGTGTTCATCGCTACGGTTTTCATCTGGCTATTGCAGTCGCTTTCCACCGATCTTCGCATGATCACCGACAGCTCGCAAAGTATTCTCGCGACATTAGGACGCCAAATTGCGCCTGTATTTCGTCTCTGTGGTTTTGATACGTGGGAAACAGCGGTTGCACTGCTGACCGGTCTTGTTGCCAAGGAATCTATTGTAAGTACCATGAGCGTGCTTTATTCCGAAAATCTGGCGGTTGCGCTTCCGGCAAGCTTTTCACCGCTAAGTGCCTGCTCCTTTCTCATTTTTGTTTTACTCTATACGCCGTGCGCGGCCGCGCTCGGTGCGATTAAACGCGAAACGGGAAGCGTAAAGTGGGTGCTGGTCAGCGCTGTTTACCAGCTGATTACCGCGTGGTATGCCTCCGCAATGTTCTACCAATGTGCATCTCTTGCGATGAAGTTGTTTCGATAACCGCGCAGGTGGCGAGTGGAAACGGTACAAAAACAGGAAAAGGATATCTTGCTTTAATTTGTTAAAAATTTATCAATTTTATATTGCAAATTTTAATAATTATTGGTATAATTTTATAAAAATTGATGGGGGTCTTTCTATGATTTTAGCCTTGGATATTGGAAATACCAATGTCACCATCGGTGTTTATGATGATAATAAGCTTTTGTTCGTTTCCCGGATGGCAACCGACTGCTCACGCATGGAAGACCAGTATGCCATAGAGCTGCGCGACATTTTAGATATTTACGGCGTAGCGGTGAAGGACATTGAAGGTTCGGTGATCAGTTCGGTTGTGCCGCCCGTTACCGCTCATATCATTCGTGCCATTAAGCGCCTTACCAAGGTGGACCCGATCTGTGTCGGGCCAAATACAAAGATGAATATTAGAATTAAAGTGGAACGGCCGGAGCTGACGGGTGCCGACCTGATTGTGGGCTGCGTGGCCGCCTCGGGAATGTTCCACGGTCCCACGATTATTCTCGATATGGGGACCGCCACCACGCTTGTCGTGCTGGATGAGGACAAGAATATGCTGGGCGGATGCATCGTGCCGGGCGTGGGAATTTCCATGGACGCGCTGATCCGCCGTACGGCACAGCTTCCGTCCATCAGTCTGGAAGCGCCGAAACGCGTGATCGGTTCCAACACCATTGATAGTATGCAATCTGGTATCATTTACGGCACCGCGAGCATGATCGACGGCATGGTGGAACGGATGGAGGAGGAGCTTGGCCGCAAATGTCATATTGTGGCTACCGGCGGGCTGTCCAGAGAAATCGTCACCCACTGCAAACGCAGGATTCATTTCTGCGATACCCTTCTGCTTGATGGCCTCAGAATCATTTATGAGGACAATAAATAACCGAAGGATATTCAACCCCTACAAATATAGCATGCGCCTTGATTTGGTTGAGATAAACCACATCAAGGCGCATGCTTTTTTTGTGTTACGAGATCCCCAGGCTTATTCCGGTGATTCCGAAAAAGCTTTCGAGAGGCGTCTTAGCAAGCGTAAGATAACTTATCCTGCTATTATTTGTGATGCTTTTCCACGATATCCTTCACGGTGTCGATCACATACTGTACCTGCTCGTCCGTTAGGGTGGGGTAGAGCGGCAGAGAAATCAACCGTTCAAAATGTTTCTCTGCGTTCGGGAAATTACCCTGCTTATAGCCGTAGCGCGTAGTGTAGGCGCTCATATACGTTACCGGAATGAAGTGTACGCTGGTTCCGACGTTGCGCTCGTTCAGCTCCACAATGAACTGGTCGCGGTCGATCGTCAGAAGCTCGGGGCGGATGCGGAGGACATAAAGATGCCAGCAGTGGGTTTCGTATTCGGGAACGAACGGTACCTCAACCGCGTCGATTTTGCCGAATTCTTCCTGATATTTCGCGGCGATTTTTAGGCGCGCCGCCTGCATTTCCTCCAGACGGGCAAGCTGTTTTAATCCCAACGCGGCTTGAATGTCGAACATGTTATATTTGTATCCGGGTTCGCAGATGTCGTATTTCCAGGTACCGCCCTTCGCATAACGGTTCCACGCGTTTTTGCTCATGCCCTGACCCGCGAAGATTCTCGCCTTGCGGTCAATTTCGTCGTCGTCGGTAACGAGCATTCCGCCGTCCCCGGTGGCAAGGTTTTTTGTGGCGTAAAAGCTATAAGAAGCCGTCCCCGGTAGCTGGCTGCCGATGAGCCTTCCCTTGTAGCGGCTCCACAAGGCGTGCGCCGCGTCCTCCGAAACAAAAAGCCCGTGTTTATCCGCAATTTCATAGATACGGTCGAGGTCGCAGACCTGGCCGCTGTAATGCACCGGTACTATCGCCTTCGTCCTCGGGGTAATCTTCTTTTCAATTTCATCCGGGTCGATACAGGTTGTCCTGTAATCAATATCGGCAAAAACAGGGGTCGCGCCCGTATGAATGATGGTGTTGGCGGTGGAGGCAAAGGTCATCGGGGTGGTAATTACCTCGTCGCCGGGACCGATATCCTTGGTTAGCAGCGAAACATGAAGCGCCGCGGTGCAGGAATTCATACCGATAGCGTGTTTTGCGCCCAGATATTCCGCGAACTGCTTTTCAAACTCGTTGGTGCGCGGACCCTTCGCAATCCAGCCGGATTTTAGCGTATCCACGACCTCGCTGATCTCAGCGTCCGTGATATCGGGCAGGTTGTATGGTATAAAGCTTTCTCTTTTCTCAAAATTACGCATGAAGCTACACTTCTTTTCTTAAAAATATACGGTTATGATCAGTTTAAACAAGAATTCAAAGTAAATGATATAACGATTAATCTTTATTGTCAACAGGATTGCCGCCCCTTATTATTGACTTAACCCCTATATGGTTATATAATAAAGAACGATTTATGTTTCTATTTGTAACCAATAATAATGGTTAGTTTTTGTCTTTCTCTGAGAAATAAAACATATTTACATCAAATAGAGGAAACGGTGGTCTTGCTGTGAACGAAACGAAAGAGTTCTTTGCGCACCCGAGCGCGTGTGTGGATGAGGGGGCGCAAATCGGAAACGGCACCAAGGTGTGGCATTTCTGCCACGTCAGCGGCGGCTGCTCGATTGGCAGCAACTGTACAATTGGTCAGAATGTATTCGTAGCGCCCGGGGTGAAAATCGGGGACTATTGCAAGATACAGAATAATGTATCGATTTATGAGGGCGTGGAGCTTGGAAACTATGTCTTCTGCGGGCCTTCTATGGTTTTTACCAATGTGCAGCGTCCGCGTTGCAAATACCCCCAGCACGGCGCGGAGTTCTATGCCCATACGCCTATCGGCGAGGGTGCGAGCATCGGCGCGAACGCGACGATTGTGTGCGGCCACCGGATCGGAAAAAATGCGTTTATCGCCGCGGGAAGTGTTGTGACCAAGGATGTTCCCGACCACGCGATTATGATGGGGAATCCCGCCCGCCAAAAGGGATGGGCCTGTGAATGCGGCGAAAAGCTGGACGAGCAGCTGAATTGCCCCAAATGCGGCAGAAGCTATGTGCAAGGCGCTCAGGGCCTTCAGGAGGAAACAAAATAAATGCAGAAAATACAGTTTAATGATTTAGGCGCGCAGTATAAACATTTAAAAAAGGAAATCGACGCCGGCATTGCCGAGGTAATCGAGGGCTGCCATTTCATTTCCGGTCCGCAGGTGGAGGAACTCGAGCAGGAGCTTTGCCGGTACGTCGGGCGCAAATACTGCGTAAGCACCAGCAACGGCACCGACGCGCTTTTAATGCCTTTGATGGCTCAGGGAATCGGCGCGGGAGACGCCGTGTTCGTTCCGGCGCTTACTTTTTTTGCTTCGGCAGAGGTCGTGAGCCTTGCGGGGGCGACACCGGTATTCTGCGATTCTGATGCCGATACTTTTAATCTTGACCCGAAATCCTTGCAAAAGCAGATTGAAAATACGCTTCGGGAGGGTAAGCTAAAGCCAAAGGCTGTCATCGCGGTTGATTTGTTTGGTCAGCCCGCCGACTATTTGAAAATAGAGCCGATATGCCAAAAATACGGTTTAACGCTGATTGAGGATGCCGCGCAGGGCTTCGGCGGCGCGATTGGAGATAAAAAGGCCTGTAGCTTCGGCGATTATTCCGCCACCAGCTTCTTTCCCGCCAAAGCGCTTGGCTGCTACGGAGACGGCGGCGCGATTTTTACCGACGACGAGGAAAAGCACAGGCTGCTGACCTCTATCCGGGTTCACGGTAAAGGCGCCACCAAGTATGAAAACGTCCGTTTTGGCTTAAACGCAAGGCTGGATACGCTCCAGGCAGCAATCCTGCTCCCGAAGCTCCGTGCGTTCGACGAAGAAAACGAACACCGCAAATGGGCGGCTGCGCTCTACGCCGACCGGCTGAAGGGTAAATTCAAGGTGCCGGTGATTCAGGACGGTTTTTCTTCCAGCTTCGGCTATTATACGTTGCAAGCGGACAGTTCCGAAGAGCGCGATAAAATCATGAACGGGCTAAAGAACGAGGGCGTTCCTACCATGATTTATTATCCGAATCCGCTTCATCTGCAAAAGGCATATGCGTCCCTGGGCTACAAAAAAGGCGATCTTCCGGTGAGCGAAAAGCTTAGCGAAACGGTTTTCAGCCTGCCGATGCACGGCTATATTACAGAAGAGACGATTGATGTTATCTGCCGCGAGATTCTAAAATTGTAATCAATACGCAAATGAAAATATAGATAGGGGAATTCATATGTCAAATGTTAAAACAGAGCTGTTGAATAAAATCAAGGACAAGTCCGCCGTTGTCGGGATTGTTGGATTGGGCTATGTGGGGCTTCCTCTCGCTGTGGAATTTGCAAAAGCGGGTTACAGAACCATCGGTTTCGACGTTCAGTCTCAAAAAGTCGATATGGTAAACTCAGGTCACAATTATATCGGCGATATCGTCGGCGATACGCTCAAGCAGGTTGTGAGCAGCGGCAAGCTTTCCGCTACCAGCGATTTTTCCTTTATCAAGGGCGTGGACGCGGTCGCAATCGCTGTACCGACTCCGTTGGATAAATATCAGCAGCCGGATATCAGCTACGTAAAGGGCTCTACCGAATCTGTTGCGAAATACGCACACAGGGGCATGGCTGTTATCCTTGAATCGACCACCTATCCGGGAACCACCGAAGAGCTTTTAAAGCCGATTTTGGAAGCGACCGGGCTGAAATGCGGCGAGGATTTTTATCTCGCGTTTTCACCGGAGCGTGTTGACCCGGGCAACAAGCAGTATAAAACAAAGAATACACCAAAGGTTGTCGGCGGTGTGGGCAAGGATTCCACAGAGGTTGCCGCCGCCCTTTACCGCAATGTGTTGGAAGGCGGCGTTTACGAGGTTTCTACTCCGGCGGTTGCCGAAATGGAGAAGCTTCTCGAAAATACCTACCGTAATATCAATATCGGCTTAGCCAATGAAATGGCAATTATCTGTGACCGTATGGGGATCAATGTCTGGGAGGTGATCGATGCCGCCAAGACAAAGCCTTACGGCTTCCAGGCTTTCTATCCGGGTCCGGGCCTCGGCGGACATTGTATTCCGCTTGACCCGTTCTACCTTTCCTGGAAGGCGCGTGAATTTGATTACCACACCCGCCTAATTGAAACCTCCGGCGAAATTAACACCGGCATGCCGGAGTATGTGGTTGACCGCGCTATGAAGGTGCTGAATAAAAATAAAACCGCGATGAACGGCGCGAAGGTGCTGGTTTTGGGCGTTGCCTATAAATCGGATATCGACGATTACCGTGAAAGTCCGGCGCTGAACGTGATTGACCGCCTGAACGAACAGGGTGCGCAGACCACCTTCTACGACCCGTTTATTGCCGAATACAAGCATAAGGGAATGATTCATACCGGAGCAAAGGAACTGACGGACGAAATGCTCAAGAGCGCGGACATTGTGATTATCTGCACGGCGCATTCCAACTCTGATTACAATCGCATTCAAAAGCTTTCCAAGGCTGTTTTTGATACCAGAAATGCCATGAAGGATGTTACGGACCGTTCCAATATCGAGCTTTTATAATTCTGATTTCCCCCGTTTCGAAATGTGACGGGGGAATTTTGCGTGGGGCGGGAATAAAGAGCTAACAGTCCGCCAAATATTTGAATAACAAGAGTAAGGGGAATACTGATGAAAAAATTACGTTTTGCTTTAGTCGGATGCGGAAGGATTTCCAAGAATCATATCGCCGCCGCAGTTACGAACGCGGATATTATGGAGTTAGTCGCGGTATGCGACCCGGTTCGGGAGAACGCGGAGAAAAAGGCGAAGGATTATTTGGAAGCGACCGGTGTAAAACCGGCGATATACGCCGATTACAAAAAAGCGCTGGAGGAGCTGGAAATTGACTGCTGCTCCATCGCGACCGAGAGCGGCTACCACGCGGAAATCGCGCTTTATTGTATCCGTAACGGCAAGCATGTGCTGGTAGAAAAGCCAATGGCTTTGAGCACCGCCGACGCCGAGCAGATGATCCGCGAGGCAAAAGAGCATGGCGTAACACTGGGCGTTTGCCACCAGAACCGTTTTAACGCGCCGATTCAGGAGCTGCACAAGGCGCTGGAGGACGGTCGTTTCGGCAAACTGGTGAACGGAACCGCGCGCATCCTCTGGAACCGCGGAATGCCGTATTACGAGCAGGCTCCGTGGCGCGGCACCTGGTCACAGGACGGTGGAACGCTGATGAACCAGTGTATCCATAATATTGATCTTCTCCAGTGGAATCTGGGCGGCGAGCCGGATACCGTTATGGCAATGACTGGAAATTATTTGCGCGATATTGAGGCGGAGGATTTCGGCTCGATTTTAATCCGCTTTAAAAACGGCGCGATCGGCATGGTGGAAGGCACCGCCTGCGTGTACCCGAAGAATCTGGAAGAAACCCTCTCCATTTTCGGCGGAACCGGCTGTGCGGTCATCGGTGGTCTTGCGGTTAACCGCGTGCAGACCTGGAATTTTGAAAACACTGCGGAGCAGGATGAACGCGTGGCGGCGCTTGCAGGCACCGACCCGAAGGATGTTTACGGCAGCGGTCACACCACGCTCTACGCGAACTACATCAATGCGGTTAATACCCATACCGACCCCCTGGTCAGCGGAACCGAGGCGATCAAGGCGATGAAGATCATTCTTGCCGCCTACAAGTCCCAAAAGACCGGAGCGGCGGTAAAGTATGACGATCTCAGCTTTTCCACACTGGATATGTCGAGCAGCGATGTGAAAGTAAACTAAAGGATTGATAGATATGAAAATCGTTACGGTAGTCGGCGCAAGACCGCAGTTTGTCAAAGCGTCGGTTGTCTCCGCGGCGTTAAAGCCGGTTTGCACGGAAATTATCGTCCATACCGGTCAGCATTACGACCGCAATATGTCCGATGTCTTTTTTGAGGAGCTGTCCATTCCGAAGCCAGCCTATCATCTGGGCGTCGGCTCGGGCAGCCACGGGCATCAGACGGGTGAAATGCTGATGAAAATTGAAGACGTGATCCTGGACGAAAAGCCGGATATCCTTTTGGTTTACGGCGATACCAATTCAACCCTCGCGGGCGCGCTGGCGGCCTCCAAGCTGCATATTCCGGTCGCACATGTGGAGGCTGGGCTTCGCTCCTACAACATGCGTATGCCGGAGGAGCAGAACCGCGTCCTTACCGACCATATTTCCAAATGGCTGTTCTGCCCCACGCAGACGGCGATGGAAAACCTGAAAAAAGAGGGCGTAACACAGGGAGTCAGCGTGTGCGGTGACGTAATGCTCGATTCCGTTCTGCATTTTCTGGAGCTTGCAAGAAAAAATCCGAACAAGACCGCGATTTATGAGCAGCTTGGAATCACACAGAAGAATTACCGGCTGGCCACCCTTCACCGCGCGGAAACGACCGACGGTGGGCTGGAAGCCGTTATTCGGATATTTAAAGCGTTTGAGCAGCTTCCGCAGACCGTCGTGCTGCCCATCCACCCCAGAACAAGACCGCTGGCGGAAGAAGCTATTCAAAATTGCGGGTTTCGAAATATTAAGCTGATCGACCCGGTCGGCTACCTCGAAATGCTTCTGCTTACCTCCGGCGCGTGCCAGGTGATGACCGATTCCGGCGGGTTGCAGAAGGAAGCTTGGTTCATGGAGGTTCCCTGCGTTACCCTGCGGCAGGAAACCGAGTGGGTGGAAACCCTGAAGGGAAATTGGAATGTTCTCGCAAAGCTGGAAACTGAAGATATCCTGAACAAAGCGCTCCATACCGCTGTTGACCCGTCCGCGCGTACCGCGCAGCCGTTCGGCGACGGAAAGGCTTCGGAGAAAATCGCGTCCATTCTGGCGCGTTCATAGGGAATAAATCGCATAAGTGAGTTACGAGGGTAGAAAATGAACATTATTTATATCAATCATTATGCCGGTTCCGACCTCCATGGGATGGAATTCCGCCCGTATTTCATGGCGAAGCGCTGGGCGGCGGCAGGGAATCACGTGACGATTGCCGCAAGCTCCTATTCCCATCTGCGAACCAAAAACCCGGAAACACAGGGAAAAAAGACGCTGGAGGAAATGCACGACGGAATTCGCTATTTCTGGATCAATGGTCCGGAATACCACGGCAACGGGGTAGGCAGAATCAAGAATATGCTGTCCTTTCTGCACGGACTTTACAAATATGCCGATCAGATTGCGGCGCAGGGCAAGCCGGACGCGGTCATCGCTTCCTCCACCTATCCGCTCGATATTTATCCGGCGCGTAAGCTTGCCAAAAAATACGGCGCCATGCTGATTTACGAGGTACACGACCTGTGGCCGCTCAGCCCCATCGAGCTTGGCGGGATGAGCCCGCGCCACCCGTATATCATGATGATGCAGGCGGCAGAAAATTATTGCTACAAGCACAGTGACTATGTCGTTTCGCTCCTGCCGAACGCGCAGGAGCACATGGAGGAGCACGGCTTAAAGCCGGAGAAGTTTATCTGTGTACCGAACGGAATCGTAAAAGCCGATTGGGAACAGCCGATGGCGAACCCTCCGGTTTACTACGAGAAATTGAAACAATATCACGATGAGGGCTATTTCCTCATCGGCTACACAGGCGCCCACGGCATTGCTAACGCGCTCGACAGCTTCATCGAAGCGGGCGAACAGCTCCGGGAAAAGAAAATCAAGCTGCTGCTGGTCGGCCCGGGACCGGAGCGCGCGCGCCTGGTACAGAAGGTAATTGATTTAAAATTAGAGGATACGGTGGAGCTTTTGGAGCCTGTCAAGCGTGGGCAGGTGCCGGAGCTGCTGAATCAAATGGACGCGCTTTACGTCGGTTTGCAGCGCCAGCCGCTGTTCCGGTTTGGCGTCAGCCCGAATAAGCTGATGGATTACATGATGGCTGCCAAGCCGGTGATTTTCGCCATCGACGCGCCGAACGATATGGTTGCCGACGCGCAATGCGGCATTTCCATCGAGCCGGAAAACAGTGCCGCAATCGCCGAAGCCGCCCAAAAGCTAGCCCTCCTCCCGAAGGAAGAGCTAAAGGCAATGGGCGAACGCGGCAAAGAGTATATCCTTAAAAATAATGAGTACGACGTACTTTCCCAAAAATTCCTCGATGTTTTTTCCATGCCATATTAAACATTAGGTCATATAGAAAGCAGGGTCATTTTATATAACCTAACCATGGTTTGTGTGCGGAAGGATGATAAAAATGGGGACAATTTATAAAACGACGGAAGGAAAAGATAAAGTACTAAAACTTTATGATGAGCAGCTTAATCGATTAGCAATTCCATACGCTGATTTATATATTGACACATCGTTCGGGAATACTCATTTGATTGAAACTGGAAACCACGATGGAAAACCGCTTCTCGTTTTTCATGGTGGGAATGCAACGACGGCTTATAATTTGCTGGTGTGTGATTTCCTGTTTCATGATTTTCATATCTATGCGGTCGATACAATAGGACATCCGGGAAAAAGTTCGGAACGTTGTCTTTCTTTCCGAAACTATGACTATGGAAAATGGGCAAGTGAAGTAATAAGTGGATTGGAATATAAGAAAATAAGGTGTTTTGGCAGCTCGTTTGGTGCCGGTGTTTTAGCAAAAACGATGTGCGTATCGCCTGAGAAAATAGAAAAATCTGTTTTGCTTGTGCCGTCTGGAATTAAAAATGCTCCCGCTTATAAAAGCATGAGCATGATGGTTCCGATGATTATGTATTGGATTACCCATAAAGAGGATTGGTTAAGAAAATGTATTTTACCAATGGCAGTTACAAGAGAAAATATTGATCCGGATATATTTGCAACAGCGAAATATAGTATTGACAATGTAAGAATTAAAACAGGAATGCCAAGTGATGTTAATTCTGCTGATATGAAAAAATGTCTAGCTCCCACACTAGTTATGGCGGGAGAATTTGATTGTTTATTCCCTGCTAAACTTGTAATTCCGCAGGCTGAAGCCATGATACCAAATTGTACTACATATCTTTTGCAAGGCAGAGGGCATATGCACAGCTTAACTGAAGTCGAAAAGAAAAAGATTATAGATTTTTTAAATTGAATAAAGTACGCATAATCCGGATTATTAAAAATTAGAATAGTATATTACGGAGGGGATTCCCATGTATTGCCTGAAAAAGGAAGACCGGTATCGACTCACTACGCTTTTTGAAGGCTGGAACGAAACGCTGATCTGGTCGTGCCTGCAGGGCTATATGGGCAGCGCGTGGGCGGATAATATTCAAGACCCAAAATCAGCGCAGATTGTAACGGCGGATTTCTGCTTTTTCGCGGGAAAACCCGATTCGGAACTCGTTAAAAACATCCCGCCTTTCTTTCCGTCGGACTGTATTTTAATGATTCCGCAGAATGATGGCTGGGCAAACCTGATCGAACGAGAATATAAGCATAATTCCGGTAAGTTCATGCGCTATGCGATTCAGAAGGAACCGAATTGTTTTGATACGGCGAAGCTTCAATCGTATCTGAATAAGCTTCCGCCCGAATACAGCATCCGAAGAATTGATGAAGAAATTTACCACCGGGTTTTAACGGAAGACTGGTCAAGGTATTTTTGCCTTCATTTCTCGGATTACCAAGATTACGAAAAGCACGGCTTGGGTTTTGTCATTCAGCGTGGGGACGAGCTGGTAAGCGGTGCGTCATCGTATACCGTGTATGACAATGGTATCGAGATTGAAATCGACACGAAGCCGGTATACCGCCGCAAAGGGCTGGCGCTGGTCTGCGCTTCCAAGCTGATATTGGAATGTTTGGACAGGGGGCTTTACCCCAGTTGGGACGCGGCAAACCGGGAATCGGTTGCTATGGCGGAAAAGCTCGGCTATCATTTTGAAAAAGAATATGTTACATACGCAGTGATCAATTTCAGATAATGCAAAAGGACAGCCGCCGGCTGTCCTTTTTTAGACTGCGCCTGGCCTTGCACGATTTGTCGCAGTCTGCTAGTTTGTGTATAACCTGACTATGGTATGCTCACACATATTACTAGGATTAACTGTAACAAGCATATTGCTGGCGTTACTAGTCCGTAATTGACAAAAGCGACACTATTGTCGTATAATAAAAAGACAAAAATGTCGCTTTTGAAAGGAGCATACCATGAAAGACTTTATATTAAGGAAATGGCAATATGATGACGCAGAGGAAATCGCGATAGCTGCTAATAATCCAAACATCGCAAAAAATTTAAGAAACACTTTTCCAAACCCTTATTTAATCAACGACGCAAAGTGGTATGTAAATGATTGCATTTCCAACGAGGGAAAAAATCAAATTACCAGAGCGATTGTAGTTGATGGAAAAGCGGTTGGAAGTATTGGAATATTTATTAAGAGTGACGTATACGAGAAGTCGGGAGAACTTGGTTATTGGCTTTCTGAGAATTATTGGCGAAAAGGAATTATGTCAAGAGCAGTACAACAAATCTGCAAAGAAGCATTTGCAACTTATGATATCATTCGAATATTTGCCGAACCGTTTGAGTTTAATATAGGGTCAAAAGGCGTTTTAGAAAAGGCAGGTTTTACATACGAAGGCACAATGCGCAAAGGTGTATATAAAAAAGGAACAATTCATTCTTATTGTATGTATTCTATTTTGCGAGAGGAAATGAATATTTGATATGGGAAGTAAAGGAATAAAAACAAAAGAAAAAATCCTTCAGGAATCATATCTCCTCTTTGCTGAAAAGGGATTCAAGGCAGTAACGATGACTGAGATCTGCGAGAAAACCGGATTAAGCCGGGGCGGGCTATATCGATATTACGCCGGAACCGAACAGATTTTTTCTGAAATTCTATCAAAAGAATATGTTATAGCTGACCGTATTGAAAGACAGGAAAGCGCAATCAGTATTTTAGAAGATATGCTTGAAGCAATACGGTGTGAAATTATTAACAAGGAGTTATCTTTAAGTCTTGCGATCTATGAGTATGCTAATCTTGGAAACGAAGCGTTTTTTATCAATATAAACAATAAAGCAAAAAAGCGTTGGATCAGTTTATTAAATTACGGGATGGAAATTGGCGAGTTTAAGATCGTTATTCCCGAACAAATCGCTGATTTGATTTTGTATTATTATCAAGGGTTGCGAATGTGGTCGCGTGTTATTCCGTTTAACAGACAGGAAACAGAGCATTATATCAACTCAGTGAGACAAATGCTGTTAATGGAGTGAGAAATGAATGCGTGAGCCAGACGCCAATGTGCAGTGCAATTTTGCTCTCTGTATGATTTTCTATTCCGCCTGATTTTCAAGACCAAGCTCGTTGATCTTATCGCGCAGCTTGATGAAGTCATCAAACGCCGCGGGCTTGTTGTTGGGATTCCGCAGCAGGGCGGCGGGGTGAAGGGTCGCCATCATCAGCACGCCGGCTTTCTCGAAGAAAATTCCGTGTTCCTTTGTAATCTTCATATCCGGCTTGATGATTTTCATTGCGGCAATTCTCCCTAGGCAGACGATAATTTTCGGGCGAATCAGAGTAACCTGATTCCTCAGCCATTCAATGCATAAGTCCTGTTCCTGCGGCAGGGGGTCGCGGTTTTGCGGCGGTCTGCATTTTACAATATTTGCAATATAAATATTGGTATGGCGGTCAAGGTCAACGGCAGCCAGCATTTTATCGAGCAGCTGCCCGCTTCTGCCGACAAACGGTTCTCCCTGCAAATCTTCGTTTTCTCCGGGCCCTTCTCCGATAAACAGCACCTTCGCTTCTTTGTTGCCTACGCCGAATACCAGATTGGTACGCCCCTCACACAGCCCGCATTTGCGGCAATCCCGGCAGGCGGATTCCAGCTCATCCCATGTTTGATACATATATGACAGCACCCCCCTTTATTCGCTTATTATATCACAAATCGGGGCGTTTTCCTATTGTTTGCTTACGAGATTGATTCCGCGACCGGATGTTGTTTTGGTCAGAGAATTTTATAAAATAGTTATTGTCAATTCAGGCAGAATAGTTTATAATGGATAAGCTAGATTTTATAAAAGCAAGGCAGAAATGCGTGCAATAGGATATGCAGGCGGGCGGGCTCTGCGCGGCGGGGCACCGCGAACCATGTCAGGCGGGGAACCGAGCAGCATTAAGCGGATTGCCCTGCGCGATGCAGGTGGTCTGTTCGTCTGCATATCCTAGTGCATGAGCCGTTTGAAAACGGTCTGTCTTGCTTTCGATTTGTTAATCCTTATTCTTTAAACGAACCGGTTAACATCCTTGAGAATAGGAGGCGCAGTATGTATCAGGTACTTTACCGGAAGTGGAGACCGAAGGTCTTTGCGGATGTGGCCGGACAGCCCCAGGTTACCGTAACACTGAAAAACGAGTTGATGGCGGGGCGTATCGCGCACGCATACCTGTTTACCGGCTCCAGAGGAACCGGTAAAACTACCTGCGCCAAAATTATGGCGAAGGCGGTTAACTGTTTGCATCCAGTAGAGGGAGACCCCTGCGGCGAATGTGAAATCTGCCGCGCGGCGGACAGCGGTTCGCTGATGGATATCGTGGAAATTGACGCGGCAAGCAATAACGGCGTCGATAACATCCGTTCCCTCCGAGAGGAAGCAAACTTTACCCCTGCTGCCGCAAGGTATCGGGTTTATATTATTGATGAGGTTCATATGCTATCCATCGGCGCGTTCAACGCCCTGCTGAAAACCTTGGAGGAACCGCCCGCACATGTGATCTTTATTCTGGCGACGACCGAGGTGCATAAGCTGCCCGCGACGATTCTGTCGCGTTGCCAGCGCTTTGATTTCCGCCGGATTCCGCCGGAGGAAATCGCGGACAGGCTGGACTACGTCGTCCGGCAGGAGCAGGCGGAAATAGAGCCGCAGGCCGCGCTCCTTATCGCCCGTTTGGCCGACGGTGCGCTGCGTGACGCGCTCTCGCTTCTGGACCAGTGCCTGGGGCGCAGTAAAAATATCACGATTGAGGTCGTTAACCAAACCGCCGGTCTGGTTGGCCGGGACCATCTGTTTGATTTGACTGATGCCATCCGGCAGAACGATTCCGCTCATGCGCTTGCGCTGATCGACCAGCTTCATCATTCTTCAAAGGATATGGCAAGACTTTGCGAAGAGCTTTCCGCCCACCTGCGAAATCTAATGCTGATTAAGGTGATGAAGGACGCACACGGAATGATCGTCGCTTCCGATTCCGAATTTGAAAGGCTTACAAAACAGGCTTTGGCAATTCCGCTTCCCGTTGTTTTGCACGGAATGGATACGCTTCAGTCCGCTTTGGAAAAAATGTATCGCGGTGGTGACCGGCGTATCGAAATGGAAATGGCAATGCTACGGCTGTGTTCTCCGGAGCTTGACTCCACGCAGGATGCGATACTTCGCCGTATTGAGGCGTTGGAGCGTTCCGGCGTAAGACCGCAGACCACAAGGGCGGCAATGGAGGAGCCTTCCCCTAGAAAGGAAATTACTCAGCCGCAAAAGACAGTCAATTTGCCTGTGGAACCGGAAGAACCGGCACGGGAGCCGCAGGTAATTTTGGAAACAGTGCCGCAGAATGATATCCATAGCAATGCGGAACGGTTGGCAGAATGGCCGGAAATCCTGCAAATATTAAAGGGCTATTCCAAAGCGATTGCCTCCGCGTTTCACGGTTCGTCCGCCTATACCAGCGGGGCCTATGTGTTGATTGACGCTCCCAATGAAATTGCGTTTAAACTGCTTCGGGAGCCTGCCCAGCGGGAAAATATGCGCCGCGCAATTCAGCAGGTGACTGGGAAAACCTATAATCTGGGTCCCTATAAAGGCAAAACAGCCCAGAAACAGGAGGATCCGCTGAAAAAGCTTGCGGGTCTTGCGGAGCAGGAAGGCATAGAAGTAACACAAATATAAATTGTTTGAAATAACAGGAGGAAATCTGTATGAAAGCAAGATTACCACAAATGAACGGCGGCGGAGCCGCAAATTTGCAGCAGCTCGCGCGTCAGGCACAAAAACTGCAGGATCAAATGGATGAGATCACCAATGAACTTGATGTGAAAGAGTATAGCGCGACTGCCGGCGGCGATGCTGTAAAGGCAACGGTTACTGGTAGAATGGAAGTAAAAGCAATTGAAATCGAACCGGAGGTTGTAGACCCTGAGGATGTAGAGATGCTCTCTGATTTGGTTATGGCGGCTGTAAACGAAGCGCTTCGTGCCGCGTCTACGGAGAAGCAGGAAAGAATGGAGAAAATTTCCGGCGGATTGAACGTACCGGGAATGTTTTAACGTATGCCTTCCTATAATGTAGCGCCGCTGTCGCGCCTGATCGAACAGTTTGAACGTCTGCCTGGAATCGGGCACAAAAGCGCACAGCGCCTGGCGTATTATATTTTGGGTCTTTCCAAGGAGGGTGCCGAGAATTTAGCCAATTCGATTCTGGACGCGCATGAAAGGATTCATTACTGTAAATTATGCTGTAATTTGACTGATCAGGAGCTTTGCCCGGTGTGCCGAAATGAATCACGGGATAAATCCATGATTTGTGTGGTAGAAGACCCGCGCGATGTCATCGCCTTGGAGCGTACCCACGAGTTTAACGCCACGTACCATGTTCTTCACGGTGCGATTTCACCGTTGAACGGTGTGGGTCCCGACCAGCTCTGTATCAAAGAGCTGCTGGCCCGCATCAATAACGAGGTTGTAAAAGAAGTAATCATGGCAACCAACCCGACGGTTGAGGGAGAGGCGACGGCGATGTATATTTCACGTCTTTTAAAGCCTTTGGGTGTAAAGGTTACGCGCCTTGCCTACGGAATTCCAGTTGGCGGCGATTTGGAGTATGCCGATGAGGTGACGCTCTCCCGCGCGATTGAGGGAAGAAGCGAAATCTAAAGCCTGGTTTACATAATGCTTGACAAATTATAACGGATATGATATATTCATATCCCAACAAGGTTGGAGGAGGCTTTTTTATGGCAAAAGAAAATTTAAAAACACTTGCACAGAATAAAAAAGCCTTTCACGACTATTTTGTGGAAGAGAGCATGGAAGCGGGAATTGAGCTGAAAGGCACAGAAGTAAAGTCCTTGCGCAAGGGGCAGGCGAATCTAAAGGATTCCTGGTGTTCCATTGTAGGCGGCGAGCTGGTCGTTAACGGCATGCACATCAGTCCATATGAGCAGGGGAATATTTTTAATAAGGATCCCATGCGCGTGCGGCGTCTGCTGATGCATAAGCGAGAGATCGCGCGGCTGTTCGGTCTTGTAAAGCAGGACGGATATTCTCTGATACCCATTTCCGTTTATCTCAAAGGTTCTATTGTAAAGGTACAGGTAGGGTTATGTAAGGGCAAGAAGCTCCATGACAAGCGTGCCGATATGGCGGAGAAATCCGCAAAACGTGACATTGAGCGTGCCCTGAAGGAAAGAAACCGTTAGCATAGTAGCGGCGGTTTAGGTTATTATAAGCAAAGTTTTATTTTACATGGGGATGTAAAGGTTTCGACGGGGATTGTGAGCCTCGGTAAGCGAGTAGCGGTGCGGAACCGCTATAAAATCCGCAAACTTAAAATTAAACGACAACAATAAAGTTGCATTAGCAGCCTAATTTAGGCTGCTCGTTCTTACCGGGAGTACCGCGACCCGGATAAGGGCGTCATTTAGCGGTGAACATGAATCGGGCTACGCCTTTAACCCGGTCATGGCTTAAAGGCTACTGATGCACAGAGCCTGCCGACGGGCGCTGTGCGGAGGGAATGTTAAAACACCGGCTACACTCGTAGAAAGCTTTGGTAGGCGGTCTTCGGACAGGAGTTCGATTCTCCTCATCTCCACCAACCTTATCACTATCCGCATTGGCTCTTGGGCTGATGCGGATTTGTGTTAGAATAGGGTACAAGATCAAAAAAACAGAATAAGACTATGAAGCGGCGCACTGGAATGATTTTCCGGTGTGCCGCTTTTGTTTTTATCATGTCATGATATAAGGAAGTCAGATAAAAAACGGCTGGAGAGTTTATACCCTATCGGATTCACCCCGGATAGCAAAATGAAGCGACATGTTAGCGATTAAATAATTAACTGAGTCCCCACCCGCACAATTGGTGGGGACTTGTTCTTTACAGCCCCATTCTCAACTGTTGGTAAATTTTATTCATTGTAATTACCGGGATTTTCAGGTAGGCTATTACATGGACATTACATATTTGGGGATGAAAATAATGAAAACATTTCAAAAAACAACTGCCAAACGGTAATTACCGTGTTACTGGTCTGCGCCCTGGAACGGCATATATCATTTATACAATTTATGACCCTGAAAGCGGCAGAGAAATTACTCATTCATCCATACGGTTCGATGTAGCGGCAGGCGTCAAGCAACATGGCGTTGCCTGCCGCCAGACCACCTACTTCAATAATTAAATATTAACAGTGATCCCCCGCAGCCGGATTCATTCTGCTACGGGGGATTTTTTTGTTTTATATTCTGATTATTCAGTTTGCTTTACTATCCTCTTTCGTTTCCTGAATCGCGTCAATCAGATCATTGGCCTTTCCAGCAATCTTTTCTTTTACCTTTTCCCCAACCTCGGCTGCTTCGCCTTTTAAACCTTGCAGTTTTCCCTTTAGCTCCAACTCTTCGGAATTGACAACCTGTCCAGCAACCTCTTTTACCTTACCAATTATCTTGTCCACATTTTTTTCGATCTCGTTGCTCATTTTTATTCCTCCTTTGATGGGGCTTAATTATACTTTATTTATATATAACATAAATTTCTATCATCGTCCAATTATTTCTTCAATATACAGTTTACTTGAAAAGCATTTGCGGTCTGCAATGTACCATTACACAGCCGGACCTTTATCTATTTATATATACTCACTTGCCATATATAAGCTGCATTTTAACAGAATTACCGCTTAAATATTTCCGAATGGAATTTGCTTCGATGTTGCTCATTTTGCTAATTGCTCTGGGATGATACCTCTTTTATCAAGAACATAAGATAGTCGGGTTGAGAATTGATCCGGGTCTGATTCTGGAAATCTCTCGCAGCTTCTTTGAACACTACATACACCAGACAACCAGTTCATATCTGCATTCAGCGCCGTTGCGAGTTCGTACATCCTTTGACTTCTGGGGTTACCGTACCGCGTAAATAGGTAGCTAAGATATTTTATTGCAATTGATTCAATTAGCCAGCTCACTTTGCGTCACATTGGCTGATTTCATGGCGAGTCTGAGATTATCCTTAAATTGATTCATCTACCAGCCCACTATCTCTTAAACTTTACCTTATTATAATAAATATACCTAAATACATGTGTTTGGTGTGGAAAATGTAGATCGAATCATATTGCACTTAAATTGCAACAGATTTTACGCATCTGTAAAGTTCCTGCACCGGCCAGAAATCTTAATAAGCCGATTGCTGTGAGCGGCGACTCGAGGCAACGGTACGGAATCATATTGACCAAAAATGAGCAGGCGAAGAAATACGATATCAAAACCGGTGAGGCTCTTTGGCAGGCACGGCAGAAACATTTTGATCTGGGTGATTGCGCCGACGCGTTTTGGATTGTTCCAGTATTTTTCAAAGCTTTGTTATAAAGGTATTTCCTTTTTCAAAAGTATGTGATCATAATAATGTTCTAATCTGAACCCTCACGAAGATGCTATACACAGATCCAGCTTGTCAACATAAAATGATTCATAGGAGGGTACCTTTATGAGTATATCATTGCAGGTTGAACGCTTAACAGCGGGAACCGTTGAATCTAACACAAACGTCATCTTTGATTCAACACTGATTTCTATTGGGAATATCAGTTACAACAATGCCACTGGCGTTATTACAATACAAGAAGCGGGCACATATGAATTTGACTGGTGGGTGGCCACACAATCCTCTGTATCGACCATTGGCGCCGGATTTTCTCTGGTTTCATCGCAGGGAGATGTCATAATCGGTAATTCTCCCATCAAAACAGGTGAAGTAGTCGGAGTTGGCGTCATAGAAGTGGTAGCAGCGCCCGTAACCGTAGAACTGAGGAATAGCAGCAGCGCTACGATTTATTATTCAACCGTTGTCCCGATCAAAGCCTCTCTGGCTGTAATTGGAACAGATGATACGGGCATGACAGGTCCCACCGGCCCAACCGGTCCGGAAGGTCCCACTGGCCCAACTGGTCCAACTGGTGCAGCAGGTCTGGAAGGCCCGACTGGCCCTACCGGTCCAACTGGTGCAGCTGGTCTGGAAGGTCCGACTGGTCCCACCGGCCCAACTGGTGCGACAGGCGCGGAAGGCCCGACTGGCCCCACTGGTCCAACTGGTGCAGCTGGTCCGGAAGGCCCGACTGGCCCCACCGGTCCAACTGGTGCGGCAGGACTGGAAGGTCCCACTGGCCCCACCGGTCCAATTGGTGCAGCTGGTCTGGAA
>JAEZYP010000019.1 GCA_023418995.1 Bacillota bacterium | reverse complement strand
TCTCCAAATGATGATAATGGATATGATATAAGTGATTACTGTGATATCATGGACGAATTTGGAACAATGGAAGATATGGATAATCTTTTAAAAGAAGCTAATGAAAGAGGAATTAAGATTCTTATGGACTTAGTTGTTAATCATACTTCAGATGAACATAAATGGTTTATTGAAGCTAAAAAATCTAAGGATAATGAGTATAGAGATTACTATATATGGAGAGATCCAGTAGATGGACATGAACCAAATGATTTAGGATCAACCTTTAGTGGAAGTGCATGGCAATATGATGAAACAACAGGTCAATACTATTTACATTTATTTAGTAAGAAACAACCTGATTTAAATTGGGAAAATGAAAATGTTAGAAGTGAAGTTTATAAAATGATGAATTTCTGGGTGGATAAAGGTATTGGTGGATTTAGAATGGATGTTATTGACCTTATCGGTAAAGTTCCAGATGAAATGATAACAGGAAATGGACCTAAATTACATTAATATCTACAAGAAATGAATAAGGCAGCATTAGAAGGAAATGATTTATTAACAGTAGGTGAAACTTGGGGAGCAACTCCAGAGGTAGCCAAGCTTTATTCAAATCCAGAAAGAAAAGAATTAAGTATGGTATTCCAATTTGAACATATAGGATTAGATCAAATTGAAGGAAAAGAAAAGTGGGATCTTAAGGAATTAGAATTACTTGATTTAAAGAAAGTTTTATCTAAGTGGCAAACAGAGCTTGAAGGACAAGGGTGGAACAGTCTTTTCTGGAATAATCATGATTTACCAAGAATAGTTTCAAGATGGGGAAATGATAAAGAATATAGAGTTCTAAGTGCAAAAATGTTTGCAACTCTTCTTCATGGAATGAAAGGTACTCCATATATTTATCAAGGAGAAGAACTTGGAATGACTAACGTGAAATTCGAAGATATTAATGAGTATAATGATATTGAAAGTTTAAATATGTATAAAGATAGACTTTCAAAAGGATATACTCATGATGAAATAATGGAATCTATCTATGCAAAGGGAAGAGATAATGCTAGAACTCCAATGCAATGGGATTCAACAGAAAATGCAGGATTTACTACAGGAACTCCTTGGATTGCTGTAAACAAAAATTATAATGAAATAAATGCTAAGCAATGTTTACAAGATGAAAATTCAATTTTCCATCATTATAGAAAATTAATAGATATAAGAAAGAACAATGATACTATAATTTATGGAGATTATAGTTTATTATGTCCTGAAGATAAAAATATCTTTGCTTATACTAGAGAGTTAAATGGAGACAAGATATTAGTAGTTTGTAATTTCTATGATAAGGAAGTTACTTTCAGTTTTGATGGTGAGTTTAATCATGCTGATATTTTATTAAGCAATTATAAGGATTCAAGCACATTAATTGAGAAATTAAGCTTAAGACCATATGAAGCTATAATGTTTAGAATTAAATAACATTAAAATGTAAAATAATGTATGAACCTCCGGGGTCAATCCAGAATATGGATTGACCCCGGAGGCTCATACATTTTTTTCCTGATAAAAGTGAGCTATTCATTTAATTTAAAATAAAGTATATAATTAAATGAATAGAAAATATTAGAATGGGGGCTAAATTTTTGGATAAATTAGAGAAAAAGTTAGAAGAGCTTTCAGCATATTTAAAAACTATTGAGCATTATAGAAATGTAGGAAGTCTTATGTATTGGGATATGACAACTGGAATGCCAGAAAATGCAGCAGAGGGAAGAGCAGAAACTATGTCTTTCATGCAAATGCAAGCACATAATTTATCTGTTTCAAAAGAAATTCATGACTTTATTAAATTCTTTGAGAAGAACGAAGAAAAATTAGATTTTGTTCAGAAAAGAATGGTACATGAACTTAAGAAGAATTATGAAAAAGAAAAAATATTCCCTGAAGAATTTATAAAGGAATTTTCTTTAGCAGCCTCTAGGGGACAGTTAGCTTGGGAGAAAGCTAAGAATGAGGATAACTTTGAAATATTTAAGCCTGACTTAGAAAAGATAGTAGAGCTTACAAAGAAATCAATAAAATATAAAGGATATAAAGGTAATAAGTATAATGCCTTACTAGATGATTATGAGCCAGGACTTACTGTTGAAAAATTAGACAAAGTTTTTGATGAGTTAAGAGATGGAATTGTTAATATATTAAAAAAGATAAATAATAGTGGAACAGAAATTTCTAATGTCTTTGAGGGAAAAGAATTTCCTAAAGAAAATCAAAAAAGATTTTGTATTAAAATTTTAAAGACTATGGGATTCGATTTTAAATCTGGAAGGATGGATGAAACTGAACATCCATATACTTTAGATATGAGTAATAAGGATGTCAGAATAACTAATCATTATTACTTAAATGATTTTACATCAGCAATGTTTTCAGCAATACATGAAGGTGGACATGGAATATATGAACAAAATATACCTGACTATCTAGAAGGTACTGGATTAAATGTTGCAGCATCTATGGCTATTCATGAATCACAATCAAGATTTTATGAAAATATAATAGGAAGAAATAAATCATTTTGTGGATATTTATATGAAGAAGCTAAAAAAGAGTTTCCTAATCAGTTTGAGTTTATTAATGAAGAAGAATTTTATAATACAATAAATAAGGTACAACCTTCATTAATAAGAACTGAGGCAGATGAATTAACTTATAGTATTCATGTAATTATAAGATATGAAATAGAAAAGTTACTTATAAATGATAAAATTCAAGTTGCTGATTTACCTAGAGTTTGGAATGAAAAGTACTAGGAGTATTTAGGAATAGAACCAACAAGTGATAAGGTTGGAGTACTTCAAGATATGCATTGGTCAGATGGATCCTTTGGATATTTTCCAAGTTATGCATTAGGGAATCTTTACGGAGCACAAATGTTAAATGAAATGGTTAAAGATATTCCTAATATATACGATGAAATAGCTACAGGAGATTTGTCTTCAGTATATGAGTGGTTAAAAGAAAATGTTCACGAATATGCTAATCTTTATGATCCAAGTGATTTAATAAAGAGAATTACAG
>JAEZYP010000022.1 GCA_023418995.1 Bacillota bacterium | reverse complement strand
TTCGGTGTTGGTCTTAGTTCCGTTCGACTTGCATGTGTTAGGCACGCCGCCAGCGTTCGTCCTGAGCCAGGATCAAACTCTCTAAAATATTGTATATATTCGCCTTTCGGCGTTTATATCAGCATTTCAAAGCTTTGTTTAGCTCTAAATACGATACACTAACGTGTATTTTGTTGCCTTTTAAAGTGACAACCAACTTTGTCCGAAAGTACTTTGATACTCTCTTTAATTACGGGTTCCTTAATTCTTTTCGTTGTTTAATTTTCAAGGTCCTGGGCTCCGTCGTTATGGACAGGAGAACGCTTTTCATATTAACATAATTCGCTTCATGTGTCAAGCGCTTTTTTCTGTTCCGTTCTACGGCAGTGCTCATTATCTTATCATACTGTTTCCGGTCTGTCAAGATTTTTTTCACTCCGTTTTTCGACGGCTTGACTATAATAACATTTCATAACGTCAAAGTCAACGCTTTTTTTAGATTTTTGCTGAATTCATGTTATTTCCCTATTTTGTTGAAGAATGAATGGTTGTTTGCTATAATAATTATATCCTAGACTAAGTAGGAGGAATTGAAGTGCCGATTAAAATTCAGGAAAGTCTTCCGGCAATTGAGGTCCTGGAATCTGAAAATATCTTCGTGATGACACATCAGCGCGCCATGTCTCAGGACATCCGCCCGCTGAAGATTGTGATTCTCAATTTGATGCCGACTAAAATAGAAACCGAAACGCAGCTGCTCCGGCTTCTAAGCAACACACCGCTTCAGGTGGATGTGGAGCTGATGCAGATGGCGACTCATATTTCGAAAAACACTTCGTATACTCATTTAAATACATTTTATAAAACATTCAATGAGATAAAAAACGAAAAATTTGACGGCATGCTTATAACCGGTGCGCCGGTGGAAAGGCTTCCCTTTGAGGAAGTTGACTATTGGGATGAGCTTTGTGACATTATGGACTGGAGCCGAAAAAACGTATATTCCACCATGCATATCTGCTGGGGAGCACAGGCCGGACTTTACTATCATTTCGGTATTCCAAAATACGATCTGGAGCATAAGCTTTCCGGTATCTTTCATCACAAGGTGACGGAGCATTGGCATCCGCTTGTTCGAGGCTTTGACGATGACTTTTTCGCTCCGCATTCGCGCTACACCGAGGTCCGCCTTGAAGATATCAAAAAGCATGATGATCTGGTCGTGTTAACAACTTCCAACGCCGCCGGGGTACATATGATTGCAAAAAAGAGTGGCAGACAATTCTTTATTACCGGACATTTGGAATATGACCGCAACACGCTGGCAAATGAATATTTTCGGGACGTGAAAAAAGGAATCCACCCGATGATACCGCTGAATTATTTCCCAAATGACGACGTATCAAAAGAGCCGCCCTTCGTCTGGCGAAGCCACGCAAATCTGCTTTTCAGCAACTGGCTGAATTATTATGTGTATCAGCAAACACCGTACGATTTAAAGGAGCTGACAGAGTAATTTATGCCACGCATATAATCGCGTAATATTGATAAGCCACAGAAATACTTATAAAGGCAGCTCCAAAACTCTACCGTTAGTCTGTTTGTGTAGAGTTTCAGGGCTGCCCCTTTTATTTTTCAAACCCATTTTTTGCGCACAGCCGGACACTCTAAAAATGAGTTTATCAGCAATCATGACACGTATAAGCGAAAGGCTTTCCAATCCTCATGCAGTAAATATTTTGGCAGACTTGGTATAACTCTTAGTATGACTTGCAAATTAAATGTTTTCATAAAGCACCTTATCGAGTTTGGAGTTTTGCGATGAGGAAGGTTTATATGAGGCTCCAAACAGTAATCCCAATCTTTTCGTCCGACGCAGCAGCTCGTAAAGAGTGAAGCAGACGGCATACCCCCCAATCACCATAATCAGCAGTTTTACGGTAGGTGCGACAGGCTGCTGTATTGCAAAAAAGCCAATAACAGTAATAACGGAAAGGTGTGTCACGTAAACGCAAAAGCTTGCATCCGACAGGTATTGCAATACAAGCGACCCACGATGAAAATAGCTGCTGAAAATCCCGACAAGCGCCAGCGTCGGCACAAATTTGAGCGCCAATGCAGCAAAGGCGAATCCGTAGAAAGCCAGAACTCCGGATCCGTCGGCAGGTCTAAAGAAAAAGAAGATTACATACATCACAAGCGACAGGCCGGTATATACCCATTTGTCACGCCGAAGCGCCGCAAGATAGCGTTCGTCCGTTGCCATGAGCGCACCCGCGAGCAGCACGTAAAAAAAGGCGATGGGGTTTTTCTCACCAAGCAGTTCGATAAGATAAAGCAAAGTATAGGGAACCACAAGGAGAAGCATTGTCAACGGATGAGAAAAAAAGTCTGCAAGCGCACCGCGGATACGGGCAGAGTTCTGTGAATGCAACCATAGGAAAAAAGGCAATCCGACAATGGAGAAAACAAGAAGATACAGTACAAACCATAGGTGCCCCGGCGTATAGCCTCCGGCAAGACCATCGAACGCGCCGAGCGGCTTTGTGAAAAAGCCTATGTAATGTAAGAAGAAGCTCTCTTCCCGGTGTTGGTTGAGTGCCCAGATATAGGTCATCACAGGATTCAGCAGCAGACTTCCTGCAACAAGCGGCCAAAGCAGCTTACGGACGCGTTCCTTTAAAAATACGGCCGGATTGCGCTTACGCAGTGAATAACCAATGGACATGCCCGCAAGCAGAAAAAGCGTGACCATGTGAAACCGATTGAGAACGGAATCAATCACATTTATCATAGGGAGATCTACCGTATCTTTAACAAATACAATAGCATTCGGATCAAGATTAAAGGTAAGGATTGCGTGAAAGGGTAAGATCGAAAGTACAATGATTGTGCGCAGCCAGTCAATATCATATTTTCGTTGCATATGAATCCTCCAAAAGAATACTATTTACAATTTCCTCAATATATAGGTTCAGCATTTCGTCAAGCGGAATTGTTGCACCGGTTTTCTCATAAACCTCAACCCAAAGAGCAGGATGGGCAAGCGAACTGAACACGCGAATCGTGCGGGCAACAATTAACCGGCGCGGCGTATGCGGATTTATTAGCAAAATCATATGGCGAATGGCGTTAAATTGCAACGCAATTCGGTTGCTGGTCGAAGAATCTACCCCCTGTCGCAATAGGTCTGTTTGCTCAGTACGAAGAATTCCGCGCGAAGAAAGATAAAAATCCAGCATTTGTTTGAAATAACGATTTGCGTCGGCGGCAGTCATTTCCGTTCTCTTTTCAATTTGCTTGCAAATTTCACAAATTCGCTGCCAATAGACGTCCTTTGCTTTCTCAATCAGTTGATCTTTGCCGCCGAAATAGTAACTGATGGCGGCGGAATTTACATCGGCTTCCCTAGCCAATTCTCTCACCGTAATAGCATCAGACGATTTTTCACCAATTAATCTTACTGCAGTATCAATCAGTAGGTTTTGAGTCTCCTCGCTAGACATTGTACATCTCCAATCAGTTCAAATGGCATTTAAACACTTGTTTTAATCATATGTTTTATAATATCATTAAAATCTCTTCCTTGTCAATAAGAAATCATCTCCGCAACAGAATGAGAAAATTCTTGTTGGCGTTGAAAAAACCCAGTCGCTTACTCTGCGGCTGGGTCAATTTTTCAACATTGTAATATACTTCATATTATCCCGACAGCTTTGCTCTGAGCTGCCTTAGTATCACTTTTTCGCGGCGTGAAACCTGAACCTGCGTCATACCGAGTGCCATAGCGGTCTGCGTTTGGGTACGGCTTTTGAAGTAGCGGAAGAAAATAATGCTGCGGTCCTTTGGCTCCAGCTCTGTCATAACCTGCTTTAAGGAAAGCAGCTCCGCTATTTTGTCATCGGCTGGCTCGACGCTGACATCAATCTGACCGCCGCCGTCCTCCTGCGAGGCGGTCAGCGAGATCGGAAGCTGAGAAGCACCGAGCGCCTGTGCCGCTTCTTCCGGCTCGACCTGCAGGATCTCGGCCAGTTCGCCAACCGACGGGTTTCTGCCCTCTTTTTCCGCAAACTGTGCAGACTCGCGTGCGGCGCGCATCGCGAGCTCCTTTAAGCTTCTTCCCACTTTAACCGCTCCGCCGTCGCGGAAAAGACGCTTGATTTCACCGAGAATCACCGGCACGGCATAGGTGGAAAACTGAACGCCACGGCCGTAATCAAAGTGATCAACCGCCTTTACAAGACCGAGGCATCCGGCTTGAAACAAATCATCATATTCCATGCCGCGACCCTTGAACCGTCTAGCACATGCATGAACCAATCCGATATTGTCACTGATTACTTGATTTCTATCCATCGCTACTCTGCCGTTTTTCCTTTAGTAGTATTAACCGGGCGGCGCTCAATGGTTTTACTCATCGTAACACTCGTACCCCGTCCCATTCTGGAGGAAACCTTCAGGTTATCCATAAAGCTCTCCATAACCGCAAATCCAAGACCGGCGCGCTCCTCGCCTGCCGTTGTAAACAGAGGCTGCATCGCCTGTGAAATATCTTCAATTCCACAGCCTCTGTCACGTATTTTAATGAGGATTTTTCCCGTGTCGTACAGCTTGCAGTTTATGTATACGATTCCGATTGTATTGCGGTAGGCATGTACGATACAATTTGTGACCGCTTCCGAAACCGCGGTTTTGATGTCGCTCAGTTCCTCAATGGTCGGGTCGAGCTGCGCGACAAACGCGGCTACTGAAGCTCTGCCGAACGCTTCATTGGAAGAACAGCTTAAAAAAGAAACGGTCATTTCATTCAACGGCTTCACTGTCTATTACCCCCTTAACAACTGTGCAAAGCTGATTTAACCCGGCCAGAGATACAATCTTCTCAATTTTCGGAGTCATATTGACAATCCTAACCCTGCCGCCCCAAAGCTGCGCTAGCTTACAACGTCCCATGATCAACCCCACTCCGGAGCTGTCCATAAACTGTACCGCTGAAAAATCCAGAGATAGCTGCTTTGGTTTTACTTTTGAAGCGGCCTCATCGATTGCCTCCCGAATTTCCCGGGCTGAGTGGTGATCAATTTCGCCGCTTAAGACCGCTGTCAGTTCCGTGCCCTTTAAAATAAGTCTGACACTCATGTCTTACCCTCCAAATTATGTAATCTGAATAGTATTGGCTTTCTAACCTCTAGTTATACATCCAGCCAAAAAACAATTTCCTGTTTCAAGGAATTTCTGCGGTAGCTTGTCCGCCTAAACTGATATAATCTATTTTACCAATTCAAACATAAAAATAATCATGAAAATTGTCGCCGCTTTTGAAATGAATAACAAAGCGGCGATTTTCTTTTTATTTATAATACAAAAAAATCTTATTACATGGATTTGCCGCTTTACACGGCGTAAATTACAAACTGCTTCACACCGTTAACATATACGCCGGCGGAGGTGCCCGCCTTCCCAATTCCGACAAAATAAAAATAGCTGTCCTTCCCCTCCCGGTAACGGGGAAGCGCAACCGCTACTCCCTGCGTGCCGACCGTTACCTCTGGTGCGTTATCGGAGGTTACTTTCAGCTGATAAAACTGCCCGAGCGAGAGACGGATATCGGTGGTGGTATCACTTTTAAAGTCAACAGCCTGCGGTTTGGAAAAGCCATTGTATCCGCCGGCGCGGATGATCACCGGGTAATCCTTGTAGGCGAAATCCATATCTACGTTGCCTTCAATACCCGGAACCGTACCGGTGCTTCCGGTTTGCTGGATTCCGCACGGATAATCCGGCGTACCGCTGTAATCTGCAAGCCATAAATCATATTTCGTAACGGTATCCACGGTAAAACGACCGGTTCTAATAAAATCGATATTGGTGTAGATATTTACGAACCAGCCATCGGCCTTCATACTATCCATAAACGTACGAGCCATTCTGTCGATCAGCGCGTTCGACGGGTTAATTCCCTGCTTTTGCGCATAGGCAATGGATTCGTACTCGTAATCGAAAGCGACAGGAAAATCGATTTTACCTTTGTACGGAGTTAAAATTTTTTTGAATACCTCCGCTTCCTTTAAAACATCTTCAACGGATACGGCATAGCTGAACCAGTACGCGCCAACATGAAGCTTATGTGTCAGTGCGCCCAGTACATTTTCGTCAAACTTGGGATCTTTCTGGGTGATGTCGTTGCCGTACCCCGCGCGGATTAGCGCAAAATCGATTCCGGAAGCGTCAACTTTGCCCCAGTCAATCGGGTTTCCCTTGTTATTGTGTTTGCTGACATCAATACCTCTCATAATTTACCTCCCATAAAAACAGGATATCTTTGTCCTATTATCTTATGCCGCGCAGCCCTTGCGGGTGATGGACTTGTTTTTGCCGATCAAGCGGTAGTTTTTCCGCAACAAAAAAGCTGCATCAAAGGACCGGTTAACGGTCGCCTGATACAGCTTTTATTGCATATTAGCTTAAACTTTAGCTTAATTGCAGCAGTTGAATTGCGTGCGGTCGGATTTCCCCTGCAAGATAGAGGGAGCCGAAAATCAGTACCGCACCATCCTCTCCGGCGAAATTCAGCGCTTTTTGCAGCGCGACCTCGATATCTTCCGCCGGCTCCGCCGCGATTCCGCGATTCCACCACATTGCCGCCAGCTTTTCCGCGCTCATTGCCCTGAGGTTGTTCGGCGCAAGCGTAATCACCTTGGAAAAAAGGTCCTCCAATAGCTCTATGGAGGCGGTCACGTCCTTATCGGCCAGCATCCCCATAACCGCAACAATTTTTTTACCGCCGAAGTATTTTCGAACCGCTTCCGCCAGAGCCGCGATTCCCTGTGGATTATGGGCGCCGTCAAGCACCACAAGCGGCGAGTGGGAAAGCACCTCCAGCCGTGCCGGAAAGCTGGCACAGCAAAATCCGGCCTCAATGCTGTGGTCGGCAATTCGGTATCCCAACTCCCGGAGTACTTCAATTACCGACAGAGCGGTAACCGCGTTTTTTACCTGATGTCCCCCAATAAAAGGCAGATGGACCAAAAGCCCCCGGTAATCCAAACCGGTTCCGGTAATATTGGCGGAAAGAATCTCCACACTTTTCATATACGTGCGGACAAACCGGTTTTTTCGCTGCGCGGCGGTATCCCGAATGATTTCGTAAGCCCGCGGCGGTTGTTCAGGGTAACAGACCGTTATCCCGTTTTCTTTAATGATTCCGCATTTTTCCCGCGCGATTTCCTCCACGGTTTCCCCAAGTATCTCCGTGTGATCAAGCGCAATGGAGGTGATGACGGAAACCAAGGGGGTCTTGATCACATTGGTCGCGTCGAGGCGACCTCCCAGACCAACCTCCAGCACTACAATATCACATTTGTTCTGAACGAACCAAAGCATTGCGATTGTTGTGATGAATTCAAACTCTGTAATGATATCCCCGCTCTGCTCCATTTGTTCCACGACCGGAAACACTGTTTCTACAAGCGCCGCGACCTCTTGCCGGGGTATTATTTCTCCGTTAATCTGCATCCGTTCACAGAAATCCGTAACATAGGGTGAAATGAACAAGCCGGTTCGATAACCGGATTTGCGCAGAACGGAAGAAATCAGCGCGCAGGTGGAGCCTTTTCCGTTCGTTCCCGCAACATGGACAAACTTTAATTGATCCTGCGGGTTACCCAAAAGCTCCAAAAGCCTACTAATCCGCTCGAGCCCCGGCTTGCTGCCAAAACGCAGCAGGGACGCAATTTTGGACTGTGCCTCTTCGTAAGTCATTCCGATATCCCTCCTTCTGAATTGGAAAGGGCGAACGAATCCGTCCGCCCCATAATACTGTTATTTTAAAGCCTGAATACTGGATTCAATCAGCGCGATATGCTCGCCAAGCTTTGCGGCATTCTGCTTTACACCCTCAACGACATCCGCAGGAGCCTTTGACATAAATTTTTCATTTGTCAGTTTTGCCTGCGTATTTTCGTACTGCTTCTTTGCGGACTCTAATTCCTTGGTTAACCGTTCCAGCTCCGCCTTCTTATCCACCAGCTCATCCATTGGGATATATACGCGGGCATCGGCGGTAACGATGGTAACCGCGCCATCAATGCTATATTCTTTTCCGATTTCCACATCGCTGGCATAGGCCAGCTTTGCAATGATGGCAGAGCCTTCGCGAAAGGTCTCCTGAGAAGACGTCGCAACGTAAAGATGCGTTTTGCGTGACGGCGGCACATTCATCTCGGAACGGCGAATCCGAATCGCGCGAATCGCGTCCATAATCCGGCGCATTTCCAGAGACGCCTGCGGAAAGCTGAGCTTTTCATCATATTCCGGCCAACTTGAAACCATAATGGCTGCACCCTCGTGCGGGAGCGATTGCCAGATTTCCTCGGTAATAAACGGCATAAACGGATGCAGCAGCTTTAAGGTGCCAGACATTACCCAAACAAGAACCTGACGGACATTCCGCGCGGTCGCTTCGTTTTCAGAGTTGAGACGAATTTTTGCAATTTCAATGTACCAGTCGCAGAATTCATCCCAAAGGAAGTCATAGAGCTTCTGTACCGCGATGCCCAGTTCGAAATGCTCCAGGTTCTCTGTGATTTCCTTTGCAACACGGTTAAAGGAGTCAACAATCCATTGATCCTCCAGCTCCAGCTTGGAGGGCAGTTCGTTTTTCACATCGTGCCCGTCGGTATTCATCAGGATAAAACGGGAAGCGTTCCAGATTTTATTGGCAAAGTTACGGCTCGCTTCCACCTTTTCGCCAGAGAAGCGCATATCGTTTCCGGGGCTGTTGCCCGTTGCCAACATAAAGCGGAGCGCGTCAGCGCCGTATTGAGCAACGATTTCCAGCGGGTCGATTCCGTTGCCCAGAGACTTGCTCATCTTTCTCCCCTGCGCATCACGCATCAGCCCGTGAATCAGAACCGTATTAAACGGAACCTCGCCGGTATGCTCAATTGCCGAAAAAATCATACGCGAAACCCAGAAGAATATAATATCATAGCCGGTAACCAGCGTATTCGTAGGATAAAAATATTTTAAATCCTCGGTTTTATCCGGCCAGCCAAGGGTGGAGAACGGCCAAAGTGCGGAGGAGAACCAGGTATCCAGCGTATCGTCGTCCTGCTTTAAGTTTTTCGAGCCACATTTGGGGCAGGTGTGGGGTTCTTCACGGGAAACAATCATTTCGCCGCAGTCCCGGCAATACCACGCGGGAATGCGATGTCCCCACCAAATTTGCCGTGAAACGCACCAATCCTTAATATTTTCCATCCAGTGATAATAAATTTTGTCAAAGCGCTCCGGAACAAACTGAACCTCGCCCTTTTTCACCTGAGCGATGGCAGGCTCAGCCAAAGGCTTCATTTTTACAAACCACTGCGTGGAAACTCTAGGCTCAACCACCGTATGGCATCGATAGCAGGAACCGACGTTATGCTTAATCGGTTCGACTTTTACAAGGAAGCCCTGCTCCTTGAGCTCCTCCACAATCTTTTTGCGTGCTTCCAACGCGGGCATTCCGGCATATTTGCCACCATTTTCATTGATATTTCCGCTGTCGTCCATTACATTGATAACGGGCAGGTTGTGGCGAAGCCCGACCTCAAAATCGTTCGGGTCGTGTGCCGGCGTAATTTTTACTACGCCAGTTCCAAATTCCCGCTCCACATAAGTATCGGCGATCACCGGGATTTCCCGGTTCACAATCGGCAGGATTAAAGCTTTGCCAATCATATCCCGGTAACGTTCATCCTCAGGATGCACTGCCACGGCGGTATCGCCAAGCATGGTTTCCGGTCTGGTGGTTGCAAGCTGAATAAAGCCGCTTCCATCCTTAAGCGGATAACGCAGATGCCAGAAAAAGCCGTCGTGCTCGCTAAACTCCACCTCTGCGTCGGAGATAGAGGTGCGGCAGTGCGGGCACCAGTTAATAATGCGCTCACCGCGGTAAATCAAGCCTTTTTCATATAATCTTACAAAAACCTCACGAACTGCCTTGTTACAGCCCTCATCCATTGTAAAACGCTGACGTTCCCAGTCGCAGGAGGAACCAAGCTTTTTGAGCTGCTCAACAATACGTCCGCCAAACTTTGTATTCCACTGCCACGCACGTTCCAAAAACGCGTCGCGACCAATTTCCTCCTTGGAAATTCCTTCTTTGCGCATCGCCTCCACGATTTTTGCCTCGGTAGCAATGGCAGCATGGTCGGTACCCGGCAGCCAAAGTGCAGAGTAGCCCTGCATCCTTCTCCAGCGGATCAGAATGTCCTGAAGCGTTTCATCCAGAGCGTGTCCCATATGGAGCTGACCGGTGATATTCGGGGGCGGAATCACAATCGTATACGGCTTTTTCTCCGGGTCGCTCTGGGCGTGGAAATAACCTCCGGAGAGCCAAAAATCATAAATTCGATCTTCCACTTCCTGTGGTTCATAGGTTTTCGCAAGTTCCCTGCTCATATCGTTTCCTCCTGATTTACCCTTATTACAGCAATACGGTATTTCCCGGGCAGAAGAATCACCACCGCGGAAGCGCCGTTATATATGGATATAATATTTTAGATTAACTTATTTAGTATGACATTATCACACCGGTTTGTCAATTCTTTTCCGCCGCAATCAACCGACCGGCAGCACCGCCGCAGTACCGGTCATTACGGTACTGTCTAAAATGACGGCGATACAGATACACAGCAGTGTATCACACTGGTTGGTAACATCAACCGCAAAGCAGTCTTTACCGAGATTCCAACAGCAGCCGTGGGTCATAATGACCGTGGAATCCACATTAATAATATCATAGGAACGCGATAAAAGATCGCCCCGAAAACGCCAGCTAATCCCCTTGAGCTTAACCGGGTGCCGTGCCGCCGTTAAATTCTGGATAACGCGTGCGCGCTCCTTATTGTCAATAAATATCGAGTACTTTGATACAGTCGGGACCCCCACGCTGTAAATCCGGGCGACCTCCTGCTGATTGTGATCAATTACGCAGATTTTACTCCCGATAGAAAGCGAATCACCGATAACGGAATAGACAGACCGGCCCTGCGTGTCAGAAACAGCAAACAGCGTTTCCGTACCTATGCCCGGATGAATAAAAAACTGCATACGGCCGCCTCCCTCAATATTATTTGTATCTTATCATACCATTTTTGCGAAATATAGGCAACTGATATTCAAACTGCTTCCATCAATCAAACCCCACAAGTTCCCTTACCAAAATACCGCAGGATTGATTGACGAAACACCCGAAATATACTACAATTAAACATATTCTACTATGAAAAATGAATCTGACGGGGTATATATTTTGAAAAAGATAGGAAAGCTAAATCGGCTGTGGCTGCTTTGTTTTGCCCCGGCCGCCCTGATTTTAAATCTGGCCGCGACCTCTGGCGCGGGCTTTGCCGAATGGTATGCCGTCACGGTATATCCCTACCTCTCCCGCGCTGTGAACCTCACAACCTCCCTGTTCCCTTTTTCACTGGCGGAAATTCTTGTTGTTGCATTTTTTATTAGTATTATTTTTTCTTTGATAATATATGTGATAAAAATAATTCGCGGCAAGGGAAAAAGAAGAGAAATCGCGGCAAGGTGTATTGCGACCATTCTCTGCACGATATCTGTACTGTATTTTTCCTTTACCGTATCCTGCGGAATCAACTACAGCCGGTATACTTTCGCCCGCACCTCCGGTCTGGAGGTGCGACCTTCCTCGAAAGAAGAACTGACCGCGCTTTGCTACAAACTGGCCGAGGAAGTGAACACGCTGCGAAAGCAGGTCGGCACGGACGGCAGACAGGTAATGAGGCTGCAAACCGATCTTTATGAAACCGGAAGGCAGGCGCGGGAAGCCTATGATAAAATACATATTCAATATCCGCTGCTGACACCCGGATACGGCGTTCCTAAGCTTTTGCTCAGCTCCCGGCTGTTCTCCTACGGTAACATTACGGGAATCTTCATCCCGTTTACCTTTGAAGCAAACATTAACAAGGATGTGCCGGATTATATCATTCCGGCCACAATGTGCCACGAGCTTTCTCATCTGCGCGGGTTTATGAGAGAGGATGAAGCGAATTTTATCGGGTATCTGGTATGTAAAAGCAGTGGAAATCCCGATTTTGAATATTCGGGATATATGTCCGCCTTAGTATACGCTTCCAACGCGCTTTACGGCACCGACCGGGAGGCCGCTTCCGGGGTTTACGCTAAGCTGAGCAGCGGCGTGCTGCGCGACCTTACTGATAACACAGAATACTGGAAGAAGTTCGAGGGACCGGTCTCTGAGACCGTCAACGCAGTGAATGACACCTATTTGAAGGTGAATCATCAGGAGGATGGCGTGAAAAGTTACGGCAACATGGTGGATTTGCTGCTGGCGGAATATCGTGCGAGCCACCAAAATCATTAGGCTGCACAACGTTAAAACGCCGCCGGGTTAAACTCCTGGCGGCGTTTCCTTTTTATTTTACGGTCGTACCGCTGGACGTGACCCCCTTGTTTGCAACCACCGGCTTCGGCAGCGGAAACTGATAGGGACTGTTATCCAACGACGCGTCGAGCGTTTTAAACTGATAACCTTCTTTTTTCAATGTTTCTATAATTTTCGGCGTCAGCGTCAGCGTATCGCGTTTCGAACTGGAATTGTGAAGCAGAACGACTGATTGCCTGTGCCTGCGGATTCCGCTCATCGTGTTTCGGTAAATCGAGGCGGCAGTGGCACCGGGTTCCGCGTCTTCTCCACTAACGTTCCAATCAAAATAAACATAACCGCGGCGGTTCATTTCCTGTGTAATGGCTCGTGCCGTATCCCGATTATACGAATTTACACTTCCGCCCGCGTAACGGTAAATCTGCGTATCAATTCCGGTGACCTGTTTAATCAGCTCGTGCATGCGGTTGAAGTCATACAGGTAAGCGGAAGGCGAAGCGTATATATCACGATATTTGTGCGTATAGGTATGTACGCCGATGACATGACCCCGGTTTGCAATTTCCTTCATCGCCTTAATATCCGCTGTATCCGTATGCCCCATTAAAAAAAAGGTTGCCTTAACATGATACTGGTCCAAAACGTCCAATAGCGGTATGGTTAAATTGGAGGGACCGTCGTCAAAGGTCAGGTAAACGATTTTTTCGGAGGAAGGCTGAATTGGCTTTACCACAGGGGCATAGAGATCCGGGTATAGAGACTGGTAGGACATTTCTGACAAGGGGGTTGATGCCGTTGCCGACTGGGGAGGAATTGAGCTTACCGCATTTGCAGCAGATGAATTTTCCCACCGGCTTTGCGGTTTCTCTGAGGATGTAGTAAGCGGACTGAGGGAATCCAGGTCCTCTAATTGAGCTGCCTGCTTTGACATAGCAAAAAACATTACTTTATTGTCGGTAACGCAAGAAACAATTGCCAACGTAATACAAACAAGGAGCAAAAGTCCCGACACAACAATAATGATATGTCTCCTTCTTCTGCCCCTTGAAACCTTACGATTATAGTTCATACAAACACTGCCTTCACCAAAATTTGAGCGATCTTTTCTCTGGTTTATATTATATCTGATTCTGATGAATATGACAGTTAAATATTTGTAACGATTAAGAGGTTTTAACCGATAAATAACTGCGTCCAGTAATAAATCCCCTTGGAATCGCGGTATACGCCGATACCGGTTTGCTTGAAATTACCATTTAAAATATTGGCACGGTGTCCTGGGGAATTCATCCACCTGTTTACAACGGTCTTAGCATCCGGCTGACCATAGGCGATGTTCTCTCCTGCCGTAGAGTAAGAAGCATTAAACTGCTGCAGCGCGGTGAAGCAGCTCTGCCCGTTCGGCCTTGTATGGGAAAATTGCTGAACGATCTCGTTCGCTCTGAGTTGCGCCGCTTTTTGTGCGTTTGCATTCATGGTTAACGGGGATAGACCGTTCTTTGTCCGTTCTGCATTGATTAGACCGAGTACCTGATTTGCAACGGAGGAATTTGTATCCGTCGGTGCGGGAGTGTTCCCTGCCGGAGTTTTGGAGGTGCCGGACGAAGATGGCTTGGTAGCGGAGCCCTGACTTCCGGACGGCGTTAATTTGCAGGAACCTGCCTTACACGACGCAGTGTCACAGCCGGAAGGATTACAGGGTAATTTGCTGCAAATCTGCGTTTTGCAGACACCCGTATTACAGGATACTTGAATTACGCTGGCAGTTGGGCAGGCATTGCTGTTTTTCGAATTCTGCCCGCAAAGAGCGTTCAGCGCCGCCTTGGCACTGCTGCAAGGCTGTGCCGGAGCGGATACGCTCTGGGTTACGGATATTTTTTTTACTGTCTGAGGGCTCGAGTTATTAGAAGGTGCCTTCTCCGTATCAGCGGATGAAGCGGATACGTTTAATTTCTGCTGTGCCTGTGAGTCGGAAGCTTCTGACGCTGCGGAAACTGTTTTGCTCTGTGACGAAGTGCCGTCTGAAGGCAAAGCCCCGGAACCTGTGCCGGCGGCAATATTGCCTACCGAAGCAGATTTTTCAACAGATCCGGTTTGTGCCTGTGCGGTTCCGGCACACGCCGCCAAACTGATTATCAACGCGATACTTAGTAATATCGCCATTCCTTTTTTCTTGTTTATCTTGTTCATTTCATAATCTCCTTTACTGAAAAGATTGTCTAAATCATACCAATCCGTTCAAAAAAGCACAACACCCCAAGATCTGGAAGGTTACAAATAGTTACATTTTGTAACCTTTTGTAACTATTCTGTAGAAAGCCTTGAAACCCAGCCGCAATGCCTGCTTAGCCAGGATTATTACGAAAAAAAATTGGAAAGTCGCGCTATTTAATCCTCCTCAAATTCCCTGACGTCTCACATACTTTTAAAACAGAATGGTTCTATATTCTACATTTTGCAATTTTAATTTTTAATCTTTCATAACGCTGCTATTCTCTTGCTATGATTTAAAATACAATTTTTCCCTTGAATATCCACTGTGGTATACCTATTATAAAAGGTCAGTTTCCACTCTATCCAAGTGAAATTGAATGCGTGATAAAATGATGTTTAATTTTATCGAAAATTCATATTTTCTTGAATTTCAAATTATGTCATGGTATAATCTTAAAAGTTTACTGATGATTCCGGCTGCGTTCAAGCGGCTTTTTCCGAACAAGGCCAGGTAAACAATATAACCGAGGAGGACACGAATAATGAAAAAAATTGCAGCCTTATTAATGGCATCGGTAATGGTAGCTTCTGCTTTTACCGGATGCAAAAAAGTTGAAAACACATCGGCACCAGCCCAGGGAGGAAGCGGCGATACAATTAAAATCGGTGTTTTTGAACCCCTCACCGGCGCAAACGCCGCCGGCGGCGAGGCGGAGGTTGAAGGAGCTAAAATCGCCAATAAGCTCTATCCTACTGTATTAGGCAAAAAGGTGGAGCTTGTAATTGCCGATAACAAGTCCGACAAAGCACAGGCAACAACAGCGGCCGCCCGTTTGATTGAAAAGGACAAGGTATCCGCAATCATCGGGTCCTGGGGCTCCAGCCTTTCCATGGCTGCCGGCGACCTTGTGAAAAAGAACAAGGTTCCCGCAGTAGGCGCATCCTGCACTAACCCGCTGGTTACAAAAGGCAACGACTACTATTTTAGAGTTTGCTACCTTGATCCTTTCCAGGGTACCGTTATGGCAAACTATGCGTTTAAGAGCGGCGCAAAAAAAGCCGCGATTGTTCAGGAAGTTTCCAATGACTATGCGGTTGGTCTTGCTACATACTTCAAAGAAGCTTTTATTAAGCTGACCGGTGATCCGAACTCTATTGTAACTACCGTAAATTACAACACAGGTGACCAGGAATTCGGCGCCCAGCTTTCTGCTGTGAAAGCGGCTAACCCGGATGTTATCTTTGCCCCAGGCAACTTTACGGAATCCGCTCTTGTTATGAAGCAGGCTCGCCAAATCGGCATTAAGGCACCTTTCCTCGGCGGCGACACCTGGGACATCGACACCTTTACAAAGGTTGGCGGCAAGGATGTTGAGGGCGCAACCATTTCCACCTTCTTCGACGATACCGCTCCGGTAACGAATGAAGGCAAGAAATTTGTAGAGGCCTACAAAAAAGATTACCCGAACAAGAGCATAGCTGCGTTTACCGCATTGGGTTATGACGCTTATCTGGTAATCATTAAGGCAATTGAAGCCGCAAATTCCGCTGAGCCGACCGCAATCCGCGACGCTCTTGCAAAAACAAGCAGTGTAGAAGGCGCAACCGGCGTTATTAAATTCAACGCAGATGGCGACGCGGATAAGACCTCCGCTGTTATTAAGGAAGTCAAGGACGGCAAATTCGTCTATAAGGATACCGTAACAGTCGCAAAATAACGAATTAATGAATTAGGAAGTTTTGCTATGACGATCGAATTATTTTTACAAAATTTAGCAAACGCAATTGCGGTAGGCAGTCTTTATGCCCTAATTGCCGTTGGCTATACCATGGTTTATGGTATTCTGCGACTCATCAACTTTGCACACGGCGATATCTTTATGATGTCAGCGTACTTCGTATTTTTCGGAATTGCTGTTTTTCAGCTTCCCTGGTATTTCGCGTGCATTTTTGTAGTGGTGTTTACCGCGCTATTGGGTATTTTGATAGAGAAAGTGGCCTATTGTCCGCTGCGTGAAGCGCCAAAGGATTCCGTTCTGGTTTCTGCCATCGGCGTTTCGTTTCTGCTGGAAAATCTGGCTACCTACGTCTTCACAGGAATGCCGCAGGCGTTCCCGGACATCATGGGAATGATGTCTACCATCAATCTCGGCTCGGTTTCCATTCAGAAAGTGTCACTTGTCGTGCCCTTCGTTCTTTTGGTCAGCATGGCAATCCTTCTGTTTGTAATCAACAAAACAAAGCTAGGTATGGCAATGCGCGCGGTTTCAAAGGATTATGAAATCGCGCGTGTCATGGGAATCAATATCAATGTGGTTATTTCGGCGACTTTTGGAATCGGCTCCGGTCTGGCTGCGATCGGCGTTATCTTCTGGGGCATGAAATATCCTCAGGTATCTCCGCTGATGGGCGTGATGCCGGGTCTGAAATGCTTTATCGCCGCGGTTATCGGCGGTATCGGCAATATTAAAGGCGCTGTTCTCGGCGGATTTATTCTCGGCGTAATTGAAATTATGCTGGTAGCGTTTATGCCTCCGCTTACCGGCTACCGCGACGCTTTCGCCTTTGTTCTGCTTATTCTGATTCTCCTGGTTAAGCCAACAGGTTTAATCGGAGAAAAGACAACGGAGAAGGTGTGACATGATGAATAATAAAAAGAAGCGAAACATCATATGCACCGCAATTCTTGCGGTTCTGGTTCTGATTCTGATCAACTTCGCCAATGATTATCTTGATGCGTATGTTGTGAGAATTTTGAATCTCTGTGCAATCTATACGATCATCGGCCTTTCCATGAACCTGATTAATGGATTTACGGGCTTGTTTTCTCTGGGGCAGGCAGGCTTTATGGCGATCGGAGCTTACACCGTAGCGGTTTTTTCCCTGCCTCTGGAGCTGCGCCAAACGGTCTTCTACATGGAACCCATGAATCCCCTGATTGCGAATGTTCACCTTGATTTTGTTCCCGCTCTTCTTTTGGGCGGTGTACTGTCTGCGTTTGCCGCGTTTTTGATTGGCGCTCCGGTGCTGCGCTTGAGAGGCGACTATCTGGCAATCGCAACCCTGGGCTTTTCAGAAATCATCCGCATTCTGATCACCAACTGGCAGAGTGTGACCAATGGCGCTCTTGGAATTAAGAATATTCCGGATAACGCCAACAACCTCTGGTGGTCCTTCGGCGTTGCGATTATTGTGCTGATTTTAACAGTCCTGTTAATTAAATCCAGCTACGGACGTGCCTTTAAGGCTATCCGTGAGGACGATATCGCGGCCGAGGCAATGGGAATCAACCTTTTTAAGCATAAGGTACTGTCTTTTGTAATCGGCGGCTTCTTTGCCGGTATCGGCGGCGGTCTTTACGCTTCCCTGCTCGGCACGGTTGACCCAAAGCAGTTCTACTTTACCCTGACCTACAATTTCCTGCTGATTATTGTAATGGGCGGCATGGGCAGCATCAGTGGCACCGTGATTGCTTCCTTCATCGTTACCGGCGGTTTGGAGCTGCTGCGTTATTTTGATGAACCGCTTACAATCGCAGGCTATGAAATCACCCTGTTCCGCGCAGGCTTCAGCATGGTTATCTTCTCCGTATGCCTGATGATTATCGTTCTCTTCTTCCGCAACGGAATCATGGGCAGAACCGAGCTTACCTGGGACAGAATCTTCAACTTCTTTGCGAAGCTGTTCGCTCCGAAGGCTGCAAAGGAGGGCGAATCAAAATGAGCAATCAGACAAACCAGGCATCGGCGAAGTCAATTGATAAAAATGTCGTTCTCAGAACGGAAAATATGACCATGCAGTTCGGCGGCGTTGTGGCGGTAGACAATCTGAACCTCACCATCCGTGAGCATGAAATTGTTGCCCTCATCGGGCCGAATGGTGCAGGCAAAACAACGGCATTTAATATGATTACCGGCGTTTATACCCCATCAAGCGGAAAGATTTTTCTGCACGGTGAAGACATTACCGGACTGAGCCCGGACAAGATTACCCGCAGAGGCTGTGCGCGTACGTTTCAGAATATCCGTCTTTTCAAGGACCTCACGGTTTTTGAGAATATTATTATCGCGAAGCATTTCGGAATGAAAAGTAATGTAATCAGTTCCACGCTTCGCCTTCCGGGCGCAATGCGCGAAGAGAAGCGCATGAGATTGGAAACCGAGGAGCTTCTTGAAAGAATGGGGCTGGCAGATTTAAAAAATGACGTTGCAAGCTCTCTTCCGTACGGCAAACAGCGTCACCTTGAAATAGCGCGGGCGCTTGCAACCAACCCGAGCCTGCTTCTTCTGGATGAGCCCGCAGCTGGCATGAACCCGCAGGAAACCGATGAGCTGACCGCATCGATTACGCAAATTCAAAAGGATTTTGATCTTACGATTTTTCTGATTGAGCACCATATGGATCTGGTTATGGAGATATCCCACCGGATTTATGTTCTCGATTTCGGTCAGACAATCGGCAAAGGAACACCGGGTGAAATACAAAATAACCAGCGTGTAATCGAGGCATATTTGGGGGTGGACGACGATGCTGAAAATTGAAGATTTATACGTATCATACGGCGGCATCGAAGCAGTGAAGGGCATTTCGTTTGAAGTGCCGGATAAGAGTATTGTTACACTCATTGGGGCAAACGGCGCAGGAAAAAGCACAACGCTGCGCTCCATTATCGGTCTTGCAAAGCTGCAGAGCGGTAAAATCACTTATAATGACAATGATATTACCGGAAAGCAATCGCAGGAAATTGTAAAACATGGCATCACCCTTGTTCCGGAAGGACGCCGCATTTTTCCAAATCTGACCGTTTTCGAAAATTTGAAAATCGGCGCGTATATGAGAAAAGATGACTTATCCGAAGATTTGAAATGGGTTTATGACCTGTTTCCGCGCCTGAAAGAACGCTCCTGGCAGCTGGCCGGTACACTTTCCGGCGGTGAACAGCAGATGCTTGCCGTTGGCCGCGCACTGATGAGCAAACCAGATTTGATTATGATGGATGAGCCGTCACTCGGTCTCGCTCCTCTGGTCGTGAAAGGAATCTTCGATATCATTCAGGAAATCAACAAACAGGGTGTGACCATTCTGCTGATTGAGCAGAACGCAAACCTTGCACTTCGTGCTGCGGATATCGGTTACGTACTGGAAACAGGAAGAATCACTTTAACCGGCAAGGGACGTGAGCTTCTGGAAAACGAGCAGGTCAAAGCGGCCTATCTCGGAACCAAAAAGAAAACCGTCACTGCCTGATCATCATAGCATTTTAACCTCCAGTCAAAATCCCGAAGGTTTTGGCTGCCAAAAAGGGTCTGTTGCAAAACTTTTGTTTTGCAACAGACCCTTAATTTTCTATCATGTAGTTTTATTGGTTTACAAAGAACGGAGCCGTCCACGCCATGTTTCCGTCTCGATCCACCAACTCCACGCGAACATATCTGTCGGTGGACTTAATCCGGTAGGAAGCGGTCGTTACGCTGCCGCTGCATACTCGGTCGCCGCACCAAACAGTATTGGTATAAAACACAACCGATTCTACCTCTGAGCAGTCAACCTCCACAGCATTCCCATTTATCCTTACATTCTGAAAAACGGGACCCTGAGAAGCGTAGAAATTTCCTTCTGTGATTGATTTTTTAACAGCGTTGGCGGTTAATTCCGGAGCATTCACCATGATATATGACTTTGTCTGCTCTCCGCCGTAAACATGACAGTCATCGGCAGCAAAGCATCCCGCAGCCCTTCCCCTGTTTGCCCAAAGGTCAAAATAAAGGCTGGAATCCGCACGCCGCCCGTTCCACGGCAAACCGGAAAAGGAATTATAAATCTCCGCACCGCTTAATCCGCTGAGGGCTAACCCGTCTTCCGGGTCAGTAACAGACCATGCCGGATGAGCAAGAATTGCGATTCCGCCCGCCTCATTGATTGCGTCAATAATCACCTGAGGATTTCTGGAAAGGTCTTTTTTCAACAGCACTTGTCTTTCCATTCCAACGCCGATGATATGGAATATGGCCGAACGAACCATATCCCCGGTATCCCACTCACAGCCGCTCAAGAAAAGAAAGCCGTCATCCTTTACGTTTTCACTTTGAACCCAATGATCGGTCAGCGCGATAAAATCATACCCCGCTTTTTTGTAAAGTGCCGCCGCAGCTTGGGGAGAAAGCGAGCCATCTGAATTCGTGGTGTGCATATGGAGGTTGCCTTTGTACCAGGTTCCTGCGGTGTTAAACAGAATACTCATTACGACCGTCCTATTTCCCTATCAAGATTACTTTAACGCGGCAGTGATAATCGCCATTTTATAGACTTCCTCAGCATTGCAGCCTCTGGAAAGGTCATTGATCGGAGCATTCAGACCCTGAAGAATCGGACCGATAGCATCAAAGCCGCCGAGGCGCTGCGCGATTTTATATCCAATGTTACTCGCGTTGATGTCGGGGAATACAAAGGTGTTTGCCTGACCAGCTACCGGAGAATCCTTCGCTTTAATTTTGGCGACTTCCGGTGAAAACGCGGCGTCAAACTGGAGCTCACCGTCTACCGGAAAATCAAGGTTCATCGCTTTCAACTTTTCTGCCGCATTGTGAACGAGGTCAACCGAATCACCCTTGCCGGAGCCCATGGTACTGTAAGAAAGCATGGCTACCTTCGGGTTGATGTCAAATATTTTTGCAGTCCTTGCTGTTTCCACCGCAATTTCTACCAGCTCGTCCTCATTCGGAGTAATATTAATCGCGCAGTCTGCCATCACATATTTCTCATCTCCGTTTTGGGTCGGGCGAACCATAATAAAGCAGCTTGATACAATCTTATTGCCCGGCTTGGTCTTTACGATTTGAAGCGCGGGTCGAACGGTGTCGGCAGTGGAATAGGTCGCGCCGCCCAGAAGACCGTCTGCGTATCCCATTTTTACCAGCATGGTTCCGAAATAATTGGATTTTTTTAACGCGGAACGACAGGCTTCCTCATCCATTTTACCTTTTCTGAGCTCAACCATCTTAGCAACCATCGCATCAAAATCAGCAAAGTCCAATGGATCAATAATCTGAACCCCGTCAATCGGCCAGCCACATTCCTTAGAAGCAGCATTTATTTCTTCTGAATTCCCCAAAAGGATCGGTTCCAGAATCTCTTCCTTTTTCAGCCTGCTTGCCGCTTCAAGAATTCTTGAATCCGTGCCCTCAGTAAAAACCAGCTTTCGCTTATCTGCCTTTAACATCGCGACCATTTTTTTAAACATAAACAAATTCCTCCTTATGATGAAACTTTGGAAGCGCATACCCTTCTTTTTGCGTTCCGTATAGGGATACCTTTATCGGCGCCCTACAATCATATTAATATACACCACTTTTTTTTGCAGTTGATTGTTGATACGAATAATTACGGGACACGTGGTCTTCCGCGACCGGGCAAACCCTGAAAGCCGCAAAGAAGCGCTCCTGGTTTATTTCCGGATTAATATTATGCCTTTTCCTCCTATTTGTCAACAAATCAATTCGACATTTTTAATAATAATTTTAGAAGTTTAGCCTTGTCACTGATACAATAATTAGAAAAAGACAGATCAACGAGAATCCTTTAAGCACCGAAAATAGCGGAGATAAAGAAAAACCTGCCGCTTAACAGGGCAGGTTTGACGAGGGTTTCTATAGACTGCATTTATCGGTCATATAAAATTCATGGTGCTTTACCCTCGCTTCTTGGTTCCTGAGAAGAAATAGATTTCAGAAGTATCCGACAGCATATCGATATCAAAATAAGCCGCGAATTCCGCAGCCTCTTCCTTCACGGGGCGCAGGGCCCAAGAAATTTGGCTTACCGCATCCCCGGCGTGACAGTGGTTGACTGAAGCTCTGCCTTCACAGTGCGCGACCATAAATCTTCCGCCGTCATTCAGCATTTTGGATATCTGTTTCGCGAGCTTTGATTTGTCGGGAAAATGAGGATAGGCGCAGAAGATCATCGCGATGTCAAAACCGGTTTCCTGAACTTGAAAGAGATCGGATGCAAGCAACCGCAGTCGCTCATCTGTAAACTTCCTCTGTGCTTTAGCAATCATTGCATCCGACAAGTCAACGCCCAATATCGTTTCCGGGTTGCGAGAAAGCATTTCTGGAAACATGACTCCGGTTCCGCAGGCGATATCCACAACCCGAGAACCGGAAGCAATTCCCGCGAGGGTTACGATTGCTTCCATCTTTTTTTGATCATAGGTGCAAATATCATCCCATAACGCAGCGCGCTGGTCAAAAAACTCTTTTATTTCATTTGTCATAGTCTGGTTCCCGTCCTCCCTCTTCAAGCTCTTTGTCTGATTATAAGCTTTGACTTTTCCAAGGCCAAAATCAAGGCGGGAATCAAAATAACCTGAATCATAATTCCGGGCAGTGCCTGAACAAACGCTCCCGAAAGGAAAGCCGCAAACCCGTAGGGCTTGTTTGCTATATTCATAAAGACCGCGTTTGCAGCGCCGGAAACAGCGCGACCGCCAAGCATCGCGCCAATCAACGCAAGGTATACGTTCCAGCGGAATTTCTGATAAAAAAGACCGGTTAAGACACCGTAAGCGCAAAGCTCAAGCATCATGGCCGTTCCCGTCGGGAAAATCGGGGGCATTCCGGTTAAGACGGAAGACAGCAGTGGTACAATGAACCCACAAAGCGCGCCGTATTGCCACCCGAAAATGAACCCGCAAAGCAGTACAGGAATATGCATGGGCAAAAAGGTTGTGCCCGCTCCAAACATATGGAAACACATTGGAAGAACAATGCCCAACGCAACACAAAGGGCTGTTCCGGTCAGATTAACGGTGATTGATTTTTTCACAAACAAATCTCCTTAAAATATGTCCGATCATTGCGCCGGTGCAGTTTCCGATACCCGGCGTACCGCAAAGGCTGCTCTCTAATGATCAGTTTTTAGAATTCAATTTAGACTTCCATACATTTTTTGGGTCCCGATACAGCAGAACAATAACCCATACCGCCAACCCGCAAAGGACAACCGTGAAACCCAGCAGCGCATCGTTCTGGCTGAAATCCAAAAATGCCTCGCCCTCCGCGATGCAGAAGAAGCCATCGACGAGCCACATGATGGATGCGCCCCAGTACATAAAACACAGCGTACTGACTTTGTATAAATCTCTGGGCGCCTGTGTGTACCAGATAACCGTGGTAATTACAGCCGCAAGTAACGTAATTAATAAACACATTTCCTTAATCCTCCTGTGCCGCAGGAACAGCAGCAGGCTTCGCTTTGCTGATACGATCGGCCACAAAGCACATAACGCACCATACCGCAGTGACAAGAAGCGCCATGGATACGCCCACGGTCGCAATTTCCTTTACCATAGGCATGATATCCGCCGGATTATTCATCGCGGTAAGGAACGGCGGCCACGGAACCACTTCTCCGTGCCAAATATGTTCGATTGCCAGCAGAAAAACTCCGCCCCATAGTAGATTTCTAAGCCAGCTTAATTTTCGGCTCCACGAAATTCCGGATTCCGCTTGATTTTCAGCAGCCGGAATGCCGGTTGCCAGCGCCACCCTCTGCGCTTCTCTTTCTTTTTTTTCTACACTTTTTTTAACAATTGTCACGACGATTGCCTCAACTGTTGGCGCGATAAAACAAGCCATAAAAAATTCCTCCTGCAATTTAATCCCTGATTATGTATTTCACACGCTGAGCTTCACAAAATTACTTCCAACCGCTTTCCTAAAAGAAGCACACAATAAAAAAAACTGTCAATCTACTTGCAAGTAAACCAACAGCCTTCATGACTATTATTTATTTCAATGGAAACATCGGTTTGAAGCTTATAAGAAACCGGATTACCTTCTGCAATCCTCTTTACCTTCAAGGCAAAGTTTATCAATAGATAATATATAACAAACCTGGTCGCTTGTCAAGTAATCCGGAGCATTTTTTAGTCTGCGTCCAGAGGTCAAGCCGCTTAAACTGCAAATTATAAATCTCATCTTGCGCGATTCAAATACCGTGTTATTATATATATAGTTTAGTCAAGGACAGCTGAATTGATAATAAAAAAAGAAAGCAATAGAATTCGTATGGAGGATTAAAGATGAGTTTTTTAGAACTTGCAAAAAGGAGGTATTCCACCAGAGAATACCTTGCAAAGCCGGTCGAACCGGAAAAAATTAAGGAAATACTGGAGGCGGGACGCGTTGCGCCTACCGCCTGCAATAATCAACCGCAAAGGATTCTTGTGGTACAAACGACCGAGGGCATGGCGAAAATCACAAAAAGCTACAAGGATTTTCACGCTCCTGCCGCCCTGATTGTTTGCGCTGACCATAAAGATTCCTGGAACCGCAGCTACGACGGAAAGGATTCTGCCGATATCGACGCGTCGATCGTTACTACCCAGATGATGCTCTGCGCAACAGAGCTAGGATTGGACAGCGTGTGGATCTGTGCGTTCAATCCCTCCATCATCCGGGAGGAATTCCACATTCCGGAGCATATTGAACCCATCAATATTTTGCTGCTCGGCTACGGGAAGGGCGACCCAAAATCTCCGGTGCGGCACGATGCACAGCGCAAAGCTTTGGACAAAATTGTAGTCTACGAAAGCTTTTAGGCTTCAATACAATCAAATTTTATTCCTGCTTATTATAAAGAAGGCCCCGGAAAGCCTAAAATGATATGACCCCAAAAAAGTTAGACAAATATTATAATTAGTCACCAAACTTTTCAGTCAGCTCAGACGGTTCTTGAAATCCTCATACCCGAAGCTTTTGATAATTTGAACCTGATTTTGCTGATCCACCAACACGATAGAGGGCAGGTTAATCCCGTTAAAGGTATTGTTTTTCACCATAGTGTAATGTGCCATATCACAGAATACAAGACGGTCTCCCTGACGGAGCGGCTGATCAAAGGAATAGTCGCCCACGATATCTCCGGCAAGGCAGGTCGGACCGCCGAGACGATAGGTATTATGTTTCGCTCCCGGCAAATCCGCCCCGATAATATTAGGACGGTAGGGCATTTCCAGAACATCCGGCATATGGCAGGCGGCGGAGGTATCCAGAATCGCTGTCGGAATCTCGTTATCGACGGTCTCCAATACGGTGGTAACCAAAAACCCCGTGTTCAACGCGACCGCTTCCCCCGGTTCCAGATAAACCCTTACCCTGTACTTTTCCTGTACTCGCATAATCAGGGCTATCAGCTTTTTCACATCGTAATCCGGGCGGGTAATGTGATGCCCCCCGCCAAAATTCAGCCATTTCATGCCGTGCAGATACTTTCCGAATTTCTCCTCGACGGCATCCAGTGTAACCTCCAATGCATCGGAATTCTGCTCGCAAAGCGTATGAAAGTGAAGCCCGGAGAGCCCCTCGAGAAGCTCCGGGCAAAAATCCTGAACCGTTACGCCGAGACGCGAACCTGGAGCGCAGGGGTCATAAATGGCATGCTCCTGCGTGGAGCACTCCGGGTTGACGCGAAGCCCGCATTCACATCCGGCGGATAATGCCCGCTGCCTAAACCTTCTCCACTGCGCAAAGGAATTAAAAATGATATGGTCACAGACAGAGGAGATTTCATCGAATTCTTCATCCCGAAAGGCAGGGGAGAAAATATGATTTTCCTTCCCCATTTCCTCGCGGCCAAGCTTCGCTTCAAACAAGCCGCTGGCGGTGGTTCCGGCAAGATATCTGCCGATCAGCGGGTAAAGTGAGAACATGGAAAACGCCTTTTGCGCCAATAGAATCCGGCATCCGGTACGTTCCTGAACGCTCTTTAGAATCTCCAGATTTTTAACCAGCAGCGTTTCATCCACAACATAACAAGGAGTAGGCAGCTTCGCCAACATGTCGTTCTGAATCATGCTCAATCCACCAGCTCCGGGTCAAAGCTTTCCTGCCACGGCAGACCCCATTTGTTAAGCTCCTCCATAAACGGATCCGGATCAAATTCTTCAATATTGTATACGCCCGGTCTGCTCCATTTTCCCGTCATGAGCATCATCGCGCCAATCATTGCCGGCACGCCTGTGGTGTAGGAAATCGCCTGAGAGCCCACCTCGCGGTAGCATTCCTGATGATCGCAGACATTATAAAGATAATACGTCTTGTCCTTGCCGTCCTTTTTTCCACGGAAAATACAGCCGATATTGGTTTTGCCCTTCGTTCTTGGACCAAGAGTTGACGGGTCGGGCAGAACCGCTTTCAGAAACTGGAGCGGAACGATTTCCTTCCCCTCAAATAAAATTGGCTCAATAGAGGTCATGCCAACGTTTTCAAGGCATTTTAAATGTGTTAGATAACTCTGTCCAAAGGTCATAAAGAAACGAATCCGGCGGATTCCTTTGATGTTGAGTCCAAGCGACTCCAACTCCTCATGGTGGAGCAGGTACATATCCTTCGGACCGATTTCCGGAAAGTTATAGACGCGTTTAATCTCCATCGGCTCTGTCTCCACCCATTTGCCGTCTTCCCAGTAGCTTCCCTTGGCGCTTACCTCACGGATATTAATTTCAGGATTAAAGTTGGTCGCGAAGGGGTAGCCGTGGTCACCTGCGTTGGCATCGAGAATATCAATATAATTAATCTCATCAAAGTGATGCTTCAGCGCGTAAGCCGAAAAAACGCCGGTAACGCCCGGGTCAAAGCCGCTCCCCAGAAGCGCGGTGATTCCCGCCCTTTCGAAGCGCTCCCGGTAGTCCCACTGCCATTTATATTCAAACTTTGCTTCATCAACCGGTTCATAGTTCGCGGTATCGACATAATTGGTTTTGGTCGCGAGGCATGCATCCATAATCGTCAAATCCTGATACGGCAAAGCCAGATTGAGCACTACGTCGGGCTTAAACTGTTCGATCAGCGCAATGAGTTCGTCCACATGGTCGGCATTAACCTGCGCCGTGCTAATTATTGTTTTGCCGCCGTCCAGCGTTGCTTTCAGCGCGTCACATTTGCTTTTGGTGCGGCTGGCAATACAAACCTCTCTGAATACCTCGCTGTTCTGACAGATTTTATGGATGGCAACACCTGCAACGCCGCCGCATCCGATTACTAATACTTTTCCCATTAAAACGACCTCCTAAAATGATTTCAGTTTCCTATCGACACACCCGAGCTCTAATCCCTTTACAGATTATTCTTCAAAAAACAAAAAACTCAAGCGGCACAGCGTACAGCTGCAATCCACTTGAGTCACAATTCTACAATAATGATAATTCTAATGAAACGTATCTTAAAATACGCCGTTTTCCCCATTCATTATGCAGAGCTTTAGAGTCTATATAGCAAGAAATTACTTTTACTACTCTTATTGATTGTTTCACAAGTGTGATGTGCAGCGGTCGCACACGGTTTTAAGTAACCAACTTATAAAATTTGAGCAAAAGCTCAATCAATAAGGCAACGAAAGTTGCCGGCCGGCATTTGACCTAGCTGTCCGTATGGCATTCTGTTTCATTATCCTAATAAAACAGAATAATGAAATGGTCAAAAAATTTCTTCGCCGTATCATAATAGGATACAAAATAGACTTTCATCCACATTGATGGCGCAAGATAGATTTTACTACAAATAAGGGAGAAAATCAAGTATTTTTCTTTTTAGCACGGACAGATTTGCTTAAAACAATAACAGAGAGCCGATTGGCAGCGGATGCGTAGCCGTTTGATAATAAGCGGTGATTCTCCTTTTCAAACCGCCAGTTTTGGAGTATAATAGGGTCAAAGAAAGCGGTGTTGTCACAACGGAATTTCAAAGCCGATTTTGGGAGCCGAACCCGCGGGGTTTGCGCCCCCTTTTTTGTGCGGATATGGCATCAGAGAAATAAGGAGGATTTACGGCAGTTGGAGAGAATGGGGCTAAAAATTCAGTATATACCTGTACCAGGCGGCGCGGTTGTTCTTTCCTGCGAGGGTTCCGGCTCCGCCGTTACCCTGCCGGAAAAAGTGGACGGGCTTGTCCTTCGTGAAATCGGCGCGTACGCGTTCTCTTCCCCGCATGACGCAATGGAACACGTACCCGCGGGTACGAAAACTCGCACCGCTCAGGTTGGCAATCCCGCTCTGCTGGGAGACGAGCCCATGTTTCTCGGCGGCTCATTCTTGCGGGAAATTGTCCTCCCTTCCGGAATTCAATCGATCGGAGAATACGCGTTTTACAACTGTTCGTCCCTGACCCGAATCAGTTTGAGCGCCGGAGCCGCCCGAGTGGGAAACGGCGCGTTTATGAACTGCGGCAGGCTGAACGAAATTTGCTGTAACGCACACCCGGAGGAACCAACCGCCCTGCGCGGCTTATTAACGGAAATTCAGCGCGAGGTTCGTGTGACTTTTGTTTTTGGAAAGGATAAGTCTGTATGGGTTTTCCCGGAGTACTTTGAGGAATCCATCGAAAACGGACCAGCGCGCATCTTCGAGCATTTCATCCACGGCGCGGGCTACCGCTACCGGCAGTGCTTTCAGACCGGACAGCTGGACGCGGACGCCTACGACCGCCAGTTTCCGACGGCGATTCATGAAGCGGAGCAACTCACTCTGCTGCGGATTGCGCTGGTTCGGCTGCGGTATCCGTACCAGCTCCTGAAATCGGCAAAACAACAGTATCTGGACTATTTAAAAGCAAACGCAGCCGCTGCCGCGGAGCTGCTGATTAAGGACGACGACCCGGACGGCTTGTCATTTATCGCCGCAAACGGCGTTCTAACGAAGCAAGCAATCAGCGCTGCGGTGGACGCGGCTTCAAAATTCGGCCGCGCAGAGTGCCTGAGCATTTTGCTAAATGAACGGCACACCCGGTTCCCTGCGAAGGAAAGGTCGTTCGACCTGTAGGTTATACGAGGAGGAAACGCATATGGAAGAAATTACAGAAGAGCAGATATTGAAAATCGGGAATCAAATTTTGACCGCCTCCCGGACGGAACTGTACCTGCATATGCGCTTCCTCGATCTCGCCCTCAGCGGACTAGCCTATAAATTGCAGCCGGCGACGCTGTTTATGGGAACGGATGGAGTTCATCTGTTTTATGACCCGGAAAAGCTGATTGACCGCTACCGCAAAAACCGCGTCCTGATTAATCGGGGGTATCTCCATCTGATTTTCCACTGCATTTTTCGCCATCTCTGGAAGCCGCGCAGGGAAGACCGAGCTCTCTGGGATCTTGCCTGCGATATCGCGATGGAGCATATCCTGGACGGATTACCTCATCGGAGCGTCAAGCTCCCGCTTTCCTGGTACCGCCAGAATTTTTACGAGACCATGCGCGCAAAGCTGAAGGTTCCTACGGCAGAAGGAATCTATCGTATGCTGGAGGAACTGCGGATGCCACTTTGGGAGCAGGAACGCTTGGAGCGGGAATTCCGGATAGACGACCATTCCTTCTGGCCGGATCCCGACCGAAAACCGCCGGCGGGAACGCCCTCCGCACAGCAGAAATGGGATGATATCAGCCGGAAAATGCAAACCGATATGGAAACGGCATCACAGGACCCAGGGAAACAGTCGGAAGCAGTGCTTCAGCAGGTGAAGGTGGAGAACCGGGAACGATACGACTACCGCCGTTTTTTGCGGAAATTTGCGGTATTGCGGGAAGAACCCCACCTTGACCCCGAAACGTTCGACCCCATCTTCTACTCTTACGGAATGCAGCTTTATGGAAACATGCCGCTGATTGAACCGCAGGAAACACGGGAAATCCGTAAAATCGAGGATTTTGTCATCGCGATCGATACTTCAATGTCCTGTTCCGGAAGACTCATCCGGGCGTTTCTGGAACAGACCTATTCCGTTTTGAAGGATACGGAAAGTTTTTTCCGCAAAATCAACATCCACATCATTCAGTGTGACGAAGCTGTGCAGGCCGATCAAAGAATCACCAGCGAAGAGGATTTACGGAGCTACATGGAGCACTTTAAGCTGATCGGAAACGGCGGCACCGATTTCCGCCCGGTATTCCGGTATGTGGACGAGCTGATCGAAAAAAAGGCGTTCCGTAAGCTAAAAGGGCTGATTTATTTTACGGACGGGCGTGGAACCTTTCCGAAACGCCGCCCTCCTTACGACACTGCTTTTATCTTTCTGCGGGACGATTATACTGACGCGGACGTGCCGCCGTGGGCGATGAAGCTGATTCTGGAACCGGACGATCTGGGGGATACTGAGGAAACAACACGGGATTTTAATAACGATGACTGGGAGGAACTACCCCACTATGAATATTAAAAATGCGAAACAGGAAATTATCAATACGGTGCGGGCTTACCTGCAAAGGGACGAAAACGGAAACTACCGGATTTCCTCCATCCGCCAGAGACCGCTGCTGCTGATGGGTCCTCCCGGCGTAGGCAAAACGCAGATTATTGAGCAGGTGGCGCGGGAATGCGGCGTGGCTCTGGTTGCCTACACCATCACCCACCACACGCGCCAGAGCGCGGTAGGTCTGCCGTTTATTCTGAAAAAGACGTACGCAGGGCATGAATTCTCCGTAACCGAGTACACGATGAGCGAGATTATCGCTTCCGTCTACGATAAAATGGAAAGTACCGGCTTAAAGGAAGGCATTCTGTTTATCGACGAAATCAACTGTGTTTCCGAAACACTCGCCCCCACTATGCTCCAATTTTTACAGGGCAAAACCTTCGGCAACCAAAAGGTTCCGGAGGGCTGGATTATCGTAACAGCGGGAAATCCTCCCGAATACAACCGCTCTGTACGCGAATTTGATATCGTTACGCTGGACAGGGTTCGGAGAATTGATGTGGAGCCCGATTTTGCCGTCTGGAAGGAATACGCCTACCGTCAGTCCGTTCACGGCTCTATCCTCTCTTATCTGGAAATCCGGCGCGAAAATTTTTACCGGATGGAAACCACACCGGACGGATTTCTGTTCGCAACGGCGCGCGGTTGGGAGGATTTATCGGAAATGGTTGGCGTATGCGAGTCGCTTACCCTTCCGATTGGGCAGGATTTGATCCTGCAATATATCCAGAATGCCGCTGTCGCAAAGGATTTTGCCAATTACTACGAGCTTTACAACAAGTATAAGGATGATTACCGCGTGGAAGAAATTCTGAACGGAAGCTTCTCCGACGAGGCAATTATTAAGCTGCGCCACGCACCGTTTGATGAAAAGTTAAGCGTGATCGGTCTTTTGCTGAGCAGGCTGAACGAGCAGTTCCGGCAGGCGTACCTGACGGACCAGTACGTCGAAACCTTATTCGGGCGCCTGAAGGACTGGAAGGACCGCATAGCGATTGCCGAAGACACGCCGGAAGCCGAATTAATCCGACTCGCTCAGGATTTGGAGCGCACCTTCACCCTGCGGAAGGAAAACCGGCAGACCGGACGCGACGAGGAAACAATTATCCACCGGAGCTTGCAGCGCATGGAGAGCTACGCGAAAGCACTTCATGTTTCCAGTGAACGCGAACCGGACACGGCTTTTGCATTCGTGAAGGAGCGTTTTGAGATGGAAACCGCGAAGCGAAAGGAAGAAATCTCCGCCGTTTCAGCCGCGTTGGAGCACGCGTTTGCCTTTATGGAAACCGCGTTCGGCGAGAGCCAAGAAATGGTCGTTTTTGTTACAGAGCTGACCGTGAATTTTTACAGCGCCAAATTCATTGCGGAAAACGGCTGCGACCCCTATTATGTATATAACCGAGGTCTGATGTTCGCCGAACGGCAGCAGGGGATTCTCAAGGAGATTGACACCCTGCGAGAAACGGCAGCAAGCGACAGTCTGCAATAGCTTCAAAGAAAAGCATTCCCAAATTGCGTACTCCTCACACATTTTATTCCCGATGAATATTCTATTTATAAAAAATGTTTATGGGGGTATTTGCATGGGATATTATGTGAATGTGGAACCCGGCGTTAATCTTTATGTTGAGGATCTAAACCCAACGGGAGACAAAACCATCCTGTTCGTACACGGCTGGCCGGGGAATCACAATCTGTTTGAATATCAGTTTGATCAGCTTCCAAAGCTTGGCTATCGTTGCATCGGAATCGATTGCAGAGGTTTCGGCTTATCAGACAAACCTTGGAGCGGCTATGATTACGACCGCCTGGCGGATGACCTTCGGACCGTAATCGACGCGTTTCAGTTGCAGAACATCACGCTTGGCGGGCACTCGACCGGTGGGGCGATCTGCGTCCGTTACATGGCACGGCACAACGGCTACGGCGTATCGAAGCTCGCCCTGTTCGCCGCCGCCGCACCCAGCCTGATCCAGCGGCCGTATTTCCCCTACGGGCTGCCGAAGCAGGCTGTGTTGGATATCATTCAGGGTACTTATAAGGACCGCCCCAGTATGCTAAGGGATTTTGGCAAAAAGATTTTTTACCACCGTGTCAGCGCACCGTTGTCTGACTGGATTTTTCAGCTTGGACTGCAGGCCGCAAACTGGTCCACAGCGGCGATTGCAAACACCTGGCTGAATGAAGAAGGGTTGTTCAACGACCTCAAAACAATCAGCGTACCGACTCTGATTCTTCATGGGCTTAACGATCAGGTATGCCTGTTCCCGTTGGCGACCGCGCAGAAGAGCAGTATCAAAAACGCCAGGCTTGTACCATTTAAGGACTGCGGACATTTTCTGTTTTATGACCAGCGGGAGAAGTTCAACCAGGAACTGGTGGAATTTACGAAAACACAGGCTTGACCCTATAATTCTCTGGTATCGATTCTATTTATGCTGTTCCCGTGTCCGCAAAACAGGCGGAAGTTTCCAACGGCAGAAAAAAGCGGCAATGGTGAAAATTCCATTGTCGCTTTTCTTATCGAATTATTTTATAGTCAAGCTATATCATTTTTCATGAGCTGTGACTTATTTATATGGGATATCCGGTAATTATAAGTAGAAATAAAGCCAAAAATATTGATGCTGTTACTCTATGAAATAAAAAACTGTTTTGCTAAGATAATTTCGAGCGGCTCCACATGTCTTATTAAATCGATTGACAAATCCGGCAAATTAGTTTATTCTTTGTATATACCCCCACCCGGGTGTAGGTAATTAGAGAGGTGACAGAAATGAAACAAAAGTTTAATGTAACAGGTATGACCTGTTCCGCCTGCTCTGCAAGCGTGGAACGGAGCGTTAAAAAAACGAACGGAGTGCAGTCGGTCAACGTAAATTTGCTGACGAACAGCATGACGGTTGAATATGACAGCAGCGTTGCAAACGACAATCAAATTATTCTTGCTGTTGTAAACGCTGGGTATCAGGCTTCCGCAATGAATCAGAGCGCGAATACAACAGCAGCGGCGGCCAAGCCTGCCAACCCGGCGAGCGATCAAATGAAGGAAATGAAACAGCGCTTGTTTGTCTCTTTCCTGTTTTGGATTCCACTGATGTATCTTGCCATGCATCACGACCTGAACGTGTGGTTCGGTCTTCCTGTGCCTTATTTTATTAAGGAGCTATTCCACGGACCGGAAAATGCGATCGCATTTTCGTTTACCCAGTTTCTCCTGCTCCTGCCAATCGTTTCCGTCAACCGAAAATACTTTCAGACAGGATTCAAAACCCTTGCAAAAAGATCCCCCAACATGGATTCTCTGATTGCAATCGGTTCCTCTTCGGCAATTCTATACGGATTATTTATTATTTATCAAATAGGCTACCAAATGGGACACGGCAATCTGCCCGCCGTAACAGAATTCTTGATGGATATCTACTTTGAATCCGCCGGAACCATCCTTACGCTGATCACACTGGGTAAGTTTCTGGAAGCACGGTCAAAAGGAAAAACCTCGGAAGCCATCTCCAAATTGATCAATCTAGCGCCTAAGACGGCAACCGTAATCCGCGACGGGCAGGAGCTTGAAATTCCGGTGGAAGATATCGTCGCCGGTGATCTGATCGCCGTAAGACCGGGGCAAAGCATTCCCGTCGACGGCATAATCGTGGAAGGCAGCTCCGCCGTTGACCAGTCGGCCCTGACCGGAGAAAGCATTCCGGTTGAAAAACAGGCCGGAGATAAGGTTATTTCCGCGACAATTAACAAAACAGGATACTTTCGTTTTCAAGCACAGAAGGTCGGGAGCGACACGACCCTTGCACAGATTATCCGTCTGGTGGAGGAAGCCGGTTCCTCCAAGGCACCGATTGCAAAGCTCGCCGATCAGATCAGCGGCGTATTTGTCCCCATCGTTATCACAATCGCAATAATTGCCACGGTTACATGGCTTTTGTTGGGACAATCCTTTGCGTTCGCGCTGTCCATCGGCATTGCAGTGCTTGTCATCTCCTGCCCCTGCGCGCTGGGTCTTGCCACACCGGTCGCAATCATGGTCGGCACCGGCAAAGGCGCGTCGAACGGGATACTGATTAAATCCGCCGAGGCTTTGGAGACCGCGCATACCGTGAGCACCGTCGTCCTAGATAAAACCGGTACGATAACAGAGGGAAAGCCGAGGGTAACGGATATTGTGACCGCAAACGGAATAACCGAAGCACAGCTGCTCCAGATTGCGGCATCAATTGAAAAGCCATCCGAACACCCTCTGGCACAGGCAATCGTTGAAAAAGCGGTGGAACGCGGAATCACAATAAAGGACACCACCGAATTTACGGCTTTTTCAGGAAAAGGCGCCGCCGCTGTTTTAGACGGAAAACCGTATATCGCTGGAAACAAAGTATTTATGAACGACAGGAAGATTGCGGTTGATTCGCTTAGAGAAGCTTCCGAGGCACTTGCCGGAGAAGGCAAAACACCGATGTATATTGCGGACGACGAAAGGCTGCTGGGTTTAATCGCGGTTGCCGACACCGTAAAGCCCACCAGCCGTGAAGCAATTGAGCAACTGCGGGAAATGGGAATCGACGTTGTGATGCTGACCGGAGATAATCAAAAAACAGCCGACGCAATCGGGAAACAGCTCCATATCAGTCGGACGGTAGCCGACGTTCTGCCGCAGGACAAAGAGCGCGAAGTCCGCGCCCTACAGGAAAATGGCAGGAGAGTCGCCATGGTAGGCGACGGAATCAACGACGCCCCCGCCCTCGCACGGGCGGATGTCGGAATCGCCATTGGAGCCGGTACGGATATCGCGATTGAATCCGCTGATATTGTTTTGATGAAAAACGACTTACTGGATGTCGTCACCGCGATCCGGCTCAGTAAAGCAACCATCCGGAACATTAAGGAGAACCTTTTCTGGGCATTCTTTTATAACAGCATCGGTATTCCGCTTGCCGCGGGCGTACTTTATTTCTCCCTCGGCTGGAAGCTAAGCCCTATGATCGCGGCGGCAGCGATGAGCTTAAGCTCTGTTTGCGTAGTAACAAATGCGCTGCGGCTGAAATTTTTTAAAACACCAGTAAGTCACAAAATAGATAAGGAGATTAACAACATGAAAAAGATCATTAAAATTGAGGGAATGCATTGCGCGCACTGTCAGGCCAGCGCAGAAAAGGCACTCAACGCCATTCCGGGAGTCGAAGCAAAGGTTGATTTGGAAAAGAAACAGGCTACCGTAATTCTAACCGCTGATGTAGACGACAAGCTTTTTCAAGATGCGCTTAGTGAAGTTGGATTTGAAGCGGTTTCCATTTCAAAACAATAGAGCTTGCTACAGTTTTATTACAACCTTAGCTGGGTATTCTTATACCCAGCTAAGTACATTTACGGAGGAACCAAAATGAAAGCAGACAAAGCAAAAATCATGCGGCTTTTAAAAACAGCAAGGGGACAAATGGACGGACTAATCAAAATGGTTGAGGATGACCGGTACTGTATTGATATTTCCAATCAGCTTATGGCGACGCAGGCTATTCTACGCAAAATCAACCAAGAGGTTCTTCATGCCCATTTGGAATGCTGTGTGGAAAAAGCCGTTACAACGGAAGACGCACACAATAAAATCGAAGAGATTATGCAGGTGATGGATAAGCTTGCAAAATGATTTTTTCTGTCTTTATTGGCTGAATTTTCTATATTTGATGTAATTGAGGTGATGCGGTGAGATCAGCGGCAAATATGATTTCTGTTTCCAGAATCGCATTTTCGTTTGTGTTATTTATGACCACACCCTTAAGCCCGGCTTTTCTATTAATCTATCTCGTCATTGGCATAAGTGATATACTGGACGGCTATCTTGCAAGAAAAACCGGTACGACAAGTAAATTAGGCGAAAAATTGGATTCCGCCGCCGATATGGTCTTTGATTTTGTTTTAATTATCATTCTGTATCCTGTAATAAAGCCAAAAACGGAAATCCTGATTTGGATTGCGTTGATCGCTTTCATTCGGATTGCCGCTTTAGTGGTGGTTTATAAAAAATACAGAATACCCGGAATGCTGCACACACTCGCAAACAAGGGCACCGGGCTACTTTTATTCCTGTTTCCCATTCTGTATTCCATATTTCCGTCCGAATACTGGATTGATCTTGTCTGCCTGGCAGCAACCGTTTCAGCAATTGAGGAATTGGTGCTCGACTTATGTTCAACGGAATGGAACGCAAACCGAAAAAGTATATTTTCTAAGCTCTGAAACCGGTAAGACCAGACATATTTTAAACCAACCAAAAGCGGAACGCGCTACATGTTTTTTATGATATTTAACATAATATTATCTTGATGAAATTATAACGGCTTGGTATAATGAACAAAACAAGACCAATTTTTAGGCGGTGCTCTGTAAATGACAAGGAAAAAAAACACAAAAATTGCGGCTGTAGTCGATATTGGTTCCAATATGCTGAAAATGAGAATTTCTCAGCTGAAACGGGGCGAGATGACGGAGATTGACCGGTTGGAGTATCCCCTGAGCCTTGGGCACGAGGTCTTTGCGGACGGAAAGATCAGCTTTGAAAGCCTGCGCGAGCTTTCCAGCATTCTGCACGGATACAGCCAGGTCATGGCGGAATACGGTGTGGGGCAGTGCAAGGTTGTCGCCACCACCGCGCTGCGCGAAGCGAAAAACCGTTCCTATGTAGTAGACCAGCTGAAAATTCAGAATGACATGACAGTGCAGGTGCTTGAGGATGACCAGGAAAAAACTCTGATCTACTCCGAAATTTTGGATTCCCTGAAAAACACGGAAGATAAAAAGGGGCAGAATGCGCTGATCTCCTACATAGGAGCGGGAACCATCGGCTTTTCGGTCTATGACGGAAACTGCATGATTTTTTCTCAAAACATTCCGATGGGCGCACTCAAGCTACATGATATGCTCGGGAGTATTCAAAATCTTACCGAAGATTTTTCGACGGTCGTGGAAGAATATCTGGACACGATGATCGGTCATATCTCCATCCCGTTTCATAACGGGAACGTAAGCAATCTGGTACTGACCGGGAATGAAATACAGCTGATCGCGAAAATCTGCGCTGTGGAACCGGTGAACGGCAACTATATCATCCCCGTTAAGATGGTTTCGGAGCTTTTTCGTCAGGTGCGCTCCATGTCTCAGGAAAAAATCCGTATGCAGTACGGAATTAACGAGGAAGCCGCAGAGCTGTTGTATTCCGCGCTTTCTATTTACATCCGTCTTTTCAAATTTACTACCTCCGACGTTATTATCTCGCCCAAGGTGGAGCTTTGGGACGCGCTGATGCGCCAGATGCTTATCCCAAAAAGCAAGGATGAATACTTTGAACATGTACGCGTCAACGCAATTTCCTGCGCGCAGGCGATTGCTCTGACCTACCACTGTAACCAGAAGCATTCAGATAACATCCGCAAATGTGCCTGCCGGATTTTTGACAAGATGAAGGGAGCGCACGGTCTTGACCATCGCAAGCGCCTGTTGCTGGAATTGGCGGCGATTCTTCACGAATGCGGTCATTATGTCACGGCGAAGCAGCACCTTCTCAGTTCCTTTGATCTCATCAAGAATATCGATATTTACGGTCTGACTGACGAGGAAATGCTGATAATCGCTTATATTTCGCGCTATAATGAATATGATGTGCCCAATTTTGACGATGTAGAGCTGATTTCTTTAAACGATAAAAACCGGCTCATCGTATCCAAGCTCGTCGCAATTTTCCGTCTGGCAAACGCGCTTGACAAATCGCAGAAGCAGAAGTTCAAGGATATCAAAGTGAAGCTGGAAAACGACAAGCTGCTGATCATGGCGCAAAGTGGCAGCAATGTATATCTGGAACGATGGGCGTTTGACCAGTGCTCCCTGTTTTTTAAGGAAGTATTTGGGTACAACCCGATCCTGACCGTAAAATCTCTTTTAATCTGAACAAAAACCGATAAAATTGATAAAGGCTGCGTGTAAATCATGAGTGTAAAAACCACTAAACCTAAATTCCCCTATATTAACCGGGAATTGAGCTGGATGGATTTTAACGCCCGCGTTTTAGAGGAAGCTCTGGAAAAAGAAAACCCCATTATGGAGCGGGTGCGATTTCTCTCCATCACCTCATCCAATCTAGATGAATTCTTTATGGTTCGCGTCTCGGGCGTAAAGGCGCAGATTAATTCCAATTATGAGGGTGAGGACCCTTCCGGTCTTACCCCCGCAAAGCTTCTTCCTTTGCTTACGGAAAAAATCCGCATTTTTACAGAACGGCAGTATTCCTGCCTGCACCGCTCCATTTTACCAGTATTAAAGAAAAACAATATCCTTTTTCTTACCCCCGGTGAAATGAACGCGGAACAGCGACAGTATATCTCCGACTATTTTGATAAGGTTCTGTTCCCCGTTCTGACACCGCTTGCGGTCGACCGGAGCCGACCCTTTCCGCTGCTCGCGAATAAAAGCCTGAATATCGCGGTGCGACTGGAGGGAAACGAGGATTCGTATTTTGCCGTCGTGCAGGTTCCTTCTATTCTTTCGCGCTTTTTGCAGGTTCCTGGTAAGGATGGTCAAGCTTTTGTTCTACTGGAGGACGTTATCATTTATAAGCTGGACGAGCTGTTTGAGCGCAGTGATATTCGCACCGCGTGCCCGTTCCGCATGACGCGGAGCGCCGACCTCGAAATCGACGAGGAGTCGGAGGATCTGCTGATAGAAATTCAAAAATCCATTAAGAAGAGAAGGCGCGGCAAGCCGGTTCGGCTTGAGCTGTTACAGAAATGCGACCCGGAGACCCGCGAGTTTCTGCTCGATATGCTGGACATCAATAACGAAGAGGTATATGAGGAGCCGGGTCCGCTTGACTTGACCTTCCTCTCAAAATTCGCCTCGCTGCCCGCGTTTAAGGAGCTTTGCTTCCAGCCGCTGACTCCGGTGTATCCGCCTGCGGATTTTTGGGGCTACACTGATATTTTTGAGGCAATCCGCGAAAAGGACCGGATGGTTCATCACCCCTACGAAAGCTTCGACACCGTGGTTCAATTTGTTCGTCAGGCCGCGGAGGATGAAAATGTTCTTGCTATCAAGCAGACCCTTTACCGGGTGAGCGGTCATTCTCCCATTATTGCTGCATTAATCAAGGCCGCAGAAAACGGCAAACAGGTTACGGTTCTTGTAGAGCTGAAAGCACGCTTTGATGAGGAGAACAATATTCTCTGGGCAAAAAAGCTGGAGGAAGCGGGCTGTCATGTTATTTACGGACTTGCCGGGCTGAAAACGCACTGCAAAATTCTGCTGATTGTTCGGCGGGATGAAGACGGCATCCGCCGCTATCTGCATATGGGAACCGGTAATTATAACGATTCCACCGCAAAAATTTATACCGATATCGGATTATTCACCTGCAAGGAGCCTTACGGAACGGACGCCTCCTCCCTTTTCAACGTTTTAACCGGATATTCACGGCCACCGGAATACAACCGCATCATTGTCGCGCCGCACGGCATGAGAAGCTTTTTTACGTGGATGATTGAGAAGGAAATCGAAAATGCAAAGCTTGCTCTGCCCAGCGGCATTACGGCAAAGGTCAATTCCCTGGTCGACCCGGAAATGATCGATCTTCTATACAAGGCCTCGCGCGCCAATGTGAAGGTAAGGCTGATTGTGCGCGGAATTTGCAGCCTGATTCCGGGTTTGCCGGAAATCAGCGAAAACATAACGGTCAATAGCATAGTGGGACGGCAATTGGAACACAGCCGCATCTTCCGCTTTGAAAATGCAGGAAATCCGAAGATTTACATGGGCAGCGCGGACTGGATGCAGCGTAACCTGGATCGCCGCGTGGAGCTGGCATTCCCGATAGAGGACGAGAGCCTGAAGCAACGGGCGTTTGATATTTTAAGCCGTATGCTGAACGATAATATCAATACAAGAGTCATGCAGCCCGACACCTCTTACTGCCATATCGACAAGCGCGGCAAGGTTCCCTGCGACTGCCAAAGTGAATTCTGGAAGCTGGCTCAAACGGCGGTTGATCAACTGGCAAAGCAGGATGAAAGTAAACCGTATAAACCGATTCGCAGCGCCGACCTACTTAAATAGCCAAAGCCCTTTTAAGTTTTATCTACTGATTAGGCATATAAATATAGGAAATGAGTGTGAAGAAGCGATGAAAAGAATCGGAATCTTAACCAGCGGCGGAGACTGCCAGGGCCTAAATGCGGCAATCCGGGGCGTTGCAAAAGCGCTTTATGAACGGTTTGACGACGAGGTTGAAATCTACGGAATCATCGACGGCTATCGCGGACTGATTGAAGGAAATTACAAGCATATGAAATCTTCGGATTTTTCCGGAATTCTTACGCTGGGCGGTACGATACTAGGCACCTCACGTCAGCCCTTCAAGCTGATGCGCGTGGTGGACGAGGGCAGCGTAGATAAAGTGAAAAGTATGAAGGATAATTATAAGAAAATGAAGCTGGACTGCCTGGTGATACTGGGCGGCAATGGAACCCATAAAACCGCGAACCTGCTGAACAAAGAAGGCTTAAATGTTGTAACTCTCCCGAAAACCATCGACAACGACATCTGGGGAACCGAAATGACTTTCGGGTTCAGCAGCGCGGTCGAAATCGCAACCAACGTAATCGACTGTATCCACACCACCGCAACCTCGCATGGCCGGGTTTTCATCGTGGAGGTTATGGGACATAAAGCCGGTTGGATGACCCTGCACGCAGGTATCTCCGGCGGTGCCGATGTGATTCTGCTGCCGGAAATCCCCTATGATGCAGATAAAATCGTAAAAACGCTCGATCAACGAAACAAGGACGGTAAACGCTTTTCTATTCTCGCCGTTGCGGAGGGCGCACTTTCCTGTGAAGAAGCTAAGCTAAGCAAGAAGGAGTTTAAAGCTGCCCGCGCTCAAATGGCATTTCCTTCAATTTCATACCGTCTCGCGAAGGAAATCGGTGAGAAAACCGGTCAGGAAATCCGTGTTACCGTTCCGGGGCACTTTCAGCGCGGCGGAAGCCCCTGCCCGTATGACCGCCTGCTGGCCACTCGTTTCGGCGCGACCGCGGCAAGGCTGATTGCGGAAAAAAATTACGGAAATATGGTAGCGCTCAGGAACGGCGTGATCGAGCCGGTTCCGCTGGGAGAGGTAGCCGGAAAGCTGAAGCTGGTTCCGACGGACAGCGATATCATTCAAACCGCCCGCGATATCGGTATCACATTCGGAAATTGAGAAAGAAGGTATCCCGATGAAACGGTTTCCCTTTGCAAAATTCAAACCCATGAAAGTAATCGGCATTGCCGGAACGCTTATTACGGTGGTCACCGTAATTCTTACCGCAATGAGCGGATTGCTGGTATTCAAGCTGGTAAGATACCTCGACGCCGCGCAGAGAGCGCTGCCCAAGATGGAAAAAGCGGCGCAGCTTTATATTGAGAATCAGAAAGCACAAAAAGAATCGGAGAAATGACAAACGGCACTTGAAGCCACTTTGTGGAATCAAGTGCCGTTTTCATCTGTTATTTTATGAACCCTGATATATAATATTAACCCAGCGTATTACCACTGATTGAAATGCAGCTTTTCTTCCAATGAAAACGGTTTCTGTTCATTCATCATGGCATCCTCAGCAGGATACCCGATTGACAGATAGCAGGGCATGATATAATTATCCGGAAAATTCAAAATCTCTGCGATGCGTTCGGCCTCATTCCCTAGTGGAATTCTTAACGCGCAGGCAAGTCCTTCCGCCGTAGAAGCCAATAATATATTCTCAATGCAGCACCAGATTGACGCAAAGGCATTCAGCGCGCTGATAGATTCCGGCTTCAGCAAAGGATAGCTCTGTTTAAACAGCGGCAATACCAAACAACCCGACTGATATAGCATCTGATATTGCTTTGGAATTGCATCCGAATACATTTTTTGTTGACACGCGTCATCGAGTTTCCATGATTTTATAATATCCCGTATTCTTTGTTCAGATACCTTCTTCGGAATATTCTTTATAATCCTTGCTTTTACATCCGAATCGTTTACAATGACAAATTCCCAATTTCGCATATGGTCATTACTCGGCGCTTTCAAACCAGCCGACAGGATTCTCTTCACCGTTTCCAGATCAACAGATTTATTCTGAAAATCCCGAATGGTTTTTCTTTTGTTTACCGTATCATAAAATTCCACGTAAAAAGCCGTCCTCTCATTGAATAAGTAAGGATAATCTTATTTCCCATTTGTTATTATAAGACGGATTGCGACAATTTACAATAAAAATCTGTTAAAGAAAATCAACTCACGGTTATTTGGTCTTTCAGCTTCGCAAAGGTTTTGTCTCCGATTCCCTGTACATTTTTTATCTCCTCAATAGAATGGAAACGGCCGTTCTTCTCCCGGTATTCGATAATCCGCTTTGCCATAACCTCACCGATTCCGTCCAGCCCGTCGCTCAACTGCTGCGCGGTTGCCGTATTGATATTAATTTTTCCGGTGGCAGCCGGTTTCGCCCTGTCTGAGGATGCTTTTGGCTCCACGCTTTCCGGTTTCTCTGACACCCGCCCGGACTCAGCCTGACCGATAGACTGCGATGAGGATGGTTCTTTTGGTGTATACTCTTCGCGGTTTGTTTCAGAAGTATCCGTGGTAACGGTAATATCGGACATAGAAATATCCGGTACATAAAAGGCGTTGTAGCCGATCATTACGGCGCAAAGAATCGCCGTAATGACAATCAGATAGCGAATCTGCAAGGTTTCCCGATCCATGAGAAATTACTCCGTTTTCTGTTCAATGAATTCGATCAAATCCGCCACCGCACCGTCATCACAATGGCAGACCACCAAATCCGCCTGACGCTTGAGGTCGTCCGGGGAATTTTCCGGCACAGCCGCAAAGCCAGCTGCTTTTAGTAGCTCCACATCATTATAAAAGTCCCCGATTGCATAGATATTTTTGATCGAATATCCATACAGTTCCGCCGCCTTCATTAAGGCGCGGCCCTTGTCGGCATTCACGGGCAGCATTTCCAGATAATGTGCGCTTGATTTGACGAACCGTATATCGTCGTGAGCAAAGGTCCCGGTATAAGCGATAACTTCTTCAATTATTTTCTCGTCGTCCATGAACAGTGCTTTGCAAAGCGGACGTCCGTCAAAAATAGCGGGCTCATATCCATACAGGTTTTCACGGGAAAGATGCTGCACCACATAATCATTACGATTGATAACATGAACACAATTCGTTCCGAAGACTTCGATTCCGGTACTCGGAAACCGTTCCTGAATCAGCTTTATGTAATTCCTTGTACTTTCCGGATTCATCGGTAAATTCCAAAGGATTTTTTTCGAGGGATAATCGTATAGGATCGTTCCATTTAAAATAATGCACGGCCCGTTGGGAGATACCGCGGCAAGGTATTGAGCACCGGTTTCCGCGGAGCGTCCGGTGGCAACCGCAAAATGGCCGCCTTTACTTTTCAGGCGGGCGATTGCTTGCAGATTCCGCGTCGGTACGGTACGTTCCCTGCTGAGCAGGGTACCATCCAAATCGGATATAACTAGAATATCTTTCAGGTTCACATTTTCCTCCTTATGGAAACACGAGACACGGCAGCTCTGCCTTTATGGCAACAAATATCCTCAGTAATTCTGTTTCAGCTTTGCAAGAAAATCCGTAAAATAGGCAGGCAGCTCACTGGTAATTTCAAGATACCGACCGTCGCGCGGATGGATAAATCCAATCACCTTTGCGTGTAGGCACTGGCCGTTCAGGCTGGAAGCCGGTTTTTTGGGGCCGTATACCGAGTCTCCGGCAACCGGATGTCCCAAATACGCCATATGCACACGGATCTGATGGGTTCGGCCCGTTTCCAACCTGCATTGAATATGGGTAAATCCCTGGTAACGGGCAATCACATGATAATGTGTGACCGCGCTCCGTGCATTTTTCTCGGTAACAGCCATCTTTTTCCGGTCGACCGGATGCCTTCCGATTGGCGCGTCCACCGTACCGTCGTCCTCTTTCAGATTTCCGTGCACAACCGCCTCGTACACGCGCGTAAAGCTGTGTGCTTCTATCTGCGCGGCGAGATGGTGATGGGCAAAATCATTTTTAGCAACAATTAATAAACCGCTGGTATCCTTGTCGATTCGGTGGACGATTCCGGGACGGATTACGCCGTTGATGCCCGAAAGAGAATCCCCGCAATGTGCCAGAAGCGCGTTAACTAATGTACCACTGTAATTCCCGACCGCCGGGTGAACCACCATACCCTTCGGCTTGTTGACAACCAGCAGATCGCCGTCCTCATATAGAATGGTAAGCGGAATGTGCTCAGGCTGAACGTCGAGGCTCACCGGCTCTGGCAGCTCGACTGAAACACAGTCTCCCACCATTCCTTTATCGCTCTTATTCAGCGTTTTTCCGTCAACCGACACACAGCCTTCCGCTATCAGCTTTTCAGCGGCTGAGCGCGTGATATTCTCCGCTTTTATGCTAACCAGCTTATCAAGACGGATACCGGCATCTTTCGGCTCTATGATAAATTGTATCTGCTTTCCCATTTACCGCATCCGTATAACCTTTTCAGAATGGTTATCCTTTTCCACAAAGAACAGGATATGAATAATCAGCAATACCGTACCGACCGTGACACAGCAATCGGCAAAATTAAAAATCGGAGGAAAAAAGGAAACACTGATATAATCAATAACATAGCCCCGGAAGACCCGGTCGATAAGGTTACCGATTCCACCCGCGATAATCAGAATCGAGGCCGTATAAGAGAAAAATTCGTGGTTATTATACCGAAATAGCGCGACAATGATTAAAAACGTAATCAGCAGCGTGACCGTAATAAAAAACCATCTTTGATTTTGTAGCATGCCGAACGCCGCACCCCGGTTTTCTAAATAATAAAAATCCAGAAAACCGTTGATTGCCGTGAATTTTCCAATCGGCTTCAAATTTCGCATAACGAGAATCTTGATAACCTGGTCTGCAGCAATCGCCGCGGCAGACAGCAGCAAAGCAATGACAGGCATAAATACCCTCCCTTTTGTGATGAACAATGAGTTTGCATGGGCTGAAAAGGATTGCCGTGAAAGCAAAAAGGGCGAACACGAGGCCCGCCCATTTCAAATTAATCCAGTGCTTCTGCGCAGCGGCTGCAAACCTCAGGATGTGCGGTATCTTTTCCAACCGTATCACTGTAGCTCCAGCAACGGGGACATTTTTCACCATCCGCGCGGGTAACGGTAACAGAGAGCTCCGGCAGTTCTTCGCCGGTAAATTCTCCCTTGCCTTCGTTTTTGACCTCGACCTGAGACACGATGAACACCGCGGCCAATTCATCCTGAACCGACTTCATAAAGTCGTAAAGCGCCCCGGCACAGAAGAGCTGCACCTTGGAATCCAGAGAAGCGCCGATAATTTTGTTGGCGCGCGCCAATTCAAGCGCTTTCTTAACATCGTCACGCACGCTGTGGATTTTATCCCATCTTGCAACGAAATCATCCTCCGCGTTAACGCCCGTCGGCTTGGGCATTTCGTTAAAGAGGATGCATTCCTTGTCCTCCTTGGCGCTATGCGGCATACTGTGCCAAATCTCATCGGAGGTAAACGCCAGAATCGGCGAGATTAAGCGAGTCATTCCATTAAGAATCAGGTACATGGCGGTCTGGGCGGCACGACGGCTTTCGCTTTTCGCCTTCTCCACGTAAAGTCTGTCCTTCAGGACATCAAGATAGAAATTTGACATATCGACCACGCAGAAGTTGTGGATTGCGTGGTAAGCGTTATGATACTCAAAGGACTCATAGCCCTCGCATACGGTTTTGGTCAGTTCATCAAAGCGGTGAAGCGCCCAGCGGTCAATGGGCTGCAATAGTTCGAAAGAAACCAGGTCGGTATCGGGGTTGAAGTCGCTGATATTCCCCAAAATAAACCGCGCCGTATTTCTGATTTTGCGGTAAGCGTCGGAAAGCTGCTTCAGGATTTCCTTGGAGATGCGGATATCCGCGTGATAGTCGGAGGAAGCCACCCAGAGTCTTAGAATGTCGGCGCCGTACTGCTCTATAATCTCCTGCGCCGCGATTCCGTTCCCGAGGGATTTGGACATCTTGCGACCCTCACCGTCAACAACCCAGCCGTGTGTAACAACAGCCTTGTAGGGCGCCTTGCCGCGCCACGCAACGGAGGTGAGAAGGGAGGATTGGAACCAACCTCTGTATTGATCTGCGCCTTCCAGATAGAGGTCGGCAGGCCAATGAAGCTCCGGCCTTTGGTCAACTACAGCCGCATGGGATACGCCCGAATCAAACCAGACATCCATAATATCGTGTTCCTTGGTGAATTCGGCGCTCCCGCATTTGGAACACTTTATCCCCTCGGGTAAAATCTCTTTCGCATCCTTACTGTACCAGGAATCGGAGCCCTCTTTGCGGAACATTTCAGATACCGCTTGCATCGCTTCCTTAGAGATTAAGGGTTCGCCACAATCCTTACAGTAGAAAATCGGAATCGGAACACCCCAGCGACGCTGACGGGAAATACACCAGTCATTACGGTCCAACACCATGGAGGTGATTCTGTCACGACCCCACGCCGGGACCCAGTTCACTTTATTGATTTCTTCGACCGCTTTTTCCTTGATTGCGTCAACGGAACAGAACCACTGCTCGGTAGCACGGAACAAAACCGGTTTTTTGCAGCGCCAGCAGTGCGGATACTGGTGAACAATCTGCTTCATTGCGAACATCGCACCGATCTCCTGCAGGTATTCCGCAATCGCCTTATTAGCCTTGACGGTAGTTAACCCCGCAAACTGCTCCCCCGCTTCGGCGGTAAGCCTGCCGTGGCTGTCTACCGGGACAATGACCGGAATCTGCGGGTAATGGTTGTGGCAAACTTCAAAGTCCTCAACGCCATGCCCGGGAGCGGTGTGAACACACCCGGTGCCGCTTTCGAGCGTTACATGGTCGCCGTTAATGACCAGAGAGGTCCTGCCCAGATACGGGTGAGCCGTTTCCATCAGCTCCAGCTCAGAGCCTTTAAAGGTCGCGATTACTTCGTAATCTGTTTTTCCGGCTTCCTGCATCGCGCTTTCGCAAAGAGCGGCTGCCATGACATAATACTCGTTGCCGCACTTGATTAAGGAATACTCAAAATCGGGGCCAAGGCAAATTGCCACATTGCCCGGAATGGTCCAGGTTGTGGTCGTCCAGATAACAAAGTAGGTATTCGTTAAATCCGCACCCTTCGCGGTAAACAGTCCCTTATCGTTTGTAACACGAAACTTTACATAGATGGAATTACAGGGATCTTCGGCATATTCAATTTCCGCCTCCGCGAGCGCGGTTTCGCATTCTGCGCACCAGTAAACCGGCTTTAATCCTTTATAAATAAAACCCTTTGTTGCCATTTCGGAGAAAATCTCGATCTGCTTCGCTTCAAAATCATGGGTAAGGGTGATATACGGGTTCTCCCAGTCGCCGATGCCGCCCAGACGTTTAAACTGGTTTCTCTGGTCATCCAGGTAACCCAGCGCGAATTCACGGCAGATTTTACGGAGCTCCACATCTGAGATGGTTGTGGAGTTCTCCACGCCGGCTTTTTTCCTCGCCTTCAGCTCGGTAGGCAGACCGTGGGTATCCCAGCCGGGAACGTAGGGCGCTTTGAACCCGGACATATTTTTATAGCGGACAATGATATCCTTTAAGGTTTTATTCAGAGCGGTTCCGAGGTGAATGTCCCCATTAGCGTACGGGGGGCCATCGTGCAGCACATAAACGGGCTTGCCCTCGTTTTTTTGTAATACCTTCTCATATATTTTATTTTCTTCCCACGCTTTCAGCATTTCCGGCTCCCGTTTCGGAAGACCGGCCTGCATTGCAAAGTCGGTTTGGGGAAGATTCAGGGTACTTTTGTAATCCATTGGTTTTTCTCTCCTTAGGTAATATTAATATATAAAGTCATATTTTATGATTTCCAATAAACAAAGAATTGGTATCCCCCTCCTCTTTTATACTTCGGAAAGGGATACTGAAAATCAGTAATTATTTATGGAAGGATACCGTCGGGAGAATTGGAACCGGCGGAGATATCATATTCATTGCTGTATTGAATCGCGTCATAACGACCTGCCTGCGGCTCGGCACCCATAGCCTCAAAGCCGGAAACCTCCGCGCTGAACACCGGATCTTCCGGCTCGTCAGTGGCGATTTCCTCAGCCGCGTATAGTTTTACACTCTGTTGAGCCGCTGCGGACTGGTTCTGCTCAGAGGTTTCAGGCTGCGCTTCGGCCGCCGCCCTGACCTCTGGCTTTTGCGCCGGCAGAGCATCGATTAGTGTCAGGTGTTCTTTATAGGACGCCAAAAGCTTAGAGCGGAAATCAGAAACGGTTTTCTGGAGGTTTTCGAGCTCTTTTTTCTGCTCAGCCACATCACTGTTTGCGGCAGCGATAATTCTTTCCGCCTTTAAATTAGCGTCCTTAATAATAATTTCAGCCTTATGGCGGGATTCCCTGATGGAGGCATCGCCGAGCTTCTGCGCGCTGACAAGCGCGTTTTTAATTTCGTCTTCCTCTGAACGATAATCCTCAACTTTACCAGCCAGTATTTTAAGCTTTTCAAGGAGCTGGTTATTTTCGGCTTTCAACTTTTCATGTTCTTCCTTTTGTTCAATATTCTTCTTAATCAGGGAATCATAGGATTCTCTGACATCGTCGATGAATTTATCGACATCCTCCGTTCGGTAACCCGAAAAGCCGGATTTCCGGAAGCTGGCGTTGATGATATCGTTCAATGTTAGCATTTAGAAGCCCTCCGTTAAATATATTTTCTGCCTGCGATACTCAGTCTGCCCTTTTTCGTCTGAGGACCGATGCGGTCAACAATAAAGCGTCCTTTTCCCCGAACTGAAAACTTGCCGCCCTGCGTGACTAAGATGGAAACAGATGTATTGATTTCATGATTCAGCATTACCAGACCGGTCCGAATCATCTCCGAAGCCTTTTCCCTGCTCGTTCCGAGCGCGGCAGACACCATGCAGTCCAGCCTGGCGGAGGCGACGACGGCGGAAAAATCCGCAAAGCTGCTCCGCTGCGGAAGAGGCTCTGCGGCACCCCGTGACAGTTTTACGCCCGCGCGACCAATTTTCACCGTTTGAGACAGAACAAATTCGCTGATTTCCTCCCTGGCAAAGATGATACTCCGCCCCTCTTCGACGAGAATGTCCCCTATCGTTTCCCGAACAATGCCGTTTGCAAGAAGCGCGCCCAGAAAATCGCGGTGGCTGAGCGTGTCGGCTGAACGATACAGTGCCGTGATCGGCACAACCGGAAACGCGGAAGCATCCGGTTGCTGAAAGTCTGGAAATGCACCAAAAACTACACGCTCAGAGCCGTCATATCCGCCCCAGAGCATATAGTTTTTAAAAGGGATATGTTCCATTAAGTTTTGTACCAGAACTGCCTGACGTTCATCTAAAAAACCAACAAATCGGGGGCGGCTCTGTGCAAGGCGCACAGCATCACCAAGCTTTGCCTCAAGCACGCCGTCATCCTGTTTTTTATTCATTAAAAGTAGACGCCGCTGTTTTCCAGTTCATCCAACACGTCGTCACCAGTCAAATCGACATTATAAGGTGTAACAATAAAGGTGCTGGTCGCAACCCTTTTTATCTTGCCGCCGTTGGCGTAAGCAACACCGCTTAAGAAGTCGATGATGCGACGGGAAACATCCTTGTTGGTGTTTTCCATATTTAAAACAACCGTGTGCATTTTAATCAGCTCGTCCGCAACCGCGCAGGTTTCTTCGCCAAAGCGTTCCGGCTTGAACAATACGACCTGCAGCTGGGCGGTCGCGTGGATATTAACCACTTTATTACCGGAGCTGGATACGGGCGAACGCTTAATGGTATCGCGCTCACGAATCTCGCTCATGTCGTCGGAGTTTGAGGTGATGTCCTGCGATGGCGCTTCGTCGTAGTCATAATCATATTCATCTTCCGGAGGGTTCCACATACCTTTTATTTTTTCTACAAAGCCTGCCATAATATGCCTCCTTAATTTTTATCACGAATGATATATCCTAGGGCCGAAAAGCGCTGAGCCTACCCGTACCATATTTGCTCCGGCCAGAATTGCCTGATAGTAGTCGGATGACATTCCCATAGATAAAAAATCCATATGAATATTATCTATTTTTTTAGTCTTTATGTCAACAAAATATTTGAACATATTTGAAAAATAAGCCATTGTTTCGCTCTCTGTGGCATTCGCAGGCGGAATTGCCATGAGACCGAGCACACAGACGCAGGGCAAAGCGGCGATTTCAGGCAGAAGATCATATAAATTCTGAGGCAGAACACCGGATTTATTTGCCTCGCTCCCGATATTCACTTCGATGAGAACATTGGTGGTAAGCGAATGGGCCAAAGACAGCCGCGAAATCTCGCTTGCCAGCTTTACGCTGCCAACCGACTGAACCATGCCGACCTTACCAACAATATTTTTCACCTTATTGGTCTGAAGATGACCGATAAACTGAAGCTCACAGCGTTCCAGCGAATAGGAATCGTATTTTTCGCAGAGCTCCTGCACTTTATTTTCCCCAATATGGTCGATACCCAGCGCAATGCCGTGGTTAATCACCTCAACCGGAACAGTCTTGGTGGCGGCGAGCAGCGTGATATCCCGCGGGTCACGCCCGGATTTCACCGCCGCCTGAGCAATGCGGCTTTGAATAATTTTGAGATTTTCCTCCACGTTGCGAAAACGCTGTTCCAACTCATTTGATAACTTTTCCATCGAATAAACCTGTCCCTTCCACAACAACCTCATCAGAGAGCTGTACGGTCTTATCGGTCATCAAATCCTCAGCAGGGGGATTTGCCTCACAGATCACGTAGCTTTCGGTGCTGAACAACGGAAAAATCTGTTTGAATTTGATTTCGCTCCCGTGCATCACAAAAACACCTTTTACTTCCTTTGTGACTATTGTACTTTTTCCGTTTTTATCTTTCACTGTCTTTTTTACCGGCAGAAAATGAACTGCCTTCTGGCTAACCCGAATCCCGGTATAGCTCTGGGTCTGAACCTGCGCTGTTGCGTTCCGGATAGACGCAATGGAGGAATTCATCCGGTCGCTTTGCAGAACTACCACAGCCTCAGACTCCTTCGGCTCCTGATTTACGCCCGCCACCGTTGCCGTAACGGCATCGCTGGAGGCAAACGGATACCGGATGGATACCTTGTCCCCCAGTTTAAACTCGGAAGCCTGGCTTGTTTTGATCAAAAACGCAAAATACCAGTTATACTCCGTACAAACCTTTCCCACCGCCCCGGAGGGAATATTCGGTGCGATACTCTGTTTTTCCCTGAATTCCTTTGGTCTGAGGCTCATAGCCCGGGAATAATCGTATACGGATTCCAGACCGTCAACAGTACGGATAAAGTAACCGGGAACGGGGGATTGAATCGTGCCGGTCGCTTTTGCGCCATTGGCAGCCAGCGTGCTGCGTTGCGCTTTGAGTTCGTTAATCCGGGAATTAAAATTCACGGTTTTTCCGGTTACCACCTGCCGCTCGTTCACCAAATAGAGCAAATCCTCCCGGCTGCCGGGCAGACCCTCATACTCACAGGAATTCACCCTCCCAAGCAGCTCCGTCAGCTTCTGGTTAATTTCTCTGCTGATCGACTCAATATCGGCGGCGTAGGTTCCGCCGGGAGAACTGAGGCTTTGCAGCTTTGCGATAGAGTTATCGAGATTTTGAAGCTGCTGCTGCGCCGCCGCACCCTGTGAATCGGAATAGACCCGGGCAACCGCGCCGTCCTTCGCAACCTTGCCCCCGTCGTTCAAAACGTAATCGATCTCGCCGTTTAGCTTGCTGGTGATGACGCTTTCCTTGCGGATGGCGACGCCCTCCACCTGAATGGTATCCGATGTGCTGTCGTAGGACACGGTTTCTGTCTGCACAATTTTATAATTTGCTGTATAGACCTGATATCCGATATAGAACAGCAACAGGAGCGCAACAAGCGCAGACATCAATCTTCTTAACAGCGGACTGTTCATCCCGTCACTCCTTTTCTATCATACGAACCGCTTCCTGTGCCACTTCATCAAAACCGGTGTATTCATCCGCAAAAATCCAATGGATATCTTCATCGCGGCGGAACCACGTCAGCTGACGTTTCGCGTACCGCCGGGTCTCCTGCTTAATCCGCTCCACGGCTTCGTCCAGAGAACCCTCGCCGTGAAAATACGGTGCAAGCTCTTTATAGCCGATCGCCTGAAGCGCGGTTTGGGAGCCCGGGCGGCTAAGCACCTCCCTTGCTTCCCCCAAAAGACCGTTTTCCATCATTTGATCAACACGTAAGTTAATTCTATCATAAAGGGTCTGTCGATTTTTGTAATCCAGCCCAATTACGCAAGCCCTGTACGGGGACGGGACTTGTCTGGAACGCTCGATCTGCTCCGTCATGGTAATTCCGGTCGTTCGGTAAATTTCGATGGCGCGGATTACTCTGCCGACATTGTTGGGGTGAATGCGAGCGGCGGCTTCCGGGTCAAATCCGCGCAGCTCCTCCAAAAGAGACTGTACCCCTTCCCGTTCGGCTTTTTGCGCCAGCATGGCGCGAAGAGACTCATCCTTATCATTTTCGGCAAACCGGATATTATGGAGCAGGGAACGCACATAAAGCCCCGTTCCCCCCGCAATAACCGGAAGCCTGCCGCGGGCATGAATCTCCGTGATACACCTTGACGCAAATTCCACATAATTCGCCACACTGAACGGTCGGGAGGGCTCAAGAAAATCAATCAAATGGTGCGGCACGCCGCGCATTTCCTCAGGAGCCGGTTTCGCCGTTCCGATTTGCATTCCGCGGTAAATCTGCATGGAATCAGCGGAGACAACTTCCCCGTTTTTACAAAGCGCCAGTTCCACCGCGAGACGGCTTTTTCCGGAGGCTGTTGGGCCAACAACGGCAACTACCGGGATTTTTTCCGTATCCTTCATATTCATACCCGCCCAAACTGCCTTTCCAAATCTCTTTTCTTCATAACGATCGAAACGGGACGCCCGTGCGGGCAGTAGCGGATATCTTCTTTCTCCATTCGTTCCGCCAGCGCAACCAGCTCCTGTGGAGAGCTTTCGTCGCCCGCCTTGACCGCCGCCCTGCAGGCGACGTTGTGGTACAGCCAGTCCAGCTTTTCAGTGGTAATATCGTTTTTTGCGGATAGCAGGTATCCGGCGATTTCCATAACCGCCTCCGCGATATCCTCTCCGCCCAGAATCATCGGCGCGCTCCGCACAATGACCGTACCGGAGCCGAAATCGTCTATTTCAAAACCCGCGGTCTCGTAATCATCGAGGGATTCCAAAACTGCGGAATATTCATTCTTATCCAAGGTTACGGTCACCGGCTCCAGCAGCATTTGTTGAAACGCCTGCCCGCCCTGTACCTTTAGCTTTTCGTACAGCATGCGTTCGTGCGCGGCGTGCTTATCGATAAACAGAAGTTCACCGCTTCCGCGCTCGACAATAATGTAGGTACCGAACGCTTCGCCGACAAGCCTGCCCGTTTTTGGTTCCGGAGCCTCCTGCGGTTGCGGGATAATTGACGGAGCGGCTTCTTGCGGCTCCGCTATTTTTGATTCGGGAGCCGGTAAGTCAGGCGTTTGAGAAATGGGAGGAACCGGTGGAATGACAGACGGCTGCGCCGAATAATTCGTCTGGAACACGCCGCTGTCACTTAACGCGTAGCTGCGTTCCCTTTCCGGCAGCTTCTCCGTCGGCTTCGGCGGCGTTTCAACCGGAGCGGTATTTACGATAGTCCGCGCCGGCGTGACCGGCAGACTGATCTGAACCAGAGCGGCCGGCTGGGTAAACGGAGAGAGAACGGGCTTATTCATCGGAATGACGTTCGGCGCATCTCCCTGATTCAGCGCCGTTTTCACCCCGTGGTATACCGCGTCAAAAATGGGCTTTTCGTTCAAGAACCTCACTTCTATTTTCGCCGGGTGAACGTTCACATCCACGGCCTCAAAGGACATCCCGATGTGGAGCACACAGGCCGGCACTTTGCCGACCATGAGGGAACCCTTGAAGGCTTCCTCCACCGCGACCATAGCGGTACGGCTCTTGACATAGCGTCCGTTAATGAAAAATTGCTGCATACTGCGATTCGGTCTAGCGGCGGAGGGCTTGCTGACAAAGCCCCAGACTTTAACACCGTTCAGCTCGTAATGTACGGGGATCAGGCTTGTAGTAAATTCCTTTCCGTAAACGGCGTAAACGGCGGATTTCAGCTTTCCATCGCCCGGAGTATGGAGGATTTCGCGGGAATCCCGGATAAATTTGAGAGATATTTCCGGATGGGAAAGCGCGATTTTATCAAGAATTCCGGCGATCGCGTTCGCCTCCACCACATCTTTTTTTAGGAATTTCATGCGCGCGGGCGTATTGTAAAACAGGTCGCGCACGATGATGGTCGTTCCCTGCGCACAGCCCGCGTCATCACAGTACTGCTCCATACCTCCGTCAATCCCATACCGGGTTCCGGCAAGCTCATCCTGATAACGGGTCAGCACCTCTACATGGGCCACCGCCGCTACGGAAGCCAGCGCTTCCCCACGGAAGCCGAGCGTCGCAATGCTTTCCAAATCGTCCTGCCTGTTCACCTTGCTGGTGGCGTGGCGTAAAAAAGCGACAGGCACGTCCGGGCGCGAAATCCCGCATCCGTTGTCCGTCACACGCATATAAGAAACTCCGCCGTTCTTGATTTCCACGGTAATCGCGGTAGCGCCCGCGTCGATACAGTTCTCCACAAGCTCCTTGATGACCGATGCGGGGCGCTCCACAACTTCCCCCGCCGCAATCAGCTCGGCGATATGTTTATCCAAAACATGAATTTTGCTCACGGAACGACCCTCCTTAGTAATGGAACTGCAAGTTTAAAACTGCTCCGCCAGATCGGTCAGGGCATTGCCGTCAACCCGGTAAACCGTCCATTCCTCCATGGGCTTTGCACCCATCAGCTTATAAAAATTAATCGACGGCTTATTCCAGTCAAGACACCACCATTCCAGCCTTCCGCAGTCGCGTTCAACAGCCAGCCTCGCAAGGAACGAAAGCAACAGCTTCCCCAAACCAAAGCCGCGTTTTTCCGGCAGGACAAATAAGTCCTCCAGATAAATTCCGGGCTTTCCTAAAAAAGTAGAGAAATTATGGAAAAACAGAGCGAACCCGACCGGCTCTCCCTCCAGCTCCGCGATCACGACCTCCGCCTTTTTGCGGACAAACAGGGATTCGCGAAGGACTTCCTCGGTCGCCGTTACCAGATCGCTCATATGCTCATATTCGGCAAGTCCTTTAATAAAGCGCAATATCAGCGGAACGTCCTCTTCCCCTGCAAAACGGATGGAAGCATTCGGAAGCTTTGTCTGATAATTATCCTTCAAGGCCATCCTCCTTTAACCGGCTATTTTGCCAGTGTGGCAAGCTCAAACAAGGTGTTCATACATTCAATCGGCGTTAAGGTGTTGACGTCGAGGGCTTTGAGCCTTTCCATAATCTCCGATTCCTTCGGCGGAGTCAGGGCAAGCTGTAGATCGTTCGGTATCTCTTCGAGCTTCTGTCCGCGTTTTTTCGGCATGGTGACCTGTGCACCGCTTTCCAGCTCGGATAAAATCTGCTTGGCGCGAGTCACGATTTTATTTGGGACCCCGGCGAGCTTGGCCACCTCAATTCCAAAGCTGTCATCCGCGCCGCCGCGCACAATGCGGCGCAGGAAGGTGATGTCATCACCGCGTTTTTTTACGGCGATATTGTAGTTCTTCACGCCGTTCACCAAATCCTCCAGCGCGGTAAGCTCATGATAATGCGTGGCAAACAGGGCTTTCGCGCCGAGAAGCTGTTTGTTCGCCACATATTCGAGAACGGCGCGGGCGATGCTCATTCCGTCGTAGGTCGAGGT
>JAEZYP010000015.1 GCA_023418995.1 Bacillota bacterium | reverse complement strand
GCTGTGAATATTTCCATAATTTACACGAATCTGATTGCTTTATTCGCCGTTGCGATATATAATATATACAATATTTATTCGGCAAAGGAACGTTTTAATGGACTATATGACAGCGAAAGAAGCAGCGAAAAAATGGGAAATCACTCCACGCCGGGTGCAGGTGCTTTGTGCACAGGGGAAAATACCGGGCGCTGTTCGGTTCGGGGTCACTTGGGCAATACCTAAGGATGCGGTGAAGCCCAAGGATGGTCGATATAAAAATAGAAATTAAAGAGTGTTTAAGTGCCACATGCGATATTTTTTATTTACAAATAAGCTGATTGTCGCATTTGTAGATTTTGCAAAGAAGGTGGGGTAATTCATGAGCGTTGTTTTAGGTACAGCTCAACGAGAGCAGGCTGGTTCTGATTCATACAATAGATTTGAATATCAAGCGCACTGGATAGTTTACCACATTATAAATCAGCTCGAAAAAAAGCCAAAGTGTATTGTATTCTGTGAATTTCATGATGACATGGCGCAACTTGCTGATGGAGATGGTTCCCAATTTGAGTTTTATCAAATTAAAACAAAAGAAGACAATGATGATTGGTCTGTATCTGAGCTTTCAAAAAGAGAAAAGCGCAAAAATGGATCTTATAAGAAATCTTTTCTTGGCTTTATATTTTACAACTTTTTAAAATTCGGAGACGAATGCTCTTGTTGCCATTTTGTGTCAAATAATAATTACGACTTAGATGTTCGCACTTGGCAGTCTTACATAGAAGATAACAAATGCTTGGCAGATGAAAATATTGAATTGTATGATAAAATAAAAGCACGCATCAAAGATGAATATGCAGATAATATTCCAAGCAATTTCGATGAAATCTATGATAAATTTATTCAGAAAACATTTATATATCAATCAGAATTACAATTGTCTACGTATGAAGATCAGGTATCAGGCATGTTTTTTAAGCAATTGGCAGATAAACGAATACCTATTAACACGGCTAATGTAATATTTCAGCAGATTGTAAATGATGTGCGGATTAAGAGCAAGGAAAAAATATCTCCTCCCATTAGTTTTCGATCACTTGTAGAGAAAAAAGGTATAAAAATTTGCGATATAAATGATAAGCTTAATAAAAAAATCGGAACGGACGGAAATTATAGAGAATTTTCAGATTTCTTAGAAACACTTTCATTACCTGAAGATAAGATTTATAGACTAATTAAAGCTAAAATGCTTCATGATGCCCGTTGGCTTAATATTGAAGATATTAAGTATCAAGAAACAATCTTATTGTTGCGAAAAACAATTACTGAATCCACGGATAAGGCAAGGCCATCATTGATAAGTATAAAGGAGCTATGCGATCAGAAATTGCAAGCGATGGAATTAGATTCAGATACACTGGATGATCTTTTAATAGAGGTGCTTTATTATGAACAGCAATTTAGAAAATATAATGGAACTTGAACAGAAATATAGAAGACTACTCAGATATTTAAGAAAGCAGGAGGAGGCTGATGAAAATGAAAAGATTGACAATAACCAAGTTGATTGTGATCAGCCAGAGTGAGTCTCGTTCTTTAGAAGTACCATTTTCAAAAGGATTAAATATAATTCTGGGCGGTAACAAAACAGGCAAATCTTCAATTATAAAAAGTATCTTTACCACCTTTGGATGTGAGTGCAGACGTGTAGAAAAAGATTGGACAAAAATTATTTCTACTTACATTTTGTATTTTGAGTATGGTATAGAAAGTTATTGTATTGTTCGAGAAAAAAGACGCTTTCAACTTTTTCAGCAAGATGTACCTTCACAAAAACATACTTGCCTGATAGAAACAAATTCTTTTCACGAATATAGCAACATGCTTATGCAAATATTTAGAGTTAATATGCCTTGTGTGTCAAGCAAAGGTGATACTTTTAATATAACACCTCCACTTTTATTTAGATTTCAATATATTGATCAAGACGATGGTTGGAATAAAATTGGAGATTCTTTCCGAAATGCAACCTATATAAAAGATTGGAAGAAAAATACAAATAAATATGTTTGTGGTTATTTATCTGATGAATATTATATCTTTCGATCTAATATTTTGCAGGCTACAATGGAAAAAGATGAATTAAAAAAAGAATTTACTTATAATCAGAATTTTGTTAATCGGCTTAATGTTTCCTTGAAAAGTGCTGAAAACATGGAAAGTCCAGAAAATATAGCAGCTGCATTAGCTGAAATGCTTGCGACTTCTGAAAAACTAATGAATCAGCGATTTGATCTTAACGCTAAAATAAGCTCAATAGAAAATGACATATTTATTGCAAATCATAAGTTGAAAATCGCTTCATCGAGTATTGAAGAAATACACAAAGATATTAATTTTGCAATGAAGCAAGGGGATGAGCTGATTTGTCCTGTTTGCGGAGTTCACTATCATAATGGCTTACCTGAACAGCTCAATATTAGTTCGGATTTTGCTTTAGCAGAAAAACTTGTTGAATCATTAACATCTGACATATCAGCATTGGAAAATGAATTGAGCAACAATAGAGAGGAATATAAATCACTTTCTGTGCAATTAAAACAGCTTGAACACAGTATACAACAGTCTAAACAACTATTGTCATATTCCTCTTTTTATAAAAATGAGGGCAAGCAAGAAATATATGAGTCATGTCTTATTCAATTAGATAAACTCCAAAGAGAATTAGATTCAAAAATTACAAGTATTGCTTTGCTTGATGAACGGGTAAAAAACCTTTTATCAAAGGTTCGTGCTAAGGGGATTAGAGAAAAAATTGAGGCTTATTGCCGCCAAATTGCAGAGGTAATTGATATTCCTAAGACATTTATTAAGTTAAGAGATTTTGTACAGGTAATTGATAAATCAGGGAGCGATACCCCACGGCTGGTTTATATGTATCAAACTGGACTTTATCTTTATAATCTTAATCGGATGGATAGCCCATTTAATTTTTTTGTTGTCGATACTCCTAATCAGCAAGGTCAAGATGCGGCAAATCTAAAAAATATATATCAGTCACTCAATTATTTCTTGTCCGATGAGGGGCAAGTGATTTTGGGAACTGAGCGTGAAACTGGGTGTGAGGATAAGGCTGCTAAAGTGATCAAACTGACAGAAAAAAGAAGATGTTTGAATCAAGCCCACTTTTCTGAACATTTACAGTTACTTGATCTTTTACAAAAAGAGGCTATCCGTTGGGTCCATGATAATCATCAAGAGCTAAAAGGTGCAACTGATTAAAATAATATTAGGGTTAAAGTTGCATTTAATAATGTACTGCAAAATTCTCATAAATAATTTACTATGGAACGAGGTGATTCTTTTGAATGATAATGGACAAAGTGATATCAAAAATAGTACATTGTTGAAATCACGTTTTTACTTAATGTCACTTTGGCTACTATTTATTATAATATTTCTGCTTACAGTTGATGTCCCAATTTCCTTTGAAGCCGATGCTAAGTTTATTGGTTTTGCAGCACTTTTAAGACGTAATATTTTGTCTGTAATAGCACTGGTTTTATCAATTATTAGTTGGGGGTTTGCCTGTAAAACCCAATATGAATGGTCAGGAGTAAGCAATCCACCATATACAATTGAAACTGTAAAAAATGAAAATTATGAATATCTAACTTTCCTTACAACGTATATCATTCCTCTTATTTGTATTGATTTAAAAAGCATTCGCTATGTGATAGTTCTTGGAGTTCTTCTATTCTTAATTGGATGGATTTTTGTAAAAATGGATTTATATTATGGAAATCCCACCTTAGCGTTAATGGGATATAGATTATATCGAGCAAAAATAAAAGATGTGAATGCGCCTGACGGAATTATACTTATTTCTAAAGATCGATTGACTTCGGATGTAGCAATAAAATGGATTAGAATTGACAAATATGTTTGGGTGGTAAAGGAGGTTAAGAAATGACCATTGAAGAGATAAAGGATAAGCTATCTACATTGTTAGGACAACCCTATACAGTACAGGTGTATTTTGTTTTAAAACAAGATGAGAATTTGATACTTAGATTAGCGGATATCGAAGATGAAAAAACGGAACCAGAAGTTGACAAGTTGTTTTTGGAATACATGACCGATACTGTTTTGAATAATAATGACTTGCAAGTTTGTGAGTTGTCCACTGCAGATGAGCGCACTAATGCTATTTTTCATTATGATTATACTGAATACCCAGAGGAATTAGAAGTATTTCAGAGTTTCGATATAAAGCAAGCGACAAAAGAAGTTGAAAAATTCAACTTTGAACAAGACAACTTGAGCAGGCTCTGTGGGTACATTATCTATATAGGTTCAATGGAAGATGGTGTTAGCCTTTTTAAGAAACATTATCCTATTTCTTTAATCAAACGAGATAGTTTTTTGCTTGGCGCTATAAAAAGCAAACAACGGTTTGAATTAGTTACGGGTGATGATATTATCCGACTCAATGGTGCAGTGCAGCTATTTCGAATTAATGGAGAAATATTCGTCATAGACATAAAGGTATTAGAACGTAACATGGGATTTAACCAATTAATTTATAAGGCGGCGGATGAAACTGTACAGGCTATTGAAGAGTTGGCTATAATTGAAGATATTCAAGTTCTTAGAGATTCAGCTGAGGACATTGCATTTGCACGCAAGCTATCTAGAGTTAAGAAATCCTCACCGATTTTTAAACTTAATATTTCTAAAGAAACCATTATTGAATTTACCAAGACAACACATGATCTTTCTGGACGATTTAAATACAGCGAAGACGGAAACGAAATTCGATTGGATACAAAAAAGTCTAAAGATGCTTTTATCACACTGATGAATGACGCTTTTTTGCGCTCTGAACTTACTAAACAGTTTTATGAAGCAAAAGCCAAAGATAATATAACTCAAAACAACTAATATTTATCTGTCTAAAATACAAGTAAATTAGCGCCTCATTCTCAAACTGCATTATGTACATAATTATTGGCGTTAAAAATCCCTGCATCTATTTTGACCTAATGACACAAATCATGATAATCCGAACCTTGTCCCTATTGGAGACGGGTTCGGATTATTGCTTTATTTGGACTATGATTTCTTTCCGAGCGGCGTGATGCAACGCTCGGAATCTAAGCCGCGAGGCCCCCAAAAAAAGAAAGATGCATAACCAAAAAAGTGGCGGCCATATCATCACAATACCGTCGCCTATTATTACTTTACTAGCAAAGCATCAAACCTTGTGTCTCCCTGCGCAAATGCACACTGCTCCTCTTTTAAGCAGCCAAGAAGGGATTGACGCACTTCATTGTAATATTCTTGGCTCGGCTGTTTTAATTTCATGTGGGAATATAATGAAGATTTGGTGAAGCCGGATATGCTTTCAATATTTTCTAGCAATCGCTGCATAATCTCAAAGAAGCGGTCGGGATTTTTCTCCAACATCGCCAGTTCAAGGCCTGATGATATTTCATGATATTCGCCCATCTCAAAGAGTTGCGCTAAACGTCTCAGCTTTTCCACTATCTGGTGCGCTTTCTCAAAATCCCCGCCCTTCAGCGCAAAACAATAAATGTCATGGAAGGTTAATTGAACATTTTGGTAGCCTGAATAAAGCAGTTCCTCATACATCTGCAATGCCTCATCCTTACGCCTAGTCTCTCGGTAGACTGCGGCGAGCTTACGCTTTCGCTCGGGATCCTCTGCGGAGAAATAATCTAGGTATTCCTGCGCTTTGTCGAATTCGGCACAGCCCATGTAGTAGTAATAGAGTGCATCGGCGGCGGCGCTTTTGATGTGCTCATCCTCGCTTTTTAGCGCACGCTGATAACAACTCACGAAATAAGAGGCATACTCCGCCTCTCCATCGGTTCCCTGCATTTGAAGATGGCTGTGCAATACATGTGGCATGTAAAGTGCGAGAAAGTCGCTATTGGGATAGATATAAAGCTGTTCCTTTGCCCACGAAAAGACCATCTCGAACGGTTCGATTTTCAGCTTTTTATGCGCTGTTACAATGATTCGATTTGCCTCCTCATCAGACAGTGAATCCGTATGCGACAGTAACGTGTCTAGTGTGATATTCAGTAGCCGTGCAATGGGCGAGAGTAGTGTGATATCCGGCATGGAATTGCCCTTCTCCCACTTGTTTACGGCAGGAGTGGTCACGCCTAAGCGCCTTGCCACCTCCTCCTGTGTTAAATTCTTTTCCAAACGATATTTGCGAATTATAGTTCCAATTTGCATAGCAAATCCCTCCGTTGCGTGCTTTTAGAGTAACACGAAACAGAGGGCTTATCAACTGAATATTATTTAACTTTTAGTAACTTATTTTAACCGGCGTTCATGTGAATTTTGGTTCTAGACAAGGACTGTAGATGAAGCACGCTGCCCCTGTAGCGGTTAAACTGACCGATACACAAGATGGACGGTGAGGACTTGCTTGTTGATGTGGTTGAACTGATACCTACTGCTTATGCTCCAACATTTTGATACTTTTCGTTTGCCACAGCTTAGGAAATCATATTACTCGGTATTAATACCGCAACTGGAAATCTTGAAGAATCTAGATGATAGTTCAAATCTTCATCTTAAAATAGTATGATATCCAACTTTGACGTGGCTCGCAACAGGCTTTGGCCCATTAAAAAAGAGTTGTCTGCAGATATCTAATCCTTCCGTATCTTTTAATAACCACAAAATGCAGACTGTGTAATAAAAACAAGGCTAATAAACCTAAATTTTACACCATTTTGTTCCACGACCGGCACCCACTGTTTTAATGATGCCCTCACGCTTCATTTCGCTTAATACCTTTTCAATCGTGGTAACAGCTATGTCAGGACAAGACTGTACAATCTCTGCTTTGGTAAATAGCCCAACTTTTTCATCAGCAAATTTGCGGATTCGTTCTTCCTTGGTCATCTTTGCATCAGAGACCACGACCACTCGTGATTCAAAATCCCGATAGGCAGCAAGAAGAACCCCCAGCATATATCTTATGAAAGGCCAAATGTCATTTTTGCCCTCATGCCAATGCTCGGAGCTTTGTTTTAAAGTTGCATAATAGTTCTCTTTTGTTTTTTCAATGAGCGATTCAATACTGATATATTTACCCACCGTGTAGCCGTGGCGGTATAGCAGAAGCAATGTCAGCAACCGGCTCATGCGACCATTTCCATCGTTAAATGGATGGATACAAAGGAAATCCAGAATAAAGATAACAACCAGCAATGGTTCAGCTTTCTTCCTGTCTGCAATTTCGTTATAGGCATTGCATAGCGCATCAACCGAGGCTGCTGTTTCATACGCAGGTACAGGCTGAAATCGAACCCGTTTTACCCCAGCAGAATCTGTTTCTTGGATAATGCTATCTGCACTTTTGAAAGCACCACCAAATCCATATGGAGAAAACTTATATAAATCTCGGTGAAGTTGTAAAATAACATTGGGCTTTATAGAAATGTAATCATAGCTTTCATGGATGGTATCCAGTACGGTTCGATAGCCAAGGATTTCTTCTTCATCTTGGTTTGCAGGGGCAACGTGTTCATCTTTTAATTCATGCAGACGTTGATCAGAGGTAATAATGCCCTCAATTCGGTTAGACGCGCCAGTGCTTTGTATTTTAGCTACTTCGACCAGCTTCGATAATACATCCGGTTGCTGGCGATAAAAGTTCGCCTGCTTTCCTTTAAACTCATGTATCTGCACTAAAAAAGAAACTATGTCACTTGGAATAGCTATTGTTTCTAAAAAGTTGTAATCATAATTTCTCATTTTAAAACTCCATATCTGCATATTTTAAAAAATTTTATATGCAAATAGTACCACATATGGCACAGATTTATCAAGAATTTTCTCTTTATGCTCCAAAAAATGGTTCGTGGGTTCGAATCCCACCGCTTCCGCCAAGATTATTAGACTGAAATAAATGCAAAATGTATCTGCTTTAGCCTATTTTTGTGTTATACTGAAAAAGAATATTTTAATTCATGTTACTTATAACTTTTTATTAAAATTAATTTAACACAAGGAGACAATATGAGTGATATAAAAGCAGCATACAAATTTTCAAAAGATATTTATGATGACACATTAACACAGAATAAATGGTGGTCAAAACTATACATTTCTATGTTTTGGGGCAGCGTGGATGATGTCGAGATTGCAAAAAAGGTTCTAAATATGATATCGGATCATTTTAGCGGGAAGATGTTGGATGTTCCGGTTGGTACCGGGGTATTTACAGCTCAAAAATATAAATCATTGCATCATGCAGATATTACCTGTTTAGATTATTCTGATGATATGTTGCTATTAGCCAGCAAACGTTTCAAAGACATGGGCTTATCTAATGTTTTATGCATGCAGGGTGATGTTAGAAATCTGAAGTTTGAGGATGCCACGTTTGATATATTACTTTCAATGAATGGGTTTCACGCATTTCCTGATAAAGAAAGAGCATTTTGGGAAACAGCAAGAGTTCTTAAATCTGGCGGCGCTTTTTGCGGCTGCTGTTATATCAAAGGAAAGAATAAAGCTAGCGACTTTATCGTGAAATCATTTCTTTCTAAAAAAGGATGGTTCACGCCTCCTTTTTACACTTTTGAAGAATTAAGCAACAAATTAAACAGCTTATATTCTAGCGTAGAGATATTTAATGAGCAATCTATGGTTTATTTTAAATGCATCAAATGAGAACAGCATGAAGTTTAGAAAATATTCCTTATTCAAAAATACAAGATGGTTATGCCTCTATTTTGACCGAATGACACAAAACAAGGGGCTGTTGCAAAATGAATTTGCAATAGCAAATTGCACAGAACAACAGCTTTAATAACGAGAGAATGCACCTTAAAGCGGTTTTACAAAGCCGTTTCAAGGTGCATTTTTTGTGCATTTTATTTCAGGGAAGCGCTATTTTACAGCCCTCCTTTTGCAGGTGATTGAGAACCCACCTACGCAAAACTTCCTTCTGAACAGGGTGTTTTTTCTGCGTTTATAAAGAAAACTGAATATAACCTAAGTGAACCAGAGATTTTTATTGTATCAATTTGTGAAAATGCGGGCTCATATTCTCATATGTACAATGATAGCGAAATCCCATGTCGGATAATTCTTTCTTAGTGTTTTCGATATGTGCGCCTAGCTGTCCTTTTTCATGACTGTCGCTTCCAATCGTAATAATTTCGCCGCCTAATTTTTTATATAAAGTAAGAATATCTTTGGATGGTGTCATATCCGTAAGTCCATATCTGTAAGATGACGTATTTACTTCTATTCCTTTTCCATCATCAATGACAATTTTTAAAATTTTATTCACTATGTCTGAAACCTTTTCAAATGGATATGTGCCATTTTTATCATATCTTGTTATAATATCCAAATGTCCCAAAACATTATAGTTTTTATATTGCTTTACAATTGCAAGCAGCTCTTGATAATATTTTTCGTTGTATTCTTTCTGGCTCTTTCCTTTCTGAAAATCCTGTGTCCATAATTCCAAGTTGTCTATTTGATGCACAGATAGAATAATAAAATCAAGGGGGTATTTTACAAAGAGTTTTTCATATTGAGGAATTGTATGCACCTGTACTCCAAACTCCATGCCCTTTTTGATTGTAATCAAATCCCCGTATAAATATTGTAAATTTTTGATCGTCTCAAAATACTCTCGATAATACACATTTGCAATAGGCATTCCATTACGATATTGAATTTTTTTCTTATCACCCCAGTCCAGCTTAACTCCATAATCCACATGATCAGTAAAGCATATTTCATTTATGTTTATTTGTATTGCGTCTTTTATCACTTCTTCCATTTCATAAACACAATCATCGCTAAATTCCGTGTGAACATGATAATCAGCAAACATTATCTTCATCCCTTCAAGCAGTTTTCCTTACCAACAATTCATTCATCATCACCATTAATAAAAGAATGATTAGCAAATACACCGGCAGCAAAACAATATTTATATGCTTTGCAATTAATCCAAATAGCGGCGGCATCACACAGGTTCCCACATATGCACTTGCCATTTGAACTCCGATGATTGCCTGTGACTTATCCGTACCAAACCGAGACGGAGTGGAGTGTATAAGACACGGATAAATAGGCGAACATCCAAAACCAATGAAAAGCAAGCCGACCAAAGATATGACTCCATTTAACGGCAGTAGCATAATAACAAGACCTGCCGCAATAACCCCCTGCCCCAGACGAATCAATTGTAAATCACTTAATTTCATACTTATGAACCCGCTTAACATTCTTCCAATGGTAATACCAATAAAAAACATACTTGCAAAACTGGCTGCTGTTTCTGGTGAAAATCCTTTGAATAGGGTAAGGTAGCTGCTTGCCCATAAGCCAGTCGTCTGTTCCAAGGCACAGTAGCAAAAGAAACAAAGCATGACTTCTTTTGCTCCGGTAATCTTAATTACTTCTTTCAAAGGCAATGCTTTTCCCTCTAAAATTTTATTCTCTTCTGTAGTCCCTTTCGGGTTCTTCCATAGCGGTAAGCTAAAAATCAAAATTATGGTAAAGGCAATCTGTATAAAGGAAATATACTGGTAGCCTGCATTCCAATTCTGACCGTTACTTAAAGCATACCCCATCATATAAGGCCCAACAGTTGCACCAACACCCCACATACAATGAAGCCAACTCATATGTCTGCTTGCGTAGTGAAGCGCTACATAATTATTTAACGATGCATCTACACTGCCAGCTCCAAGTCCATAAGGAACTGCCCAGAAACAAAGCAAAGCAAATGAATGTGAACTAGAAAAGCCAAATAACGCTACCGCTGTCAAAGCAATACTGACGGTGGTTATTATGCCGGCTCCAAACTTACGAGAAAGCCTATCACTCTGTAAGCTTGAAACAACTGTTCCGATTGCAATAATCATAGAAATGATACCAACGTATGAAATCGGCACCCCAAATTCAGTATACATAGATGGCCATGCCGAACCTAATAAGGAATCCGGCAAGCCAAGGCTAATAAATGCAATATAGATAATTACTAACAACAATTGAAACATATTGATCCCCTTTCTTTTTCGTGATATCATAATATCATCATCCAACAAACTTTTATATAATATTCTCCTCGTGACCATATAATAAAATCGTCAAAAAGAAGGTATGTTGTATGGCAATTTCAAAATGCACCGTAACAGTTAATCGTTTCGGGGAAGAAATTCAAAGACATGGAACTTTAGAGTTTCCTATTGCATTTTTTGAGGAAAATGCATCAAGCTATTCTGTTCCATGGCACTGGCATGAAGATTTTGAGATTATATGGGTAATCACAGGATCAATAAAAGTATCCGTTAATACTACGGAACATATTCTAAACAAAAATCAAGGCATATTTTTCAATGCAGGCTTTCTTCATTCCATTCATGCAGCATCCGAGGGAGAATGCATTTTTAGATCCATTGTTTTTCATCCAAGGCTAATCGGGAGCATAGATAGTATATATTGGCAAAATTATATTGAGCCAATTATTCAGAACAAAAGCCTGCCCTACATTTTATTAGATCCATTCGTTGACTGGAAAGATAAAATACTCGCTTACTCTAAATCTGCATGGAACAGACTTTATAACACAGAAAACGGTTTTGAGATATATGTCAGAAACGAATTATCTCAATTGACTTTGATTGTGCTAACAAACCATTACATCTGTGAGACAAAGCCCAGCCTTCGAAGCCTTCGAAATGCAGATCGAATAAAAACCATGCTTCAATACATTCAGATCCATTTTTCAGAACCCGTAACAATCTCTGCTTTAGCAAGGGCAGCGCTAATTAGTGAAAGCGAGGTTCTGCGCTGTTTTCGCAGTACAATCCATTCCACGCCGAATCAGTACCTAAAACAATATCGAATTCAAAAGGCATGCCGAATGTTAATCGATACAGACATGACTTCTATCGATATTTCCTTTCAGTGCGGATTTCAAAGCAGCAGCTACTTTACTAAAACTTTCAGAGAACAGATTGGCTGTACTCCTTCAGAATATAGAAAGATTAGGCACGACGACTAATGATGCTCGCCAAAAAAGTGCGGCATTCCGAAGATTTCGGAATGCCGCGGGCTTTTAAGTTTACCTGACAGCGTTTTAATTGCCCAGCTTCTTCATTTCTTCAACAATAGGAAGCAAGCGGTCTGTTGCCATACTTTCTAACTCAGTAACAGGGATATCGAATAACCAATAGTCTCCTGTGGCGTGATTCTCGCCATCGCACCATACATTCAATCTGCCGCCGTCGCCGAAATAGAATTTCGCTGCAAACTCGGTGGTATCCATGCTCTGTGCAAGTTTTTTATACGCCTCTGCTTTGATTTTTTTGGGGACATCACCTTCAACGCCTGCCGCCGCAAAACCGAATTTTTCTTCAAGCGCCAGCCGTTTAAAGGATTCCTTGTCCTTGATAAAATTCCACAGGTCTCCTGCGTCCTTATCGCCTGTAGTTAAATTGAAAAGCTGCGCGCGTATAGAGCTGACCGGGTACGCCGCCCCTGCTGTATAGGCGGTGTCATATGTTCTGAGGCTGAGCAAATCACCGTTCACTACTTCAAAAACAGGCATAATATCGTGTGCTACTTTGTTCTTGTCGGCCAAGGCCGGCTCCAGACAAAAGCTTTTCAATTCTTTATTGAGCTTCGACTGCAAGTTTTTGTCCGTTAAGCCGCTCACTTCCACATAACGGGCCTGCCTTTCACCGTCTCCGTAGTTGTCAAGCGTTTTGTTATCAAATGTTACATTACTCAAAGAGCTTTTAGCCGGGGTGCTTTGGACGGTCTCGCTCACCGTTCCGCTGACTTTGGCGGAAATATCGGAAATGGAGCCGTCCTCCTCATACATATAGAGCCCGGTCGCATCCTTCTTGCCTGTGGTGATGACAGCAAATGTGCGGACAGCGTCCGGATAGTCGGTGTTATGGTCAATCCAGGTTCCTTCATTTATAAAGTATTTACCATTATCCACGGCGCAATATTCGGGTATATGAGTATGGCCGAACACAACTACTTCTACATTTTCATTCGGGTTTTTGAGGTACTGCGTCTTTGCCTGATCGAAAAAATACTTGCTGCTCAGGGCCCCGGAAACCGCTTCGATAAAGCCGGAGGGAACCTTAACCTGATTAATCTTCTGACGCTCGCCCCATGTGCGCTGGATATTTTTAAAGAGCACCGGCGCTGAGATTGTTCCGTCGGCCTGCTGTGCGGGGTAAAAGTCCAGATAGGTATACGCGTTGTCAAATCCGGCGATGCGCAGGTCAAATATCTTCTTGTCAAGGCTCTCGTTCGGTGTAATTCTTTCGGATATCTTTTTGAGAATAGAATAGTAAACAAAAGCGCCATACTGGTCCGTATTGCTTTTATCCGGTACTTTTGTCACCACTGGCAGAGCCTTTGCAACCTTCGGGCGACCTTCCAGTACCCACGACGCGGCGTAGCGGGCGTAAAAATATCCGGCCGGAAAGATGGTGTTGTCATTGCCGCACAGCTGCGCGTTGGTAACTGTGTCCGGAGCGGAAAACACATCGTAGCGGTGACCGTGTTCAATAACGATTTCGTTACGGTCACCGGTATAATACCTTCCGAGCCCTTCGGCGTCTCTAGCCTGAATGATCTTCGGCATTGCTTCCTGCAACACGTCTGCCTCCAGTGTCATGTCATGGTTTCCGATGACGTAGACAACCTTTATTCCGCTGTCGATCACCTTGTTCAGCTCGTCAATGACGTTTTTATTGTTGGCGATTACGTCCTTGTAGAACTGGCGTTCATCCTTATAGCTGGGATAATAGACCGGTAAAAACCACTCGTCCAGAAAATCTCCGTTAATTACCAGCTCCCGCACATCCGTTGTTTTTTGCAGCCGCTGTAAGAAATCAATGAGTATCGGGCGATTTTTTAGTATTTCGGAATACTTGTCGTCTATGCCGAGGTGGATATCACTAATTACAACGATCTTTTCTCTTTTAGCACCAGCCTCCCACAAGGCGGCGGTACCCTTTGGTTTTTCTGAGACCGACGCGGTGGTGTTTGCTGAACATCCGCAGCCAAGCAGCGCCAAAGAACTGACAATGCTGCAAACCAGCAAGAGAGAGGTTAATTTTCTTTTCATGTCCGTTTCCTCCAATAACATAATTTTGCAATATCTACAATTAACAATACATGAAAAAATAATAAAATGAGCCTTTGCACTTAAAAGCCTCATATTTGCACCTAAAAACCTCGTATTCCTTTCAAAAAGTTCTTGACAAAGAAGCATTTTCGTATTCACGATAAAAAGAAAACAAAGCTCGGTCTCGATACGCCGCGGCTTTCTGCTGTAGCTGTCGCGAGAAGAAACTCTTAAAAAGCATAAATCTTTATGGCATTATTGGGTTGAGCAATCTTTGCAGGAATTCGATTTGTTCAGCTACCCGGATGAAAATCAATAATTTTTACAGGAGAAATTAAATATGAAATGTCCTTATTGCAATTCGGAAATGGAAGAAGGCATGTTACAATCTCCGCGGTATTTGCTGTGGGTCAAAACAAAGCATTCGTTATCCTATCATCCGAAAAGTGGCGAGGTTTTACTCGGCGAAAAAACCATCGGAGACGTTACAGCTCGGGCGTGGGTTTGCAAACAATGCCAAAAAATTATTGCAGACTATGCCGGTGACGAATCCGCAGATTGAATATTTTAAGAGGTATAATATACGGTCATAACGTTCCATTCAGAACCAGGTATCCACTGACCTAACCGAATTTGTCAAGCTCCCTTTTCCGCTTCTATTCTATAATAAACCAAGGCGCGGTCAAACGTCGACTTATTGAAAGGTTTGAAAAAATGAACATTATTACTCGAAAATACAAAGAAACCGATTTGCCCGCGATGATTTCAATCTGGAACACCGTGATTGAGGAAGCGAATGCCTTTCCTCAATTGGAAAAGCTCACCCCGGAATCGGCGCGAGATTTTTTCGCGTCCCAGACTTATACAGCGGTCGCGGAAAGCGACGGCAAAATTCTGGGTCTGTATATTCTTCACCCAAACAATGTCGGCCGCTGCGGACATCTTGCGAACGCGTCCTACGCGGTAAAAAGCGGCTGCAGGGGACTGAGAATCGGAGAAAAGCTGGTTCGGGACTGCATCCGTCAGGGCCCATCCTTCGGGTTTAAAATCCTCCAGTTTAATGCCGTGGTCTGCACAAATACTGCCGCAATCCGACTTTACGAGAAGATCGGGTTCCACCGCCTTGGTACTGTTCCGAATGGTTTCCTTTTGAAAGACGGAAGCTATACCGATATTATTCTATATTACATAGAGCTGGACCGGCAATGAAGAACTGAAAATCATGATTCTATGACACCGTGAACCGTTTTTTTATTTTTTATAAAAAGGGCTTGAAGTGTAAAAACACTTTGATATACTAGAATTAACGGCGCCGAATATAAAAAACAGGAGTCTTATTTATGCAACAATTTCAGGTGAAACCTATTGGCAGAATACAGGTAAACGGAGACCGGATGAAAATCAGACTGGAACCGGAATATATCCCGGCTCTGAAGGGTCTTGAGGATTTCCGCTATATTCAGGTACTGTGGTGGTTTGACAAGTGTGACAATGCACAGTCACGCTCCCATTTAATTGAAAAAAGTCCTTATAAAAACGCCCCGGAAACTCTGGGAACCTTTGCGACCCGCGCCCCGGAGCGCCCGAACCCGATCGCGCTGACCTGCTGCTACATTACCGATATCGACCTTTCGAACGGAGAAATCGGGCTGGCCTATATCGACGCCCTTGACGGAACCCCCGTTCTGGACATCAAGCCCTACACACCGAGCCTTGACCGGGTGGAAGACCCTCTTGTCCCCCTATGGTGCTCCGGCTGGCCCAAAAGCGTGGAGGCGTCCGGCGATTTCGACTGGAGCACGGTATTCAATTTTTAACGCGGTTCCTTCGAATTACCGGCAATTAGCACTTATATATAAAACGCAGCTCTTAACATAATCTTTTGGTATTCTAAAACCGTGCCGGACCTGCTCGAGCAGATCCGGCACTTCTTAAATCAGCAGGGTATTTCTTCCTCATACCAGCCGAAGGCGATTCTTCCCTCCGCAGTGTTTTCCGTGTCGTCAATCAGAGAAAGAAAGACCAGGAAGTTTCCGCCTGGCGGAAAAATCAGCTTTCCGTTTTCTGTTTCCACTACAGTAGTCAGCGGTTCCCCTCTTCTTACAAATGCCTTGGTTCCGCCGGAAGGCTCGCCGGGAACATCGGACGCCATTTCAAGCTTCACCTTTGGCCGCGGCAGCGGGCAGAGCGCCGTGTTGGAGGGCGTAACAAGCGGAGATTCGGTCGGTGCTCCGGGGGCATAAGCATTAAACCAGAATTGCGCGCGGAACGGAGCCTCAGAAATTGAGGTCACCGTCCAGACGTTCACATGCAGGTTTACGCCGGAATCCGGCGGATTGTACAGCCTTGCCCAGGTGCTGGTTCCCTTCCCGAAGGTCAGGTTATCGGCATAGCCGATAAAATACTCCCCAATCGTTGATTCATACAGCTCGACCGGAATACTCACCGTTTTGCTGATGGGATAGCTGCTCTTATAAATATTGTCACAGCCGGAATTATACATACGCTCACCCTTTACTCCAAAATTCTGTTACTATATTATGATTAAATAGAATTGCTGTGATAATAATTCAAATTTGTTGATTATTTTTAAGGCACGGAAGACCCCAGGAATGCTTGAATATAACAAAATATGGTATTAATTTGTAAGTATATGGATTTATGCTTCGGTAAAAATAATGGCAAGAGGTGAAGCAATATGAACCAGAGCAATGAGAATCAAAATACGTTCCCACCTGCGTCTATCAATAAAATTACCCCCCATCCGGGTAAGGACGCCCTTTCCATTACCGGACTGATTAAGACCGACGGAAAAATCTCCGGCTACCAGCTTTCAGACGGAGAAAACGTTTCAAAGGAGCAGGGTGTCCAAATGGCGAAGGAAAACAGAATCAAGGGTGTCGCGGTCGCTCAGAAGAAGGGCACGGAGTATCTTCGCTCCCTTCCGGATGACAACGAAAATAACAATCTAGGCAATCTGCCCTCCGTCTCAAAAAATTGAAAGAGTCAATTCAGAGCCAGCGCGGCGAACCCACGCTGGCTCTTTTATTATTTAATAATTTGCCCTTTACACAAACAAATGTTTTATGCTATAATATACCAAACAAACGGTCGATAACAAGGCTTGGAGGCGGCTTATTTGGATGTATTTGATAAACTGAGGATATTAACAGACGCGGCGAAATACGACGTCGCCTGCACCTCCAGCGGTGTGGATAGAAAAGCTGCTCCCGGAGGCATCGGAAACGCAGCGGCCTGCGGCATCTGCCACAGCTTTGCCGGAGACGGTAGATGCATTTCTTTGCTGAAGGTGTTAATGTCAAATGCCTGCATTTACGACTGCAAATACTGCGTGAACCGACGCTCCAATGAAACGCCGCGCGCTTCCTTTACCCCGCGCGAGCTTGCGGAGCTCACCATCCAGTTTTACCGCCGCAACTATATTGAAGGGCTTTTTATCAGCTCCGGCGTGATGAAAAGCCCGGATTACACCTGCGAACAGATGATTGAGGTCATTCGGATTCTGCGGGAGGAATACCGTTTCTTCGGGTACATCCACGCAAAAACGATACCCGGCGCGGATAGTATGCTGATTTCGCGTCTGGGGATGCTGGCGGACCGCATGAGCGTAAACATCGAGCTTCCCTCACAGAGCAGTTTGCAGCTGCTCGCACCGGACAAGTCGAAGAATTCCATCCTCGCGCCGATGGGCTTCATCAAAAACCGGATTCAGGAAAGCTCTACCGATATGATTAAATACCGGCACGCGCCGAAATTCGTTCCCGCCGGGCAAAGCACCCAAATGATTGTGGGCGCTACGCCGGAAACGGATTACCATATTTTGAACCTGACGGAGGGGCTTTATAAAAAATACAGCCTCAAGCGTGTTTTTTATTCCGCCTATATCCCGGTGGCGGAAAGCTCCCTGCTGCCCGCAATTGATACAAAGCCGCCGCTGCTGCGCGAGCACCGGCTCTACCAGGCGGATTGGCTGCTTCGGTTCTACGGCTTTACAGCAAGCGAACTGCTCGACCCGCAGCACCAGAGCTTCAACCCTTACATTGACCCCAAATGCAACTGGGCACTGAACCACATGGAATACTTTCCCATGGACGTAAACCGCGCCTCCTACGATAATTTGCTGCGAGTCCCCGGCATCGGTGTAAACAGCGCAAAACGTATTGTAAAAGCACGGCGTGCATCCTCGCTGGATTTTGCCGGCTTGAAAAAAATCGGGGTTGTCCTCAAGCGCGCGCAGTATTTTATTACCTGCGGCGGAAAAATTTCTGACGGGCTGAAAATTACGCAGGACGCGGTTCTCCGCTCCTTGATGTCCGATAAATCTATGGAAATGTACCGTTTAAATCTGCCGCCGGACGCGCAGCCGGAACAGCTCTCCTTTTTCGGGGCGGACGCGCAGCCAAGGCTGACACAGGAGGATATTCACAAATGCCTGACGGGTCAAATCTAGTTTACCGCTACGACGGCAGCTTCGACGGTCTGCTGTGCTGCGTTTTTGAAAGCTACGAAAAAAAAGAAATTCCCGCGGATATCCTTTCGCCGGAGGTGGGTCAGACCACGCTCCTGCCTGTAAAGGATATTTCCACTGACCTGAAAAAAGCCTCACGGGTGCTGAATTCCATTCCGAAAGCGATGGGCTATGACGCACTTGAGCTTGTGCGGCACGCGTATCTGACCTGTCTGGAGCATAAAGAACGGTTTATTCTGCTGTTCCTTCGCATCGGCTATAAAAAAGGTCCGTCTGTGATGAACATGCTTGCAGACGACGTGGTCGGCACGTTAATTCAGGCCGTGAAATACCTGAACCGGGAAGCGCACCTGATGCGGGAATTTATCCGCTTTTCGGTACTGAATCAATCCTTGGTAGCTGAAATCGAACCGAACAATTGCGTCCTGCCCCTGCTAACGCGGCATTTCTGCGAGCGGTTCCCGGAGGAACGTTTTTTTATCCATGATAAAACACACGCGATGGCACTTGTCTACCAGTCCTATCAGTGTGCGATTATCCCCGTCGACTCGCTGGAAATGCCCGAGCCGGACGAGGAGGAGGAAGCCTTTCGGGATTTGTGGCGTCTGTTTTACAAAACCATTGAGATTAAGGAACGGCATAACCCAAAATGCCGCAGGACGCATATGCCAATGCGCTACTGGAAGTACATGACAGAATTTCAAAAGCCGCGCCGCGCCGTTAAAAAGCTGGAGCTGGAAAGCCGGGGCTTTCTGCCCTCCGGCATCTTACCCGAGACCTCGAAAGCCCCGGAATAATTGACTTAGAACGGTCAACCTGCCCGCCCGTCACATATACTGTTAAAAACGGTTATTTATTTTCCAATTCCCTTTGGAAATACGGGATCAGGAAAAATGGTTTTGACAGAAAGGTGTGATTTGTTTGATTATATATACCATACGGCAGGGAGACAATATCTACAGCATCTCCCGGCGGTACAACGTTCCCATGCAAAAAATCCTTGGTGACAACCAAATTGAGAATCCAGAGCAGCTGGTTGTCGGACAGTCCATCGTCATTAATGTAGACAATATTAAACACACGGTGGCTCCGGGCGAGTCACTTTATACCATCGCGTTCCGGTACGATACCACGGTACCGCGCATTCTGGAAGCAAACCCCGGTATCACCGACCCTGAAAAAATCCAGCCGGGTCAGATCATTATTATTCCCGTAACACCCAACAAGCTTGGGACCATCGATGTGAACGGCTACACGCTTCCCGATATCAGTACCGGGGTACTCAACAGCACGCTGCCCCATCTTACCTATATCAGCATATTCAGCTATGAGGTAAAGTCAGACGGAAGCCTCACCCCGGTGGATGATACCGCAATTATCCGCGCGGCACGCGCGCGCAGTGTGGCGCCGATGATGACAATTACCAACATCGTTCCAGGCAGCGGCTTTAATTCCGAGCTTGCCCATACCGTCCTCACCAATCAGCAGGTTCAGAACACTATGATTCAAAACATTATCCGTACCCTGCAGGAGAAAAACTATTACGGTCTTGGCATTGATTTTGAATATATCTTCCCGCAGGACAGAGAAGAATATAATAACTTCCTGAAAAAGATTACCGATACGCTGCATCCGATGGGGTACAAAGTCTCCACCGCGATCGCGCCGAAGATCGGCTCCGATCAGAGAGGCTTGCTGTATGAGGCGCACGACTACGCGGCGCACGGCCGTCTGGTCGACCATGTGATTATCATGACCTATGAATGGGGATATCTCCGCGGCCCGGCGCAGGCGGTTGCTCCTCTGGATAAGGTGGAGCAGGTCATTCAGTACGCCGTTACCCAAATTCCAAGCAAGAAAATTTTAATGGGGATGCCCAATTACGGCTACGACTGGACCCTTCCGTTTGTGCAGGGCTCCACTGCGAGACCGCTTACTAACCAGGAGGCAATTGATCTGGCGGCAAAGGTAGGCGCGCGCATCTGGTTCGATATGAAGGCGCAGGCGCCGTACTTCCGCTATTACGACAGCGAGGGACGCGAGCATGTGGTCTGGTTCGACGATGCAAGAAGCATTCAGGCGCGCCTCAAGCTGGTGAACAAGTACAATCTCGGCGGCGTCAGCTACTGGACAATCAACAGCTTCTTCCCGCAGAACTGGATTGTGCTGGAATCCATGTACAACGTACGCAAGGTTATATAAGTTCCGCGATAGGCGCGTTAAGGCCGCGCAAAGCACCGTCAGCGAGGAGGACCACCGCAAAACAATTGCTTTGCGGTGGTTCCTTTTTGTATTTCAGTGATTTTTGTATGAGAAAATTTATGCCGTTCAGGTCTGGGCAATATAACTGATCAGCAGAGCGGTCGGCAGTATGGGATCGACTGAATGAAAGTACAGACGGGCGTACTTGGCGTAATAGCCGGGAGACAGAACGCCGGTGATGCCCGGGGAAACGGTAGTCTGAGGATGCGCGGTATAGATGACTCCGTCTATGCTTTCCTCAACTCCTACACTGGCATTGACTGCACCCTGGTTGGTGAAGAAGAAAGTGACCTGTGTTTTCTCGGAAATATCCTGGGCGGTAGAGAACTGATCTGCGCCGGGAAGTGCGGGTACCGTTTCTGAATTTGTATCAACTAATCGACCGACAGTTGTGGAGTTGACTTCAATCGGAGGGATGGGAGGAGTGCCGCCGCATGTCAAAATCAGCTGCGGAGGATTTGCGGAGTTAAAGGAATCAAACAAAACATAGGTACCATCGGTGCAGGTAATGGCGATGCCGGGGAACGGCGTGGTAAACCAGGAGATGATGAGAGACGTGATATCGATATCTACCGTGCTCCCAATATCAGCCGCAGCGATAGTCTTGGTTGTCTGTACCGTCGGGTCAACCGTGACAGTATTATACGTTGCCGTTGTCGTATCCAGCGGAGACGGAGCGGTTACCTTCTGAATATTGACCGTGCTCGGACTCGGACCGGATATGGTGTATACCTTAAGCCGAAGTACAGCGCTTGTCAGCAATGTTCCTACCGGACAAACAGGCAAAATTGGAAGCTGTAAAAGTCCGGTGTTGGCACCCAGACTCGGTACGGTTCCAACATAAATTACCGCGGGAGTGGAAAAATTGGTATTTGGAGACATTTCCGCGATAAAAGTTGATAGTAAATTGATTGTTGGCATATTTTAACTCTCCTTTCATGCGTATATTATGTTAGATATCCGACTAAAGTCCCAGCTTTTTAGATAACTCTGTCGAATTCGAAAATAAAATTGGAAGATAACAAAATGTAGGTAGAGCCGCTTAAAACCATTTTCAATAGTAAATTAAAATTTAAGAAGCAAAAAGAAAAAATTAAATGTGAGATTCTCTTAAAAAATAATTTTATAAAAAATTGAAAAAATCAAACAAAATTTATCAGGATAACGGTATAATAAAACTGTTTCTTTGATAAAAAGTGAGTATAAAACTCTTTTTCCGTCAAACAGGAGGGAAATGAATGATCGATGCGCGATATTTGAAGCTGCTTTCCAGAGAATACCCGAACGCCCAGGCAGCCGCTTCGGAAATTATTAACCTGAAAGCCATTATGAGCCTGCCGAAGGGCACAGAATACTTTTTCAGCGACCTGCACGGCGAGCACGAGGCTTTTCTGTACCAATTGAAAAGCGCGTCCGGCGTTGTGCGAAAAAAAATCGACGAGCTGTTTGAGCAGTCTATCTCCGAGGGCGAGCGCGCCGAGCTGGCAACCCTGATTTACTACCCGGAGGAGCAGGTCGGCCGTGCAAAGCAAGCCGGCGATAGCTTTGGCGACTGGTGCCGCATCACAATTTACAGGCTGGTAGAGGTCTGTAAGGAGGCCGCCTCCAAATATACGCGCTCCAAGGTTCGTAAAAAGCTTCCTCCGAATTTTGCCTACATCATCGACGAGCTTCTGCACGCGGACGGCGGTCAGAACAAGCCCCACTACCACAGCGAAATTATTAAAACCATTGTGGAAACAAAAATGAGTGAGGAGTTTGTCATCGCGCTTTGCCACCTGATTCAGCAGCTGCTCATCGACAGGCTCCATATTATCGGCGATATCTACGACCGCGGTCCGCGCGCCGACGCGATTATGGACGCGCTGATCGATTGCCACGACGTGGACATCCAGTGGGGCAACCACGATATCTCATGGATGGGCGCGGCGGCCGGAAACTGGGCCTGCATCGCGAATGTCATCCGGCTGGGTATCAGCTACAACAACTTCGACCTTTTGGAGGACGGCTACGGCATCAATCTGCGCGCACTGTCCGTATTTGCCGCGCAGACTTACCGCGAGGACCCCTGCGAAATCTTTACGCCACATATTCTTGATGAAAACAAGTATGACCCGGTGGATATTCCTCTTGCCGCGAAGATGCACAAGGCGATGGCAGTAATCCAGTTTAAGGTAGAGGGTCAGATGATTGTAAAGCATCCGGAGTATCGAATGAGCGACCGTATCCTTTTAAAGCATATCGATTTTAAAAAGGGATCGGTTCAAATCGGGCAGAAGGAATACCCTCTCACCGATACGCTCTTCCCCACGGTTGACCCGGAAAATCCGTTGAAGCTCACTCACGCCGAAACCGAACTGATGAAAACCATCGCCGCGTCCTTCCGGCACAGCGAGCGCCTGCAAAAGCATATCCGCTTTCTGTATTCTCACGGCAGCATGTTCCTGTGCATCAACTCCAACCTGCTCTACCACGGGTGTATCCCGCTGACAAGAGACGGACGGTTTGATGAAATTTCCTTCGGTAAGCAGGGGCGCTCCGGGCGCGATTACCTCAAATTTATCGACGGCGTCGTACGCAACGCTTATTTTGCCCAGCAAGGCTCACAGGAGCAGGAAGAAGCCTGCGATTTTATGTGGTACCTGTGGTGCGGCGCGAAGTCCCCGCTGTTCGGCAAATCGAAGCTGGCCGCGTTTGAGCGGTATTTCGTTGCGGACAGGTCTACGCACCATGAACAGATGAATCCTTATTATCATTTCATCGAGCACCGCGAAACCTGTGAAATGATTTTGCGTGAGTTTGAACTGAACCCCGAGAATTCCCACATCATCAACGGACATGTTCCGGTGAAGGAGGGCGAGAACCCCGTAAAGGGTGACGGTCTCCTGTTTATGATTGACGGCGGCATCTCGAAGGCTTACCAGTCCCAGACGGGGATCGGCGGATATACGTTTATTTCCAATTCGCGTTACCTCGCGCTCGCCCAGCACAAGCCGCTGAAGGCGGGCTGCAAGACCTGTGAGGATTCCCCCAAGGTGATGGTGGTTGAGGCCATTCCTCAGCGCATTACCGTAGCAGATACCGACACCGGCGCCGAGCTTTCCGCGCAGGTGGAGGAGCTGACAGCGCTGCTGGAGGCGTACCGCAGCGGTATGAACAAAGAGAATTAATATTGAATCCGCGCGGTAAATGATCGCGCGGATTTTTTGGTTAGTGTATCATTTTTTAATACATGAGGGTAACAGGGGATTTCCTCTTGACATATTATATCTCTGTGGTAGAATAATGTAAGGTTAACATTACACGACAGGGAGGGAACATTTTTGAAGAACCGGGTACGGGAACTGCGCGAAGCGCTTGGAATTACACAGGAAAGGCTGGGCGAGCTGGTCGGAACCTCCCGGCAGGCAATTAACGCAATCGAAACGGAAAAATTCGAGCCGTCCATCTGGCTTGCGTACGACATTTCCCGCGTGTTCGGGTGCTCCATTGAAGAATTGTTCCTTTTTGAAGAAAGCCCGAGGAAATCACGGGCGGAGAAAAGCCGGGGTGATGCCGAATGGCACTGAGACAGCTGCGGTACTTTGACGATGAGATACTGCGCAAGAAATGCAAAAATGTGGAGCAGGTCGACGATAAAATCAGAGAGCTGCTAGACGATATGGCGGAGACCATGTATCACACCGGGAACGGCGCGGGGCTTGCCGCCTGCCAGGTCGGCATCTTGAAGCGGCTGGTCGTCATCGATATGGGTAACGGTTTAATCAAGCTGGTAAATCCCGTTCTGCTTGCCTCTAGCGGCGTGCAGGAATGTGTGGAGGGCTGCCTGAGCTTCCCGAATCGGTGGGGCAAAACCATCCGACCCAAAAAAGTCACTGTTCAGGCATTGAATGAGAACGGGGAGGAAATCATACTCACCGGGGAAGACGACCTTGCCAAATGTCTCTGCCACGAGCTGGATCATCTGGACGGAATTGTTTTTATTGATAAGGTAATAGAATTCATTAAACATTAGCCGCATTCCAAAACAGCAGACTTGAAAACTCCGGCGTCTCACTGAAATTTAGCAGCGCCCTTTTTCAGGCAATCATGAATCAAAGGTTATGTACAACAGATCTTGCACCTTTATTTAAAAAGGATAATAAGCCCTTAAGTATTAAATGAAAAGGAAATATGCCGGATCAGTATTAATTTTTTATAAAAAGTTATTTTTCTTTGAATAGACCCTTGATTAATTTAAAAAATTAATTATAATAGGTAATATGCAATGGGGCATGGAAGATTTTCTTCCATGCCCTTAAACTATTTAATCCAGAGGTGTATGCAGTGGATAAAATTGACGCGACTCTTGTATCTGCTTTACAGGAGAATGCCCGCATTCCAATTAAAATGCTGACAAAGAGAGTATTTCTCTCATCCCCGGCCATATCGGCGAGAATCGAGAAGTTGGAAAAACAGGGAATCATCAGCGGATATCACGCGATTGTAAATCCGATTAAGCTCGGATACCATATTTCCGCTTTTATTAATTTAGAAATGACACCCAACCAAAAACCGGAATTCTACCCCTTTATCGCGGCGTGCCCGAACGTGATTGAATGCAACTGCGTAACCGGGAGCTACTCCATGCTGATTAAGGTTGCCTACCACAGCACCATGGAGCTTGACAGCTTCATCGGGCAGCTACAAAAATTCGGGAACACCTCCACGCAGATTGTCTTTTCCACCCCTGTGGAGCCGCGCGGCATTGACGTGATGAAGAGCCTGGTGCCAACCCATGAAATCTGATCTCTCGCAAATAGTCACACCTCTGCTCGACTGGTACGCGTCTCACGCGCGAATCCTGCCCTGGAGGGACCACCCCTCCCCCTACCGCGTTTGGGTCTCGGAAATCATGCTTCAGCAAACGCGTGTGGAAGCGGTAAAGCCGTATTTTGAGCGCTTTATCCGCGAGCTTCCGGATATCGCCGCGCTTGCCGAAGCGCCGGAACAGCAATTGCTCAAGCTTTGGGAAGGGTTGGGCTATTACAGCCGGGTACGAAATCTGCAAAAGGCTGCCGTTCTGATTATGGAGCAATACGGCGGCTCTCTTCCGCAGGAGCCCGAGGAGCTGCTCCGCCTGCCCGGAATCGGCGATTATACGGCGGGCGCCATTGCCTCCATTGCGTTCGGCAGACCGGCTCCGGCGGTGGACGGAAACGTGCTCCGCGTCATATCCCGCGTAACCGCAAGCCGCAAAAGCATCAGCGACCCTGCGGTAAAGCGCGCCGTTTCGGAACGCCTGAAAGCGGTTTACCCTACCGGGCTCGCCGGAGATTTCACACAGTCTCTGATGGAGCTGGGCGCACTGGTCTGCCTGCCCAACGGCGCGCCCAAATGCGAGGTTTGCCCGCTGCGCGCGGTCTGCAAGGCGCACCGCAACGGGCTGGAAGCGGAAATTCCGGTTAAAACGGCAAAAAAGCCCCGTAGAATCGAATTGCGCACGGTGTTCCTGATTACCTGCGGAGAAAAAGCGGCAATCCGGCGAAGACCGGAAAAAGGGCTGCTTGCCGGGCTTTGGGAATTCCCGGGTGTACCCGGAAGGCTCTCCGCGCGGGAGGCGCAGGATTTGCTGAGCCAATGGGGAATCCCCGTAAAGTCTCTGGAGCGGCTTGAACCTGCAAAGCATATCTTTACCCATGTCGAGTGGAAAATGGAGGGTTACCTGGTATCCGCTGGTTCCTGCTCCGCAAAAATCGGCTTGATATGGGTAAGCCGTGAGGAATTGACCGAGCGGTATTCTCTGCCCTCTGCTTTTAAAAAGTTCGCGGCGAAGCTTTTTACGTCAGCTTAAAATAAAAAGGAAAAAGACCGCCTGCTCGGGACAATCCCGGCGGGCGGCCTTTCTATGTAAAGTTGTACTGCGTAAGTAACGTAAATGTGCCTCTACAGAGAAGCCTGATAGATGGCAAGAACATCCTCGTAATACAGCGGACTGAAAGACTTCTCCAAGCCCATGGAGGACGCTTTTTTCGCCATTATTTCGAGATTCTCCGTGCCGATGCCAAGCGACCCCAGCCTGGAGGGAATGCCGAGCTCGTTGAAGAACTCCCTTGTATTATCGATTGCCTGATTCGCAATTTCAAAGGAATCCAGACCCGGGTCGATTCCCCAGACATTCACGCCGTATTCCACGAACTTCGCCACGGTTTTGTCATTGAGTACGTGCTTCATCCAGTTTGGGGTAAGAATCGCAAGCCCCACGCCGTGCGTGATATCATAAAACGCGCTGAGCTCGTGCTCCATCGGGTGCACGCACCAGCCAACATCCGCGCCGTAGCTTAAAAGCCCGTTAATCGCAAGGCTGGAGGTCCACATCAGATTGGCGCGGGCTTCGTAATCCATTGGATGCTCCATCGCGACCGGACCGTATTGAATGCAGGTTTTCAGCAGCCCTTCGGCAAACCGCGCCTGTACAAACGTGCCCGGAACATTGTTGAAATAAGCCTCAAAAATATGGCTCATAATATCGGCGGTTCCTGCCGCCGTCTGCTTTTTGGATACGGAATATGTGTACTCCGGGTCGAGAATCGATACCTTCGGCTTCATATTCTCGCTGAATGTGCCGAACTTGTCGTTCTTCCCCAAATCGGAGATTACGGCGTTGCCGTTCATTTCGGTTCCGGTCGCCGACAGGGTCAGCACGCTGACGATGGGGAGCACCTTGCCAATCCTTTCTGGATGGAGCACCAGATCCCACGCGTCGCCGCTGTAGTTCGCGCCCGCCGCAATAACCTTGGCGCAGTCGATTGTGCTGCCGCCGCCCACCGCGAGAACCACATCTATCTTATTTTCGCGGCAAAGCTCAACCCCCTTGCGAACAGACTGAATCTTCGGGTTCGGCGCCACACCGGAAAGCTCGGTTACCGCAATGGATTTCTGCTTTAGATTATTGAGAACGGTGTCGTAAAGCCCGGTTTTTTTAATGCTTCCTCCGCCGTAAACCAGCAAAACCTTTGAACCGTATTCCGCAACCGCATCGCCGAGGTTGGATATTTGACCCTTGCCAAAAAAGATTTTGGTGGGAACGGAATAGGCAAAATTAAACATAAAATTTCACTCCTAAAACTATAAAATGATTTATTTTCACAGTATATCATATTGAATTTGGATTAACAATCTAAAATTGATGAACAATCTATAAATAAACCGTAAAATTAGCCAATTATTCCGCTATTTTTTGGTGTTTTATACGAAAAGAGAAGATAATGGTTCACTCGATACTTGCAAATACCGCCCTACCATTGTATCATGAGGGAAATAATCTTTAAGAAGGCGACGGTGTTACAATGAAAGCTTTGGTAACCGGGGCAAGCTCCGGAATCGGCAGAGATATGGCGGAATACCTGAGTAATCAGGGCTATGAGCTGATTCTAACCGCGCGAAGACAAGATCGCCTCGAGGAGGTTCAGCAAAAGCTGAAAACAAACAGCAGGATTATCTGTACGGACTTATCCGATCCGCAGGCCTGTATTGATTTATACGAGCAGGTAAAGGATGAAAAAATCGACGTCTTAATCAACAACGCGGGATTCGGCCTGTTTGGCGCGTTCGATACCACCGACCTGCAGGATGAGCTTCGCATGATGGACACCAACATCAAAGCGGTACATATTCTGACCAAGCTGTTCTTAAAGGACATGAAAGCGCGCGATTGCGGCTATATCCTGAATGTCGCCTCTTCGGCGGCGTTCCAGCCCGGGCCGCTGCTTTCCTCGTATTACGCCTCAAAAGCGTATGTACTCCGCCTGACGCAGGCAATCTACGAGGAACTCCGCCGGGCGGGCAGCCATGTTTCGGTTTCGGCGCTGTGCCCCGGCCCCGTCCGCACCGAATTCGATTCCGTCGCCGGAGTCCGGTTCAGCCTGAACGGGCTTGAAAGCCGCGATGTCGCAGCCTACGCGCTGAAAAAAATGTTCGCCCGCAAACTGGTGATCGTGCCCGGCATCGTGATGAAGCTGCTGCATTTTTCGATTCGGTTTGCGCCCGATAAGCTCATTTTAAGAACCGCCTACCACTTTCAAAAGAAAAAAGAGAGCAAATAAATCAGGAGGGCTGCGCCCCTCCTTACCTACTGCCAATCTGCTGACCTAATACCCCGTCAATGAAAACCACGCAGAGCATTGACACCGCCTAGATTGATGGGGATACCTAAGCCCCCTGCCCGACCTGAGGGCAAAGCTAAAAACCCGATTCATTCAGATAAGAGACACCCTTGTTTCGGCAACAAGCACCACCCAACCTGCTGCCCCAATACCCCGTGTTCATTATCATCCACACAGGAATAAACCGCCCGTCAATGAAAACCACACAGAAAATTGACATAGCCTTGGCTGATGAGGAGACTCGGGGTGCAGGGGGATTTTATGGAACCCTCCCGTTGGGAGTTAAAAATCCCCCTGCGAGTCCTTTGCATCCTTTCGGACGATACCGAAAGGATGGGTCTGCCCGACCTGAGGGCAAAAAAAGTTTGATGCTCTCCCTAACTCCTGCTGACCTGCTGTCCCGATACCCCGTCAATGAAAACCACGCAAAAAATTGACATCGCCCTGACTGATGGGGATACCACAGCCCTCTCCCGACCTGAGGGCAAAGTAAGAAGTTTGATGCATTTCAGCTAAGAGCCGCCCTTGTTCAGCAAGCATTTTTGCAGAAGTAAATTCAAAATTACTTATCTTGATACAAAAATATTGTCAAATATAAAAATAAAATCTTGCAATATAGAACAAAACGCGCTATAATTCTCATAGAGGCACAATAAAAAACAAACGCAGAAGCAGGTGTCGAAACCACCTGCCTCCTGCGATACGGAGCATACCCTCCATACCTCAACGGGAAATCCCGCACGTTTGCAAACATTATTATACTTCTTTCGTCACATTTTGTACAGAGGGAAGTTTAAGACATTTTTGCGATTGCCGAGAACCCTGCGCTGTGTATGGAAAATTTCCGTACATAGCGTTTTTTATTGTTGCCCCCTGAATAGAGCAGCGCGGGCGGTTCACAGGATTACCACCCTGTTGAATACCCTACACATCTTCCGCCCGCGCAAGCTAATTCATTATTCGGGGTGCAATAAGAAGAGATAAAGGCAATCGCGGAAAGACAGCGTCCCGTTTGGGGCGCTGTTTTTGGGTTTCAGGCTGCAATTAAGCCGCTTCGGCGGCGGGGTTCAGGAGGTCTGTGCGGCAATTCGCGCCTCCGCTTTGCGGAGCTGCTCCTCCAAAAACGCGCGACCCAACTCATGGCAGGCTTTACAGGAGCTGGGCACCTGCGGCAGGGGAGCCAGCTGCTTTTCCAGTACCGCCATGTCGTGCCACGCGCCGAATTTAAAGCCGGTGCCGTGGTAAACGCAGAGGGGGCGGAAGCCGCAGCTTTCGTGGAACCCGATGCTGACCGGGTTCGGCACGGTAATGAGCGTATAGAGGTTAAGATACCCCTGCTCCTTTAAAATCGCCTGAATACAGCCGTAGAGCGCGGTCGCAATTCCCATACGGTGAAAATCCGGAGAAAGGTAAACGCTCAGCTCCGCGTCCCACTGAAAGGCAGCGCGCGTCTTATAGGGCGCCGCGTAAGCGTAGCCGGCAATTTTTCCGTCGATTTCACAGAGCAGCCAGGGGAAGGCTTTTGTAATATTTTCCACACGGCGCGCAAATTCTTCTTCAGAAGGGACATCATATTCAAAGGTGATGGAAGTGTTTCGGATATATGGGGCATAGATTCCCAGAAGAGCGGGCACGTCGGATTTTTGGGCGGTTCGTATCTGAACGGTACTCATAGCGGACAAGTCCTTTTTCTAAAATTGCTTTCATTATACCACAAAATATAGGGGCTGCAAGAAATGAAACGCGAATAGATTAACAAATTGTCACTGGATTTTATAACCAATAACGCGTACAATAGAGTCAATAAAGTCAAGAGAAGGGAGAGGAGCAGCTGTTTCAACGGGAGAAATTTGTCGAATTACTTTGAAGTTCAAATCAATTGACAAACTCTCCCTTTTCTGATAAAATACGAAATGTTTTGAGTGTAAAATGAATTTATAGAATATATAGTCAATTGGCTCTCCCTCCGGTCTTTACATTCGGCTCCGGTTAATCGGCTATAACGTTTATAAAAAACGGACAAGAGCTCCCGCAGAGAGTTCAGTAAAGGAAGGTAAATTATGGCGATCAAAATTATTACGGACAGCACATCCGACATCCCGTTTGAACAGCAGCAGGAGCTTGGCATCGAAATTGTGCCGCTCAGCGTTCGCTTTGGCAGCGAGGAATATATTGACGGAGTTACCCTGACAAAGCAGGAGTTTTACAAAAAGCTTACCGAATGCAGCGACTTGCCCACTACGGCGCAGGTGAATCCGGATCAGTTTGCCACGGTGTTTCAAAAGCACCTCGACGCGGGCGATGAAGTCGTGGGCATCTTTATTTCCGGCAAATTGAGCGGCACGTTCCAGTCGGCGGATATTGCGAAAAATATGCTGGGCTCCGATAAAATCCACGTCATCGATTCCCTCAACGTAACCTTTGGTCTCGCGCTTCTTGTTTACGAAGCGGTAAAAATGAGGGATAATGGACTTTCCGCGCAGGAAATCTGCGAGGGAATCTATGGGCTGATTAAAAAGCTGAAATTTTATATCATACTGGATACATTAAAATACCTGAAAATGGGAGGAAGGCTCTCCTCCTCCGCTGCCTTTATGGGAACCATGCTTCACATCAAGCCGATTATCTCTCTGGTGGATGGCGCGGTTGCGGTTGTGGAAAAGAAAAAAGGACAGAAGGCGGCTGTGGAATGGCTGACGCAGAGGGTTGACGAACAGCAGCCGAACCCGGAGTGCGAAGTGGTATTCGGCGGCTCCGCCGCGCCGGAATTTGTTGCCCTTGTGCAAGGCTCACTGCGCAGGCAGGTGCCGGAAAACAGAGAAAAAACGGTCGAAATGGGCGCGGTTGTCGGAACCCACGCGGGTCCGGGCAGCGCCGGGCTGGCCTATATTGCGAAAACAGACGAATAAGAACGGCTCTTTTCATTTTTAATAGACGGCTTCATCCAAAAGGACGAAGCCGTTTTCCGCAAGCCGCAGAGCCAATTGAAGATAAAAACATCCAGTTTTCCGGTCTTTTTTTCGTGCAGCAGGCGACAGCTCCGGGCATCCGCTTGCGTAACGGGAAATCGCCGTGCCAATAAAAAATCGCTTTTTAAGCCAATCGACTGTACCAATCAGAAATATACTTTGAGTATCAAAATAGTTGACAATCCAAGCGGGTTCTGGTAGAATACATAAATTGAAAATAATTTGAACATCAAAGTATTATTTGGGCGGTGAATGGGATTGAGTAAGGTGTATTCAGAAATCAATAATTTTTTGGTAAGAGTGTTTAATGGGGTTCTAAGGACGGAAGAGGCAAGCCTGAGAACAAAGGAATTTAAAAATCTCTCCATTCGGGAGATGCATATCATTGAGGCGGTCTGTGAAGCAAATGAATACGGCAAGAACACGGCCTCCGAAATCGCGTTGTCTCAGAAAATAACGGGGGGAACGCTCACGGCGACCATCAGCAACCTTGAAAAAAAGGGATATGTCATCCGGCAGCGCGACGAGCGCGATAAGCGTATGGTGCGGATTTTGCCCACCGAAAGGGGAAAAACCGCCAACGAGCTGCACCAGACCTTTCATCATGAAATGGTGTCGAAAATTATCTCCGTTCTCAGCGGGGAGGAGCAGACGGTGTTTATCAAGGCATTGGCTGCCGTACAGCGTTTTCTCGAAGAAGGCAAAAACCTGTAAGGAGTTATAAAAAATATGGCGATACGAATCATTACCGACAGTACCTCGGATATCGCGTTTCAGCGGCAGGAGGAACTGGGAATCGAAATGATACCGCTGAGTGTGCGGTTTGGAAATGAAGAATACCTCGACGGGGTCGACCTGACAAAGCCGCAGTTTTACGAAAAGCTTGCGGCGGCGCCTGAGCTCCCCACCACCGCCCAGATTAATCCCGAGCGGTTTGTAAAGATATTCAGCCAATATCCTCCGGAGGATGAAATCATCGGTATCTTTATATCCGGAAGGATGAGCGGCACCTACCAGTCCGCAGGCATCGCGAAAAACCTGCTGGGCGCGCAGAATGTTTATCTGGTTGATTCGCGCGTCGTTACCTTTGGGCTGGGGCTCTTGGTGCTCGAGGCGGTTCGACTGCGGGATGAGGGCTGCTCCGCGAAGGAAATCTGCGAAAAGCTGGAGGCGCTCAAGCCGAGAATGCGGTTTTACGCCGTGATCGGCACGCTGAAATATTTAAAAATGGGCGGAAGGCTTTCGGCATCCTCCGCCTTATTCGGAGCAATGCTCCAAATCAAACCGATCGTAACCTTTCGGGACGGAGAGGTTCTGGCGATTGAAAAGCGCAAGGGCATGAAGGCCGCGATTGCGTGGATTACCGAATCGGTTTTGCAGGACCCGCCCGACGAAAAGCACCATATCCTTCTGGGCGACTCGATCGCCCCCGACGTGGAGCAGATGCTCCGGCAGTCCCTTTCGGAGCATTTTGACCTTTCGGGCAGCGAGCCCTTTGAGCTTGGCTCCGTAGTCGGAACCCACGCGGGTCCGGGCTGTGCCGGCGTGGCCTACATTTCAAAAAACAACCCATAACGGAGGCTAAAATGAGTTTTTCTATCATCGGAACGGGGAGCGCTTTCCCGGAATGCTCCAAGACAAACGGGGAGCTTTCCCAGCTTGTGGAGACCTCGGACGAATGGATTTCGACGAGGACGGGAATTAAGAGCAGACATATCTGCACAACGGAAACCATGACGGAGCTTACCGCGCAGGCGGGGCGCAGGGCGCTGGAAAACGCGGGGATTTCCGCTCAGGAGCTGGATTTAATTATCTGCTCCACCATTCGCGGCGACACCATCACCCCCTCGCAGGCCTGCCTGATTCAAAAGGAGCTTGGCGCGACCTGCCCGGCGTTCGATGTAAACGCGGCCTGCACCGGGTTCCTATACGCCCTTGATATTGCACTTGGGTACTTTGCCCGCAAAAGGGCAAAGAAAATCCTGATTGTGGCGGCGGAGACAATGTCCAAGCTGTTGGATTGGACGGACCGCGCCACCTGTGTGCTCTTCGGCGACGGTGCGGGCGCGGCAGTTCTGGCGGAGGGCGACGGACTTCTTTCGATCAAAATCAGCGCGACCGGTTCCGACGATTTCCTCAAAATTGACAGTACTCCGGGCAACAGCCCGTTTTCCGCACAGCTGCCGAACCGCCCCTTTCTCGAAATGAACGGCAAGGAGGTCTACAAATTTGCCGTCGCCTCCATGTGCCATGATTTGGAAGAGGTGATTCAGGAAGCCGGACTTTCCGCTCAGGAGATTGATCTCGTTTTGCCGCATCAGGCGAATCTGCGGATTATTGAAACGGCAAAGGGTAAGCTCGGAATCCCGGAGGAACGCTACCGGATGAATATCGAACGCTTCGGCAATACCTCCTCCGCAAGTATTCCGATTCTGATGGATGAGCTGAACCGCGGCGGAGAGCTGAAAAAGGGTGACACGCTGGCGCTTGCCGCGTTCGGCGGCGGTCTTACCTCCGGCGCCTGTGTGCTCCGGTGGGGCCGCTGAAAATAAAAGGGAAAAGGTTGGGAAGAAAATGATACAAACACCGTTTTGTCAAATGCTCGGAATTGAATATCCGATTATTCAGGGCTCCATGGCTTGGATTGCCGACGCGTCGCTTGCCGCAGCCGTTTCCAACGGCGGCGGGCTGGGGATTATCTCGGCGATGAACGCAGGGGCGGATTGGCTGCGTGAAGAAATCCACAAGGCGAAGGCGCTTACGGAAAAACCGTTCGGGGTCAATATTATGCTGATGAGTCCCCACGCGGACGATATCGCGCAGCTGATGATCGATGAAAAAATACAGGTGATTACCACCGGTGCGGGAAATCCGGGAAAATATATGAAGAACTGGGTAGAGGCAGGAATCAAGGTGATTCCCGTGGTGCCCTCCACCGGCGTCGCCAGGCGCGTGGAGCGTACCGGCGCGGTTGCGGTTATCGCGGAGGGCTACGAATCCGGCGGGCATATCGGGGAACTGACCACGATGGTGCTTGTTCCCCAGGTTTGCGACGCTGTGGATATTCCCGTTATCGCGGCGGGAGGCATCGCGGACGGACGCGGTATCGCGGCTTCGTTCATGCTCGGGGCGGTCGGTGTGCAGGTAGGAACACGTTTTCTGGTTGCGACCGAATGCAATGTACATCAGAACTATAAAAATAAGATTTTAAACGCAAAGGATATCGATACGATTGCCACCGGCAGGCGGCTCGGGCATCCGGTTCGTGCACTGAAAACACCGTTTTCCAGAGAATTTCAGAAGATGGAGTACGATTCCTCCATTTCCAACGAGGAAATGGAGAATTTCGGCGTGGGCGCGCTGCGTAAGGCCGCCGTATTGGGTGATGAAAAAAACGGCAGCTTCCTCGCCGGTCAGATCGCGGCAATGGTAAACAAGGAACAGCCGTCGGCGGAGATTATCCGTGAAATGTTCCAAGAGGCGGAAACGGTATTGGGCGGTGCAGGCAAATGGATAAAATAGCGTTTGTATTTTCGGGTCAGGGGGCGCAGTACCCCGGTATGGGCAAGGAGCTTTACGAGGTCAGCCCCGCCGCGCGCGCGGTTTTTGACTGCGCGGAATCGATTTGCCCCGGCACCCGGAAGCAGTGCTTTGAGGGTACGCAGGAGGAGCTTTCTGTCACGATCAACACACAGCCGTGCATGTTCTGCATGGATTTGGCGGCAGCACAGGCCGTTCGGGAGCTGGGAATCATGCCGGACGCGGTGGCAGGCTTCTCTCTGGGAGAAGTGGCGGCGCTCACCTTCGCGCAGGCGTTTGACCTGGAAACGGGCTTCAAGCTGGTGTGCAAACGCGCGGCGCTGATGCAGGAAGCGGCGGAAAAGCACGAGGGCGCAATGGTTGCGGTTCTCAAGCTTTCCGGCGAAGAAGTCCAGAAGCTTTGCGCGGGCAGGGAAAGCACCTACCCGGTAAACTACAACAGCAGCGCGCAGACCGTGGTCGCGCTGGCGAAAAGCGAACTGGAGGGCTTCTGCGCCGCAGTAAAGCAGCAGGGAGGAAGAGCCGTTCCTCTGGCGGTGAGCGGCGGGTTCCACTCCCCGTTTATGGAGGAAGCAGCGGAAGGTTTATTGCGGGAGCTGCAATCCGTTGACGTGAAAAAGCCGGTGCTTCCGGTTTACGCCAATTCCACCGCGAAGCCTTATGAGGATGAGATAAGAACCGTACTGGCCGCGCAGGTGAACCATCCGGTTTACTGGCAGAATACCATTGAAAATATGGCCGCCGACGGCATTACGGTCTTCATCGAAGTCGGCGCTGGGAAAACCCTCAGCGGTCTGACGAAAAAGATTATCCCTGACGCACGTATTTTAAATGTGGAGGACCGCGCCGGACTTCAGGCGCTGGCCGCAATTAAGGAGGAGCTATGCTGAAAGGTAAAAAGGCGATCGTCACGGGCGGTTCCAGAGGAATCGGAAAAGCCATTGCACTGAAACTGGCGGAGGAAGGCGCAGACATTGCCGTTGTTTACGCGGGCAACGAGGCGGCGGCGCAGGAAACCTGTGAGCAGATACGCCGGTTGGGCGTAAAAGGGGAGGCGTACCAATGCGATGTCTCCGATTTTAATCAGACAAAGGAATTGGTGAAAACCGTTCTGGAGCAGCTCGGCGGAGTCGATATTCTGGTGAATAACGCCGGAATTGTAAAGGATGCCCTTCTATTCTCGATGGCGGAAGCCGATTTCGATCAGGTAATCGCAACCAACCTCAAGGGCGCTTTCAATATGATTAAGCATACCTACCGCACGTTTGTCAAAAACCGGGGCGGCAAGATTATCAATATAACTTCCGTGGCGGGGCTTATTGGCAACGCGGGTCAGGCAAATTATTCCTCCGCCAAGGCGGGGATGATCGGTCTGACCAAAAGCACGGCGCGGGAGCTTGCGGCGCGAAGCATAACCTGCAATGCCATTGCGCCGGGCTTTATCGATACCGATATGACCGCCGCTCTGGGGGAAAAGGTGATCGAAGAATCGACCGCCGCTATTCCGATGCGGCGAATGGGCACGCCGCGTGAGATTGCTAATCTGGCGGCGTTCCTGGCGAGCGACGAGGCGGGCTATATTACCGGCGAGGTGATACGGGTTGACGGCGGACTGTGCATGTAAACCCTTAAACTTCTGCGAGTCAAGAGCCGCTGATAATGCGGAGAAAAGAGGACGCGATGGAATATTTTGATCAGAAACCGCTTGTAATCGGGGATCTGGTAGTCCCCACTCCCGTGGTACAGGGCGGAATGGGAATCGGCATTTCTCTTTCCGGTCTGGCTTCCGCCGTGGCGAACGAGGGCGGGCTGGGCGTGATTTCTGCCGCCGTGGTCGGCATGGTACACAAGGAAACCGCGGCAGCTCAGGATAACGTTACCGCCGTGAAGGAGGAAATCCGACGCGCCCGGGCAAAAACAAAGGGCGCGCTTGGCGTAAACATCATGGTGGCGCTCAGCGATTTCGGCGAGATGGTAAAGGCCTGTGTGGAAGAGGGCATCGACGTAATCTTTGCCGGTGCGGGCTTGCCGCTGAATCTTCCCTCCTTTGTGAAAAAGGGCTGCAAAACAAAATTGGTTCCCATTGTTTCCTCCGCCCGCGCGGTCAAAACCATTTCACGCTGGTGGCAGGAAAAATACCAGTATATTCCCGACGCGTTTGTCGTTGAGGGACCGCTTGCCGGCGGACACCTCGGCTTTTCGCCTGAGCAGATTGACAGCCCGGATTACCAGCTGGAAAAGCTGGTGCCTCAGGTCATCGAGGCGGTTCGCCCGCTGGAGGAAAAGGCGGGGCGCAGCATCCCGGTTATCGCGGCGGGCGGAATCTTTTCCGGCGCGGATATCCGCAGGTTCTTTCAGCTGGGCGCCGCCGCGGTGCAGATGGCGACGCGGTTTGTGGCAACCGATGAGTGCGACGCGGACATCGCGTTTAAAAATGCTTATGTACAGTGCAAAAAAGAGGATATCGGCATCATTAAAAGCCCGGTCGGAATGCCCGGACGCGCCATCGTCAACGGATTTTTAAGCGAAGCGGCGCAGGGCAACAAGCATCCGAAATACTGCCCGTTTCACTGCATCATAACCTGTGAGCAAAAAACCAGCCCCTACTGTATCTCGATGTCGCTGATCAACGCCTGCAAGGGCAGGCTGGAAAACGGCTTCGCGTTCATCGGGGCGAACGGCTATAAAGTAAAGGAAATCGTTCCCGTAAAAAAGCTGTTTGAGACTTTGGCGGAGGAATACCGGCAAAGCGCGGCGGCAATGGGCTGAGCGGGTCGGAAAAAGCAAGAGAGGAATGAAGGATATGAATAGAGTAGTTATTACCGGAATGGGCGTAATCTCCCCGGTTGGAAATTCCGTCGGAGCGTTCTGGGAGAACCTGACCGCCGGAAAATGCGGCATCGATTTTATTACCGAATTCGATACCACGGATTTTAAAGTGAAGGTTGCGGCGGAAGTAAAAAGCTTTGAACCGCGCGAGTGGCTCGAAAAGAGCGAAATACGAAAAACCGACCGCTTCTCCCAGTACGCACTGGCGGCGGCCTCACAGGCTGTAGCGGACAGCGGGATTCTGGATACGGTCGCTCCCGAGCGTCTGGGCGTTTATGTCGGCTCGGGAATCGGCGGGATGGAAACGTTTATCAATGAGTGCGACAAGCTGCGTACGCAGGGACCGAGAAAGGTATCCCCGCATTTTATCCCCTCTATGATTTCCAATATGGCCTCGGGCAATATCGCGATTAAATATAACGCGCAGGGACCCTGCCTGCCGGTAGTTACCGCGTGTGCGACTTCAACAGACGCGCTGGGGCAGGCTTACCGTACCATTAAATTCGGCTACGCGGACGCCATTATTACCGGCGGCGCGGAGGCAACCGTAAACCCGCTTGCCGTGGCGGGCTTCACCAACAT
>JAEZYP010000066.1 GCA_023418995.1 Bacillota bacterium | reverse complement strand
TCGCCGCCGACCGCGACCGGCTTATCGCGTATCTCAGGATGGTGGAGACATTCCACGCTGGCGTAAAAAGAGTTGCAATCACTGTGCAGAATCACACGTTCCATTCTTAACTCCAAACAAATGTTTGAATATTATTATAGAACGCTTGTTCCTGATTATCAATGGAAATTTTACGCAAATTATAATTTATTCACCATATAACGCTTGTGAAATCAAATTCACAGGCGTTTTTATATATCAAATCAATTTTGAAAGGGTGATAATCTTGAGCATTGAAACGATTACAGTAACCGTTGATCAGCTATCTGAAGTTATTCAGTGCTGCCGCCGCATGACAAAATATGCTGACATAAAAGGCAGTCTGCTGATTGCGACGGTAAGCTGTAAAAACGGTACGCGAGTCCGGTTGATATTGGATAAAAGCTGCATTGCCAATGAGCAGAAGTACCCGCGCCTTGATTCCAGTTAGTTTATGAATGCGCTGGAAAAACAAAAATAATAATCTGGAGGTAAAAATGAAAATTAAAAATATTACTCATGCGGTAAAACGGCAAACTCAGTCTTTTGCTATTCGGCTAAAGTCAACTATTATGCCGGTACGGGAAGTCCTGGCTGATAACAAAGGGTTGACTGCCCTCGAAATCGCTTTAGGCGCCATCGTTTCTATCGTTCTGTGCGGTCTTATTCTCAACGCGTTTACCGGCGTTTTCAATAATTCCGTGCTTCCGAAAGTAAAAGATACCATCATGGGTATGTTCGGTTAATGAAATGGCTGCTGCTATTCTTTTTTCCCTTTTTTGCGGAATCATCACAGACTACAGCTTATCGAAACATCTGACGCCACGGCATTACCCAATCACCGTCCTGATATCAGTCGCCGCCAGCATCCTCTTGAATCTGACCTTTGACGATCCAACAGAGATCATCAAAGGTTTTCTTTTTGCCCAAACGCTGATTATTATTGGGTATTGCGATGCTATGACGCACGAGATTCCAAACTTGGCGCTGATACCGATTGTAATAACCGGTCTGATCCGGGTTCAGCTGATCCCCGCTCTTGGAGGAGCATTTCTGGTGTCCGTTCCATTTCTATTAATTGCAGTCCTTTCAAAAGGCGGCATCGGAGGCGGTGATGTAAAGCTAATGGCAGCTGCCGGATTCCTGCTAGGACCCACAGGAGTTATCGCGGCGACGGTGACCGGCTTTGCCGTTTTTCTGGCTTCACTCCCCTTTGTAAGCAGGTCCGTAAAACAGAAAGCGTATGCAATGGCACCCTATCTCGGAATAGGGTGCTTTCTTGCATATCTCTTCAAACTTTAATCAGGAGGAAGTTCTATGAAAATATTTAAAAACAGAACATTTTTAGGAGTCATGAGCATTGCAATGGCATTGGTCATTTGCCTGTTTGTGGCTCCTATGATCAGTACAAGTATGAATAAAAACATTGAAATCGTGCGCGTGAAGCAAAATATTCCGGAAGGTACCGCAATCACTAAAAACATGATAGAAATTGTTAAGGTAGGCGGCTACAACCTGCCGGCAAACCTTTTAAAAGCCGAAAAGGATGTAATCGGAAAATATACCACGGCGGCTTTACAATCCGGCGATTATATTTTAGATACAAAAACATCCGAAAAATCACAGAGTGCGTATCTTAATGATTTGGGCAGTGACAAACAGGCCATGTCTATTTCCATCAAATCTTTCGCTGCCGGGCTTTCCGGCAAGCTGGAGTCAGGTGATATAATTTCACTTGTTGTATCCAGCTACGGGGACGGAAAGCAGACATTTGCCCCCGAAGAGCTTCGTTATATAAAGCTGCTGGCCGCAACAACGGAAAAAGGCGCGGATACCGATGATTTCAGAAAATCTGAGAATAAAGACGACAGCAAAGGCTCAAACAATATTCCGGCCACGCTGACACTCTTAGTTACACCAGAGCAACGAACCAAGCTGGTTGACTATGAAACAAACGGTAAGCTCTACGCTTCTCTTGTATATCGTGGTTCCCCGCAGGACGCAAAGAAATATCTTGATATGGAAGACCAGTTCCTTTCTTCACACAAGGCGGGTTCCCAGCAGGAACCGAACCAATCAAACGAAACAGGGGGTACGGGAAACCATGGGCAATAATCTGATTGCTGTTGGCGGAAGTATCGGAGCGGGAAAAACACTGACCAGTATGAAAATAGCTAAAGTCCTCGCTGAAAAGAAAACCAACGTCATTTTGGTATTATGTGATGTTGTAACCCCTTCTTTGCCGCTCCTGCTTCCATCCGCTGCGGATACCAAATCCCTCGGTGACCTTCTTTCTCTCTCCACCCTAAACCAGATTCATGTCTATCAGCATTGCGTTGCCGCCGGCGGATATCTCAGTCTTTTAGGTTATCAGCTTGGAGAAACCGAAATCTCATATCCGGAGTATGATAAAAAGCGCGCAAAAGAGCTGCTTTCACTCCTTCAAATCTCTGCGGATTACGTAATTATTGACTGTTCAAGCCATGTTCTTTCCAATATCCTAACCGGCGTAGCATTGGAAGCGGCTGATACGGTGTTTAAAGTGATCAACCCGGATCTAAAAAGTGCGGTTCATATTCAGTCCCAAAAAACCTTCTTTAAAGAAGCGCGGTTCCGGTATGACAAGCAGATCAATGTCATGAACAATATCTATCCGGAACAGGATACGGCGGCTTACAGTGAGTGTATCGGACCTGTATCATATTTTCTTCCGCATTTACCCTCTTTAAAGGAGCAATATGATAGCGGAAAGCTAAATGAAAACCTGATTGGGCGTGACGCAAAAAAGTACGAGCCGGTGATAAACAGATTGGTTTCCGAGGTGATTTTGTATGAATAAGAATGTCGGTCTATATATCAGCGACTCAAAAAGCACCCGCGGTTATACGGAGATATTGAGCAAGGTACAGAAATATATGTCTCAGAATTATTCCGAGCTGCTTTCGAACGACGATGAAAATAACCAGGCTCAAATGTACTCGTATATCCGGCAGTACCTAACAAAGCAGAAGCTCTGCGTGGAAAGCCTAACCACAGAGCAGTTGATCAACCGCCTTTACAGCGATATGGCGGAATATTCTTTTTTAACCAAGTATCTAAACTTCACCGTCGGGGACGTAGAAGGAATTGAGATCAATTCCTGGGATAACGTCAATATCAAAAAGTCCGACGGGACGATAGAAACCGGAGAAAATTTCTATTCACCAGATCATGCACGGAATGTGCTCACCAGGCTGCTCAGCAAATCAAAAATACCGATGGATAACGCAAAGCCTTTGGTGCGCGGGCATTTAAACAATAATATTCGCATTACGGTAAACGGCGGAGGCGGTACGCTGGATGAATCAGTCGGGATCGCAGCCAGCATCCGCTTTGTTAACCCTAGTAATTTAACAAAGGAGGATCTCATCGCGTTTGGAACCGCGACCGATGAAATGCTGGATTGTTTATGTACATTATATCGGTATGGTGTATCAATGCTGCTTGCCGGAGAAACCGACGCAGGTAAAACGACCATAATATCCATTATTATGCGTATCGTTCCTTATGATAAAAAGCTATATACCATAGAAAACGGAACGAGAGAATTTGACCTTAGAAAACGTGATAAATCTGGAAAAATCATCAATAACGTCGTACATACCATTACAAAAGAATCCGATGATCCAAAGCTTGCTATCACGCAGCAAATGCTGCTCGAGCATGGGATGACAATGAATCCTGACTTTATCTGTATGGCAGAGGTCAAAGGCTCAGAGGCATTTGAAACCATTGAGGCCGCATTAACCGGACACCCGGTAATCGGTACGACACACACCTTTTCTGCGGAAGAAATTCACGACAGGCTTGTCCAGCTGGCTTCTCTGAAAGGCAGCGGCCTTAGCGACAAAACACTGTATTCTATGGCGGTTAAGGCTTTCCCGATTGTCTTTTTCGCGGAAAAGATGGAAGACGGAGTTCGCAGAATCACGGAAATCTGTGAGTGCAGCCTTGTAGAGGACAAGCCGGTCTATACAACATTATTCCAGTATGCTGTGGAACGGAATGAAACAGTAAACGGCGAAACAATCATACACGGACATTTTCAGAAGCTGCACCCGATCTCTGAACACTTACAAAACCGGCTCTTGAAAAAGGGAATTCCGGAAGATGCTTTGCAAAAGCTGCTGGAGGTGTGCTGATATGGATTTTCTATATCTTGTCGCTTTTTTCTCTATGGCTGCCGGTTTACTGATACTGGTTCAAATCTCACCTCTGCAATTGATCACTAATCTGGCTCATTCACGCCGAAAAGTAAAGATCAGGCAACAGATTAAGCAGAGCCTAAAGCCCCGGAAGCTGCGCGGCATTCGTCTCATCATTCGGGAATCCAGAGATATTCTGGAAATCACTCATCGAAGTGACCATTTCCCCGCAATTTGCATGGCATCCCTCGTTCTTTTCGTTACCGGCGTCCTGATTGCGGGAATAATGGCAAATCTATTTATTCTTCCGGTTCTGGCAGTCGGCCTTGCCCTTCTTCCTTTCCTTTATATACTGTTCTCTGCGTCAAAGTTTCGAAAAGAGCTGAACGGAGAGCTCGAAGTAGCGTTGTCGGTTATTTCGTCCACTTATATCCGGACGGAGGATTTTTTAACCTCCGTTCAGGAAAATCTCGACTATTTGAATTCTCCTGTTAAAGAAGTTTTTGAAAAGCTTTTGACGCAAGCCGAAATGATCAATGCCGATATTTCTCAGCTTCTGGAAGAAATGAAACCCGCCATCGACAACACGGTCTTTCAGGAATGGTGCGATGCCATGATTCTATGTCAAAACAACCGAAACCTGAAAAGCACGTTGTTACCAATTGTCAGCAAGCTTTCTGATGTTCGGATTGTGTCCGGTGATCTGGAATACTTAATGTATGAGCCAATGAAGGAGGTTATCACCATGGGCGCTCTGCTCATTGCAAACATTCCCTTGATTCGATATCAGAATCCGGAATGGTTCCGCACCTTAATCTATACTCCCATCGGTCAGATAACCCTGACCGTTTCCGCACTGGTACTGTTTGTATCATTAACCGCGGTAATCCGCAACACAAGGCCAATTGAATACAGGAGGTAAATTTATGCCGCTGATTATCATACCGTTCTTTTGCTTTCTGTTCTTCGGTATCTTTCTGGTCCTCTGCGATCTGGTGCGAATCCCCAAGCTGGCGAGCACCCGGGCGGCGCTGAACATTATCCAACGGGAGAAAAAAGGCACTCATCATCTGCAGGCGATTACCTTTCGATTGGCGTCAAGGCTTTCCAAACATATTAAACTGAATGATTATAAACGGCGTAAAATGGAGATTATCCTCAAAAATGCGGGCATTTCTCTGACTCCGGAAACGTATTACGCAAAGATAATCGTCAGCTTTGCTTCCAAGATTGTGATCGCAATTCCCGCCTGTATCGCGTTCCCCATAATGGTTCCCCTTTTTTTAGTCTGGGCGCTCAATTCACTGTTTGAAAACCTAAACGAAGCGGAAAAGCTCATGAAGAAAAAGCGGGAAGAGATTGAAGATGAGCTACCAAGATTTGTCGCGACCATTACACAGGAGCTGAACGCAAGCCGAGATGTCCTTTCTATGCTGGAGGGCTATAAGGCGAGCGCGGGTAAAATGTTCCGTAAAGAGCTCGATATTACGATCGCGGACATGAAATCAGGTTCCCACGAAAAAGCACTGATCCGTTTAGAATCCAAAATTGACAGCACCATGTTAAGCGAAGTCGTGCGCGGTCTTGTCGGCGTCTTGCACGGCGATAACAATGTAAGCCACTTTGAAATGCTTTCTCACGATTTTAAACAGCTGGAAATACAAAAGCTTAAAATGACCGCTATGAAACGCCCGGGTAAGGTAAAGGTATTTTCCTTCCTTATGCTGGGCTGTTTTATGCTAATGTATTTTGTAGTAATCGGCGTACAGCTTTTCGGTTCGATGGAAAAATTGTTCTAAGGAGGATATGGCAATGAGTATTTTAAAATCCAATCGCGGAGAAGTGGTGGTGAGCATTGCCGTAATCATTTTTATTTCAATGTTTATCATCGCTTTCGCCATGCGCCTCTTTCCTGTTTTTATTGAAAAACAGAAGCTGGATACCTATGCTTCCGAGCTGTGCCGGGTTGCCGCCATTTCGGGTGAAGTTGGGGACGAAACAGATAAAAGAACCCGAAAGCTCAATGAAACCTATCATCTTTCCCCTGCTATTACCTGGTCAAAAAGCGGACATATTCAGCTGAATGATGAAATTTCGGTTGCGTGTTCCGTTACGAAAAACATCGGATTATTCGGCGGTATGGGATCATTCCCTGTAACCATTACAGGAAAAGCTACAGAAAGGTCGGAAGTCTATTGGAAATAAAAAAAATATTAAAAGATAAGAAGGGCAGCTTTCCGATCTGGGCTGTCATAATCGCCATGGTTTTGCTTATAACGGCAACCGCGGGCTTTGAATTTATCCGCCTTCAGATCATCGTGCTGAAAACCCGTAATGCAGTACAAGCCGGAATCACGCAGGTTTGTACCGACAATTACAACTATTTGTACAACGGGCTTCGGGAGGGATATTCCGGTGGTTACAAACTCTCCGAAACGAGCTGGACCGATGATGTGAATGTCGGAAATCTCTATGAGCAGCTGGATAAGCAGCTCCATACGAAAGGCAGCGGTACCGGTCATGAAAAAACAACGAATGGGACAATGGAATATCGTATCTCGGAGTTACATGTTGATATTGAAAATACGGAATTTGCTCCAACCGATGCGGGTGATACGTCGCAGTTTACCGGTAGTGCTACTTATACGCTTACTGTACCGTTATCTTTTGGCTGGAAATCGCTGCCGCCGATGGTAATCAACATGGAGGCCTCCGGCGGATATTCCCAGAGGGGCCCACTGACCGAAACCGGCGGCGGAGAGCTGCCCGACAAGGAAGCGACCGGAGTAAAAATGGATGAAACAGCGCTGACCCTTACAAAAGGCGCCATTGAAACTCTAACGGCGACCGTTACGCCTGAAAACGCCAATACATCCCTTTCATGGACAGCTACAAATCCAGGCATTTGTTCGGTCGACCAGACCGGAACGGTAACGGCGCGAGATGTCGGGAAATCCACGATCATTGCAGCGGCAAAAAACGGCAGCGGAATTGCGCTGTGTGACATTACCGTTGTTAGCCCGGTTACCGGCGTCAGTCTGAACAAGTCGTACCTGACTCTGGAAAAGGGTGCAAGCGAAACACTCACGGCAGCCGTTACGCCGGAGGACGCCACAAACAAAGAGCTTCTCTGGGCATCCTCTGACGGCTCAGTCTGCACGGTAAACCAGGCTGGAAAAGTTTTGGCGGTCAATGCCGGGACTTCCATTGTCAGCGTAACCACGAAGGACGGCAATTTTACCGATCAATGCGAGGTTACGGTTGTCATTTCAACTGCCGGAATTTCTCTAAACAAGACAGAATTAACCCTCCTCGAGGAAACTACCGAGACCCTGACAGCAACCATTACTCCTGAAAATGTTACGAATCCAACCGTGCTTTGGGCATCCTCAGATGATACCGTCTGTACAGTTGATCAGGGCGGCAAGGTTATTGCGGTAAAGCGGGGAATTGCAACGGTATCCGCGACCACGGCAGATGGGCAGCACACCGCAGTCTGTACGGTAACCGTTAAGCCGAAGACCTATTGTATTACCGTGAACGCAGAACATGGTCGTGTTCTGGGCGGCGGCGTACACGATGCAGGAAGCACGGTTACACTTACAGCAATTCCGGATCCGCACTACCATTTTGTAAACTGGACGGATTCTGCCGGAAACGTAATCGGCTGGACTCCTACCTATGTGATCAATAATCTCAGCTCCGATGTGACCATAACCGCTAACTTTGCAATTGATATGTTTACCGTGACGGTGAATGCCGAAACCGGCGGAAGAGCAACCGGCGGCGGCACCTATCCATATGGCACTGTCATCACATTAACCGCAACGGCTAACTCCGATTATGATTTTGTGGAATGGTCTGACGGAAACACCCACGCTGTAAGGAATTATGTCGTCACTGAGAATATAACGCTTACAGCAAAATTCAAGCAAAAAGTTACCTTCCCAACCGCACCGGCCTCTCTCAAGGTGACCTGCAACAACAGTGGTATGATTACCGTGTCGTGGCCTGCATCCACACAGGGGACAACCAGCACGCAGTTCCGGTATAATGTGTATATCGATGGCGTATACGTTGGTTCTACCACAACGACCTCCTATCAATTTAACTATAGCGGCGGTCAAAGCTACACCTTAAAAACGGAGTATGATAATTCCGACAAGTATGACAAATATACGTATAAGCATTCCGGCGCAAAACGCAGCTATACATTGGGTGTTCAGGGACAAAACGAGTTAGGCGCTTCGGCGATTACCAGTGCGACGAAAACAATTGGCTACCAAACTGACACGACAACAGAGACGCAGAAGGTTGGCGCGATTGTTTATCAGGTGCTACTGACGGAAGATTGTGAATATTCGAAGGGAGTCCGGCGCGCAGGATATCTTGCATCCTGCTATGGAGATGATTATTACGATTTATCCGACGCAAAAAACTGGAAGGATTGTTGCAGCTACAGTGTTGGGGATTGGGGCTGTTTTTGCTATAACGGAGATAGATCAAACGCAGACTATGGCTATTTAATGTTTGGTACCGTAAAAAGCATCAGCCGTAAAACGATAACCTTTGTCTACACGGACATAGACACTTATTATTATGTTTATTAACGAACAACTACCGACCAGGAGCAGCCGGAGCAATCCGGCTGCTCCTCTAAACCTGGAACCGTATCGGCCGGCGTGTAAGCGCCGGTGCGCACAGCTCCAACTGCAGCCTTTAATCTTTGTGTATTATTACAAAATAGACGGAAATTCGACAAAAGTTATAATTCACCATTGACAATAAACAAGCAAAAATGTAATATTGAGTAAAATATTTATCTTTAGGGAAATTTGAGGAGGTTTAAAATGAAAGTCGGAAAAAAAGCGCTGTCACTGCTGCTGACCGTGTCTATGGTATTCTCTTTTGTGCCTAATTCTCTAACCTTTGCAACAGCGAAAGGTTCAACAGAAAATACATACGCGGACTCAGCTTATGACAGCGGCGGCAAAAAGGACAGTGGTATCCCCGGTCCATCCGTCCCTGTGACGGGGATTCAGCTCAGCAAAACAAATCTTACGCTCGAATACGGAGAATCGGAGACGTTGACAGCAACGGTCTCTCCCGAAGAGGCAAACGATCAGGAGATCTTCTGGATTACTTCTTCCAGTAAGATCTGTACTGTTGATCAAAACGGCAAAGTCACAGCGAAAGGAAACGGCACCGCTACTATTACAGCCATAACACACGACGGAGGATTTACGGCGGAATGTAAAGTGACTGTCATCACTTCCGTAACAGGCGTTGAACTAGATAAAACAACGATGACGCTTGCAAAAGGTACGAAAGAAGCATTGACCGCCATTATTACCCCTCAAAGCGCCACACAGAAGGGTGTTTTATGGTCTTCTTCCGATCAAAATGTATGTACCGTAGATTCATCCGGTAACGTTACTGCTTTAAATACCGGAACCGCTATCGTGACCGCAACGACCAAAGACGGCGGATTAACTGCCGAATGTACGGTTACCGTAGTTATTCCTGCATATCGCGTATCCCTGAACAAAAACGAACTCATGCTTGAGAAAGGAAAGTCAGAAATTCTTACCGCAACGGTATCCCCTGCCGACGCAACGAACAAATCTATTGCATGGTCTTGCTCCAACAATGAGGTTTGTACCGTTGACCAGAACGGAAAAGTAACCGCTATAGCAACCGGAACCGCGACTATAACGGTAAAAACAATCGGTGGAGAATTTACCGCAGAATGCAAGGTAACGGTGGTTACTCCTGTAACAGGAATTAAACTAAACAAAACAAGTGCATCGCTTGCAAAAGGCGGAAAGGAAACGCTGACGGCAACTGTGACTCCGGAAGACGCTTCGCAAAAGGAAGTGATATGGTCTTCCTCAGACGAAAACATCTGCACCGTGGATGCGTCAGGCGTTGTAACAGCTATAAATGAAGGAACGGCTGTTGTATTAGCGACAACAAAGGACGGCAGATACACCGCAACATGTATCATCACCGTAACAGTTCCTATAACCGGCATTGCTCTGGATAAACCCGAACTAACACTGGAAAAAGGACAATCCGAATCTTTAACGGCTACGATATCGCCTGCCGATGCAACCAACAAATCCATCCTATGGTCTACTTCGGATGAAAGTGTTGCTTATGTGGACCAGGACGGGAAAGTCACCGCCATGGCCGCAGGTACAGCCATCATCAAGGTCACAACGAGAGACGGAATTTCCGCTCAATGCGCGGTGACGGTCTATAATCCGGTAACGAGTATTAAGCTCAGCTCTTCGGAACTTACCCTTGCTGAAGGGAAAAATAAAACTTTAACCGCAACAATTTATCCGGAAGATGCAGCCAACAAAACTGTCACATGGTCTTCCTCCAATGAAGAGGTAGCTTATGTTACTCAGGCGGGAAAAGTGATTGCCTTAAGTATTGGAACGGCAACCATTACAGCTACCGCGAAAAACGGTGTTTCCGCTCAATGCGCGGTAACCGTCGTCATACCGGCAACAAGCATCAAACTCAGTTCCTCCACGCTTACCCTTACCCAAGGGAAAAATGAAACCTTAACCGCTACAGTATATCCGGAAGACGCAACAGACAAAACGGTCACATGGTCTTCCTCCAATGAAGATATTGTTTATGTCACGCAATCAGGAAAAGTGATTCCCTTAGGCGTCGGTAACGTAATCATTACAGCAACGACAAAAGACGGTGTTTCCGCTCAATGCGCGGTAACCGTTATCATACCGGCAGAGAGCATTAAACTCAGCTCCTCCGAGCTTACGCTTGCCGAGGGTAAAAGTGCAAGCGTAACCGCAACAGTCTACCCGGAAGATGCTGCGGACAAAACGATAACCTGGTCTTCCTCCGACGAAGAGGTCGCTTATGTTACACAATTCGGAAAAGTAATCGCCTTGAGTGCTGGTACGGCAACTGTTACAGCCGCAACAAAGAACGGCGTTACCGCTCAATGTTCGGTCACTGTAATAATTTCTGTGACGGGAATAAAGCTCAGTTCATCTGAGTTAGCTCTTACCCAAGGAAAGAGCGATACCTTAACCGCCACAGTCTACCCGGAAAATGCGACGGTTAAGACCGTACTATGGTCCTCCTCAAATGAAGATGTTGCTTATGTCACGCAATCAGGAAAAGTAATTGCTTTGGGCGTTGGTACCGCAACCATTACGGCAGCAACAAAGGATGGTAATTTTACCGCCGAAGCGGCTGTTACCGTAAAACCGAACACTTATAAAGTTGTTGCTAAAGCCATTCATGGCTTTGTGAGAGGCACCGGAACATACAATGCCGGGAGCAAGGTAACTTTAACTGCTGTTCCGGATAGGCATTATCATTTTATAAATTGGGTAGATGAAACCGGGAATACCATCGGAACCGAAACAACCTACGAAATTAACGAGCTGTGCGCGGATACCACGGTAAGCGCCGTCTTTGCCATTGATTCCGTCACCGTTACCGCCACCGCGGGACCAAACGGTACGGTTTCCGGCAGCGGCGAATACCAGTACGGAGATACCGTTACTCTGACAGCGACACCAGATGAACACTATCACTTCACAGGATGGAGCGACGGCGTGACCACCGCAACCAGAACCTTTACCGCGGAGCAAAATATTGAAGTAACCGCAGCTTTCGCAATTGATACCATCACCGTTACCGCCACCGCGGGACCAAATGGTACGGTTTCCGGCGGCAGCGAATACCAGTACGGAGATGCCGTTACTCTGACAGCGACACCAGATGAACACTATCACTTTACAGGATGGAGCGACGGCATGAACGCCGCAACCAGAACTTTTACCGCGGAGCAAAATATTGAAGTAACCGCAACTTTCGCGATTGATACCATCACCGTTACCGCCACCGCGGGACCAAATGGTACGGTTTCCGGCGGCGGCGAATACCAGTACGGAGATGCCGTTACTCTGACAGCGACACCAGATGAACACTATCACTTTACAGGATGGAGCGACGGCGTAACAACTGCCACACGTACCTTTACGGCTGCGCAAAATGTGACTTTAACAGCACGGTTTTCAATTGATACCTTTGCAGTGACTGCGACAGCAGGGGCAGGAGGTTCAACCACCGGAGGCGGTACATACGAGTATGGCAAGACCGTTACGCTTACAGCAGTGCCAAGCGCCCATTATCACTTCACAGGATGGAGTGACGGCATAACTATTGAGAGCAGGTCAGTTACTGTGACAAAAGACATGGCGATTACAGCTTCCTTTGCCATTGATACCTTCACAGTCACGGTCATTGCCGGCGAAGGCGGCACGGTGACAGGAGGCGGAACCTACCCGTATGGTACATGGATTACGCTTAATGCGATACCTTATGGCGGGTATAAATTTGTGCAGTGGTCAGACGGATACACTAACGCAAGCAGAGCTTTCTCTCTCACTAGCGATACGACTTATTTTGCTCAGTTTGATAAATTGTATGATGCTACTATTCAAATACTTGGAAAGCATGATACGCAATGTATAATCAAAGATTCGGTTATTAATCCTGATGGCAGTGGGTGGTTAAAAATGGCAAATTATGACACAGAGTGGTACCGTGATTTAATTGGTTTAGACATCAAACTTGATAATCCTGTCTTGGTCTCAAATAATGACTATTTTTGGAATGCCCCTAATTTATCCTTTTCCGCTGAACATGCAAATTTACAATATTGTCATTCAAGTGGGTACTATAACGATACATTGGTATTTAATGACAGTTATAATGGTTATCATAATTACTATGGCATAGCGCAGATTGGCTCCTCACCTATATTAACTAATCATGTCCGAATTTGGTGGGACGTTAAAGTTTCTGCATCATCATCTTATGATGGATTTTATTATATTTCTTGGCCTGCAGGTGGACTTACTGTCTTGGGGACAACAATAAAATCCCCGAAAATCTTACCAATAATATATTTATAACAAACGAAAGTCATTCTTGCTTAATTCTAGCAACACATCTAATTAATTGATTGTATGCAGCCGGAGCAATCTGGCTGCTTTCATTTATGTTTCAAATTATAATAAGTGAATGGAGGAAAGAATTTGGACAAACTCAGCGAATGCAAAAATCTTTTGGAACAAACACAGCAAAAAGTTACTTCCTCGGTGCGAGAATGGAAAGCGTTTTTGAGGTTCGCGTCCCGAATCTATAAATACAACTTCACTTCCGCACTGCTCATTTATGCACAGCGCCCGGACGCAACGGCGCTGGCACCAATCGAAACCTGGAACCGTGTCGGCCGGCGTGTAAACGCCGGTGCGCACGGAATCCCTGTTCTTACTAACACCAGCAGCCAGAGCAATTTATCTTATGTGTTTGATGTAAGCGATACAAACGGTGCGCCGGGTACTTTGCCTGTTCCGTGGGAGTTAAAATCCGGTTACCGGGATACCGTGCTGATCGATCTCGAAGATCGATACGGAATTGCGCAAAGCGCCGAGTTTGACCGGTGTATTCAAAACGTCATTGAGACCATCACGCAGGAGTGCTACAGCCAATCCTGTTATGAAATCATTCAGGACGTCAACGGTACCGAGCTGGAAAATCTCGATATTTCTGAAATCGACGCTTCTATTCAGGAATTTTTCTCTGACAGCATCACACAAATGGTGTATAATCGCATTATACCGGATAGCAGTATTCCGGATTCCCTCATTTTTGATGATTTATCCCTTCTTACAAATCCGAATCATGCGGTCCTGCTGGGTACAGCGTGTTTAAAACAAGCCGGGCAGCTGCTGCGGCAAATTGAAAGCTCGATCCGACAGCTACAGCATGAAGAAAAAATACAGCAAAGGAGATCTCAGTATGTCAATCAAATACAAAGAACAGGACGGTATATTCTATCCACAGCTGGCGATCACACAGCCCAAGTACGACAAGCCCCTGAACAAATACGGGACGATATACAAGAAGTATCTGGAGGAAGAACATCCGGGTCAATACGCCATTCTGACGTTCTCGCTGAAACTGATGGAAGTCTGCCACAAGAAGGAGCACGAAGCGAACGAGTACGAATTTTCGGTGATCAGCCAACTACGGAAAGAACATCCGGCCCCGAAAACGGACAATCACATGGAGCTGATTCAGTACAACAACTGGCTGTTCAAGACAGCCGAGGAGATGGTGCTGAACGACATAATTTATCAGAAATAAACATTCAGGCAGCTTCGAAAGAGGCTGCCTTTTCTATTCCGGATTATGATTCAGATACCCTGGACGGGAAACCTGCCTACCATGCCTTTATCAGTGAAAATGAATTCCATGACATCTATCTTTTCTCTGCTTTGATACGCAGGAGTGACGAATGCCGCAAAACAATCGCTGATTTTTATAAAACAAATCCGACTGCAAAAGAAGCAATTGCATTTCTAAGAAAAGACTACGGGTTCTGGGGCGGAACCATCACCTATAGTAACGGGATTCCCGGATTTTTTAATTTCAGCGGCAAAGGCCTTCAGATTATCGCCAAACTGCCGCAGGGCGAATATTCCCGGACGGTATCCTGGACAATTCTACAGAAAGAAATACGGAATTTAGTTGCTGACGGGCGCCTTCTTTCCATGGTACCGGTCAAACGTCCGGAGCAGCTTACCCTCTTCGGCGGACTGGCGGAGCCACAGGTTAAAAAACAAACAGATTTCTTGCCTGAAGTGAAGAATCCCGAAAAATCAGCAGTAAATTCATCGGAGCCGGACGAAGAATTCCTCAAGTTTGATTCCGCAGAATCAAAAAGTATGCTGCAGGACCCGGAGCGGCAAAAGCATGTCGACGATATGCTCAAATATGCCGAAGATGTTGACCGGGAATTCCGCAAAACCCTTTCTCAGGATGTCCTTGTAAACTTCCGTTACCCCGATACGTCGGAGGTAACCGGAGGGCAGAAAACCCATTATAAAATCAATGTTGATGCAATACGGTTGCTGAAACAAATCGAATTCGAGGACCGTCCGGCAACTCCTGAAGAACAGTCCGCACTGTCAAAGTATGTGGGCTGGGGAGGTATCTCTCAGGCCTTTGATAAAACAAACGAAGGCTGGCAGAAGGAATATCAGGAACTGAAAGAGCTGCTCTTACCCGAAGAGTATGAAGCGGCAAGGGCTTCAACTTTAACCGCGTTTTACACGCCTCCGGCAGTAATCGAAGCGGTACATACCGCATTGAAAAACTTTGGATTTACCGGAGGCAATATTTTGGAACCGTCCTGCGGAACAGGGCGGTTTTTTGGTTATTTACCGTCGGAAATTACACAGAACAGCAAGCTGTTCGGCGTGGAGCTGGACAGCCTGACCGGACGGATTGCGCAGCAGCTGTACCAAAAGGCAACGATACAGATTAAAGGCTTTGAAAAATCCGCTTTCCCTGACAATTTTTTTGATATATCAATCGGCAATGTCCCGTTCGGGGAGTACAAGGTACCGGATATACGCTATGAGAAGCACAATTTTTTAATCCATGATTATTTCTTTGCCAGATCACTGGATAAGGTACGCCCCGGCGGTCTGATTATTTTTGTTACCTCAAAGGGAACGATGGATAAATCCAACAATTCCGTTCGCAAATACATCGCCCAGCGCGCGGAGCTGATCGGCGCGATACGGCTTCCAAATACCATGATGAAAGCAGAAGCCAATACCGGAGTCACCGCGGACATTATCTTCCTGAAAAAGCGGGAACACATGGTAGATATTGAGCCGGACTGGGTAAACCTGACTTATCTTGAAAACGGAGTTCCGGTCAACTCCTATTTTGCAGATCACCCGGAAATGCTGTTGGGAACAATGGTGTTTGATGACCGTATGTACGGCAGCGCCAAGGATACCGCTCTCATTCCGCATGAAGGCTTAGATTGGCGCAACGAGCTTCCGCAAGCGATTGCGCTGCTGCAAGCGGAGTATTCCGAACCAAAATTTAATCTGGAAAACGGTGACTGCGCCGAAACAATACCGGCGGATCCAAACGTCAAGAATTTCAGCTATACCGTTTCAGAGGACGGCAACATTTACTATCGTGAAAACAGTCAGATGATACACAAGAATTTCACCGGCACACGGGAACACCGAATTCGCGGCATGATTGAAATACGGAATGCTGTTCGCGAGGTAATCCGGGTACAGCGCGATAATTATCCGGATGAAGCGGTTCAGGAAACACAGGCAAAGCTGAACCGGCTTTATGACGCCTATGTAAAAAAACACGACTTCCTTACTTCACGTGGAAATCATCTTGCTTTCTCATTTGATTCTGATTATCCGCTTCTTTGCAGTCTGGAAAACGTGGACGATGATCAAAACGTCACCAAAGCCGCTATTTTTACAAAGCGAACAATTCGTGCACCGCAGATCATTACCCACGTGGATACTGCCATTGAAGCACTGCCAGTCTGCCTAAATCAAAAGGGATATGTGGATATCCCTCTGTTGGCCAAGCTTACAGACAAAACCGAAGCACAGATTTTACAGGATTTAACCGGGATCATCTTCAAAGACCCCATTGACGGAAATTATCTGACGGCGGAAGAATATCTCTCCGGGAAGGTTCGCGAAAAGCTATCTATCGCGCAAAACGCGGCGGAGCAGGATCAGCAGTATGAAATAAACGTTGCTTATCTAAAAAAAGTTCAGCCGGAAGACCTGGATGCTTCCCAGATTGATATCCGGCTAGGCTCACCGCTGCTGTCGCCGGAGGACATCGAACAGTTTATCCGGGACATGTTTAATCCACCCGGTTATGCCAAAAGCTTAAAAGTAGTTTACTTACCATCCGACGCTTTCTGGAAAATAGGCGGTATTTCACATTCCCTTCTTTCCTCCGACGTAACCGCTTCCAAAACCTTCGGCACACACCGAATTGACGCGTATTCCTTGCTAGAGATGTCTTTAAACCAAAAAACGCCTACGATTCGCGACCGCAAAGCAGATGATACCTATATTGTTAATTCGGTGGAAACTGCCGCCGCCCGCGAAAAACAGAAAGTCATTGAGAATAAGTTTGGAGACTGGTTGTTCAAAGACCCAGAGCGCAGGGAACGCCTGGTACGCAAATACAATGATGTTTACAACAATATCCGGCTGCGTCAGTATGACGGCAGCCACCTGACTTTTCCGGGCATGAATCCGGAAATCACAATGCAGCCCCATCAAAGCAATGCGGTTTCCCGAATATTAAGCAGCGGAAACACCTTGCTGGCGCACTGTGTAGGCGCGGGCAAGACCTATGAAATGATCGCCGCGGGAATGGAATCAAAACGGCTGGGGCTGTGTAATAAAAACATGTATATTGTTCCGGGACACCTCATTGATCAGTGGGGCAGTGATATTTTAAAGCTTTATCCGGGCGCAAACGTTTTGCTGGCAACCAAAAACGACTTTGAGAAATCAAAGAGACAGCGTCTGATCAGCCGTATCGCGACCGGTGACTATGACGCCGTCGTCATCGCCAATACCAGCTTTGAAAAAATCCCGATCAGCCCGGAACGCCGTGAAAAAATTATGCGTCAGCAAATTAAGTCTATTTCTGAAGCCATGGAGCTGACCGCGGAGGAAAACGGCGAGGATTGGACCGTCAAGCAGATGGAAAGGACAAAAAAGTCGCTCGAAGAACAGCTGGAAAAACTAACGAATCAATCTCGAAAGGACAATCTGCTCACCTTTGAAGAGTTGGGTGTCGATCAAATTTTCGTAGATGAAGCCCACTATTATAAAAATTTGTATGTCCCTACAAAGATGACAAATGTTGCCGGTATTTCCAGCAGCCACGCACTGAAATCCACCGATATGCTGATGAAATGCGATTATATTAATGAAATAAATCACGGTCAGCGCGGCGTTATATTTGCTACCGGCACTCCGGTCACAAACAGTATGTCCGAGCTTTATGTCATGATGAAGTATCTGGAAGGCAGTACACTTGCCCAAATGGACTTCCAGCATTTTGACGCCTGGGCGGCACAATATGGAAGAAAAACATCGTCGCTTGAATTGACACCGGACGGAACGCAATACCGCTACAAGACCCGATTCTCTGAATTTGTAAATCTTCCGGAGCTGATGAATCTATATTCGCTGGTCGCGGATATCAAGACGGCCGACCAGCTGAAGCTTCCGGTACCGGCTATGAAATACGGCAAACCGCAGATCATGGTTGCTAAGCCCAGCTCCGATCAAGAGGATTTGGTAAAAGACATTATTGAATGTTTTGAGCGTATCCACAACGGTCTTGTGGAACCATGGGAAGACAATGCTCTGAAAGAGACTCACCGGGGACGGTGCGGCGCTCTGGATATGCGTATCCTTGACTCCTCCTATGAGGATTTCGAGGGCAGCAAGGTGAATCTTGCAGTTATGACCATTCTCAGCGAGTGGAAGGAAAGCACCCCGTCGCTCGGTACACAAATGGTATTTTGTGATCTTTCGACCCCACACTACGACGGGACCTTCAATGTCTACGATGATATGAAGCAAAAGCTGATTAAGCAAGGTGTTCCGGAAGGACAAATTAAGTTTATCCATGATGCAAAGACCGAAAAGCAGAAGGAATCGCTTTTTGCTGATATGCGCGCAGGCAAGGTACGGATATTATTTGGCTCAACAGCAAAAATGGGAGCCGGTACAAACGCACAGAAGAAGATCGTTGCAATCCATCATTTGGATTGTCCCTGGCGTCCGGGTGATCTGGAACAGCAAAACGGACGGGCTTTTCGCCAAGGGAATGATAATCCGGAAGTCACCGAATACCGGTATGTTACCGAGGGAACGTTTGACGCGTATTCGTGGCAGATTCTTGAACAGAAGCAGCGCTTTATCAGCCAGATTTCCTCCGGCAGGTGTGCGGAGCGTCACGCCCAGGATATCGATGAAACCGTGCTGGACTATGCTACCGTTAAGATGCTTTCCACCAATGACCCCCGAATCAAGGAGCGTGAGGAGCTGCGTGTCCGCGTCGCGGAGCTGAAAGCTCTGAAGTCGCAATACAATTCGGAAAAATATATGATGGAGGACGATTACCTAAAATATCAGCCTCAAAGAATGGCGAGAAACGAACAGGCAATTCAAAATCTGGAGAAGGACATTGCCCAGCGTAATGCGAACACTAAAAAGGAGTTTGAAATCAAGCTGTTTGGAATCACCTATGGAAAAAGGGAGATCGCCGGGCAGGTTCTTTTGCAAAAATCCAGTGCCTTCAGGAAGGACGGCGAATATATCCCTATCGGACAGTATCGCGGGTTCCGGATGGAGCTGACCTACAGCACCTTTAACAGAACACACTCGGTCATGCTGTGCGGCAGTGCGCGTTATGCCGTGGTGATGGGAACGGACGCTGTCGGCTGCACAATGCGGCTGGACAATGCCCTTAACGACCTGGATGACAGAGTCCCGGTTTGCCGGAGGGAAATTGAAGATTCAAAAAGAAAAATTTCTGATCTGGAAAAGCAGCTCAGCATTCCTTGGGAACACAATACCGAGCTGGAACAGAAAACCGTGCAGCTGGATAAGCTGAATATTGCACTTTCTGCCGACATGGGAAGCGATAAAGAGCAGATCGTGTCGGCTGACGAGATAAATTCACAGGAAGTAGAAATGGAGGAAGAAGAAAATGAAATGGAATTAGTATTGTAAATGCACCTGCAGGGCAGCCGATATCAACCGGCTGTCCTAATTTTTTGTAAGGAGTTGAAAAAATGTTAAATGTTACAGTCCTCATGGGTAGGATCACGAAAGAGCCGGAGCTGAGGTATACGACAAACGATGTTCCGGTAACCTCAATCACCCTCGCGGTAGAGCGTGACTACGCTCCGAAAGGGCAGAATCGGCAGGCTGACTTCATTGATGTAATCGGTTGGCGCGGCACGGCGGAATTCATTTGCAAATATTTTAAGAAAGGGCAGCTGATTGCCGTAAAAGGCTCCATTCATACGCGTTCCTACACAGACAAAGACGGCAACAAACGCAAAGCATTTGAAATTATTGCGGATACCGTGCATTTTGCCGGATCAAAGCCGGTCGAAAATCCCGACGCCGATACTCCTTCCGATCAGGCTGCGGAGCCAGGAGGTGTTGCGAATGAAGACATTTCGGAGTTCCCTCCGGAGGATGACCTTCCTTTTTAGTTAAAATCAAATTTTTAAAGGAGTTGATAGCCATGAAAATGGTCTATATCTGTTCCCCTCTGCGCGGCGATCCGGAGGGAAACATCAAAAAAGCAATTGAATACTGTTCCTACGCGTCCGAACAGGGAGTTATCCCGCTCGCACCCCACACCATATTTACGCAGTTTCTAAACGACGATATAGCCCAGCAGCGCCAAAAAGGCCTCTCTCTAGGATTGGAATTGCTGAAGCGCTGCGATGAACTCTGGGTGTGCGGCGGCGTAATCTCCGAGGGAATGAACGCCGAAATCGAAACTGCTAAGCAGTTAAACATTTCGACCAGGCACATAAGCGATTCACAAATAACCCAAAATCAGCGCCCGCCGGACATGGCGGAACAAATTAAGGAAATTACAAAATACGGTCAAATTCTTTTTGCAAGGAACGAGGATGGGATCGTTACTACCGTAGTCCTTCCTGAGGAAGCAAAGGATCATTTCAAGCCGGAAGAGCTTCAGGATGCCGAAGACTATATTATCCGGTCAAGCAACAAACAAAAGGAACCCGAACCGGTTCAGGAGGAAATTCATGATTTTGATATGTGCCGGTAAACACATTGTTTTTTCCCTGCTTTGGGCACGTCCGGCAACATTTCCGGAACAAATTCAAAAGAAAGTTGAGGTCTAATTGTATGAAAACTTTACCCAATAGCATAGCGGAGCCTGCAAAGGTTAAAAAATTCTTAGTTCTGCTGATTGCTCTATCGTTACTCTTCTCTTTAATGGCTGTTACTGTTTATGCTACCGCCACAAACAATGACGTAGCGGGCACTATGCAGAATGCGTTTGATACCTATGTGCAGCCGCAAATTGTCAAAGCGGTTAACCATGTTGTCCTGCCGATTATTGACGGCGTCCTCATTATTTCTCTGGTTGTAACGCTTGTACTGGCGGGAATCAATTATAAGCATAACCCGGGAGGACATTTTGAGTGGCATATCCCGGCAATTCTTTTTGCCGGTCTTGTGGTCTGCATTACCGCGCCGCTCTGGATGTGGACTATACTCGGATTATAACAGTCAAGACCACCCCTAAAAGGGGTGGCTTGTACGAGCCCTATAAGGGCTTAATGCTGCCAGCGCCTTAAGGACGCTGGCTTTCACTTTGTTCAAGCCGAAGTGGACTGATTACTTAGCTACACCCTTAAAAGGGTCTTCGTATTCCTTTGTGTATAACTTATCCTCTATCTGGTCTTGTTTTTCTTGTTCTCGAATATACTTCGCTATTGTTGCTTCATTAAGCCCTACTGTACTAACGTAATACCCCGTTGCCCAGAAGTTTCTGTTCCCAAATTTATATTTTAAATTGCTGTGCTTATCAAATATCATCATTGCGCTTTTCCCTTTGAGATAACCCATAAAGCTTGAGATGCTCATTTTAGGTGGTATTGACAGCAACAAATGTATATGGTCTGGCATCATATGTCCTTCTATTATTTCTACGCCTTTCCATTTACACAAATCTCTTATATTTTGTTGTATATCCGCCCTAAGCTGATTGTATATCAACTTTCTCCTATACTTTGGGGTAAAGACTATGTGATACTTGCACATCCATTTTGTATGTGCTAAACTTTCTGCCATAGAGCAACACCTTTCTTTTGTTTTATGATGGCTTGAACACTCATCATTTTATCAGAAAGTTGTTGCTCTTGCTGTAAGCATTTAACCCCACCCGCATAGCGGGCGGCTATTTGTAAACGAAGGCGGCAAGACGCCCCGTTTACATGCTAAAGCAGAGATAAAAGCAGAGATGCCACATTGTCATTCGTGGTATCTCTGCTTAATGGTTGAAGTAAATTTACTTTTTAAGCATAAATAGAACAATTGTCAATAGCGAAATGACAACTGTTGCGAGTGACAGCACAAAGTGGAATTGCATATCCTCCTGTGGATGAAACCGTATCCACAGTCCACAGATTATAGTGCAAATCAGCAGTAGGATAGATATGCCTCCCATAATTTTTAATAGAATAGACATTACTCTTCATCCTCCTTCTCTATGTGATAGCTGAATCTCAATCTCGCAATTTGATTTAATACAATACCAAGACAAATCATAACTGCCATGAGCCAAAATCCCAATTTATCCATCACCTTGTTGCCGAAAATCAGTGCCATAGGGGATTGTACAAGCAAAATAAGTGTAAATATGTTGAGCAGTTTATTTGTACGGTAATTAGAGAGTGGAACAACTATATTGCTCGGATAGTTCATTCGTACAATCTGGTCAAGAACAAGCCCGACTGTGGCTAAAATGAACATGATTAAAATCCCGTAGCTCTTGTAAAACCAGTCGACCACGATGAGTGCAGGCACAGCGAGTACAAAAGAAGTTAGCGAAAGTATTTTCAAACTATTTTTCATAATCAACACCTCCTAAAAACAAATTTAACTGTGCATTAAGGAAATCTTGTAATTGCTGTTTATTGGTAATGTCAATTCCGGAATACTTGCGAAAATCTTCTGCCCTATAAAAAATCAATTGCATTGTGTAGACCATTTGAAATGCAATAACACGGCAATCGGTTTCACTCTTTTTTGCTCCGAAGTGCATTTTGATATAAGGCAGAATATCAAGCGGCAGAGAAATTTCATCATTCAACATTAAGTATGGAATGGACAATTTAGTAAGTTCTCGATATTTTATCATCGCATTGCAAACATGAATCAGTAATTCTCGTAGTTGTTCCTTGGCGGATATACTTGGTATATCTATGTGGGAGTGTTGATTAAATTCTTCGGCAATAATTTCGTCAACCGCAATTTTTAAAAGTTCATCCTTGGATTTAAAGCAATAGTTTATCATTGCAAGATTTGTTCCTGCTTCAGTCGAAATTTGCCGTGCAGTCAAGGCTTCAAGTGGAGTGTTATCTGTCAGCAATCGTTTCGTAGTGTCTATAAGTTTGCTTCTTGTATCTTGATTAGCCATGAGCATGTTCCTCCTATAATTAAACAAGTATTAAACATGTTTAATTATAGGTTAAAAAAACAGTGTTGTCAAGTGTTGTTATTTTGTAAAATACAAGATTGGCAATTTTGGTTACCATCCTTTTGCAAGGATACTCTGGAATATCATTGGCTGGAGGCAGGCATAGATGTTTACAGTACAGAATTCACTGGATCAGCTGCAAACCTCCCTTTATTACGGAGCCATGACGCTGATGAAAGACTTCCAGCAGTATCTTGGCAACATGGGAACAGAGCTGTTCGGCAATCAATACATACAGGCAATTCTCCTGTTTTTTCAATTTCTAGCGAATTCGCTCCTTATTGTCGGCTTAGTTCTCGCATTTTTTGAATATGCCGTCTCCATAGAATCCGGCAAAGCAAACATCAAGGATACGTTACTGTCCATCCTGAAGGCAATGTCCGTTACCGCCGTATTTACCACAGTTCCGGTTAAGCTTTACCAGCTGAGCGTTGATGTGACAAGCGCAATCAGCTCCGTAATGAACGTCACCATGCTGAAAAGCTCGGTAAATCCTTCCGGCACGGTGCCAAACCCCGCAGTCAGCCAGGCTTCTCTCTTTAATGACTCGCTCAATGTTTTTACAAATATGGTCGTAAACAATCCGATTATGAATCCTGCGGGCGCGATAAGCAATATGCTTATCGACAATGCCGCATCAATGGCTGCGGGATCAGAACAGCAGCATGTCCCGGATATTGTCAGCCTGATATTTTTAATTGCCTTCGCCTATGGCTTCTTAAAAGTACTGTTTGGCAATATCAAGCGCGGTGGAATTATGCTGATCCAGATTTGTGTCTGCTCCCTCTATATTTTCTCTCTGGTAAGAGGATACAGCGACGCCTTCATTAACTGGTGCAAACAAGTCGTAGCCCTCTGTTTCACTGCCTTTGTACAAAACCTGATGCTGATCGGCGGTCTGCTCATTTTCCCGCACCAGATGGTAGTCGGAGTCGGGCTGATGCTTGCCGCCGCCGAAGTGCCCAGGATCGCGCAGTCGTTTGGTATGGAAACCTCTATGAAAGGTAACCTGTCCGGTATTACACATACGGCTAATTCGGTAATGAGTCTGGGTAAAGTCTTAATGAAAGTCGGTGCTTAATATGAAATATTATTACCCTGAAAATCTGGAAGCCCCGGCAACGGTGCTTCTCTGGTCAATGAAGAATTTCTTCATTATCGCATTTTCCACTGTCTTTTCACTGATTATTGCTTCTGCGGGGTTATTAATTCCCCTGGTAGCCGTATCCCTGTATGCCATACTCACCGTGCAGCTGGAAGACACCACGACTTACCAATATTCCATAAAAATTGGTTCATACCTCTTATCAAAGCAGCAGAAATTTTACTGGGAGGCACAGAAAAGCAAATGAGCTTATTTGACATCATCAAAAACAGCAGTAAAAAAAGCACACGTCAGTTTATCGGGACAGCATCCGTCGGGGAATGCTGTCTCGAAACTTATTCAGGCGACAGACTGGCCTATTTAATCATAACGCCGGTCAATCTGTCCATCCTGTCACCTGAAGATATCCGCATCCGTATCAAACGACTTAATTCTATTATTGATCCGCTCGGAACCTCGGACTATATCTGTTTGAATTCTACTCAAAGCTACGAAAGCAACAAGCGCTTCCTGATCGATCTTGCCAAGCCGGAGAAGAACGAAGTTTTACGCGAACTCGATCAAAGGGATATGGACTATCTGGACGATATCCGCGTAAAAATGGCCACCAGCCGCCTATTTCTTGTTGCGCTCCGGTTTACGGCTAAAGATTCTGAGGAGCATATCGCTGCGACCCTTACAAAAGCGCTGCAGCTTATGAAGGACAACGAATTCACCGCAAGAGCAGCCTACAAGGACGATATTAAGCAATTTCTCGCCGTCTATTATGCGCAGAGCATTTTCCAAGACAGGTTTCAGGATTTTGACGGTGAAGACTACACAAAAATACTGGAGATGAAGCAATGAGTATGGTTAATCCCAAAATTATGAATCCCGATTTATATGATGAGGTTGAGGATAAAATTTTAACCGATGGCGCGCAGGCGCAGAAATGGTATCAGCTTGCAGCTCTCTGTGACGGCAACAAGGCGCAGGCTTCCCTTACCAGCCTAAACGACGGCGCTGATCTGCACTGGTATTTATCCGCTGCCAACAACGGCGACAGGTATGCGCAGTACACCCTGGGAAAAATGTACTTTAACGGCATTCTGACCGATGTTAACACCATCAAATCGGCAATGTGGTTCTCCAAAGCATCTTCCGCCGGTATTGCGCTGGCTGAATATGAGCTTGGTAAAATGTGCTATTCCGGAATCGGGATGGAGGTGGATATGGAATCCGCCGAGCAACTGTTTCAAAGCGCTTTTGAGAAATTCAAGGCGCTGGAACAGAAAGCGCCGAACCCCAACATCGAATTGAAGCTTGCCGCAATCTATGAGAACGGGCTGATCGGAGCTCCAGATTTGAATATGTCCCGATATTGGCGCGGAATCGCAGACAACAACAGAGAGGACTTCATTCCGGAAGCACCTCCGGTACCGCCGGAACCGGTCGAGCCGGTTATTTCGCGCCCGGCTCCGGAGACACCGGCTTTACGGCTGCTCGATGCCAAACCGGCTGAAAAACCAACAGAACCGAAAAAACCAAAGCAGGTGATTCAGGAACCCGAAATTTCTCAGGCTCCTGCGCCCGTATTTATCCCGCCTGCTCCGGTTGCCGTTCCTGCTCCCGTTCCCAATCGTAAAGAGTTCAGAAAGGCAAAACAGGGAGCGCGGCGGGATATGAAGAAAAAGGTTAAGTCTGCGGAGAAGACGAAAACCGACCCGGCTTTGAACGACGCGGAATTAAAGGAATTTCTGGACATGATTACCCCCTCCGCTTTGGATTTTCACAACGACTATTATGTATGTGGAAATACCTTTCGGCGCGTCTGGGCGATTCGCGAATATCCGACCGTTACGGAGCAGAACGCCCTCCTTCAGGAGCTTGGGGAAATGGACGGCGTCACACTGCGCATCTATACCCGCCCTGTTACGCCCGCGGAAGAGAACAAAATGCTTGACCGCGCGGAACGGAAAAACAAGAGCAGCCGGAGCAACGCCAAAAAAATAAGGGACGAGGTCGCGGCGGAATCCAATCTTTCCGATATGCGTATCATTGCCGCAAGACAGCACGAAGCCAAGGAATCCCTCATCCACTGCGCTGTATTTCTTGAGATGATTGCTAATTCTTACAAAGAGCTGGAGGACCTGAAGCAAAAACTGATCTCGTTTTTCGCACGGTCAAAAATCACCTATGACTCTCTTTGGCTGATGCAGCGGGAAGGCTTCCAATCAGTCATGCTCACCGGCAGCAATCAGTTCAAGTCCCAATTTGAGCGCGCCATTCCGTCCGGCAGTGTTGCAAACCTCTACCCGTTCTCCTATTCCGGCAAAACTGATCCGGACGGCTTATTCATCGGCAGGGATGTCAATGGTTCCAATATCATCGTGAACTTTGACCGCCGCAGCCAGGATAAAACAAACAGCCATATCCTCATTTTGGGAAACTCCGGAGAAGGCAAAAGCTATCTGCTAAAGCTCATCATCACGAATTTCAGACAGATGCATAAGAAACTCTTTATCTGTGATCCGGAGGACGAGTACAAAGACCTGACCATTAATTTAAAAGGCTGCTACATCGATATGATGTCCGGTCAGTATTACATTAACGTTCTGGAACCGCGCCTATGGACAATCAACCCGGTCACAGACCAGCACGAAGACGTCCCCGAAGCGTTCCGCAGAGGAACACGGTTAAGCCAGCATATTGCCTATCTGCGTGACTTTTTCCGATGCTACAAGGATTTCTCCACGGAGCAGCTGGACACGCTGGAAATCCTTCTTGAAAGGCTTTACCGGCAGTTCCGCATTACGGATGACACCGATTTTGGAACACTCAGACCGGAGGATTATCCTATCCTCTCCGATCTGTTCCAGCTCGCACAAAACGAGCTTGACCATTATGATGACAACGGAAATCAGCTCTACACAAAGGATATTCTCCGGACTCTGGCCCTCGGCCTGCGCAGTATTTGTGTCGGCAACGAGAGCGTCTATTTCAACGGGCATACGAATATTACCAACGCTGATTTCATTGACTTCTCCGTAAAAGGGATGCTGGAAACCAATGAGAATCTCAAAAACGCCATGTTCATGAACATTTTCTCCTATATGAGCCATAAGTTCCTGACCGAAGGTGAAGCGGAGATCGCAATGGATGAGCTGCACCTGTTCCTGAGCAACAAAATCGCGATTGACTATATCCGCAGCTTCATCAAACGCGGGCGCAAAAAGAATTCCGGAGTCATCCTCGCCAGTCAGAACGTCGAAGATTTTTTGCTGCCGGGCGTCATTGAATACACCAAACCGCTTCTCACAATCCCAACGCATTCCCTCCTCTTTAACCCGGGCGGTAACTGCGACGTCAAGGAATTTCAGCGCGCTCTGGCGGTAAAGGAATTTGAACACAAGATCATAAGCGAGCCGAATCAAGGCTATTGCCTGTATAAATGCGGCAGTGAGCGGTATCACCTGCATGTGATCGCCCCGGAATACAAAAGGGCTTTGTTCGGCGCCGCGGGAGGTCGGTAAATGACCGCGGCAGCCGCGAGGATTCTCGCATCATTGGTAACGGATAAGCGGTTTTGGAAAGTTGTATTAGCAGTTTTTCTGATACTCGTACTCATCATTACCGCCGCGGGCTCGAGCTGCACCGCCCACAATTTGCAGATTTACGCTTCTGATAAGGTTGCGGTTGAGTTTGCGCCGCAGGTCACTTCCATCAATTCGCAGATCGAAGACGGGCAGCTGATCAACACACAGCTGCTCTATTCAATCTACATAACCCTGTTTGACAACCGGAAGTATCCGGATAAAAACGCGGTCAGGGGCAAGCTGCTCCCCTGTTTCTATACGAAGTTTACAAAAGAGGTCCCAATAAGAGACGATAACGGAAATACGGTACTGGACGAAGACGGAAAGCCAATGCACAAAACGATAACCATTGTCAAAGCCATTCCGGATTCCACCGCCATTTTCAAAAAAGTGGAGGAAAGCTTTAATATTACGATCAGCGAAACAGAACGGCAGTATATTCTGAATCTGGCTCAGCTGTTCCAGTCCTCCGGCTCCTTATCCCTCTCTGAAGGTGTACACGGCTATCAGACCTTGGTCTGTCATTCCTGCGCGAAGTACGGGATTGCGGAGTACTCCGGTCTTGTTTTAGCCATCATGCAGGCGGAAAGCGGCGGCTCCGGAGGCGACCCGATGCAGAGTTCCGAGTGCCCTCTGAACACCAAATACCCGCACACTCCAAAATCCATAACAGACCCGGAGTATTCCGTTAACATAGGTGTTCAGTACTTTGAAAGCTGTCTGAGAGCTGCGAAATGCAAATCACCGCAGGATATTACCGGCATGAGTCTCGCGCTGCAAGGATACAATTACGGCGGCGGCTACATTGACTGGGCGAAAAAACGGGACGGCGGCTACACGCCGGAGAACGCACAGGCTTTCTCCGAAATGAAGAAAAAGCAGCTGGGCGTCTCCGTTTACGGCAATCCGAATTACGCGCAAAGGGTTCTCAGCTATTACAACCAGACAAGTAACAACAAATTTATATTCCCGATTCAAAAAGGTCTTTTTACAATCTCCTCTCCCTTCGGTTTGCGAATTGACCCTATTGCCGGAAAGAGCGCAAATCATAAGGGAATCGATCTGGCCGCTTCTTCGGGAACACCAATCTGTGCCGGAGCAGACGGTATCGTTATCTATGCACAATTCGGCAATTACCCTTACGGCGGGTACGGAAATGTAGTCGTAATCAGGCACTCTTCCACCCTCATATCCCTGTACGGTCATTGCTCCAAGCTATTGGTTGCCCCGGGGCAAACCGTTCAGAAGGGGCAGCTGATTGCTCTGGTCGGCAGCACGGGGAACTCAACCGGGAACCATTGCCACTTTGAAATCAGGGTAAACGGCACGGCTGTAAATCCTCTGGAGTATTTGAAATAATGGCGAAAAAGACGTTGTTTTTTCTCTGCTTTGGGCGCTCATTTTCGCCAAAATGCTTTGATAAATCATGCTAAATGTGCTATAATAGTATTAATAAAAAAGGGGGCTCCGCTATGCAGGATATTGAAAAAACAATCGACAGTATAAACGGTTCCATGACCATAGAAGGGATGTCCTTAACTGACCAGGATAGGGAACGGCTTCGCGAATGTCTTTCTGGTAAAACGTCTTTTGATGATATGGTTAAACGGTTGATCAAGAAGCATACCGTCATTCCAAATTAGGTGACTCAATGAATGATTATCAATATGATTACGAATGGGATGACAGTTATTGTTATCCCAATTCTTTTGTACTAAGGAACCACTTAGGTGTTGTTTCAAAGGAAGCTCTTAATGCGGCCGAACGGGAAATTACTTCTATACGAATGGGTGAACTATCGGTTTATCCGGTTAAAGGAAATTTTAACCTACAGCATTTGCAGGAAATACACAGGTTTCTATTCCAAGATATTTACCCATGGGCTGGGCAGCTTCGCACCGTGAACATTGCGAAAGGAAACCAGTTTTGCAACTGCATGTACATTGAATCCGGGTCGCAGCCAATCTTTGACAAACTAAAAAAAGAGAGCTATCTGATTGGGACGCCGGGCAATAAAATCTGTGAAAAGCTGGCTTACTATTTGGCAGAAATCAATGTGATCCATCCGTTCCGTGAAGGGAACGGGCGGGCACAAAGAGTCTTTATTGAAAGTCTTGCGCAGGTTGCCGGATACCGTGTGAATTTTACAGACGTATCCGCTCAGGAGATGATTGAAGCCAGCGCATTATCATTTGATTGTGATTATCAGAAAATGGAGAGCATTTTTGAGAGAATTACAACGCCGATTTCCTGTGAAGAGCAGGAAATCTATATTGAGAATATCGCACCGCCCGGAAGTGACATTCTTGATTTGTACCAATCTCTCTCTACAGCTGAGCCGGAGCTTGAAGAAGCGCCGGAAATAAGGCTGGAATAAAAACGGCATTCTTACGCAGCCATCGGATAATTGAAATCCGGTGGCTTTTTTGCACCCAAAACACATTGTTTTTTCTCTGCTTTGGGCGCGTCCGGCCGCTTTGCCGGAACAAATTCTAAAAGAAAGTTGAGGTAATTTCTATGAAAACAATCACCGTGAAGCTCAAAATCGACCCTCAAAAGTACGAAGCCGCACAGCAGTTTATGCAGGAAAAAGGGTTGGATATCGGAGCGGAACTGAGCGAAGCCGTGGACAAATTCTATCTAAAATACGTCCCCGCTCCGGTTCGAAAATACATCGAAAAGAGCACTTCCCCCACCCGACCTGCTTCGGAAAATTCACCTACTGCGGCTACGGATGAAGCATCAAACCCTGGCATTTCCGGGGCTAATTTGAGCGGGAATACAAACAATTTTTGCTCACTTGGCTCCGGCGAGGTCTAAAGTGCTGAATTTTGGCTTTCCCATGCGGTTTTTCAGCACTTTTAAGCCCTTTTTACAGCACTCTGAAAATAGGGTGTTTAACTTTGCAGGATAAAGGAGTACACGCACGAAGCGTGTACTCAGATACGCAACGCCCAGCGGTGCTGGGCGTGGAACGGTTTTACCCGTACTTGTAAAATTTTCTCGGTGCTTGTATTTTTTCAATCACGATATAGGCTAATAGCGTGACAAGCACGCTTTATTACTATAAAAATGCGTACATTCAAAAGTGCTTGTACACTTTTGGTACATTGAAAGGACGATTTCAACTTGAAAAAATCAGTTAATACCAAACTGCTTAATGATGAATCAATAAGCAGCACTGAAAAATTAAAAGTGTCTCTCTACATAAAAAAACAAAGCATCATAGAAGCGGATGCTCTTAAAAGTTTAACTGGCAATCAGTCAAGAAACGATGTAATTGAAAAAGCGATTGACTTCTATTTTGGTTTCGTTACTTCACAGCTCAGTCAGGATTTTTTATGCGGGGCATTCGGTACAAAGATGGAAGGATTGGTCAGCAACTTAGCCACACGAATTTCAAGAGGGAATTTCCGCAATGCTGTTGAAATGGACTTGATTACCCGTGTGCTGGCAACCGTTGTGCAGCTAAATAAAAACGATTATGAAAAGCTGCGGGTCAAATCCATTCGGGATGTAAAGGGCACAAACGGTTCTATAGATATTTTGGAAGCGGTGAATGAATTAGAGGATGAAACATAAATTGACATTTTTCAATAATAGATTTAAAATGAGGTAAACAAGATGAGTGAAGATATATTGCTTATAATCGATGTCATACTTATTTGTTTAATAATTGTTGGGGTTGGTTGTGTGATAATAGCATTCATAAAGAAGCTCATTGATAAAAAGAAAGTTGAAAATGAGTTGAGTGAGTTATCTACTAACTTTGATGAATTTGTAGCAAGCACAAATACACGTTTGCAAAATTATAAAAACTCTTATGCAACTTTCGTTGGTCAAGTTTCCAAACTAACCGAAGAAAGCAACCAAGCATTAGAAAAAAGCGATCAAGATGTAAAGCGGATACTTGAAATCGCAGAATCTCTTATCGACCTAAACGATGATTTATATGATAAAGTAATAACTATTGACGAATGTCTCTCGAATGACGAAGTAATCGCAAACGAAAAACTCCAAAAATTAGTTAGCTGTATTAGTCGCGATATAAACAAGGAATTGGAATATAAAAGCAGATTAGAGCAGATAAAGCTTCAGCGTGAAGAAAGAATTAAAAAAAGGCTTCAACACAAAGATTTTGACTTGGGGTTAGAATGACATGAAAAAGTCTGTAATGATAACAAAAGCCCTCTCTGGATTTATTTTTATGTTTATAATAATAGTAAGTTTAGATATAAGCGCAATATTTCCTATTGGTTTTTTCGGGATAAGTTGAAAGATGGCTACAAGTTTATTATAAGTCACTCTCAATCATTTTTCTTTATTTTAGGAGTTTTGTTCGTTTTCTATCTACTCTTTGATATTATAACCATTTTAAAAAAATATTCAGATGATGCTGAAGGTGCAGAGAAAATAAAGAAGAATCAAATAAACTCATTTCACAATATAGATTCTTCCATGAAAGAACTCGAAATGCAAATAGGAACAGCAAAACTTTTTATGTTTAAAACAAAAGCAGATTTTAGGAGTAAAAGTCAGTTGCATCTTGCACGGATTAATAATACCCTGAATTCAATAAATACAGTTTACGACCGAAACTTATCAACTTACCATAAAGCAAATAGAAAATTATATCACATAGCATCGAAAACCACGATTTATTCACAAAGTGAAATCAAACGGCTTATTGATCAATATCAAAACATAAAATTTTAAAAACAACAGCGCTTTTACGTTTTGTAAGAGCGCTGTTCTGTTTTTGCAAAAAGCAGGTGCTATAATTGCCGGGAGCAAGAATTGTTTGGAACTCTCGCTACTTCCATATAGCGAGAGCTGGAGAAAAAGCAGACGGTAAACACAGTATGACAAAAGACGCGGCAATGGGATTGATAAACTATGTCGGAACCCGGGAGGGCGTTGAGCTGAATGTTCCTAAGCAGATGAAGCTGGATGGCACCTCCGATACTCCGTTGAATCTCGACCCGTTGAAATTGCGGCCTGAGGTCGCGTCGAAGCCGGTCACCAGCAAACAGCTTGATACCATTGCAAAGCTGCTGGAACAATTTCCGGATGCTAAAAAAACATTTGAATATGATGACTTTAAGACGAACCCCACAATAGGAAACGCGTCGGAGCTGATTTCCCGCGCTGCGGAAATCGGACTTGGTTACGCGGTCGGCATCGGTGAAGCCACGAACCTGGTTGAGTATGTCGGCAAGCGACCCGGCGTCGACTGTGCGGGTGAACATGGTTTGTTTTCCTCAGAGCCGAATGTAGATATAAAGAAAGCACAGGAAGAAATGGCAAACTGCAAGGGGAACATCTGGACGCACATTGTTTCCCTCCGGCGCGAGGATGCTGACGCGCTCGGCTATGACCATCAAAAGCCGTGGCGGGATCTGGTGATGCAGAAAGTTGATATCATCGCAAAAGCATCCAACATTCCGGTATCGGAGCTTCACTGGTACGCCGGGATGCACAACACCACCCACCACCCGCACATTCACCTGTTCGTATTCTCTGACAATCCAAAATCCGGCAAGCTAACGGTTCAGGGCATTAATAAAATGAAGCAGGAATTCTCCAAAGAGATATTTGCAGAAGAACGGCTGCATATTTATGAACACAAAACCGAAGTGCGGGATGAAATCAAAAGTAAAATCAACAGTATCCTATCCGGTATCGAAAACCATGAATCCGATCAGTTCAGTAAAAAGGAGCTTGACGCGTTGTGCGGCAGGCTCCTTCATTTATCCCATGACCTGGAGGGCAAATCCGCAAGGCTACAATACGGACGGCTGAAAAAAGATTTGAATATCCGTAGTCAGGTAGACGGTATCCTGTCCGATCTGGCAAAAGCACCGGCCATACAGGAATTGTATAAGCTCTACTGTGAGGACCACAAGGATCTCCAGAGGATGTACCGAAACAACCCGAAGGATATTGAGCCGATGATCAAAAACAATGAGTTTGACAGTATCAAAAACAAAATCCTTCAGGAAGCCGTAAAGCTGGGAAAGGCCAGTCTTGATTTTTGTCCGGGCAACGGAAACATTCCAGAATCAGCAGATCGGGCTAATACAGACCCGGTTTACAGCAAAGGAAATCCCGCAGATTATGGTACAAAAGATTATGAAGATTCTTTTTCCCTGCTTTCCGATGACGAATCGCTGTTTGCTTCCGTCCCGGATGAAAGACCGGATAACGAATACCCGGAAGAATTTGATCAGCCTGCCGGATGGGAGCCGCAAGAAAACTACGAGCAGGAGGCGCCTCCTGTTATTCACAAGCAAAAAGAGTCGGAGAATTTTGGTCAATGTCTGGACAAGGCGATGGACGGCGACAGCAACGCGAGATACAGGCTGGCAAAAATGTATTTCTACGGCAACGGTGTGGAGCAGGATTATATTCAGGCTCAAGTGTGGTACGGCCTTGCCGCGGAAGGCGGAAATTCTTTAGCAAAATATGAGTTGGGCAAAATGAATTTATATGGAGTCGGGATTGAAAAGAATCCGGAGTTGGGTAAAGAATACTGTCTGGACGCCTATTGGAGCTTCCGCTCTTCTATTGCTGAGATATACGGCTACGACATCGGTCAGCATGTAGACAGGGGGACAACCGATGAAATATCCGGTTTTGAGAAAGCCGGTTACCTGATGTACTGTTTGGGGCGTATGGAGCATGCCGGTGAAGGTGCGGAGCAGGATTATGGAAAGGCTTTTCGATGGTTCCAGCTGGCTGCGGATTCAAGTCACGTCCATTCCAATTACTGCCTAGCCAAAATGTATTACGGCGGTGAAGGCGTTCCTCAGAATTATTACAATGCAAAATACTTCTATGAGCAAGCAGCAAAGGGCAAGGATAAATATGCCTATCACGCGCTCGGCAAGATGTTTGACACCGGCACCGGCACGGAGCAGGACTACTCAAAAGCAGCCGAATGGTTTCTTCGTGCGTCACAGGAAAATGTACCGTATGCGGATTACCGGCTCGGTCAGATGTTTTCAATCGGCCAGGGAGTGGAAAAGGACGAGGAATTATCCCAAATTCTATACCGTAAGGCTCTGGATGAATTTATAGAGCAGGAAAAGCGGCAGCCCAACGCTTCAGATGAATTCAGGATTGCAAACATGTACCTGAAAGGTCTCGGCGTAGAACCCAATCCGGAAGAAGCGGTAAAATGGTTAGAACTGTGCTGTGAAAAAAAGGATCCCCGCGCACAATTCCAGCTTGCACGAATGTATCAGGATGGAGAGGCCATTGCCCGGGACGAAGCTAAGGCGCAGGATTTATACGCTGCAGCGTTGACTGGTTTTCTCCTGCAGGAACAGGAAACGCCCTCCGCATCCGTTGAATACAAAATTGCGGGGTTTTACGACCGTGGCAACGGAGCAGAACCGGATGCAGCTCAGGCCTACTCCTGGTATATGAAAGCGGCGGAAGCCGGGCACCCCCACGCGGCATATAAGGCTGCAAAGTGTTATTTTGAGGGAACCGGTACGGAGCAGAACTTCGAATCAGCTGAAAAATGGTTCATAAGAGCCGCAGAGGGCGGCGATTCCTACGCGATGTATGCTCTGGGCAAAATGTACCGTGATGGTACAGGAGTTGAAACTAATTTTTCTACTTCATACGATTACTTCCTGGCAGCCGCCGAATTGGGACACGAATTTGCTCAGTTTGCAGCTGCCAAAGCATTGTTATACGGGATCGGTATAGAGAAGAATCTGCAGCTGGCTATGGTATTCCTTAAAAAATGTGCAGAACGAAAAAATCACTATGCGGAATATCAAGTGGGGCAGATGTACGAAAACAAGAAAGGGCTATTAAACAGTGATATTACCGCCATCGTCTATTATAAGCGAGCCCTTGAGGGCTTCATTGCGGACGACCTCAAGAATCCAAGCTCAGAAACGGAATATAGAATTGGAATGATGTTTTATCGTGGAAAAGGCTCGGTTGTGGACTACCTTTCCGCTTACCAATGGTTTTCTATGAGCGCCGAAAAAGGGAACTCCCACGCCCAGTTTTATATGGCTCGAATGCTGGAAAAAGGGGAAGGCGTTAATATTAATAAGCAACAGTCCAAGGAATTCTATTTGAAAGCTTTTCAGGGCTTCCTAAAGGACTGGAAGGAAAACGAGAATCCTGATACGCTTTATAAAATCGGCACGATGCACGAATTTGGTCTCGGAGTGGAAAAGAATGAAGAAGCCGCCAAGGAATGTTATAAGGAGGCGGCGGCAGCCGGCAGTGAATCTGCCCAGGAACGTCTAAAGCAGATTGAAGATTATGAAAAAAGTGTAGCTATCCACTCTATTTTTGGTCTTTTCCGTGCCTTTTCTCATAATCTGGGAAACAACATTCAGGACAGTACCACACGAAAATACAGGCAGGATCACAAGCAGCTTCTAAAGCAACGGCAGCTCAAAGCAGCTCACGGTCAGAAGGAGGGGCTGGAACAAACAATGTAAAGGAGATTTTGATATGTCAAGGTATATTGAATTTACCCAGGAAGAGATCGACCGCGCCGCGCATACGGAGATCAAAAGCATTCTGGAAGCGAAAGGCGAAAAAGCAGTCCGCAGCGGCAGTGAATGGGCATGGGAGGCTCATGACAGTGTAAAATTCCGTGACTTTTATTTCTATCAGCACAGCACCGGAGAAAAAGGCACGGCAATCGACTTTATGCAGCTGTTTTTTAAAATGAGCTTTCAGGACGCGGTATGCACTCTCATTTGCAAGGATTACAATGGGATTGAATTTGTACGGATGGAATCGAAGCCAGTAGAACGAAAAACGTTCATATTGCCGATAAAAAGCCGAAATATGCGCCGCACCTATGCTTACCTGATGCAGGAGCGATGTATTGATACCGATGTAATATCGTTTTTCGTCCATGAACGGAGTCTGTATGAAAGCGCAAACACCCACAATGTGGTTTTTGTCGGCTACGATTCTGCTGGTAATGCGAAAGCCGCTCACGAAAAGGGGACTTTATCTGATAACCCGTATCGCCGGGATGTACCGGGATCTTCGAAAGACTACTTTTTTAATTACTATGGCGGCTCCGACCGGATCTATATCTTTGAGGCGCCGATCGATCTCATGTCATTCATTTGCCTGAACAAAAAAAAGAACTGGCAGAAACACAGCTACATAGCATTAGGCGGGCTAAGCGATCGTGCGCTTGCCCGCTTTTTATTGGAACATCCGAACATTAAGCATTTGGTGTTCTGCCTGGACAACGATTATAACGCGAAAAACAAGGACGGCTCCCCTGCCCCAAACCACGGTCAGGTGATGACAAAGCATTTCTGCCATGATTATGAAGCAAAAGGATTTATTGTCAGCTCTCTGGTGCCGAAGCTGAAGGATTGGAATGATGATTTAATCGCAAAAAAACGTCAATAAAAGGTTCCATTTAAAATTATTTTATCGTATAATGGAGGAAAACAAGATGGATTGGATTTTTATTATGGATACAGCTATTGCGACTTTATGCGCTTCTATTATTTCTATTTCAGGAATGCTTGTTGTAAATTGGCTTGGAAATCGCAAAGGGTATAAAGATATTAATGCAAAAATAGGTAATACTCCGGAAAATAAGACCTTAAGTCAACAACATTCCGATATGCAAAAAGACCTATTACAAAATTCTAAGGACAATCAAAAAGATTTGCTTAATAAAATTGGCGAACTGCCCAATACTACCTTAAGCGGACAAAACCAAGCAATTATTAAAGAGGTTATCTCCATAAAAGAAGATTTAATGAAAGCGAAAAATGTTCAAGATGTTAAGCGGCAGCAGTTGACCGGCGATCAGGCTCGAATTGAGCAAAGTATTGCCACTCTAACTGCATTTTCAAAATTGATGATCGAATTACAGAGCGAAAATACAGAACTTCGTCAGGAACTCAAGCAGCTTAAACAAGAAAATCAGCAACTTACGCTACAGCTTGAATTATCAGGACAAGAAAATGGAGAAAACTTCTCTGAAGATCAGGAAATGAAAATGCTTTGACCTATTTAAGAGGATTAACGATTGCACGTTAATCCTCTTTTTCAACTTGTGGATAATTTTTGCTTATATTATTGCAAAGTAAAAATATAGTAGTAAAATAAAAGTACATTTAAGAAATTTGTCAGAACTGTGCAAGAAGATAGAGCGTTTTAAGGAGATAATATTATGGATCCAAGAACAGTACAGACTCTTTTATTGCAAAGAGACTATTTAGATGATGTTCAAAATTCTTCTGATCCTGTATTCCATTATACTTCTCCAAATGGGCTACTTAGTATTATTAAAAATAAGAGCTTTAGATTTGGAGATTTTAGATTTTTCAATGATATTAATGAATTAGAATATGCAAGAAAATTAATAATCGAATGTTTAAACGAATTAAGAAAAATAAGCAATCATACTTTTTACGACATTTTGGAGTCTGAATTTAATGAACCAACATGTTATTCTAACCGAGAAGAAATTTTTATCTATTATAAAAATTTAGATTTATCAGAATTGGAAAAAAATAACCTAAAATTGTTTCCAAAGAGCAAATACAAAACTTTTGTTTTGTGCTGCTCTTTAGATAAAGATAATATGGAGATGTGGAATTATTATACTAAAAACAATTTTGGATTGGGCTACAATATTCAAATAGATAAACAGGAATTTATTAATCAATTCACTTCTTTAAAGTGTTTTAAAAATAACGACAGTGTGTTAAAAGTTCATTATTTGTTTAGTGGAAAAATAATTTATGATCAATTTAAACAAAAAGAAATTATAAAGAGAGCAATAAATAAATTTCGTTTAGTCTGGCACGATATTGATAAAATAGAGGTGATGAAAGAATTTAAAATCGATTCGTTAAAGCAAATAGTGTTTCTATTTGATATATTTTCAATTTTAATGAAAGCACCTTATTTTGAAAACGAACATGAATTTCGTTTTACTTTCTGGTTGCCAGAAGACTGTGATAATCTAAAATACATGAATACTATAGACAATAATTTTCAATTAGAAATAATCAATGGCTCTTTTGCTCCTAAAATTGATATTAAAGTAGACGATATTCATAAAATAATTACACAAATAAATATTGGACCATACAATAATCAAGATTTTACAGAATTAGGGCTAAAAGAGCTCTTAAAGCATTTTGGTTTTAATGATCTTCTAACTAAAAAAAATGCTATTATGAAGTCTGATATTCTTGTTAGATACTAAATTAAATGGTGCCGTCAATTATTTTTGGCACCACGGATGGTTGAATTACAGAATCAAAACGCCGAACTACGTAAGGAAATTATAGAGCAGAAAATCAGCAGCTTAAGCAGAGAATTATGGAAATCGTTCAGCAGGAGGATCCGACACAGATATTTGACAACTCCTTAAACATGAGTTGACACAGCGAATGCAAATGGTATAATAAAAGCTAATCAGGATACTATAAAATTGGGAGGATAATATTATGTCCCAAAAATATTTAATAGCTAACACTACAAAATCACAGAGAGAAAAAATAGCTTCCGAAGCTTTAGGAATCTCGACTCTCGACGCACAGAAGCCATCGGATTTCACTATGGCGTTGGTACAAAAATACATTGACGGTCAAATGGAAATTTCGACAATCCTGCAAAGCATAATCACCCGATACAAGGTTAGTGCAGTTTAGCGCTAACCTTTTTCTTTTATGTAAGAGGTAATTTATAATGCGTGATGAATATCTGTATGAAGATGTCCGTGTCCTAAAAAACAAGCTCGGCATTAAAAACAATGCAGAGCTGGATCAGGCTGAAAGTGATATTACGTATATCAAGCTTTTGGACATCGATACGGCAATTACCGGCCTGTTTGACTATCAACGACTGAAAGCAATCCATAAATACATATTTGAAGATATTTATGAGTGGGCGGGAGAAGAACGAACAATTCCAATTGTTAAAGGCGAACGAGTTTTGGGTGGTGACTCTATAAAATATTCTCAGCCAGACGATATTGAAAAAGATATAAAAAATGCAATGTCAAGAATCAGCAGCTCAGAATGGGAGTCTTTAGAAGTATTCAAAGCCGCAAAACTTTTCTCACAATTAACCGCAAGGCTATGGATTGTTCACCCTTTTAGAGAAGGAAACACCAGATCGGTTATAACGTTTATGACTCAATTCTCTGAAACGAAGGGCTATCCTCTTGATAAAGAATTGCTAAGAATAAAATCCGGTTATGTACGAGATGCTCTTGTAATGGCATCTGATGGCAAATACGCGGATTATAGCTATTTAACCAGAGTTGTGACTGACGCTATGCTATCCTCAAAAGGGCTTCTTAAGGAGCAGCAGGATTTTGAGGATAGTCAGGTTATTGAACCGGAAGATGAATTACACATAGAATTGGAATAAAAAAACAAACAATATTTTTTGTATCTGCACGCTTTCATAATGATAGCGTGCTTTTTTATTACTATTTTTAGGAGGAATCAGCTATGTCAAGTACCGCAGCCTTTATCATTGCAATGATTGCCCTGGCGTTTATCATTGTTCTGTTTGTGGTAGACGCCACAAAAGGAAGTCTGAACATCAAAGCGAAAACAGTCGGTGACGGACAGTATGGAACCGCAAGGTGGGCCACACCAGCCGAAATCGATGAAACCTATCAGGTAGTCCCCTTTGAACCTGAAAAATGGCGGGCAGGAAAAAAGCTGCCGGATCTGGAGGGCGCAACAGTTTTAGGGTATATCGGCTCTCTTGGACGTGTTCACGCCCGGATCGATATGTCAGACAGCCATACGATGCTCATCAGTACAACCGGCGGCGGTAAAACAACCTTCTTCCTTTATCCGAACCTGGAAATGACTTGTGCCTGCGGATACAGTTTTCTGGCAACGGATACGAAAGGAGATGTTTTCCGTGATTATGCCGGTATTGCTCAAAAGTATTACGGATATGCCCCCTATGTCATCGACTTGCGGAATCCCACCCGCAGCCATGGATTCAACCTTCTCCACCTGGTGAATAAATACATGGAAAAGTACAAAGAAGCCGGTAATGTATCCGACAAGGCTCGGGCAGAACGCTATGCGAAAATTACGGCAAAAACTATTGTCCGGATGGAGGATTTTGACGGCGGCGGACAGAACGCCTACTTTTATGATGCCGCAGAAGGTCTGATTGCGGCTACTATATTGCTTGTCTCTGAGTTTTGCGCAATTGGAGAGCGTCATATTGTAAGTGTCTTTAAAATCATCCAGGAACTCCTTCAGACAAAGGCACCCATCCAAACAAAAGAAGAAAAAGAGAACAAGATCAAGCCGAAGAACGACTTTCAAAAGCTTATCGAGCTGCTGCCCCCGGAGCATAAGGCGCGTTGGCTGGCCGGTGCGGCCATGAACACCGCGGAAGCAAGTATGCATAGCGTAATGAGCACCGCGATGAGCCGGTTACTCTCCTTTATCGACAGTGAGCTGGAGCAGGTGCTTTGCTTTGAAAGCGATGTGGATGCGGAACAGTTTTGTACCGGCAAGGTTGCCGTCTTCCTTGTTTTTCCGGAAGAGGACAGTACGAAGCGGTTTCTGGTTTCTCTGTTTGTCTCGCAGCTTTACAATGAAGCGTTGGTAGTAGCAAATCAAGGCGGAAGGAACCGACTGGATAAGCGGGTTCTGTTTTATCTGGATGAGTACGGCACAATGCCGAAGTTTGACAATGCGGAAGATATGTTCACCGCCGGACGTTCCAGAAATATATTTCTGTTCCCTATGCTCCAGTCCCTTGTTCAGCTGGAAAAGAGGTACGGTCGCGAAGGCGCGCAGATCATTACCGAATGCTGTCAGAATTCCGTCTTTGGCGGTCTGGCTCCGTTATCAAAAAGTGCGGATGAAATGTCCAGAGCGCTGGGAAACCAGACTGTTCAATCCGGAAGCGTTTCGCATAGCGGCAGTTTTGACCGCAGCAGCTCATCCCGTAATTTACAGATGATACAGAGGCCTCTATTGACCGCAGATGAAATCAAAACATTGGAGCAAAACAAATGGATTCTTATGAAATCCCGTACACATCCTCTTGTTACGACAATGAAACGCTACAATGAATGGGGAATCAAACTCAATTGCCCATATCAAATGCAGGAGAATGCCGCCCGAAAGGTTAAGTATGCGGACAAGGACGAGCTTCGAGCCGCCGTTCTGAGAAAGTATCCACCAAAACAGCATTTTGAAGAATTCCATGTCGAAGATATTCAAGAACCACCAGTCTCCCGGAAACGTGCCCATGTTACGGATGAGTTAGCTTAAATTTTATAATTACAAAGAGGGAACCGTAATTCAGCCGGTTCCCTCTTCATTTTTATGGAGGAGTTACAATGAACCGATTTTTTCTATGCAATAGCGCCGCTCTGCAGGCGAATCTGTCCCGGACCGCTTTTAAGGTTTATTCTTTTCTGGCTATGGGCGCAAATAACGGCACCCGCTCCTGCTATCACTCCAAAGAAACGATCGCAAGGCACTGCAAGATCAGTCTTTCCAGCGTTGTGAGAGCTACCCGGGAATTGTGTAAAAAGAAGCTTCTTGAAATACGGAGGAGGTATCGGGATAAGGGACGCCAGACATCCAATCTTTACATACTATTGGACAGCCCTCAGCTGCAAATAGACCTTTCGAAGCCCGAGAAAGCAAAATCCTTACCAGACGTCCCCAAACCCGATAAAACAGAACAAGCGCCTCTGAAGCCAACACAGGCAAAGGTATGGCTATTTCGATGCAGCTCGTCCATCTTTAACTGTAATTTGAACCCTACCGGGCATAAAGTCTATTCCTACCTTTCCTTCCGCGCCGGTAAAGAGAAAAGATGCTATCCGTCAAAACGGGAAATAGCAACCGATTGCGGTATCAGCATCTCTACCGTTACCAGGGCAATAAAAGAGCTTCAGCTTGCCGGTCTGATCGAAATCAAAGCGCAAACTCGTATGAAGCGGTATGGAAACAACGGCGCAAGCGCCAATCTTTATCTCCTATGTGAGCCACCGGCTCCAAAGCCGTTCTCTGTTAAGGCGGCTATCACAGCAATTCTTGCTTCCTTTTCCCTTGCTTTGATATCCACCCCCCTATCACCGGTGACACCCCAAAGAACTATGTCCAGAAAGAAGGTTACGTTAAAGCAGAGAAAAAAAGAATTTATCTCTAAGATAACTAAGAGAATATCTATGCGCTGGTATCGATTTTTTGCAGGAAGTGACAAGCTGCTTGCAAAATTGAATGACGGATAATCTGCGGCGGATTAGGCTGCCGGTCTATAACTGCCATGAGGGCAATTTATTAATCACAGCCAATTCCGCTTTTTTCTCTGCTTTTGAACTCTCAAGTTACCATGCAGAAGTCTTTCAGTGCGAAAATATATCTATCCGGAGGCATGAAAATGAAATTCACTCGATACACTGCAGCATTGATTTTATGGTATTATTTTGCTAAAATGGAATCTGAGAAAAACGGATGGGGGATTTATTTGGATTACGCGCTTTTGGGTTCTTTGATTTTATTAATCCTTGGAATCGGCATAGAAATTTGGAGAGCCGTTAAGGATCGAAAGGATTCGCAAAATGAACATACTGGAATTAAGGATAACGAAAATAAAAACAAAGAATTCCTAGCTCAAGACCATAATCGTCTCAGCAGCGAACTGAACGCGAAATGTGAATTACTCAAATTTGGACAAGAAAATATTTCACAGTCCACATCTGAAATTCGTGAGACTGTTTCTTCCATCGACAAGCAGCTTGCCGTGGAGCAGACAAAGCACGATGATCTGATGAGATCCATGACCATTGAACAATCCAATGTCCACAGTCAGATCAACGCCATCTACGCTCTGAACCAACAGCTTCCCGCCCTTCAGTTTGAAAAGCAGCAGCTGTCCCAGCAGTACGAGGAGCTGCTGCAAAAACACAATGCCCTGCAGCATGACTACAACTTGCTGGTTAAGCAAAACGAACAGCTTCAGCAGGAAGCAAATGAGTTTCAGGAAGGTTTTGAACAATCCCTCGAATGAACTGACACAGCCTCATACATAGCTCGGCAGACCAGTGAACAGCTGGTCTGCCTTTTTGTTGCCCAAAATAAACCGATTGGAGTATAAACATGTATTTAATTAAAATTATCGGCTTGCCCGCAATTGTCTCCGCCCGTCACAGAATCGTAATTGATAAGAGCCTAAGAAAGCTCTGCGGAATCCGAGAGGATGATACCGTTCTCATGCTAAAAGAGCAGAATCTGCTTTTTCTTAATCCCAGCTCCTACAGCCAGAGCGCTGAGCCAAAGGATATCAGCATCGGCCGGTTTAACCTGCCAATGGAATGGGCAATTGAGAACCATATCAAAGTCGGGGATTGCGTTTATTTAATTGCCACCACCTGCGGAATTGCCATTTCTCCAAAAAACACAGATTTTATGTGCCTGGGGGAGGTTTGTTCCGAATGAACATCATAGGCTGTCCCCTCAAAATCTCCAGAAACAAAAAAATCTACTTTCCGCGGCTGTATTTGATAAACTACGGAATTGATACCCATGACGCGACTGTAATCAGAGAAAACCACGACGATCACTACATCTACAGACCTTTTAAACCGCGTCCTCTGGCTGAAAACGAAGAATTAGTGGGTATCCGGGTTTGCAGTACCTATATCCCCAGCAGCTTCCTTAACCGGAATCACCTAACCCCATGGGACGATGAGCTCTACTTAGTCGGTCTTGAGGACGGGTTGCTGGTTCGTGTAAGCAAATAATTCACCAAAGTAACAAAAAGAGTATGTTCTATGAGATAATTTTTTAACGAAATTATTATTGGAGGTCTTTGACGATTATGAAAAAAACAGTTGAAGAATGGTTGAACGAATGGCTGGAGGTGTATGTAAAGCCCTGTAAGCGCGAGAATACATATTTGTGTTATAAATATGTGATTAAAATGATGCTGAAATACCAAGCAAATGAAAAAGGCAAAATGCTTGCTGACTTTTCAGAAATGGATATCCAAAAATGGATTAATCAACTAGCTAATGATTATTCTAAATCTACCGTTAAAAAAGTACGAGGTATTTTGTCCCAAGCATATAAAGTCGCGATGAGAAATCACTTGTGCGAAGAAAATCCTGCTATGTTTATTATTCTTCCAGAGGCGTCAGAAAAAATCGTTCGTGCCTTAACTCAGGGTGAACAGAAGGTGGTTGAAGCTGCAGCAAAAGCTGACAAATTAGGCTACATTGTATTGTTCCTGCTCCTCACAGGCCTTCGTGCCGGAGAACTCATAAATCTAAAATGGGAAGACTACAACAGAGAAAGAGAAGAAATATATATACGTTCAAGTAAAACAAAGGCCGGTGTCAGAACAATTCCTTTGTTGCCGGAAGCAAAAAAAATCATCGACGAAAGCCCCCATTATTGCGAATATATCTTCACATCAACCGCGAACAGACGCGTTACTAAAATTGTACTTAAAAGACTTTATATGCGCCTTCGAAAAAAGACTGGCTATACTTTTCTAACAAATCATGTTTTTCGCCATTCTTTTGCTACAAGGGCGGTAGAAAGCGGAGTGGACTACAAGGCTCTATCAGTACTATTAGGGCATACGAATGTCGCTTTTACCTTACACAGATATACAAATGCAGAAACCGATTTTTTGAGAAAACAAATTCTCCTATTAATACAAAATAAAGCTTCTTAGACTAACCAAAAAAAATAACCGGCCCTCTTCCACAAGCTCCGGTTATCTTATATCTGAACCAGCTGATGAGCCAATCCACACAATATTCTACCATGCAAAATAAAATTAATCCAGTAAATTAGCCTTTTTCCATGTCAGCATCGATCAGACTAACGATATAAGCGTTTAAACTTGAATATCCCCTTTTCTTCTCTGCAAATTCATAAATTTCAGATTTTTTTCCTTTGGGTACACGAACCTTAATGTCGTCAAGTTTTTCAAGGTATTTTTTATTACCTTTTAACTTTGCTTCACTCGCCATGCTTCTTTCACCTCTAAAACAGTATAGCATCGCCACAACCTTATTTTCAGTAATTTTCATTCGCATTTTATGGCTCTCGGCACAAAAAGACGAGGCACGTTTAAAAGTGAAGCAAATGAAAATCCGTCAGCGAGCAGCATCTCAAGATCGACACAAAATAAACCACGCTGCATAAGGGAGTCAAACCCTTATGTACTCTGTCTTTCAAAATGCAATGCAACTGGATTGATCAAGTCATAACCGTCTAAGAAAAAACGACCGGAATTCTCCGGTCAAAAAAATTATTAAAAAATATTTGCAATTTAAAATTATTCAGTATATAATTCATTACGTGGATAAAAGAAAAAAGCATCCATAGGCGACCAACCGTCTGAGAAACAGTTAGCCGCCATGCGCCATAAGGGTAAACCAGACCCATATGACTTGTGAATGCCGTTTATGCGTTGCTATTTTAGCACGTATTTCGGATACATGTCAAGGTCTGTACCCTTATTGGATGGTGAGGGTGCAGACTTTGTTTTTTTCCATAAAACTTTTGAACTTTGACAAATAGGTCAAGTCCAGCATTGAGCTCACAACTCAATGCTCGAATTTACTTACTTGACTTCACGCTTGCGATATGGATATCAACTTGCTGATTCTGCCATGACCCTTCTGGCGAGCAATTCAGCACCTTGAGAATACGTGGAAGGATATACGGGGTATGACGCCGGCATTTGCTGCGCTTACTCGGTGTACCATAGGAAAGGGTATCGAGAGACAAGCGACTGGCGATTTAGAGTTGGATGTTATCATAAAATTAAATGCTTAAATTTAATTAAGTTCTTAATTCTATGATAAACCGGGGAAAAAGATATCTCTTTCCCCTAATTTACCACCCTAATTGGCGCGCCCGAAGGGATTCGAACCCCTGACCTCTTGATTCGTAGTCAAGCACTCTATCCAGCTGAGCTACGAGCGCATATTTTATTGGGGCTGTCCAACTGACAGCTTTACTATTATATTAGATACGACGGCAGAAGTCAAGGCTTTTTTGCAATTCTGCACAGAATCAGTATTTTCATGAAAATCACTAATTTTGCTTTTGATATTTTAGCATATTATTATCCATTAATTTTCTTTTTTGTATTGACAGCGAACAAAATAAGTCTTATACTTTTGTTGTTATCTTTTATAAGTTTATAACATAAGATTTAAACGATCCTATCCCATTTTATATCGGGGGTATTACCTACATGCAGAGCAGTTCCGGCAAAACAGACACCTCCCAGAAATATTATACCCAGATTTTTGCAATTGCAATCCCTATTATTATCCAGGGAATGGTTTTTCAGGCACAGACCCTAATCAACAGGGCTTTTCTTGGAAACCTTAAAACAGAGTATCTTTCCGCCATCGGCAACGTATCGTTTCCTTACCAGGCAACCCTTTCGGTCGTAATTTCGATTTCCACCGGATTAACCATCCTGATTTCCCGCTGCGCGGGCGCTAAGGATTTTAAACAGGCGCGGGGATATATGCACACCTCCATTGTTTTCAGCTCCGTGTTCTCTACCCTGCTTTTTACCGTATGGTACTTTCTTGCAAATACAATCTTCCTCGCAATGGGCGTATCTTCCTCCCTAATCGACTACTGTGACAACTACATGAAAATTCTCAGCCTGTATCTGCTGATTTTCGGTGTGGATATCTCCGTTCAGGCTTCCCTGCAGGGAGTCGGTAAAACCAAGCCGATTATGTACGCCGGTATCTATAAGGTAATGATGAATATCTTTTTGGACTGGTGCCTGATTTTCGGCAATCTCGGTATGCCACAGTTGGGAATGGAGGGTGCAGCCATTGCGAGCACGATTTCCAATATTTCCTCTGCTGTTGTGCTGATTCTGTATATGTTTCTTTCTAAAAGCCTTCCGATTAAAGCGAGGCTTACGGAGCTGGTTCATCCAAAGCTCAGCCAATACAAACAGATTATGACACTCGGTCTTCCGACCGGATTTGAATTAATGGCCTGGTATATCGGCAGCCTGATGCTCATCCGCCTGATGAACGGATTAAGCGAATCCGCGGTGGCGATGTTTACCATCATTACGTCGATTGAAGGTATGACGTTTTTAATCTCCGACGGCATTGCGCGCGGAAGTCTCACACTCATCGGATATAAAATCGGGGAGGGAAAGCCAAAGGAATCCCGCTCCGTTATCCGCGAAAGCATTTTATATAATCTTTCAATTATTACCGTTGCCTTTGCGTTTTTTGTTCTGTTTTCGAGACAGATTCTTAGTCTTTTTACCAATGACCACCAGCTGATTAGCAGCTCTGTGTTTTATTTTATCCTTGTCTGCGTGGCTATTTTTCCGAAATCGCTATGCGTACAGGTGGGAACCGGAATCCGCGCTTTCGGCGATGCCAAATGGATGCTTTTTACCCAGGTTGTTGGTACTTTCTTTGTAATTGCATCGGCCTACACCCTGGTATACGTTTTTAAAATGGATATCTTTGCCGTTTACCTGACCATTTTCCTGGATGAAATTTTGCGCTCCGCCTGGAATGCCTTTCACCTGAAAACTGCACGGTATCCCGGTTTTTATTCAGAAGAGACCAGCGGGGAAATTCGGTCCACTGCGTGACACGGTTGCTAAACAACAAGAATGGGGGAGAATCATGAGAATTTGCCATGTAGCCATCTATACCCGTAAGCTGGAAGAATTAAAGAATTTTTATACTAAGTATTTTAACGGCAAAGCCAACCAGCTCTATGTGAACAAGCTAAAGGGTTTCTCTTCCTACTTTATAGAATTTGACTCCGACACCAATCTGGAGCTTATGTCAAACGTGAGCTGCCACGATACCCCTTGTGATGAGTTTTGCACCGGAATTGTACATTTCGCTTTTTCTGTGGGAGATATTCCGGCGGTACAGGAGCTGACCGAAAAGCTCCGCAAGGACGGGTACACCGTTCTCAGGGGACCAAGAATTACCGGCGACGGCTATTATGAAAGCAGCGTGCTTGACCCGGATGGGAACACCGTGGAAATAACGATCTAAATAGTTCCTTTTCCTTAAATTACTCCCTTTTACCTCTTGTCTCATCAAATCACCCCTCTCATTCAGCCTCTGTGAAATGAGAGGGGCAAGAGGTAAAAATAATATTTGATTATACCTATCTCTTCCTAAAAATGCCCTGCGTCCGCCAATTTGGCAGCGCAGGGCATTTTTCCAACCTTTCTTCAAAAAAGAAGAAACGGTATCTCTTTAAAAGGTGAGCCTCATTGGAATGAACCGGATTCCGTTGACCTCCTGCTCCGTATCAAGCTCGGCAAACCCGAACCGCTGGTAAACCTCTTTCGCGTAGGGGGAGGAGTTCACCGTCATATCCGTGACCTCCGGGTCTTCCCTGTAATAATTCAGCGCGGTTTGAAACAGCCTTCCGGCGATTCCGTTCCGGTGATATTCCGGGTCTACAAAAAGAAGGCAGATATGGCAAGGCGAGCGGGTGGCGATAACGCCGATGATTTTTTCCCCGTCCCAGCTTCCCCAAATCGTGATCTGAGAATTTCCCATCCGGTCAAGCATGGTTTGACAGTCGATAAAATTGCTGAATTCTGCAATTCCGTCCGAATTGTATCCGGGAGCTTCAAATTCCAGAAAGACCTTCCAGACGAGGTCCATCGCCTCCGAAATTTCGCTTTGCTTCAGTCTCCTGACCTTAAACGCTTCCATTCGAAGACCCTCCTCCGCTGTATTATAGACTTTCCTTCTCTGCTGCGACCATTTCCTGTTCGGCGGGTTCGATGGGTTCCTTTTTCAGGTATAAAACAGCACAGTCCTGCGACTCCAGCAAAAGGTCGCCATACGTATTCGGCAGAGCACCGACCCAGACCTGAGCCTGCTGCCACTCTCCCGGCAGGGATAACTTTTTTTTCTCCTCCCCGGAATTCAGCGCGCAGAGCAGACTGCCGTGCTCATCCCAGCGCACATAGGCAAGGCAGCGGTCTCCGGCAATCAACGGGGTAAAGCCGCCCTGCTTTAAGGCGGTGCAGGAAGCCCGCATTTCTCCGAGTCCTTGATACCATTCCGTCAATTCCTTCTCCCCGTCACCCCACGGGTAACAGGCACGGTTGAACGGGTCGCGGTATCCCTCCATACCGGCTTCGTCTCCGTAATAGATGCACGGTACACCCGGCAGGGTAAACTGCATCAGCGAAGCCAGCCGCATCAGCCGCAGCCCGCTGCGCCGGCGCTCTTTTGTCAGGCGCGCCGTGCTCTGCCAGTGCCTGCCGTGTCCGCGCAGGGGTTCCCCTGCCAGAACGGTGAGCGCGCGCTCGGTATCGTGAGTACCAATATGGTTCATGAGCAGGCGCGTAACCTGCGGGGGGTAATTCTCAAGAATATCCAGAATAATCTCCATCATGTCGGCGGAATCTGCTCCGGTCAGGAACCCCAGTATCGCGTTTCGGAACGGATAGTTCATCACGCTGTCCAGCTGACTGCCAAGCAGGTATTTTCTGCGGTAGCCGTAGGCTGTTTTGTTGGAGGCATCCTCCCAGACCTCACCCAGCACCAGGGCGTCCGGGTTTTCGGCTTTCGCAGCGGCTCGCAGGTTATCGAGGAATTCATCCGGCAGCTCATCCGCGACATCCAGCCGCCAGCCGCCGGCGCCCTCTGCAATCCATTTCCGGATAATCCCGCTTTTTCCGTTGATATATTCATTATACTGCGGATTACGCTCGTTTACATTCGGCAGGGTAATAAAATTCCACCAGCAGTCATAATCCTCCGGCCAGTGCCGGAAGGTGTACCACGAAAAGTACGGGGAGCTTTGCGCGTTGTAAGCGCCGTCGGTCGGGTAGCGGCGCTCCCGGTTGAAGTAGACACTGTCGCTTCCTGTGTGGCTGAAAACGCCGTCGAGCAAAATGCGGATTCCCATATCCGCCGCCTTTTTGCTCAGACGGATAAAATCCTCCCCGCTGCCCAGCAAGGGGTCTATTTTTGAATAATCCGCCGTATCGTAGCGGTGGTTGGAATGGGATTCAAAAATCGGGTTCAGGTAGATGCAGGTAACGCCCAGCGATTTCAGATAGCCAAGCTTTTGCTCAATTCCGCGCAGGTCGCCTCCGAAATAATCGGTATTGGTGATTTTCCCCTGCTCGTTCGGCGCCCAATCGGGCTGACCGTACCAATCCCCATGCATTTTACGATCCTGCGGAACACCCGTTTTTTTACTTCCGGAGCAGGCAAAGCGATCCGGAAAAATCTGATACATCACACCTCCGGCAAGCCAATCCGGTGTAACAAAGGCTTGGTCATAGACCGTGAGCTGCCAGACGCGGTTTGTATTCTGAAAAGCGCCCTCTCCGCCGTAGCCGCGCGTAACCTTCAGGGTTCCCCGCCAAGTATCCGCATAGAACCAGTAAAAATACAGACCGGGCTTATCGGCGGTAAAATGGCATTCCCACCATTCAAAATTATCTCCGTTCATTCCGCACCAAAACATACCAAGAGCGTGCTCTTCACCGGTGGCGTCGTTCCTGACAACCAGCCTTGCGTCGGCGCACTTCAAATCGCGCGGCATGGTAATTCTGAAATGAACAGCCTTACCATTCGGCACAGCCCCGGTCGGGTCGCGGTAAATCGGATTTCTGGAATTAAACATTCAAGTCCCTCCAGCAAAAGGAATCGGATTCTTCCTAGCCGCCGGTTCCGCACTTCGGTGTTCCGGCGCAAAAAGAAGAATCCTAATTTTTATGCCCCTATTTCCGGCAACGGATGCTCCTCCGTTTACAGCGGCAGCGGAGAGGCGCTCCAGATATTCTCCGCGTATTCACGAATGGCACGGTCGGCCGCAAAACGACCCGCCATTGCGGTGTTAACCAGACCCATGCGGTTCCATCCGGCGGCATCTCCGTAAAGAAGCTCCGCCTTTTTGCGCGCCTGCTTGTAGGAATGGAAATCCGCCAGAACCATGTAGGTATCGCGGGAAAGCAGAGCGTCTCCGATATCCCGGAAGCTTACCCCGTTAAAGCCGGTGTTCAGTTCCTCCACCGCTTTCTTGATTTCCGGATTTTTATCAAACAGCGCCCGCGGGCTGTAATTCGGCTTGAGCTCGTTTACCTGCGGCGTGGTCATGCCGAACAGGAGAATATTTTCGTCGCCGACGGACTCGTGGATTTCCACATTGGCCCCGTCCAGCGTGCCCAGTGTTACCGCCGCGTTGATCATAAATTTCATATTGCTGGTACCCGAAGCCTCGGTGCCGGCAAGAGAGATCTGCTCGCTCACGTCCGCGGCGGGAGTCAGCAGCTCCGCAAGCGTGACGCGGTAGTCCTCGAGATAAACAACCCGCATCTTTTTATTCACGCGCGGGTCATTGTTGATTGTTTTGCCCAGATCAACAATAAACCGGATCATCTGCTTTGCAAAGTAGTAGCCCGGCGCAGCCTTTGCCCCGAAAATATAGGTGTGGGGAGCAAAATCCGCGTTGGGATTTTCGCGCAGCCACTGGTAGGTCGAAAGAATTTCGAGCGCGTTCATATGCTGGCGCTTATACTCGTGCATACGCTTTACCTGCACATCGAACATCGAATCCGGGTCTATCTCCAGATTGTTTTCGCGTTTGATAAACTCGGCAAGGCGCAGCTTGTTGCCGCGCTTGATTTTCGCCATTTTGTCGAGAACAGAAGCGTCGTCTTTGAATTTCAGCAGCTTTTCCAGCTGAGACGCGTCGTGGATATACCCATCCCCGATCAGCTCGGTGATGAGAGAGGCCAGCGCCGGGTTGGACTGATTCAGCCAGCGGCGGTGGGCGATGCCGTTCGTTACATTGGTGAATTTCTCCGGCATCTCGGTATAAAAATCATGGAACACGGAATCCTTCAGAATGTCGCTGTGAAGCTGGGAAACGCCGTTTACGCTGTGGCTGCTCACCACGGCGAGGTTTGCCATCTTTACGTAGCCGTCATTGAGCGGAGCCATGCGCCCCACCTTGTAGCCGTCCACACCTTTTTCATGCATGGACGCACAGAAACGACGGTTGATTTCTTCAATAATCTGATAGATGCGGGGCAGCATCATGCGGAACAAATCCACGCCCCAGCACTCCAACGCCTCAGACATGACGGTGTGGTTGGTGTAGGCGACGGTACGGGTCACGATATCCCATGCCGCATCCCAGCTGTAGCCGCATTCGTCGAGCATCACGCGCATCATTTCCGGAATTGCCAGAACCGGGTGGGTGTCGTTCAGGTGGATTGCCGCGACCTCCGGCAGATTATCGAGCGTGCTGTATTTAAACAGATGGCGGCGAATAATATCCTGTATGGTAGCCGAAACAAGGAAATACTGCTGGGAAAGGCGCAGGCTCTTGCCCTCCGCGTGGTTGTCGTCGGGATACAGAATTTTGGTAATCGCCTCCGCCATCGCGTTCTGCTCCATTGCGCGCATATAGTTTCCGCCGTTGAACAGCTTCATATCGAACTCAGCGGAACGGGAAGCCCAGATACGCAGGCGGCTGATCCCGCGGCCGTCCATTCCGGCAAGATACATATCGTAGGGAACCGCGATTACCTTGGTGTAGTCCTTGTGGTTTACCACATGGTACTGGTTGTTCCAGTAATCCTCAATTTTGCCGTAAAAATGAACCTCCACGCTCTTTTCCGGCACGGCCTGAAGCCAGATTTTGCCGCCGGGCAGCCAGAAATCCGGCAGCTCTGTCTGCCAGCCATCCACCAGCTTCTGGCGGAAGATGCCGTATTCGTAGCGAAGGGAATAGCCGGTTGCCGGGTAGCCCTGCGTGGCAAGACCATCCAGAAAACAGGCGGCCAATCTTCCGAGACCGCCGTTGCCGAGACCTGCGTCGGGCTCCTGCTCGTAGAGGGATTCCAGCTTCAGTCCCATCTGATTCAGCGCGTCGCGAAAATCCTCCTCGATGCCGAGGTTGAACAGATTATTCTTCAGGGAACGGCCAAGTAAAAATTCCATGCAGAGATAATACACCTGCTTGGTATGCGTCTTTTCCGTCTTCGCCATGTATTCGCTGCGGCTCTGCGTCATCAGGTCGCGCACTGTGAGGGCGACTGCCTTGTAGCATTGCTCGTCGCTCGCGTTTTCCAGGCTGACGCCGAAATTGCGGTCAAGCTTCTCACAGATTGTTTTTTTTATTTTACTGACAGGCTGCTTATAGTTCATAAATGCTTCCTCCTGGTAAAACCGGAATGGTGGGCTTCCTGCGTCCCGATTCCTCTTTGTGTTCATTATAACCTATTATTCTGATTTATTCAATAATAACAATGTCGGTTGAATAAATATCGAAAAAGACGGTTTTAGCCAGTTGCAAAGCCTTTTTTTAGTAAAATTTGCGTTGAACTCGACAAATTTTATTATCATGATTTTTTCTGCAATATTTAGTTATATTTAACAAAACTATGCATTTTAGCCTTGCTGAAATATTTCGATTTTGTAGAATATTACGAATTCCGTTTTTTCACGCGGGCCCTGAAAGAACCCACTTGTAAATTTTAATGAAATTGCTTTCATATTATGGTACAATATATTATAATAAATTTTAGTTAAAACCGTTATCGTGTGAAAGGGTATGACCTCATGAGTAAAAATCGAATCAAACTGAACATCTGTGGAACCGAATGCGTCATCAGCTCGGATGACAGTGAAAGCTACATCCGTTCCATCGGAGAAGAAGTGGAAAAGGCGATGGAGGATATTCTTGCAAGGAATGAGCGTATTTCCGTCACTCTGGCGGCGATTATCACCGCGCTGAGCTACTGCGATGAAGCACACAAGGCTTGCGGCGGGGCGGACAACCTGCGCTCCCAGATCAAAGATTATCTTGAGGATTCTTCCCGCGCCAGAACAGAGGCGGAGGAAGCTAAGCGGGAAATCGAGCGGATGCGGCGCGAGATACAGGCTCTTCGCGCCCGCCTTTCCGAAGAAAACGGAGAACCTCAGGAGGAACCCGCTGTGCAGGAGGAGTGCCAGCCCTGCGCGCGGCCTGCGATTTCCGGTGCCCCCGTACAAAGACCTCAAACCGGCAGCTACTCCCGTGTTGCCCCGACGAGCGACCCAACAGCGGAGCAGGCAAGCTTTATGAGCTTCTTTGAAAAGAAAAATGAGGACTAAGCCTGAGATACTGGCCCCGGCCGGTTCGCCGGAGAGTCTGACCGCCGCCGTCCGCGCCGGCGCGGACGCGGTCTATCTGGGCGCAAGCTCGTTCAGCGCACGTGCCTCTGCAAAAAATTTCAACGATGACGAATTGAAGGAAGCGGTTTCCTACTGCCACACACGGGGCGTAAAGGTCTATCTCGCTGTAAATACGGTTCTGCTCGACCAGGAGCTTGCCCAAGCGCTCGATTTGATTCGGTACGCCTGCTCTCTGGCAGTGGACGCGGTTCTGGTACAGGATACCGGTCTGCTCTGGCTTTTGCGGAAATGCGCGCCGGAATTAAGCGTGCATGCCTCTACGCAGATGGGCATCCACACACCGATGGGCGCCGCCGCGCTGGAAAAGGCAGGGCTGAAGCGGGTTGTGCTTTCCCGCGAGCTGTCTTTAAAGGAGATTTCAGAGATTCACGCCGCAACACCGGTGGAGCTGGAAGCCTTTGTGCACGGCGCGCTGTGCATGTCGGTGAGCGGGCAGTGCTATTTCAGCTCCGTGCTTGGCTCCCGCAGCGGAAACCGGGGTCAGTGCGCCCAGCCCTGCCGCCTTCCGTTTGCGGTTGAGGGGGGAACGGGACACGACCTGAGCTTAAAGGATTTATCCATGATCGCCCGGATTGACGAGCTGAAAGAGGCCGGAATTGTAAGCGCGAAAATTGAGGGACGTATGAAGCGCCCTGAATATGCTGCCGCCGCCGTGCGCGCCTGCCGCCTTGCGGCGGACAAGCAGCCGGCGGACGAAGCCCTGCTCAAAAACCTGGGCGCGGTGTTTTCGCGCTCCGGCTTTACTACCGGGTACCTTGACGCCGAGCTGGGTCGCGAAATGTTTGGTATCCGTTCCAAGGAAGATGTGACTGGCGCAACCGCTTCGGTTTTTTCCGAGCTGCGCGCCCTTTACCATAATGAGCTGCAAAGAATCCCCATTTTTATTATTCTTAAAATCAACAAGGGGAGCCCGATTCTTTTACAGATCCGTGATGAGGACGGCAATTCCGTCGAAGCACGGGGCGATATCCCCGAACAGGCGCTGAACCGCCCGCTCGATGAAGACCGCTGTGCGGAGCAGCTGAAAAAAACGGGCGGCACACCGTTTGTTGTGAAGACTTTCTCGTGTGAAATCGACGAAGGGCTTTCGGTTCCGGTCTCCGCGCTGAACCGCCTCCGCCGCGCGGCGCTGGAAAAGCTGGAGCAAGCACGGAGCAGGCGCGCGCCGGTTCCCTTTACAGCAGCTTCGGTTCCGCAAAACAACAACCATCTGGCGAAAAAGATGAAATATCGCGCGCGGTTTGTGAACTGTGACCTTCCGGAAAGCGCAAGGGAATGCGAGCTGGTTTATCTCCCGTACCATACGGATATTAAACGGCTTGCACAACTGAAGCAGGACGGCTACCCGGTTGCCCTCGAAATTCCGCGCGGTATGTTTGGAATAGAGGAAGCGCTGAAAAATCGGCTGACCGCCGTGAAGGAAGTCGGCATTACCGACGTCTGGGCGGGGAATCTCGGAGCGGCGGAACTCGGGCTCTCGCTGGGGCTTACCGTTCACGGCGGCTTCTCCCTGAATATCACAAATTCGGCGGCTGTGGAGTGGTATGATGAATTCGGGCTGGCGGACACCGAGCTTTCCCTTGAGCTGACCCTGCCTCAGGCGGCGCGGGTCGGCGGCGCTTTGCCGCGGGGACTGCTTCTTTACGGCAGACTGCCGCTGATGCTCACCCGAAACTGTCCCGCCGCAAACGCGGGCGGCTGCAAGCAGTGTAAAACCGAGCCGTTCCTGACCGACCGCAAGGGCATTCGTTTCCCCGTCCAGTGCTACGGAGCTTGCAGTGAGGTGCTGAACTCCGTTCCGCTTTACATGGCGGACAGGCTCAGCGAGGTAAAAAATCAGGATTTCGGACTTCTGCGCTTCACCATCGAAACAAAAGAGCAGGCCGAAACCGTGCTTCGGCAGTACTTATCCGGGTCGCCCGCGCAGGGAGAGTTTACACGCGGTCTGTATTACCGGGGGATTATCTAAAAAATACTGAAATTAGGAAACAGGTGGCAGCTTTGGATAAAACACTAAAAATAAAAAAACTGAAGCCGGAGGCAACCCTGCCGACGCGCGGAAGCAACGGCGCAGCCGGATTGGATCTATACGCCTGTATCAAGGAGCCTGTCACTCTGGAGCCGCGCGGACTTTACCGGATTCCCACCGGAATTGCGATTGCTCTGCCGGATCAAAACACCGTGGGACTGATTTTCCCACGGAGCGGGCTGGGCGTAAAGCACGGCATCTCGCTTTCCAACGCCGTGGGCGTCATCGACAGCGATTACCGCGGAGAGCTGATTGTAGGTCTTTGCAATTTGAGCGATCGGCCTTACACGCTTTCGCCAGGGGAGCGGTTTGCCCAGCTTGTGGTCATGCCGGTTCTGGGGCTGGAGCCGGAGGAAACCGACGACCTTGGAGAAACGGAGCGCGGCGCGGGCGGTCTCGGCTCAACCGGAAAGTAAGCGGAGTCCTCGAATGAAAAACAATTTGATTCCATTGATTTTATTAATTATCCTGCTGCTTTTAGCCGTAGTTTTGGGTAAAATAATCGCAGCCGCCAGTGTCGGCAATTCTTACGCCTTCTGGCTGGGTGCGGGCGCGAGCCTCAGTTTTTCTCCGCTGACGGTAACCCTTTCCGTTGTAAGCTTTACCGTAGACGCGATGAAGCATTCATGTTGCCCAGGCGGTTCTGCTGCTTGCCGCTATCGTATCTTATACCAAATTAAAATCTGAAAATCGAGGGATGAACCATGTTAATTTTGGCTTCCTCCTCTCCCAGGAGGAAGGAACTGCTGAAAATGGCAGGCTATGAATTCACGGATGCCCCCGCTTTCGTGAGCGAGAAATACCTGCAAGGTACGCCGCCAATGCAGATTGTGGAACAGCTTGCGGTGAGAAAAGCAAAATCGGTTGCGAAGGAAAATCCGCAGGCCACGGTGCTCGGGGCAGATACTCTGGTTGTCTTAAAGGGGCGCGTCATGGGCAAGCCGAAGGATGAAGCGGAAGCCAAAACGATGCTCCGGCTGCTTTCAGGAAACGTGCATCAGGTATACACCGGCTACTGCGTTATAGCGGGAACCCAGCTTCTCACCGGTCATGAGTGCACCTCGGTGGAGTTTTACCCGCTGAAGGACGCGGATATTGACGCCTACATTGCCACGGGCGAGCCGTTGGACAAGGCCGGCGCTTACGGGATTCAGGGGCGCGGCGCGCTTTTGGTCAAGCGCATCGACGGGGATTTTTATAATGTAATGGGGCTGCCCATCGCTAAAATCAATCGGATTTTAAAGGGCATTTAATTTTTTGTATTTAATTTTGAGAATAATGTGCGATTTCATAAATTTACAGTTGAGAATTCGTTCTTTAGAGGTTATAATGTTTCTTATATAAGTCTTTTTTAATTTGCGCGATCTTGAAAGGGGAAAAACTCATGTTTTCAAAAGATATAGGCATCGATCTGGGTACCGCCAATACTCTGGTCTTTATGAAGGGCAAGGGCATCGTCATGCGCGAGCCTTCGGTAGTAGCCGTCGATGTTCGCTCCGACACCGTTCTCGCCGTCGGTTCTCAGGCAAAGGAAATGATCGGGCGTACCCCGGGCTCCATAGTCGCGGTTCGTCCCTTGAAGGATGGCGTAATCGCGGACTTCGATATTACCGCAACCATGCTCAAGCATTTTATTCGCAAAGCGGTAAAGTCCAACGCGTTTTCCAAGCCCCATATTATTGTATGCATCCCGTCAGGCGTAACCGAGGTGGAGCGTCGCGCGGTTGAGGACGCCGCCCGTCAGGCAGGCGCAAATAACGTAGAGCTTATTGAAGAGCCCATGGCGGCGGCAATCGGCGCCGGGCTGCCCGTAAGCGAGCCTACCGGCAGCATGGTAGTTGATATCGGCGGTGGTACCGCGGAAGTCGCGGTCATTTCTCTCGGCGATATTGTCACCTCCGTTTCCGTGCGCGTTGCCGGAGACAAGTTTGATGAATCCATTATATCCTACGTAAAGAAAAAATATAATTTGTTGATCGGAGAACGCACCGCTGAAGAAATCAAGATTAAAATCGGCTCCGCGTATCCGACAGACGACAACAGAGAGGCTTCCATTGAAATTAAGGGGCGCAATTTGGTAGACGGTCTGCCAAAAAATGTGCAGATTACCGCTGAAGAGGTTCGCGAAGCACTGAGCGACCCGCTCGCGATGATCGTTGACGCGATTAAATCCACGCTGGAGAAAACCCCGCCGGAGCTCTCCGCCGATATCATCGACCACGGCATCATGCTGACCGGAGGCGGCGCGCTGCTGCGCGGGCTTGACCAGCTGGTCGAGCAGGAGACCGGTATGCCCGTCCATGTTGCGGACAGCCCCCTGGACTGCGTGGTAAACGGCACCGGAAAGCAGCTTGAAATAACCATGCCTTCTTCCTACTATAAAAACAACAGACGCTGAGGATTTACGCCCTGCGGCAAGACGGGTGCTCTCTTTGCGTTTTTCTACAAATTCAGCGGAGGGTAATTTACTCTCCGCCTGTTTTATCTTAGAAGCCTATTTTCTGAGCCTCTGCCCCCCATGCTATACTGCCCGAATACATCTCCCCGTCAATGAAAACCACGCAAAAAATTGACATCGCCCTGACTGATGGGGATACTGGGGGTGCAGGGGGATTTTATGGAACCCTCCCGTTGGGAGTTAAAAATCCCCCTGCGAGTCCTTTGCATCCT
>JAEZYP010000063.1 GCA_023418995.1 Bacillota bacterium | reverse complement strand
TCGCCGCCGACCGCGACCGGCTTATCGCGTATCTCAGGATGGTGGAGACATTCCACGCTGGCGTAAAAAGAGTTGCAATCACTGTGCAGAATCACACGTTCCATTCTTAACTCCAAACAAATGTTTGTAATTATTATAGAACGCTTGTTCCTGATTATCAATGGAAATTTAAAGAAAATCGGAACTGATTCCGCTTTTTCCGTTAAACTGATTGAAAACCAGCGTTAATAATTCGTATCTGGATATTCTATCACAAAAGTGGTATAATGCCATCATAAAATCATAAAGGGGATGTTATTTTGTCGGATACGTATACGCTCACATTGGAGCAGGAGATTCTTTGTGAACAGGCCGCCAACATTATAGCTGACTTATGCAACTATATAAGACAGCATAAGATAGACATAAACGAAAAAACACCAATTACGGTTATGATTAGAGCCATTACAAATTTAAAGCATGATCTGCTGCAGTGCAAAACCATGGAGGAGCTTTTAGTTGTAAGAGGGCAATTTATATTTGCTGAAAACTGCCTAAAATCATTAGAGGCTTGATTGTTATGTTACAGGATGAACCACTTGCAGAGTTTACTTCTGAAGAATTCGATTCCGAGCTGGAGATAATCCTCGCACTTTTGCGGAATCGAGCAACGCCAGACCAGTTTCCTAAAGGATATGTACTTGGAGGGCAGCCCGGCTCAGGTAAGACTACTCTCCATGGGATTATAATGGATAATGTTACCAATAACATCAGTGTTATAAATGGGGATGATTTTAGAAGACACCACCCAAATTTTCGGAAGTTGTTGGAGAAGTACGGAAAAGACTGGGTTGATTATACCAATGCCTTTTCGGGGAAAATGACGGAAGCTATTATTTCCCGATTAAGCCAGCTGCATTACAATCTGATTGTTGAGGGAACATTAAGAACTACATCCGTACCAATATCAACCTGTAAGCTGCTAAAGCAGCAAGGTTATTCTGTTGAGCTATGTATGATGGCTGTAAAACCGGAAATCTCTTATAGCAGTACAATCCTGCGTTATGAACAAATGATTTCGCGGGGGCTTCCCGCAAGAGCAACTCCAAGAGATAAGCACGACGGAATTGTACATAGCCTTGCGGAGAATCTTAATCAGATTGACAAGCTGCATCTTTTTGATAACATCACGATATACAATCGGGAGAAGCAGTGTTTATATGATCAAAGGATAAGCCGAAATCGAAACCCGGCGGCAATACTTGATCAAGTCTTAACCGGCTTTTGGTCACCTGAAGAGCGGGACAGTCTTCTTCAAATCCTTAATGATGCACAGAAACTGATGGAAAGAAGAAGCGCCCTGGAATTCTCCGACTTTGCTATATATCGCAAAAATCTTATTGATCGAGTAGATGCTGCTGCCATTCGACCGGACAGTCTGAAGAACCGGCTCCGGGCGGCGCAGTGCAAATCTGATAAGATCGCTGAAAGTCTACTGATGCAACGGCCCCATGAGATCGAAAGGTAATCTCAAAAAGCGGAACTGGTTCCGCTTTTTACAGGCGATTGACATAAATCATCTAGCCATATGTAATTAAGCCCCTGCTGTCCAATGTTCAAAACAGCAGAGGCTTTTATTCCCAATCAAAGACGATTTCTAAAGCAAAATACCTATCCCTTTAATAATCTTTTCTATATGTTGTGCCAAGTTCTTGCAATCTTGAAATCCTATCATTTTTATCAGGGTGACTATTTGACAAATTGGCAAATAGTCCTTTAGTGTTTGTCTTACCAATAGAATCTAATAAGATGCAGAGATCATTTCCATATCCTAAATTGTAAGAAAATTGATCGGCCTCATATTCGTTTTTCCTGCTTGATTTCATTACTAAAAGAATTCCAATTTTAGTCCATAACCACATAAAACCTGTTACAAAAAGATTAATTAACATGTTGCAAAATAAATTCATTATAGATGCTACCGCTCCATCCTGTCCGCCCATGAATATACAGAGAATCCCAAATATCATTTGCAGAAAATTTATAATAAATCGGATTGCTGTAATCACAAAAGTAATAATAAAATTGCCCACGGAAACAATCAATATTAAATCTGTGTCCTTATGCACCAAATGACCTAATTCATGTCCTAAGGCAGCTTGAATTTGACTATCAGGCATATATAGAAGTCCATTGGTTACACAAATGGTTTTTCTTCCTGTCGCAAAAGCATTTGGTGCTTCATCACTGTTAATATATAATTGAATGTTATCAGGAATTGTTGGATTTAACTGTTTTGCTCTATCAAAAACTTCATCAAATAGTGGTTGAATTCTGTTTATCTGATCCATCCTTTTAATTTTTTTGCAACCTGTTTGAAGGCGAAGAATCCATTCGCCTAATGGCGATAAAGCCATAGCAATAGAAATAGCATATAACACTATGCCAATAGTCAACGACTTCCAATATGGGACATACGAATTACTCAACATCATCTGTATAATCGCGGCGATAATAAAGATGTTTAACAGCAAGTATATCCAAATTGGAATATTGGATTTTCGAGTTATTCCTCTAAAAAATTCAAACAAATACAAATTTTCCCTCCTCAAGCTTAATGTTTTCCCTACTAATGAACCCCGAATCTATTATATTCCATATCGCAATTAATTTCAACAATATCTGCATAAAAAGCGGAACTGGTTCCGCTTTTTACAGGCGGTTGATATATCAAGCGCCTGTAGGCAAACATAATAATGCCTCTGCTGTAGTAACGGCAGAGGCTAATTTTTTGCCTATTTTTTAAATTCTATCCAGTCTCCTGGTTGACATTCCAAACACTCACAGATTTTCTCGATTACATCAACAGGCAGATGCTTGGCTGTATTGGTACAAATTGCAGATATGGTTGGTGGTCTAATTCCTGTATTATCGGATAACTGCTTCTGCGTCATTTCTCTTTTAGCTAACATTACTTTTAATGTCATTTTTAACGGCATAAATATCACGTTCCTTTTGCCTTAGTATACCACATCGCCAGTGTAACATCAATACGATATGCGTAAAAATTATTTACTATTATCGGTAAATATATACGATTAACGTATTGACATATTACGCAAATCGTAGTATACTATAAGTACAGTAAAGATAAGGGGCGGTTAAAATGGAAAGACTTTATAAGTATCAAGGTTCAATCTCAAGTCTGACTTGCAAAGGCAGCAAAGCAACGGACATCATACTTTACGACATGAGAGATCCTGATAAAGCACCGACCAGACTTGAAGTGTTCGGCGGCTTGGCAAAGTACATCTATGACATTGAAATGACCGACGCGGAGGAAAGGTACATTGATTCCGACTGGTACTACGACAGCAACTTGTATTTACACCGCATTGAAGTCCCCAGCAACAATGAATCTATCCCAGCAAAGGTAATCACGCAGACCGACTTCCTTTCAGAAGAGCTGGCGATTTTTGGACCGCAGGATTACATCGAAATAGATTCTCCGGAACCGATGACGAAGGAACAGAGAGCTGCCTGGTACGAATACAGAAACAACCACTAACGATTACCCTCCCCGGAGGTTACGAGGGCAGAAAGGCTGCGTTATCAGCAAAACGGGCAGTCCTTCCGGTGAGAAACTCTAATGTACGGTTTAAAAAGCGGAACTGGTTCCGCTTTTTGAATCAAATCATAAAAAACACCGGAACAAATTAATGCTCCGGTGTAAATATATCTTGCATTTTGTTTTTATTTGGTATATAATTCTCTCCAAGTGGAGAAATAAAATAGCATCCACGGGCGACCAACTGTCGGCAAAACAGTTAGCCGCCATGCGCCATAAGGGTAATAAGGACCCATATGACTTGTGAATGCCGATTCTACGTGGTTTATTTTACTGCGTATTTCGGATACAGTCAAGAGTCTGTGCCCTTATTGAACGGTGAGGGTGCAGACTTTATTTTTTCACTTTACCTGAACCTTGACAAATAAGTCAAGTCCAACATTGAGACCTAAACTCAATGCTCGAATTTACTCACTTGACTTCACGCTTGCGGTATGGATATCAATTTGCTGTTTCTGCCATGACCCTTTTGGTGAGCAATCCAGCATTTTGAAAATACGTGGAAGTGTATACGGGGTATGACGCCGGCATCTGCTGCGCTTACTCGGTGTACCATAGGAAAGGGTGCCGACAAACAAGCGTTCGTGACTTATAGTTAATTGTTATCATAAAATCAAATGTTTATAGAATAGACACTTGATTTTATGATAACAAGGGTAAAAGTATATCACCTTTACCCTGTTATTAAGTGGTGGACATTATAGGACTCGAACCTATGACCCTTCGCACGTCAAGCGAATGCTCTACCAGCTGAGCTAAACGTCCATTTGCGAGTGCTTGCTTATTATATCGTATACGCCGCAAAAAATCAAGAGCCAAAAGTCAAAAAAATTGCTTTTTCTTTGAGAGCTTCTACTGAAAATAGTTATTTCAGTTATTCACTTCAATGTTCAAACGGTAATTGACGTTAGCTAATCTCTCAATTAAAAGCTGATTGAATTTCGTTTGATTTCGGACTCCGTATTTCAATAGCAACAAAAGCGCCATACCGCCCTATGATAGAGCGGTATGGAACATGATTTATAAAGCTGACGGAAATTGCTCGTTGCTTTTTTCCTCTTTGTCGAAATTTCCGTGCATTGGTTTCCCTACTTCAGGTAATGGTTTTATTGGTTGAACTGCTGAAGTGGTTTGAGAATTTGTAGCAGGCGAGCGATTTTTACCTTGTCTATTTTTACTCATGAATTTATCCCCTTTCAGGGATAGTTTATCCAGTAAAGAAGATTTTATAAAAATGGTTCCTGATGAAGATTGCCAAATCAGTGAGGAGCACGCGATCCGGGAGCAGTACCATAGCAATTTGTAACAGGGTCTAAAAACATTGCAATATGTGGCGGATATAAAGTGAATACCGCGAAGCTCAGGATAAGTATCAAAACAATCAGGAATCCTGCCGCTTGAGCACTCGTGCCTATTGGCTGCTTATTTATAATTTTCCAGCTATATGCATAAGCGGCTGCAACACCCAAGATAAAGGTTAATATGTCAGCCCATAGATAATGCCTTCCCAGCATTCCGGTATAGGTGTAGAAGATGGCAACGATCGCTAACATCCCCAGGAGCACTCCTAATGCTTTTGCCGGAATAAAGTTAGGATAATTCTTACCTAACGCTAAATATTCAGCGATGCTATAGAGCACTATTGGAAAAACAAGCAGCTTCAGGTGTTCCCAGGTGCTTTCATTTATTGGTGCAAAAAGACCTACAACACGGTTGTTTCCTGACCAATGATAAACAAAATGCAAAAGAGAACCAAACACAGTTACAAAGATAAAGCCAACCAATTCCCAGCAAGCAAGTTCATTTCCCATAATAACACCTCTTTCAATGGATTGTATGAAGGAGGTTTGTAACTTAGCATTAAAACAGTTGGTCAGATAAAGAATATTTGCCTAATTGAGAGGAAGTCAATTCAGGTTACGGTCGTCCTCTCTGTTTAAGGCTACTTGTCACTGATAAGAAATATATTTCATAAGATATAAAGAGCAATGTTTTTAAAGGAAGGTGCTTGTAAGATGGAACAAAACGGGTTTAACAGTAATGAATTAAAAGATTATGGTCCGTTTCCAGCGGTAATAAATATTGAGGAAGCAACTAAAAGTAATCATACGTTTCGTACTGCTTTATGGACAGGAAAGCATTTGCAGCTTACTGTTATGAGCATTAATGTCAAAGAGGATATAGGAGTAGAGATGCACCCGGATATCGACCAGTTTATTCGGGTTGAACAGGGATCGGGGCTTGTAAAAATGGGTTATGATAGGAACAATATGAATTTTCAGAAATCAGTAAATTCAAGTACTGCTATTTTAATTCCCGCGGGAACCTGGCATAATATAATAAACACAGGAGAAACCCCATTAAAGGTATATTCAATTTATGCGCCGCCCAAGCATCCGAAAGGAACGGTCCATAAAACAAAGGCAGAAGCCACAGCGGCCGAATAGCAAGCCGCACAAACAAAACTGTTTATATAATTCAAAGCCTCGCGCTTTACGCTCTGTTTTGCGGTAGAAGCAGAACTGAACGAGGCGTTGAAAATAGTGCAGGCAAAAGAGCCAGGGGACTCCCCTGGCTCAGCTTACATCGCCCGCAATGCGGACTGTTGCATTTGATAGGTATTCGGAATAAAATGCACGGTTTTGCGTTGGAAAGGCTCCATCTGTTATATTACAGAAATACCTAAGTTTTTTTCGTGGACTTCCTTAATTTCCCTTACGAGTGCGGGATTTTCCAGCAAATCAAGCGCGGTCAGCGAAAGCAGTTTTGTGCCGCGTACAATGGAGTTCAACGCGTATTCCTTAACACATCCGTCGCGAAAAGCGGTAGAATGTGCGGGAACGTTCTCCTCCAGCGACTTTAACGAAGCATGCAGTGTCGGTACGACATGAGAAACATTTCCGGCATCCGTTGTGGGGAAAAGATTAATTTCAGAGAGCGTTTCGCTCAACTCCTCCGCGTTGATGCGATAAACAGCATCCAGCTTTTCATTCGGAATTAAATCATCAATTTTATTCTGGAAGAAAGACACCTCAAAGCTACAGCCAGTCATAGACGCTGCTCCGGCCGCTATGGCTTGCATTTTTTTATTTGCCGCATCTACCTGCGCGCGTGTCTTGGCCCGGATATAAAAGCGCCCTCGGCTATAGTCGGGTACAATGTTAGGAGCGCTTCCTCCGTTCAGAATGATTCCGTGAATTTGAACATCATCAGGCAAATGCTGCCTTAGGGCGTTGATGCCGTTATAGGTGAGAATCAGGGCATCCAATGCATTGACACCCTGCTCCGGAGCTGTGCTGGCGTGAGCCGATTTGCCCCAAAATTCAATGTCGATTGGGTCGAGGGCAAGCGTTCGGGGCGTGAGGGTATTAACGGGAGCCGGATGAACCTCCAATGCGATATCAACATCCTTGAAATAGCCTTCCCGAACAAAGCTTTCCTTTGCGCTTCCCTGCTCTCCGCCTTCTTCGCCCGGGGTTCCGTAAACCCGTATTTCACCGCCAAGCTTATCCAGCTGCCGGGAAACTGCGATTGCGGAATATGCGGCTATCGCGCCAATCAGATTGTGACCGCAGCCATGCCCTAAATCGGGCAGGGCGTCGTATTCCGCTAGAAATACAATAACTGCCCCGGGCTTTTCGGAACGTAAGGAAGCGGAAAATCCAGTTCTGTGACCGGCCGCATTTTTTGCAATCTGAAATCCGTGGCTGCGCAGAATTTCTGAGAGAAGCTCGCACGCAAAGAACTCGTAGTTGGAAACCTCAGGATGCTCGTGAATTTGTTTGGCCGCATCCCGAAAGAGCTGCTGGTTTTCATTTATATATTGTAAGGTCTGGTTTCGAAAATCAGACACAAAAACGCCCCCTTGCTATATTCGTGCGGATAGCCTCCGCTTTGTCAATTATTCGAAAGCTTACCATACGGTAACAGTAGCTCCCTTGTAGATTTCATCAATGACTTTTTTTGTTTCATCCGTTTGGTAGACTTCAAGAAGCTTTTTGAACGCCGGCTTATCTTTATCCTCCGGACGAACCGCCAGAATATTAAAATAGTTTTTAGCGGATTCTCCCTTTGCATTTTCACGGAAGATGGCGTCCTTGACCGGACTTAATCCCGCGTCGGTCGCGGCACCGGTGTTGATGGCCGCCAGATCCACATCGTTCAGGGCGCGGGGAATCTGCACGGATTCCATAGAGACAAATTGAAGATTTTTGGGGTTGCTTGCAATATTCTTGGTGGTTGGGGTTACCGGATCCTTGCCGTCGAGCTTAAGCAATCCCGCGGATTCCAGTAGAATTAGAGCACGCCCTCCGTTTGTTGCATCGTTTGGAATCGCCACTCTGGCGTTATCCGGAACTTTGGAAACATCCTTGGTTTTCTGTGAATAAATTCCCATCGGCGCAATAAATGTATAGCCAAGGGACACCAAATTTAAACTGTGCTGCTTTATGAAGGTATTAAAATAAATTTCTGTTTGGAACGCATTCAAATCGATTTCTTTATCCGCAAGTGCCTGATTTGGCTTTATGTAATCTGAAAAGCTGATTGGCTGCAGGGTGATATTGTACTCCTTGAGCCGTTTGTTCAGACTATCCCAAAGGCGGAAGTCTGTTCCGTTTACGCCGACTTTTAAGGTTACAGGCTGGGAGAACGCGTTGTCCGCACCCGCGGCGCTCTTTTGCGCGGAAGACTGGAGCGCGGGAGCGGCCGGGGAGCAGGCGGTGGTGCTGACCGCCAGGGCAGCTGCCAAAAATAAGGCTAATAGTTTTTTCATGATCCATCTCTCCTGTATAATAATAGTTTAATGGCTGAGCTTTCGGTAAAGAAAGTCTCCGATTCCCTGAATCAGATAAACGATAGCAACAATGACTAAAATCGTGACAAGCATAATGTCACTCTTGAAATACTGGTAACCGTAACGAATGGCGAAATCGCCCAATCCGCCGCCGCCCACCGTTCCGGTAATGGCAGAAAACCCGATAAGACTAATAACCGAAACTGTAACAGCAAGCACCATATCCTTGCACCCTTCCACCAGAATCACCTTAATGATAATCTGTGCGGGTGAAAAACCCATGGATTGATATGCCTCAATGACACCCCGATCCACTTTGACCAACGCGATTTCCACCTGCCGCGCCACAGACGGGATACAGGCCGCCACCAGCGGAACGATAGCGCCCTTTACGCCGATGGTTGTGCCCACAATGAGGCGGGTGAAGCCGGGAATCGCCGCAATCAGAATCACAAAAGGAATTGACCTCAGAGTATTGATGACTTTGGAAAGGGCGGAATAGAACTTTTTGTTTGCCAGAATGTGACCGTCAGAGGTGACAACAAGTGCTACTCCGATGGGAATTCCAATCAGTGTGGAAAACAGGGCGGAAAAAGAAACCATCACAAGCGTTTCCTGCAAAGCTTTTATCATTTCCGGAAAATATTCAACCACATTGGGAATCAGACTGCTGAGCATCCCTTACCACCTCGACTTTCGTATTCAGCGACAGATAATAGGCAATCGCGTCGCGGATATTTTCCTCCTGCCCAAGAAACTCCACAAGAAGACTTCCTACCACGGTGTCGCGCAGAGTTTCAATATTGCCGAACAGTATATTGACGGTTACATGATATCTGGATGACAGATAAGAAAGAATTGGCTCATGTGTAACCGCTCCAAAGAAGCTAAGCCTGTAGATTTTGCCGTGAAACGGCCGTAAGCTTTTTTCAATGGATTCGCTGCCGATAGAACGTGAAACAAATTCTCTGCCGATCCCGCTTTTCGGATTTGTGAAAATATCGACGATGTCTCCCTGCTCCACGATTTTTCCGTCTTCCATAATGGCTACCCTGTTGCAAATGCTCTTTACAACCTCCATTTGGTGCGTAATGATAACAATCGTGATTCCAAGCTTGTCATGAATTTCCCTTAAAAGCTGTAAAATAGATTGCGTGGTATTTGGGTCCAGCGCGGAGGTTGCCTCATCACAGAGGAGAATCCGGGGATTGCTGCTGAGTGCGCGGGCAATTGCAACCCGTTGCTTCTGACCGCCGCTCAGTTGGTTGGGATAAGCGCGCTTTTTGTCAGAAAGCCCCACCAGCTTTAGCAATTCTTCCACCTTTTCATCAATTTCCTGCTTTGGAATCTTCCGGTTTTTGAGCGGAGCGGCAATGTTTTTGTAAACATCGATGCTGTTCATCAGGTTGAACTGCTGAAAAATCATACCTATGCTGCTACGGATTTCACCTAACTTCCGGCCTCCAACATCCAAGAGGTTTACACCGTTGACCGTAACGGTTCCGGAATCCGGCCTTTCCAGCAGATTTACGATGCGGATCAAGGTGCTTTTTCCCGCTCCGCTGTAGCCGATTACGCCAAAAATGTCTCCTTGTGCGATCTCCAGATTGATATCCTGAAGCGCAGTAATTTCTTTTTCTCTTGTAAAAAAGGTTTTATTGATATTTTTTAGGCTGATCACAGGGAGTCCGCCTCCTCTCTAAAGGTGTCTTGGAAAGGAATCAACCGATTGTATAAGCGCTCAAGGCGGAGAATTTCCCGAACCTCCTTTTTCGTGATTCCAAGCCGGTTGTCACCGTTTTTCAGCTGCTGTGAGAGCTTTAAAAAATCAAGCAGCCGAAAATCAGAGCATTGCCCTAAATTGTAGCGCTTATGGGTGTAAATGGGCTTCAACTGAATCGCCTGGATTCCTGACGCCGGGGTTCCGTTTTGAGAGCCTTTTGCAAAGCGAATTTTAACAAGCAGGCTCATCCGGCAATTTTTTGTGTTAAAATCTGAAACGAGATTCCCCAGCGAATAGGCAATCAAGCCTGTCTTTTCCGCGCCCGTTACCGGGTCGGTAAACCGATAGCTTTCAAGCGGCTGAACCACATGTGCGTGGTTGCCAAGAATAACATCCGCTCCGGTCTCCCTTAGAACCCGGTGACCCATGTGAATAACGTTAGAAACAGGATAAGACTCAAATTCCAAACTCCAATGCAGGCACGCGACGACAATGTCGGCGCCGTTCCGCCTTGCCGAGCGTACATGCTTTTGAATCAGGGAAAGATCGGAATCCGGTTTGTTCAGCCGAATATAATTAACCAGATATTCCTTGCCCTCAGGCAGGATTTTTCCGTTTAGCGAAAATGTATAGGAGATAAAGGCAATCTTCACTCCGTTTTTTTCAACCATGGGTATTGCGTCGCGCTCCTGTTCTGTTCTTGCCGTTCCAACGTGCAGGCAGCCATGCATATCAAGAAAATCCAGTGTTTCCTCCAATCCGACTTCTCCTGCATCCAGAGCGTGATTGTTTGCGGTTGAAAAAGCGGTGATTCCTTTGCCTCCGTTTTCGAACCGGGCAAACATTTCGGCTGAACCGTTTAGGGTTGGAGCAGAGGTAATACCGCTTTTAGGTGCATTACCCACCCCTTGGGAGCACGCAAACGGAGTTTCCAAATTTGCGTATACCGTATCTGCGTTAAAATAAAAGTCCGCCACGTCGTCCCATAGGTGACCGGTCGTCTGCGGGGTAATTTCACTGCCGGAAAGCAGGTCACCACCTGCGGTTAAAGTAAATTCGCTGTCTTTTTTAAAGCCATCCCCCAGAAAGGTGAGTTTTTGTCCCATAAAAAATTCTTCGATTCCTTTGCCATGCTCCGCCCGTTCAATCTGACGTATGTAATATTTGTATTTCCACCAATCAAACTCTCCCGGAGCAAGGCAGTTGAAATTCCCCTCCACCGGTCTGGAATATCGATACCGCCTCCCACCAGCCAAGGCCTGTATCCGAAGCCGCAGGCGTTCTGTATCCCACCGCAAGTTACCATCCCCTTCTTTTTTGGATTCGCTGCCGCAATTTGATATAGTCGATTAACGATAATAAAAAGAAGCCGGCAGACCATAACGGCCTGTCGGCTTCCCCACATATGCAAAGTTTATTTTACAGCAGCAGGAAGTGTTGGCCATGATGAATTTTAGACATGCGGCAGCACATGACACACATCGTGCACACCATGGAATTCATTCTGAAGCTGTTGATGGAATTCGTTTTCATGGCGGTTGCTCCCTTCAATAAATACTATATATATATGAATTGTATAGTTATATTATACCAATCCACCCGGTTTGTCAACCCCTAATGTATTTTTTCTTATTTTGTTATTGCACCCTCAATTACAACTTCGTCCGCCTTCACCGAGTCGCCGTAAGCAGGCTTGAGTGCGGCATCATAGGCACTGTGGATGAAGTTCTCCTTACCCAGCGTGGCAAGCTCGTTGTTTACCCAGTCAAGAAGCTCCCTGTTCCCTTTTTTGACTGCGGGTGCAATAGTATCCTGACTGCCAAGTGTTTTAATCCCTGTGGTAAAGCCTTTGTTTTCCCTTGCCCAAGCGAACAGCAGCGTGTTATCATGCGCCAGCGCCGCACCTCTTCCGTCCTTCAAGGCTTGAAAGGCTTCCGTATTCTGGTCGTATTTTAAAAGCTCTATGTCCGGATAATTCTTGGTAAAATAAGTCTCTGCCGTGGTTCCCTTATTCACAATCAATTTTTTGCCCTTGAGCTGTGAAACATCTGTAATCGGCGATCCTTCCGGAGAAACCACACCCAGTGCAACCTTCATATACGGATTTGCAAAGTCAACCTTCTGCTTTCGTTCATCGGTTACAGTAAAATTAGCCATGATAATATCCACCTTATCGGACTGAAGATACTCCACGCGGCTGGCCGCTTCGACCAGAACAAACTCAATCTTGTTCTCATCACCAAGCAAATCCTTTGCAAACCGTTTGGCAATAAAAACATCAAACCCCTGATTTTTGCCATTCGAATCCACATAGCCGAACGGCGGCTTATCGCTGAAGACACCAATTCTTATTTTTCCGTTCTGCTTGATTTTTTCCAGAGAAGACTGCGAGGCGTTCTGTGCGCATCCGGTCAGTGAACCGGCCGTCAACACCGCCGCCAGTAAAAACGCTAAAACCTTGCTTGTTTTTTTCATTAAAATTACCCCTTTTCTGTTTCAAATTGAAAGATATTCAGGAAATTCTTTGCACGATCGGTTTTAGGATTAAGAAAAAATTCCTGTGCACCGGATTCTTCGGCAACAATTCCGTTGTCAAGAAAAACGATTCTGTCCGCCACCGCTCTTGCAAAGCTCATTTCATGTGTAACAATAACCATAGTCATGCCCTGCTTTGCAAGCCCGAGCATAACGTCCAATACCTCCCGCACCATCTCTGGGTCAAGAGCGGCGGTAACCTCGTCAAAAAGCATAATTTCAGGGTTCATACACAATGCGCGCACAATGGCTACTCGCTGCTTCTGCCCGCCGGAAAGCTGACGCGGGTAGGCGTCCTTTCGTTCCGGCAGCCCGATTCGTTCCAGCAGCCCCAAAGCCTGCCGCTGCGCTTCCTCCCGACAGCGCTTTTGCACCCTAAGAGGACCAAGCAGGATGTTTTCCAAAATGGTCATGTGCGGAAAAAGATCATAGCTTTGAAAAACCATTCCGATTTTTTGGCGAACCAGATGCCATTTACTGCTTTCAATCGGTTCGCCGTCGTAAAAAATTTCGCCGGATTCAATTGGCTCCAACCCGTTGATACACCGCAAAAGCGTGCTTTTTCCGCATCCGGACGAGCCCATCACAACAACGACCTCTCCTTTGTATACCTTTAGATCAACACCCCTTAGAACCTCCGTGCCTTCATAATTTTTATGTAATCCCTTTAATTCCAATAAAAGCTTTTGTTCCATTCCCTATCTCCTTAAGTCTGCCATCTGCGCTCCAACTGCTTAGACAACAGCGATATTGGGTAACAAATAATAAAATACAGAACAAAAATCAGTCCGTAAACCCAGAATGAAGCTGCCGGAGCCTTTAAAATTGATACCTCTATAATTTGCTGACCTACCTTGAGCACCTCAACCACTCCGATTAAAACGACCAGAGAGGTTGTTTTAATCATTCTTGTGGCAAGATTAATTGCGGACGGTAAAAGACGCCGAACAATCTGAGGAATAATGATATAACGGTAATTCTGGGCAGCCGTCAGCCCCAGCGCCGCACCGGATTCCTTCTGGTGCTTAGGCAGTGACTGCATTGCGCCGCGCACAATGTCTCCCATTTCTGCGGTTCCCCAGAGCGAAAACACCACAATGGAAATCAATTCTCCGCCCAAATTAATATTTATTGCGCGAGTAAGACCAAAGTAAAAGAGGAACAGCCACACAAGAAGGGGAATAATACGGATTGCTTCCAGATAAGCCCGGCAGAGTGCCCGAACGGCCTTTGAACGTGAGGTCATGGCAATTCCGAACAGAATCCCCAAAACGCCGGAAATCAGAACGGACACAACGGCAATTTTTAGGGTAACAAGCAATCCGACGACCAGCCGGAAAAGATTTGCGCCGTCAAGAATTACGAGAATTCCCGAATTGACCAAAGTGCACCCTCCTTTCCAAAGCAGTTAACAAAAGAGAAACCGGAAGCAGGATGATAAGATAGGCTAACACCAGCACAAAAAGTGCTTCCGTGGTTGAATAATACATGCCAATTAAATCTTTTGCCACAAACATCAGGTCGGAAAGCGCAACGGCGCTGACAATGGAGGTTTCCTTAATCAAAAAAATTGTGTTTGCCTCCAGCGCCGGCAGTGCCACGGAAAATGCCTGCGGAACAATGACGTAACGAATCAATTGCTGCTTCGTCAAACCGATACTCATCCCCGACTCAATCTGACTTCGGCTGACGGATTCCAGACCCGCGCGGAATGCCTCTGCCATATAGCCGCCTCCTAGGAACGTAAGTCCGATAACGGCACAAGTCTCCGCTTCGAGCTTAAGCCCGATTTGCGTCAGCCCATAATATAGAAAAAAGAGCTGAATCAGCGAAGGTGTATTTCTCGAAATTTCAATATAGAGGTTTGCCGCAGACTTGAGCACCCGAACTTTGAAATATACTAAGATGCTGCACAGAAAGCCAATACACAGAGAAAACAGGACGGACCAGAAGGAAATCCGGAGCGTCAACGCTGCCGCATGGGCATAGAGCGGCAGGCTTTTCAGTAAAAAAACATAATCCAACTGATCACCATCCTTCCTGAAATTTTTATCTCCACAGATTAAAATAGGCACAAAAATACCGGGCGGCAATTTACCGTCCGGCCTTTATCCGGGGGAAAAACCGTCAAAAAAGGTTGTAACAGCAAATCAGCCATTTTTTTATTGCAGAATGGCAGCAACAACAAGCAGCCGCCTGAAACTCGCATAAAAACTGATTTGTCATAAGGTCGATCTCCTTTTATAATTCATAGTATATATATATGTTTAACTTGTAATTATGTTACACCATTCCTGCTTTTTTGTCAAGAAAAATTTTACTAAAAAAGCCACCGGATTTTTTAATCCGATGGCTGCAAGCGGTCAGGTAGATTTTCATTGGCAAATACAGCGAAAAACCGTTTGAGAAGATTTCCCCTAAAGCTTTGTGAGCAACTCAAAAGAAGACAGTTAATCTTCCAGTTGTGTCGTTGAAAGATTACAAATATCTTCGATTACAATACTCTGTGTATCACGCTGCATACATAGATCTAAAATTATATTGGGCTGATTAAAAAATCGCACGACCGGCCGCAGCGGATGCTGCTCGTTCTGCTTGATAATAATGGCAATTTCACCGTTGCTAAGCTTAACACAGGAACCAACCGGATATGGAGATACTTTTTTCAGAAAAGCTTCCACAATATTATAGTCAAATGCGTTACCGGTACAGCCCATAATATATTCGATTGCCTCCGGGGGTTTGGAAGGGTTACGGTAAGGGCGGACGGAGGTAAGCGCATCGTACACATCCGCTACAGAAATAATCCTTCCAAATAAAGGAATTCCGTTTCCGCTTAACCCGTTCGGATAGCCGGAGCCGTTGAATTTTTCATGGTGAGTCAAAACTCCGGCACATATTTTCCGGTTGGCTAAGCTGTTCTTCAAAAAAAATTCCGCACCTTTTTGAGGGTGTTTTTTTACAATTTCAAATTCATCGGTTGTAAGCCTAGCCGGTTTTGCTATTATTTCAATAGGAACTGACATTTTACCGATATCATGAAGCAACGCGCAAAAACCCAGCTCATAGAGATCGGCGGTTCTAAGCTCCAGCGAAATACCAATTGCGATGGAAAGGACAGAAACGCCAAAAGAGTGATTATAGGTATAATCGTCATAGGACTTCAAATTCGCGATACTGATTTTCGCTTCCTTGTTGTTTTTCAGCGCGTTGACCAGTTTCTTGGATACCTCCATCGTCTGGTTAATACAGTTCACGTTAATATTTTGCGTTGTGTGGTCAAACATCTCAAAGACACGCTGAACACTTGAAATCGCTTCCAGCTTCAGTTCTGTTTTAATTGGAGAAAACAGGTCGCTGCTTGCATCCTTTTTCTCAAACGAATGGATATAGGCCCCGGTGATTCTCAGCTCAGCCAACCGATTGATATAGCTCTGCGTTAGCACTTGCCCCGATTTTAGCATGGCAATTCTACATGTTTTATAATCATAAAGATATATATCCTGATCAAGCATCATTCCTGCTTCTAATTTATCAATCGAAATAAATGTCATTCCTAATCTCACATCGCTTTCCACATCATTAAATTCTATAATTCGAATAATCATGCAGGGCATATTTTGAAAGTTATAAATATTTTATTTTCGATTATATATCGACAAAATATAATAAAATTTAACTATTCCAAAAATTAAACAAAGAAATAATTATCTCGATCATACTAAATTTTTGTGACCTTTCAGACGATATAAAGAGTATAAAGTCTTATTTTAACTGGAGGTTAATTTTATGCATACTTCTAGTTCATCCGGCTCCTCCTCTTCATTGAACCTGACAGCAAGCTCCAGCAGAAGATTGAGCGGTTTAATGTCCGGATTGGATACCGATGCTTTAGTAAAGCAGCTGTCTATGGGCACTCAGAAGAAAATAGATAAATTAATGCAGAATAAGCAGCTTGCCGCCTGGAGGCAGACTTCTTACCGGGAGGTTACGTCCGCCCTACAGGAATTTCAAGATAAATATTTCTCTACCTCCAGCAGCAGCAGCAATTTATCTATGCGGGCCTTCTTTCAGAATTCCACAATCAATAATACCTCAAGCGCTCTGAACGTCAGCGGCAACTCAACCAATGCCTCAAATATGGTAATTACGCAAATCAAGCAGCTAGCGGTTCAGGCAAGCTTTTCATCCAGTTATAAGGTTTCAAATCAAGCCGTTACTTCCCTGTCGGAAGTGAAGGATGCCTATACAAGAAGTGCCTTGTCCGGAGCCTCCATAACAATCAATTATGCGGGTAAGGACTACGCCGTCACTCTTGACGGCGACTTTAGCCTGGATGATTCCGCCTTGGCAGGCGGCGTATCCGATACCGAAAGAATTGAATATCTGCAAAAGGTAACGGAGGCGTTGAACAAAAAAATCAATGCCAATAGCGATATCAGCGGTAAACTAGAGTTCAGCGTTTTTGACGGTAAGGTTAAACTGAATAAGTCAGATTTATCTACTAATACATTTTATATCGCAAGCGGTTCCTCGGGTCTGTTATCCGGTTTAGGGCTTAAGGCTGATGATAAAAAAGCTGGTGTAATTACCCTTTTAGGGAGCGATACGAATGTCAGGAGCTTCTTTAATGACTCGATCTCCTCCGGTTCCTCCCTTGATTTCTCCATCGGGGGCAAATCCTATACTTTGGAGATACCATCTTCCATTTCATTATGTACTTCTGACTCGACGGATTCTGCTTTACAAGATTCTCTGAAATCCGAAAATCAACGGATATTGCAGCAAAGCTTAGACAACGCGATCAAGAATAATCCTGAGCTGAAGGACAAGCTTTCTGTCAATGTGGATTCTGATTTAAAAATTACTTTTAACAGTTCCGCGGGGGCAGTGAACGTCACCGGCGGTACCCAGAATGTACTCAAGGGCTTCGGTTTTGACAGCGGAACAGGGGTCTACACTGCTACCGGAACTGTGAACGGGGCTGAGCTGGTTAAAACCCATATGCAGGATACGCTTGCAGGCGCTACGATTACCTTTGACCTGAATGGATTGGCAAAAAGGGTTACGTTCGATGAAAGTGATAAAAATGCATATGCCACGCCGGAGGGCATGGCTTCCTACTTGCAGGGCAAGCTCAACAACGTTTTTGGCACCGGAAATGTGGCGGTCAGCATAAACGCGGGAAAGTTGAGCTTTAAAGCGCTCAACGAAACCTCTACTTTCACGGTCGTTTCCAGCGACGCATCCGGTCTGCTTGGCTCAGATGGTCTGTTGCACACCTACGCAGGAGAATCTAACAGAATCAACGCCAATAAAACTTTGAAAGATCTAACCGGAAATCTAAGAAATACCCTTACCTCTAATTCGGACGGATCTTTCGGATTATCAATAAACGGCAAGGAATTCGCCTTTAAGGCTACCGATACACTTGCTACCGTAATTTCAACCATCAATAACGACAATGACGCGAATGTCACTGTTGCCTATTCCAGCACGCTGGATTCGTTCAGTATTACCGCGGATAATGGCGGCGAAGGCAGCAAGGTGGATATTTCCACCCTGGGTGGCAGCAACCTCGCCACTGTGTTATTCGGTAAAAAAGCAGACACGCAATCTGCGCTTACTTTTGATTTTAACGGAAGAACTGTTAATGACGGTGATACCATCACCATTGACGGCGCCATCTATGAATTTGATACCAACGGAAATACCGCCGCCGGAAACACCGCCATAACGATTCCCGATGGCGCGTCTGCCGACGATATTGCCGCAGCTTTTAAAAACATTGGACTTTCCGGTTACACAGGTTCTTCTTCCGGCGGCATTGTGACATTTACCGCAAACGCGGCAGGATATCAAAATGAGCCTGCAGTTTCAGGCATAGTAAACGGCAATTTTAGAAATGGATCAAGCTCTTCGCTGGAATATAATTTTACCGGGAAAACAGGCGAAGACATGCTGGGAAAAACAATTATAATCGGAAATAAAACTTACGAATTTGCTACATCGGATAACCTAATCGGCGGCATAACCAAAAACGGAAATATCGGAATTGTAATTGGTGATGGCTCAGAAGATCCCACCAGCATTACTGCTGCCCAGCTTACATCCGCTTTGAGCAGTGCAATCGGCAGTGTATCCGGCTATAGCATGAGCGTAAACGGGAACAAGGTTATCCTGCAGAATAACGGGGCGGTAAACTATTCGGTAACAGCCGGTAGAAACGCGGAATTAATGATAAGCTTCGACGGAAACCCGGACAATGCCACTTTAATTTCTCGCACCGAGAATAAATTTACTGTGGACGAAGTGAATTTTGAGCTTTTAAAAGCGGACACCACCGTAACAAAGGATAAACCGATTACATTTACGGTGAAGAGTGAAACAGACGATCTGTACAAGAAGGTATCCAGTTTTATTGATGATTACAATGCTCTTTTAAAAGTAATCAATGACAAAGTAAACGAGAGCAAAAAAACAGAGGGTCAAACCTACGCGCCGCTAACAGATGACCAGAAGTCGACCATGACGGCGGACCAAATAGCGAAATGGGACTCCTACGCCAAAAAAGGAATTTTGCAGTCGGACTCTCTGCTCACTACCGTCAGCTACGATATGCGTAACGCAATGTTTAATATGGTCGATTCCGTAAAGGATGCTCTTTACTCTGTAGGAATTACAGAAGTTGATTATGATAAATACGGAAAGCTGACCATAGATGAAACAAAGTTCAAAAGTGCGCTGACCAATAACCCCGACCTTGTTGCCTCTCTGTTTACCGGAAAAGACGGTATTGCGAGCCGATTGAAAACCATAATTACAAAAAATACCAATACCAGCATCGGTGCTGACGGTCTTCTGGTTCAAAAAGCTGGTATATCCAGCCGCGATTACGACACTAGCGTAATTGGAAGGCAAATTACGGATTATAACTCAAGAATCAAGGATTTAAAAACCCAGCTTGAAACGGAGCAGGACCGCTATTATAGAAAATTCACCGCTTTGGAATCTTATCTTAGTGTTATGAACGCACAATCCAGTTTATTCTTTAACAATACATCATCCTCCTGAGTTAAAAAACACATGAAAAACACGGAGGCTAATTTATGACAAATCCAATTCAGCAATACAAGACGCAGTCGATTAACACGATGTCCCAGGGAGAGCAGCTCATCACATTGTTTGATGAGGCGCTCAAAAACCTGCGCTACGGTTCAATGATGATGAAAAGTGAGAACTATGTTACCTCCCTGAAATGCACGGTAAAGTGCAGCAATATCTTTACCTATCTGTCTGCGGTACTGGATGAAAAGCAAAGCGTTTCCGATAATCTGAACCAGCTTTATACTTTTTTTAATCAACAGATCGCAAAGGCGGAGGCAAGCCATAATCCCGAGCTTCTGGACGAGCTGCTTCCACTGGTGCAGGATTTAAGAGATACCTGGGTACAGGCGGATAAGCTTACCCATATGAGTAAATAAGCCTCGCCTCATCGGAGGATAAAGGAGGAATTATGTCCATTCAAGAAATTGCGGCCTGTTTGGAGCAAAAAAAAATATTGCTGACTAAAGTGATGAATCTGACAAAGCAGATTCAGGTGCGAAGCAGACAGGAAGAAATCGATTTGGAGGATTTTCTCGAGCAGCGCGTTCCCTATATGGAACGTGCCAAAAAATGTGACGATTTGATTGCGCATATAATACAGCAGTTTTCACCCGAGGAGCAGGAAAGAATCTCCAAAATCCAAATGGGAGAAATACCGGAAGAGGAATGCGCTGAAGAGGAGCTTACGGTATTCAGACTTTCTTCGGAATGCAAAAAGACCTTCGACCGTATCTTATTTTTCAATGATTCTGCTTATAAATCCATTCAGCAGCAATATGAAAGCACGAGAATCCGGTTGAACCAATTACGCAAGGATGAAAAACGCCCATCTATGTTTTTATAGTAGATTAACTTTTACCAAAAAACCCACCGGTCTTAGCCGGTGGGTTTTTTTGCTTATTGTTCAGACCGCAGCACTAATACTGTTTGGTTCCTTTTGAGAAGGATTTCACTACCATCATTCCGTTTTCTGTGTAGAAGTAAACTGTCCTTCCGTAATTCAGTCCGGTGTCTTCCGCGTAAATCGGAATCCGCAGTTCTTCCAGGCAGCTTTTTACCGCCACAACATTTCTTGCACCGATATTTCCAAACGCGGAATCTCCGGCAACCTCAAACATCTTTGCTCCGCCCGCAATTTTAGCTACAATTCTGCGGCGGCTGCACCCCCGCCGTTCCATTTCAACGACCATCTCCGGAATACAGGTATTCGCAAACCGCAGTTTGTTTTCTTTCGGGTTGTTTTCGGGGTAAGTCGGCAGCATTATGTGCCCTAATCCGCCGATTTTGAGAAGCGCGTCATATAAACAAATCCCCACACAGGAGCCAAGCGCGTAAGTAACCAGAAAATCTGCACAGCCAACTATTTTCATATCCGATATGCCAATTGTAACCATATTGCTCATAGTTGGATACCTAATTTCTCCATTAGTCGAACCAAGGAATCCATTGCAGGTACGAGAAGCATATTGGCAGTAACCTCACGATCTCCGCTTAAAAAATCTCCTTCAATAAAAATAATCTCATCGGATACAGAGCTCATTTCAATCGCCGGAACACTCAAAAGCGCCCCAACCATATCCACGGTAATGGCCGGAACTGAGGTCTTAATGGATAGTTGGGATAACGTACCGATTGAACCGGTATAAGCATTGATCATAATATTTCCGATTTCCGATATTGCTGAAAGCTCCATCTCAGAAAGGTTATCGCAGCTAACTTCTTTCGCTCCCAGCAGGGACGTAAGAATTTCCTTTGCGAATTCCTGCTCGATGATAAACATCATGATTCCTTCGATGTCTCCGTAGAGCTTCGCCAGAATTCCGATTATAACATTCTCCGGTCCGCCCATGGCGGTGGCTGCATCATTGATATTCAAAATCCGCACCTTGGGAACCGTCATATCCACCTCCGCGTTCAACATCTGTGAAAGCGAGGTTGCCGCGTTTCCTGCGCCGATATTCCCTATCTCCTTCAGTACATCAATGTGCATATCATTCAATTGTTCCAAATTATAAATCGACATGATAACCCCCGTGCCGCCGCATGCCGGCTATAGAAAGATCGGGACTCCCCATGCGGTCAGTTTAAAGGAGTCCGCGGTATTTTACGCTATCACAGTATTTCATCTGATGGAAGCATCGGTCCCGAAGCAATACGGTCTGCTCCGGCATAGAACTTCATATGACTGTACTCGTTCATCACATTCATGGTAAAAGGTCCGATTGTGATCTTAGTCCCCGGATAGACAATCCCAACTCCTGTGATGTTAAAATCCATCAGGCTGTTGGTTTTTATCTGCGCATCCTGAATTTGCTTCTGAATTTTATTGACCTCTTCTACATATTTGCTTTTTCGGTAAATCGCTGATTTTATCATCAGGTTTCCCCGTTCGGTGTTTTTTTGACCGCTCAGCGATATCTGCTTGGTCATCTCCTCAAACTTTGCTTGATACTCATCCAGCCTGCCTTGTGCTTCCTGGAGCCTTGCGTTCAGCTCATCCATACTCGGCGTTTCATTATCCTCTGAAAAAAGCAGATTGACTTCTTTCGCATCTATTGCAACCTTTGTCGTAATGTTTCCCGCCGTGCCGATATTTTTCGCATAGATTCGTTTTCCAACCTCATAGCTTCCGCCGATCAGCGAGGCTTTGCGCCCCCTCAATATAATGGACTCACCGGCTTTTGCTCTGGTGTTCATCAATACATCCGCGAGAATATCATGCTCGGCAATCAGCGTTACATTTTCAAAGTACTTTCCTACAATATTTCCGCCGGCTTTCAAAATTCCCCTTCCCATTCCGTTCATCCCATTAGAAATCGATATGTTTCCCTTTGCTTCTAGCAAGGAGCCCTCAACCATACCGCGTACCGAGATATCCTTCTCCGATATTACAGAAAAGCCTTCGCGTACATCACCCTGAACAATAACAGAACCGACGGAATTAATATTACCGGAGGCACTGTCTACATCGCCCCGTACAATAAAAACTTCGTTGACATTGACCCGCAAGTTTTTATATTCAACGCAGCCGTCTTTATCAGCAAGCAAAGAAAGCTTATCCTCAGATAATACCGTGTTGGTTCCCTCTGGCAGCGTCGGGAGCCTGCCCGGCCGGAAGGGTACCGGATTGTTGTAAATATTCGTTCCGTCTTTTCCCGGTTCCGGCGGGATAATCTGGCACAGGACGTCGCCCTTATTTATATTTTTCACCAAACCCAGATCGCGAAAGTCAACTGTTCCGTCGCCCCGATCCTTCGGTTTCAGACCGTTTTCCGTATCGAATTTAAAATCGACCCATCCATCCACTCCATCAACCGGGTATGTTCCCTGAGCACACTCAATCTCCATAAAAAATTTGTTGTTGTCGCAAAAATCGCGGATGGTATCTTCACAAACCCCATAGACAATGCCGTTTTCCTGCAAATAAGCAAGAACCTGCTCATACGAAATCATCTGCCCCGCGTAGGCAGGCTTCACCCGCAGGTATGCCGTCATATTATCCGTCGAAATTTGCAGCTGTATATCCGGTTTTGGCTCTTCTATCGGTTCCTCCTGAAGCGCCTCCAACGCGCTCAGCTCCGCAGAATCCGTATCCATATCCATTCATTTTCCTCTCACGTTATAGATATATCACTTTTTATCGCAGGCTGTTTACGGCCTGCGTCACCTCATCAGATATCTGAACCATCTTCGAATTCATTTGAAATGCTCTTTGCAGTTCAATCATTGACACCATTGTTTCTGCCATATCCACATTAGAGCCTTCCGTCCATCCTTTTTTCAGCTCCGGGTTCTCCATGACGGCTGCCGCGCCGGAACCGGCGGTTGCAGCAAAGGAGCTATCTCCTACGCGCTCCAAGGCACCGCAATTTGGGAAGGTATAAACGCCGACGTCCAGATTGTCTTTCTCGTTTGTGACGGCAATCGGGTTACCCTTCGGGTCAAGTACATAGGCACCGTCAGAAGCAGTCAGAAATTTTTTTCCCTGCTCCAGGGAAAGCTGAAAATTTCCGTTACGGGTATAATGCACCTGGCCGTCTTTCTTTACGGCAAAAAAGCCATAGGGATTGGAAATTGCATAGTCCAGATCCCGGTTTGTTTCGGAAAATTCCCCCTGCGCAAACTGAATGTTGGTTTTATTCAGTTTCGTGCCATGACCGCTTTTTAATTCGGAATTCACGTTTTCCGCCGCATTGATATTGGAATACATCAAATCAGCAAACGTAGGGTCGGAAGAACGGTATCCAGTCGTATTGGCATTCGCAATATTATTGGATGTGACATCAAAGCCCTTTTGCATTTCGATCAGACTTGTCGCGGATGTATAAAATGAATTCATCATAATAAGTCAGCCCCCGTTTTCCTTATATTTTAGCAATATCGGTAGCCGCTTTCTGCAGCACCTGATCATACATTTTAACCGCCTGCGTACATGCCTGCAGGCTGCGCTGTGCCGAGAGCGCCGAGGTCATTTCTTCAGCCGGCTCCACGTTGGAGCCTTCCACCGTTTTCCACAGCAGGTTGGGGTATTGAACCCGGGTCGGCTGGGCATTGGCAGTAAACATACCGGCCTGAGAGAGATTGAGACTGTTATAATCTGCAAAATTATAAACGGAGATTTGGTCAACGTTAGTACCGTTTGCAGAAATATTACCCATAGCGTCCGCCGTGAAATTGTCCGTACCGACTTTGATCGCACCGTTCCGACCCATAACGCGCCCTACATTCTCCAAAACGAGATAGCCTTCGTTATCAACGCTGAAGCTTCCGTTGCGGGTGTATACCGTGCCGTTCTGACCCTGAATGCCAAAAAATCCCTCTCCGCGAATTGCGAAATCCAGCGTTCTTCCCGTAGCTTTCAGAGTTCCTTGGGAGTGGACGACACTGGTTTTGTCTGCCACGCGGATAGCTCCCAGCTTCCCTATGGGTGTAACCGTGCTTGAGTCAATCCGGCTGACCAGGATATCGCCGAAAGCCGTGGAGGAGACTTTTTCCTTTTTATAACCTGGCGTGTCCACATTCGCTAAGTTGTTGCTGATACCGGAAAGAATTCTCCCCTGTGTCAGAATTCCGGAACCGAGCGTATAAAAACCTCTGACCATATGTAAGCCTCCTATTATTGATTAAAATAATCGGTTAAATGTTTTTTCAGCTTTCGCAGTGCGTTGGAATGAATCTGTGAAACCCGAGAGTCGCTGATTCCCATAACATCGGAAATTTCCTTGATTTTCAACTGTTCTTTATAATAAAGGGAAATGACGATTTTTTCCTTATCATTCAGCATCTCGATATCCTTTGCGAGAACATCCTCCAATTCCTTTTCCGCTACCACCTGCTCCGGGCCGCGAATCGGATCTCCGGTAAGGCTGATTTCTATATTCTCCAATCCCTTTTCGTAAATAATTTCTTCAAAAGAGAGCATATTGAGCGCGCAAGTTTCAGCCTGCATTTTTTCATATTCCTCTAAGCTGACCTTCAGAAAATCCGCCAGCTCCTGATCAGTCGGGGTTCTGCCGAGGCGATGGTTCAAATCATTTTCTGCCTCAATAATATTTTTCGCGATTCGTTTCAATCTTCTCGGGAAACAGTCCTGTTTTCTTATGTAGTCGATCATTGCGCCGCGTACCTTGATGGAAGCGTAGGTTTCAAACTTCACTTTCTTCTGCGGGTCAAACTTTTCCACCGCGTCCAGAAGGGCAATCAGACCTTCGTTCACAATGTCATCCATATAATTAAAATGCTGGTAACGGCCAACTGTTTTTAAAGCAATGCATTTAACGATATAACTGTACTGCACAATCAGCATATTGCGGATCGCATTATCTCTTGACCGCCCATATTCCAGCCACAAATCTGCTGTAGACAACTGGCTTGCCCCTGCGTTTTTCACTCAGCCGTACCTCCTTATGCAATAATTTTTCTTAAAAATATTTTAATCAATTGTAACGTTGGCAACCGCTTGAATCTGAACGTTAGAGTTCAACTCATTAAAGGACAGAACCACCGAATTCGGATAAAACTGTTCCAGCATTTTACTGAAATAGATGCGTACCAGCGGAGAAGTAAGGATGATTGGAACATTGATGACATCCTTGACCTTTATGATACAATCGGACAGATTGGAAACGATCTTCTGTGTGGTCTGCGGATCCAGCGAAAGGTAGGTTCCGTGCTCGTTCTTATTAATGGAATTGACGATAACCCGCTCCACCTCACTGTCGAGTGTAATGACCCGTATCTGACCGCCATCCGACCATTTCCGCGTAATCGTGCGTTTGAGCGCCTGACGGACATATTCGGTAAGGACTTCGGTCTCGCGAACCGTGCCGGCATAGTCGGAGATGGTCCCCAATATGGTCTCCATATCCCGGATAGGAACGCCCTCCTTCAAAAGGTTGCACAGCACCTTTTGAAGGTTGCTGTAGGAAATCATATTCGGAATAACGTCGTCCACCAAAGTGGCGTCGGATTTTTTCGCATTTTCAAGAAGCTGGTTGACATCCTGTCTGGTGAGCAGCTCATGCGCATAGCGCTTTACCGTCTCGGATAAATGGGTGACAACCACGGACAAAGGGTCAATCACGGTATACCCGTATATCTCCGCCATTTCCTTGCGATCCGGCGTAATCCATTTACTTGGGATACCGTAAGCCGGTTCAATAGTCTCAATTCCGTCAATCGTGCCGGTCAGGTTACCGGGATCCAACGCAAGGTAATAATCGATTAGAACTTCGCCTCTGCTGACTTCTTCGCCCTTAATCTTAATTACATACTGGTTCGGATTCAGCATCCCGTTGTCGCGCAGACGCACCGCCGGAATAACCGTTCCCATTTCAACAGCAAACTGCTTGCGGAAGGAAACCAGCCTCTCGATAAAGCTACTGCCGCTGTTTTCGTCGACCATCGGAATCAGACTATAGCCAAACTCCATTTCGATTGAATCGATCTGAAGCAGATCGTATATATTGTCAATATTTTTATAATAATCGGTTTCACTCTGCTCTTGTGCCGCTTCAGGAGCAGCAAACCCTTCCACAGAAAGGGCTTCCGCCAAATCCTTTTTCTTCTTTGAGGCAAAGCCCGCAAACAAGAGCGCCGCCGCCACGATAAGGATTTGGATAAACGGCATCCCCGGAATAAAGCAAAGCAGAAGGACGATACCGCCCGCTATGTAAAGCACAATCGGATGTGAAAAAAACTGCCGGGTAAGGTCGGCGCTCAGACTGGAATCGGATGCGGCACGGGTAACGATCATGCCGGTCGCGGTTGAAATTAACAGAGCCGGAATCTGGGAAACCAGACCGTCACCAACCGTGGCAATGGAATAGATATTCAAGACCTCGGTTATCGTGCTGCCCCCCTCGACCATACCGATAATGGAACCGGCAATCAGGTTGACAAACAGGATAATAATCGACATAATCGCGTCGCCCTTGACAAATTTAGTGGCACCATCCATGGAACCATAAAATTCCGCTTCACGCTGAATATCGTTTCTGCGGCTGCGCGCCTGCTCCTCATTAATGAGACCCGAGCTTAAGTCCGCGTCAATTGCCATCTGCTTTCCGGGCATAGCATCCAATTTAAACCTTGCCGCAACCTCAGAAACACGCTCTGCACCCTTCGTGATAACCAAAAATTGAACCAGAACGATGATAATAAATACGATAAATCCGACAACTACATTGCCGCCCAGCACGAAGCTTCCAAAGGTTTTAATTACCTGCCCCGCAGAACCGGAGTGCGTCAAAATCAGCTTCGTGGAAGATATATTCAAGCCAAGCCGCAGCAGCGTGGTAATCAACAGCAAAGATGGAAAAATCGAGAATTGAAGCGCATTCTGCACATACATCGTCATCAGAAGGATGATCAGCGAAATGGTGAGATTCAAGATAATCATCATATCGAGCATAAAAGGGGGTAAGGGTATGATCAGGAGTGCAACAATTACTATAACGAAAACTGCAACCACATTATTGAGTAATTTCAATCTCTCTTATCCTCCCTTTTGAGCGAGTATACCCAAGCCATTACCTCTGCCAGCACAACATAAAACTCGGGAGGTATTTCGCGACCTACCTTTACAGTGCTGTACAACGCCCTGGCAAGCGGTTTGTTTTCCGTCATTGGAATGTGGTACTGCTCGGCTATTTCTATTATTTTCAGCGCTACATAGTCCTGGCCCTTTGCGACTACCAACGGAGCGCCGTTTTTCTCAGCGTCATATTTCAAAGCGACCGCAAAATGCGTAGGATTTCGGATAATGACATCCGCAGTTGGAACCTTCTGCATCATTCTCTGCTGGGCCATTCTGCGCTGCCTGTCCTTGATCTGACCCTTGATGATCGGGTCTCCTTCAATTTGCTTGTACTCCTCCTTGATTTCCTGCTTTGTCATCTTAATATTGCGTTCGTATTCCCACCACTGGTACAGGTAATCTAAGGCCGCAATTACAACAAAGGCAAGAGAAATCTGGATTACAATATTCATGATAGAGTTTAAAATGAAGCACGTAGCCTGCATGATATCCTCATACATCAGCTGCGTAAAATAAACAATTATTTTTTGGAACTCCAGATAAAGGATAACCGCCATTATCGATATTTTAATCAAGGCCTTTACCAGTTCGGTAATCGACCGCAGGGAAAACATCCGCTTAAATCCTTGAAGCAAGCTGAGCTTGGAAAATTTTATTTTCAGGTTCTCTTTGGAAAAACGGAAGCCAGTCTGCACGCCGGTAGCCACGATTCCCACAACAACAGCTATCAGCATCATCGGTCCGGCAAGCAGCAGCACCGCAATCACCGAATCCCGAAGAACATCCATCGCGTTACTCTCCGTCAGCGTTTTATAGGAGTGAATGTAGGAAACGTATCTGACAAAGAAGAGGGTCATGTACTGATAGAAAAACGGAAACAAAATTTTCATGGTGTAGAACAGCGCCAGAATTGAGGCGGCGCTGATCACATCTTTACTTTGAAAAATATTGCCCTTTTTTCGTTCGTCTTCCCGCTTTTTAGGGGTAGCTTTCTCGGTCTTGTTGCTGTCTGCCATATAATCCCCCCAAGCATTCAACGCGGGCAGAAAAAGGATTCCTTAAAGCAACGCCTGAAAAATGTGATTGATATTGTCAAACATCAGAGCAATCAATCTTTCCAGAAAATTTGCGAGAGAAGGCACCATAATCAAAATTACAAAAAATCCAACGATCACTTTCAGTTGGATGTTAATAACAAAAACATCAATTTGTGGAACCGCCCTCATGATAAGCCCCACGGCAACTTCGGTAATCAACTCGGCAGCCAGAACCGGGAGTGACATTTTAATCGCATAGATTAAAATAAAAGAAAACATCGTACTCAGTTCCTGAAAAATTGCGGGCTGAAAATGAAGCGCTCCATAGGGAACAAGGATACACAGCTTTGTAAAAACCTGAATGAGCGTAAGGTGTGCATTTGTCACAAAGAAAACCAGCATGAACATCGCATTGATGAGCGACGAGGACATCGGCATGGAAACATTGCTCTGCGGATCATAAATTTTCGACATCGAGATGCCGATCTGCATGTCCATATTTTCGCCGCTGATTAAAATCACCGACAGAAAAAGCTGAATTACAAACCCAATCATGAACCCGATGAGCAGCTGCTCCAAAAGAGTAATAAAAAACATCAGGTAGGATGTCATTTCCACTGTTTGCTTCGGCACCGACTGATACGAAAAAAGAGAAAGTACCATCGTCAGCCCGATCTTTAGAATGACCGGAATGTTTTTTCTACCCAGAATAGGATTAAACAACACACACCCGGACATCCTCATAAAAACGAGAAGCAGAAGAGTAAAATCATAATCGAATTCCATATTTTGCGAATGACCAAACCTTTCTGCCGAATTAAAACAAACGGAATCAGTCTAATTTTAAGATTAAGCTGAATATGTATGTTAAAAAATTATTCATGGTTTCCATCATCCACGGGCCCAATATAACCAGAACCAATGCAATCGCAGCCAGCTTCGGGACAAAGGTCAGCGACTGCTCGTGAATTTGCGTAGCGGCCTGAAATATGGAAATAATCAGACCGATGGCTACGCTGACGATTAATATGGGCGCCGAAAGCTTAAGCGCCGCAATCATGGCGGCCTGAAACACCTCGGTTACTTGTGATATCGACATTGGTTCGCTGCACCTATCCCTTTCAGAAGTGTTCGCCGTTCCGGCGCTAACCTAAATTAAAACTCGACGCCAGTGTTTTGAAGAGCAGACCCCATCCATCCACCAAAACGAAGAGAAGCAGTTTAAACGGAAGAGAAATCATTGCGGGCGGCAGCATAATCATACCCATTGACATCAATGTGCTGGATACGATCATATCGATGATCAGAAACGGAATAAAAATCAGAAACCCGATTGTAAAGGCCCGCTTTAGCTCGCTTGTCATAAATGCCGGAATAATAACCTTTATGGATAATTTGGTGAGATCATTCGGGTCAACGTCTTTTGTTTTAGAAAGGTTAATGAATAAATTCAAGTCATCCTTTCGCGTATTCTGAAGCATAAATTTCTTTAAGGGTGAGGATGCTTTTTGAACAAATTCCTCCTGCGTAATTTTCTGCGCTTTATAAGGCTCATAGGCCTGCGTATTGATTTCGCTGATAACGGGATTCATAATAAAAAGGGAAAGGAAAAGCGCAATACCGATCAGCACCTGATTTGGAGGGGTTTGCTGTAAACCGAGCGCGTTCCTTAAAAACGACAGGACAATAATAATACGGGTAAAGCAGGTGGTCATAATCAGGATGGACGGTAATAGCGACAGAATCGTCAGCGTTTCAATGATCTGAAGCGTGTCCGCATTCTTGCCGTTGATATCCACATTGATCTGAGACGCCGAAGCCTTCATTGGCAGAATCAGCATCACAACCAGAGACAGCATCAGCAGGAGAAGAAGCTTTCTGTTAAAGATCCTTTTTATCGTCTGTTTCCGCTTCTCCGCCGGTTCTGCCGGACTTTCCAGAATTTGTGCCAAATGTCTTCACGTCCCATCTGCTTTTGATTGTTGCGTTCAGAATTTCAAGGAAGTTATCCTTCAGGCCGGACTGTGGAATTTTTAAACTGCCTGCCTCAATTTCCTTTAGAATCTCCACACGATTATTTGAAAAAGCAAGCAGATAATATTTGCCGCAAATCTCCGCGATTGCCAGTCCTTTATCCTGAGCCAGTGCAATGCGCTCGATTATTTGTATATTCCCTAAGCTGGAAACGTTGTTTACCTTTTTTGAAATATACTTACTGAAAACATAGCAAAGATATAAAATCAGGACAATGGCGAGCAACGAAAAAATCAAAGGCAATACATCCGAAAAAAAGTCCAAACCGGTTCCTCCCTATCAAAAAGAGATATTCTTAGCCTAAAATGCTGTTAACAGTTTTCATAATACGATCCGGTTTAAAGGGCTTTACAATAAAATCTTTTGCCCCCAGCTTTAAAGCGTCGACAACCATGGTTTCCTGACCCATGGCAGAGCACATAACAACCTTAATACTGCTATCCATTTCCTTGAGCTTTCTTAAAGCCTCAAGCCCGTCCATGATGGGCATAGTAATATCCATGAGAATAAGGTCCGGTTTTTCCGCCAGGTAGGTGCTGATCGCCTGTTCCCCGTTTCCGGCTTCGACTATCTCCGTATACCCGTTCTTTTGCAGGGTATCCTTAATCATCATTCTCATAAAAGCCGCATCATCCACTAACATTATTTTTTTACTCATCACTGTTCCTCCTAAATGCAATTTCGGCATTGATTGTTTTATAGTAAATCCATGATTTCGCTGTTGCTGGATATCTCTGTAATTCTTACCCCGTAATAGTCGTCAACCACAACTACGTCTCCTTTGGCAATTTGTTTGCCGTTTACAAACACATCGACAGGAGAACCGGCTTGTTTGTCTAAATCTACAATCGTTCCCGGGGTAAAATCCAGAATCTCTTTTATTTTCCTCGTTGTATGGCCTATTTCAACTGTGATTTTTAAGGGGACAGACATAATCATACTCAGGTTGTTGTTTTGATTACCGGATAATCTGGGGTCTTCATCGTCAAAGCTTTGGTAGGACGCCTGCTGAACTTCATAATTGCGGACCGGCTCAGATCTGCTGACTGGCTGCTGAACAGCTGCCGGTCTTGGAGCCGACGGCTGCTTTGCCGGAGCCGGTTTTGGAGTGCTTTGAACAGAGGGGGCGGGCTGTGGTGCAGGGGCGGGCTCCGAAGGCAGCTCCGGCTCCGCGGAGGGATCGAAACCAAAAGTAGAGACCAGCTCTTTTGCCAAATCTGTTGACATAATACTGATAAACTCACTGTTAACCAAATCACCGATCATCAGGCTGAAGGTGACCGCAACCACCGTGTCTGCCTCGTGAAAATACTTATTCTTGAATTTTTCAGTATTATCGATACTAAAGGAATTCGGAGGAGAAATATTAATTGAACGGTTGAGAAGCTGAGAAAGAGCCGTGGATGAGGCTCCCATCATCTGATTCATAACCTCACAGATTGCACCGAGGCTCATCTCGTCGAGAACAAATTCCTGGTCGGTATAATCGGTTTGAAGAAGCAGCCCAACGATTACTTTAACATCGGATTGCTTTAGAATCATGATATTTCTGCCGTCCAAACCGCTTACATAATTAATTTCTACCGCAATTGCCGGTTCCATTGCTTCAAAAGAAAATTCAGCGGAGTGTGTTACTTCAACCTTCGGTGTTGTTATGTTTACCCGTTGATCGAGTAAAGCTGACGCAGAGGTTGCGGATGCCCCTAAGCTGATATTTAAGATTTCCCCAATGGCATCCACGTCCATTGCAGAAAGCATTTCTTCTCTGTCATCCATAGAAATCACCTTTCGTTATTTATTACGAGTTGTTCGATTTTTACTGCATACTTCTTCTTTTGCGACCCCAGAACCCCTTGAAACCATGTAGTGCCTTCCACATCCAAAGCGACTCTGTTTTTCTTCACCGGTGTATTTAACGGAATGATATCCCCCATTTGAAGACTGAGTAAGTCGCGTAGGCTGATTTCAGTTTCGCCGAGCATTGCTGAAACTCTTAGGGGAGAATAGCTCAAATGATCAAGAATATTTTGCTTGCGTTCCTGTTCCACCTGCGGGTCGTCTTTTTTTGGCATTTTTACATATTTTGAATTAAATACTTTAAAAATCTCTTCCAAAGAAGAAGCCGGAAGACATATATTCATATTTCCCTTAAGATTATCCAAAGTGATTTCAATTACGACAATCGCAACCGATTCATCCGGTTGAATGATTTGTATTGACCTTGAGTTTGTTTCAATTAAATCGAGCTTATGGTCTAACTCGATGTAATTGCTCCACGCATTTTTTAGGAGTGTTAAAGACTGCTTGAAAAGATATTCCATCAAAGAGATTTCAATGTCTGTGTAGTTTCTTTCGATTTGATACCCGGTACCATTGCCGCCAAGCATTCGATCCATTATTGTAAAAGAGACCGGCCGCGAAAGCTCCAATAAAATCTGTTTGTCTTCAATTCGGTTTTCCTTATTCCCCATAGACATTACAGCAACCATGACGGAATCACTCAAAGCGTTATTAAACTCCCGATATTCTTCCTCCTCAACCTGCAACACCTCCATTTGACAGGAGGTTCGCAGCATACCGGCAAGATGAAGACTGAATGACCTGGAAAAGTTCTCAAATACCGTATCCAAAAGCTTTAATTGTTCCCTAGTAAATTTTTTCGGGGACATGAAATCGTAATCTTTTACTTTTGTGGCATTTGTCTGTTCTTCTATTTCATTAAAATCGACACTGCCGCTTTGCAGATTTCCCAACAGTTCATCGATCTGCTTTTGGGACAATATTTCCGCCATACTAACCACCATTCCTCGCACGTATCTGAATAGGAGCTAAATTTATATTTATTGAAAGACGTAACAATTTATGTGCGAAAAAAATCGAACGCCGACTTTCCGAATTTATTTAGGCTTGGATTCGTTCAATTTTCCAGACGGATCAATCTCTTTGTAAATCTCATCCAGCGTCTTTGGCGCGCTTCCGGCTTTTGAGATATAAATATCGACCCTTCTGTTCTTAACCCGGGTAGCCTCGGTGCCGTCGTGCGGAACCAACGGCCGATATTCGCCGTATCCCTCTGCAACCATCAGCTTTGGGTCGACAATGTTCTTATACTGTACATATAAAAGAACGTTAGAGGCTCGATCTGTCGACAGCTTGCGGTCAAAAGCCAGGCTTTCCGGAGTTTTCTGATTGTCGGCGCGAGCGGTGTGCCCATAAAACCGCATTTCACCAATCTGGTCGGAAACCTGTTTAAGGCCAACACCGAGATAATCAAGAATCGATTTGCCCTCATCCCGAAGAACCGCGCTGTCACCGGAAAAGAAAATACTGTTTTGAAAGGTAATAAACGTATAACCGTTGCCTTTATGTACCGCTACGGAGCTGCCGAGATTTTTTTTGTCTACATAACCCTTAATATACTGGTATAAATCATCAAAATCCATCTTGCCGTTGGTTACGGCACTGGTTCCAGCGCTGGTTACGGTGCTGGAGGCACCTCCCGAGCCTGAGTCAATGGACGGGATTACCATATTGGATGAAAGCCCAGAGCCGCCGAAGCTTGGAGCCTGCTGAGCTGACGAGGCATCCTGGTGATTGCTTGAAAAAGCCTGTACAAGTTTTTTCCATTTTGTAGAATCCATAGTAGACATAGCAAACAGCATCACAAAAAAGGTTAGCAATAGAGTTACCATGTCTGCGTAGGTATCCATCCAGTTCGGTCCTCCGCTGCCTTCATCTGGCTTTTTTCGCGCCATTTTTTCACCCCGCTCCATCCTTACGATAAATAATACCAGTTAAATTCCATATTAAAATTACTAGGAAGCTTTTTTCGATTTTCCACCGGATTTTTTTTCGGGTTTGGCGGAAGAACTGCCTTTACCCGAACCGCTTGCTCCGCTGCCGCGCATCGATGCCCGTTTTTTAGCGCAGACAAACGCATTCAGCCTTCCCTCGATATGATTCGGATTCTCACCGGCCTGAATAGAAAGAACGCCCTGCACCACAATTTCTTTGCAAACCATTTCTTCGTCATGCCGCATATGAAGCTTATGAGCAAACGGTGTTAAAATCAAATTGGAAAGTACGGAGCCGTAAAAGGTTGTAACCAAAGCGGTCGCCATACCCTGTGCCATTTTAGTCGCGCCGTCGTTTGAGTTCATATCCATATGAGCAAGCATGTTAATCAAACCGATGAGTGTTCCGATCATGCCGAATGCCGGACCAAAGGTGGAGAATTTCTCATAAAACTGCCAGCCATGAGAATGGCGGTCTACCAGGCAATCTATCTCATTATCGAGCATCTCTTTTACCTTTGTCGGGTCAATCGCATCCACGATAAGCATGATGCTTTCTTTTAAAAACGGATCAGTTTCCATGTTTGCCACGTCCTCAAGAGAGAGCAGACCCTTTTTTCTTGCTTCCTGCGCATATTTTACAATCTTATCGATATATTCCTGAGGATTGTACAACTCTTTTTGAGTTGCAATTCGAATATGCTTAGGAAGATTTTTCCAAACAGAAACCGGAAAAGCGATTACCGTTGCGGATATCGCTCCGCCAAAGGTTATAAAAATACTGCTTGGATCGTAAAAGTTTAGAAGCTCTTTAAACGAAATCCCGGTTGCAGGACTAAATACGATTCCAAAAACGATCAGCCCCAAGCCGGTGATCAACCCGATAATACTGGTGAAATCCATGCCCACACATCCTTGCGTTAAAATACAATGCTACATTGTTCCTTCATCGTCATATGCGTTCTTCAATTGCTCGTAATCGGATAATATGCTTGTTCTGTTATGCACTTCATCGGAAAAATCCCCGGAATTCTCTGAAATCTTTTCGGTCAGCTTTACGGTATCCAAAAAAACCTGGCGATTATAATCGATAATCCTTTGGATAATCTCCTCTTTCTCTTCGCCCACCAGAAAATATTTCCCGTTGGTCAGTGTTACCTTGGTCTCGGGAATCGTTTCAATGGTTTCTATCAGATTGGAATTCAGTACAAAAGATGATCCGCTGAGGCTGGTAAGCTCTATCATTCTTGAATTCCCCTTTTCATAAGTTACTCTCCGCCCCCGAAGCCGCTTTGACTCCGGGGGCAGAAAGCATTATTTATCGCTTCATGTTGCAAAGCTCCTCGAGCATGCTGTCGCTTACGGTGATAATCTTGGAATTCGCCTGGAAGCCTCTCTGTGTTGTAATCATGTTGGCAAATTCATTCGCGATATCCACGTTGGAGGATTCCAGCGCGTTCGTGATTAAAGTTCCCGTTGCGCCCTGACCGGCGGTATAGTAGGTAGGAGTGCCGGAGTTTGAAGACGATTTATAGCGGGAACCGCCAAGCTGCTCCAATCCGGATGGATTGGGAATATTGGCGATCGCAACCCTGCCGAGCGTTACAACCTTACCGTCTTTTACGCCGGTAATCACCCCGTCTTTTCCGATTTTTACTCCCGTATAAGAATTGAAATCCTTTACCACAATCGGAACCGGATCACTAATTAATCCAGTATCACTTGGTTTTGGAGCGTAAGTCGGGTCATCCTTATAGTCACTGTTGCAGCCGCAAACCAGTTCACCGGTACCTTTTTTTGTAAGCTGACCTTTTCCATCGAACTCAAAATCACCGACGCGGGTATACGTATAGCCGCTTCCGTCTTTGAGCGCGAAGTACCCCTCCCCGTTAATATACAAATCCGTGCCGCTGCTGGTCATATCGTAGCTATTGCGCGACTGGATCACATCAACGGAAGAAACCGTAGAGCCGAAGCCTACCTGAGAGTAGTTGGTTCCTCCCCGATTGCCGGCTGTTACGACTCCTTCTGTAATCGTCGTGTTGCTGGCGGAAGCGGCCGCCAGATTCTGATAATAAATATCACTGTAGGTGGTTCTGGACCCCTTAAACCCGTTTGTATTAACGTTGGAAATATTGTTACCGATAACATCCATACCGGTTTGCATTGCTTTCAGCCCGGCTACCGCGGACGACATTGCTTTCATCATAAGGCATTTCACTCACTTTCTTTTATCATGAGCCGCTAAGCTTATCTGTCGGTCAAAGCTTATATAACTTCCTGTAAAGGTCCGGTTATAAAATTACGGCTCCGTCAATATTGGTAAATACGTTATCCGCCATTTCACGCCCGCTCATCGTGGTAACCACTGTGCTGCTCGGAATATTCACGATAAAGGCGGTCTGCCCGTTGTAAATCAGCGCGTCCTTAATTCCTTTGGATTTCGCTTTTTCCACCGCGCTGCTGATCTGAGACAAAAGCTGCGGCGAAACCTGAATCTGCCTGGAATCCATCCGCTGAAGCGCGTGTTTGGAAAAGGTAATCGTTTGATTTTTTTCTACGGTCTGGCGAAAAATTGCGCTGAAATCGCTGTTCCCCGTGGGATTTGTGTTGGTCTGAGAAGAACTTTTTCCCGGATTAATTTCATAATTCGGCTGAATAAACGCAGAATAATTCTTTTTAAACTGTATGTCTTCCATGACTTCTCCTAACTGAGAACCGGCTCCTTTCAGATGATCAGGCGGGTTCGGCGCTGCCCGGGTTGGAAATCACTTTATTTACATAGGCAAGGTCATATTCTTTTCCGCCGATTGTAAGCTTGTTGTAGTTTCCCATAATATAGCTGGAGCTTTCCACTACACCCCGAACTTTCTCTGATGTACCGTCTTCATTTACGCTTATTAACTCAACTGTTTTGCCCACCAGCGAAGCACCGTACTGCGCATAAGCGATTTCGCTCTGCACATCCAGATTCTGAAGCTGTGTGGTTGCGGTTTTGTTTAACGCCTCCATAGCGGACAAAGAAGAAAACTGCGCCATCTGTGACACAAACTCGGTATTATCCGAAGGATTCAGACAGTCTTGATTCTGCATCTGCGCCGCCAGAAGCTTCATAAAGTCGTCCATTCCGAGGGGCTTTCGCTGCTTTGAGGTATTGGAAGTACTGCCCGAGCTGGTGGTACTGCCGGTACCGGTGGTATTGGTCGTCTTGTCCGTGCCGGTCGCCGCATAATTGTAAGCGTTGATCTGACTCGTAATCGTGGCAATTCCCCCTTTCTTGAATTATATGGCATTCACTTTTGGATTCAATTGCTGCATTACGGCTAGAAAATCTTCCGTAGCAAGGCTGTTGATTTTTGCATCATAATGCACGCGGTTTTCCCGGTTCTCTTTTTGCTGCTCCTGCTGCTGCTGCCGCGCGTAAGACTGACCGGACTGCTCCTGCTGCTGATACCAAGCTTTTTCCTGCGAGGACTGCATCACCTGCACCGGCTGATCCACTGAGGACTGTAATATAGACTTGATTTCCCCGGTGTTCGACATAAGCATACTCTGTGTTTTGGGATTTGAAGCGGCAATTTCCACGGTCAGTATGCCGTTTTGCACCGCCATCTTAACCGATACCTTGCCAAGCTGCTGCGGATACAGATCAATGGAGAATTTAGAATTCCCAGCCCGGTAGTTTGAAGTAATCTGATGGGCAAGCTGCGTACTGACTGGCTTCGCCACTACCGTTTCCGGCTTGTCTGACACCGGAATAATAACCTTTTGGGTTTGGAACAAATCCGAAAAGCCCGCGGCGTTTTGACCTTGACCGGCACTGTCGTCTGCGGTTTTCCGTTCTTTGACGGAGTAGGAGGATTCCGGAAGCTTATCAAGCTCCATCGGTTTGAAATCCGCGGAAGTCCTTGTGCTTTGCTTCGCCTCCTGAGCAGGAGCTTGTTCGGTCATCCCTTGCCGCGATGTCTCTGCCGGTTTTGTTTGTACCGGGAAGACTCCTGTCTGCACTTGAGCTATTTCCGGTTTCTCCGCCGTCTGAACAGATTGCGCCTCGGAAGGCTGCTCCCCAATATTGCCGGTCTGAGATTGCGTAGCCTGCTGCTTTTCGGCTAAGTTTAAGTTCTGCGCCGCATGAAACAAATGGAGCGGGGAGGAACCCGACATTTCGGTAGCGGCAGGCACGTTCTGCATAACACGAGCCATACGGCCGACACCCCCGACCTGCTGACTGGGAGCAGAAGGGATATCCTGCATGATACGAAGGATATTGTTTTCTTCCTGCATTAACGGGATTGTACTGATTCCCCGCGGCTGAGACGCGGTTCCGTCGGCATTTTGAGTCATAACCGGGCGCTCGAAGTTCCCAATGGACTGCCAAAGCATCGTAGCAAGAGGCTGCAATTCTGTCTGCATTTTTGCGCCGTTCTTCTTTTCACCGGTTGACTGCTCTTCCTTCGGGTTCGCTCCGGTCTCCCCTGCTTTCTTTTCAGTGTCTGATTTTGGGCTGACCCCGCCAACTGGCGACTGAATCAGGGATTCGAAGGTTCCTGTTTCCGGCTTCTGCTGCAACGTTTGTACCGTAGGCTCGGGTCGAACCCTTGCGCTGCTGATTTGCGATACCATTTTTCTTTTTCACCTCCTAATTTAGATTTTATAAATTAATATTAATTTATAACAACTTAACCTGCGGAGCCGCGAGCCTGACTGACAAATTCTTCAATTGCCAAATCCTCGCTCTTTTGTTTTGCCTTCAGGTATTCCTCCAGCTGCTTGTCTTTGAGCTTTTCCAAACCGGAAATCTCGCTGTTAATTTGAACGAGCTCTTTTTTCTTTTCTTCAATCAGCTGCAGCAGCTTTTCCCTGCTCTGAAGTAATAACTGTATCTTATCATTTAATGTAGTGAAATACATTTTGTAATTTGCCATATCATTCTGAGTGATTCCCTGTTTCAGCTCTTCTACCATTTTGGCGTTTGAAGCCTTGTATTTTTCGTTTAAATTTTCAATTTGACTTTCAATCTCATGCACCTTCATCTGAAGAATCGCAATCTCGCTTTTTTTGACATCCAAGGTTTGCTGTTTGAAGTCAAGCACTTTCTCAAGGGAAAATACAAACTTTTTCATCGCTACCTCTACAAGTCTTCCATCATGGTAAGAATCTCGTCGTAGGTAAAGCTTTCGTTTACCTTTTGACACAGAAACGCGTTTATAAAATCTATTTTCTTAACTGCCTCGTCCAGCTTTTGATTCATGCCGGGCTTATATGCTCCAATGGATATCAGGTCAAAATTCTGATAATAAACAGAAAGCCAGTTTCTTATTTTCGCGGCGGCCTGCTTATGCTCCTCAGACACGATATCATTCATTAATCTTGATATGCTTGCGTTTACGTCGATTGCTGGATAATGGTTTTTATGCGCCAGAGAGCGGGTTAAAACGATATGGCCATCGATAATGCCGCGTACCGTGTCGGATATCGGCTCGTTGGTGTCGTCTCCTTCCACCAATACGGTATAGATACCGGTAATGGAGCCCTGCTTGAAATTGCCGCTCCGCTCCAGAAGCTTTGGCAGCTCCGCATAAATAGACGGTGTATATCCTCTTGCAATCGGTGGTTCTCCCGCAGCAAGACCGATTTCTCTCTGCGCCATTGCAAAGCGCGTCAGGGAATCCATCATCAACAGAACGTCTTTGCCCTGATCCTTAAAGTACTCGGCGATTGCCGTGGCCACGGCCGCGCATTTTACACGGTACATTGCCGGCTGGTCAGAGGTCGCTACGACCAAAACCGAACGTGCCAACCCCTGAGGTCCCAAGTCTTTTTCCATGAATTCGGCAAGCTCCCGCCCTCTTTCGCCAACCAGTGCAATTACGTTGATATCTGCCTTGACGTTCTTTGCGATCATGCCCATCAGCGTGCTCTTTCCGACGCCGCTTCCGGCAAATATTCCCATCCTCTGCCCCTTGCCGATGGTCATCATGCCATCGATGGCTTTGATTCCAAAGCTCAGGCGGGTATTGATTCTCGGCCTGTCCAGCGGATTGGTATAGGAGGAATCCACGTCATAATACTCAGTGACTTCAAAGTCTCCCTGCCCGTCTAACGGACGCCCCGTGGCGTCAATGGTCCTCCCGATTAAAAAATCACCGACCGGGACACGAAGCTTTCGCCTTGTGGAATGTACCAGGCTGCCAAGCCCGATTCCCTTTACATCGCCATATGCAGTCAGCAGAAGATTGCTGTTTTTGAAGCCCACCACTTCAGACATGATGTCTTGACCGCCGTTTTGATTTTTGATCATGCAGATATCACCGACATTTGCGCTGAGCCCGGTCGCCTCAATCATCATCCCCGCTATATTTTTTACTTTTCCTATGAAGCAGAAGGGATTTACTTTGGATAAAATGTCATATGCGTTTTCAAAACCCATTCCACTTCACCTCGCATTCATTATTTTAATTACTGCTCAAGCGCAGCCCGGATGCAGTTCATCTGCGTGTCAATCCCCGTATCGATCAGCCGGTCCGGCAGTTCAATCTGGCATTCTCCGTCTTTCATATCAAAAGAAGAAACAATCTTTACATTATCGGTTACTTCCTTTAATGCCTCAACCAACCTGCAGTCCGCCTTTGTGAGCAGCTCCGCTGTATTGCGCGAAACACTGATCTTCACCCACTCCTGATTCCGGTAGGAATCCATGGCATCCAGAATAATCGCCTCTATCGCTTTTGAATCCATGCTAACTTCTTTTTTAATCACCTTCTGCGCGATAGCAATTGCCAGACCTTGGAGATCAGCTTCAAACCGTTCCAGAATTTCAGATTTTTTATCCTCTACAGTTTTCAGTAATTTTAGAAGCTCCTGCTGCCTTTCTTCGTTCTCCCTGCGAATTCCTTCCAAAGCCGCCTGATTTTCCCGCGCGGCTTTTTCCAGACCATCTTCATACCCGGACTGACAGCCAATCGCATACCCTTCTTCTTTTCCTTCCGCAAACCCGCGGCGGTATCCATCTTCGTAGCTTCTTATTTTCATTTGCGCACATTCTTCATTCATGCGCATGGTGGATTCCTTCAGTTGATTCAGCGTATAATTTTGAGCAGCATCTACAATATTCTTCGCCTTTTTAAAAGCGTCGTTCATAATTGCCTGATGCTGGTCCTTTGCTTCCAGCGTTTCCTGAACGGCGAAAGATCGCGGCAAACCGGACTCTGCCTTTTTAGCGGAAGCCTGCCCCCCCGAGCCTTCATACTGCGATGCTTTTATTATGTTAAGCAATGACTTCATCCCTTCCGCCCTTCATAATAACCAGTTCACCTTCACTCTCTAAGCGACGGATAACGCCAACGATACGTTGCTGTGCTTCTTCCACGTCTCTGAGACGGACGTTGTGCGTATATTCAAGATCAGATTTGACGGCGTCGCTGGAACGGGTAGACATATTCCGGAAGATGCAGTTGGCAACCTCCTGATTCGCGCCCTTAAGCGCAAACACAAGGTCTTTGGAATCGACCTCGCGCAGAAAACGCTGAATAGACATATCGTCCAGGGAGGTGATATCCTCGAACACAAACATCCTTTTTCGGATATCTTCGCAAAGCTGGGCGTCCTTGCGGGTCAATTCGTCGAAGATATACTTCTCGTTGGCACGGTCCATATTGTTCATGATATCCGCAATGTAATTGACGCCGCCGAACTCGGTAAAATCCAACGACATAATCGACGAGAATTTCTCCTCCAGGTTTTGCTCCACTATTTTAATGATATCCGGAGACGTGCGGTCCATCGTAGCGATGCGTTCCACCACTTCCAGCCGGATCTCCTTGGGCAGCTCGGCAATGACCGCTGCCGCCTGATCTGCCCGCGCGTAAGAAAGGATCAGGGCGATGGTCTGGGGGTGCTCCGTTTGTATAATGGTCATCAGATTTTTATAATCGGCCTTCCGAATAAATTCAAAAGCCTTGGTTCTTAATGATTTTGTAATCCGGTCCAGTAAAGAGGTAGCGGTTTGAGAGCCAAACGCTTTTTCAAGGATATTGCGGGCATATTCCACGCCGCCTTCGGTTACGACCTTTTGTGTCAGACAAAACTGATAGTAGCTGGATAAAACTTCCTCAATCTGGTTCGAAGAAATCTGGGACAGCCTTGCAATCTCAAAGGTGAGCTGCTCGACTTCATCCTCTTTTAGAAATTTATAGATTTTAGAGGCGTTATCCGCCCCCAACGCGATCATTACTGCAGCTGCTTTCTGCTGTCCTGTTAGCTTTTGTTCAGCCACTGTAATCTTCTCCTCTCAGCCAGGTTCTAATCAGCTGGGCCGCAATCTCAGGATTCTGCGATGAAAAATCCTGGATTTCCTTTTTCAGAGCATCCTGCTTCGAATTTTCAGCCGCTCTTGTTTCCTCGATGGCCTTAAGCGGCTCCTGCGGAGTAGCTTTCGATTTTCCCCTGAGCATTTCTATCGCGTTATCGCCATTTCCAGGCTCATTTACAGCTTCTTCTCCAACAGGCTTGAGCTCGTAAAAATCTTCCGGAACCTCTTCGCTTGTTTCCGGCCCCATCAGTTCTTCGCGTCTTTTCTTACGCTTTGAAGCAAGAGCCACAGATACAATAATTACTACAACCAACAGGGTTCCCAACGCTGCACCGCCGTAAATAAGAAGCTGCTCGAGCGTTGGCGAATCGGGCTTTACATCAGTAGGTGTCACCTTTGGTGCCGCAAAAGTACCGGAATAGACAGACACCTTGCTTACATCGACGAGTGCCGCGTTGGCAACAAGCTGGCTGATCTGCTGCTTTTGCGTATCATCCATTCCCGCTTTGTTTACTACGACAGAAACCGTCATATCCTTCACACTGGCCGCGTCGCTCTGTACCTGTTCCTTAACCTGGCTGACCAGATATTTATAGGTTTGTGCATCCTTTGTATAAATCACATTTCCGTTAACCGTAACGCCCGGATAGGTGGAAACATCTGAATTGGTCTGGGTACCGGCGGGTGCCTGCGACGTCGGTTTGCTTTCTGTGCTCTGCTCCTTGTTTGTGGATTCCTCGGTAATAACTCCCTTATTTTCAGAAGAGGAGGTCGGCTGATAGGTCAGGATATCCTGTACCTTCTTATCTACATCCATGGAGCTTTTTGCGGTAACCTTTACATTGTTCTCCCCGAAAAGCGGAACCAGAACGGACATTACGCCTTTTTCAATATCCGCTTCGTAGGATTTTTCAATTGCCTGTTTAAACTGGGAAATCTCGATTTGATTAGAGCCGCCGAAGCTTGATCCGCTTAGCTCCTCTCCCGTCGCGGTATCAATCAAGGCAACATTTTCCACTTTTAAATTCGGGACGCTCTTTGTAACGAGCTGTTTTATCCCGCTAACCTGCTTTGATGTTAATGTTTTACCTGGCTGAAGCTGTAAAGTGACAGACGCGGAGGCAACCGAGGCATTCGTGTCCCACGCGTAGCTGCTCTCATCCGGAATGCTAATGGTTACATTCGCGTTCTGAACCCCGTCGATTGTTTTGATTACGGCCTCCAGCCTTGTATTCAATTGATATTTTTCGATGGTTTTTTTCTCATAGTCCGTAGACATAACCGTGATGTTCTTCGTAAAGAAGTCGTAATTCGGCGCTGTTTTCGGATGCCCTTCGTTGGAAAGCTGCATTCGAAGGGAGTTTTCTTTATCCTTTGGGACAGAAATTGTTCCGTTCTCTTCCTTGTAGCCGATTCCCATATCCCTCAGCTTATTCATTACCTCAACGGCTTCCGAATGATCTAACCCGGGATACAGCACCACCAAGGGTTCAACATTGAGCAGCGCGGTGATTAAAATGGAAAAAGCAATCACACCCGCTATAACGCTGACCAGAATTGTCTTCCGCTTCTTTGTAAGACTGACCCAAAAACTCTTAATTGGATCAATATATTTTTTTATTTTCTCATTCATTCATCCAGCAGCCTGCCTTTTATAAGGTTTTGAAATTAAACGCCCATTCTCATTACTTCATTATAGGATTCCAGAACCTTATCCCGCAGCTGCACCAGCAATTGAACTGACATCGTCGCCTTTCGTGACGCGATAACGGCAGTATGTAAGTCGTCCGACTGACCTGTGGCAAGCTTATAAACTTCCTGATTCACCTCAGCGTTTGTTGATTTTACATTGTTGACAGCATCTTCAAACAAAGATTGAAAAGGAAGCGCGCCCGCGTTATCGTTTAACTGCCCGGAAGTCTTACTGATTTTTGTTAAATCAGTAATTGAATTCACCGTTTCGATCGGATTAATCTGCATAGCTCATTACCTTCCCATTTCTAAAGCTTTGGAGGCCATCATTTTAACCGCGTTAAATGCCGTTAAATTGGCGTTGTATGATGTTGTAGCGGACATCATATCCAGTGTTTCCTTTGTCTGATCGACATTTGGCATTTTTACATAGCCCTGTGCGTCCGCGTCCGCGTTGGTCGGGTCATAAACCAAATTAAACTCAGACTGATCCTCCTCAATCCGTGCTACCTTTACTCCCCCCTTGCCTTGCTGCAAGGAATTGATATTATTCTGCATTAATTCTTGAAAGGATTTTTTGCTAACAGGCTCCAAAACAACCATTTTTCTGCGGTAGGGACCGCCTTCTTCCGTTCTTGTTGTGTTGGCGTTCGCAATATTTTCAGAAATAACGTCCATTCTGACTCTTTCCGCTGTAAGAGCCGAGCCACTGATATCCAACGAATTTAAAAATGCCATTTCGATTCTCCTATATCGTAATTAATTAAGATTTTCCATCGGTAATAGCATAGCTCAATCGTGCGAAAGAATCTGAAAGCTCGCGCAGCGAAAACAGATAATTGAGCTGGGTACGGGCCAATTCCACATTCTGCTGCTCTACATCCACGTTGTTGCCATCAAGCCTTAATGAACCCTGATTTGATTCCGCTGTGACTGGCCGCGTATCTTGAAGTGCCTCAATCGTTTCATTTTTATTGCCATAATTCTCAGAAATCTTTGCCTGCAGCTGATCCTCAAAGCTTACACTTTTGCTTTTGTAACCCGGGGTATTCACATTTGCGAGGTTATCTGAAATTGCTTTTTGCCTTACCCAAAGACCGTCTAAATCCTTTGTCAGCAGATTTCCGGAAACGCTGTCCAACCAATTCATAAAATCGCCTCCTAAAAATTAAGTTCATTTTTTATCTTTAAAAAAACTGTAATTTTTACGATAAAATCTTTTCATGACCCTAACAATTTCAAGGAAAAATTTTTTCCTATTTATATGCATTCTTTATTTACAATTATATATAATATGCGACAAAAGTCAACAGATTCATTCGATGTGGTTAGGAATGTTGTATGCATTTAAAAAACAAGTCACACTTTGTTAACAAATTATTAATATTTAATTGGAGCAAATCTCTCATTTTGCACCTAAATTTATTTTTGAACATGCCGATACTTATTTTGAGGTGAAGTATATGACCATTAACAGCTCCGGTTATATCCCCAATAACATTCTGAATCTTTACTCCAATTCCAGTCGGAAACTGGATTCGGCAACCGCCGTACAGGGCAAAAAAGAGACGGAAGATGTGAGCAAAAACGGCCCTGCCGCCACTTCAAATATTGACACCATCGAATTTTCGCAAATTCAGGTAAAATATACCAGTTTGTCAAAGGCAAGAGATCAGGTATTGACGGACATAAATCAGGATAAAAATGTTTCTTTTTTGAATATGCTGAAAGCTCAGATCAACTCAAGGCAGTATCAGGTTGACCCAAAGCATATGGCGAAAATTATGCTTGGGAATGATTGAGCAACTGTTTTGCCATTTGAAATGTTTTGAAAGGATATCGTTTATGATCAGCCGTTCTTTATCCGATGAATTTTTATCATTTTTCCAGCGTTACCTTGCGTTTTATGAGGACTTTCTTCAGCTTGAAACCCAAAAATTCAATGAAATCATCGCGAACCGACTGGATAATCTGGATCAGATGGTAAAAAACGAGGAAGCTTTCATGCTGAAATCGCGGGGCTTGGAGCTGGAGCGGGACAAGCTTATGGCGAAAACCGAAAGCCCAAAAGCAACGTTCAAAGAACTGATTGCGCTGCTGGACGAATCCGCGCAGGAAGAAGCCCAGCTTCTTTACAATAGATTATCACAGGTTTTAAATAACCTCAAGCATATAAATTCAAGATGCAATTACCTGACCAAATTGAAGCTGCACCGGATCGAAGTCAATTTGGAGAAGATAAAAAGCCAGCCGGAGCTTCAGAAATTATATAACGCACAGGCTGTGGAACATGCTGCCTCTTCTCGAATTCTTTCGAAAAAAGTATAGGAGGTCATTTATATGTCACTATCCACTTTTTCAGGTTTATATATAGCCAAAAGCGGCATTCGCGGCGCGCGCGCAAACCTTCAGGTTACCGGCCAGAATATGGCGAACGTTAACACGGAGGGCTACACCAAACAAAGCGTTCTTACCTCCTCGATCGGCCCGACGGGGTCTTCACGGATTGCAGGCTCTAATCTGCAAATTGGCAATGGTGTCGACAGCAACGGTTTGATTCAGAGCAGAGACTCTTATCTCGATATCCGCTACCGTCAGAAAAACGCGGTGGTCGGTCAAACCGGTACGATTTTGAATACGCTAACCTCCATTGATAAAAAAATTGATGAAACCGTTAGTAGTGGCATCAACGCGCAGCTTGCAGCGCTCATTTCCACGCTGAATTCCTATCAGAGCACCAAAGCTGCAGGGTTTGAGGATAACTTAAAGGGAACCGCCTCAAAGCTTACCGATGCGCTCCATCTGGCTGCCAATAATCTGGCCAGCATTAAAAAGGAAACACTGGACAAGCTCCAGAAAAATTCGATAGAGACAGCAAATCAGCTGCTTCGGGATATTTCTTCGCTGAATAAGGAAATTAAAAATTCGGAGATTTCCGGTTCCAACGCGTTGGAGCTAAAGGATCGCCGCAATTCAATGATTGACAGCCTCTCTAAATTCGCCAATATCGAAGTGTCGCAAACACAGGTTGCAGTGGGCGTCTCTTCTGTTAATACTCTGCAAATCAATTTGGTTTCAGGCGATAAAAAATTCAGCCTTGTTGATGACCTTCATTACAATCAATTTTCTTTGGATACCGCCGGCACTTCGGTTAATATCCAGCTAAAAACAACAGATACCCCCCAAAAGGATGTCACCTGGCATGACCCCGCAGACTCCACAGACAAAAAGCTGACCAACGCGGACGTGACTCTGGGTGAATTCGGCGGGTACCTAACCATGCTCAACGGAAATGGGGAATACGATACCCCCGCCACCACCAAGGGAATCAGCTATTACCAAAATATCCTGGATACCATGGCGAACAAATTCGCTGAAATAATGAATCAGGCGAACAGCTCCCGGTCGGATATCGTCGACAAGCCCCTTTTCCAAGCCTCGGACGGTAAACCAATTAACGCCTCGAACATACAGTTATCCGAAGCATGGCTAAGCTCCTCCTCCTCTGACAATTATTTTGTCGCAACCAGAAGCGACGGTACCACGGGAGCGAACGGTACGCCTTCTGTTGGCAACAATATTGCCAATATTATTGGGCAGCTTACGAAGGAAAACCCGATTACGACGAAAACCGGAACTCCTTTGTTCTCCTCTTCCATAACCGGCTTTATGTCAACTGTTGTCAACTCAATTCTTGCCATTCAAACAAGCAGCATCGGCAATGAAAACAACAGTGCTGTTTCGGAGCTGGATGAAACGGATTTAGAGCGGTCTTCAGTTTCCGCGGTTGATATCAATGAAGAGGGCATCAATTTAATTCAATACAATCACGCGTTAAGCGCGTCATCCAGATTTATGAGTACGATAAATGATATGCTGGAAACGATCATAAATAAAATGGGTATCGTATAAAGACGAAAAGGAGGCTGAACAATGAGAATCACCATGGGTATGGCTTCCAGACTGTATGGAAAAAGCCTGAGCAGCAGCTACGAGAGGCTCAACAGAGCCTTTAATACCAATACTACCTACCGGAAATTCGACTCCGCATACGAAGACCCTCTGTCCTCCTTAAAGGCGTACCACCTGCGGCAGGAGGTCAGCTCCAATTCTGATTATCAGGCCAATGTACAATATTTAAAAGACGAATCCAGCACCCAGCAAAGCGCGCTCTATTCGATGCTGACAACCGCGAACAATACAAAAACAAACGACATTCTAAAAGTGCTGAATGATCCGCAGGGTAAGAATATCAGCGACCGAAAAACAATCGCAAAAGATATTCGCAACCAGCAGGCGGCTTTACTATCCTCCGCAAATATGCAGTTCGGCGGCAACTATTTGTTCGGAGGCTCCGGCAACAGCCAACCGCCATTTTCAGTAGACAGCGACGGCAACCTGCTTTACCGGGGAATTGACGTTAATACCGGGAAAATTGCAGCCGGAACCACCGCAAGCATCAATGGCGTTCAAATTACAATGGGCGATACCGACGGAAAGTATGACGGCTATTCCATCAAAATTGTAAACGGTACGGCCGAAAGCACCGATATCGACGACACAAATAAAACAATTACGGTTACAATGGATATCAGCGCGGGAAGAACAAACGAAGACCTGCTGAAAAATTTGAAAAATCATCTTCCGAAAGCTACTATGACCGGCGACCTCAAAAGGCCGGTGCTGGAAACCGCCGCGGGCACATCCGACACTACTGCCAAGATCGGCAACGCGCAGATTACGCTGGGCGATACCGCGGGCACTTACAACGGGTATACACTTAAAATCGCGAACGGCGCTTCTTCTGTCGCAATCGATGACGCCAGCCATACCATTACCGTGTCTATGGCGTTGAACACCGACAACACGGTTCAGGATGTTGTAAACATATTAAAAAAGAACCCGAACTTTGCGAACGCTTCCCTAACCGGAAACCCGAGCGTAAAGGTCACCGCGGCAACCTCCGCCGCTCTCGGTTCTTCCAGCCTTCCCTCCTCCGTTGCAACCAACACCATCGGGCTCAAAGGGCTGGAGCAGCTCGCAAACGAAAAAACTCTGTCAGATGTCGGCTTGGGGCTTTCTTTTGGCGCGAACAATCAGATTGACCAGCAAAGCCTGTTTAATTCAGCCATTCCCGGTCTTTCTATTTTTGGATACGGCACGATGGACGGTACCGGCACCGGCGTCTCCAATAACCTGTACACATTAATGGATCAGATTGCCGATCAGCTGGAAAGCGAAAGCTACAGTTATGACAGTATCAAGCCATACCTTGAGCAGTACGACAAGCAAACAGAGCTGGTATCGAGCGCCAACACAAAAGCCGGACTGAACTGGAAGTACCTGGACGACCATCTGAGCCGTTTGGCTGACACGGGGAACGCCTCGACCGATGAACTCGACCTGATTGCAAACGTGGATACCGACGCGGCGTATCTGGATTGGACGCAGAAAATGTACGCCTACCAGGCTTGCCTTAAAATCGGGCAGGATCTGTTACAGCAGACCGTGCTGGATTATATGAAATAACCATAAAAGTGAACATCGCGTCGGAAAGAGGGCGGTACTTCAATGGATTCAGAAAAAGAAGAGATTGCCGTTCAGAGCATCCGTTCCAGCCTAGACAACGCGATTATCCTTCTTTCTACCGTACCGAGCAGCGGTTCCGCGCATGATCTGGTCAACCAGTATGAAACGGAAAAATTCTGCTTCGAATGGCGGACACAAAATAATCCGATTAAAGACGCAGGCGTTAACAGTCAATATCTGGTCAATGAAATCTACAATTTCAAACCGGATGAAAGCGTCTCTTTTAACGAAAACAGAAAAAAGCTCTTAGACACAAAAGGGTAGTTTTGAACAGCCTCCGCAGGGAGGCTGTTTTGCAACATTCACCCCTCTGCGGATCATGTTATTTTGGAGGTACTTATGGACACGAAGCAGGAAGAATCCTTAAACACCGGCAACCGGAACATCATACATTTTGAAGAAGGTATCTTGGGCTTTGAGGATGTCAAGGAATATCTTCTTTACCACGAGGACGACAGCGATATCATCTGGAATTTGCAGAGCGCGGATTCCGACATTCCGTCCTTCATTGTAATCGACCCGTACGCCGTACTAAGCGATTACCGACCGGAATTCACCAAGGCAGACCTCGATTATTTCGATGAAACCGACATGACAAACCTCGTCCTGCTGGTCGTCGCGGTCATCCGCCCGAATTTGGCGGAATCCGTGGTGAATTTAAAATCGCCCATCGTCATCGATGTGAATACAAGGAAAGCAAAACAGATTATACTGGAGAATTCCGATTATCCGATTCGCTATAAGCTGTTCGCAAATAAGTAAGGAGGAGGATTTTCCAGTGCTAGTCATCAGCCGAAAAGTCTCGGAATCCATTATCATAGGCGACAATATTGAAATCATCCTGTCGGAGGTCAGCGGCGACCGGGCAAAAATTTGCATCAACGCCCCTAAGGAAATCCCCATTGTGCGCAAGGAGCTGCTGGAAACCCGCAGCCTGAACCGCGAGGCCAGCGTTCTGCCGCAGAAGCAGGCGATCGCCAAATTGAAGGATCTGCTGAAATAAACCAGAAGCTATAAATAATTAAAAAAATCCCATAAAAAGGCTAAACTTTTCCTATCATATACCGAAATATGTAATGTAAGCAAAAAGCAAACAATTGATGCTTGGTTTTGTTCCGGCAAGGGCCCGTCGGTTTTGGAGCCAGGCACCCGTAAATCCCCAGCAAAGAACAGGGAAGTTCTTTTCAAAATGTGAATGGCGGTTACGCCACACAGAAAACAAAATTTCAGGAGGAAAAAATTATGCGTATACAACACAACATTTCCGCGATTAACGCGAACAGACAATATGCCTTCAACAATGACAAGCTGAGCAAAAACCTTCAGAAGCTGTCTTCCGGCTACAAGATCAACAGTGCCGCGGACGACGCTGCCGGCCTTGCGATTTCTGAGAAAATGCGTTCACAGATCCGCGGCCTCGACCAGGCCACCAACAACGCGAACGATGGTATTTCTCTGGTTCAGACCGCTGAAGGCGCACTGAACGAAACCGCTTCCATTCTGCAGAGAATGAAAGAGCTGGCAACCCAGTCCTCCAACGGCACCTACCAGAACGACGTTGACCGTGAGAACATCCAGAAGGAAGTTACTTCCCTTAAAAGTGAAATTGATAGAATTTCTTCTTCGACCAATTTCAATAACATCAACCTGTTAGATGGTTCATTGGGAAGTACTATAGCAACTAACAGTGCAACCGGCAATATTGGTATGACCACAGCTAGTACTGCTGCAATAAAAATGTCGGGATTAACTGGTGGTACAATTGTTAATTTCAAGACTGCTCATACTGCTGGTCATGCTAAGGCTGCTATCGACGCTTCGGATGTTTCCGTAGTTTGGAATTCGTCTACAAAAACGCTTGATATTACTTTGAATCCAGCTTCTGATGATGATGCAGTTTATAGTGCAGCAACCATCAATGATGCACTAGCAGCTAAATACGCTTCTGATCCTACAGCTAACGCTGCATTAGCTGGAGTAAAAGTGGATTCAGGCTCTATTACTACAGGGGCGGCTACTGCTGTAGATGTTAATATGGGATCCATTATTTTCCCAACAACTTCTACACCATCAACTTTTGCCAAAGATATCGTTGGTTCTAGTGACTCATCCTTTAGACTGTATGCAACTAAAGCTGGCACTCCTGATGTTTCCAGTTTTACATTTACAGCTACTGGTGCAACCAGTCAGTCTATCACAAATGCAAATGGTGCTGTAACAATTGATTTAAAGAATGCAACAAAATACACTGCAGATGACATTAATGCTATGCTAAAAGGTCAAGGAATTAGTTGGAGAGCGGATTTTGATGGAAGTGTAGTAGGATCTGATATTGTTACTGCTTTTGGTGCAGGTGCACATAGTGTTTCGGGTGGTACCGGCACTGGCGCTGATGGCTTAGTGCTGCAAATCGGCGACAGCACTAAGTCCGACCAGCAGGTTTCTTTAAGTATTGGCAATATGAGTACAGCCGGCTTAAAGATTTCTGATGTCTCCGTAGCAACTGCAAGTGATGCTAAAACTGCTATTGACACTATCCAGAATGCTATCAACACCGTATCCACCACAAGAGCTGACCTCGGTGCTTTACAGAACCGCCTTGAGCACACCGTGAACAACCTGGGTACCACCAGCGAGAACTTAACCTCCGCTGAGAGCCGTATCCGCGACGTTGACATGGCGAAGGAAATGATGGACATGACAAAGAACCAGGTTCTTTCTCAGGCCGCTCAGTCCATGCTCGCTCAGGCGAACACCATGCCGCAAAACGTTCTCAAGCTCTTACAGTAAGCTTAATCTTTGTTATTCTGTTTCTCGGGAGACCGCAAGCCAAGCTTGCGGTCTCCTTTTTTGTGCGTGCTGCCCCCTTGAGCATGCACGTCAATGAAAAAGCCATTAAGGATAGCTGATAGCCCTGCCCTCAGGCCATCCTTTCCCTACCGTCCGAAAGGCTGCAAAGGACTCGCAGGGGGATTTTTAACTCCCAACGAGAGGGTTCCATAAAATCCCACTGTACCCCGAGTATCCCCATTAGCCCCGAATGTGTCTATGCAATCTTTATTGACGAAATAACTTTACCTAGACACAAAAACAGGGAACCATCCGGCATTCCGGATGGTTCCCTGTTTGTTAATCATGATTTGGTTTTACTGTAATCCAGAGGCGGCATTCGGATAGGTGTAGCCGTAAATATTCGAACGCGCCGCGTTGTAATCATTGTAGTTGTAGACGTTTACTTCACCCAAGCGGCGGTAGAACAATCCGGTGTAGAATTTGCCCCCCGCCTGATTCCAGCGAATCAAGTCCGAACCGAACGCGTATGCGTTGGTGTAATTCAGGTCATGAACCATGCTGTCGGAATTTGCAAGATTGATATATCCCGAATTGACCCAGCCCTCGGAGCCGTCCGCAAGCGTTACGCCGTACCAGCCGTTGCGCGTGTCGCTAAAATCATTTTTAGTCACAGTGACCACCGTTCCGGTAGAAACGCTGCTCCGCTGGGAAGCAGAGATATTCGGGGAATCATATACCGCCGTGTCCTTTGTCACCGTCCCCTGCACCGAGCCGCTTGAAAAATCTGGCGGGATAACCGCGTTCTTCATGATTCTGCGGAAATCCATTTCCGACGTACTGTTGAAGTACCCGGAGCCTACGTTATAGGCAAAGCTGATCAGGCAGTCCGCCTGATTCTGGCTCATCTGAAAGTTATTGGCCTTAATCATCTTGTTCAGCTCCGAGGTGTAGGAGGAATTGTTGATCTTGTTCACCAACAGCGACCATGCCTCCGTCTCGGTCATATTGTTATAGAAAACGGCATTTTCACCGAACGTGCAGCCGTAGCCGATGGTCGGCACCTGATTTAACGTAAGCTGGTCGGCATACACCGTGGAGCGGTAGCCCTCCCATTTCGCAATTAACGCGATCATCTGGTCGCTGGCTCTGCGGTCCTCATTGGAGGTTGTGGTAAAGTTCTGCTGTGTGGATACATATGCATTGGTAGTATATCCGGTGCTGCTCATGCTCCCGTTCTGCGAGGAAAACGCGGTAAACGAGTAGGTTCCCGCCGCGTCGAAGGAGGTTGTAGCCGTCCATTTCTTCGTCACGGTGTTCAGCTGCGCTTCCTCCGTGTAGTTGTTGGCATCCAGCGTTCTGGTGCTGCCATCCGGCATGGTGATAATAAACCGGACTCCGTCCCTTGCGGTGTCGGTCACGGCGGTAAAGGTCACCACCGAGCCTGTGCTCGCGATATTCGGGGAGGCAAACGCCGTCTTTACCGGTTCCGCGTCAACAACCGTAACATTGCAGGTTGCCGTATAGACGCCGGAGGTTGCGGTAATCACCGCCGTTCCCTTTTGCGCAGCGTATACAAATCCGTTGGCAACAGAAGCCACCGCCGTATTGCTGCTTGTCCATACAATCGTTGCATCGCTGGGATTAACCGTCGCCTTTATGTAAAGGGTCTTACCAATCGGAATGCTCTTGGAGGAGGCGGAAAGCGACAGCCCGGTAGCGTTGGAGGAAGAATCAGGCGGATCGTCAGAATAATGAATCTTCACAAATTCCGCGCTGACATAACCGGTTTGCCCGCCGGAGGTCTGCACCTTCACCCATTCGGAATTGGAGGTGTCCAGAACCGTCAGGCTTGTACGCTTGGGCAGGTTTGCCACAATTTTGCCGCTTGTGCTTGGCTGATCCCGCAGGCGCAGGAGATCGGCGGTAACGCTTGCGCCGGTTATGGTATGCGTACTGCTGTCTGTTCCGGTGTTTTGACCGGAATCAGTGCCCGTATTGCTCCCGTTATCCGTATTCTGGGGTGGGTTGCCATTGTTATTATCCGTCGGTGTTGTTGGCGTATTGGGAGTTGGATTTGGCTTGGGCACTGTGGCAGTCGTAATCTTTAAGAACGACTTACTGCAAAAGCCCTGCTTGCCATCAGCGCTTTTAACCTTCGCCCATAAATTGTTGGAATTATCTAAAACAGTCAAAGAAGTTCCCTTGGGGAGCGTTGCGACGACGCTGAAGGTAGCGCCCCCACCGCTTCGCATATTCAAAGACGACGTGGTTGTCGCGGTGATTACGGTGGTAGCGGGAGGCGTTGTATTCGCCGGCGGGGTGGTATTTGTGGTTGAGCCGGGATTTATTTTCAGGTACTGTTTGCTGCAATAGCCCTGCTTGCCGTCGGCGGTCTGCACCTTCGCCCACTGGGCATTGGAGCTGTCCAAAACCTTGAGAGCAGAGCCTTTTGAGACGGTTACAATCACCTTATAGCTCGTACCCGCACCCTGACGAAGATTAACGTAATCGGTCGCCACAGCGGTAGGTGCCGAATTGGATGCCGGCGTATTAGCAGGGGGGGTATTATTTGCAGAAGAACCGCCCGTAGCAACCTGCAAAAACTCTTTGGAGCAGTAGCCCTGCCTGCCGTCGGCAGTCTGCACCTTATACCAAGAGGAGTTGGAGCTGTCGAGCACCTTAACGGCAGTTCCTTTGTTTAAAGTAGCGATAATCGGAGAAGTAGTGCCCGCGCCGCTTCGCAGATTCAGGTTGGAGGTCGTCGAAGCGCTGACCCCGGTGGCTACCTGCGGCGTAGTATTTGCCGCGGGAGTATTGGTGCTTGGGGCGCCGGAGATACTTAAGTACTGCTTATAGCAGTACCCCTGATATCCGCTAGCAGTTTTCACCTTTGCCCAGGTAGGGTCGGAGTTATCAAGCACGGTCAGAACAGCGCCCTTGCTCAACGACAGAATTGCTTTTTTATCTGTTCCCGCGCCCTCCCGTAAATTCAGGAAATCCGTCGTAATCGCAGTAACGGCGGCGGACACCGTAACGGCGGGCATAACAGAAATCGTAACCGCCGCAGCGGTGAAGAACGATACCGCGGATACCAGAATCCGATTCCGTAATCGCATCAAAATATTCACTCCAATGTTATTTTCTCATATCTATTTAAAAATTAGCGAATAATACTAAAAGTTATAATTTCTGTTATGATTATACGCTAAAATATGACAATTATCAACCCTATCCGTAATTGTTAAATTCTGCAAAATTCTTTCTTCTTTTCATGGATCGGATACTTTTTTTGAGTATTTGCAAATTACATTGCAATTATTATATATGCCTTATTTAATGAGGTTTGATTTACGCCCGCCGCTGTTTTCTCCGCGTCGCAATCGTTCAAAAAAACGGTTTCAGGCAAGGAATTTGGACTTTATGTAAAACTATGATATAATTAACAATATTAGGTGAAACGCGAAATGCCACGCTGCTCCACGAGTGGCGTATGGGGGGAATCACATGAGCAAAAGCAAAAAACTGATTTTTCTTCTAAGCTCCGTGCTTGCCGTGATTCTGATAACCCTCATTTCCATCTGGGTCGTAATCGGGCAAAAAACGCAGGGCTATGAATGCACCAACTACGCAATGGGCACCTTTGTACAGCAGACCGTATACGGGGCAAAGCGCGTGGACGCGGCAACTGTCGCGGCTAAAAGTATCGGTGAGCTGGAGAATCTGATTTCATGGCGGGTTGACGATTCAGATATTGCCAGACTCAACGAAGCGGCTGGGAGCGATTGGACCAAGCTCGACCCGAAAACAATTGCGCTGTTACAGAAAACACTGGATGTGTCGGAAAAATCCGGAGGCGCGTTGGACCCAACCATTCTTCCGATTAGTTCAATGTGGGATTTCGGCGGTTCCAACCAGCGCGTGCCTTCCAAGGAAGAGATTCAAAAATACATAAAATATGTCGATTACCGTAATCTGCGGCTGAACCTCACAGAATCCTCCGCTTCGCTGAAAAACCACTATATGGCGGTTGATTTGGGGGCGGTCGGCAAGGGCGCGGCTTGTGATGAAGCCGTTGCCGCTTACAAAAGTGTGGGCGCGCAAAGCGGCATTGTCGCGGTGGGCGGCAGCGTTGGGGTATTCGGCACGAAGCCGGACGGAGCCCCGTGGCACATTGCGGTACGCGACCCGAACAGTAACGAGGATCAAGGGGCTGCTATGGGAACCGTTGATCTGACCTCCGGCTACATTTCCACCTCCGGCACCTACGAAAAGAACTTTACGGAAAACGGAGTAACCTATCACCATCTGCTCAACCCGAAAACCGGATATCCCGAAAACAACGGACTGCTGTCCGTCACCGTCGTCTGTGACAACGGCGCTCTGAGCGACGCCCTCTCGACCGCGTGCTTTATTCTTGGCAGGGAAAACGGCATGAAGCTTTTGGAGCAATACAACGCGGGCGGAATTTTTATCGATACAAACAATAAGGTTTATCGATCAGAGCGTTTAAAAAATCAATTCACAATAGCGAAAAACCGCTATACATTAGCCGAATAAATAGGTAGACATATGTTTAAAAAGAAGGATTTTTACCTTATCCTCCCCTTTTTGCTTGCCGCCATATTTTTATTGATATGGTTCAGCCGCCAGCCGGATTCAGGAATTGCGGTAGTAGAGCGTAGCGGCTCCGAGCTTTATCGCTTCAATTTGGGCCGACAGACCGCCGCTCAGGAAATCGACCTCGGCGGCGACTATCATGTTAAACTGCTGGTGGAGCCGGGCGCAATTTCCTTTTTGCATTCCGACTGCCGCGACCAAATCTGCGTGCGTACCGGCAAACTGACAAAACCAGGACAGGCCGCCGTCTGCCTCCCCGCGAAAATATCGATTAAAATCGTCGGCCGCGAAAAGCAGTTCGACGGCTACACAGGATGAATTATGAAACAATCCGGTCATTTGAATATTGCTCCGCAAACGCGCTTCGTCGCTTTTAACGCGCTTCTGACGGCGCTTGCGCTGGTACTGTCCGCCGTGGAGCTGATGCTTCCGCCGCTTCCGTTCCTGCCCCCCGGGGCTAAGCTGGGGCTTTCCAACATTGTAACAATGTACGCCGCCGACGCGGTCGGTCTATTGCCCGCTCTCTGCATCGCCGTTATCAAAGGACTATTCGCGGGGCTTACCCGGGGTTTTACCGCGATGCTGATGAGCCTTGCCGGCGGTATCCTCAGCACAGCGGTCATGTGGCTCCTTCTGCAAATAAAAGGCAGGCCGTTCGGTCTGGCGGGGCTCGGCGTTGCCGGCGCGTTAGCCCACAACGCGGCGCAGCTGGCGGTTGCGGCGCTGTTGACAACACCCGCGGTGGTTTATTATATCCCCTGGCTGATTCTGTTCGGCATTCTCGCCGGAATTTTAACCGGTATGGTGCTGCAAATCATGGTTCCCTTACTCAAGAAGTTAAGATTCAATGAGTAATCAACATATATTATTGAATGGCAGTAAAATTGGAGGATGTAATCATGGAAATTACTTTCCCTTTGAATCCGTTTAAAACACACGGCGGAACCGCTGTGCCGCACGCGAAAAGTACGGCGCAGGCTCAGTCCACGGTTCTGCCCGCACCAACGCAGGTTGTTTTACCCTTGCAGCAGCACGCGGGCGCTCCCTGCACCCCACTGGTAAAAGCAGGCGACACGGTTCTGGTCGGGCAGAAAATCGCCGACAGCACCGCCTTTGTGAGCGCACCGATTCACGCAAGCATCTCCGGCAAGGTAAGCGCCATCAAAAAGGTAATGCTTCCCGGCGGACAGTATACCGACGCAATCGTGATCGATTCCGACGGGCAAAGCAAAATCTCTCCCGATGTAAGGCCACCCAAAGTGAAGACCGCAGAAGAATTCATCAAGGCGGTAAGGGAATCCGGCTTGGTAGGACTTGGCGGCGCGGGCTTCCCTACACATATTAAGCTCAATGTTCCGAAAGACAAGCAGATTGATACCCTGATTATCAACGCTGCCGAGTGCGAGCCTTACATAACCGCGGATCACCGCGAAGCGCTTGAAAATACCAAGGCCGTAATCGACGGCGTCGTAAAGGTTCTCGGCTTTCTGAAAATTGGACGCGCAATCATCGCGATAGAGGATAACAAACCGGACGCAGTCGAAGCGCTGAAAAAAGCCTCGGAGAAGGAAAAGAAAATCCATGTGCTGCCCCTGCGCTCCCGCTATCCACAGGGAGCGGAAAAAGTCCTCATCAAATCCTGTACCGACCGCTGTGTCCCGATGGGCAAGCTGCCCGCGGACGTCGGCTGTATCGTGATGAATATTACCTCCGCCGCGTTCCTCTCCGGCTACCTGAAAACAGGAATGCCGCTTATCACAAAGCGCGTAACGATTGACGGCTCCGCGATTCGGAACCCGAAGAACGTCCTTGTGCCGATCGGCACCAAAATCTCCGACGTAATCGACTTTTGCGGCGGCTATCAATCAGAGCCGAAAAAAATTCTGATGGGCGGACCGATGATGGGGCTTGCCCTGGCGGGTGACGACCTCCCAATTTTAAAGCAGAACAACGGAATCCTCGTATTTAACGATAAGGAAGCGCATTGGAATAACCCGACCGCCTGCATCCGCTGCGGGCACTGCGTTTTCGGCTGCCCGATGAATCTGATTCCCGCGCAGCTGGAAAAATACGCGACCGCCAAGAACACGGAAATGCTTACCGAATTTGATGTGATGGACTGCATTGAGTGCGGAACCTGCGCGTACAACTGTCCTGCGGGGAGACCTCTGGTTCAGGCAATCCGGCTCGGAAAGGCTCTGGTAAAAGCAGGAGGTAAAAAATAATGGACGGAAAACTCATCGTATCTTCTTCCCCGCATATCCGCAGCGGCATTACTACGCAGAAAATTATGCTCGACGTGATTATCGCGCTTACCCCTGCGGCGATTGCTTCCGTTTGTCTCTTCGGCTGGAAGGCATTGATGCTCATCGTGATTTCCGTTGCTTCCTGTGTGCTGAGCGAATACGTTTCCCGCAAGGTGATGAAGCGCGAAAACACCATCGGCGATTTGAGTGCGGTGGTAACCGGAATCCTTCTGGCGTTCAACGTGCCGGTCGGGATAAACCCGGTTGCGCTGGCGTTCGGCGGAATTGTCGCTATTGTGGTGGTGAAGCAGATGTTCGGCGGTATCGGTCAGAACTTTGTGAATCCCGCGCTGACAGCCCGTATTATCCTGATGTCCTCGTTTCCCTCCCAGATGAGCACCTGGGCGGCGCCCTTTTATTACATGAATAAGGCGGACGCGATGACCACCGCCTCTCCCCTCGGTATCCTGAAAGAGGGGACAAGCGGCACCATGCCGACTTTATTGAGTATGTTCGTCGGCAACCGCGCCGGCTGCCTCGGCGAAACCTGTGCGGTCGCTCTCATTTTAGGCGGTCTGTACCTGATTGCGCGAAGAGTTATTACTCCGGTAATTCCGGTATGCTACATCGGCGCTGTCTCGGTTATCTCGCTGATTGCTGGGCGCAATGTGCTTTTCGACCTGCTTGCCGGCGGTCTTCTGCTCGGCGCGATTTTTATGGCTACCGATTACGCGACCTCCCCGATTAATCTGAAGGGTCAGATTGTTTTCGCGGTCGGCGCCGGTATCGTTACGATGCTGATCCGTATTTTCGGCAGTCTGCCGGAGGGCGTATCCTTTTCCATCATTCTGATGAATCTTTTGGTCCCTCATATTGAGCGTTTGACACGCCCGAGAGCATTCGGGAAGGAGCGTGTTAAGAAATGAGACTTGATAAAAAAGAAATCCTGAAACCGGCGGTTACCCTGTTTGTTATCTGTCTTGTAACCGCACTGTTGCTTGCGGTTACCAATATGCTGACACACGATAAAATCATCGAAATAAACCGGCAGGCCGAAGCCTATTCCCGTCAGGTCGTGCTTCCCGGCGCGACCGAGTTTGAAAACTCCGAGGATGGCACGTATGCCATTGGAAAGACCGGAGGAGCCGTCACCGGTTACGTATTCACCACCAAAGCCAAAAGCTACGGCGGCGATCTGAGCGTCATGACCGGAATCGGCAAAGACGGAAAAGTAAAAGGCGTGGTCATCCTTACGATTAACGACACCCCCGGCCTCGGTCTGAACGCACAGAAGGAAAGCTTCCGCGGCCAGTTTTATCAGCCCGCTCCGGAAAAAGGATTCACACTGGTCAAATCCGGCGCGGCTGACGGCCAGATCAACGCGATGACGGGTGCGACCATCACCAGTAAAGCGGTTACGGAATGCGTCAATCAGGCTGTATCAAAATATCAACAAATCAAAGGAGGCGAAGGAGATGGCAAGTAACGCGTGGAAAGAGTTCAGTAAGGGAATCGTTAAGGAAAACCCTGTGCTCCGCCTTGTACTGGGAACCTGCGCGACACTGGCGCTGAGCACCTCGGCGAGCAACGCCATCGGCATGGGGCTTGCGACCACCTTCGTTCTGGTCGGCTCCAATGCCGTAATCTCCCTGCTCCGCAAGGTAATCCCGGATAAGGTTCGCATCCCGTGCTATATCACGCTGATCGCCGGATTTGTTACGCTTGTTCAGATGCTGATTGAAGCCTACTCCCCCGATTTAAAGGCGGCGCTGGGCATTTTTCTTCCCTTAATCGTCGTTAACTGCATCATCCTCGGCCGTGCCGAGATGTTCGCCAACAAAAACAAGGTCGTTCCCGCAATTCTGGACGCGCTCGGCATGGGCGCCGGATTTACGGCGACCCTGCTGGTAATGGGTATTATCCGGGAGCTGCTAGGCGCCGGAACGGTATTCGGGCTGCCGGTTACCGTAGGATTTATGGATCCGATTATCATCTTCCTGCTCCCCCCCGGCGGCTTCTTTGTATTTGGCATGATGATCGCCCTTGCGAACAAGCTTGCCGCGGGCAAGGGTGAAAAACCGGCGGAGCTCGGCTGCCAAAGCTGCCCGCTGTGCGGTTCCTGTTCCCAAATGGCAGAAAAAGAAAAGGAGTGTGTTAAGAAATGATAAAAGGACTGGTCGCAATCTTCTTAGCCTCCATTCTGACGGAAAACTATATTCTTAACAAATTTCTTGGTATCTGCCCGTTCCTCGGCGTTTCCAAAAAGCTGGATACCGCAGCCGGAATGAGCGTTGCCGTTACTGTGGTTATGGTAATCTCCACCGCCGTGACCTGGCCGATTTACACCTTCCTATTGGTTCCGCTGAAGCTGGCGTATCTGCAAACGATCGTGTTTATTTTGATTATCGCGGCGCTGGTTCAGTTTATCGAGACCGTGCTGAAAAAATACATCCCTTCCCTATATAACGCGCTTGGAATCTACCTGCCGCTGATTACCACCAACTGCGCCGTTCTCGGAGTCACCATGCTGGTAATTCAAAAAGGCCAAGCAGACCCAACCTTCGGTTTTGTACAGTCGCTTGTCAACGCGTTCGGCTCCGGTATCGGCTTCCTTGTGGCGATGGTCATCTTTGCGGGAATCCGTGAACGGATTGAATACAATGATATCCCCGAAAGCCTAAAGGGACTTCCGATTACACTGGTGGCTGCATCACTGACCGCCGTGTCGTTTCTCGGCTTTCAGGGACTTGTCGAAGGCATGCTGGGATAAGGAGTGAGAAAAGATGAATGAAATACTAACTCCGGTTCTGATTGTCGCCGGGATCGGATTATTATGCGGGCTGATTCTCGCGGTTGCCTCCATTGTCATGGCGGTACCGAAGGACGAAAAAGCGGAGGCAATCCGCGATATGCTCCCCGGAGCCAACTGCGGCGCCTGCGGCTTCTCCGGCTGCGACGGTTACGCAAAGGCGATGGCAAGTGGCGAAGCGCAGTCCGGTCTTTGCACGGTCGGCGGCACAGCCGTCTCCAACGCAATCTCCGCGTATCTTGGCTGCGACGCGGCTGAAGTGGAAGTAAAAGCCGCTTTGGTCCACTGCCTCGGCAGCTACGACAACACCAGCGATAAAGTAAATTATGAGGGCATAGCGACCTGCGCCGGTGCGGCACTGGTAGCCGGAGGCACCGCCAACTGTCAGTACGGCTGCATGGGGCTGGGCGACTGCGTAAGAGCCTGTCCGTACGGAGCGATTGATGTCTGCAATGGTGTTGCACGAATTGACCCCGCGCGCTGCAAAGCCTGCTCCATGTGTGTGAAAGCCTGCCCGAAACAGCTCATTGACCTCATTCCGATAAAAAAACAGGCCGTGGTTCGCTGCAACAACTGCGACAAAGGCGCGTTAACCAACAAGGTATGCAAGGTGGGCTGCATCGGCTGTATGAAATGCGAAAAAACCTGTGCGCACGACGCGATCCACGTCACGGATTCCCGCGCCAGCGTTGACCCCACGAAATGTACGGGCTGCGGCGAATGTGCGTTGGTATGCCCGAGGCACTGTATCACGATGCTTGACGCTTAATAACATAATTAAACGGGGTGCTACACAAACAAAGCGCCCCGTTATAATTAGTGCTTGATTTTTTTCCGGATTTATTATATAATAACATTCGTTGTTCATGCCGGTGTGATGGAATGGCAGACGTGACGGACTCAAAATCCGTTGGTAGCGATACCGTGTCGGTTCAAGTCCGACCACCGGCACCATTAATATGTACGCCAACTTCTACGGAAAAACTTCCGTCGGGGTTGGCGTATATTTTTGTCACAAATTCTTGAATGATACGCTTCAAATCGCTGTCCCAGCAATCAAGTGCCCGGTTAAACCTAGCTACAATATTATCGGGATCAATCTTCTTTCCCCCGTTTTCTTTATGAGCTATTATGTCTTCCAGCTCACTTTTCCGAGCGCGGAGACGGTCAATTTCCGTTTGCAGCTCTGGGATATCCATTCCGGACATAACCGCATTTACGCCATTTGATATTTTTTTGCTGATATCAGCAAGTTCGGAGCGTTCTTTAGTGCAATCCGGAGAAGCCGAGTTGACCGCATCGGCAATGCGCTCAGCTGTTTCCGTAAAATCAACGTCTAAAAGATAAGCCTTCAGCTGCGATACAACAAAAGTTTCAATCAGATCGGCATTAATATTCTTTGCGCTGCATGACCGAGTGCGATACTTATTTCCGCATTCATAGTACCTGGTTTCCCGTAAGCTACCATCCTTGCGTTTATTCACACTGCAATGCCCGACATACGTTGCGCCGCATTCTGAGCACTCAATCAGACCGGATAAAAGATACTCGCGCTTTGCTTTATTTTCTGCCCTACGGTTTCTCTGGATCATTCTACTACGCACCCTTCCCCATGTTTCGTTGTCTATGATCGGAGGGATTATTCCCTCGAGCCGAATGCAGTTCGGGTTTAATTTACCGCCTGCATACTTTCTCATAATCCGCATAATCCGTTTGTTCCATGTATAAACGCCGATGTACCTTTCATTCTGTAGAATATCGCATAAGCTATTTTTACCAAGCGGTCTGCCGAATTTTCCGAGCCTGCCTTTCAGCATTTCAATAATGGCATTATAGCTTGCTCCTGCGGCATATTCCTCAAAAACAATTCGAACTGTCTCGGCTTCCCGCTCATTAATGATATATTTTCCGTCCACTATATCATAACCCAGCGGAGGAATACCGCCGCAGAATATGCCTTGCTTCGCCCTCTCAGCCGTTCCTGCGATTGATTTCTGCCGGGTATCTAATACTTGGTGTTCTCCTAACCCAACGCTTATAAGCTCAACCAGGAAATCGTTTGGGTTTGTGATGTCCCCCAGCTTTTGTGTTGCAGAAATCACTTCAACACCTATCCGTAGCATTTGCTTGCGGAAGGCAAACCAATCGCCGACATCACGCGATCCACGGGAAATGTCGTAAATTACGACGGCATCAAATTCATGCCGAACCGCAGCAGCAACCATATCAATAAAACCCTGCCTGTCCATATTGGTACCCGACTCCGCTTCATCGCTGTAGAAGGAAATGATTTGAATCCCGTTTTTATCACAGTATTCCTTGATTTTATTAAACTGATACGCGACACTGTTTTCTGTCTGCTTGTCCGTTGAATATCGCGCATAAGCAGCCGCTTTCATAAATTACCCTCCTTGATTTTTGAGGGCTGAACTGGTACAATATAGTTGTGAATTTATACTTTCAGCCCTGCTGATAGTGAGCCGCTCTTTCCTATTGCGAGTAGGAGAGAGCGGCTTTTCTTTATGCAAATTTCAATCTGCCTTTTGGTCCTGGGACAAGGCGTCCATTTCGTTGGTGTTATCTTCCTCACTCCAGAAAATTATAATTTTATACTTATACATCATTCTGTTTATCGCTGTCATGAAATAGCCATATCCTTAAGCGGATCAGAGACAGCAGGCTGTTCAAAAATAACAAATGGGTCAAGATCAATACATTTCCGTGGGTCTTTATTACCCCCAATATCCCATGCCACCGTATCGTTAATGACCGACAGCTTATCTTTGAAAAACTGGAGATTGGAAAGCGACTCAAAAACAGTACCGGGCTTAATAAGCGGTTTTACATCGAAAAGCCGTACCGAGCCGTCATTAAAATATGCATACACCTCAAAATTGTTTGTGGGAACTACCTGCAATACTTTAGGCCAGAAGTAGGTGATATCCAATTTAGTATCCATTCTCGCACCTCTTTCTCAAATTAATGGACTTATATCGTTCATTGGCTTGCCTTGACTGGAGAGTACCCAATTTTGCATTAATTCATCATTATGAATTTCGCACCATGCGAGCACCAGCTTTAACTGCTTATTTGGCAGATAACCTTTGTCAACAATTCCTTCCCGAATCAGCACCGTAGCTTTGAATTCCCCGTACTCAACATGAAAATGCGGCGGATTATGCTCATTCCAATTCATTGTTATCCGAATCCCATAAAATAAACTTATCTCCGGCATAAAAATATCCCCTTATAACACTTGGAATAATAGTTTTTCATCTTTACCCATAAATTAATCCTTCTAACTGCCTCCATAAGCGAGAATTCTTTTTGATAATATTTACAAATAATTACTTTCACGCCATATTCTTACTATCACTATATTTTTTATATTTTGGCATGTAGGTCAACGCTTCAACGGAATCCTGCGCGGCTACTTTGCCGTCATCATTAAGAGAACGGTAATTGTCTATTAATATGTGTTCGCCTTTTGTCAATTTCTCCTCTTCGGTTTCAGCCGGGGCGGAGGGATTTTTCATTTCGTCCTGAAACAAATAGTTAGCGTCGCAGTGAAGAACTTCAAATACCTTAAATAATATTTCAGCCTTTGGCGAACTAAAATCGCTTTCGTAGTTGCCTATTGCGGAACCGGTAACTCCGAGAAGTTCCCCAAGCTCACTTTGCTTTAATCCCATTTCTTTTCTTTTTTGTCTTAATCGAGAACCGAAACTCATAGTATCACCTCTAAGGATAGTATATCAAGCAATCCCGAAAAGTCAATACAATCATCCCAAGATTTTTGTAATTTACTATTGACATCCAAGTATTCTTGCTGTACCATGAATTTAATCCCAAGAATACTTGAATTAAGGTGGTGATATGAATGGCAGCGCTTGAATCCAGTATCCAAAAAATTATTTCTGATAAGGGCTTTAAGCAGCGGATAGTTGCTGAAAAGGCTGGGTTTAGCCAGAAGGCTTTTAGTGATATGCTCCACGGGCGCGGAACGCTCAAGGCGCAGTATATTCCAGATATCGCCCGTGACCTTGGCGTAACCCCGAACGAACTTTTCGGCATCGACAACAGCCAGAAAGCAAGCTAAGGCGGACTAACGCAAGCCCGCCCGTTGCTCCAGCAGGACGAAAGGAAGGTGGCACCCATGCCAAAACAGTCGGACATCTCCGGAAAGCTTATTATGTCCCCTGATGCTAAACAATTAACTCCTGAATTAGCCGCTCGAATATTTTTTGGTATGTCGTTAGACAGGCTGGTTGAGGACATCAAAAAGAACCCCGGCGGCAAATACGATGACCTTTACATAAAAGACTAAGCCGCCCATAACAGGGCACAGAAAGGAGCAGATTACAGTGAGGTTAAAATGCAACGAGCGTAAATTATCCATGAAAACAGCGCGGAAATTGGCTCTGAAGATTTTAGGAACTGCAAAGGGTCTTGTCAAAAGTGAAGAAATAGCCAACTCGTTTGAAATGCACATGGGAATAATCTTTATTCAGATACAAAACGACTGGTACGGAAGCGGCTGTGTTTCAGTTTCCATTGACAACCACTTTGGGAACTCAATTTATATGCTGTTCAATGCGGAAACGCTGGAAGAAGATTACGAAGCCGAGAACAAGCAGCGGGACAAATGGCACAAGGAAGAATTTGAAGCCTCTGTTTGTGAAATTGGCTTGGATGGTTGCCGGCAGATACTTGAAAAAAATCAGATGCCTAGCGGAGTGTTATGCATAGCTCAAAAGCGCACAGTTTGCATATAGAGGAGGATTCCAAAATGAGTAGAAGTTTTTGCTCTGTGTCAAACTCAGCGGCGCAGGATAAGAATTTAACACTGGAAGCAATAGGTTTATATTTCATGATTCAAAGCTGCATAGAAGACCTCAAGCTTGATTATGACCATTTCAAATCGGCTATGATGGCAAGATGCAAAGAAAGCAATGATACATTCGATTCAGCGTGGGAAGAGCTAAACAAAGCAGGATATTTAAAGCAACTCCGTATCTCACATTCCACTCCATCCTGTGAAACGCTGGTTATACGCGGCAGAACGGAGTAAATATGCCGATGGAAGAAAAACGCAGCTATTACGCTATAATACCGGCAAACGTGAGGTATGATCAAAGCCTTTCCGCAAACGCAAAATTGTTATACGGGGAAATTACAGCTTTATGCAATGATAAAGGTTACTGCTGGGCATCCAATAAATACTTTTCTGATTTATTCGGAGTATCACAAAAAAGCATTTCCAATTGGATTTCAACGCTTGTCAGCAAGAAATATCTCTTTTTCAAGATGGTCTACCGGGAAGGTTCTAAAGAAATCTTGGAGAGGCATTTGAGTATATTTAAAGAGCCTATGGAAGAAAATTTCCATACCCCTATGGAAAAAATTTTCTATACCCCTATGGAAGAAAACTTCTATACCCCTATGGAAGAAAACTTCCAGGATAATATTAAAGAGACTAATATTAAAGATATTAAATCAGTCAGTCAGTCTAAGGAGAAAAAGAAGGCCGACGGACTGACAGACGAAATCCGGGAAAGCCTAAAAAGACAAATCGAATACGATTACTTTGAAGAAAATTTCCCCGAAGACTTACCTGGAGTAGATGCATTGGTCGATTGTATGGCTGAAATGCTTATTTCTCCATCCACGAAGATAAACGGTAATATGCAGCCCAACACCGTTTTAAAGCTGTACATAGACAGGGTGGATTCCGAAAGTGTAAGAGAGTTCCTTGACCATATGCGCGATAAAAAAATGCGCCATGTTAAAAAAATCGGCGCGTATTGGCAAGCTGCGTTAATAAATTTTATCCGGGAACAGGAGCTTATGAAACTCACGATTTAAAAAGCCGGACGTACATCATCAAAGACGGAGAACCTTGGTTAGGTGATTTTTCTGATTGGAGGGAAAGGGAATGAAATTCCCAGCTGACGTCTATTACAGGGTTGTAAATATAGCAGAGTCGTATTATGTCCTACAAAAAAGGCTTATAGAATTTGAAAAATCTATTTTTGAAGTCACACCGCATAATGACGGACAGCCACGTGGCAATCAAGTAAGTGATCCAACAGCGCTTAAGGCAGAGTTGATAACGAAGCGGCAAGAAGAATGTAGCCGTAAAATCAAAGCCATAGAGCGGGCTTTGAGTCCTTTAGGACCAGTTTACCGGGATTTTATTAAGCTGAATTTCTTCGAACACAAAGATATTCAGAGTATTGATTCGCCTATGTCATTGCAAGAAAAAAAGGACGTTAGAAAATTCTTTTTGATTAAAGTTGCCCGGAATCTAAATGAGATATAAAAGCGAAGGCAAACCGCACCTTGACAAAAGAAAATAAAAGAAGATAATGTAATCAATGAATTATTTTAGAGAACAAAATCCGAATGGAGGAATATTTATGTTAAAACTAAGCCGTAGATCTAAAGGCAGCTTGATCATAGCAGGAACCGCACTGATTAGTATTGGAGCACTTATCGCCGTGCTGAATATTGACAATACTGCCTCAGCCGCCGAACCGGCATCATCCGCAGCCAGTTCACCGTCAACCGCAGTATCAATCTACGTTCCCCCGATTGAGCCGCAATCAAATCCGGAGCTTCGTAAAAGCGGAACCAGTTCCGCTTTTGTTCCCTCAAGCGGCGCAAGTCAGGCCGGTGAGCTAACAAAAATAGAAAAGCCGGTTTCCACGCCCCCGGCTCCGTCCGTAGCAAGCGGAACCAACACGACAGACAAAAACAAAAAACCGTCCTACTCCAGCTCGTCACCGGCAAAAAACAACACAACAAAGAAAGCAAGCAATGCGCCGAAAGGAAAATCATATATGCCGGGTTTTGGGTATGTTGATGGAACCGGCGGCGGACAAATGACAAAGGATAATAATATGTACGAAGATGGTGTAAAAGTAGGAACCATGGACTAATCAAATACGCAAATACAAGCTGGAGCATAGCCGAGAAAGGCTGTGCTCCTTTTATATTAATCAGACTGGAGAGGATAATATGAAAAAATTTCTTTCCCTTGTTTTCTGTATTGTTTTTGTTTTGCTCATTCCGTGCAACGCCTTTGCCGAGGGCGAAGGAAACATGGACGGCGGAGGCGGTTTTATGGGCGGCGGCACAGGCACAAATTATTGGCATGAAGGCGAGGACGGCGTACGAGTAACGGTTATCCGGATTAGCGATAGTAAACCCGTCAGCACTCCCATTGACCTTACAAACTATAATGAAAGCAATGTGGTTGGGCACTTTGGGAAGAAATGTAAACTGCAGTATCGGAGTGGTGCTTCTTTGTCCGGGACAGCTGTAACTTACTCAGCGACAAATCCCGCTAAAGCACTTCCACGGATAATTAGCAGCGGAGGTAATGCAAACATTTCTGCGATAAGAAGCTATTTTACAGACCGACAAATAATAAAAAGAATCTCTGAACTTAACAATATTACTTACGATACCCTCATAGACGGCAAGTATAAGCTGTTAATTGAGCCTATTGCATATTTTACCTTCAACGGCTACAAAATGGCCATGACAGCCACGGAGGCGGCATTGTATGACCAAAAACTAAGCGGCGGGTTACGGAGTAAGATGGTTTCCCTTACGCATCAGAATTTACCGCTTTCCATGTTCCTTGAAAAAGCCGATTTAGGGTATGCAGCATACACCGGCTCGACCAACCGGGCGCAGCCAGATTCAACAATTATCAGCTCACTGGGTCTCGGCATCGTCAAGTTTAAGGAAGAACCGCCTGACTCGGTAATTCCCACACCCGGCTCTGAATCAGCCTTTACATACCGTATCAATACCGATGTCATTACTTCGGTCACGCTCAACGCCGGATCGGAGATTAATCCTTCCAGCCCGGCAAGGGTAATTTTCAATATCGGCGGCAGCTCCTATTCCGTTACCAACATTGTAATCCCGGAGGGAGACAGCCAGCTCGTGTGGGTCAAGTGGCATACACCGCCTACTCCTCAAAAGGTAAATATCTCAATATCAGCGTCCAAAGGCTCCCTTAGTGTCAGCTCCATCACAGCCGATGTAATATCCCTTGACAAGAACGAGCCGCCCAATCCAACCGCCGACGACCGGAATGATGACTTTACTATGCCGAATTTACCAAGCAATCCGCAAACCACAAGTAATTCATGGGGCTTATGGAGCGCCGTATGGGTGCCGAAATGGGTATGGCACGAAGATTGGCACTGGATTAAGGATGCAAGTTCCCCAACCGGGGGGCGCTGGAAAGACAAGGGCAAGTATGTAGACGAAGGGAAATGGAAATACACCTATACCAGCTACCGCGCTTCTCTGTCGGCCAATATGAGCCTGCTGCCAGATGATAAGGTCTGGAGTGCAAGAGGCAAGAAAATGGGCTCCGGCTACGGTGTAAAGATCAATGTAACCTCAAGTTTAAGCACGACCGCCCCCGGCGCACATTACACCTGTGCACAGACAGGTGTGACCTACTTCCCGGAGTTTCAGTACAAGGACTATTGGCGGCACCTTGCTCTTACCGCAAACGGCAGCTCATCGACACT
>JAEZYP010000047.1 GCA_023418995.1 Bacillota bacterium | reverse complement strand
GTGAGCCTCGGTAAGCGAGTAGCGGTGCGGAACCGCTATAAAATCCGCAAACTTAAAAGTAAACGACAACAATACAGTTGCGTACGCAGCCTAATTAGGCTGCCGTCTTTACCGGGAGCACCGCGGCTCGGATAAAGGCGTCGATTAGCGGTGAACGTGAATCGGGGAACGCCTTTACCCCGGTCACGGAATAAAGGCTACTGAAGCGGCGAGCCTGCCCTTGGGCGCGCCGTGGAGGGAATGTTAAAACATCGGCTACACTCGTAGAAAGCCCCGGTAAGTAATTTTCGGACACGAGTTCGACTCTCGTCATCTCCACCAACACAAAAAGTCCGGCCAAAAGGCCGGGCTTTTTTGCGTTGGTGTGTATGCTCGAGGTGATCTCCGGCGCAACGAGAGGGAATCCATTCAGCCTTCCATACCTTCAGTATAAGTGGAAGCACTCGCGGAACGCGGGTTGGAATTGCCCGACTGTCATCATCTCCACTGTGGAGATAAAGAGGCTGTTGCAAAATGAATTTGCGATAGCAAATTGCACAGGGCAACAGCTTTAATAACAAGAAAATGCACCTTGATGCAGTTCATTTTAAGCCGCGTCAAGGCGATTTTTTGTGCGTTTTTATCCGGTGAAGCTTATTTTACAACAGCCCTTTTTATGAATATCACTTCATACCTGCAGTGTTTTGCTCTGGGCATATCCTTTTGTGGCTTATAAATATCCAGCATACTCATTACACTTTCTTCAGTTCACCCTATATGGAAACCAACCGGATGTTGATTGTTTAGTTTAGATATCCCACAAGTATTTATGACTTGTGTCAAACCGCAAACCGTCACGTATTATATCAATAGATAAGGTACAAGCGTAATTCAGATCAGCAATCAATAACCTTATCAGGTCCCGCAACCTAATTTGCGCAAGATCCCGAACACTACGTTATTATATGTGCCTGCATGAAATTTAGTGAATGAGTTATGTCGGTAGCGAACGAATGAGTAATATTTAATTTTATGAGGAAAGAAGGTTTGTTTATATGCCTACAATTACACTCAATGCAACTGGAACTACCTTTGTTGCTTCTGCTCAACCAAATGCTAATTTTTCAATTTATCCCACGATCTATACTGGAACCGACTCATCATTTGGGTTTACTATCAGTTATTTGAAATTCGATTTGAGTTTAGTACCGGTTACAAGGGTTGACAGTGCAATACTGGAGTTAACAGTTCTTGCTAAAACCGGCGCTACACCCAGCGTGGTTGTTGTTAACAGAGTAGCTGCCCCATTTGATATTAATACCATAACCTTTAACACACTGGTAGCTTTTGCGCCAACGTCGTCTCAGAGAGTAATAACAACAGCAGATTTGTATCAAAGAGTACAATTTGACGTCACAGATATTGTTAATCAATGGTTAGATGGAACGTTCCCGAATTATGGATTGGCACTTACAAACACAGATGGTACTACTGCCGTTCAATTCGCTTCTAACAATATTTCGTATGAGCCATATTTACCTAAACTGATTTTGACCTATTCTACCGGCCCAATCGGTCCAACAGGACCAACAGGACCAACAGGACCAACAGGTCCGACCGGCCCGACGGGAGCAACAGGAGCCGCAGGAGCAACTGGTGGTACCGGCCCAACGGGCCCGACGGGAGCAACAGGAGCCGCAGGAGCAACTGGTGGTACCGGTCCAACCGGCCCGACGGGAGCAACAGGAGCCGCAGGAGCAACTGGTGGTACAGGACCAACCGGCCCGACGGGAGCGACAGGAGCCGCAGGAGCAACTGGTGGTACCGGACCGACCGGTCCGACGGGAGCGACAGGAGCCGCAGGAGCAACTGGTGATACAGGTCCAACCGGCCCGACGGGAGCAACAGGAGCCGCAGGAGCAACTGGTGGTACCGGACCAACCGGCCCGACGGGAGCGACAGGAGCCGCAGGAGCAACTGGTGATACCGGTCCAACCGGCCCCACGGGAGCGACAGGAGCCGCAGGAGCAACTGGTGATACAGGTCCGACCGGCCCGACGGGAGCGACAGGAGCCGCAGGAGCAACTGGTGATACAGGTCCAACCGGCCCGACGGGAGCCACAGGAGCCGCAGGAGCAACTGGTGATACCGGACCGACCGGTCCGACGGGAGCCACAGGAGCCGCAGGAGCAACTGGTGATACAGGTCCAACCGGCCCGACCGGCCCGACCGGACCTGGTGTAACAACATTCGGATATGTTTATGAACTAGCGACTTTAGCTGATGCAACTGTAGCGGGTGGTGCAGATGTTATATTCAGCAATAATGGTTCGTTAGCTGGCATCACTCATACGGCTGGAACAACCACCATAACGATTCCTACAGCTGGCAGTTATCAGATTGATTATTATGTAAGCATTACAGCAGGTATCGGTTCAGCAATCGCAATTGCTGTCAATGGCACTCCGGATGCTTCAACTGCTATTTCTGCTCTAGTAGCGACAGGCGAAATTTCAGGTACTGCTATCCTCACACTAGCAGCAGGGGATGTCTTAACTTTAAGAAATAACTCTGCTATTCCTTTCACATTGACACTGGCACCTAATGTAGGGTCACAATTTAATGCTATTTTATTAAGCTGATATAATATGAGGCCGTCGCACTAGATGATTAAAATCTGATATGCTCCTTTCTAGGTAGACAAGTAAAACAATAAACACTTGCTGCTTAGGAGGGAGCAAATTTTTCATTAGGAACTGGTTTGGTCTTCCTGTGTTTTTTAGTCCTGCCTTGACCCCAGCAGGTCCGACCGGATCTACGAGAGACACAGGTACATCGAAATAATGTCAAAATAATTATATCCCTATAGGTTTTATGCAACTAAAACTGCACGCAACATAAAATGGGAATAAGATATTCTGATAATGAAATGGCTGAACCTTTATGCCCCTTGATGACAGCAACTTTCATAACAGCAAAAATCTAACTAATTTAGAAATGAAAATCTATCACCGTTTTGATTGGCAGGTTTACACTTATTGTTTTTTGGAATTGTTATTCGCATTATCTAATTTTTGCCCGGGATTCTTGCAATAGGTACGGTGTCCAGCGGAACCGTGATAGGTCTCAGCATACCGGTAACCACACAAATTATCAGCACAGCTGACGGTTATGCCAGTACGGGTGTAACCATCGTATAGAGTTCTTTAGTCTCAAAATCGGTTGCTGCCGGGGAGCCGGCAGCAACCGGTGAATTATTTTGAATAAAGCAGGTGATATTTTGAATAAATATAAAATCTGTGTGTATGCGATTTGTAAAAATGAAGAAACTTTTGTAGATCGCTGGATGGATGCGGTTAGCGAAGCAGATATCGTCGTAGTCACGGATACCGGCTCTTCGGACAAAACGGTGGAAAAACTGAAATCACGTGGGGCGGTCGTTTATCAAGAGGAAGTTAAGCCGTGGCGGTTTGACGTTGCTAGAAATAAAGCGATGGACCATATTCCCGAAGATGTGGATATTTGTGTATCAAATGACCTTGATGAAATTTTCGAACCGGGATGGCGTAAAAGGTTGGAAGATGCCTGGCAGCCCTTTTACACCAGGGCCAGATATCTTTTTACATGGAGTCGGAATAGTGACGGTACCTATGGAAAGCAGTTCTCTATGGAGAAGATACACCGTCGCCACGGATTTCAATGGGTACACCCTGTGCACGAAATCCTCGAATATAAGGGAGAAGATCCAGACCAAACTGTATGGGTTGATGGCCTTGTACTGAACCATTTTCCAGACACTTCGAAGCCCAGAAGTCAATATCTGCCGTTGCTCGAGCTTTCAGCAAAAGAGAACCCGGACGACGATCGAGTAGCATTTTGGCTTGGCCGCGAGTATATGTATTACCGCCGTTTCGATCAATGCATCGAAACGTTGACCAATTACCTAAAGATGCCGTCCGCCCTTTGGCCAGAAGAGCGGTGTGCGGCAATGCGGTTTATTGCAAGTTGCTATTTGGATAAAGGAGATTATATCAATACAAAATGCTGGCTTTACCGTGCGGTAGCGGAATGTCCAACAATCCGCGAACCTTATTTACAACTTGCGCATCTGGGATATCTGGAAAGCGATTGGCCGCTCGTATACCTTATGGTCACCGAGGGGCTGAAAATCATACAGAAATCCGGCAGTTATCTGTTGGAACCCGCCGCATGGGATTACGCGCTTTACGACTATGGCGCAATTTGCTGCTATCGTCTGGGGCTGTATCAGCAGTCACTAACCTACGCCCTGCAGGCCTGCAGTATGCAGCCGGATGATACACGCCTAAAACAGAATTTGGAACTCATTCAGCTTAAAGTGCCGAATAGCGGTTCAGAAAAGGAATGATGACAGTTATGAAATATAAGGTTTGTGTGTACGCGATCTGTAAGAATGAAGAACAGTTCGTTGACCGCTGGATGGACTCCATGAAGGAGGCCGACTTGGTTATTGTCACAGATACCGGTTCTTCAGATCAAACGGTAGAAAAACTTAAACATCGCGGTGCCATCGTTTATACAGAAGAGATTGAGCCGTGGAGATTCGATATTGCAAGAAATATTTCACTTGACCATGTGCCACAAGACACCGATATCTGTCTGTGTACGGATCTTGATGAGATATTGTCGCCGGGTTGGAGGGAATGTTTGGAAAATGCATGGCAGCCAGATACGTGTATGGGCAAGTACTTTTATAACTGGAGCCATAAAGAGGATGGCAGCCCCGATATTCAATTCAACTATTTCAAAGCACATGCGAGAAACAGTTACCGATGGGCTTACCCGATTCATGAGTGCCTGAAATATTGTGGGAACGGGCCTGAAAAAACCGTATTTATTAACGGTATGGTACTCGATCACTATCCTGATCCAAACAAGCCTAGGGGGTCTTACCTTCCGCTTCTGGAACTTGCCGTAAAAGAATCTCCTCTTGATGACCGCATGGTTTATTATCTTGGTCGGGAATACATGTATAAGGGTATGTGGCACGAATGTATATACACCTTAAAAAAGCACTTGAATCTTCCTACAGCCACCTGGAAAGAAGAACGCTGTGCTTCCATGCGATGGATCGCCAAATCCTATGATAAGCTTTCAAAAAAAACAGAGGCGTACGGCTGGTATTACCGTGCGATTGCTGAAGTGCCGTCTATGAGGGAACCTTATGTTGAGTGCGCAATAACGGCTTACCAGCAAGGGGATTGGCCTTTAGTATTCTATATGACGGAGGCAGCATTGCGTATTCAGCAGAAATCTTCGATTTATGTCAATATGGGCTATGCGTGGGATTCTACTCCGGATGATTTGTGCGCGATTGCCAGCTATCAATTGGGTATGTATGAACGTTCGGAAGAACATGCGAAAGCGGCGCTTGTCTGTAGTCCCGATAACCCCAGACTAATAAAAAACTTACAATTAATTCAAGAAAAACTTTAATAAAAATAACGAACGCCCTGTGCAGAGTCAATGAGTGATTGTTTATCCAAATTTCGCATAGCTCGAAAACAACACTAACATTCCATTGGTGATATAAGCGTGTTCAGTTTTAGCGCGGTCATCTCCACCAACACAAAAAGTCCGGCCAAAAGGCCGGCTTTTTTGCGTTGGTGTGTATGTCCGCAGGCTAATCCGGCGCAAGGAGAGGGAACCCATTCAGCCTTACATACCTTCAATATAAGTGGAAGCACTCGCGGAACGCGGGTGGGAATTGCACCGCTCGAATCATCGCTGTGGAAATAAAGGAACTGTTGCAAAAATAAATTTTTTATAGCAATTTGCAAAGTACAATAGCTTTAATAACATAAATATGCACCTTTAAGCGGTTTATATAAGTCCGCTCAAGGTGCATTTTCTGTGTAATATTTTAGGCAAACGCTATTTGGCAACAGCCCCTTCAAGGAATCGACGATACGATTATTATTTCGGATAGTTGGTCAGGTTCTTTTCCTTCAGAACAACGTCATGGTAGCCGCCTTCAACGAGGCTGGTTGAGGAGACAAGCGTAATCTTCGCTCTGCTCTGAAGCTCCGGGATGGAGAGAACGCCGCAGTTGCACATGGTGGAGCGAACCTTGCTTAAGGAGAGAGTCACGTTGTCCTTCAGGCTGCCGGCGTAGGGGACATAGGAGTCAACGCCCTCCTCAAATGAGAGCTTTCCTTCGCCGCCCAGGTCATAGCGCTGCCAGTTGCGCGCGCGGTTAGAACCCTCGCCCCAGTACTCTTTCATGTAGCTTCCGTTCACGTTGACCTTGTTGGTCGGACTTTCGTCGAAGCGGGAGAAATACCGGCCCAGCATGATGAAGTCCGCGCCCATCGCAAGGGCAAGGGTCAAATGGTAATCATAAACAATACCGCCGTCGGAGCAAACCGGGATATAGACGCCCGTTTCCTCAAAATACTCGTCGCGCGCCTTTGTTACTTCAATCAGCGCGGTGGCTTGCCCGCGGCCGATACCCTTTTGTTCCCGGGTAATGCAGATGGAACCGCCGCCGATGCCTACCTTCACGAAGTCCGCTCCGGCCTTTGCTAGAAACAGGAAGCCTTCTTTGTCAACGACATTTCCGGCTCCTACCTTCACCTTATCGCCGTATTTGCCGTGGACATATTCCAAAGTTACCTTCTGCCACTCAGAGAAGCCTTCGGAGGAATCGATGCAGAGTACATCGGCTCCCGCCTCCAGTAATGCCGGCACGCGCTCGGCGTAATCCCTTGTGTTGATGCCCGCGCCGACGATGTATCTCTTGGAGCTGTCGAGCAGTTCGCTGGCGTTTTCCTTGTGAGAAGCGTAATCCTTGCGGAATACCATATATTTCAGCCTCTGCTCCTTGTCGATCATTGGCAGAGAATTGAGCTTATGCTCCCAGATGATATCGTTCGCTTCCTTGAGGGTAGTTGTTTCGTCCGCACAGATCAAGTCCTCAAATTTTGTCATAAATTCGGATACTTTGGTATCGGAAGACATTCTGCTGACGCGGTAATCCCTGCTGGTCACAATTCCAAGCAGTTTGCCGTTTGCGGTCCCGTCACTGGTTACCGCCACGGTGGAATGACCGGTTCTTTCTTTCAACGCCAAAATATCCGCCAGCGTTTTCTCGGGGGAAATATTGGAATCGCTTGTTACAAAGCCCGCCTTATAGCTCTTTACACGAGCGACCATTGCGGCCTCGCTTTCAATGGACTGTGAGCCGTAAATAAAAGAAATTCCGCCTTCTTTTGCCAGTGCGATCGCCATTTTATCATCCGATACGGACTGCATGATTGCAGAAACCAGCGGAATGTTCATCATGATTTCTGATTGTTCTCCCTTTTTAAACTTGACAACCGGAGTTCTCAAGCTCACATTCGCGGGAATACACTGTGCGGAGGAATATCCGGGCACCAGTAAATACTCTCCAAACGTATGCGACGGTTCTTCAAAATAAAACGCCATGTTCGTCTCTCCTCAATAACCAATTTTCTAATTATACTATCATATTGGACAAGCAAAAACAAGCAATAAAGCAAATAAAATATATTGCCAATTGAGCAGGGGAACCGCCATTTTTCACAGCGGTTCCCCTTTTGTCGCAATCCGTTTATTGCCTGGTAAATTTGCCCGGATAATGACAGGCGACCAGTCTGCCGTCAATTTTTTTCAGTTCCGGTTCGCTTTGTGCACACTGCTTGCAGGCAAATGGGCATCTGGTATGGAAGCGGCAGCCGGCAGGCGGGTTTACCGGGCTGGGAATTTCTCCGGTGAGAAGCGTTTTTTCTTTGTTTCGCAGCTCAGGCTCCAGCTGGGGTACGGCATCGATCAAAAACTTGGTATAGGGATGCAGCGGATTTCCGTATATTTCTTCGGAGGTGCCGATTTCGCACACCTTTCCTAGAAACATCACGCAGACGCGGCTGGAGATGTACCGGACGACGCCGAGGTCGTGTGAAATAAAGAGGTAGGTCAGGCCCTTCTGTTGCTGCAGGTCACGCAGCAGGTTCAGAATCTGAGACTGAATAGAAACATCCAGAGCGGAAACCGGCTCGTCGCAGACGATGAATTTGGGGTTCAGGGCGATGGCACGGGCGATACCGATACGCTGACGCTGACCGCCGCTGAACTGGTGCGGATAGCGCCCCGATGCCTCCGGGCGGATTCCGACGGTATCCATCAGCTCCCGCACCCTTGCTTCTAGCTCGGGCTTTGTCCGGAATACCTTATGGGTAATCAGGGGCTCGGCAATAATATCAAATACCTTCATCCTCGGGTTCAGGGAAGCGTAGGGGTCCTGAAAGATTATCTGCATTTTTTTCCGCATTTCGCGAAGCTCGCCCGACTTGAGCTGCGTGATGTCAGTTCCCTCAAAGAGGACGGAGCCCGAGGTGGGAGGAATCAAATTCAGCAGGAGCCTGCCGAGCGTGCTTTTTCCGCACCCCGATTCTCCGACGAGGCTGAAGGTTTCGCCCTCGAAAATTTGCAGGGATATGTCCGACACAGCGTGGACGACGCCCTGCGTTTTCTTTCCGAAAAAATTTGCTACCTCATAGTTTTTTACCAGGTCTGTTGCTTCTATCAGCACTTTATCATTCATGGCGTTTCACCCCGCTGTCGTACAGAAAGCATCTGACATAATGGCCTTTTTCGGCCTCAACCAGTTCCGGCTCCTCTTTAAAGCAGCGGCCGCTGGCTTTTTCGCAGCGGGTGCAGAACCGGCACCCTTTTGGAAGGTCAAGCAGGTTTGGCACCATACCCTGAATGCTGTAAAGACGGTCGCCCGGCGCGTCCATTTTCGGAATCGAACGGATTAGACCGTCCGTATAAGGATGCAGAGTATTGCGGAACAGCTCGTAAACGTTGGTGTATTCCATTACCTTGCCGGCATACATCACGTAGACATAGTCGCAGATTTCGGCGACCACGCCGAGGTTGTGTGTAATCATCAGGATGGACATTTTGCTTTCCTTCTGCAGCTTTTTCATCAGCTGCAAAATCTGCGCCTCAATGGTAACGTCCAGCGCCGTGGTAGGTTCGTCCGCAATCAGCAAATTGGGGCTGCACACCATTGCCATGCCGATCATGACTCTCTGGCGCAGACCGCCGGAAAGCTGGTGCGGGTAGGAATTATAACGGCTTTCCGCGTCGGGTATCCCGACCTGACGGAATATTTCAATTACTTTTTTCTTTGCTTCCTCGTCTCTGATTTTTGAATGAATTAAAATAGCTTCTTTTACCTGCTTGCCGACGGTAATGACCGGGTTGAGCGAGGTCATCGGCTCCTGAAAGATCATGGTAATCTGGTTGCCGATCATTTTTCGCATTTCTTTTTTCGGCAGCATCAGCAGGTCGCGGCCGTCGAATTCGATGCTGCCGGAAACAACCCTGCCGGGGCTTTGCACCAACCCCATAACGGACATGGCCGTCATGCTTTTTCCGCAGCCGGATTCCCCGACGATGCCGACGGTTTTTTCCCTGGGGACTTCAATCGTTACGTTGTCCACCGCGTTTAAGATGCCGCGTCTGGTGAAAAAGCTGGTGGTAATTCCGCTTATTGTTAAGAGAGGTGTGTTTTTATCCTCTGTCAGATGTTCCATTTTATTTCCCCCGTTACTCATTGCTGTAAGGGTCTATCGCGTCGCGCAGACCGTCGCCCAGAAAATTGAACGCCAGCACGATGATCAGAATTGCCACGCCGGGCGCGATAATCAGCCACGGACTTTGGAAAAAGTACTGCTGCCCCTGTGCAATCATCAGTCCCCAGCTGGAATCCGGCGGCTGTGCGCCCACACCCAGAAAGCTCAGGCTCGCCTCAGAGAGGATGGAGCCGGGGATGTTCAGGGTAAACAGAACGATCAGAGTGGGCAGGCAGTTCGGAAGAATATGTCGAAGCAGGATCATCCGCTTTTTTACGCCCATGGAATTTGCCGCCTCAATGAATTCTTCTTCTTTTAAGGATAACGTCTGGGAGCGTACGACGCGCGCGGTCCCGGCCCAGCTGATGATGCTCAGCGCGATAAAGAGGTTCAGCGTGCTTGCGCCGAGCGTGTACATCGTTACCATGGCGAGCAGCAGGGAAGGGAACGCCAGAACAACGTCCGCCAGCCGCATGATGAGAAAATCCGTCTTTTTTCCGAAGAATCCGGAAATGAGACCGAGAACGGTGCCGATTACCATAGAGATAAAGGTTGGAATCAGACCGACCTGCAGGGAGATGCGCCCTCCGTAAAGGATGCGGGACAACACGTCGCGTCCGCAATCATCCGTTCCAAACCAGTGTGCGGCGGAGGGCCCCTTCAGACGTTCCAGCAAATTGATTTTGGTCGGGTCATAGGGGGCGACAAAATTCGCAAAGGCACAGACCAGAATATACAGCAGAATAAGCACGGCGCTTATCAGGGCAAGCTTATTGCTCCTGCACATATCAAAGAGCTTTGCCTTTATGCTCTCATTTTCATAGGAGTCCGTACTTTCCGGAACTTTATCTGGAAGAGGAGCCATACTCAAATTTTTATCCATTTCTTTCAATTAAGCTTCCCCCTTACTGCACGCGAATTCTGGGGTCGACTACGGAGTACAGGATATCCGCGACCAGATTTCCGAGAATGATGATGATGGTTGTAAAGATGATCGTACCTTGTAAAAGAGGCATATCACGGTTTTCAATCGCTGTAACCGAAAGGCGCCCGATGCCGGGGATACCGAATATCGTTTCGGTGATTACCGCGCCCGATAAAAGCTCGGCTACCTGAATCGCCATAACGGTAATTACGGGGAGCAGGGAGTTTTTCAGCGCGTGGCGCGATACCACAAGCTGCTCCACAAGACCTTTTGCGCGGGCTGTTCTGATGTAATCGCTTTTCATTACACCCAGTAGGCTGGAACGGGTCAGCCGCGCGATTCTTCCCGCAGCATTCCAGCCGAGCACGATGGAAGGCAGAATCAAATGCTTCCAGCTGGTAAAGCCGGAGACAGGCAGGATGCCCTGAAACAGATACTGGAGGATTAAGCCGACAAAGAAAACCGGCATGGAGACGCCGCAGAGGGCAAAGCCCATCGAGAAGCGGTCAACCAGAGAGTTTTTCTTTACAGCGGAAATTACGCCGACCGGAATGCCCAGAACCCAGGATACGACGGACGCGCACACAGCCAGAAGAAGCGTGGTGGGGAAGGCTTCAAAAATGAGACTGTTGACCGGGCGGCTCATTTTGTAGGATACCCCGAGATCGCCGTGCAGCGCGTTGCCGATATACCGGAAAAAGCGGATGTAAACCGGGTCGTCAAGGTTCATGCTTTTTCTGAGGTTCTCGATTACATCCGGCTTGATATGTTCACTCATCATGATTGTGACAGGGTCGCCCGGAATCACGTTGAGCATAATAAATATGATTAAAATAACGCCGAGCAGCACCGGTATGGACATTAGGATCCGCTTGGCTATGTATTTTCCCATAAGTTCCTCCTCCTAAGAATGGACTAACGAAAACCGCCGCCGGACGGTTTCTGTTAGTCCACTTACGATTGTAAATTCTGATTTTATCCTAAGCTGACTCCGTAATAGGACATACTGGACCAGCCGTTCCAGGAGACACGGAAGTCCTTTACCCGGTCGCTGACAATAAAGATATGGTTTTGCTGGAACAATGGAAGGAACATGGCGTCATTTTGCAGGATGGTCTGCTCGCAGCTGTGGTAGAGCTTTATGCGTTCCTCCTGATCAACCATGACTCTCGCTTTTTCCAGGTCATCCATTACCTGCTTGTTGTTGTAGTTGGTGGAACGTACCTTCGCGTTCTTCGCGGAGAAGAACGTGTAAAGGAAGTTATCCGGATCGTTGTAGTCTGCCGACCATTCGCCGCGATACATGGTGAGACCGCCATCCTTGCGCTTTGCAAGATAGGTTGCGTCGTCCAACTGGGTAATCTTTACCTTGACGCCGATCTGACCGAGCATGGATTGAACCACCTGATTGCACTGCAGGGAATCAGTACTGGAATTTGACTGAAAGATTTCAAGATCAAATCCGTTTGGATATCCCGCGTCCGCCAGAAGCTGCTTTGCGGCGTTCACATCGTACTTGATTTCCTGTGCGTCCTTGTTGTAGCCTAAAATGCCGGTTGGGACAATGGTGTTTGCGACTACGCCCTCGCCGTAATACAGCTGCTCCACAATGCTCTTGCGATCAATCGCCATCTGAAGGGCTTTGCGTACCTTCGGGTTATCCAGCGGCTTCACAGACTCGTTAAACGCGTAGTAAAAAATACCGGCTTTCGGGCCGCTGACAATATTATTCTTCCACTTTTCACTCTGCTTGAAATAGGGAATCTGCGACTGCGCGTTGTCGACCGCGTCGAAAACGTCAAGCTCGCCGTTTTCGAACATCATCTTTGCGGTGTTTGGGTCGGTGACAATCTTGAAGCGAACACCCTCGAGCTTCGGTGCCCCCTTGAAATAGTTTGGATTTTTTTCCATGATGATTTCGCTGTTCAGCTTCCATGTTTTTGTAATGAACGGACCGGTGCCCACGGTAGAAGCAGGGTCGATGCCGAATTTGTCTCCGGCGGCTTCGGTGGCCTTGCGGTTGTAAATGGAAGCGCCCGGAACCGCTAAGTTCGCGAGGAACGGTGCAAATGCCTTTTCCAGTGTAATCTGCACCGTGTAATTGTCGATGGCTTTTATGCCCTCCACCGTCTTCGCTTTGCCGTCATAAAAATCCTGCGCGCCCTTGATCATGCTGAATACGTCTGTGTTATCTGCCTTTGTGGCGGGGTTCATCATGCGGTTAACGGTAAATACAACGTCGTCGGCCTTGAATTCTTCGCCGTTACTGAACTTTACGTCCTTGTTTAGGTGAAAGGTGTATACCAGACCGTCCTTCGAAATATCCCAGGTCTTTGCCAGACCGGGGACGATTTTTGTTTCTTTTCCATCCAGCTGGCATTCGACCAGCCGGTCAAAAATATTCAGCGGAACTGCATAGTATTCGGTGGTTTTCTGAACATCAAATGTCGTCGGATTTTCGCCTTCACCAACCGATATGTTTAAGTACTTGTCGGTTGACGCGGGTTTGTTTGTGTTTGTCGCTGCGGATGAAGCAGAGCCAGGGCCTGCGTTTCCGCAGGCCGTCATTACAATGGTTAGCGTCAGTACAATTGACAGAATTGCTGAAATCCTTCTTTTCATTGTTTCCCCTCCAGATATAGCATATCATTTTCAAGTAATCTCTTCTTAATTCAGGTGCATAAATGAAAATCGGGCGCTCCAATTTTTCATTTTGCAGCGCCCTTGCTTTAATTTATTATTAAGTATATATAATGTGGTTTTAAATGTCAACCGCAACGGGCAAAATAATGAAGCTCAAGGACGTTCCTCTTGCAAAATAGGGCCGCGCTAATTACAATGTATGCGAAATATGCAACATTCTATATTTAATTATTCAAATTTTCCGAAAGAATTAATATAAAATTTCAATCCAGTAGCCGTCCGGATCACTAATGAAATACAGGTCCATCTCGTGATTTTCGTAGCAGATACAGCCCATCTGTTTGTGAAGCTCATAGGCTTTCTGCCGGTCCCCTACGCGGAACGCCACATGAATTTCGTTGTCGCCCAGGTTGTACGGCTCCTTGCGGTCTCGGAGCCAGGTCAGCTCCAATAGGGCTTCGCTGCTGTCGTCACCCAGAAAAGCAATGAGAAAAGAACCGTCTTCCGGGCTAATTCTTTTGATTTCCTTCAGCCCCAAGGCCTGCTGGTAAAAAGCGATGCTCTTTTCAAGATTAAACACGTTAAAATTAGTGTGCAAAAATGTAGATTTCATATAAGTCCTCCATTTTTCGTTACTATATCCTTGTTTTTAGTGCCTTACAATAGATGATAAAATAAATATACGGTGAATTTAAATAGCTGTGTAAGACTGAGTTGTGATATAATCATAACAGCAATGTCAATTAGGGAGGATAATATGGAAGAAATTAAAGTAGGGCGTTACCGCCATTTTAAAGGAAATGAATACCGGGTGCTGTATCTGGCAAAGCATTCCGAAACGCTGGAGGCGATGGTGGTTTATCAGGCCCTTTACGGGGAGCGCGGAATCTGGGTGCGCCCGGCTTCCATGTGGAGCGAAATCGTAGAGCGCGACGGCAAAACCTATCAAAGATTTACTTATATTGGAGAGTAACATGAATATTCAAATTTTCGGCAAGGCAAAGTGCTTCGATACCAAAAAAGCGGAGCGCTATTTCAAGGAACGCAAAATCAAATATCAGATGATCGACGTGAGCAAATACGGGATGAGCAAGGGCGAATTCAGTTCCGTCAAGGCGGCGGTCGGCGGCTTGGAAGCGTTAATCGACGAAAAATCGCCGGACGCCGCGCTTTTGAAATATCTGGCCTATGAAAGCGACAGGGAAGCGAAGCTGCTCGAAAACCCCAAGCTTTTTCAAACGCCGGTTGTGCGCAACGGGAAGCAGGCAACCGTAGGTTACCAGCCCGAAATATGGAAGACATGGGAATAAGATACGAAATAGGAGGAGCACGATGAAAATTTTAATCGCTTACGCAGGTAAATCCGGAACGACGGAAAAATGTGCCAAACTGCTCGGGCAAAGGCTGCCGGGCGCTGTTCTGGCGGACCTGAACGTGGAGACGCCTGACATTAGTAACTATGATGTTATTGTGGTTGGAGGCTCCATTCGGGCGGGGCAGCTACAGAAAAAGGCGAAACTGTTTTTGGAACAAAATGCGGGCGTTCTAAAAACAAAAAAAGCCGCTTATTTCATCTGCTGCAGTTCAATTGGAAGCAAATCGCAGTATTTTGAGGCAAATTTCCCAAAAGAACTGCTTACCGGTTCGCTCGGTTACGAATGCTTCGGCGGTGAGATGGATATCAGCCGCCTGCGCGGTATGGATAAGCTGATCGCGAAGATGGTGACCAAAATGACCGCCGGGCAGAACAAGGAGCCGCCTAAAATTTTGGAAGACCGGATTCAGAAGCTTGCGGGCGAAGTAGTAAAATCCATGCAGGCCTGATCTTTTGTGTAGATAAAAGCGGGGGCGTTTCTCAACCGAGAAGCGTCCCCGTTTGACTGTCGGGTGGCTGTATTAATAAATAATCGCCCCGTATTTCGCCGCGAGTGGCTCAATCAGTTCCTTTTCGATCAGGCAGTCGGAATCGATAATCAGCCTGCCCTGGAAATACCGCAGGGCGGCGTCCAGCACGGTGAGGTTGTCGCAGTGTACCGCGATAGGCAGACGGGTCATCGAGCTGCTTTCGCAGAGAAGCATTACGTCATCCACACTGCTGATATCGACCAGCGCCGCATTGACCCGTTCGTCGTCGAGATCGATTAAATCATCGCCAAGCCCGCTGGTGCAGGCAATGGGTTCGCTGAATACGATGTCGTCGCCGAGAAAGAAGGCCTCCCGCTCGATCGCCGCCGCGTCGCAGTCCGGCTCCGCGGCTGTTGGAGTAAATGGAAAGTCCTTCATTACCTGCGAAAGCGCTTTGATATGCTCCGGCGTCGCACCGCAGCAGCCACCGGCAATTCTCGCCCCTGCCCGCAGCAGGGAGCGCATTTCTTCCGCGAATTCTGTGGGGGAGAGATACCCGTTTTTCGGGGCATTCTTTCTTGGTATGCCTGCGTTCGGTTTTACGATAATCGGCACCGCGGAATGCGGTGCAATGGCTTCAATCCATTCCGGCATTGACTGTGGGCCAAAGGAGCAGTTCAGACCAATTGCGTCTACGCCCATTGCCTGTAAGGTAATAAGGGCAGGCAGCAAAGAGCCGCCGGTAAGCGTGTGACCGCTTTCATCAGTGGTCATTGTGACGAAAACCGGAAGATTTGTTGTTCTGGCCGCCAGAACCGCCGCGCGCATATCGGCGAGGGAGGTCTGCGTTTCTATGACCAGAAAATCGACGCCGGCGTCGTCCAGTGCACGAATCTGCTCCCGGTAAATATCGTAGATATCGTCGAAATCCGCTTTTCCGAACGGAGGAACAAGTAGTCCGGTAGGGCAGAGGTCGCCGCCGACCAGAACGCCGGCTGGCTTCGCGATGCTTTGTGAGAGCGCGACAAGCCTGCGGTTTAGCTCGGTAACCTCATTCTCCAGACCGTATTGGCTTAAGCAGGCGCGGTTTGCCCCGAAGGTGGGCGCGTAAACCGCCTGCGAACCGGCTTCTATAAATTCACGTTGCAGCTTTAGCAGCGGTTCGGGATGCTCCAAAATCCATTTTTCCATGCAAACGCCGCTCGGCATACCGGAATCGCTCAGATTGGTGGCCGTCGCGCCGTCCAGCAGCAGGGGCAGTTGAAAAGGAAAGCTCATTTGTGTTTCATTGCTCCTATCACATTTTCATGTATCGGAATCGGTATTATTTTACATACTCTCCGGTGCTGAGATATTGAACATGGAAAGTACGTTGCAGATGACCGTGGATACCGCTGAGCACAGGTTGAGCCTGGCAGCTGCCAAAGCTTCCGTTTCACCCTTTACGCGGCATGCGTTATAGAATTTGTGGAACAGCGTCGCAAGAGTAATCACGTAACGGGTGATTCTCGCCGGGTCGTAGTCCTGCGCAGAAGCGATAATTTCGCCGGTAAAGGCGGAAAGATGGCGGATCAGCTCAATTTCTTCCGGCGCGGTTAAAAGGGCGAGCTCTTCATCCGTGCATTCGCGCAGCTTGATGCCGTCTGCTTCGAGTGTTTTAAAAATACTGCAAATTCTTGCTCTTGCGTACTGTACGTAATAGACGGGATTCTGAGAATCCTGCTGAACTGCCAGATCCAGGTCAAAATCCATCTGGGAGTTGGCCTCGCGCATATTAAAATAGAATCTTGCCGCATCCACCGGAACGTCATCCAGCAGGTCGGCAAGCTGGATTGCCTTGCCGGTACGTTTGCTCATGCGTACAACTTCACCGGCTTTAACGAGGCGAACCAGTTGAATCAATACGACGTCTAATTTATCGCCATCCAGTCCGACGGCATTCATCGCGCCCTTCATTCTGGCTACGTGCCCGTGGTGGTCCGCACCCCACACGTCAATGCAGCGGTCAAAGCCGCGCTTTTCAAATTTGTTGCGGTGATAAGCGATATCAGCGGTAAAGTAGGTCGGGTTGCCATTCTGGCGAACCAAAACCTCATCCTTTTCTGCACCAAATTCGGTTGCCTTGTACCATAAGGCTCCGTCCTTCTCATAGGTAAGGCCTTTATCCTTCAGTATCTGAACGGTTTCTTCCAGCTCCCCGTCGTTATGAAGAAGACTCTCCAGAAACCACTGGTCATATTCGATCCGATATTTTTTCAGATCATTTTTCATTTTTTCAATATTTTTCGGAAGAGCAAAACCGACCATAGCCTTCTGAAGGATGGCGGATTCCGCGGTGACATAGCTGTCACCGTTTCGCTCTGCAAACTCGACGGCCCTTTGCCTGATATCATCTCCGTGGTAGCCGTCCTCCGGGAATTCCACCGCGTCCTCGCCCTTAAAAATTTGCAGATAGCGTGCTTCCAGCGAGCAGCCGAACTTCTCAATCTGGTTGCCCGCGTCGTTTACGTAAAACTCCCGCCAAACGTCGTATCCTGCGGCGTCAAGTACGGAAGCCAGGCAGTCGCCCAGCGCTCCGCCGCGCGCGTTGCCCATGTGCATCGGTCCGGTGGGGTTTGCTGAAACAAATTCCACCATAATTTTCTTCTTTTTTCCGTAATCACTGCGGCCGTACTGCGCGCCGCTTTTTAGAATGTCTTTTAAAACCGCGGTGTAGAACCTTTCATTGAGAAAGAAGTTAATAAAACCGGGTCCGGCGATTTCAAAGCGGTCAAAAAGAGTTCCTTTCAAGTTGAGCCGGTCGGTGAGCACCTGCGCGATTTTGCGGGGAGCCTGCCGAAACGCTTTGGCCGAAACCATCGCTGCGTTCGTGGCCCAGTCACCGTGGGAGCGATCGCCCGGAATCTCGATGGAAAATTCGGGGATCTCCGCTTCGGGCAGCTCCCCCTGCTCGATTGCAAGACGGAAAGCGTCGCCGATTACGTTTTTTAATTCACTGGTTGCTTGAAACACTAATTTTGACATCTTTGTTGTTTGCCTCCTTGACGGTAATGTGTATCTCGTTCAGGCTCGATAAATTGGAGTTGATATCCAAGGTGTAGTTAACCTCCAGCTTTCCGCCCAGATCATCAAGCTCGGATTTTACCTTGCTGGTAAAAACGCCGATCATCATGTGCCCGTAGCCGGTATCATAGGAGCAGAGGTGGCGCTTTCCGCTTTCCAGAATCAATCGCGTGCTGGAAGCCCCGCCGCGCATTAAAGTGACCTTGGAGCTGCCGTCGACCTTTAAGACCGAGGTTTTCGGTGCGTTGTAGTTTTCCGAGTCGTATTCCTTGTAAACAATGTACCGGCTGTTCCCTTTTTTGACATAGGAACCAAGGGTGGTCAGCTCCACTTCGCCGGTTTCATCATCGACCTGCTGTCGCCCTTTTATTGAAATCAGGTAATTTTCCTGCATTTACTTTGCTCCTTATCCAATCAATGCTCAGTATTGATTTATATCCACGTGGCTCACGTCGCTTTTTACGTCGCGCCCGAGAAAAATTTCTGCAATCTGCGAAAAGCCCTCGGTCTGGTCACTGACAAAGAACGAGCAGTCCCCGTCATCCGTACGGCTGTTGACCAGTTCCTTTTCCTTCAAAAGACCGGCGCAGTAAAGGGCGGTTTCCCGCCCGCTGTCAATCAGCGTAACGCCGGGCCCGATCACAGCAGAGATGATTCGCTGGATAATCGGGTAATGCGTACAGCCGAGAATCAGGGTGTCGATTCCCTCGCCACGCATCGAAGCCAAATAGCGCTCCGCCACAAGACGGGTCACCTCTTCATTGTCGGCGATAAAGCCGTTTTCCACCAGCGGAACAAATAGAGGACAATCCTGCTCGAACACCGTGATCTCGGGGTCGGCTGCGGCAATTTCGCGCCGGTAGGAGCCGCTTCGAATGGTTGCGGTGGTGCCGATAACGCCAATTCGTTTGTTCTCGGTAGCTCTGACCGCCGCCGCGACGGTTGGCCCCAGTACGCCGGTGTAGGGAATGCCGATGTGCTCCCCGATATTGCCTGCCACCGAGCTTACGGTTCCGCAGGCGATTACGATCATTTTCACATCCTTGGATTTTAAAAACGCGACGTCCTGCCGCGCGTATCTGGTAATGGTATCGCGGCTCCGGGAACCGTAGGGAACACGCCCCGTATCTCCGAAATAAACGATATTTTCATGGGGCATAATATTGATCAGCTCTTTTACGGCGGTCAGGCCGCCCAGGCCGGAGTCAAATACGCCGATTGGTCTGTTATCCATTCTGTTGCATCTCTCCAAAGTGTTGTTTTACAGCATCCTGATCCGCATATCAATAAAGTCAGTACTTCGGCTTTATTTCGAAGGAAAGCGTAATCAGTTTATCCAGCAGCTCGCTGTAGGAAACGCCGCAGGCTTCCCAAAGCTTCGGATACATGCTGATGGAGGTAAAGCCCGGAATGGTGTTCAGCTCGTTCAAGATAACCTCCCTACCGTTCCGTACGAAGAAATCCACGCGAGCCAGCCCGGTGCACCCAAGCATGCGGTAGGCTCTTGCCGCGGTTTTACGGATCTCCTCCATGACCTCCTCTTCCAGATGGGCGGGGATATAAAGCTGCGATTTGCCGGAGTTATATTTATCATCGTAATCATAGAATTCCGCGGAAGCGGCGATTTCTCCGACAACGGAAGCCTCGGGTTCGGCGTTGCCCAACACGGCACACTCAACCTCCTGACCGATAATGGCTTCTTCCACAACGATTTTATCATCCTCGCGTGCGGCTCTTTCCACCGCGGCGTCCAGCTCCGCTTCGCTGCAAACCTTACTGACACCCACAGAGGAGCCTGCGTTGGCGGGCTTCACAAAAACCGGGTAACCAAGCCTTGCGTTGATTTTTACCTTAATTTTTTCCGCGCCTGCTCTATCATACCGGTTTGCGAAGAACCAAAGGTAGTTGGCCTGGCGAACACCGGCAGCGGTCAGCAGCGTGTGGGTGACCGCCTTATCCATACACACCGCTGAAGCGAGCGTCCGGCAGCCGACAAACGGCAGCCCGCACAGCTGCAAAAGACCCTGAACGGTCCCGTCTTCTCCGTTCCTGCCGTGCAGCACGGGAAAAACGCAGTCCACTTTAATAATATCAAAACCGATTTTTCCGTCCACGACGATTCCGCCGACGTTCCGGTCCGGAGAAATAAACGCGGGCTGATTCAGCGCGTCGCGCTCCCAGCTTCCGTTGGCAATTTTCTCCACGGGGCCGTTGAACAGATACCAGCGGCCGTCCTTTGTAATTCCAAGGCATACAACCTCGTATTTATCCTTTGGTAAATTGTTGATCACAGATGTAGCAGACAAGCGCGAGATCTCGTGCTCTGAGGAACATCCGCCAAAAATGACAGCGATCTTTTTTTTCATTATGATCCTCCTCCAAACCTGAACCTTGCTTCGCAAGGCCTAGAGCGACATACCCTAGCACATTATTCTTAAATATATATAGTCAATTAACTCAAAAACATTCAGCCTTTACGGTCTGTTTTCGTGCTGCTGCGCTGCTCGGCAGGCGTCAGCCTGCTTTTTTCATCCGCCTCGCGTCACGAAAAATATCCCCGCAAATATAAGGCTGCTTTTAGAGCTGATTAACTATAATACTGTGAATATATATCATATCACAACGCTCCAATTGGCGCAATCGAAAATTTGTTAAATAAGTATGGTGACAAAAAACGTATTATGTAGTATAATTATAAACTGAGTTGATTTAATCAGGATTAATAGTGATTTCATTAAAGATACAGGAGTGATTTTATTGGAGCAAAAGGCGTTTGACCTGATTGCCGATAAGGTTGGCGCGGCTCTTGGCGAGCAGGGCTTTTCCAGAGCGGGCGAACAGCAGGAAGAGAACGGGCGTGCGGTTATTTTTACCGCCGAGGATACCGCTTACAGTGTATTATATAATAAAGTAAAAAAGCGTTTTGAGCTGAGAATCTGTGACGTGGAGAACGGTAAGCCGGACGGGCAGTGGAAGTCTCTTTCCATCTGGCTGTTTGACCCGGAAACCGACAGCCAGTCCGAGGCCGACAGCATTCAGAATGATTTTGTAGAAACCATTCAGGGGCCGAAGCGCATTGCCGCCCTTAAGACGAAGAAGAAAAGGAAAAAGGATGACGAGAACAATCCGGACCCAATTTTCTTTTTCAATCGTTTTGTCGGCATTTTTCCTGAGCTTCGCGATGAGATGGCGGAGGAACGGGCAAAATACGGAGATGTTCGCGCAGTAACCTTTTCGCGGAACAGCCTTCTCCCTAGAATAGAGGCTCTTTGCGCGCAGACGCTGAAGAAGGACGCCGTAAAACGCTGCTGCGACCTTTTGAACGATATGTATGTTTCGGGTGATATGGATGTGCGCTCTATTATTACGATCGTTATTCTAAACGGCATAGACGATAAGGCGGCTATTGAAAATATGGAGCCGTTTTTCAGTGAAGACCTAAAAAAGGGCTACGTGGCCGCGCGTAAAATTAAAGGGAAAACCTTTAAGCCGGAAAAGAAAAAGAAAGAGAAGAAATTTGTGGCGGACAACCTCAACGCACTGAGAAAATAATTTAGTTAAGGCAGGCAGATGATAAATTGGATTCTGCCTGCCTTGTTTTATCTTCCGGCAAAAATAATCAAATGTATCGGCAAACTACTTGACAGATGGAATGTCTATATGTTAATATGTTATTACCTCATAAAGGGGTTATTTTTTTTGCGCCCTTTTCATTGAGGGAGGCTGAGGTCTAATTTAGACCTATTATATTTTTCCGTAAAACGGGAGGTGCCGTCATGAGAGTTAAAATTACTTTAGCTTGCACAGAGTGCAAACAGCGCAACTACAACACAATGAAAAACAAGAAGAATGATCCGGACAGGCTTGAAATGAACAAGTACTGCAGATTCTGCAAGAAGCATACTCTTCACAGAGAGTCGAAGTAATTCGGACGGGGGGACAAAACATGGCAGATACAGAAAAGAAAGAGAATTTTTTTGCCAGGACTGGCAAAAGCATCTCAAAGTTCTTCCGGGACGTGAAAAGCGAAATCAAGAAGATCGTTTGGCCTACACCGCAGGCGGTGTTCAAGAATACAGGCGTAGTATTGGTAACAATTGTTATTATCGGCCTGTTTATTTTCGGGCTTGACACAGTGCTGATGAATCTGCTTGGACTGATCATGAACATTGCAAAGTAGGATAAGCGGAGGTTTTTATTATGCCTGAAGACGCAAGGTGGTATGTGGTTCATACTTATTCCGGGTATGAAAACAAAGTCGCCTCCAATCTTGAAAAAACAGTGGAAAACCGACAGCTTCATGATTTAATTCAGGAAGTGCGTGTTCCGACCGAAACAGTTACCGAAATAAAGGATAACAAGAAGCGGGACGTGGAGCGGAAGATTTTCCCCGGATATGTTCTGGTAAAGATGATTCTTACCGACGAGTCATGGTATGTTGTCCGCAACATCCGCGGCTGTACGGGTTTTGTAGGCCCGTCATCAAAGCCAATTCCGCTAACGGACGAGGAAGTCGCGAGATTGGGCGTCGAGCAGAAAACGATTGAGGTTTCTTACGGTGTCGGTGATTCCGTACACATTATCGATGGTCCGCTGGAGGGCTTTGTCGGTACGGTTGAGGAAGTTGATATCGACAAGAACCGCGTCCGCGTTACCGTGTCCATGTTTGGGCGCGAAACTCCGGTTGAGCTTGAGTTGGATCAGGCTGAAGCGGTAGAGTAATTACAATAATTTGCGGGAGACCGCTTATTATGAGGGGCACTGCCCCTGTGGGAGGAACGGGTAAATCATTTCGTCCGCTCCGCCATCAACCACGAATTTTGGAGGTGCAAGAAAATGGCTCAAAAGGTTACGGGCTTTATAAAGCTTCAAATACCTGCTGGCAAGGCAACACCGGCGCCGCCTGTAGGACCGGCACTCGGTCAGCACGGCGTCAATATCATGGCGTTCACAAAAGAATTCAATGAGCGCACAAAGAATGACGTAGGACTGATTATTCCTGTTGTCATTACGGTTTATGCAGACCGTTCGTTTACTTTTATTACAAAGACTCCTCCGGCTGCCGTTCTGATTAAGAAGGCATGCGGAATCGAGACTGCTTCGGGTGAGCCGAACAAGAAAAAGGTAGCAAAAATCACACGCGAGCAGATCAGAAAGATAGCGGAAGCCAAGATGCCGGACTTAAACGCGGGTTCTGTGGAAACAGCCATGAGCATGGTTGCGGGCACAGCGCGCAGCATGGGCATTGAAGTCGTAGATTGATCACCCGGGTGGGAGGAACTTTTCTATCCGATTTTACCACTCAATAGGGAGGAAAACCAATGAAACACGGTAAAAAATATGTCGACAGCGCTAAGCTTGTCGATCGTTCTAAACTTTATGATGCAAACGAAGCGCTTGACCTTTGCGTCAAGACCGGTACATCCAAGTTTGACGAAACCGTTGAGGTTCACGTTAAACTGGGTGTCGACAGCCGCCACGCCGACCAGCAGGTTCGCGGAGCGATTGTTCTGCCGAACGGCACCGGTAAAAACGTCCGTGTGCTTGCTATCTGCAAAGGCGATGCAGCAAAAGACGCTGAGGCTGCCGGTGCTGAATTTGTAGGCGCTGAGGATATGGTACAGAAAATCCAGAGCGAAAACTGGATGGATTTCGACATACTCATCACAACTCCGGATATGATGGGACTTGTCGGTCGTTTAGGTAAGGTTTTGGGTCCCCGCGGCTTAATGCCGAACCCGAAGGCCGGTACGGTTACCCGCGATATCGGCAAGGCTGTTGCTGACGCGAAGGCCGGTAAGATTGAGTATCGCCTCGATAAAACAAACATCATCCACTGCTCAATCGGCAAGGTCTCCTTTGGCGGCGAGAAGCTGCTCGAGAACTTTGACGCATTGCTCGGTGCGATTGTGAAAGCAAAGCCGGCCGCATCCAAGGGTCAGTATATCAGGAGCTGCGTTGTTGCTTCAACAATGGGCCCCGGCGTCAGAATCAATCCCAATAAGGTTGGCTGATTGCTGCTTGACAGATTGATTGATCTGTGATAATATAATATACGCTGTACTTTATTCAAAGACAGCAGGCGCGTTTGCGTAATGGGTTTTCCCCAGCCTGCCGAGGATAGAGGCCGTACGATGCTTTTATGTGTCTTTACGCCCTTCCCGCGGTAAACGGGAAGGGCTTTTTTATTTATCGCGCTGTAATCCAACGGATGGAGGTGAATATATTTGCCAAGTGAAAAGATATTGGAACAAAAGAAGCAGGCAGTCGCCGTTCTCGCTGAGAACCTCAAGACTGCATGCACCGGTGTTATTGTAAACTACAAGGGTATTACTGTTGCTGAAGATACCAAGCTTCGTAAAGAGCTGCGTGAATCAGGCGACGAATACATGGTCGTAAAGAACACTTTACTCAAACTTGCGTTTAAAGATGCCGGGATTGAAGGCCTTGACTATGTTCTGGAAGGTACGACCGCTATCGCATTCAGCAAGGATAATTACGTCTCCGGCGCAAAAATCCTTTCTAAGTTTGCGGAAACAAACAAGAAGTTTGAAGTGAAGGCCGGTTTTATCGACGGCAAAGCAATTGATGTTAACGGTGTTAAAGATCTTGCTGCGCTGCCTTCAAAGGAAGTTTTGGTCGCAAAAGCACTCGGCGGCTTGAATGCCCCGATTACAGGCTTCGTTACTGTGCTGAATGGCACAATGAAGGGCTTGGTTGTCGCTTTGAACGCTATTGCGGAAAAGCAGGCTGCCAACGCATAAGTCTTATTTTAAATTAAATAAAAAATTTGGAGGTTACTAACCATGTCTGATAAAGTTGTAAAGTTAATTGAAGATGTAAAGGCTCTTACCGTTCTTGAGCTCTCCGAGCTCGTAAAGGCTCTTGAAGAGGAGTTCGGCGTTTCCGCTGCTGCTCCGGTTGCTGTTGCTGCTGCCGCTCCGGTTGCTGTTGCTGCTGCTGAAGAGAAGACAGAGTTCGACGTAATTCTGAAGGCTGCTGGCGCTAACAAGATTCAGGTTATCAAGGTTGTTCGCGAGATCACCGGTCTTGGCCTGAAGGAAGCAAAAGAAGTTGTTGACGGTGCTCCGAAGCCGGTTAAAGAAGGCGCTTCCAAGGATGACGCTGAAGCAATCAAAGCAAAGCTTGTTGAGGCTGGCGCTGAAGTAGAAGTAAAGTAATTTGCTTATTACGTAATGTTTAAATCCCTGCTGTTTATACAGCGGGGATTTTTTTGTCGTATTGTAAAGGGGCATCCGGTTATTTTAAACGTATAAGCTCAAAGGAACGGCGGTGCTACCCTGAAAGCAAGGTGATAAAAGCACGCGATTCTTGCGTAGCGTGCAAAAAAATGACATCCTCCGCATCGTAGGCAAGCGGAAGATGCCAAAAAGTGAGTTACATTTTTCTGTATTTTTTTACTTTCCTTAAGTTCTTTTTCTTTCGGTTGTAAATCAAAGCCAGAATAATATATATGATTACTAAGAAGACTATTAGTCCGACAATCGCAAGGAACCAGACCGAGGTGAAAATGGATTTGACCAGATTCGCCGAGCTGAGCAGCTCGCTGCGCTCCACACTTTCTGAAGCAACAAGGTCAACAGTGGCAAGCTTCTGATTGGCGTAGCTCAAGGTAGCCGTTCCTACCTTCTGCCCCTTTTTCACAGGAGCGTCGATACTGCCCGGAATATCCTTGGTAATAATAACGCTGCTTGTCGAAACATTTTTTGGAAGCATGGCGGAATAATTTTTACCCGCAATCAAAAGCAGCTTATCCTTATTCCATGCGTTGTTCAGCTTGATTTCACCTACGGAATCCTGTCCGTTCAGAATGGGCTTTAGCTCGAGATTCAGAAATGCCCATCGAAATAAGCTTGCCGTATCAAGCATTTCCCCGCGGGAGGCAATTTCCTTGCCGTTTTTATCAATGTCCGGGGAACCGAGCGCGACGCATAAATATGTGTAGCCGTACGCTGTAGCGGAGGAAACCAAACAATAACCGGATTGATCATGATGACCGGTTTTGATTCCCCTTGCGTACGTATAAAAATACTTTCCGCCAAGCGCGTTCTTATCGATCAAATAGTTGGTCGTAGACAGCGTCCTGTTCTTAGCGGCGTCCGGTCCGCCTTCCGGCTTATAGGTGTAGCGGGTTTGGGAGGTAATATCGGTAAAGTGGGGAAGGCTCATCGCGTATTTCGTTATTTTCGCAAGATCGTTGGCAGTTGTATAATGGTCATCATCGTGTAGACCGTGTGGATTGGCAAAATGTGTCCCCGTGCAGCCGAGCTCCTTCGCTTTTTGATTCATCATCTCAACAAAAGCATCCACATCGCCGTTTCCAACATAGTCCGCCAAAACAAGAGCCGCGTCGTTTCCGCTTGGAACGAGCATACAGTTTAGAAGCTGGTAGGCGGTCAGTACATCGTTCTCCTTAATGCCGGAAAGTGAGCTGCCGGTTCCGAGCAGCTTGTTCACAACAGCTTTACTAACAGTGATTTTTGTGCCATCAAGATCTTTGATATGTTCGCTTACAATAATATAAGTCATAATCTTCGTTGTGGATGCCGGTTCCCGGCGCTCCGTGCTGTTTTTTTGGTACACGACCGTATCCGTGTCCATATTTACCAATTCAATTGCAGCGGAATTTGTGGCAAAATCAATATTAAATGCCGCGGCTTTGGCCGGGACGGTTGTAAGCGAAATACCTATCGCGGTAAGAATACTGAGCGATAGCAGTAATTTTTTTAGCATGGAACTTTTGCCTCCAATGTGATATGATAAAGATAAATGAGATGATGGATTCATTTGATTCCGTCATTTATAGAGTATAACAGTAAATCGGTAAAAGATAAAGTGAAGATTGAAATTGTTGTTAATTTGTAAGAATTTAATGGAGGAATTACAGTGATCTACATAACCGGTGATACGCACGGAGAAATGTGCCGCTTTGACTCCTCACAGATACGAAAGCTTAAAAAAGACGATACCCTTATTGTGTGCGGCGATTTTGGCTTTATCTGGGACGGCGGAGAAAAAGAGCAAAAAAATTTGCAAAAATTGAATAGGAAGAAATTTAAGATTCTGTTTGTGGACGGAACACATGAAAACTATGATTTGCTGGACAAATACCCTGTTACTGAATGGAACGGCGGGAGGGTTCAGCAAATCGGAGAGAATGTGTATCACTTGATGCGCGGGCAGGTTTATACCATCGAGGGAAAAAAGATTTTTACCTTTGGGGGCGGAGAAAGCGCGGAAAAACAGATGTATGTGGAAGCAGGCAAATGGTGGGAGTGTGAAATGCCTACTCTGGATGAAATGCGTGAAGGAGTAAAAAACCTGCGCGACGCTGATATGAGGGTTGATTTTATTATTACACATGCTCCTGCGCCAAGAGTCATGTATCACGGGGCGCAGACCAAGAACGCCAACCAGCTGGAAGCATATTTTGACCAGCTTGTTCAACAGGTGCAATTTGATAAATGGTTTTTCGGTGCGATGCACATTGATCGAAAAATTACTTCCAAAAGCTACGCTGTTTTTAATGATGTTTTGTCGGCGGAACTGCCACAGCCAAAAAGGTATCGCTCATGAAGGTGGTACATACCTCGGATTGGCATCTTGGAAAAATGATCTACGGGCGTTCTCTCTTGCCGGATCAGGAACATTTTATATTTCAAACCTTTCTACCGATGGTGAGTTATGAGCATCCGGATTTGGTGCTGATAGCGGGGGATGTTTTCGACCGACAGATCGCTCCGGTGGAGGCAATCCGTCTTTTTGACCGCTTTCTCAGCGAAATGAGCGCTTTTCGGATTCCGCTTGCCATAATTTCCGGCAACCACGACGGCGCAGAACGAATTGCGATTGGCACCGGCTTGCTTCGCCAAAGCGGAATCTATATTGGGAATACGATCGATGATCTTTTCCGCCCGGCGGTGATATCGGCGGGCTCAGAAACTGCACACGTTTATCTTCTGCCGTATTGTGAGCCCGTCGCAGTACGGCAGTATTTGCATGACGATTCAATTAAAAGCTTTCAGGATGCCTACGCGGCTCTATTGGCAAGAGTAAATGAAATGCTGATTCCCGGTGCAATCAATATCCTGGTTGCACACTGCTTTGTAATGGGTGGAACGCTTTCTTCTTCGGAAAGCCCGACCTTTGTGGGCGGCAGCTCTGAAGTGAGCCCCGCCGTGTTTGAGGGCTTTGATTATGTAGCGCTCGGGCATCTGCACGGGCCGCAGAAGGCCGGAAAAACGGGACGTTACTGTGGTTCGCCGCTGAAATATTCCTTTGATGAGGCGGGTCAGAAAAAATCTGTTTCTATTCTTGAAATCAGTAAGGGTAATACGCAGATCGAGGAATACAGCCGCCTGCCGCTTCACGACATGCGAGTGGTTTCCGGTGTTTTCTCGGAACTTTTGCGGCGGGGGAAAGAGGCTCCAAGTGAGGATTATCTTTATGCCAATCTAAAAGACAGCGCTCCGGTTTATATGCCGATGGATCAGCTGAGGCCCTATTACCCTAATTTGCTGGGTTTGAGCAGCGAGTGGCTGTTCGCTGGCGGTGACGGTTCGCGGGACGGTCTGCGCGACCAGTTTATGCATCGAAAGACTGACGATGTATATGTATTGGAGCAGTTTCTGCGGCAGATTTGCGGCAGTGAAGCGGACGATGCCGACCGTGAATTATTCCGGCAGGCTTTGAATATGAGCAGGGAAGAGAAGGATGTATGAAGCCGATACAAATTACCATGCAGGCGTTTGGCTGCTATCTCAGACGTACCACCGTTGATTTTACAAAGCTGGGGGAGAACCCCCTCTTTTTAATTACCGGTGCTACCGGCGGAGGAAAAACAACGATTCTGGATGCGATGTGCTTCGCGCTGTACTGCAAGGCGACCGGGGGCCGCAGGAGCTGGAGCAGTATGGTTTGCGCGGCGGCGAAGCAGGAAGCGGAAACGATGGTGGACTTTGTCTTTTCTTTGGGCGGGGAAACCTACCGCTTTTATCGTTTGCAGCAGCGGTATGCCGCGCGGGGAACGGGTGCGCTCAAAACCCGGGAGGAGCACAGCTGCTACCGCAGGAACGCCGGGAATTGGGAGCTGCTGCTTACCGGCGCGGAATCCAAGGTGCGCGAGCGGGCGGAAAGGCTTCTGGGACTCACCTGCGAACAGTTCTCACAGGTGATGGTGCTTCCGCAGGGAGATTTTTTAAAGCTGCTGCTCGCCAGCTCGCGTGATAAAGCGCAAATGTTCCAAACACTTTTCGCCACCGAGCAGTGGGCAAAGGTAACGCTGATTCTGAAAAAGATGGCTGACGGACTCCAGCAGCAGGCAGGGGAGCTGTCTGCCGCGAAAAAATTGATTTTGGAGCGGGAAGAGGCGGAAACAGCCGAGCAGCTGGAAGAAAAATGTCTGGATACAGAGCAATGTCTGGAAGCAGAGGGAATCCGGTATGCTTTGCTGCAAAAGGAGCTGGAGCATTACAATTCGGAATTCAACGCCGCTCTGGAGCTGACTCGTAAATTCGAGAGGGCAGAAGCTTTGCGGACCGAATTGTTGAGCCTGAAAAAGCAGGAGGAAGAGATCGGCCGAAAAACGGAGAGCTTGAAGCTGAGCCGCCTAGCCGGGAACGTAATTCCATACTACACTGCGTATCAAGCTGCCCACCGGGATCTTTCAGAAAAGCAAAGGCGACTGGAAAACGCAAAAAGGACAAAGGAATTGGCGCAGGAGGAGTATCGGACAGCATCGGAACAGGTACCTCAGGCAAAAAAACACAGAGAAGCCGCAACCATTCTGGCGCAGACCTTTACGCAGCTGGATACTGCCCGTGTGGGGGCACAGCGGTTAAAGAAGATTAGGGCTTGCCTGAAGGAAGATGAGGCAATTCTGGCGGAGCGGAATCGCTTTCAGGAGCAGTCGGCGGCATCCCTCAAGGACGCGCAGGAGCGCTGCCAAAAAGGGGTGGAATATATTCGGCAGGCACAGGAAAAGTACCTGCACCTGCCTCAGCTTATGGCTCAGGTGCAGGCGATGCTGCAAAGCGACGCAGCCGCCGCGCTGGCGACCGGTTTGCGGGAGGGGGGGCCTTGTCCGGTCTGCGGTTCCGTACACCATCCCGTTCCCGCAAAGCAAAGCGAGCAGCTGGAAGCGGTACAGTCGGAGCTTGCGGACGCAAAAAAATCTGGAGAGGCTTTGGAAAAATATGAAAAGCGACTAAATGAACTAGAGAAGCTTCAGCAGAAGGAACAGCAGAAATTTGAACAGGGGAAAGCGAAAATCAGTGAAATTGAAATGGAGACCGCTTCTCAGCGGGCGGCGGAAAAAGAATTGCTGCAAAGCCTTGGTGAGTTTTACGATGCGGATAAAATTGAAAAGGAAATACATTCTGTACAAAATCAGATGAAAAAGAATGCCGAGCAGGCAGATCAGTTGGAAGCACGCTTCGCCACGTCTCAGAGTGCGCTTGCGGCGTCAACTGCGGTGGCGGAAAGCGCGGAGAAGGCTTATGCCGAATCGATGAAAACCGAAGAGGGCGCAAAAGAGCGGTTGCGTACGGAGTCTGCCGCGGCGAAGCTGAGGCCGGACACCGATTTTTCTTCCGTTGTTTTCTCGCCCACGCAGGAAGACACGCTTGAAAGGGAGATTAACGATTACCGGGCCTCGTGTAAATCCAGGCAGGAGCAACTGGAAGCTTTGGAGCAGGAGTTGAAAGGGAAGGAGAGACCGAACCTTGAGGCGGTGAAAGCAATTCTCTGGGGAGCACAGCAAAAGAGCGGAGAAATGGCGAAGAAAATGGGAAGCCTGAAGCAAAGCGCGGAATCCGCGCGGAAGTCTTTGAAGAAGCTCACGGAGCTGGCGAAGCAGGGAAACAGTCTGCAGGAGCGCTATGCGCGCACCAGTCGTCTGGCTGCCATGCTTTCCGGCAAAACCGGGCTGAAAATACCGCTCCATCAGTTTGTGCTTGGAATTATGCTGGATGATATTCTGTCCTGCGCGAACAATACCTTCTCTGTTCTGAGCAGCGGACGCTACAGCCTGAGCCGTCTGGACGGCGCTTCTGGCGGAAACACGCTCGGCGGGCTGGATTTGCAGGTGTTTGACGCACACAGTGGCGGTGTTCGCAGTGTGGAGACGCTTTCGGGCGGCGAACTGTTTCTTGCTTCCCTCTCGCTTGCGTTCGGCCTTTCAGAGGTGGTACAGAACTATTCCGGCAGCGTTCATCTGGATTCCATCTTTATCGACGAGGGCTTCGGCTCACTTGACCAGGAAACGCTGGATACGGCGATGAAAGCCCTCCTGCAGATACAGCAGAGCGGGCGTACCATTGGAATAATCTCGCACGTCAGCGAGTTAAAAACACGGATAGCCTCGCAGATCATCGTTTCAAAAGGAGCGGACGGCGGAAGCACCGCCGAGGTTTACGGCGGATAATTAAGAAAAGCTCTCCGGTTGCAGTGAACCGGAGAGCTTTTCTTAATCCGTCATATTCGCGAAGAGCTGACCGACCTCGGCGCGCAGCCCATGGTGTTCCGGTTCTGTCAGGGCAGGGTCCTGATCGATTATGCTTCGGGCGACCTCCTGCGCCTGTCTTAGCACGTCGATATCGTTCATCATGTCCGCTATTTTCAGGTCGGGAAGGCCATGTTGTTTGTTTCCAAAGAAATCGCCGGGCCCGCGCAGCTTTAAATCCATTTCGGCGATGCGGAAGCCGTCGCCTGTTTCACACATGGTATTCAGTCTGGTCACAGCTTCTTCGTTCTGCGCATCGGAAATCAGGATACAGGTGGATTTTGCACTTCCGCGCCCGACTCTGCCGCGCAGCTGATGAAGCTGGGAGAGTCCGTACCGCTCCGCGTTTTCTATCAGCATGATTACCGCGTTCGGGACGTCCACGCCTACCTCGACAACGGTCGTAGAGACCAGAACGCAGAGCCTGCCCTGCGAGAATTCGAACATGACGGCTTCCTTTTCCTTGGGTTTCATTTTTCCGTGCAGAATACCGACGGAATAGCCGGGGAGCCATTCCTTTTTCAACTGTTCCGCGTACTGAATTACGCTGGCCATATCGTTAACGCCCTCATCGATCATCGGGCAAATCATGTAGCATTGCCTTCCTGCGTTCAGATGCTTTTTGACATAGTTTAACGCGCGGTGCCGTTTATCGCTTGAAACAGCATAGGTTTCAATCTTTTGTCTGCCGGGCGGCAGTTCGTCCAGAACAGAGATATCCAGGTCGCCGTAAAGCATAAGCGCCAGCGTGCGCGGAATGGGTGTGGCACTCATAACGAGCATATGCGGATGATCGCCTTTCTGCATGAGCGCGGTGCGCTGTGCAACCCCGAACCGGTGCTGCTCGTCGGTGATCACAAGTCCAAGCCGCTGAAAGCTTACCCCTTCCGAAAGTAAGGCGTGCGTGCCGATCATCAGCTGAATTTCGCCGCATTGCAGTGCTTTCAGTGAGGCATGTTTTTTAACGGCCGGCATGGAGCCGGTCAGAAGTGCGGTTTTTATACCGGTGCCGGTTAATAGTTGAGACAGGGATTCGTAATGCTGCCGTGCCAGAATTTCGGTTGGCGCCATCAGGGCAGCCTGCATTCCGCCTTTTATGCAGGAATAGCAGAGGGCCGCGGCAACCGCTGTTTTGCCCGAGCCTACATCTCCCTGAATCAGGCGGTTCATCGGGCATCCGCCCATCATATCCGCGGTTGCCTCCTTTACGGCCCTGCGCTGTGCTTTTGTCGGCTGGAACGGCAGCAGGGCAAAAAATTCCTCGGAACGGTCACAGCTCAGCACATAATCGCTTTTTTCACGACTGCGCCCTTTTAGGCGGAGCAGACCGAGCTGCAAAACGAGAAGCTCCTCAAAAATCAGGCGCTTGCGCGCAATTTCCACGCTCTCCATATTTTTGGGAAAATGGATATTCTTCAACGCAAACCGGAGATGGCAGAGTTCATAATCCTGCCGGATTTCCTGCGGAATCGGGTCACGGATTATATCCGGCAGCAGCGAAAACGCGTTCAGTACCGCATTGCCCATCATTTTACTGCTCAATCCCTCCGTCTGCCGATAAACCGGACGTACGGGGAGGCAGTCTTCTGCTTTGATAAATTCAGGTACGCTCATTTCCCTCTTTAAGAAGTTAGCGTTTACTTTTCCATAGAAAATATATTCTTCGTCCTCTTTCAGCATGGATTTAATATAAGGATTATTGAAATACGTAAGCTCCATATCCGTTAGACCGTCGGTAACGGTAACCTTGCTGAGCATCATTCCGCTGCGGATTCGGACCTCCTTTACCGGAGCGGAAACAGTAGCGCGGATGGCACACGGCTCGTTCAGCGGTGCTTCCTTTATGGGATATGGATGGCTTAAATCCTCGTAAGCGCGGGGATAAATGCGCAGCAAAGCGCCGATGGTTGGCGCGCCGAGCTTGCGAAACAGCCCCGCACGCTTTTCACCTACGCCCTTTAACGTCTGAATATCGCGTTCAAATAAGGAACTCATTGCTATTGCACCGCCCGACCTATAAGTATTTCAGATATCCGGTTAGCATAAGTCCCCCGCCAATGGCGGGGGACTTAATTTTTATATAAATTCATCAAATAACTGTTTATTCCACAGAAATAATGAAGTAATAAACCGGCTGACCGCCGTTTACCAGAGTCACCTCAATATCGCTGTTCAGCTTGCTCTTAATGCGGTTATATGCATCGTTTGCCTGTGCTTCGGTAACCTCCGCACCATAAATAATTGTAATGAAGGATGTAGAACGCGTAATCATTGCTTTTGTAAGCTTATTACAGGTGTGGACTACATCTCGCTCAATGAGCTCCAGCTTTCCGTTATTCAGGCCGAGAATATCGCCCTGCTTAATTTTGTGCCCGCCGAACTCGGAATCACGGGCGGCAAAGGTTACGGAGCCGGTGGAAACACCTGAAGCGGCCTCTATCATATTTACCGTATTGGTTTCTGTGGAAGAATCCGGGTCATAGGCCAGCATTGCGGAAAGACCCTGAGGGATGGTTCTGGTGGGTAATACGATTACCTTTCGGTCGTTTACAAGAGGAATGGTTTGCTCAGCAGCCATAATGATGTTTTTATTGTTTGGCAGAACCAGTACCGTTTTGGCCGGTGTGGCCATCACGGCGGCTAAAATATCGTTGGTGCTCGGGTTCATTGTTTGCCCTCCGCTGACAACATGCGCGCAGCCAAGGTCTGTAAAGAGTGTTTTCAGCCCTTCGCCGGCGGCTACTGAAACAAACCCGATTTCCTCCACGGGGTCAGCGGGAGCTAAAGGGACGGCGGCGGCTTTCGCCTTGGCCTCCTCATTCGCTTCTGCCGCTTTTCGGTGCTGCTCCTTCATGTTTTCGATCTTCACGGTCAAAAGCTGCCCGAAGGTTAAGCCGGCCTGCAAGGCGTCGCCGGGATTGTCGGTATGAACGTGAATCTTTATAATTTCTTCGTCATCCACCACAACTACGCAGTCGCCGACAGTCTCGAGGAAGGAACGCAGCTCCTGCGGTTCTTTTGCACATTCGGTGTCACGGCCTACGATGAATTCCGTGCAATAAGTGAAATTGATAACCTCGTCGAATTCAGCGGCGGCATTGCTGAAATAGTCTCCGCCCACGTCGGCTTCGCCGGATACTTCCCCGTCATTTGCAAGAATGATGTGATCTCTGAATACACTCATCATTCCCTCAAGAATATAGCACAGACCTTTTCCGCCCGCGTCTACCACGCCGGCTTTTTTTAAAACGGGAAGCAGCTCGGGAGTGGTTTCCAGCGCCTCCCTGGCACCCTTGCAGATTGCGTCCCATACATATACTACATCGTCGTTGACTGCGGCAGCGGCTTTGCCTTTCTCGCTGGCTACGCGCGAAACGGTGAGAATCGTGCCTTCGGTCGGCTTCATCACGGCCTTATAGGCCGCCTCCACCCCAATTCCCAGCGCGTTTGCCAGGTCAGAGCCGTTCGCTTCCGTCATTCCTTCCAATCCCTTTGAAAACCCACGGAACAAAAGGGAAAGAATAACACCGGAGTTGCCTCTTGCTCCGCGAAGCAGGGCAGAAGCGGCGGTGTGCGCCACTTCAGATGCAACTGTGCTGTCACTCTTGGCAAGTTCGCGGGTGGCCGCGCTCATCGTCATAGACATATTGGTTCCGGTATCGCCGTCCGGTACCGGAAAAATGTTGAGTTCGTCAACGGATGTTTTGTGTTTCAGAATATTATTAGCGCCTGAAATCATAGCGTCTCTCAGGTCAGTTCCATTTATCACTTGTTCTGCACTCCCTCGATTTAACGTTTGTGGTAAAAATGCCTGCTTTCACCCATAATTTTCATTATTTTATTATAACATAGACTGATAGCAGATTCAATCTAAAAATAACCCCTCGAAAAAGGGACAAAAAAGCAAACAAAATCCCCACGGAACCGTGAGGATTTTTAGGCGGGCAGGATTATCTTTTTTCAACGATGAACTTGATTGCGGTACGCTCCTCGTCGTCAATGGTCACGCTGGCAAAGGCCGGAATACAGATAATATCGATACCGGCAGGCGCAAGGTACCCCCTTGCGATTGCTATGGCCTTAATAGCCTGATTGGCGGCTCCTGCGCCGACAGCCTGTAATTCCACGGAACCGGTTTCACGAACCACACCTGCAATTGCCCCCGCTACGGAGTGGGGGGCTGACTTCGACGATACTTTTAACACTTCCATAGGCTATCCTCCAGACCATATCTTATTTTAGTATCATCATAGAACGAAATGCAACGTTTTGCAAGTACTATTTGCAAATTGGAGCCTTCAATGTTGTAAAAATCAGCAACAGAGAACAAAGTTGGCTACAGTCTCGTTATTTTGCCTGCTCAAGTATTTGCAGGCGCTCTGACGATACGGCTCTTCCCGTCTTTTCATCAATGTCGAATACCGCGCATTCCATACGGCAAAACCCGTCGGCAAGGTCAAAGCGAACCGGCATTTTGGTCCTCATTTTCTGAATCACCAGCTCCGGCTTTACACCCAGAACCGAGTTTACCGGGCCGGTCATGCCCAGGTCTGAAATATAACCCGTGCCATCTGGCAGAACGCCCTCATCCGCAGTTTGCACATGGGTGTGGGTTCCAAAGACGGCGGAGACCCGGCCGTCCAGATAATAGGCGAGAGAGCGTTTTTCTCCGGTTGCCTCCGCGTGAAAGTCAATCAGCGTAATTTTCGGCAAACCGGCGGCAAGCAGCCTGTCAGCGGTATCGAAGGGGGACTCCATGCTCTCCATATAAACGACGCCCATCAGGTTTACGACGCCTACCTGTATTCTGCCCATATCCACAACACAAAAACCCCTGCCCGGCGCCGAAGGTGGAAAATTAGCCGGACGGATCAGGTTTTCGCTTGAATCATACAGCTCGTAGCTTTCTTTTCTGCGAAAGCAGTGATTGCCCGTGGTAATCACATCTACACCGCTGTCCAGCAAAAACTGTGCCGAAACTGGGGTAATGCCGTTGCCGTCCGCCGAATTTTCACCGTTTGCGATGACCAAATCAATTTTTTTTAGCTTTTTCAGCCGCGGAAGCTGCTCCCTCAGAAAGCGGCAGCCAATACTGCCGACAACATCTCCGATTGCCATTATTCTCATGACGAAGTCCTCTCAATCCCCAAAATTGCCGGAAAGGGCAGGGTGCAATCTTTTTTAAAACAAAAGGGGAACAGCTAAGCCGTTCCCCAAAATAATACCTTTGTTGTGCAGAACTTCGGTCAGGGTTCAACGCTAATCCGTCTTCCGCTTATTTTGCGTATTCAATTGCGCGGCTTTCTCGGATTATATTAACCTTGATCTGCCCGGGATATTCCAAATCGCTCTCAATCTTGTTACAGATATCGCGCGCTAGAATTACCATTTTATCATCTGTAATGATTTCAGGCTTCACCATTACGCGGATTTCCCGGCCTGCCTGAATGGCAAAGCAACGCTCCACTCCGTCAAATGACGATGCAACCTCTTCGAGCTTTTCCAGACGCTTAATGTAGTTTTCGAGATTTTCTCTTCTGGCCCCCGGCCTTGCGGCAGAAATCGCGTCAGCCGCCTGAACAATGCAGGCAATGACCGTTTTCGCTTCCACGTCGCCGTGGTGTGCCTGAATTGCGTGGATAACGGTTTCGCTTTCTTTGTATTTGCGAGCCATATCGACGCCAATGTCAACATGGGAACCTTCAATTTCATGATCGAGCGACTTGCCGATATCATGCAGCAAACCGGCTCTTCGTGCGATTGTCGGATCCAGCCCCAGCTCCGACGCCATCACACCGGATAAATAAGCAACCTCCAGCGAATGATTCAAAACGTTCTGTCCGTAACTGGTGCGGTAACGCAACCGACCCAGAAGTTTTACAAGCTCCGGATGAATTCCATTCACTCCGGCTTCTATAACGGCGCGCTCACCCTCTTGCTTAATGGTGGCGTCCACCTCACGGCGCGCTTTATCGATCATTTCTTCAATTCTCGCAGGATGTATCCGGCCGTCCGCAATCAAATGCTCCAGGGCAATACGCGCAACCTCGCGCCGTACCGGCTCAAAGCTGGATAATGTAATCGCTTCGGGTGTGTCGTCAATAATAAGGTCAACTCCGGTCATGGTTTCGATTGCCCGGATGTTTCTGCCTTCGCGCCCGATAATCCGCCCCTTCATTTCGTCGTTCGGCAATGGAACAACGGAAATAGTCGCTTCCGCAACATGGTCGGCGGCACAACGCTGAATAGCCATCGAAATGACTTCTCTGGCGGTTTTGTCTGCGTCCTCTCGTGTCTGCTGTTCAAATTCCATCAGCTTGACAGCCTTCTCGTGAACGAGCTCGTTTTCCAGATTCTTCAACAGGTAATCCTTTGCTTGCTCCACCGTAAAACCGGAAATTCGCTCCAACATATCAAATTGGCTTTTTTTGACCGCTTCTGCTTCAGAAAGCCGCTCATCCGCCATTTTAATCTTATTGGTCAAAATCTCTTCCTTAGCTTCCAGACTCTCAGTTTTCTTATCAAGGGTTTCTTCTTTTTGTTGAATTCGGCGTTCCTGACGCTGCACTTCTTTTCTTCTCTCGTTGAGTTCGCGCTCTGATTCGTTTCTTAGGCGGTGAATCTCATCCTTGCCTTCCAGAACCGCTTCTTTCTTTCTGGCTTCCGAAGATTTAATCGCGTCACTGACAATCCGTTTGGCTTCCTGCTCAGCAGAGCCAATGGTGAACTCCGCTTGCTTTTTTCTATGACGAAAGCCGACCCAGAAAGCAACTACGCCGACAATAACTATGCAGATTAGCATAATTATAAGAATGGGTATAAGAATGGGTAAAACAGATACTTTATCTACGCTCAAATGTTGGCACCTCCTTGTCTTTCTTACTCTTTTCCAATATTTCATTATTTAATTATTTGTAATGGGTGCGTTAATCCCATTAATGCATATTAATGCATCTTACTGATAATTGTATTACTTTTCACACCCTGCTGTCAAGAATTATTGGTTACATTACAGGGATGAGTATATATAATTTCAGCGACCAGTTTTGTCGATTATTATCATAAAAAATTATTTATGGGAGTAAAAGAACAAAATTGTTCAACTCCATTGAACTGGCTTAATTAAATTTCCTTCATGCTGTATTGATTTCATCGAATTAAGTGATATGATAGAAATTAATATAGATTTCAACAGACAAGTGAGGAGTTACCATGAAGCGCTTAAAAAAAGTCAGTATACTCACAATTTTCTTGGGTGTTTTTCTGCTTATGGCAGCGGCTGTCATTGTTTCTCTCCTGTTTCAGAAAAGTGTTCCCGCAGCGGGATCGGCAGCAACGCCTGCCGCGGCGACGCCTTCCTATTGTACGGTTACTGAGGTTTTCGACTGGGGTCCTGCGGTTACAAAGATAATTCTTCCTTTGGGCAAAACAGTGGCAAAAGGGTCCTTGGGCGTGGATACCTTCAGCGTGCACGTCGTAAGAACGGACCCCAGACCGGGCGTAGCGATAACAGGAAACGGCGCGGAAGGAGATCGCCCGGTTACAAAAGCCTATGCTTCCGATAAAGACGGAAACGCCGCCGAAAGCGGAGATTACGCGACACTTGAAATGCAGGTTGGTCCGGATGTATCCTTAGGCTATCCGATTAATTATGATCAAAAAAGCGCGGTGCATAATGTTTGGAACAAATGTGATTATACGGTTACGCAGAAAAAAGATATCGTTTCTAATTCCGGTGTGATTTCCGGACTAGTTGTTAATAAAAGATCCGGAGACGTGAAAAAGCTGGTTGATGATTTTAAAACCGGAAGTTATTCCTCTCCCGATCAAATCACTTTAACATATGCGAGCTTTGAACCTGCGAAGGACAATCACAAAAATCCTTTGATTGTCTGGTTGCACGGTCTTGGTGAAATCGGCACTGACCCGACAATCCCGATTTCAGCGAACAAATCGTGCCGCTTCGCTTCACCGGAGGTTCAGTCCTATTTCAGCGGTGCTTACGTGCTTTCCCCCCAGTGCCCCGTCATGTGGACGGAAGGGTCAGAAGAGAGTGCGCTCATGGCGTTAATTAAGGATTATGCTTCTAAAAACAGTGACATCGATACCAATAGAATCTATGTGGGTGGAAATTCCAACGGCGGATATATGACGATGCTTTTAGCCCGGGACTATTCGGATTATTTTGCGGCCGCAATGCCGGTCTGCGAAGCGTTGGCAGACGCCTCCATAACAGATGCAGATATACTGAAGCTGAAAAATACTCCAATTTGGTTGACTGCTGCCAAAACGGATACGATAGTTCCCCCGGAAAATTTCGCGGTTCCAACCTATCGCCGTCTGAAAAAGGCCGGAGCGAAGAATGTCCACTTCTCCTATTTCGACAACGTTGTTGATATGACAGGCTTGTATAAAAAGGTGGACGGCACTCCATATGAATACAACGGACATTTTTCATTTTATTATGTTTTCAACAATCAGTGTATCGATCGCGTTGATGGCAAAAATACTGCAATTATGCAGTGGCTGTCCGCTCAGAGTAAATAATGCGATGCTTTGGGCGCTTCAAAAGGTATCGGCGGAGCTTATTCCGTCCGATGCCTTTCCCAGTATTCAGAAGAGAAGGCAGGACTGGGTGAAAACAGCTATAGGTGGCAAAAGAATTGTGATATGATATAATTAAGTTAAAATCAAAGTGGAGAATTAAAAAAGTAGGCTGAATATGGATAATCAAGTAAATCTCTCTGTCAGGCAGCTGGTGGAATTCATTTTGCGCTCCGGCGATATTGACAGCAGATATGTGGAAAAAGACCGGATGTACGAAGGTGCGAAGGCACATCGCCGGATACAGAAAGAGAATTCCAAAGCCTTTTCCGATTATGAGAGCGAAGTTGCGTTGTCGGCTGAAATTGCGGATGGAGAGATCAGCTACACGCTGGAGGGGCGCGCAGACGGGATATATCGCGACGGCGCGGTGACGGTTGTCGATGAAATTAAGACGACGGTGCTGTCGCTGGAAATGATCGAAGAGGATTTTAACGAGACGCACTGGGCGCAGGCGAAGTGCTATGCGTATCTTTACGCTTCGCAGAACGGGCTGGATGAAATGGCGGTTCAAATGACCTACTTTAATCTGGACACGCAGGAAATAAAGCGGTTTCAAAGGCGTTTTTTCTTTTCGGAGCTTCAGAGCTTTCTATTTGAGCTTTTACAAAAGTACTCTGTTTGGGCGCGGTTTACACTGCGGTGGAAAGCTCTGCGCGACCAGTCAATCCAAGAACTGCAGTTTCCGTTCGCTCAATACCGGGAAGGTCAGCGAAGGCTGGCGGTCGGAACCTACCGCACAATCAGCCGCAAAGGAAAGCTGTTTGTGCAGGCGCCAACCGGAATCGGAAAAACAATTTCGACGGTGTTCCCGGCTGTGAAGGCAATGGGGGAAGGCAAAACCTCAAAAATATTTTATCTAACTGCAAAAACGGTGACCCGTCAGGTTGCTGAGGAAGCGGTAAATCGAATGCGTTCCGGCAATCTGAGGCTCAAAACGCTGACCCTGACCGCCAAGGAGAAAATCTGCTTCTGCGAAAAACCGGTTTGCAGACCGGGGAGCTGTGAATACGCGCAAGGGCATTACGACCGTATCAACGACGCGATTCTCGACGCGTTAAACGACGGCGATGAATTTACGCGCAATACCGTGGAAGCTTTCGCGAGGAAGCACAGGGTCTGCCCGTTTGAGCTTTCGCTGGATTTGTCGTTATGGGTGGACTGTGTGGTCTGCGATTATAATTATGTTTTTGACCCCAGAGCGTATTTGCGGCGCTTTTTTGCCGAGAACGACGGGGATTATGCTTTTCTTATCGATGAGGCACACAATTTGGTTGACCGGTCAAGAGAAATGTTCTCCTCCGAGCTTCATCAAGCCCATTTTCGCAATGTGAAAAAGGGCTATAAAGGCAGGAGCAAGGCCTTGGATCGTATTTTGAACAAGCTCAATCGGTTTATGCTCAATACCCGAAAGACCTGCGGCGAGCGGGAGCATTTGGTCAGCACGGGCATTCCGGAGGAGCTTCCTGAATTATTAACCAAATATGTTTCCGTCTGCGAAGCGCTGTTGAAAGAAAACAGGGAGCTGGGAGAGGATAACGACTTTCTTGCGCTTTATTTTGAGGTGCTTCATTTCATTCAGATTTCCGATTTGTACGACGAGAGATATGTAACGCTGTCGGAAGCCCGACAAAGCGAGGTTGTGGTAAAGCTCTTTTGCCTGGACCCATCCTATCTGTTAAGTGAAGCGTTGAAGCGAGGCGGTTCGGCTATTCTGTTTTCCGCGACGCTCACCCCTCTGGAATACTACCGCGAGCTTCTGGGCGGCGGGGAAGACAATTGGATGATGACGCTTTCCTCTCCCTTTAATCAGCATAATCTATGTTTGCTCGCCGCCGACTATGTATCGACAAAGCTGCGGGACCGCGAACGCAGTATTCCCTCTATTACGGAGCTGATTTATACAGCGGTCACGGAAAGAACGGGCAACTATATCGTTTATTTTCCGTCGTATCAATATATGCACAGCGTCCTTGAGGCTTTTCGGCTGGAGTACCCCCAGCTTGGCGCGGTGGAGCAGCAAACCGATATGACGGAGGAAATGCGGGAAGCTTTCATTGCGTCCTTTCAGGAGGACCCGACGCGGACCTTCGTTGCGTTCTGCGTTTTGGGCGGTGTTTTTTCAGAAGGCATTGACCTGAAAGGCAGCCGTCTAATCGGAACGGTCATTGTCAGCGTGGGGCTGCCGCAGTTAAGCGTTCAGCAGAACCTGATTCGGGATTATTTTGACCGCAAGAACAGCATGGGATATGACTATGCTTATCTGTATCCAGGGATGAACAAGGTTTTGCAGGCAGCGGGGCGCGTCATCCGTTCCGAAACCGACCGGGGAACGGTGCTTTTGATTGACGAACGGTTTAGCCATGAGGCGTATAAGCGGATTTATCCCGGTCACTGGAGCCACGGCATAACTGTTCACGACAGGAATCAGGCGCGTCGCGCGGTGCAGGACTTCTGGGCGGATAAATAAAAAGCAGCGTGACGCGCAATCATTTGCGGCATGCTGCTCTTTGCGTATTCTGTTTACTGTTTCATTTCTAAAATCAGCTGTTTATTTCCGCTGAGCTTAAAAGGTTTCGGCACGCGGCGAAAATTCCCAACGATATCGCAATGTTCCAGGCAAAGCAAGGCAGCCCGACCACGATGCCGGGCAGATTGCGGAAGGAAACGTAGAGGAAGCCGCTGACAGCAGCTCCCGGGGCAAACAGGAGTCCCAGCAGAAATATATAGATGAGTAAACCAAGACCTTTGTTCACCATTCCTCCAAACAGACGCTGAAAAAGGATATTAACCGATACATATAGGAATCCGACCGACGCGTAAAGCAGGATGCATAACAGCGCCGTTGCCGGGTTGGCTTTTAAATAAATTTCCAAAACCACAAAAACAAGGATGCCGTCAATCGCAGGCTTCAATACGGTGGAAAGGCTGGCCCATACCAGTTTCGCAAACGGGTTCGCCGGCACGAGGTAAATATATGGCTTTGCAAGTTCCTTGGCCCAATCTCCGGCAAGGTTGAAAAAGAAGAGGACATAGGAGCTTGCCATCAGGCAGATTGCCATAATTATACCGGAGGGGATGGGGTCGGAATCGGAAGCTGACACGGTCTGAAGGAAGATGGCCATAACCAGATTAAGGGCGGCTATAACAACCGTCGAAACACCGAGAAACGGCAGTCGGCTTTGCCGCGTCTGCTGGCGGAGGTGCTTGAAAAAGAAGATGTTCGCGCCCCAGCCGTGATTAATTCCGGTATCTCTAATTTTTATCGTGCGGTTTGACTGCTTTTGGAAGGAATTTCCTTCCTTAACTGATTTCCGCATTTCAAAGGCGGTCTCCGTTGACTGCAAAACGTCCTCGTAATAATCGGAATTGCTCTTCAAAAACAAGAAAATTCCACCGCCAAGCGCCGCAGCATTTAATACTGAAAACAGCAGGATACCAACTGCGTTTCCTGACATTATGGAAAATACCATGCCTTTTATCCAGCCCGCTACTGGGAGCACGGTCAGATTCGGAGAGGAAACGGCCGCCAGCAGGGATTCAATGCCTGAACCGTGTGTAAAATAAGTGAATAGGATAAACGCGACCGCAGCCGCCAGCAGAAGGTAAAGCCCTGCTTTAATCCGCCGCACGCGCGCAGGGGATCCGCTGGAATAGCTGTAAAACAGCAGCGCAAGTACCTGCATTGTGAATACCAGCAGGGCAAACCCGGCAATCAGAACCACCAGCTGCCAGGTTTGAACCCCAAACAGCTTGTAAGCCATACCACCGTAGTACAGCAGAAAAAACATCATTACCAGGCTGGAACCCATCTGTTTGAGTAACCCGTACGCAAGTATTTTTTTAGGGGAAATCGGCGATACAAACAGAAAGTTGACGTCCGACATCCGAAAAAAGGTCGCTCCGCTTTTCAAACCGTTTAAGAGCATTGGAATGCCGATCAAAAACAGAATTCCAAGGTAAAGTCCCTCCAGAATTCTAAAATCCAAAATGCTGGAGTTATTTGTCTCCATATTTGAAAACAGAGAGAAACCCAAGAGGGCGATAATAAAAAGATAAGGGATCAGCTTGCCCGGGTGGCGAAGGGTATCCAGCAGCGAGTTTTTTATTTCCTTGCGAAACAAGTAAAGCATGGCTTTCATTGTGCATCCCCGCCTGTTCCGGAGCTTTCAGTGATAGAAAAGAAGAGCTGCTCCAGGTCTTCGCCGCTGTTCTCGATTTCCGTGCGGGAGCGGATTGCGGCAATTTTGCCGTCCATCATAATCAGCGCTTTGTCCCACAAATCCTGTACGCTGTCGAGCATATGCGTGCTTACCAGAATCGAGCAGCCTTGCTGCTTCATTTCCAGCAGCATGTTTTTCAGCTCCTTGATCGCGTGAGGGTCCAGCCCAACCAGCGGTTCATCCAGAAGAACTGCTTTCGGCTCCGGCAGCAACGCGCAGCAGATACTGAGCTTTTGCTGCATTCCCTTTGAGAGTTCTTTTCCGAGCTTCTTCTTTTTGTCCTCCAGCTCCATACGGGTCAGCAGCTTTTCTGCCTTTGCCTGCCAGTCTTCCACCCGGTATGCCCTTGCGATAAATTCCAGGTGCTCGGATACCGTCAGGGTTTCAATCGGCGCCGGAAGCTCCGGGATATATCCGAAGCAGCGCTTTGCCTCAACCGATTTATTGGGGTGCCCGCATACGGTAATGACCCCGTGAAAGCGCAAAAGACCCGCAATGCATTTAATCGCGGTTGATTTGCCGGCTCCGTTTGGGCCGATGAGTACCGCAATTTCGCCCGGAAGAACCTGAAAATTCAGGTCGTCGTTTGCCAGCGTTTTTGCATATTTTTTTGTCAGGTTAAAAACCTCAAGCATGTTAATCCTCCAATGCTGATGTGTTGTACTAGAGCATTAATACAACAATACAGCTTGCCGCCGGGAATGTCAATATATTAAAAAACTTACCTAATTTTGGAACAAGCTAATTTTATCAGGAAATAACGGATTGTGTTGAAAATAGGGTTTTAATTATGGGGGTTCGTGATAAGATAAAGATTATACAGTTCGGGCGGTTAATAGAAGTCGGCAATATGCGTCTATGATTTTTACTGTATCTATTGATTAAAATAACACAAAGGTGATTGTAAATGAAATTAGTAAATCTGAAAGCAGAAAACGGAATCAGGCTTGGAATTTTAACGGATCGGGGAATGATCGATGTACAGCAGGCAATGCAGGATGCTCCTTCGACGGTTGAACAGGTGATTGCAGGGTCAGCAGAATTACTCGATCGTCTTGCGGAGTTGACAAAAAAAGATTTACCTGTTATTTCCGCGGAGAATGTGGAGTATGCCCCCTGTGTGTTGCACCCGGAAAAAATTCTCTGCGTTGGTCTGAATTATCGGAAGCACGGGGCGGAGTGCAGTATGGAAATTCCGTCGACGCCCACTTTGTTCAGTAAGTTTAGAAATGCATTGGCTGCGCATAACGAGATTATTCCGTTACCTGAGAATGCGGTGAAATTCGACTACGAAGCGGAGCTGGTTGTTGTAATCGGAAAAAAGGCAGTCAACGTCTCGAAAGAAGAGGCGCTTTCTTATGTGTTTGGCTATACCGCCGGAAACGATTTGTCCGCACGCGAGCTTCAGACCCGTACCAGCCAGTGGCTTCTGGGGAAATCCTGTGACCATTTTGCCCCGCTCGGTCCCTGTGTGGTAACGGCAGATGAGATCGACCCAAACAACCTGTCAATCAGCTCGCAGGTAAATGGAGTGACCCGCCAATCCTCCAACACGAGTGAAATGATATTCAGCTGTGCCGATATCATCAGTTACGTTTCAAAATATATGACGCTGATGCCGGGCGATGTCATATTCACAGGCACACCGGACGGCGTAATCTTAGGCTATCCCCAGGAGAAGCAGGTATGGCTCAAATCCGGGGACAAAATTACGGTTTGCATTGAGAAAATCGGTTCCCTCACGAACGTTTTGAAATAATATAAGAGCTAGGAGAAGGGGCTGTTGCGGAACGGCTCCTTCTTAGTTTGGTCATAATTTTTCGTTTTAATTGTCGGCATTGCGTTTCATTTTTATTATCTGAGGATCAATCCTGTCAAGTATCTTTATATAAGAATAAAACCGCCCGAAAGGCGGTTTTTGGAGAAGAAAGGTATCTATAAAAAGCCTCTCTCGAGGAGCTTGTTGTTTGTCTGCCGACCCGCCGGATCGGTATTCCGTCCATGCCCGGTGGGTGCTTGGCAGTAGTTCTATTAAAAAAATCAATTACTTGATTCAATGACTTTAGTTTACCTTAAGAATGTGAAGAAACTATGTAATTTTACTAAAGATTAGGTTAAGAAATGCAAAGATTACTCGCTGAGAATATAATCTCTGCCCCGCTCAGATCAGCGACAAAGTCGCGCAAGTGCAAAAGCACAGGACGATTTTGCTTCCGATGCCGACTGCACCCTGCACGATTTGCCGCGGCCTGCCGGTTTGTCTATAGGCTTGATGCAGGCGTTATCGTTTTGTATTCGGTCCCAGCGCCATCTTTTTGGTATTGTGCTCCTGATTCTGGTTTTCCACCTGACCGGACTGACTCATCGAATTGCTTTTATCGGTGATATTTCCGCTTAAATGATCCGTGTTGACTTTATGCATGAACGACTGATCTTTTTTTTGCATTGCTCTCACCTCGAATTTTTTTCATTTGGATTCATTGTTTCGGGTTGCGTGCTTGTATTTCCGTTCGTTCCGCTTTGGTCCAGTTCCGGTATCGGATGAGCGGTATTCGCTTTTTTCAAATTGCCTCGGTAATATAAATTTCATGCCCTCTTTGTCAATCATGGCGGAGAGGGCATGCTTTTTAAGCTAATCTGGATTCTACGGTAGATACGACGCCGGACACTTGGCTTTGGAGTAATTTGCCGTCGGATTCGAGTTTAGAGGCAGCTCCGGAAACAGTGCTGGTTAATCCGGAGGCCATACTGTTTACATCGCTTGCCGCTGAACGGGAAGCGCGGCATCCCGCAAAACTGAAAAGGATAATGGTTAATAATGCATATAATGCAAATAATTTTTTAGTCATAATAAACCTCCTTTCCATTCCTTATTGTTTCCGCTTTTCTGATATCATACGATCAAATTCAGGATTCCCATAATCATACTGATGAGAAAATATCTGTATTATATTTTCAGAATTTTTCAAACCGATTTCAGAAAGAATTTTGATTTTGACAGATGCCGTTGACATTTGCATAATGTAGGATTAATATGAAATTAGGAAAATAATTATAAATTTAACAAGCTGGCATTACTTTAAAAGTATTTAATAAATGCAAATTTTATAGAATGCTATAATATTAATGTTAATCCCGAGCCATTGCGATATTTGGAATCAAAAAATTTTAAGTACGGAATTCATTTTTGTCAAAATTGTAGAAAAATGAATTGAGTTAAGTAAAGAAGGAGTAAAGATGAAAAAAATTACGGGAATAATTAAGAAGGCAGGAGCTTTAATTTTGGCGGCTTCGTTGTCACAGCTGCTTGTTGCGTATCAGCCGGTTGCCATGAACACAGCGTTACATACGGCAGCCCAGCGAGCGGAAGCAGCGCCGTTCCGGGTTTACTTAAGCCCCTCCTGTCAAACCTGGAATCCTTACAGTGACGGTTCGGGGAGCGAGGAATTCCATATGCGCCAAATCGCCTGCGCAATGCCAAAGTATCTCACGGAATACGGCATTGAGTCGGTGGTTGCCGCGCCGCAGAGTGGGAGCAGAGAAAACCAGAAGCGCACGATCATGAATCGGGCAAAGCAGGCTGCCGATACGAAGTGCAATCTGTATCTTGCGATTCATTCCAACGCGCGGGACGGCGGTCCGAAAACAAATGGCACAACAATTTTTTATCCATCTCAAAACATGAGCAGCTTGCGTTTTGCACAGATTCTGTCAAATGATTTTATGTATCCCGACAAAAGCTGTATCGACTTCGGCACTAAGGATGAGCTTTGGGAGATGTATATGCCGACCATGCCGCATTGCTTGATTGAAACCGCTTATCATGACAACGCGCAGGATATTCAGTGGATTGAAAGTAACACGGAAAGCATTGCACAGAATCTTGCTCACTGTGTCGCACTGTATGCCGGTGTTCCAATTGAGGAATCCGCGGTTCAATAGTCCAGATTGGTATACAGGGAAATTAACGATGCTTCCCGGTGTATTATGAATAGGGAACACTTTATTGAAGGAAGCGTGTAAAACATGAAAATAATTCTAAACCTCGGCAATTTTCTGCTCTTGGTTAGTGCTCTTTTTGGGGTTGGATTCCTGATTCGTTTATCCGCTGATTATTATCAAATACAAGCAGGTGTCCATTCCGCGACTTTTTCCTTGCTTATTCTGGAAAGATCTCTGCTTTTTTTATTACCCGGAGTTTTATGCGTAATCGCCTCAATCATTTTGAAAAAGCACGTCAGAAAAGGGAAAGAGTGAAACGTTTTTTGTGTTGCATTTGATTTAAAAAGCTGTTTACCTATGCAACGTGATGGCGTTTTTTGTATATGGCTAGATTATTAAAATTAAGAAAAACCGCTTGCACACTGATAAAATCAGCATACAAGCGGCTTTAAAATGCGGGTTACGTTAAATCTGGATATCATCTTATTTTAGGCTGGGATTTGGACGATCGCTTCCTCAAATAGTATAATCAAAAATTCAAAATAATTATGGTTCTTTCGATTACGCTTATTAGGCGCCATTAATCCAGTAATGATGTTCCATAGGAATTGTCAATTGCACATAACCATTTCCCATCAATATTTCTATAGATATAAGTTGCTCTTCGATCCATGCTAAATTCTGAATCACTTTTATTATCCGCTTCCAATAGGGTTTGAGACATGACCAAAACCGTGTCACCAGCCTCTATCATAAACATTTTACCTTGTGTAGGTATTACGCTGTTTTTAAAATACTCAGCAATTTTAATAAAGGCTGTCTTAATAGCCTCCTTACCCTGCACTTCCAGACCTGGTTTTACAACAAGTACTGCATCCTCAGTATAAAAATCCATTAGATCATCAAACCGCTCCTCTTTTATAGCTTTGTCTGCAGCTTGTACCAATTCTTTTATTAGGTCATTCATTTTCTAGGTTCCTCTCTGAATATTATAAATCTGTGCTGAGTTCTTACCATATAGATAATATGTTTTTTAATTTTAGCATAAATAAAACAAAAAGTCATGTATGAGTTCAAATGCTCACACATGACTTTAGTTTGCGAGCCACGTCAATTCTGGATATCATCCTGTTTTAGATGTGAATTTGAACTATCATGACTTGAGATCATACTTACAATAAGAATTATATAATTTATGCATTACTGTGCTGCTCTACTCTTTGGTTATTATTTTATCGGATTTTGAAAAGACTCCCCATACCGAAAATGAAGCACCCATTACCAGCAAAATAGCACCTATAATTATAGCCGGAAACAATCCTAAATTCGATACCGTTTGCCAATATCTCCCTAACTGTGTATTCCATTCGGTTGTATTATCCAAGCTCATACTCGCTATTAGGGATGAAAATAAAATCATTAACGTTCCTGTAATCTCAAAGCCTATTCCTGCTATTACTTTTCACAATATCTACCTCCATTACACAAATAATCTTTGTTCCAGTTTATCACAGCAAAAACAAAAAGTCATATATGAGTTCAAATCCTCATATATGACTTTAATTTGGCAGGGGCAGAAGGACTTGAACCCTCGGCACGTGGTTTTGGAGACCACTGCTCTACCAACTGAGCTATACCCCTATATTTTGCGGCTTCTCGGAACCGCGTTTATTATATTATCATCTAATAAGACTTATGTCAATACAAAATTTGCACTGTATTTCCGCAAAGTTCTTATATTTGACTTGACAGATGCAGGGCGGATATGTATAATTATTTTTATGTAATATGACTTACTAATACCCCTGCCTGATGGCGGATGGGAGGGAAGATAAATGGCTGAGATTAGAATTAAAGACAATGAGTCCTTAGATAGTGCTCTTAGAAGATTTAAGAAGCAGTGCGCTAGAGCTGGAGTGATTGCTGAGGTTCGCAAGAGAGAAGCTTACGAGAAGCCTTCTGTCAGACGCAAGAAGAAATCCGAAGCAGCTCGCAAGCGTAAGTTTAAGTAAAGTATTACAAGAAACGATGTAATTGGAAAAGCGGGCTTTAAGCCCGCTTTTTTAGCTTTCATTTTTATTTATTCTGAAACGGGGGGGATATGCTTGGCGTTGCTTCTGCCGACAGTCGCATTGGATAGCGTTAAGGATATTACGCCGGAGCTGATCCGTAAGATGAAAGCGAGCGCGATCATTCTGGATGTGGACAATACGCTTGCTATCCACGGTTCGCAGACCCCGTTTGAGGGAAGCGTTGAATGGGCGTCCCATATGCGAAACCAAAATATTAAGATCATTATCGTATCCAACAATGTGAAAAAACGGGTTGCGCCATTTGCGGCGAAATACGGTCTGCCGTTCCTTTGTCTCGCGCTTAAGCCGTTTCCCTTCGCGTATTACCGTGCGGTTCGAAGGATGGGCGTGGGTCGGAAGGATGCCGTTGTGGTCGGGGACCAGATTTTCACCGATGTAATCGGAGCGAATATATCGTTTATGAAGTCAATCCTGTTGGTTCCGACCGGCAAGGAAAGGTCCGTTTCCTTTCGGATTCGGCGCGCGTGCGAAAAACCGCTCCGGCATCTGATTAAAGTGACGAAACGCGGGTTAAAATACTTTGATTAAAGGGATGTTTCAAATGGGCAGTAAAAAAGTTCTGGTAATTCTCGGGCCGAACCTCAATATGGTCGGCGTGAGGGAGAAAGGCGTTTACGGGGACGAAACCGCCGAAAGCATCGATCTTCAAATCGAAGAGTACGCAAAAAAGCTCGGCTATGTATGCGATATTTATCAGTCGAACCATGAAGGCGACCTCATAGACAAAATTCATGAAACAAAGGGCGTATATGACGGGGTGGTCATCAATGCAGGCGCACTTACCCATTACAGCTACGCCCTGCGCGACGCGATTGCCTGTGTGCGGATTCCTTTTATCGAAACGCATATGAGCAATATTTTCGCCAGAGAGCCGTTTCGTCATGAAAGCGTAATTTCAGCGGTGTGTGCCGGGCAGATAGCGGGATTTGGCAAAAACAGCTATTTTCTGGCGCTTCATGCCCTTGAAGATTTGATGTAGCCACAAAAAATCACTTGAAAAAAGGCTAAAAATATTATAAGATAATGATAGGAAAAAATTATTGGAGGATTATACCATGATATCTGCAGGCGATTTTCGAAATGGCGTAACATTTGAAATGGATGGAAACGTGGTTTCGATCATAGAGTTCCAGCATGTTAAGCCAGGCAAGGGCGCAGCCTTTGTCCGCACAAAAATCAGAAATGTAATTACAGGCTCTGTCGTTGAAAGAACATTCAATCCGAACGATAAATATCCGACCGCTTTTATTGAGCGTAAAGACATGCAGTACCTTTACAGCGACGGAGATTTATATTATTTCATGGATTCTGAAACATTCGAGCAGATTCCGATTAACAAAAGCATTATGGGCGACAATTTTAAATTTGTTAAGGAAAATATGGACTGCAAGGTTCTTTCCTACAAGGGAAATGTTTTTGGCGTTGAACCGCCGAACTTTGTTGAGCTTGTGATAACCACAACGGATCCTGGCTTTAAGGGTGATACCGCAACCAACGCAACAAAACCGGCTGTTCTCGAAACCGGCGCAGAAATCAAGGTGCCTCTGTTTATAGATGAAGGCGAAACAATTCGAATCGACACACGCACAGGCGAATATATGGAACGTGCTTAACCAAAACTAAACTTTGTTCACATATATTTGACACAAAACGAAGGGGGCTAAAAAGACATGACAAATATAGAAAAGGTTGCTTACATCCGTGGCTTAGCAGAAGGCCTTGAGCTTGATGCGAGCAAAAAAGAAGTGAAAGTACTCAATGCGATTATCGACTTACTGGATGACATGGCGCTCAGCTTTTCTGAAATGCAGGACGGGCTGGACGATATGGCCGACCAGTTGGATGCCGTAGATGAGGATCTTGGTTCTTTGGAAGACGACTATTACGATGAGTATGACGACGAAGATTACGATGACGATGACGAGGATGACGAAGACGGGGATTGCTATTATGAAGTAACCTGCCCGAATTGCCATGAAACGATTTGCCTGTCCGAAGAAATTATTGAAGACGGTCAAATGGAGTGTCCGAACTGCGGTGAAACCCTTGAATTTGACTTTGAGGAAGATGACTGCGATTGCGGCGACTGTGATTGCGGCTGCGGTCACAATCACGACGAATAATAAATAGAAGGTTTAATTGGAGCGCTGCCGCGGCAGCGCTCTTTTTGCGTAAAAGCTCCGAATTGTGCCGGGAATCAAAAGCGCAGAGAATTCCGTTTTCTGGGCACCTTCTGTGCTTTTTTAATTTGACTATGTTAAACAGTTGACAAACATTTAAAAAATCATTATAATATGTATCAAATGATACAGAAATAGCGTGGTAATTATGAAAATAGTTAGAAAATTAAAAAAATATCGACTTTACTTGGCACAATGCTTTCTTTTTAGCGGAATCGAAGAGTCTTCTGTAGACGTCGCTTTTGAAAACGAAGGATGCTGCTGTCTGGAATTCGAGCCGGATGAAAAAATTTATACCCGCTCCAGCTTTCAAAAGAGTATGGGAATTGTGGTGTCAGGGGAGCTCAAGGCTCTCAAATCCGCGAGTCAGGGGTCAGATTTGATTCTGAACACATTTTTTGCGGGCGGTGTTTTTGGAATAGCGGGTCTCTTTAACAGCGCGAAGCATTATGTCACTGAGGTTATTTCAGTGAGACGCAGCCGTGTCCTTTTTCTTCCGCAGTCTTTGCTGCACAGCCTCTTTGAACTCGATTTTCGCATCGCGGAAAATTACATCGCATATCTGTCGAATCGGATTTGCTTTTTGAACAGCCGGATTGATAATTTCACCGGAGGAAACGCCGAATGCAGGCTGGTTTCCTATTTGCTTTCCCTGTCTTCAAAAAGCGATGATCCACACCGGTTTGAGCTGCCGTGTACGCTTACTCAGCTTGCAAACCTGCTTGATATGGGGCGCGCATCACTTTACCGTGCTTTGGATGATTTGTGCGAGGCAGATATTATTCAGCGAAGCGGAAAAGCTATTTCTGTTCCGGATGTTAACCGACTTAAGTCCGAATCGTTTTAAAATACAACCAAGAAGGGAATTACTGTATGAAAAAAATTACGTCCACCGCCTTAGCGGCGCTTCTGTTCGTGTCTATCCTCTCCGGCTGTGCAAACCCTGCCTCCGGTCAAAGCAGCGCCGTATCGTCTTCCGGGGCACAGACGGCTTCACAGGTCTCCAGTCAGGCGACATCATCGTCATCGGCGGAAAAAGCCACGATAAAGCTGGCGACGTTGAAGGGTCCCACCGGCTTGGGAATGTTGAAGCTGATGAGTGATAACGACGCGAACACGTCGGTCAATCACTACGATTTTAAAATCGTAGGCGCACCGGATGAAATCGTTTCTAAAATCTCGAACGGAGAAATCGACGCGGCTGCCGTGCCAACCAATCTTGCGGCAACACTCTATAGCAAAACAAGCGGAAAGGTTCAGCTTGCCGCGATTAATACCCTCGGGGTTTTGTCCGTGCTCACGAGCGGGGAAAATGTTACCAGTGTAAAGGATTTAAAGGGAAAAACAATTTATGCTACCGGTCAGGGTTCAACTCCGGAATATGCATTCAACTATATTTTGAAGCAGAACGGGCTTGAGGTTGGTAAGGATGTTAAGATAGAATATAAGGCGGAGCACGCGGAGCTTGCCGCAATGGTGATTTCCGGCAAAGCAAAAATTGCCGTGCTGCCCGAGCCGTTCGTAACTCAGGTTCTGGGCAAGAATAAGGATGTTAAAATTTCGCTGGATGTCACAAAAGAATGGAATAAGGCTGTTGCTGATAAGAGTGTGCTCACAATGGGATGTCTGATTGTCCGCAAGGATTTCGCGGAGAAAAACAAAGAAGTGTTTAACGCGTTCTTGAAGGAATATAAGGCATCTGCCGAATATACGGTTTCCAATATTGAGGATGCTTCGGCCTTATCTGAAAAATATGGTATTATGCCGGCGGCGGTTGCGAAGAAGGCGATTCCGAACTGTAACATCGTCTATATGGACGGCAGCGAAATGAAAGCGAAAATTCCGGATTTTCTGAAGGTTCTGTTCCAAGCAAATCCAAAGTCCGTCGGAGGGAAAATGCCAGGTGAAGATTTCTATTACGAAAAGTAATATTTTCAACCGTAAAATCGGAAAGAAGCTTTTGGTAGCTTTGTTCTGGCTGGCTGTCTGGCAGCTTATTTATTACACCGTGAAACAGGAGATACTCATCGTATCTCCTGTTCGTGTTTTCCAAAGGCTTTTTGAACTTGCGGAAAACGGGGAGTTTTGGCTGTCAGCGCTGGGATCCATGCTTCGCATATCTGTCGGGTTTGTTATCGGCGTAGCAATCGGTACAGTACTGGCGGTGCTCACCACAAGCTTTCAGGCGGTGTATGACCTGTTTTATCCGGTCAACAGTATGATAAAAGCAACCCCGGTGGCGTCGTTTATTATTTTGGCGATGGTTTGGATGCAATCCGACCTGGTTCCTTCGTTTACCGCGTTTTTGATGGTTCTGCCCATTCTGTGGGGGAATGTTTCAAACGGAATTGAAAACACGGATAAGAATCTTCTGGAGATGGCACAGTGCTTTCGATTTGGGAGAACCAAAACCTTAAAAAGGGTCTACATACCCTCTGTTATGCCGTATTTTACCGCCGCGTGCACAACGGGAATGGGGCTTGCGTGGAAGGCAGGAATTGCGGCTGAGGTTCTGGCAAATTCCGGTTTCTCCATCGGCGGGCAGATCTATCAGTCAAAAATCTATATCGAAACGGCCGATTTGTTTGCCTGGACGGCAATGGTAATCCTGATGAGTGTTTTGTTGGAACGATTGATGGTTTCGCTGATGAAGAAGGTCGGCAAAAAATATAACGGAATACGGTGATGAAGCTGTTATGGAGCTACAATTCAAAAACATTTGCAAAAGCTTCGGTGAAAAAACGGTTTTGCGCGACTTTTCTCTGGATTTTCCGGAGAGCGGGACGGTATGCATTTTCGGGCCTTCCGGGTGCGGAAAAACCACGCTGCTGAACTGCGTTGCCGGGCTGGTTAAGCCTGACTCCGGAGAAATATTGGGGCTGCAAGGCAAAAAAACATCCTGCCTGTTTCAGGAGGACCGGCTGCTGCCGTGGTGCACCGCGCAGGAGAATGTCGCGGCGGTGCTGAATAAAAGTGAGAAGCAGAACGCTGCCGAAGCGGCCGCGTGGCTGGAACGGTTAGGCTTATCCGGTGAAGCATGTCAATATCCCTCCAACCTGAGCGGCGGCATGCGCCAGCGGGTTGCTATTGCGCGGGCGCTCGCTTACGGCGGTGATGTTTTTTTGATGGATGAGCCCTTTCACGCGTTGGATGAAAAGACAAAAGCGGAGGTAATTGCGCTGATTCAGAAGAAAACGACAGGCGCACTAAAGCTGTTGGTTACGCACGACGATCGGGAGGCTCAAGTGCTTGCCGACATGATTTATGTTTTAAGCGGTCCTCCCTTGACTGTCGAGCGTGTAATAACAAAAAATTAACATCTTATTCCTTTAAATGTGCAATAATATGAAATAAGCAGGCATTTTGCATTTAAATTGACGACGGTTTGTGCTATACTTATCCAGTTGCATTCCTTACAGTTCAATCCGTCAAAATCTATGGACAAGATTTAAATGGATCGGACGGAAGATAGAAATGTATGCTGCTTGATGGTAGAAGCAAATTTGATAGGAATTCTTGGTGTTTAGTATGAAAAATAAAAGAGTGACTTTAAAAAATTCTATCCCTCAAATTATAATAGACGTTGTTTGTGTGTTTTTCAGCTATTGGATTTCGTATATGCTGCGGTTTGAAAACCAGATATCCATCCTTGATTTCGAAGCGTTCCGAACAACGATTCCGTGGGTCACGCTGATCTGTATCTTTACCTTTGCCTTATTCCGGTTTTACACCACAATGTGGCAGTTTGCCAGCCTGGACGAGCTGCTGTTGATTTTTTACGGGACGACGACCGCCTGTTTGCTCGCTTCGCTGCTTGATTTTACAATGGCATGGAGGCTGCTCGGGGTAATCCGTTTTCCATTCTCCGTATATGTAATGGGCTGGGTATTCACCTTTTTCTTCGTCGGCGCTTCGCGCTTCAGCTTCCGGCTGATCCGCAGGGCAAAGCGCAAGAGCATGATCAACCGGCATAACTCGGAGGAATTCAACCGCGTCATGGTGATTGGCGCAGGCGAAATGGGTTCCATGGTTATCAAGGACATGAAGTCTGCCCCGGAGAGCAAGGGGATTCCTGTTGTTGCGATTGACGATGATCGAAGCAAGCGCGGAACTCGCATCCACGGTGTTAAGGTGGCTGGCGGCAGAGAAAGTATCCCTAAAATCGCTTCCCGCTATAACGTGGATCAAATCGTTCTTGCCATGGCTGCCGCGAATAAGAGGGACAAGCAGGATATCCTGAGCATCTGCTCCCAAACTGGATGCCAGCTGAAAACCATTCCCGCTCTGTATGAAATCATTGAGGATAGCGCCGACCCCCTGAAAATTCGTAATGTAGACATCATCGACCTTCTGGGGAGGGACGAAATCAATTTAAACACGGAAGAAATCAGCGGTTATCTAAAGAATAAAACAGTTTTAGTCACGGGCGGAGGCGGCTCCATCGGCAGCGAGCTTTGCCGCCAGATTGTAAATTTCAAGCCGAAAAAGCTGATTATCTTTGATATCTACGAAAACAACGCATATGATTTGCAGAATGAATTGTTAATGCGTTATCGAAGCCTGGACCTGGAGGTTTTGATCGGCTCCGTCCGGGATAAAGCCAGACTGGAACATATCTTCTCGGTTTTTAAGCCGGATGTCGTGTTCCACGCTGCGGCTCACAAGCACGTTCCCCTTATGGAGCTAAGCCCGGGGGAAGCGGTAAAAAACAATGTGTTCGGTACGCTGAATGTCGCGCAGACCTGTGATAAATTCGGCGTCAGCCGTATGGTACTTATTTCCACAGACAAGGCTGTGAACCCGACCAATATTATGGGCGCAACGAAGCGTATTTGCGAGCTGATCATTCAGTACTACAGCCGCCACAGCAAGACGGAGTTCGTCGCTGTTCGCTTCGGTAATGTATTGGGCAGTAACGGAAGCGTGATTCCGCTTTTTAAAAAGCAGATCGAAAACGGCGGTCCGGTAACCGTAACCCACCCCGATATCACCCGTTTCTTTATGACGATCCCCGAGGCGGCGAGGCTGGTGATTCAGGCCGGCGGCATGGCACACGGCGGCGAGATATTTGTACTGGATATGGGGCAGCCGGTCAAAATCGTGGATTTGGCGCGCAATCTCATTCGTCTTTCAGGTTTTCGTCCGGATGAGGAGATCAAGATTGAATACACGGGGCTACGTCCCGGCGAAAAGCTTTATGAAGAGCTATTGCTGGACAGTGAGGGCGGCTGCGAAAAGACGGCTCATGAGCTGATCTATATCGGAACGCCAATCCGTTTTAACGAGGAAACCTTCCTCAATCAGGTGGAAAATCTCAGAAGCGTTGCCGGTGTCAATAACGTCGAGATGATGGAAATTGTTCATGAGCTTGTACCGACCTATTCGGGGCACGCCGAAGAAAGCGACGCTCTGGCAGTTGAGGAATAAAATAAAACCGCAGCGGAATACAAACTGTTCCGTCTGCGGTTTTGTTTATCTCTTAGGTAGAAGCGGCGTAACCTTACCCTTTTTCCAGCAGTGGTAGCAAAGACCGATATAGCTTTCGCTGCCGCCGAGAAAAACCTGTTCTCCCTCCTTCACGATTTTTCCGTTTTGAATTCTCGCGTTTACCTCCGCCTTTCGTCCACAGGTGCAGACCGACTTTATCTCGGTAAGGGAGTCCGCAATCTCAAAAAGCCGCTTGCTACCCTCGAACATTTTAGTCTGAAAGTCGGTTTTTAAACCGAAGCACAAAACAGGAACAAATTCAATTGCGATATCTTTCAGCTGCTCAATCTGCATTCCCGAGAGAAACTGCGCCTCATCGATAATTAGAACATCATACCTGTTTTTCAGATACCATTCGTATAGGTCCAGTCCTTTGTTGATCAGAATTCCCTCATCCTGCAATCCGATTCTTGATTTTACAATGGTTTCCCCATCCCGGCAATCGATGGAGGGTTTCATCAAAGCCACACGGTAGCCTTTTTCCTCATAGTTGAACTTCACCATTAAGGCCTGGGCGGTTTTGCTGCTGCCCATTGCTCCGTACTTAAAATATAATTTGGGCATATCCATTCCTCCGAATTTATTTCTCTATTTATTATAGCATCCTTTTGGTACATGAAAAGCATGAGCGACAATTTTTTACATCAGAAAGAAGCCGGAATCCGATTTAATTTCTTCTTTCGTGCATATATTTTTGCAGGAGATGATTGTTTATGAAAGTATTCATCATTACAAAGCGGAGTATAGTCGGTTTAATCGGAATCCTTCTTTCTGCCGTTCTGCTGATTTTTCTGGCCGTGCAGGGCGTTGCGGCAATTCAGGCTTCCGTCTCAAAACGCCTGATACCGATTTACAACGTAAAAACGGAGGAAAAAAAAGTGGCGTTGAGCTTTGACGCTGCGTGGGGAAACGAGCAGACACAAACCCTGATTGATATTTTGAACCAATGCAATGTAAAGACCACGTTCTTTGTTGTCGGCGCGTGGGTCGATCGCTATCCGGATTCTGTAAAAGCGCTTGTTGCGGCGGGACACGAGGTTTGCAACCACTCAAACACACATCCGCATATGCCTAAGCTGAACCGAAACGATATGCTGACACAGTTGAACAGCTGCAACCAAAAGATTAAAAGTATTACCGGAATCACACCGGTTCTTTTCCGTCCTCCCTATGGTGATTATGACAACGCACTGATGGAGACGGTGAAGTCTGTTAATATGTATCCGATTCAGTGGGATGTCGACAGTCTTGACTGGAAAAACCCTACGCCAAGCCAAATCGTGAACCGTGTTATGAGCCAGGTAAAGCCCGGATCGATTATTCTGTTTCACAACGGGGCGCTGAACACACCGACTGCACTGCCTTCCGTAATCAAATCGCTGCAGGATAAGGGATATCAAATTGTACCGGTCTCTCAACTGATTTACAAGGATAATTACACAATCGACAGCGCCGGAATGCAGATAAAAAATGAATAGCCGTTGAAAAGCTCCGCAGTCAGGAATCCAGCCTGATTACGGAGTTTTAATTGTGTCCCCACTGCTCCCGGGGTAATAATTGATAATTTATGGAATTGTCAGTATAATAATATAAAAGAAAAAGTGAGTGGGGTTATACTATGGCAAGAATCATGGATATCCGAAAGTGCGGACGCATGGTGCGTGTAAATAACAAAACGGTAATGGACTACAATTCAAATGAGGAGTATTTTTCTATCTGGGTCCACACAGCAGGGCAGGAGACCGGGCTTGGAACCTGCCCGCTCAATATTCAGCTGGATAAGGAAATGGCACTGCGTCTGTGTAATCTTTTGAACGACTTTCTTCTAAAATAGGTTTCTCAACTACATATTTTCCTTAATATGGTGAATAATGTTTTTACGTTTTATTTCGCTCTGGTTTTTTCTGTTATCAACGGTTTGTTAGAATATTTGGAGTGTTCATTTTATTTGAAAAACGGAGTAGAAAATGATAAACATAGTATTATGCGGAAAATCGAACGATGCTTCTATCAGCGAGGCGCTGCTTCCCGTTTTGGCCCGCTATGGAGGCGTACAGTATTTTAACGGGAAACAGCTTGCGAAGCTTGGCGATGGTGAACCGGATTATTTTGTTTACGAGTGTGAGCAGATTCCGAAAATTGAGATCGACCGGGGTGTTCTCCTGTTTAAGAACAGCTTTCAAATTTCGGAAGGGTCAACGGTTCCTGAAAATATATTCTGTATTTTCGAAACGCAGAATAAAAATGCGGCAGCCGTTTTAAAGAATACCCATACTACCGCCATAACATGCGGTACCAGCCAGAAAGATACGATCAGCATCGCGGGGCTGGAAGAAACCGGCGCCGTGCTAAGCCTTCAGCGCAATATTAAAAAATTAGACGGCGAAATTTTAGAGCCGCACGACTTTACTGTTCAGCTGTCCGCAAAAATCGGTCCTCACCGTATTCTTGCCGTGAGCGCCGTGCTGATGATCATTGGCGTGGATTCCTCTGTCGGATATAAAATTTGATTGCAAAATTTGACATTCATAAATTGAAACACAATACGCAAAATAGAATTGCAAACGCAAAACATTACAAAACAAATTCAATCAATAACAGTGAATGAAGGAGTGTATTTTATGTCTAGTAATAACAATAGCGTAGTTCCTGAAGCTCGTGCAGCACTTGATAAGTTTAAGATGGAAGCCGCTTCTGAAGTTGGCGTAAACTTGAAGCAGGGCTATAACGGCGACCTGACCTCCAGAGAAGCTGGATCCGTCGGCGGCCAAATGGTCAAAAAAATGATTAAGAGCTATGAGTCAAGCATGAAATAAGCTTTTCTCCGATTGGAGCACCATGCCAACAGGCATGGTGTTCTTTTTGTCTTTCAGCTTTCGTAATCTTCAATTTTTTGGTTTAAGTCATCAATACTGTAAACCTTAATTCCGTCTCTTAAAAGCTTTTGGTCTTCTTCTGAAAAAGTGGAAACATCCACATCGATTTCCTGGTATGGTTCGGTTTCATCGTTGTGGAAGATGCCGATTTTCCCCTGAAACTCCCTCAAAACATAAACATCGGTTTTACTTGCCATTGCGATAATTCCGCTGCTTTCTTGACTTGATGGTATATTTGCTGTAGAATTATAAAGCATGTTTGAACTTGCGGTCAGGGAATCAACCGGCCCTGTCCGGAGTTTCGAATCGTTCAATGCTATTATTATAATTGCAGCGGCAATAACGAACACTAGGATCATCCACATTCTTTTCAAACGGTATCACCTCTGGTGATATTATTTGAAAAATTTGGAAATTTATTCAGTTTAATATCAAAAATGAATAATTTCCTTCAAGAGGTGACAATCAATGAGAAAAACAGATATTAATAAGTATGCGGGTGCAAACAGGCAGAACGAAGAAAACCCTTTTACTGCCGTACGTTCAGTGCTGAAGATTATATCAAAGGGCTTCCTCACTTTGTTATCCATCTTAGTTATTACCGGGATTATCGTTTCCGCTTCTGTCATTACTTATATTCTCAGCTTAAAAAATGAGTCCATGAACTATGACTTACATAAATTGCAGCTCAATTATACCAGCTTTATTTATGTAAACGGTCCGAACGATGACAGCTCTAAGCCTGTGCAGTACCAAAGCCTTTACAGTACGGAGAACAGGGTATGGGTGGACTACGATAAGATTCCCAAACCGATGAAGGATGCGATAGTTTCAATTGAGGACAAACGCTTTTGGGATCATTCCGGCGTAGACTGGAGAAGAACGTTTGGCGCGGTTACTACGCTGGCTACCGGCGGCAGCAGCTATGGCGGCTCCACCATTACGCAGCAGCTGATTAAAAACGTGACCGGTGATAACGATGTGAGCCTGACCCGTAAGGTTAAGGAAATTTTCCGCGCGTTGAATCTGGAAAAAAAATATTCTAAAGAAGAAATTTTGGCAGCTTACCTGAATGTAGTTAATTTCGGAAGCGGCTGCAACGGCGTTCAGGCGGCTGCAAATCTTTACTTTAATAAAAACATACAGGATTGCGATATCGCGGAATGTGCTGCGATTGCCGGTATTACGCAGAACCCTTCCAAATATTCACCGATGGTGCATCCCGAGCTGAACAAGGAGCGTCAGCAGACGGTTCTCGGCGAAATGCACGATCAGGGAAAGATTAGCGAAGAAGAGTACAAAAAGGCTATGGCAGAATCTGAAAATATGAAGTTTGCCGCCATTAAGTCCGACACCAAGAATAACAGTGCTCCGATTTGGAATTGGTATGTCGACACTCTTTTCGAAGATGTAAAAGCGGGACTGATGCAGGCCTATAATTGTTCCAGTGAAAAAGCGGTCGACATGATTTATCATGACGGTTTAAAGATTTATGCGGCGATGGATACAAAAATGCAGACGATTGCGGAGCAGACGCTTCAGGCAGATAACGTGTTTGGCAACAATAAAAAGCTGCAGGCGGGATACATTGCAATGGATTATTCAGGGCGTGTACTGGCTACGGTAGGCTCTAGAGGAATTAAAAAGAGCAACCGCCTTTTCAGTCTGGCGACCAATTCCAAACGTCAACCGGGTTCTACCATTAAACCGCTCGCGATATACAGTCCTGCGATCGAATCAGGGAAGTATAACTATTCCTCCCTTGTAGATGATAATCCGCTGCCAAAATGGTTCAGCGATGGAAGTGCCGGCCCAAAGAACGCGGGCCCGGGAAATACCAGCGGAAGATATTGGGGACCGGTTACGATTGAATTTGCGCTGGAGCGTTCCCTTAACGCTGTTTCTGCGCGGATTGGAGACGACCTGACGCCGAATAAGAGCTATACATTTTTAAAGGAAAAACTGAACTTTGCCAGCCTGCTGCCCGCCGATAACAACCGCGCGCCCATGGCGGTCGGTGGTCTCAGCGAGGGCGTAACCGTTCGTGAAATGACCGCGGGCTATCAGATGTTTTCCAACGGGGGCAAATATTATAAACCATATACCTTCTACCATGTGGACGACCACGACGGAAATGTGATTTTAGATAACCGAAATCAGGCATTTACACAGGCAATCAGTTCCCCGACTGCCACCATCATGCACCGTCTGTTGAATAATGTCATTACAGGTCCTTATGGAACCGGTCGCGGCGCGCAGATCAGCGGCTGGGAAGTATTTGGAAAAACCGGTACGACCAATGAGAACAAGGACAGCTGGTTCATCGGTGGAACGCCATATGCCGTAGCGGGTATCTGGACGGGATACCTTACTCCGGCTACACTTGATAAGACAAGCTATGCTGCCACAACATGGAAAACGATTATGACGCAGTATCTTAAGGATAAAGAAAAACTTACTTTTCAATATGACCCGAACGTTGTTTCTGCCGCGTATTGCAAGGTAACGGGACTGTTGGCCAATTCTTCGGCCGATAAGGATACCCAGACCGGTTGGTATTTAAAGGGCAGGATGCCTGCCGTATGTGACGGAATTCACGCGAATCAAAATTCTTCGATTAACTCCGAAAGTAAAGATCCAAACCAAAGCGAAGTGGAAAGCGGTACAAGCAGCAGCGGGGTGTCCAGCGGAAATGCTTCGTCCTCCGCCCAATCCGCGCAATCGCATGCCACGTCTTCACAGCCCTATCAGGAACCGAGCTCCAGTTCCGGTTCAGAACAGCCTCAGACACAGGAAAACGCCGCACATTCCATAGTTCCTGGGGATTAAGCCGTAGGATATTTGGATTTGCGTTCAGCAAAATTGTAGGTTTGTCAAACATTTTGGACGGTAAAGGAATGAAGAAATTCAACAGGAGAAAGCCAACGAAGCGGGCGCATCGGTAGACTGTTGGAGCGATTTTGGTGGGCAGCTAGCTGCCCACCAAAAT
>JAEZYP010000013.1 GCA_023418995.1 Bacillota bacterium | reverse complement strand
GGATCGGCTTATTGTTTTCCTTGCCGCCGGCCTCCAAATCCTCGTCCGGAAGGTTCGGCAGACCAAGCAGCAGGTTTTTCTGCTGCTCCTCCAGTGCGGAAAGCTCCGCGTCGCATTCCTTGATTTTTGCGGAAAGCTCCTTCATCTCCGCCATAAGCGCGGAGGTGTCGCCGCCGGACTTCTTAAGCTGCGGAATCTGCTTGGTCGCGGCGTTCTGCTCCGCCTTCATGCTTTCTACCCTGCCGGTCACCTCGCGGCGCTCGGCGTCGATTTTCAGAATATCGTCAATGATCGCGTCCGCGTCAAATTCCTTCTTCTTTGCGGCTGCCTTGATCAGATCGGGATTGCTGCGAATCAGTTTAATATCCAGCATTTTTGTTTACTCCTTTGATTTATAATTCTTATTATTCATTATATATTCCTGTGTACTTTTCAACAGGTACAGGATGCTGCTGTGGAATACCCTATTCCTCAAAGGTAAACAGCTTTAACAGCTCGGTCAGGTCCTGTTCCCCGTAAAATTCGATTTGAAGGAGGCCGCGTTTTTTTGTTCCGTTGACCTTCACCCTGCGCCCAAGGTGTTCGTTGAGCGCCAGCTCCACTTCATCAAAATAGCGCATCCGATTTTTAGCCTTCGGCGATGCAGCTTCCGGTCGGGACTGCTCCGCTGCCTTTTTCCCCATTTTTTCCAATTCTCTTACAGATATTCCCTGCTCCACGGCAATTTTTGCAGCTTTCATCATTGTTTCCCGGTTTGGAAAGCTCAGCAGGGTTCTCGCGTGCCCCGCTGAAAGGCTGCCGGAGTTGACCATATCCAGAATCTCCTGCGGCAGGTTCAAAAGCCGCAGCGCGTTGGTTACAGTGGGGCGGGATTTGCCCACTGTTTTGGATACTTCCTCCTGCGTGAAATTGTAGGTTTCGATCAAGGACTGATAGCCGTGCGCTTCTTCCAGCGGATTCAGGTCTTCACGCTGTAAATTTTCGATAAGCGCAAGCTCCATAACCTCGCTGTCACTCATTTCCCGAATTACCGCGGGCACCTCGGAGACACCGGCCATTCTCGCCGCGCGCCAGCGTCGTTCCCCCGCAACAATCTGATATCCGCCGCCGAAGAGCGGACGAACCAGAAGCGGCTGGAGTACCCCGTGCTGTGAAATGGAATCCGCCAGCTCGGCCAGCGCCGCGTCATTAAACTCTTTTCTTGGCTGGGCGCGGTTCGGCTCTATTTCGCTGACCTTCAGCTTTACCGTTGCGTTGCCGGTGTCCGTATCATTTTCAGCGAAAATCGCGTCCAATCCCTTTCCCAGCCCGCCTTTTTTCGAAGCCATTGCCTTCCCTCCTTCTGTTACTTGTGGGTTGCAAGCATTTCCTCCGCCAGAGCGTCGTAGCAAATCGCGCCCTTGGAGCTTTTGTCGAAATATTGAATCGGTTTTCCGAAGCTGGGAGCCTCGGATAATCTTACCGCGCGCGGTATCACCGTTGAAAACACCTTACGCGGAAAATATTTTTTCACTTCCTCCACAACCTGTTGTGTCAGATTCAGCCGCCCGTCATACATAGTGAGCAGAACGCCCTCGATATCCAACTGCTCGTTGTACTGGCGTTTCACCCTTCGAACGGAATTCATCAGCTGCGAAAGCCCCTCGAGTGCGTAATATTCGCACTGAATCGGCACCAACAGAGTATCCGCCACACAGAGCGCGTTGGTTGTAATCATCCCCAGGGAGGGGGGGCAGTCAATAAAAATGTAGTCGTATTGCTCCCTGAGCGGAACCAGCGCGTTTTTCAAAATGGCCTCACGGCGCTCCAGCCCGGCGAGCTCAATTTCCGCCGCCGCAAGGTCCATGCTGGAGGGAACCAGGTCCAGATTGGCAAATTCGGTGTGGATGATAACATCCTTTATCTTCACATCTCCGACCAGTACTTCATACACCGTGTTCTTTAGCTTTCGGCGGTCAACACCAACCCCGCTGGAGGAGTTCCCCTGCGGATCGATATCTACCAACAGCGTTTTCTTTCCTTTTTCACCCATTGCCGCGGAAAGGTTGACGGCAGTCGTCGTTTTTCCGACCCCGCCCTTTTGGTTTGCGATCGCTATAATTTTCCCCATTTTTTCCCCTCCGGATGAATTGGATTCCTTGTTGAAGCGAACATTTCTCTTATTATAGCACGCTTTGAGAGCAAGATAAAGATTTTTGTGGGAGAAATTGAATGTTTCATGTGAAACATTCGGGTTTGACAAGGTAACAAGCGCATTGCTCTCCGATTCTATGATTGGCCGCGAATGCGGCAAGCAGCTATAACCTCTTTGATACACATTATAGTCGATTGCTATGCTATATTATATTGCGCCGTATAATGTTTCATGCCAAACATCACGCAAAACAGGCCGGACTTTCGTCCGGCCTGCCTCGCGGGAAATGATATAGGGAATAGGAGTAAACACTTGTAATTAATTTCAGGCAGGTTTTTTGCCCCCTGCAGTGGCATCTGTTTTAGGTATTCTTACAATGCATTCAATGTACTCATCGGTTTCATCCCTGCGCGTTTGCGCGTTGATACCGCTTAGCTTCATTGCTTCAATTGCATGGTTAATTGTATTAAAAAAAACCCTTACGTCCTTGACAATGAAAATATGTTTTGCCTTAGTTTTCTTTCTGCCGGAAAGCAACCTTTCAATAAGCTCGTCCGTCTGCTGAACATTCAAATTTTTAGCAATAATCTCATTGAGGGTTTTAGCTCTCAATTTTTCATCATTGATGCGAAGGAGTGCACGGGCATGCCGTTCGGTCAGCCCCTCGCGCGTTATTTTTGTCCGTTCCTCTTCCGAAAGGCGAAGCAGCCTTAGCTTATTTGCAAGCGTAGACTGGCTTTTTCCCAGCCGCATTGCCGCTTCCTCCTGCGTGACGTTCCATTGCTCGATCAGCCTTCGGATTCCCTCAGCTTCTTCAAAAATTTGCAGATCCTGCCGCTGCAGGTTTTCCGTCATTGCCAGTACCGCGCTTGTCTCGGGGGAACAGTCGTTTACGATACATGCGATTGTCGGTAGCCCGGCAATCTTACAGGCTCGCAGCCGACGCTCTCCTGCAATCAGCTCGTAGCCCTGATTGGTTTTCCGCACAGTGATAGGCTGGAGCAAGCCATTGGTTCGAATACTGCGGGATAACGCAAGAAGCTCCTGCTCGTTGAATACTCGACGCGGTTGTGCAGGATTTGGAAGGATGGATTCAATATTCACCTGTATGACTTTGTTTTTGTCTCCCATGATATGCAAAGCCGCCGCCCCCTTGCTTGTCCTTTACGATAAGGATAGCATGAAGAGCGGCGGTTTTTTGTAGTATTATGGGAAGCGATTTAATTTTATTTTGTAATGTTTTCTTACATTCGTACTGATATCCGCGCATTTTCGGACAATATAGCGGATAACTTAAAAGGCGCCGCTCCAATTTCACGGAATTTTTGTAATACCAGGCGGGGCAAACGGGCTTTTGGCTGTGGTTTCTCAGTGCGTTCTTTTTCTTTATAAGGGACTTTTCGTTATCTTTGCGCCATGGCGCGGGTACAGCGCTGGCAGTGCTTTCGTCCTCTGAATTAATACCAGACTTCGTCCGTCTCCCCCGGGCAGTGTAAATTCCTCCGCTTTTAGAAGCTCGCAGCCAAGAAGCCGAATTGCGTTCCGTGCTGCTTCCAGCTCCTCTCCGATATGCGGTCCCTTCATCGCGGCAAATATTCCGCCCATTTTTAAGAATGGCAGGCAGTACTCACACAGAAGATTGAGCGGAGCAACCGCGCGCGCTGTCGCAAAATCATATTTTCCCCGGTGCTTTGCCTGCCGTGCGGCTTCTTCCGCACGGGCATGAACCAGCTCCGCCGACAGCCTAAGGTGGTTCAGGACATCCTGTAAAAAAATCAGTCGTTTATTCAGCCCATCCAGCAAGGTTAGATTCAGTTCCGGATGCATCAGCTTAAGCGGGACGCCGGGAAATCCCGCGCCGGTCCCCACATCGATCAGCTTCGCGCCGGCCGTAAGCTCCAAATATTTTGTAATCAGAATGCTGTCTAAAAAGTGCTTTACCGCGACCTCGCTCGGCTCGGTAATCGCCGTCAGGTTCATTTTCTGATTCCATTCCACCAAAAGCTCCATATACTGTTGAAAACTATCCGCCTGGGATTCGGTGACTTCCAGCTCAAAGTCGTGCGCCGTTGTACAAAGCATCGGTCTGATATCCTGCATGTTAACCCTCCTTATACCGGCTGAGCCAAATAAGCAAAACGGAGATATCCGCCGGACTGACTCCGGAAATTCGGGAAGCCTGCCCCACGCTGTTGGGCTTCACCCTTTCCAGTTTTTCCTGCGCCTCTGTACGCAGACCAAGGATATCTCTGTAATTTAAGTCTGGCGGCAGCAATCGCTCTTCGAGACGGCGCATTTCTGCAATTTGTGCCTTCTGGCGCTTGATGTATCCTGCATATTTCAATTCGATTTCCACGTTTTCAAACACCGCCGCCGGTAAATCCGGACGGTTCTTATCGACGGGGGTGAGAACTTCATAATTCAACTCCGGCCTGCGAATGAGGTCGGCGAGCCTGACTCCTGTCGCTACCTCTGTTGTTTCACGTGAAACCAAAATATCATTCAGCTCTCTAGACGGCGGAATCACTGTTTTTTCCGCACGCGAAAGTTCCTCTTCCTTCTGCCGCTGCTTCTGTTGGAAGCGGCTCCAGCGTTCGTCTGAAATCAAACCAAGCGCGCGTCCGGTCGGCGTCATCCGCTCGTCCGCGTTATCCTGCCGTAAGATCAGGCGATACTCGCTCCTTGAAGTCATCATACGGTACGGGTCGGAGCAGCCCTTTGTAATCAGGTCATCCACCAGCGTTCCAATATAGGAGCTCGCGCGGTCAAGAACCACTGGCTCTCTGCCAAGCACCTTCAGCGCCGCGTTGATCCCGGCAACCAGCCCCTGTGCCGCCGCTTCCTCGTAGCCGGAGCTTCCGTTAAACTGTCCTGCTCCGTAAAGCCCCGGAAATTCCGGGAATTCTAGTGTCGCCTGCATTTGGAGCGGGTCTACACAATCGTATTCAATTGCATAGGCGGAGCGCATAATCTCTACCCGTTCCAAACCGGGAATTGAACGGTAGAACGCAAGCTGTACGTCCTCCGGTAAGGAGGAGCTCATCCCCTGTAAATACATTTCCTCGGTATCCAGACCGCAAGGCTCAATAAACAGCTGATGCCTCTTCTTATCCGCAAAGCGAACAATCTTATCCTCTATGCTCGGGCAGTAACGCGGGCCGACACCCTCAATTTTTCCACCGTATAACGGGGAACGGTGGATGTTTTCCAGTATAATTCTCTTTGTCTCGTCGTTCGTCCATGAGATATGACAGACAGCGCGGTTTTGAATCGGCTCAAGCGTATCATAGGAAAACGGAATGACCGGTTCATCCCCCTCCTGTACCTCGAGTCCGTTAAAATCAATGCTAGACCTCAGTACACGCGCCGGAGTGCCGGTTTTAAAGCGACGAAGCCTAAGCCCCAGTTTTTTCAGGGATGCACCAAGGAATGCTGCGGGGAACATGCCATCTGGTCCGCTTTCATAGGAAACATCACCAAGATAAATTCTGCCGCCCAAAAAGGTTCCTGTCGCGATTACCACCGCCTTCGTGTGATAAACCGCGTCCATACGGGTTACGATCTGCCACGCGCCGTCTTCCCCATGTGTGACCTCCACGACCTCCGCCTGCTTTAGCTGCAAATTTGGCTGAAGCTCCAGCTTATGCTTCATAAGCTTACCATACTCACGACGATCAATCTGCGCGCGCAGAGAGTGTACCGCGGGACCTTTTCCAAGGTTCAGCATTCTGCTTTGAATCAGTGCGGCATCCGCGGTTTTTCCCATCTCGCCGCCAAGCGCGTCAATCTCACGAACGAGATGCCCCTTCGCCGTTCCCCCGATTGAGGGATTGCAGGGGCAATTGCCCACGGCATCCATATTAATCGTAAATACACATGTTTTGCAGCCGAGCCGCGCGGAAGCAAGCGCGGCTTCAATGCCGGCATGTCCCGCGCCGATAACGACTACATCATATGTTCCTGCCTCGTATTTCATGGCTTCCTCCTATCAAAATCCATATCCCAGCTTAATCAAACTTATTATTTTGTTATAACATAAGTCATATTTACAATTTAGTGAACAATAATGACTCTTTCATTCCAGCTGCCTAAATAGCGTCTCGTCCATGAAGACCAGATGGAAAACTGACATTGCCCTGGCTGATGGGGATACTGAGGGTGCAGGGGGATTTTATGGAACCCTCCCGATGGGAGTTAAAAATCCCCCTGCGAGTCCTTTGCATCCTTTCGGACGATACCGAAAGGATGTCTTCCCGACCTGAGGGCAAAGGTAATAATATTTATTTCCCCACGCAGAACTGTGCGAAAACGGAATCCACGACCGCTTCGGTCGCGCGTTCTCCGGTGAGCTCCAGTAGGGAAGAAATTGCGTCCTCAATGGATACGGTGACAGCATCGAGGGTGATTCCCTGTTCCACCGCAACCAGCGCCTCACCAATGCACTCCTGTGCGCTGCGCGCAGCATCTCTCTGCCGCTCCGTAAAGAGAATTCCCTCCGCCGGATTCAGCTGGGAGGTTTGCAGTAACGCGGACACCGCCTCCGTCAGCTCCTTCAAACCTTCTCCGGATAAGGCAGAAATATATACAATATGTTGAAATAAATTATTAATATACTCATTGTCTATTCTTGATGACAAATCACTCTTATTGATCACTGCAACAGCCGGGGTTCCCTGAATTACAGAAATCAAATCCTTGTCCTCCTCATTCAGCGGCTGAGAAGAATCAAAGACTGCCAACACCAATTGAGCGGAATTCAGCTTGTCCTTCGCGCGAACCACGCCGATGCGCTCCACGGGGTCGTCGGTAAAGTGAATGCCTGCGGTATCTGCCAGATGCAGCGGAATTCCGCCGAGAATCACAGTTTCCTCCACCACGTCGCGCGTCGTTCCAGCGTATTCTGTCACGATTGAACGTTCACACCCGGAAAGCAGATTCATCAGCGTGGATTTTCCGACATTCGGTCTTCCGGCAATTACCGTTACGACTCCCTCCCGAATTGCTTTTCCCGCGTCAAACTGGCGGAGCAGGCGTTCTACCTCGGCTTTTGCCTCAACCAGCGTTTCCGCCAGTACATCGCTGTTTACCTGCGGAATATCATCCTCCGGGTAATCCGCCCAGGCGGACAGGTGCGCGGCGGTATGAATCAGCATTTCGCGAATTTGGATGATCTTTTTCTCCAGTACGCCGCCATGCCCCGCCAGCGCAACCTTCGCAGCCTGTTCGCCCTGTGCGCAGATCAGCTGCATGACGGATTCCGCTTCGGTCAAACCGATTTTCCCGTTTAGAAACGCGCGGCGCGTAAACTCTCCCGGTCCGGCAGGCTTCGCGCCCGCCGCGAATACCGCCTTCAGCACCCGGCGCATCAGGTAAAGACCGCCGTGGCAGGAAAGCTCCACAACATCCTCCCCAGTAAAGCTTGCGGGAGCACGGAAATTCAGAGCGACTGCCTCATCGATATCCTCGTCCCCGTCGTATACCCTGCCGTACAGCGCCTGATAGCCCGGAAGCTGCGCGAAGGTCTTTCCGCTTTTCGACGAAAATACCCTTTGCGCGATTTGATGTGCGTCCGGTCCCGAAATACGGACAATTCCGATTCCTCCCGGCGCTTGCGGCGTAGAAATTGCCGCTATCGTAGTCGTTATTTCTCTTTGATTTTGACTTATCATGGCGAACCCTTCCATTATCCTGCTTTAAAATTAATTGACTATATTACCCTCATTTACCTTCTTACCGAAAAAAGCTGTGCGACAGAAATGGTATTTTCCGCAGATGCAACGCAAATCCTGATAATTCGAAAAAACAGGGGCGATTCCTACGAACCGCCCCGGATTTTTTATGTAACAATTATTTCTTGGCATCAACACGACCATACAGCGGCGCTGTCTTACCCGGATTCGTCTGCCTCGGCGCGGCAGGAGAGGCACTTTGCGCGTTTGCCGTACCCGCAGAAGCCGGTCGCGGTGCGCGGTTGTTATTGTAATTCCCGTTTGGCCTGCCGTTTCCATCTTTATTGAACGGACGACGCTGTTTTCCGTTATAATTATTATTGTTGTTATAAGGTCTGCGCGGAAGCGGACGTTCCCCGGCCTCCGGTCCAATTACAACATGCCTTGCAAGATCTTCGCCCTCTGACCATGACTTTGCTCCGTCTACGGTCTGAACAGCGGTGTGGATGATTCTGCGCTCATAAGGATTCATCGGCTCGAGGGATGCGTTTCTTCCGGTTTTTACCGCCTTTGCCGCAATTTTTTTGCCGAGTATCTCCAGCGTATCCTTACGCTTTTCCCGGTAATTGCCGATATCGAGTGTAATGCGGTAATAGGTATTATCAATATGATTTGCAACAAGACCCGTCAGGTATTGAAGCGCGTCCAGCGTCTCGCCGCGGTGACCGATGATATAGCCGATATCGTCGCCTGAAAGCGACAGCAGCGCACCCGAATCTTCTTCCGTAACCTTGATATCAACCGAGATAAGACCCATATGGTTGAGGATCGTCTTCAAATACTCCGCGGCGGCGTCCGCCGGGCTGCTCTCAATGTACACTCTTACCTTTGCGGGATTTCCTCCAAAAAGACCGAACGTCTTTCTCGCCGGCATCTCGAGAATCTCGAATTCAGCGTCGTAGGATTCCACGCCAAGTTCCTTGCAGGCAGCTTCCCTGGCCAGCTCAACGGTATCTCCGGTTGCGATTGCTTCTTTAATCACACTAATACCTCCCTGGTGTTTCACTCATTATTTTTTTGTCC
>JAEZYP010000012.1 GCA_023418995.1 Bacillota bacterium | reverse complement strand
AAATGCTGTATAGTCATGCCTTTCCTGCGGATAATAACAACGACATCACCGACAGGAGGTAAGAAACTTGAAAGCCACAGGAATAGTCAGAAGAATTGATGATTTAGGACGTGTTGTCATTCCCAAGGAAATTCGTCGTACACTCCGTATCCGCGAGGGTGACGCGCTTGAAATTTTTACTGATTCTCAGGGCGGGGTTATTTTTAAGAAGTATTCGCCGGTCGGCGAGCTCTCCGCCTTTGCCTCTCAGTACGCGGACGTACTTTCGAAGTGCATAAACGTACCCACGCTCGTCTGTGACCGCGACCACGTAGTCGCCGCCGCTGGAGTATCCAGAAAAGAATATCTTGAGCGCAGAATCACCCCGGAGCTGGAGGAATGTATGCAGAACCGGAAGAACTTCATCAGCACCGGAAAATCAGAGTTTAAACCGGTGGAAGGTGTCGACCGGCCGGCCTCCGTTATTTGCCCGATTATTGCTTCGAGCGATGTAACGGGAGCGGTGGTTCTGCTCCAGAGCGAGAATGAGGAAACGCCGGATCAGACCGAAACCAAGCTGGCACAGGTTGCCGCTTCGTTCCTCGGTAAGCAGATGGAGGAGTAATCGTGCCACCGCTTTCAGGCGGTGGGAAACGGGAATCGCTCGCCGGGTGTTTTTTAAATTTTTGAATTCCCTTGCATTTCCCGAGCTATTGTGATATTATAATCAAAGTAATATTATGAAGGATGAAAGAGTGGGGTGACCCGCTCTTTTGTTTGTATTATGAGGTGAAAAGGATTGGCTCATTCGAAAAAGAGCGGAAATACAGTGGAAACCGTAAGAAAACTCGCCGAACCGATTGCGGCCGGATTGGGGCTTGCCATTTGGGATGTCCGCTTTTTAAAGGAAGGCGCGGACTGGTTTTTAAGGATATTTATCGATAAGCCCGGAGGAATCGGGATTGATGACTGCGAGGCGATGAGCCGGGCAATCAACACGCCGCTGGATGAGCTTGACCCCATTGAGCAGTCTTACTGCCTTGAGGTTTCCTCACCTGGCATCAACCGGGAGCTGACGCGTGCCGAGCATTTTGCCGCGTTCCTCGGCTCGCCGGTACGGGTAAAGCTGATTCGCCCCTTGCAGGACGGCAGCCGTGTGCTGACGGGTCTGCTTCGGGGCTTTGAGAACGGTATCATTACCCTTCAGACGGATGGAGGAGAAGAAAATTCACTTGCCCAGAAGGACGCGTCGTCGGTAAGGCTTGTGGAGGATGATTTTGTTGGAGGTATTGAGGAATGAACAGCGAAGTGTTTGAGGCCCTGAGCTTGTTGGAAAAAGAAAGGGGCATACCGGTAGACTTTATGATCGACCGGATCAAAAAAGCGATTGTCACTGCGTGTAAAAACAGCTACGGCAACGAGGACTGCGTCATCGACATGGACCCCGCGAAGGGAACGTTCGATGTTTATCTGCGCAAGACCGTCGTTGAGGACATATTGGAACCGGGCAAGGAAATTTTGCTGGAAAAGGCACGGGAAATTCTTCCGTCGTCCGCCCTGGGCGACACAATCGCCGTTCAGCTCAACACCAAGGAGTTCGGGCGCATCGCGGCGCAGACCGCGCGCAATATCATTCGCCAGGGTATTCGCGACGGCGAGCGCGGCCAGATGCTTCATGAGTTCCAAAGCAAGCACCAGGAGCTGGTAAGCGCGCTGGTGGAACGCGTTGATCCCCGTTCGGGTGCGGCGACCCTGCTGATCGGCAAGGCCGAGGCGGTTCTTCCCAAGAGCGAGCAGGTCGGCGATGAAACATTCAGAGAAGGCGACCACATCAAGGTTTATGTTGTTGATGTGAAGGAGACCGAGAAGGGCCCGCGCGCCATGATCAGCCGCGTGCATCCCGACCTGGTAAAAAGACTGTTTGAAACCGAGGTGCCGGAAATTTACGACGGCACCGTGGAAATAAAGGCGGTATCCCGCGAGGCGGGCTCCCGTACCAAGCTGGCAGTGCTCAGCCATAACCCTGATGTCGACGCGGTAGGCGCCTGCATCGGCGCGCGCGGCTCCCGTGTTTCCAATATTGTGAACGAGCTGGGAGGCGAGAAGATCGATATCGTGGAATACAACGAAGACCCCGCGAAATTTATTGCCTCCGCGCTTTCTCCGGCAGATGTGGTCTCCGTAATTCCGGCGGAGGATGGCAGCCATGCCTGCCGCGTTACCGTGCCGGACAGCCAGCTTTCGCTCGCCATCGGCAACAAGGGGCAGAACGCCCGCCTTGCCGCCAAGCTGACCGGCTGGAAGATCGATATCAAGCCGGAAAGCGGCTTCTTTGGGGAAGAAAATACGCAAGGCGAACAATAACCCTGTGCCAACACCCTTTCCGCATTACAGCGGGCAGGATAAAAATATAAAAACTAAAACGGCGTAGGCGGCTGTTTGCCGCTGATTTGAGTAAAGGCAGGTGTGTGCAATGCATCAAAAGCGTGTACCCATGCGTATGTGCGCGGGATGCGGTCAAATGAAAACAAAAAAAGAGCTTGTAAGGGTGGTTAAATCCCCCGAACAGGAGATTTCGCTTGATTTGACAGGACGCAAGCCCGGGCGCGGCGCATATGTCTGCAAAAGCATAGACTGCCTGAAAGCCGCGCGGAAAGCGAGAAGATTTGAAAAAGCCTTCTCCTGCAAGATACCGGATGAGGTGTATGACCGTATGGAGGAGGAAATCAGCCAAAATGAATGAAAAAATTCTCAATCTTTTGGGAATTGCAAGGCGGGCCGCAAGGCTCTCGCTCGGCAATGACGCCGCAATCGAGTCCCTGCGCAAGGGGCGCGTACATCTCATCCTGTTAGCGGGCGATCTTTCGCCCAAAACGGCGGGTGGCGTGGAGTTTGCGGCCAGGGAAGAAGGGGTTGCGGCGGTGCGAATCAAAGCAACCATGGACGAATTAAGCATGGCTCTTGGAAAGCGAACCGGAGTTGTTGCGGTAAATGATCCGGGGTTCGCAAAAAAGCTGCTGGCGCTTAGCGCGGATGAATGAGGAGGAATTTTATATATGATGATTAAGTACAGGGTTCATGAGGTAGCAAAGGATTTGAATCTGCCCAACAAGGATGTCATCGACACCCTTCAAAAATATACGGGGGAAACCAAAAAACATATGACTGCTCTGACCGAGGATGAGCTGGATCTCGTTTTTGAGACCTTTACACAGAAGAACAGCGCTAACAGCTTGGACGATTATTTCGCGCAGGCTACCGAACCACAGGCAGCTGTGGAGCCGGAACAGCCCGACGTTGTAATAAAGCCCGAACAGCCGGCGGTAAAAGCCCCACAACCGCCGGTAGCGTCGGAACAGCCGCCAGTAACGCCCGTGCGGCAGGCACCGGCCGCGGCGCAGCAGAACCCCCAGCAGCCTCCGGTGCGAAAGGCGGTAAAGCCGGGTAAAATTACCCCGGTCCGCCCCAGACCGGAAGCACCCGTGCAGCAAAAACCGGCGGTGCAGCCTCAGCCACAAAGGAGACCGCAGCCCGCGTCAAATTCCGATTCAAACGGCGCCATTCAGAGGCCTGCGGGGAGAATTGTCGACACCCGTTCCTCCCACGTGGAGTTGGATAAATACAACGAAAAATATGACCGTCTCGCATCGGAGAAAATAAACACCACCAATACGGTGCAGAAGCAGAAGCTCACGCAGCGCAGCAGCCAGTATCGCGGCAGACCGAAGAATTCCCGCAAGGAAACGGAATCCGAGCGTCTTCGCCGTATCGCGCTCGAGCGCAAAGCGAAGCCCATTACCATTCAGATTCCCGATGAAATTACTGTCGGCGAGCTTGCCCTTCGCTTAAAGGCAACTGCCGCCGAGGTTATCAAAAAGCTTATGGTGCTCGGCGTGTTCGCCGCCGTTAACGATATGATCGATTTCGATACCGCGTCTCTGGTATCCATGGAATTCCACGCCAAGGTGGAAAAGGAGGTTGTCGTTACCATCGAGGAGCAGATCATCGATGACAGTGAGGACAAGGACGATAATCTCGTTTCGCGCGCCCCTGTTGTGGTTGTCATGGGTCACGTTGACCACGGCAAGACGTCTTTGCTCGACGCCATCCGCCACGCGAACGTAACCGCCAACGAAGCGGGAGGTATTACCCAGCACATCGGCGCTTACCAGGTAAAGCTGGAGGATCGCAACGTTACCTTCCTGGATACCCCGGGTCACGCCGCGTTCACCACCATGCGCGCCAGAGGCGCACAGGTCACGGATATCGCGATTCTGGTCGTTGCGGCGGATGACGGTATCATGCCCCAGACCATTGAGGCAATACACCACGCGAAGGCCGCCAACGTATCAATTATCGTAGCGGTTAACAAAATGGATAAACCCGGCGCAAACCCGCAGCACGTGATGGAGCAGCTGACCGAATACGAGCTTGTTCCGGAGGAGTGGGGCGGCGAAACGCCCTGTATCCCGGTTTCCGCCGTTACCAAGCAGGGAATCAAGGAGCTTCTGGAAATGATCATCCTGGTTGCCGACATGAAGGAGCTTAAAGCCAATCCGGACAGAGCGGCAAAGGGCACCGTCATTGAAGCCAGACTCGACAAGGGTCGCGGCCCGATTGCAACCATGCTGGTTCAAAACGGTACACTGAACACAGGCGATATTATTGTGGCAGGAACAGCGGTTGGCCGCGTGCGCGCGATGACCGATGAAAACGGCAGGCGCATTGAAAGCGCGGGCCCGAGCGTTCCGGTTGAAATTACCGGCCTTGACGACGTGCCGACCGGCGGCGATATCTTTAATGCCGTTTCCGATGAGCGCCTTGCCAGAGAGCTGGTGGAGCAGCGCCGTTCGGAGCAAAAGGAAGAAATGTTCAACTCGCGCACCAAGGTTACGCTGGATAACCTGTTTGAGCAGATGCAGCAGGGCGAGATGAAGGAGCTGCAGGTTATTGTCAAGGCCGACGTGCAGGGCTCTGTGGAAGCGGTTCGCCAGTCGCTGGATAAGCTCAGCAACGAGGAAGTTCGTGTGAATGTTATTCACTGGGGTGTTGGCGCCATCAGTGAATACGACGTAATGCTGGCAAACGTTTCCAATGCGATTATCGTCGGCTTCAACGTTCGCCCCGACCCGGTGGCGGAAGAAAACGCCAAGCGTGACGGCGTAGATATGCGCCTGTACCGTATCATCTACGACTGCATCGACGAAATTGAATCCGCAATGAAGGGAATGCTTGCGCCGAAGTTCCGCGAGGTTGCTTTGGGTAAGGCGGAATGCCGCGAGGTTTATAAGATTACCAATGTGGGCACCATTGTCGGCGCGCACATTACGTCGGGCAAGGTTACCCGCGCCGCGCAGATTCGCGTGGTTCGCGACGGCATCGTGATTACCGAGGATAAAATTGATTCTCTGAAGCGCTTTAAGGACGATGCGAAAGAGGTTGCCGAGGGTTACGACTGCGGAATCGGTCTTGAGCGTTTCAACGACATTAAGGTTGGCGATATTCTGGAAGCTTTTGTCATGGAAGAGTACCGCGACTGATTTTTATAAACAGGCTTATACGCCATATACTAATTCTGCGGTTATCCGCGGACGAGTATCATCGATTAACGAAACAAACGCAGCCTTAGCTTTTGTTTCGCCGGACTGGCGGGACAGGTTAAAACGGAGGATTTCTGAATATGGGCAGCCATAGAATGGGACGCACGACCGAAGATATCCGGCGGGAGCTTACCGCGATTTTCCGCGAGCTCAAGGACCCGCGGATTCAGGGCTTGATCAGCATCGTGCGTGTTGATGTTACCAACGATTTGTCATTTTGCACTGTATATATCAGTGCTATGGGCGGCATAGAGCAGGCGAAGCAGGCCATTTCCGGGCTGAAATCCGCCTCCGGCTTTGTTCGCCATGAGCTTGGAGCGCGCCTGCAGCTCAGGCATGTGCCGGAGCTGCAGTTCAAAGCGACTGATTCAATTGAATACAGCGCGAATATATCCAAGCTGCTTAACGATTTAAGGAGTGATAAAGATGATCAGCCTGAATGAGGCGGCGGATTTGCTGCGCGGGGCCGACCATATTCTGATTCTGAGCCACCAGAGTCCGGACGGCGATACGCTCGGCTCCGCGACGGCGCTCTGCCGGGGCTTGCAAAAGCTGGGCAAGCATGCCATGATCCGGTGCTCGGATAAAATCACCCCTAAATTTCAGTATCTTTTCGAGGGGATTAAGTCCGAGGACTTTATCCCCTCCTTTATTGTGGCGGTGGATATTGCCGACCTGCCGCTCTTCGGGGAGCCGAACCGCAGCCTTTACGGAGATAAGGTGGACTTATGCATTGATCACCATCCCTCCAACACGGGGTATGCCAGGCATGCCTATGTGGACGCGAAGGCGGCGGCTACCTGCGAGATAGTTTTTGACCTGCTGAAGCTGCTCGGCGTGGAAATTTGCCGCGAAATCGCGCTCAGCCTGTATACCGGAATTACGACGGATACCGGCTGCTTTAAATACACCAACGTAACGCCCAGAACCTACCGGATCGCGGCGGAGCTGGTGGAAACGGGAATTGACGCGCCGAAGATCAATCACACCATGTTCGACACCAAAACCCGCGCCCGCATGGATATCGAACGCAAAGTAATCGATTCGCTGGAATATTTTTGCGGCGGACGTGTTGCGGTCATTGCGGTTACGCAGAAGATGGTGAGCGAAACCGGTGCCACCGAGGACGAGATGGAGGGACTTGCTTCCATTCCGCGGGGAATTGAAGGCGTCGTTATCGGTGTGATGATTAAGGAGAAAACGGATGGGACGTATAAGCTGTCGCTGCGCGCTCAGCCGCCGAACAACGCTTCCCACATCTGTGCCAAATTCGGGGGAGGCGGTCACGCCGGAGCGGCGGGCTGCACGTTCCAGACATCTCTGGAGGAAGCCCGTGCGCAAATTGTACGGGCAATCGGAGAATATTTAGAGCAGGAGAAGTAAGGATGGACGGCGTAATCATACTGGATAAGCCGCAGGATTTTACCTCGTTTGATGCGGTGGCGGTCATGCGGCGGCTCTGCCGTCAGAAAAAAATCGGGCATACCGGTACTCTCGACCCAATGGCGACCGGGGTTTTGCCCCTGTTGCTGGGCAAAGCGACCCGGGCGGCCTCCCTGCTGGAGGATACCGACAAGGAATACGAAGCCGGGTTCCGGCTGGGGTATTGCACCGATACGCAGGATAGTACGGGAAAAACACTGGCGCAAAGTGCCGCCCGGGTAAGCCGGGAGCAGCTGGAGGCTGTACTGCCCGCCTTTCGGGGGGAGATCCTTCAGCTGCCGCCGATGTACTCGGCAGTGCAGATTAACGGGCAGCGGCTGTACACCCTTGCGCGGCAGGGCATCGAGGTTCAGCGGGAAGCCCGCCCGATTACGGTTCATCAGCTTGATTTAAAGGAATTTGATGAAGCCGGCCAAAGCGGCAGATTGGTTATCCGCTGCTCCAAGGGTACTTATATCCGCACCATCTGTGCGGATATCGGAGAAAAGCTCGGTACCCACGGCGTGATGGCTTCGCTGCGGAGAACCGCAGCGGCAGGCTTTCGCTTAACCGATTGCGTAACGCTTGAGGAGGCGAAGCAGCTTTCGGCAGAGGGTTTATTGGAGAAAAGGGTGCGACCGGCGGAAAGCTTATTTTTCAGCCGTCCTGTTTTAACGGTCAGCCCCGCGCAGGCGCAGCGGTTCCGCAACGGCGGGGCGCTGAGTCTGGAGCGCATTTCCCTTCCGCTTGCGGGTTGCGAAGAAGGCGTGGTATACCGCGTCCGTTCACCGCAGCAGGAATTTCTCGGGCTGGGAAGAGTAAACGCCGAGAAGGGAGAGCTGGCGATTCTCCGCCTGTTCTGTTAACTGACTGCGCATTGCAAAATCACGTAATGGAGGAGAATCGCTTGATTAAAAATTATCAGATGGATGACCTGCCTGGTTGCGCGGAAATTATGATGGCTGTGTACAACAATGAGCTATGGCAATGCAGATGGTCTCAGGAACGGGCTGAAAACTACTTAAAAGATTATACGGAATGTAATAAATTTCTCGGATATACTCTGTGGATTGATGGAAAAATTAAAGGGGCGATATTCTGCCACGAAAAGATTTGGTGGAACAACAGTGAGATTTTTATCGACGAAATGTTTGTTTCACCGGAACTCCAAAGAAAAGGGTACGGAGCAGAACTGCTTCATACTGTGGAAGCTTATATTCGCGAACATAGTTTAGCAGGTTTTACATTGACGACAAATAAATTTGCGCCCGCACCAAACTTTTATCGGAAAAATGGTTTTTTGGATGCGGAGCATGTCCTGTTTATGTATAAGGAGTAGGTTTTACGCCCCATCTACCTCTGTTCAGCCGTCTCCTGTTGGGGAGAACGGCAAAAGAGCGGTGGAGTTGAGCGTGGGCTCGTAAGTAAGCAGGCATTTTAGTATCGGAAATTATTTGAGGCGAAGGATTTATGAAGGTATACTATGATTTAACCCCATCCACCGGCGATACCGCCGTAGCGCTCGGCAACTTTGACGGATTACACCTCGGGCACCAGAAGGTAATCGCTTCCGCTGTTTCCGCGCGGGCACAGGGCTTTACTCCCACCGTGTTTACATTTGCGGCCAATCCTCTTGCCGACCTCGGCGGCCGTTCCGGCGGAGAAATCATCACGCGGGAACAAAAAATTGCTCTGCTCGAGGCGCTTGGGGTGGAACAGCTTTATATTATTGAATTCTGTCAGGTAAAGGATTTGGCGCCGGAGGCTTTCGTTGACTGGGTTCTCACCGGCGTGTGCCGCGCACGCGAGGTTTGCTGCGGATTTAACTTTACCTTCGGTTCCGGGGGTAAAGCGACCAGCGAAACGCTTTCGGAGCTCTGTGAAAGCAGGGGGATAAAGGTTGAAATTGCCGGGGCGGTGCTTTCCGGCGGGGAACCGGTCAGCTCGACCCGAATCCGGGGGCTGATTGCCGCCGGCGAGGTGGATGAGGCGGTAAAGCTTCTGGGCAGACCGTACGGCTACTGCTCCAAGATACAGCACGGCAGAAAGCTTGGCAGAGAGCTTGGCGCGCCTACGCTGAACCAGGCAATTCCGGGGGATTTTGTACTGCCCCGGTTCGGGGTTTACGCCTCCAGTGTATACGTGGACGGCGTGGTCTACGCGGGTGTGACCAATGTGGGCATCAAACCCACAGTCGGCTCTCCGTGTGCCCTTGCGGAAACCTGGATGCCGGATTACCGCGGTGAGGACCTTTACGGCAGAACCGTCCGCGTGGATTTGATGAAGTTTATCCGCCCGGAGCGCCGTTTTTCCGGTTTGGAGGAGCTAAAGGCGGAGATCATCAGAAACGGTGTGCAAGCAAAAGAATATTTTGAACAGAATAGCGGGCGATGACCGCCCGGAAGGTTCTGAATCAAAAGCGCGTAGTTGTTTCGGCAATTATGCGCTTTTATGTTAATCTGTCAAAAAGCGGAGAGACGAAATAGAAGAGTTTACAAAATCGATGCTGCGTGCTCTTATGTTATTGAAACATGTCGAAAAACGAATTATAATACAAGAATAAGTATGGCTGAATAGAAAAATATAAAAGGGAGATTGCCCGAATGAGCAGTATTACCATAAAAATCGCGGACGAGACTGACCGGCAGCAAATTTACCGGATCCGGCACGAGGTTTACGCAAAGGAGCTTCACCAGCATGAGGAGAACCAAGAACAACTTTTAAGAGACAATTTGGATGATTTCAACACCTATATCGTTGTAAAGATGGACGGGAATATATCCGGCTTTGTCAGTATTACACCGCCCAATGGCAAGTACGGTCTGGATAAATACATCGGCAGGGAGAAATACCCTTTTCTCTATGACAATATGTACGAAGGCCGCCTGTTTACCGTTCTGCCGGAATACCGCACCGGCTGTACCGCGCTGCTGCTGTTTTTCTCCGCTTTCCGCTACGCGGAAGAACACCGCGGCGATAAAATCATGACAATCGGGCGGATTGATCTCGTTGACTTTTATAAAAAGACCGGACTGATTGACCTGGGAGAGACGATTCATTCTGGGGAGGTTGATTTCCGGCTGATGTACGCGAAGGTTTCCGACCTGCGGAAGAACTGCGCGCATCTTGAGAAAATTTTGAAACGGTATCTGCCCAAAATAGATAACCGGCTCCCCTTTCCGCTGCTGCCGGAAAGCCGGTGCTACCACGGAGGACAGTTTTTTGAAGCGATAGGCAGTGATTTTTCAACGCTGGAAAAGAGCAGGGAAATCATTAACGCGGATGTACTCGACGCGTGGTTCGACCCGTCGCCGAGGGTGACCGCCGCTCTGGAGGAATACCTGCCGTGGGCCGTGAAAACCTCGCCGCCGACCCATTCCGAGGGCCTTGTGCGAACCATATCGGAGACGCGGGGAATCGCGCGGGAGAATGTTCTTGCCGGGGGCGGCTCCTCCGGGTTGATGTACCTTGCGTTCCCCAGACTGCTGAAAGACAGCGCGAAGGTGCTGCTGCTGAATCCGACCTACGGCGAATATGAATTCATCTTTCGGAATCTGCTTCACGCGCGGATAGACCGGTTTGCCCTGCGACGGGAGGAGAATTACCGCTTCGATCTGGAACGCCTGATTGAGACGCTGCATAAAAATCAGTATGATTTATTCGTCATCGTAAATCCGAACAACCCCACCGGGCAGTACCTGAGCAGGGAGCAAATGGAACAGCTCGTCGAAGCGGTTCCGAAATCCACCCTCTTATGGATCGACGAAACCTACATCGAGTACACCGGACCTTCCGCCAGCATGGAGAGGAAAGCCGCCGCTTCGGAGAACGTCATTGTCTGCAAATCCATGTCCAAGGTCTACGCGCTGAGCGGAATGCGCTGCGCCTATCTGGCGGCGAACGCGGAAATTATCCGTGGACTCTCGCTTTATTCCCCACCGTGGGCGGTGAGCCTGCCGGCGCAGATCGCGGCGGTAAACGCCCTGCAGGACGCCGGATACTATGAAGCGTGCTGGCGGAAAACGGAGGAAAACAGACGGCGTCTTGCGGAAGTACTTTCCGAAAATGAGGGGCTGAAGATATTCCCGGGCGTTATCAACGCGGTGTTGTGCGAGCTGCCGCAGACAGTTGAGAAAAAGCGGCTGATATCCCGCTGCATGGAGAACCGGCTTTATATTCGGGACGTATCGAATATGGGAAGCGGGTGGAACGAGCAGGCCATACGGATTGCCGTAAAGGATGAAGAAACGAATCAAAGAATTGCAGAAATTTTTCACAAGGTTTATTACACAAAATAACGGGGATAATATTAAAAATTCTTCGGTAAATATTATTTACAAATTTAAGCACACGTGATATAATAACTCAGTGTTATGCCCCTTTCCCGGATCAAGGAGTAAGCCCCGACGGGGAGTTCACCGGCCTTCTTCTGCGATTGAGGGTAAATTGAAAAAAGGTGGAAAATACCATGTTTAAAGAAGAAAAAACCGCAATTATCAAAGAATACGCCATGCATGAGGGCGACACCGGTTCTCCGGAGGTTCAAATCGCCGTTCTTACCAAAAGAATCAATGATTTGACCGAGCATCTCAGATCCCATAATAAAGACCATCACTCACGCCGCGGCCTGCTGAAGATGGTTGGCCAGAGAAGAAATCTGCTCAACTACCTGCAGAATACCGAAATTGAGCGTTATCGTACAATTATCGCAAAGCTTGGTATTCGTAAGTAAGAATGTCTGTTTTGGGCAGGCGGCTGATGCCGCCTGCCCTTAATACCAATTATAGAAATTTATACGCAACGGGCAGGGACGGGACTTAGCAGTGAAACGAGCTTCCGTAAAGGCGGCGGCTGGTTTTATTGCTAAACCTATTCCTCCCGAAAATGAAATGGAGGAATACTATGTTCGAGAACTTCAAAGTGTACTCAACCGAATTTGCCGGACGTCCGCTGGTCGTGGAAACCGGTAAAATGGCACAGCTTGCGAACGGCGCGTGCCTGGTTCGCTACGGCGAAACCGTCGTTCACGTTGCGGTTGCCGCTTCAGCAAAGCCGCGCGAGGGCGTAGACTTTTTCCCGCTCTCTGTTGATTTTGAGGAAAAGCTCTATTCCGTCGGCAGAATCCCGGGCTCCTATTTAAAACGGGAGGGCAGACCGAGCGACAAGGCGGTTCTGGTTTCCCGCGTGATTGACCGCCCGATTCGTCCCCTGTTCCCGAAGGACATGCGTAATGACGTATCCGTTGTCTGCACGGTTATGGCTGTTGACCTTGACTGCGCGCCTGAGGTTGCCGCAATGGTCGGTACCTCTATTGCACTCAGTATTTCCGATATCCCGTGGAACGGTCCGATTTCCGGCTGCTCCGTTGGCTATGTGGACGGGCAGTACGTCATCAACCCGACTCTGGAGCAGCGCAAGGTTTCCCAAATGGCGGTGACCGTTGCTTCCACCGAGCATAAAATCCCGATGATTGAAGCGGGCGCGAACATCGTTTCCGATGAAGTTATGTTCAACGGCATTATGGCCGGTCACGAAGAGAACCAGAAAATCATCCGCTTTATTAAAGAAATTCAGGCGGAGATTGGCAAGCCGAAATTTGCGTATCCCAGCAACGAGCCGGATGAGGAAATGCTCAGCGCAATCAAAGCGTTTGCGATGGACGACGTTAAGCTCGCCCTCGACACCGACGATAAAACCGTCCGCGATGCGCGCTTAAAGCCGGTTTATGAGAAGGTACACGAGAAATTTGATTCGATTTACCCTGATCAGGGTGCGAAAATTGAAGAGTGCCTATACAAAACACAGAAATATGTTGTCCGCCGCTGGCTGCTTGATGAGAAGAAGCGTGTAGATGGCAGACAGATGGATCAAATGCGTCCGCTTGCGGCGGAGGTTGACCTTTTGCCGCGCGTTCACGGCTCCGGCATGTTTACCAGAGGGCAGACACAGGTTCTCACCGTTGCAACCCTCGGCCCGGTCAGCGATGCCCAGATGCTCGACGGGATTGACGAAGAGGAATCCAAGCGTTATATCCATCAATACAATTTCCCCTCCTACTCAGTTGGGGAAACCAGACCGAGCCGCGGGCCGGGCAGACGTGAAATTGGTCACGGCGCGCTCGCCGAAAGGGCTCTCGTTCCGGTCATTCCGCCTATTGAAGACTTTCCGTATGCATACCGCCTTGTTTCCGAGGTGCTTTCCTCCAACGGCTCTACCTCACAGGCTTCCATTTGCGGCTCTACGCTTGCTTTGATGGCTGCCGGTGTTCCGATTAAGGCTCCGGTTGCAGGCATCTCCTGCGGTCTGATCACCGAGGGCGACCGTTGGATGACCATGGTTGATATTCAGGGTCTGGAGGATTTCTTCGGCGATATGGACTTTAAGGTAGCCGGTACGCACGAAGGTATCACCGCGATTCAAATGGATTTGAAGATTGACGGTCTTACTCCGGAAATTATTAAGGAAGCGTTGGAAAAGACCCATAAGGCAAGGGATTATATCCTTGACGAGATCATGCTCAAGGCGATTCCGGAGCCGCGCAAGGAGCTTTCCAAATACGCTCCGAAAATGCTTTCCACCAAAATTCCGGTTGACAAAATCCGTGAGGTTATCGGTTCCGGCGGTAAGGTCATCCAGAAGATTTGCGCGGAATGCAGCGTAAAGGTTGATGTCGAAGAGGACGGAAGCATTTTTGTATCTGGTATCGACGCCGACAACTGCAAGCGCGCCATGACGATTATCGACACGATTGTAAACGACCCGGAGCCGGGCGCGATTTATAACGGTAAAGTAACCCGCATTATGGATTTCGGCGCGTTCGTTGAAATAGCGCCGGGCAAGGAAGGTCTGGTTCACATTTCCCGTTTGGATGTAAAGCGCACCGAAAAGGTCACCGATGTTGTAAATGTTGGCGACGAGGTAATGGTCAAGGTGCTCGAGGTAGATGATAAGGGCAGGCTGAACCTTTCCCGCCGCGACGCATTGATCGAGGTGGATGGGCTGGTTCCGGAAAATGAGATTTCCGATGTGCCGCGCCGCCCGGCGCCGAGGCGCGACGACCGCCGCCGCGATGACCGTCATATGGAAGACCGCCCCCGCGCAAGCAACGGATTTATTGCGAACACCAACAAACCCAAAGAGTCATAAATGATATAAAAAGGCTGGGGGAATTTTCTCCCAGCCTTTTTGATTAAGCCAACTGCGGCGAAATTGTGAGACTGCCTTTTTGAGCGGTTGTGAAGCGCAAAGAAGCCAATCACTCGAGTGAGAAACGACATTTATTTGAAAACGGCACGTCGCGTAGGATAAAAAGTATATGAATTGTACGGAAACGCAGTGCTGTTTTTGCTAATTTTGTCTCATATTGTAAATAATTGTACAAACATGGTTGCTATGCGACAATAAAAGCGTTATAATTTATTTAGAGGCACAATAAAAAAGCAAACGCAGAAACGAAGGATCCTACCACTTCGTTTCCTGCAATACGGAGAAGAGACCTCCATACCACAACGAGATAAACTCGCACGTTTGCAAAATAATTATACTTTTTTATACGGATTTTGTATAGAGTAGATTACACAAGGTTTTGCGGTTGCGACGGGTTGATTCAGCGCTGTGTATGGATTAGCTCCCGTACACAGTGCTTTTTGTTGTTGCCCCCGAATGGAGCAGCGGGGGCAAGCCACCCACCCCCCCTACACACTGCCCCCGCCAGCTGATTCGTTAAATTTGGGGAAACAGCACATGGATGAAAGCTGTCGCTGAAAATGCGAAGACAAAAACAGCGTCCTGCAAAGGGCGCTGTTTTTGCGCGTTTAGGTGAAATTAATCGACTTTAACGGTTTACCAGATTAATCTAAAAATTTTACATTTTCTGTAATATCATTAAATATATTGCTGCTTGATACGATATATAAAATAGACAACATGACAGAAACAGGAGGTCTCTCTATGAAAATCAATCATTTTACAGTAAGACCGAAAAATATTCCGGTTGATTTTTCAAAGGCAACAAATTTAAAAAAAGGGGAAGAAGCGCAACCCAAGAATAAGGGATCACTTACGAACCTTGTGAAAAATAATATGAAAACGCCAAGAGACAGCCAGGATCGTATTAAGAGCTTGCAGGACCGCAGGCAGGAGCTGGTTGCCCGCAGATCGGAATATCTCGCGAGCGCAAAAGAGCAGAATCTCGACAAGGATGTCATTAATGGAAAGCTAGCGGATTACGACAGCCAGATTTCCCAGCTCGACCAGCAGATTGCGCAAATCAGAAAAGAAGAGCGCGACAAGCAAATGAAGGGCAGCGAGGGCAGCGCGAAGGATTCCGCGCAAAACATAAACGGCTCAAGCGGGCAGATACCGGAGCAAGGAAACGCGGAGGTGGAAGCGACGCAGAAGCTGCTCAGCGCGTTTGGTTCCATACAGCATACCAAGGATTACATCGCGGCGATGCAGGATGTGAAGGGCAGGCTGGAGACCGAAGCGTCTTATTACGCGCCCAGCCGCTTTTATCATGGAAATCCTCAGAAATACGCTTCTCTGAAAGCAAAAGCGGGGAGTGTCGAGAGCGAAATCGTCCGGTTAGAAAAGGACCTGAGAAAGGCCGGCGACTCCATTATGGATGGGGTTCAGGGCATTACGGAGAAAGCTGCGGAGGATAATTCGGTAGGCAATAAAGCGGAGGAAGAAAATCCCTACGGACTCAACAAAACAAAAAAGGCAATGGACGTTTACGCATAAAAACAGCAGCAGCCTCCGGGAAAACCGGGGGCTGTTTTTTTGATAGAATTCACACGATGTTTTTAATATATTTCTTCTAAATCGCAGGGATATATGCTATAATTTATTTTAAATGTTTTAGTCTGCACTTTGTGCGGACTCCAATTAAACAGCGGAAGCTTTGATTGAGAGGAATTGAAAATGTCGGCTATTACACAGGCAAAAAGAATCGTGGTTAAGGTGGGCACCTCCACCCTAACCTATGAAAACGGCAAGATGAACCTTCGCAGGATGGAAACCCTGTGCAAGGTACTGAGTGACCTGCAAAACTCGGGCAGGGAAATCGTTCTCGTAACCTCCGGCGCAATCGGCGTCGGTGTGGGAAAGCTCGGTCTGCCGGAACGACCGCAGGAGACGGAGAAAAAGCAGGCGGTTGCCGCGGTTGGTCAATGTGAGCTGATGTTTACTTACGATAAATTATTCGGCGAATATAACCGCACGGTGGCGCAGGTTTTGCTGACGGCAGACGTTGTAGCCAGCGAGCAGAACAAAATCAATACCCAGAACACCTTTAATGAACTGATTAAAATGGATATTATTCCGGTTGTAAATGAAAATGACTCCGTTGCCATCGACGAGCTGGTCGGCAGCAATTTCGGGGATAACGACACGCTTTCCGCAACGGTTGCCATGCTGGTGGACGCGGATCTGCTGGTAATCCTGACCGATATCGACGGCCTTTACGACTCGAATCCGCGTACGAACGCAAACGCGCGCCGCATTCCCTATGTGGATGAGGTAACGGATGAAATCCGGGATATTGCGGGCGGCACCGGCTCCAACCGGGGCACGGGAGGTATGAGCACCAAGGTCAACGCGGCGGCGATTGCCAACGAGGGCGGAATTTGCTGCTGTGTCATTAGCGGCGCCGACCCGAAAAACCTGTACCGCCTTTTTGACGGCGAACAAATTGGGACAGTTTTCGGCATGAAAAAGAAGTAAGATAGGGGTATGAGGGTTGTCACATCGCTGTGATAAACCCGTGAGATACATATGAGGTGACACCATGACTGTTTTGGAGCAAATGGGTAAAAACGCAAAAGCCGCTTCCCGCGCGCTTGCGGTTGCGGGCGCACGGAAGAATCAGGCGCTTCTCGCAATGGCGGAGGCAATCGAGCGGGGCGAGGAAGAAATCCTCACCGCGAACGGCAGGGACTTAGCGGACGCCAGAGCAAGCGGCATGTCCGAGGCTCTGCTGGACCGCCTGACGCTGAACCGCGCGCGGATTGCGGGAATGGCAAAGGGAATTCGTGAGGTTGCGGCGCAGAAGGACCCCGTGGGTACGGTCGTTGGGGGCAACGTCCATCCGAATGGCATGAAGATCGAGCAGGTGCGCGTGCCGCTTGGCGTAATCGGGATTATCTATGAGGCCAGACCGAACGTGACCGCCGACGCGGCGGCGCTCTGCCTGAAGGCCGGGAACGCTGTTATCCTGCGCGGCGGCAAGGAAGCGATTCACTCTAACCTCTGTGTTACTTCCATTATGCGCGAAGCGATAAAGCATACGGGGCTGCCCCAGGATAGCATTCAGCTGGTAGAGGATACCAGCCGCGCCTCCAGCGTGGAAATGATGCAGCTGACCGAATACCTCGACGTTCTGATTCCGCGCGGCGGCAAGGGCTTGATTCAGTCGGTGGTGCAGAACTCCCGCGTGCCGGTTATTGAGACCGGCTCCGGCAACTGCCATGTTTATGTGGACGATTCCGCAGATATTGCTATGGCAGCCGATATCATAGATAATGCGAAAACCTCGCGCCCGTCCGTCTGCAACGCGATTGAGACCATCCTTGTCCATAAGGATATCGCGGAGAAAGCGCTGCCCGCCATACAGGCAAGGCTCAACGAAAAGGGTGTGGAGCTGCGCGGCTGCGACAGAACGCGCGCTATTCTGGGCGAAAGCGTGGTTGCCGCGACCGAGGAGGACTGGGAAACAGAATATCTGGATTATATCCTTGCGGTGAAGATTGTGGACTCTCAGGAGGACGCGATGGAGCATATCGCGCGGTATTCGACCGGTCACAGCGAAGCCATTGTCACCCAAAGCTATGAAAATGCACAAAAATTTACCGCCGGCGTCGATTCCGCCGCGGTTTACGTCAATGCCTCCACCCGGTTTACCGACGGCGGCGAATTCGGGCTGGGCGCAGAAATCGGTATTTCCACCCAGAAGCTGCATGCCCGCGGTCCGATGGGTGTAAACGAGCTGACCTCCTCAAAATTTATCATCAGCGGGAACGGTCAAATTCGATAGAGAGCGGAGCGGTTTGAATGAGTAAGAAAAAAAAGAAGGTAATTAGCGGCTACACCGCTGATTACCGCGAGGCATACAGGCAGACGACGGAGGGAACCGAAGAACCGGAAGCTGCTGAAACGGGGCTGGAAGAGATTCTTGCGGAAAGCGACGAAAGCGCCGATGAAGACATTCTGGCGAAATGGACCGACGATATTGACCCGGACCAGCCGGAGACCTTTGAGCCGGAAAAACCGCCGCACCGCAGGCATCACCGTTACGGGGTCGCGGTTGGCGCAATCGTGCTGCTTCTCGCACTCGTGGGCGTGGGCTTTATCGCAACTGCGATCGGCAGGCAGATTTACACCGCCGCGACCGACGATACCAAGCGGCGCGAATACGACACATTTCTGGCGCCGGTGGTCATGCAGGACCCGAAACCGTTTGAATCAACGGATAAGGCCGACGCTACCTTTATTTTAAACGCCTCCCTGTGGAAAACCATTACCGCGAACAGCGGGATGAACTATACCAGCTATGATGACGCCGGGCGCGTTATTGTGCCGCTTGGCGATGTGGTGAATTCCTGCCGAGACCTTTTCGGGCCGGACTGCCAGCTCCAGCCGAAAAATCCGGAGCAGGAAACCTTCTATGAATACAATTCGGATGCCAATGAGTTCCATGTGGCGCTCTATTCCTCCGACAGCACCTTTGAGCCGTATACGGTAAGCACCAAACAGCAGGGTGACAGTACGGTTCTGCGGGTTGGTTATGTATCGCCGAGCGACGCGTGGAGAACGCAAACCTCCAGCACCATTTCCGCGCCAACGCCGACGAAATTTATGGATTATGTGTTGAAAACGAATCCCTCTACCAATAAACAGTATCTCTACGCAGTCATTGCGAATAAGGAATCATAAAACAGGCGTCAAAGCCGGGCAATATGCATGGAAGAATTCAATCACACACACACTTATTTATATAAGCACGTTCCGATACTTGCGGGTTTGCCGCCTGTTTTGAGCAGTTTGGCACAGCCTGATTAAAGGATGAGATACATGAGCGCGAAAATCACCTCCGGGTTCGATTTCTCTTCCATCAGCAAAAGAATAAGAACCAGAATCAGCGTACGCTCACTGTCTTTTGTCAACCCTTCCCAAATATCCCCCAGCGGACTCAGGATGTTTTTGGAGTCCGGGGGAGGTTCGTGCTGAGGCGCATGTCTTGGCTCGACCGGTGGAATATGCCTCGCCTGTTCCGGTTTGGGCTGCTCCCGTGGTTGGTTATGGGTCGGGCTTACGGGAGCGGGCGCCGCCGGAGGAGACGGCGCGACATAGCTTTGCGCGCGAGCCTGCATTTCCCGGGCGCGCCGTATCGCATCCTGCTGCAAACGCTGCATATCATAATTATAACTGTCGGCCATTGTTCACACCTCAGAAAATTCCGCTGCCTTTCAGGAGCGGCAGCAGCCGTATCAATTGCAGGAGTTTTGTTGCTTCATCGAGCTTTTTTTGCCGCTCTTCACTGAGCAGGGGGCGTAAGGCATGCAGGAGACGTGTATTGTCGTCTTCCTGACGAAAGCTGCTGAGCAGCGGCGCGAATTTCATTACCATCTGCATCATATCGCCATCCATGCCGGCAAGACCCCCGAGACCTCCGAGATTCCCAAGATTCCCGAGGCTTGCGAGGTTCCCGAGACCGGCAAGGGGAGAGCTTTGCTCCGATTGCGGCGGCGCGGGCTGGGCCGGCATAGACGGGGTTGATTCAGACTGGGCCGGTGCCTCTGCGCCCCCCAGCAACCCGGCAAGACTCTTCACTTTTTCAACAGCTCCCGGGCTGTTTAAAAGCTCGCTGAGTTTTGCGGCCAGGTCATCCATTATTTTCCTCCCATAAACTTCTGCAGAAGCTCCTGAGCCTGCGGTGTGCTAAGTATTTTTTGTGTTGCGCTTTTGTCGGACAATAGAGCTTCCAGCTTTACGCGGTCTTCTTCGCTGAGCTGGCCCATCAGGCTGTTAAGAAGTTGTTTGCGGTCATCATTGTTTACCATACTATCACCCCGTTATCATTGTATGAAGCAGATTTGTAATATATAACCGCGGGGACGCGGGTTTCCATTTGGAGGTTGATTCATGCGGATCTTAGTGGTTTCTGATACGCACAGGGATGCGTATTCGCTGCGAAAAGCGATATTGGAGCAGACGAAGGCAGAGGTGGTAATTCACCTTGGAGACGGCGCGGATGAAGCGCAGGAGATGAAGGAAAGCTTCCCCGAGAAAATGTTTCTGATTGTGCGGGGCAACTGCGACTGGGGCTCCAGTCTTCCTGTTTACGGAGAAGTGACGGCGTTGGGGAAAAAAATATTCTTTTCCCACGGATACACATATAATGTAAAATACGGCCTTTGGGAAGCGATTTCCGCCGCGCGCGCCCAGAAGGCGGACGTTTTGCTGTTCGGTCACACGCACATTGCGCTGACCGATTATCAGGACGGTCTCTATATCATGAATCCCGGCAGCCTGTCAGGCTCCACGGGAACCTACGGAACGGTCGATATAACCCCGGCCGGAATTGTAACGAATATTGTAAAAATATAATTGACACCCGTGGAAACAAATGCTACTCTTATTTTAATATTCTTTACTTGAGAATTAATAAGTTAAACCAATCTGCGTATCTTTGGGATACTGATATATTTGGAAAGGAATGAGGATCGTATGACTGAATATGAAAGATGGCTTGAAAAAAAGCTGGATGATCCGGATTTAACCAAGGAATTGAAATCGATAAAGGACCGCCCGGAGGAGATTAGCGACCGCTTCTACCGCAACCTCGAATTTGGTACCGGGGGACTGCGTGGTGTAATCGGAGCGGGAACAAACCGCATGAACGTCTATACGGTACGCAAGGCAACGCAGGGGCTTGCCAATTATTTGAATCGGCACGGGGCAAACCAGTCGGTCGCAATTGCCTACGACAGCCGAATTAAGTCCGACGCGTTTGCGAAGCAGGCCGCTGCGGTGCTGGCAGCCAACGGGATTCAGGCGTATATTTACCCCTGGCTTTCACCTACGCCGACCCTTTCCTATGCGGTGCGGTACTTGAAATGCGACGCGGGAATTTGCATTACGGCGAGCCATAACCCGGCAAAATACAACGGCTACAAGGCTTACGGCAGCGACGGCTGCCAGATTACCCTTGAAATGGCGGACGAAGTTTTAGAGAATATCAACCGTCTGGATATCTTCCATGATGTAAAATATATGAATTTTGAGGAAGGCCTCACTCAGGGCAAAATTCGCTATATCGGTGAGGAAGTCATCGACTCCTTCCTTGCCGAGGTACTGGGGCAGAGCGTTATTTCTGAGAAATGCGAGGGTCTCAAGGTCGTTTACACGCCGCTCAACGGCGCGGGTCGCGTTTGCGTCACCAGAATTCTGGAACAGATTGGCGTAAAGGATGTAACCATTGTGCCGGAGCAGGAATTCCCGGACGGCAATTTTACTACCTGCCCGTTTCCGAACCCGGAGATCAGGGAAGCGCTCCAGGTGGGGCTTAACCTCTGCGATAAGGTACAGCCCGACCTGCTGCTTGCCACCGACCCGGACTGCGACCGCTGCGGTATCGCGGTGAACCAGAACGGCAAATTTGTTTTAATGAGCGGCAACGAGGTGGGTGTGCTCCTGCTCGACTTTATCGCCCACAGCCGCATCAGCGGCGGGAATATGCCCAAAGATCCGGTTGCGGTTACAACGATCGTCAGCACGGATATGGCGGAAGCGGTGGCAAAGGACTACGGCATCGGGATGGTAAAGGTGCTTACCGGGTTTAAATACATCGGCGACCAAATTGCCATGCTCGAGGAAAAGGGCGAAGCCGACCGCTATATTTTCGGGTTTGAAGAGAGCTACGGCTACCTTTCCGGCGGCTATGTACGCGATAAGGATGCGGTAGACGCGAGTATGCTTATTTGCCAGATGGCATACGCCTACAGAAAAAAGGGCATGACCCTTGTTGATGCGATGAACGCGCTCTATAAAAAGCACGGTTATTATCAGAACGCGCTGATGAATTTCGGGTTTGAAGGCGAAGACGGCATGATCATGATGAATAAAATCATGGATAATCTCCGCAAGGAAGCGCCGAAGGAAATCGCCGCGTTCAAAGTGGTTGGCTGGAGCGATTACGAGACCTCACAGCGCTGTGACGCGGGGGAGAAGAGCGAAATCACTCTGCCGAAATCGAATGTGCTGGAATACCGGATGGAGAATGGCAGTAAGCTGACCATTCGCCCGAGTGGAACCGAACCGAAAATAAAAATTTACCTTTCCGCCAGGGGAGTGGATCAGGCAGCCTCGGAAAAAATAATAAAAGAGCTTGGCGAAGCCGTTCAAAGCCTTTTAGGAATATGAATTTTATGAAGCGGCGGGCATATAATTAATAGGAGCGGAGGAATCCGCTCCTTTTTTCGAAAGGATGGGATTCTTTTGTTAAAAAGATTAATTGACTGCACCGCAAATGAAATGAGGCAAATGAATAAGCAGGAGCTTCTAAAATCCATTGTTCTCAGCGAAGGCTGCGTCGTGGCCTGTGAGACTGTCGGAGCGGTTCAGTCCCTGCTCGGCAGCGTTACGAATGCGGAATTTGCCGCGGGCATGGGCGCCGATATGCTGATTTTAAATAGGTTCGACGTGAACGAGCCGGAAATCTGGGGATTGCCGAAAGTAAAAAAAGAGGAAACCATCCGCGAAATTAAACGCCTGACCGGCAGAATTGTCGGCGTGAGTCTTGAGCCGGCCGACCAGAGTATGTTTGCCGGAGCAAATGAGGAAGCGTGGAGCCTTGCCAACGGGACAAAGGCAACCCTGCAAAACGCCAGAAGGGCTTGCGCAATGGGTGCGGATATAATTGTACTCACCGGGAACCCCGGGACCGACGTGCAGAACAAGGCAATCAGCGAGTCTCTCAGAACCATTTTTAACGAAATCGGGGATAAGGTTGTTCTGGCGGCCGGTAAAATCCATGCCTCCGGTCCGCTCAAGGAAACGGGACAGGGCCCAATCTCAAAGCCGGATATCCGGCGCTTTAAAGAAGCGGGAGCCGACGTTATCCTCATGCCTGCTCCCGGTACGATTCCGGGAATGACAATGGAGTACATACGCGAAATGGTGCTCTACGCGCACAGCCTCGGGATGCTCACGATAACGGCAGTAGGCACCTCGCAGGAGGGCGCGGACCGCGAAACCATTAGCCGCATTGCGCTGCTCAGCAAGATGACCGGAACGGATATGCATCATCTAGGCGACGGAGCGTACGCCGGAATGGCGCTGCCGGAAAATATTACGGCGTATTCCATCGCTGTTAAGGGAATGCACCAAACCTACCTGCGAATGGCACAATCCGTAAACCGTTAAAAAATATTTTTAAAAAGCCTTGACATAATTTAAAAAGAAGAGTATTATAATAACAGTTATACAGTACGAACAATCGTAGTTCGCGCGATATATTGGAATTAGCGCCATGCATTTTGCATACTGTCCATGGGGACGGTAAGGTCTGTATATGAAGAGGTTAGGGTCATTCCTTAACCTCTTTTTTTGCGCGGAATTATTCGCAATTTCGATATAAAAACCGAATGTCTGCAAATAAATATAGAAAATTTGCCGAATTTAGGAGCTTTTTGCATGGTTGAGCAATTATAATATTTGTCAGGACAAGATCGAAGCCGTTCGAAAAATTGACCTTTTTTCCGTGTATTTTATATAAATCGAAAAATATTCGTCGAAATCTGTTAACAAAACTGTTTTTCGGTCGATAACATAAGCTGTAATATATTTTTTAGTTTCGTCAAGAATTTACAGCTGTATAATAGCTTCGGAATAAGGAGAGAAAATTGTGAAGAAAAAACAAAGCAGTCTGACGGTTACGCTATCCGCAATCTTTATTGGGTTCATCGCCGTAATACTGATCATAACGCTTACGGTGATGAATTTTATGTCGAAACAGCTTTCAGATAATACGTCTATGGAGCAAAGCAAGGTTGCGCTGAAGGGGCTTTCGGATTCCGTTAAGGGGCTTGGCTCCGATGCCTCATCCGCGGCGAGCAAGCTGGCAAAGGACCCGGAAATCGTGGACGCGATTCAACAAAAAAACAAGTATACCCTTTACGACAGGCTGAAGAGCGCGCTGACCAATTACAGGATCACCTACGCGTTCTTAACCGACGAAAAGGGAGGTGTCCTTGCGACCTCCACCAATGATTTTGAGCTTCCCGATTTTTCAAAGATGGCGCATGTTCAGGATGCCCTAAAGGATAAGAGCGTGGTTACATATGAGGTTCTTCGGAATAAGGAGCTTTGCGTCTGTTACGGATATCCGGTTAAGGATGGGGAGAAAACGATTGGCGTAATCTCCGCGATGGTAACACTGGAAAACACAAAGGCGGGTCATATCACTTTTTTGGATAACCTGAAAAGCTATACCGGCTGCGATTTTACGGTATTCCTTAGCGATGAACGAATCAATACGACCTTGATGGACGGCGGAAAGCGCGACACCGGTACAAAGATGGGCAGTGCGGCTGCGCAAACAGTGCTAAAGGAAAAAAAGCCATATTCCGCGAAAATGGAAGTTCTCGGGCGGTTGATGATGGCTAATTATGAGCCGCTTATCGGTTCTGACGGCAACGCAATCGGAGCAATTTTCGTTGGAAAGAGCATCGGCGAGGTCGAGAAGCAGAACACCATGAATGTTATTTTTTCTGTGGTTCTCGCGATTGTGCTCATGCTTTTGTCAATACTTGTGCTTCGGATTTTCCTGAAAAAGCGCGTGAAACAACCGCTCGATCAGGTTGTTACCCTCGCGAACAATATGGAACGGGGCGATATCGGGATTTCCAACAAGGATGCGGTCGCACTGAAGGTGAAATCGAACGACGAGGTTGGGCAGGTGGCTTCCGCGCTGGAAGGCACGGTCGGCAGCCTCCAAACCTATATCGGTGAAATTTCAGAGGTTCTGAGCTCAATCTCCCAGGGGGACCTTACCGTAAGAACGGAAAGAGAGTATTTTGGGGACTTTTCCCAAATTAAAGATGCACTGGGGCAGATTCTGCGTTCTTTGAACAGCGTGTTCTCCGAGATCCGCGAAGCGTCGCAGTCAGTGGCCTCCCGCTCGGAGCAGATATCGCAGGGGGCAACCTCGCTTTCACAGGGCGCGGCGGAGCAGGCGGGAACAACCCAGGAGCTTTCCGCCACTGTTACCGAGATATCCGTTCAGATTCAGAAAACAGCGGAGAACGCAAATGTTGCCAACCGCATTGCACAGCAATCCTTTGACGATGTAAAAAAAGGCAACGGGGATATCGAAGAAATGCTCCAGGCGATGGAGGATATTAAATCGGCATCGCAGGAGATTCGCAAGATAACAAAGACGATTGAGGATATTGCGTTCCAGACCAATATTCTTGCGCTTAACGCCGCCGTGGAGGCCGCAAGGGCGGGCGCCGCGGGCAAGGGCTTCTCCGTAGTGGCGGATGAGGTACGCAGCTTGGCGAACAAGAGCGCACAGGCCGCAAAGCAAACCACAGCCCTCATTGAAAATACCATTTCCCGCGTCGACAACGGAATGAATATTGCCGGCTCGACTGCTGAAACCTTCCAGCAGATCATGAACGGCTCAAACCAGACCACCGGCTTGATTGCGGAAATCTCCAAGGCGACAAGCGAACAGGCGGAAGCAGTGGTGCAGGTGACTGCCGGAATCGACCAGATCGCAAGGGTTGTGCAGTCCAACTCGGCGGCGTCGGAAGAAAACGCGGCGGTCAGTCAGGATCTTTCGGAGCAATCCAAACGCCTGCGTGATCTTGCCGCAAGGTTCCGGCTAATGGAAGGGATTGAGCCGGAAATAGCGGAAGAACCGCAGCAAATTGCCGAAGAGACTCCCGAGTATACGAATTCGTTCCGCATGGAGCTGGCGGACGGAAAATACTAATAACTGAAAAAAACACATCAGAAACATTTCTGCTTCTGATGTGTTTTTTTTGTTCCAGATGGTTATAATCAAAGTTAATCGACTATACCACATTTTTTCTATAGCCCAAAACCTCGGGCTGTGCCGGGAGTCCGCGATCACAGCAGCTCGCCGTCGTAATGGGCGCGTTCTCCGCCGATAAATTTCGGTCTGGTCCGCGCGCAGACAAGGTTAGCCTCGCCAATCTTTTTTACGGAAAGCCGCACCGGAACCGCGACCCGGGCAAGATGCATGCCGATGAGGGTGTCGCCGATATCCATTCCGGCCTGAGCGGTGATTCCCTCTACCGCCACCGGCTGAACAAGGCTACGGTATGCCGCAGTGGCAAACGAACCGCCGGCCTTCGGCTGGGGAACGACGTTTACAATCTCCAACCGTTTTTTCTCCGCCGCTTCCCTTTCGGTGATGATCGCCCGGTTCAGGTGCTCGCAGCATTGTGCCGCCAAAAAAAGCCTGTTTGCTTTTATCACAGGATAAACCGCCTGAAATACCGCATTCGCGATTTCAACACTGGAATCCGTTCCGATGGCGTGCCCGCTGATTTCGCTGGAAGAGCAGCCGATGACCAGAATGTCGCCATCCCTCAGTCTTGCCGCTTCAATCAGCTCGGTAACCGCCGTTTTTGCCTGCTCCGCAATTTCTTCGTACATATGCATTCCTCCGTTTCTTATCAGGGCTTTCTTCCGGGGATAGCCGCAAAGCTGTGGTAAATCCTCTGTTATTCATTATAGTCTTTCAGTCAAGTCCGTGCAATATTCGCCGCAGGAGTGTTCCCGCAAGGCAGAAAAAAGAGCCGTAGCGTACAAAATAACCGCGGTTCGGCGGTTATTTATACGCACGGCTCCATGCATTTCTATCCAATTAGTACCCGACAAACAAGATTAAACTCTCATACGCAGTGGAACTAATTTTTATTATAGGGTGAAAAGTCTCTTATGTCAACTATAAAATTATTTTATAACAACAAATGTGTGAAATATCAGTCACCATTTAAAAAATATATGTTGCATTTTAGCAATGAGAGAGGTATAATTCTCATAGAGGCACAATAAAAAACAAACGCAGAAGCAGGTGCGCTAACACCTGCCTCCTGCGATACGGAGAACAGACCTCCATACCTCAACGGGAAATCCCGCACGTTTGCAAACATTATTATACTTCTTTCGTCATATTTTGTACAGAGGGAAGTTTCAAGATTTTTGCGATCGCCAAAGGAACCCTGCGCTGTGTATGGAAAAAGAATTCCGTACATAGCGTTTTTTATTGCTGCCCCCGAATAGAGCGGCGCGGGCGGCTCACCAGGATTACCACCCTGTTGAAACCCCACACACCCGCCCGTGCAAGCTAATTCGTTATTATTCGGGGTGCAATAAGAAGAGATAAAGGTGATCGCGGAAAAAAACAGCGTCCCGTTCGGGGCGCTGTTTTTGGTTACCGGGTGTTTATTAAGCCGCGCCGCAAACGCGGGAATCAGGAGTCAGTGCGGCAAATCGTATGCCTTATAAATCCGCGCTATTCCACGGTATCAGCCGAATTGATGGTCGAAAGCACCTTTACATTATTTTTCCGATACAAAAACTTAAACTTTTGAAGCACCCGGTCAACCACCTTCTGTGCGTTTTCATAGCTGATAACCGGGAGCAGAACGACATATTGCGTTGCGCTGTAGGGCGCAACCATATCTCCCTTCCTCAGGCTGGAGAAAATGGAATCCTTCAGCTTGCTGCTTGCCGCGAGAAAGGCGCCGGAGTCCTGACCGACCCCGCCCTCGGAGTCGATTATAGAGAAAAGAACCAAATAAATCGAAATACCGGTACGCATCATCGCGCGGGTTTGCGCGCGGTAAACCGCCTTGAAGATATCGTAGTCGCAGTAGTATGCGCCCTTGGGGTCTCCCTCTTTTAAATCCTGCTTTATCATATTCAGGTCAACGTTAATATAATCGATGCTGCCAAGCATCTGCTTATAAACCGGCAGAAGCGTTTCAGAAACATCGATACCCAGCTCACCGTAAAACAGCTCGGCGGCGCTCTTGTAATGCTCCAGAGCCCGGTCGCGCTGATTGGTGCTGATATAGGCGTACAGCAGCATTTTATGAAAGGCTTCTTCCAAGGGAGTGTGCGATAACGCGATTTTGCAGATGCGAATTACCTCGCCGTAATCCTTACGGTCGATCAGGAGCGAGCATCCGTTCAGAACGCAGTCGTTATAAAGCAGCGAATAATAGCTCGCAGTGGAGACTACCCATTTGCTGTAGGCAGATTTGGGCAGAAAGATTCCCCGGTAGAGCGAAATCGCTTTTTTACAGGCCTCAATGCGGATTTCATCGGGCTGGGAGGAATCCTGTACCTGCTTCCAGCAGGCGACCAGCTGCTCGGCATCCACGGTGCAGGAGTAGCGGTTATTCCACTTATAGGTGCCGTGCGCGAACTCTATGAATTCAACGCTCCGGTCCTGCGCCAGGTCCTTGAGCAGCTCTCGCGCACGGTAAACCAGATTTTTCAGTGCGTTCAGCGGGTCGGAGCAGTCCCCCTCCCCGTCACCCCACAGCACCTTGACCAGCATTTCCATCATGACCTCTTTGTTGCGGTTCGCAATAAGATACTGAATCAATAACCACACGCGCTTGGTGCGACCCGTGAAGTTTGTCATATGGTTCCCGTTTATGGTAATGGAGAACTCACCCAGTAAATTCACAGCGATCTTCGGACTATTTGTCATATCAGGCTGCATGAGAACACATCCTTTTTATAACCGTTTGCTGAGACGCGTCACTCAACCAGAATGACGCGGTCGGTGAGCCTTGTTTTGTTTAAGTCGATGACGCGCTGATTCCGGCTCCCACGAAATACCAATGTAAGGTCTTTTTGCTCCTCAAGGAATGGACCGTCGATTAAAACGTCGGTTTGCGCGAGCAAGGCGTCGATATCGGGGTCGCGCCTGTTCAGGAGCTCCTCATAGGTATAGCCCGTAAACACGGTCAAATCAAGCCCTTTTCCGTGAATCCTTTCAGCTAGCTCCGTCAGGGGTTTCGGTTGGCAGAACGGCTCGCCGCCGCTGAAGGTGACGCCCTTTAAAAGGGGGTTCTCGCAGATTTCACGGAATAAATCCCGGATATCCGCCATCCTGCCCCCGTTAAAAGCATGAGACTGTGGGTTGTGGCAGCCGGGGCAGCGGTGAGGGCAGCCCTGCGTGAAGATCACGTAGCGAAAGCCCTTGCCGTCCACAATGGATTCCGGCTCAATCCCGCAGATTCTGACTTCACATGCCATGCTTTACCCTGTCTCTTTCCTCCGCGCGCTTTGCGTTGTTCCAGCGGTCGGTGGTTCCTACAAGGTAGCCGGTAATTCTGCGGATACGCTCGAATTTCGGTCCGCCGTCTTCCTCGGAGCGGTGGCACTTCGGGCACTCGTTGTCGATAATGCCGTTAAAGCCGCAGACGGGGTCGCGGTCTACCGGATGGTTTACCGAGCCGTAGCCGATTCCGTTTTCCTTCATGCAGCGAATCACGGCTTCAAACGCGTCTACGTTTTTGCAGGTGTCGCCATCCAGCTCCACGTAGCTGATGTGACCCGCGTTGGTCATTGCGTGATACGGAGCCTCCAGCTGAATTTTGCGGAACGCCTTGATGGTATAGTAAACCGGAATATGGAAGGAATTGGTGTAGTATTCGCGGTCGGTAACCCCGGGTATGACCCCGAATTTCTTTTGATCAATTTTTACAAAGCGACCGGAAAGCCCCTCGGCCGGAGTTGCCAGCAGGGTAAAGTTCAGGCCTGTTTTCTCCGATTCCCTGTCCATACGGTCACGCATATAACTCACAATTTCAAGACCGAGCCTCTGGCTTTCGTCACTTTCGCCGTGATGCCTGCCCACGAGCGCCTTCAAGGTTTCGGCCAGACCGATAAAGCCCATGCTCAGCGTACCGTGCTTGAGTACCTCCGCCACACTGTCGTTGGGGTCGAGCTTTTCCGCGTCAATCCATACGCCCTGACCCATCAGGAACGGATAGTTGTAAACCTTTTTGCCGCACTGAATCTGAAAGCGGTGCAGCAGCTGGCGGATGACAAGCTCCATCCGTTTATCCAGAATTTCATAGAATTTCTTCATATCGCCATGCGCCTCAATGCCGATGCGCGGCAAATTAATGGATGTAAAGCTAAGGTTTCCGCGTCCGCAGGTGACTTCCTTGCTCTTGTCGTAGTTGTTACCCATTACGCGGGTACGGCAGCCCATGTAGGCGACCTCTGAGTTGTAGTCACCCTTTTTATAGTAAGGAAGGTTAAATGGCGCGTCAATAAAGCTGAAGTTTGGGAACAGCCGCTTTGCGCTGACCTTGCAGGCAAGCTTGAACAAATCGTAGTTCGGGTCTTCCTCGTTGTAGTTGATGCCTTCCTTCACCTTGAAAATTTGTACCGGGAAGATGGGAGTTTCACCGTCGCCCAGACCGGCTGAGGTAGCGTTCAGAAGGTTGCGGATGACCATCCTCGCTTCCGGCGAGGTATCGGTTCCGTAGTTGATTGAGGAGAACGGCACCTGCGCGCCCGCGCGGGAGTTCATGGTGTTGAGGTTGTGGATAAGAGCTTCCATCGCCTGGTAGGTTGCCTTATCGGTATTGCTGGTGCCGGTTGTCACCGCGTAGCGGTGGGCGCGCAGCGTTTCCTCCCGGGTAATTTCTTCAAACCCGTTCGCTCTCTGGTGCTGCGGCAGCCATTGCGCCAGCGTTTCGCCAAATTGGTCGGAGTCGCTCAGTGTGATTTCTTCGCCGATGTCGCTTCGGATTTTCTTTGCCAGTGCGTCGGCGTCAGTCTCCGGCATGTCTCTGGTAATCTGGAAGAACTGGGAAAGGGCTTTATAATAAGCCTTGCGGAACGTTTTTGCGACGCCGGGAGCCATGGAATAATCGAAATTCGGGACGGACTGACCGCCGTGCATTTCGTTCTGATTCGCCTGTATGGCGATGCAGGCCAGAGCGGCGTAGGAACGGATGTCGTTCGGTTCGCGCAGCGCGCCGTGCCCGGTGCAGAAGCCGCCGCGGAGCAGCTTGATCAGATCAATCTGGCAGCAGGTTTCCGTCAGCATATAGAAATCCTCGTCATGGATATGGATGTCGCCGTTGATATGAGCGGAGGCAATATCCTTGGGAAGAACATAGTTGTTGATAAAGTATTTGGAGCCCTCTGAGCCGTATTTGAGCATGGTTCCCATCGCGGTGTCCGCGTCGATATTGGCGTTTTCCCGTTTGATATCCGCGTCCTTCGCGTCCTGAAAGGTAAGCTCCTTGTAAATATCCATCAGATCTGCTTCCGCCTGGCGCACCTTCGCGTGCTCCGCGCGGTACAGAATGTAGGCCTTCGCCGTTTTTGCGTAATCAGCCTGAATCAGCTTTTCCTCAACAACGTCCTGAACCTGCTCCACGGTTGGAACCTTATGCTCCGGGAAGTAGGAGGAAACCTTATCCGTCAGCTCATCCAGAGCCCTGCCTGTCATTTCCTCCTCCGGTACTGCCTGGTTCGCCTTAAAGATCGCGTTCCGAATCTTAACGCTGTCAAACTTAACGACGACCCCGTTTCTCTTTTGAATGTTCGATGCCATTTCAACACATTCCTTTCCGTAATTCAGCAATTGCCGTTTTGTTCCCCGCAGCCGTGCCGCGTGTGTTCCGGAGCGTAGCGCATGCCGGAGAATACTTCCCCTTAAAATTCGACAAAATCTGATTTTATTCTAGGTAAAATTACCAATAATTGTTATGTGGAACAAAACTGATTGTACCGTAATTAAACGCCGATGTCAAGTGCAAACACTAGATATAGAAAAAATTTTGATAATCCATCGAAAAAACCCCAACATATATAATAAATCGCCGTCAGATTTCGTCCTGGAATTCTATCATACAACAAAAGCCCCCCTTTGGAGGGGGGCAAGAGAAAAATGATCGTTTATTTTAAAATTTCGTTAAGCTCTTTAATTTCCTCTTCACTGAAGCTCACATTTTCCAGAGCACCGACATTCTCTTCCAGCTGAGAAACACGGCTGGCACCGATCAGCACGCTGGACATTACCGGCTGCTGCAGCACCCAGCTCAGCGCGAGCTGCGAGGTGGTCTGTCCGCGGCGCACGGCCAGCTTGCCGATTGCGACGACCTTGTCGATGACTTCCGGCGTGATATTGTCTGTCTTCAGGAAAACGGACGCGCCTGCCGCACGGGAATCCTGAGGGATGCCGTTGTTGTACTTTCCGGTGAGAAGCCCCTGCGCCAGCGGGCTGAACGCCGTCGCGCCCATGCCGCACTGCTCCAGCGCGTCAAACAAGCCTTCCTTTTCCCATTTTCGGTCCAGCATACTGTAACGCGACTGACAGATCAGGCAATGGATTCCCATCTCCTTTAAAAGAGCGGAGGCTTCCATCGCTTTTTTGGGGCTGTAGTTTGAAATTCCAACGTACAGCGCCTTTCCGCTTTTTACCGCGTGGGCGAGCGCGCCCATCGTTTCCTCCAGGGGCGTATCCGGGTCCATGCGGTGGTGGTAGAAGATATCCACATAATCCAGCCCCATGCGTTTCAGGCTCTGGTCAAGGCTTGAGAGCAGATACTTGCGTGAGCCGAAGTCGCCGTAAGGTCCGTCCCACATGGTGTAGCCCGCTTTTGTCGTGATAATCATCTCATCGCGGTAGGGGCGCATGTCCTCTGTCATCAGGCGGCCGAAGGTTTCCTCCGCGCTGCCTGTCGGCGGACCGTAATTGTTCGCGAGGTCAAATACCGTAACGCCGAGGTCAAAAGCGCGGCGCGTTACCGCGCGCGCGTTTTCGTACTGGTCATAACCGCCGAAGTTATGCCAGTACCCGAGGGAAATCGCGCTTAATTTCAGTCCGCTGCTGCCGCAGCGGCGGTACAGCATTTTATCGTAACGGGAGCTGTCCGCCAAATAAGGGCGGACGGAAAGAGATGTAGCCATTATTTTTCCTCCTGATTTATCCTGTTTTCCCGGTCTTCCCCTTCATGGGGCAACGGGGAAAAATGCTTCGCCCCCCACGCGCAGAGCAGCTCCATTGCGGGAACAAGCTCCGCGCCGGCGGGGGTAATCTGGTATTCCACCTTTGGGGGAATCTGCTGGTATTGCTGCCGCACTGCCAGACCGGAGACCGTAAGCTCCCGCAGGCTCTGGCTGAGCATCATATCCGTAATTGCGGGAATTTGCTTTTTGATATCCCCGTAGCGCAGGCTTTCGCCGCCGCGCAGAGTCCAGAGAATCCGCAGCTTCCACTTTCCGCCGACCTCGGCAAGCACGGATTGCAGCGGGTCGGTGGAAGAACCGTCTGAAAGGGAAAGGGTAACCGTTTTTTCCGCACGGCGCTCCCCTTGCTGCCCTCGTTTCTCGCGTTTCTTCTTTTTTTCTTTATCCTTTTTCATAGCCGTCTCCGTAATACTCAATATTATTGAGTTGATAAATCTATCCTATCATGATGGGGAAAGGAAGTAAAGAAGAAGTTCCGGTATCTCGCATTATTGTTCACTTTTGGTATAACCATTGAATAAACGCGGTTTTATCGTTGGAATTATAGCCTGCTTTCCGGTAAAAATTAAGGGTGCTTTCCAGCTTTGAACCAGTCAAAAGCATAATTTTATAGCATCCTTCTTTTTCTGCAAGTTCCTTTGCAAAATCAAGTGCCGCTGTTGCATACCCGTTATTCCGAAACGCGCTGTTGGTTATTACATTTTCCACAAGCGCATATGGCTTCTGAAAATGCGTCAGGTTCAGAATAATCGTGACAACACAGGAAGTTATGAGCCTTCCGTTTATCTCGCCGACAATCAGGTGCTGGTAGGGATCCGCGAGCATATGATTCCACAGCGCCTTCAGCTTGTTGTCAACTTGCGGCATGGGATTATCGGGAAACTGCGTATACAGCCGCAGAAGTTGTTCCAAATCTTCTTTTCGGGCTTCCCTTATCTCCATAAGTATACATCTCCCGTTCCTTTTTATTGCGATTTATCGCATAAACGGAAAAGCGAAAAATTTTCGACTCTTTCCACAGAGTTTTCCACATCCGTGGAAAACTCTGTGGGGAAAACGGTTAAATACTTTGCATGTCTATCCGGCGGTCACGCTCCGCTTTGGAGTAGACGCAACCGCAGTAATCCTGGCGGTAAAGACCGTATAAACCGGAAAGCGCAATTGAGCGCTTGTATCCGTTTTTCTTTTTAAAATCGGAAAAGAGATACTTCACGCCGAATTCCTTTTCGAGATTTGCACCGATTTCATTCAGTTCCCGCGCGTTCTTGTAGGGGCTGATGGAGAGCGTTGTGGTAAAGTAATCAAAGCCGCCGGCTTTCGCGGCCCGGGCGCCCTCCCGTAGGCGCAGCCCGTAGCAGGCAAAGCAGCGTTCCCCGCCCTCCGGCTCCGCCTCATGACCCTTTGCGAGCGCGTAAAACGGTGCGGGGTCGTATTCCCCCTCCAGAAAATGTATTTCATGCACCGCAGGCAGCGCGGCAATCAGGCGCTTGACCTCGTCAACCCGTTTGCGGTACTCGCCCTCCGGAGAAATATTCGGATTGTAATAAAAGAGCGTGATGCGGAAGTATTGGGAGAGGTATTCCAGCACATAGCTGCTGCAAGGAGCACAGCAGGCATGAAGAAGGAGGGAGGGCGCTTTACCGTCCAATCTGCCAATCAGCTCGTCCAGCTGTTTCTGATAATTCACCTTGGTCAATCCAAACACCTCCGTAACCGTATTTGCGCAGAAGGATAGCATCAAACCCGGGAAGCAACAAGAGAAAAAGCGGTTCCGTACCACAAAATACGGGACCGCGCCAGTCAGCAGGCAAAATCGCGCTTGGCTCCGTTTCTGTTTTTTGCACAACGCTGACAGGTTCTTCGGCATTCTACATTATTGAAGTCTCGGGACGGAAGCGATGCAGTCCAGAATTTCCAGTTCATCTGGCAGAGACGGGATCGCACCCTTCTTTGCGGTGGCGAGGGAGCCTGCCGCGTTGGCGTAATCCATAAAGCGCTTCAGCTCATCCTCGGTGAACGAGTCCGGCTTTTTGCCGCTTTTCTGGAGCTGATATATCATCGCGCCCCAGAACGCGTCGCCCGCGCCCGTGGTATCCACGCTGTTTACCGCAAAGGCCGGGGAGGAGCAAATGGTTTCTCCGCTCATGCAGCAGCAGCCCTTCGCGCCCAGCGTGACCGCGAGGAACCGAAGCTGATACTTGGAGTAGAGCACCCGCATGCCTTCCTCCAGACCGGTGAATCCGGTGAGGAAACCAAGCTCCTCCTCCGATACCTTTACCATATCCGCGTAGTCCATCGCGCTGAGGATAATCTTTTTCGCTTCGTAGAGAGAAGGCCAGAGCCTTTCCCTGAGGTTCGGGTCATAGGAGACCGGTTTTTTATATTTCTTTGCAAAGCGGACCGCCGCCAGAGTCGCCGCGCGCGACGGCTCGCTGGTCAGGGAAACGGAACCGAAATGGAACAGCCTGGCCTTGCGGATCAGCTCGTAATTGATGTCCTTTTCGTTCAGGTTCACGTCCGCCGTTTCCCTGCGGTAAAAGGAAAAGCTTCGGTTTGCCGTTTCATCCAACGAGACAAACGCAAGGGTGGTGGGATATTCGGCGCTTAAAATCAAAGAAGAGGTATCAATCCCGTTTTCCTTCAGTGTGCTTTGTAAAAATTTGCCGAACGAATCGTCGCCGACCTTGCCGATAAATGCAGTGTTCAGACCGAGTCTGGAAGCCGCCGCCAATACGTTGGCCGGCGCGCCGCCCGGGTTGCCTTCATAAAGCAGACTGCCGTTTCCGGTACCGTCGCCGGAAACGAAATCAATCAGGCATTCCCCCAGCGCGACGATATCATACATATCTCCGCCTTCTTTCTGATAGTTAATCTTGCTGCTCTTCCTTCGGAAGGATCCCGATGCCAAGCTCCGTAAGCTGCGCTTTGTCCACGCCGGTTGGGGCGTTGGACATCAGCTCCGCGGAGGAGGCTACCTTCGGGAACGCGATTACGTCGCGGATGCTGTCGCAGTCGAGCATCAGCATAACCAGGCGGTCAAGTCCAAACGCCATGCCGCCGTGCGGCGGAGCGCCGTAGCGGAACGCGTCAATCAGGAAGCCGAAGCGCTCCTGTGCTTCCTCCGGCGTAAAGCCGAGCGCCTTGAACATGCGCTGCTGCAGCTCGGGGTTATTGATACGGATGGAGCCGCCGCCCACCTCATTGCCGTTGAGCACCATATCATAGGCCACCGCGCAGACGCTGCCCGGGTCGCTCTCAATGCGGTCGATATCCTCTTCACGAGGGGCGGTAAACGGATGGTGCATCGCCATAAAGCGCTGCTCCTCCTTGCTGTATTCAAATACCGGGAAATCGGTAATCCAGAGCAGGCAGGGCTTGCTCTTGTCAATCAGGCCGAAGCGCGCGGCAAGGTTGCAGCGCAGCGCGCCGAGAGAATCGAAAACAACCTTGTTTTCGTCGCTCGCCACGATAAGGAGGACGTCTCCGGTCTGCGCGTCCATCGTTTTGCGTACAGCCGCAGCTTCCTCCGGCGTAAGGAATTTTTCGTAGGAGGAGGTCTCCCCCGCTTCGGTCAGCCTTGTCCAGGCAAGCCCCTTCGCGCCGTAGGCCTTAATCCATTCGGTCAGCTTGTCGATTTCCTTGCGGCTCAAGCTTTCCGCCTGCCCCTTGAGGTTTAGACCGCGTACACTGCCGCCGCCGTTAATTGCACCCTGAAACACACGGAATTCGGTGTGTTTCAGGTCTTCGCTCAGATCAATCAGCTCCAGACCGAAACGCAGGTCGGGCTTGTCCGAGCCAAAGCGGCGCATCGCCTCGTGCCACGTCATGCGGCGGAACGGGGTCGGAATATCGATATCCAGAATTCTTTTATAAACGAGCTTCATAAAGCCTTCGCCGATCGCCATGACGTCGTCCTGGTCAACAAAGGACATTTCCAGGTCGATCTGGGTGAACTCGGGCTGGCGGTCCGCGCGCAGATCCTCGTCGCGGAAGCAGCGGGCAATCTGCATGTAGCGGTCAAAACCGGAAAGCATCAGCAGCTGCTTATAAAGCTGGGGGGATTGGGGAAGCGCGAAGAAGCTGCCCGGGAACATGCGGGAGGGAACCAGGTAGTCGCGCGCGCCCTCCGGCGTGGATTTGATCAGAACCGGGGTTTCCACCTCGACAAAGCCGTTGTCGTCAAAATAGTCGTGGGCAACCTTTACAATTTTGTGGCGACCCATGATTTTATCCTGAACATCCGGGCGGCGCAGGTCAAGGTAACGGTATTTTAAACGAAGGTCCTCCTTCACGTTGGAGTTTTCAATTACCTCGAACGGCGGAGTTTCGCTCTTCGCCAGTACACGCAGCTCCTTTACCTCAATTTCAATTTCACCGGTCGGGATTTCCGTATTCTTTGAGGAACGCTCGCGCACGGTGCCTACCGCCGCCAGAACAAATTCCGCGCGGGCGGAAAACGCCTTCTCGAAAATGGAGCGGTCGGTGCTGTCGTCAAAAGCGAGCTGTACAATTCCGGTACGGTCGCGCAGGTCGATAAAGATCAGCTGCCCCAAATCACGCTGGCGCTGTACCCAGCCGCAGATGGTAACCGTTTTTCCGGCATCGCTTGCGCGAAGCTCACCGCAGTAGTTTGTCCGTTTTAACCCTGTCATAAATTCTGCCATAAATTAGCCTCCAAAAGTTTACTCTTTATCATTTTAGATATTATTCTTTAAAGCTGAGGCACGATATCCTGAAAAACTGCCCGAACAATGTCGTTGGCAGCCTTTTCCTCATGGGAGTTAACAGTGACGACCGCGTTTTTATCCGGGATAACGATGCTGAACTGCCCGTAATAGCCGTCCGCACGGTACGCGCCGGGGTAGGAGCAGCGCCACAGTTGGTAGCAGTAGCCGGAGGAGCTTTCCGGGTCGTCGCAATTGGGCCGCCGATTGTCAAATACATCGTTTACCGCTTTCTCGAGATAGCTTTCGCTGATGACCCGCTTTCCTTGATATACCCCGTGGTTTAAAAGCGTAAGTCCCAGCCGCGAAAATTCATCGGTGGTCAGGTAAAGTCCGATCGCGGCAAGAGAGTGTCCGCCCGGGCAGGTGTGCCACTGCGGATTCCAGATTTCCAGCGGTGTAAACAGGCGGGGAATCAAAAAATCACGCACAGTCTGACCGCTGAGCTTTTCCACGATACGCCCGAGCAGGTAGGTGCAGGCGTTGGAATAGAAGAAATAGGTACCTGGCTCCTGTGATACCGGAATGCGGAAAAACAGCTCCGCCCAGTCGGTGGAACGAAGTACCTCATCGCTGACGCCGTACTCAAATTCCAGCTTGCCTGAGGTCATGTGCAAAAGGTTCCGTACGGTGATTTTTTCACTCCCCGGCGCGGCAATATTCCGGTACTCGGGAAAGAAATCCAGCACAAGGTCATTCAGTCCAAGCTTTCCGTCATCCATGCACATCCCGACCGCAAGCGAAGTAAACGCTTTGGAGCCAGACCACAGGTGCACGGAATCGTTTGCGCGCCAGCGGTGGCTCACGCTCTGACCGTTGGCGGTCTCCACCTTGATTCCGTATACGCCGAGATTCCGTTCCGCCACCGTTAGGCGGAAGGAGGTCAAAATTGAAGAATCCATATTGCTAACCCCTTTTATTTTAAAAGAAATTTAGAACGGAAGGTCATCCGCGTTCTTTGTCTGTAAAATGATAAACTGCTCTACAAAATCCTTGCTGAAATCGAGCTTCGATTTTTCGCCGGTCTTCATATTCTTGATGTCTGCCTTATGAGTCTCCAGCTCGTTGTCACCCAGAACAATCGTGTATTTTGCGCCGATCTTATCGGCATACTTCATCTGTGCCTTCAGCCCGCGGTCGTTCACGTCGCAGATCGCGCTGATGGAGTATTCCCGCAGGCGGTGCGCCAGCTTGAATGCTTCCAGCTTCGCCGCCTCTCCCAGTGCCGCGATATAGATATCACAGGTTTCCGGCTCGGGCATTTCGATTTTCTGCGCCTCCATAATCATCATCAGGCGTTCAATGCCCATGGCGAAGCCGAGAGACGGCGTGTGCTGCCCGCCCATTTCCTCCACCAGACCGTCGTAACGCCCGCCGCCGCAAACGGTGCTCTGCGCGCCGAGGTCGTTGGAGACGAACTCGAACACGGTGCGGGTATAGTAATCCAGACCGCGCACGATGGATGGATTTACGGTGAACGCGGTTCCAGCGGCGGTCAAATAGCTCTTAACATCCTCAAAGTGTTTTTTGCAGTCGTCGCAGAGGTAATCCAGCATACGCGGAGCACCCTCCGCGATTTTGGAGCAAACCGGGCTCTTGCAGTCAAGAATTCGCATCGGGTTGCGGTCAAGGCGGCCAAGGCAGGTTTCGCAAAGCTCCGCCCGATATTGACCGAAGTAGGTCTTCAGCGCCTCGTAATATTTTGCGCGGCAGTCCGGGCAGCCGATGGAATTAATTTCGAGCGAAAGGTTTTGAATGCCGAGGCGGTCAAATACACTCTTTGCCAAACCGATCACCTCCGCGTCCGCAACCGGGGAAGGCGCGCCGAACATCTCGACCCCGAACTGGTGGAATTCGCGCAGGCGACCTGCCTGTGTATTTTCATAACGGTAGCAGGAAGTGAAATAGAACCATTTTACCGGAAGCCCGTCGTTGTATACCCCGTGCTCCAGCATGGCGCGCACCAGCCCCGCGGTGCCCTCCGGCCGCAGGGTTACGGAACGTCCGCCCTTATCGTTGAACGTATACATTTCCTTCTGTACCACGTCGGTTGTTTCACCGACGGAACGCTGGAACAGCCGGGTATCCTCGAAAACAGGGGTGCGGGTTTCCCCGAAGCCGTGAATTTTCGCCTCGCCGCGCATCACTTCTTCGACAACCTGCCATTTTTCCGTTTGCGCCGGCAGCAGGTCCTGTGTCCCCTTCTGTGCCTTAATCAAATCCATATGAATTCTCCTATCCTCTGAAATTAAACAAAAAGCCCCCGCCCCGGTAAAGGGACGAGGGAAATTCCTCGCGGTACCACCCTTTTTCAAGAGCCGCAGCTCTCCTCAAAAGCCCCGATTGCGCGGGGTGCGCCCGGCTCCCGGATGTCTTCCTCAAAAACCCGGATGCAGGCGCGCTTTCAGTCTGGGCGCGTCCTCCCTGTGGCGGGGCGAATGAGTACTCTTTCCGTTCATTGCCGGATGGGTATCTTTTATCAGCTTTACACGGCGCAGCCGTGTTTATGCTTTCGGGTTCAGGATATTGCGCCAGTCGAGGTCACCGCGCTCCAGACCGTGGATTAAAACCTCGGCGGTCGCGATGTTGGTCGCCACCGGGATATTGTGCATGTCGCAAAGGCGAAGCAGGTTCATATCGTTCGGCTCGTGCGGCTTTGCGGTAAGCGGGTCGCGGAAAAAGAGGAGCAAGTCCACCTCGTTGCAGGCAATCCGCGCGGCAATCTGCTGGTCGCCGCCCTGAGAGCCGGCCAAAAAACGAAAGATGTTAAGCCCGGTCGCTTCAGAAACCATCTTACCGGTTGTGCCGGTTCCGCAAAGGTTGTGGCGGCTCAGCACCCCGCAGTAAGCGATGCAGAACTGAACCATCAGCTCTTTTTTCGCGTCATGGGCAATTAAAGCAATATTCATAAAAAATTCCTCCTATTAATCAGGAATATAAAAGTCAAAATTTCTGTACGGATGCCAAAGGCACCTGTTCGCCCTCAAGCCGGGCAGCAAGCCTGCTGAGCGCCATCGCGCCCGCTGATTTCTGCGGAGCCCGGGCGGAATTTGCGGCACTGGCCGCTAAAACGGGGTCTTCCGGAATTACGGCGATCAGCCGGATTCCTGCCGTATCAATTACAGAATCCAGGTCGGGGTAAAATCCCTGTAAGCGAAAATTATGTCCGCTGAAGCGGTTCACGACAAGGCGCTGCTGCGTTACCCCAGCTTCCTCGAGCAGGACGCGTGTGCGGTTCGAATTCCGCAGGCAGACGGGGTCGGGCGTAGAAACGACCAGTGCCCGCTGCGCGGGGGCTACCGCGCTGACAAATCCACTGCCCACACCGGCGGGACTGTCGATCAGCACGTGGTCGTAATACCTTGCCAATACCGAGACCAGCTCCTTCATGATTTCCGGGCTGACAACGTCATCCTGGCTTTTCGGGGCCGGCAGTAAGAATAAATTTTGTATCAAGGGGCAGCTGTAAACCGCTTTGGCGGGTTCTGTTCTTCCGGAAACAACATCCGCAAGGTCAAACACCTGATGTTCGGAAACGCCGAGCATATGGTCAAGGCAACCAAGCCCCGCGTCTGTGTCGATCAGAAGAACCCTTCTGCCGCGGTTTGCCAAAGCAATCCCCAGACCCGTGGTAACGGTAGACTTTCCAACGCCGCCTTTTCCCGATGTTATTAGTGTTATCGATCCCATTTACAAAACCTCATTATCATAATACCACAACAAATTCTGGTAGTCAAATGCGTTTCTTGTTAAATTTCACAGAATAAAAAAGTTCACTTTTTCGTAATAAAATATGTGCAATATACTAAAAAACAAAAAAACGTTTTAATGCATATTGAAGGGTCAGCGTGAAGAAACGGCAGAGCTTGCCCCGTTAGACGAGGCGGAGGAAGAGCCTGAAGCAGCGGAGGAGGTGTTCGGCATCACAAGGTTGCCGTTGGCATCTACCGTTTTGCCGTAGAAATACGCGTCCATTACGTCTTTGGCGACCTGATTGCAGTACTTGCCCGTAGCGCCGTGCTCCAGAACCACAGCAACCGCGATTTCCGGCTTGTCATAGGGTGCAAAGCCGATAAAGATTTCGTTGTCGGAGCCGGGCGGAACCTGCGCGGTACCGGTCTTGCCGGCGACGGCGATTCCGTAGCCGCCGAAGGTTGCGGCAGCCGTACCGCCGGGCTGCACGACCTCTCGCATGCCTTTTTTAACATAATCGAGGTTCTGCTGCGATACCCCGACGTTATCCGCAATGACCGGCTGCGTTGTAGAAATGGTTGTGCCGCGGGTATAATCCGTTACTTTGCTGACCAAATGGGTCTTTAAGCGTACGCCGTTGTTTGCGATGGTCGCAACATAGGAGGCGAGCTGCAGCGGCGAAAACAGGTTGTCGCTCTGACCGATTGCCGCCTGGATGGTGTCGCCGCCCTGCCAGGTTCCGCCGGAGGCGGCGCGTTCCGCCGGTCCCGCGAGCAGACCGGAGGTCTCACTGAGCTCAATGCCGCTCTTCTGACCAAGACCGAAGCGCTTCGCATACAGGTCGATATTATCGATTCCGGTGCGCCAGCCGGTTTCAAAGAAAAAGACGTTACAGGATTTCTGCAGCGCGGTGGCCAGGGTAATGGGACCGTGTGTTCCCATGCAGGTAGGCGTATAGGACGGCGCGAAACGCAGGTAGGTATGGTTGCAGGTGATTATGGTATTATTAAAAATTGAGTTTTCCTGAAGCGCCGCGCAGGCAACCAGCGGCTTGAACGAGGAGCCGGGGGTAAACGCGCCGTTAAACGCACGGTTGATCAGCGGCTTGGTTTTGTCCTGAATTAAAGTGGAGTAATAATTTGTATCGTTTAGATATTCTGCTAAATCGTAGCTCGGATAGGTGGATGCCGCAAGAACGGAAAAATCCTTGACCCGCAGCACAACCGCGCCGCCCGCCACGCAGTCCTCGCCGTGTCCGGAGGAGGCTCCCTTGTAGTTCTGGGCGCTCAGTGCACGCCCGTTGGCCTGGGTCGCCTGAACATTCTGGGCCAGCGATGCGTTCAGTACCTTTTGGATGCTGCTGTCGATGGTAAGGTAAACGGATTTGCCGGATTCCGGCGGAACGGTGATTTTCTCAAAGGCAAGAGCCCCCTTGGCGGTGGTTTCCACCGTTTTTTCGCCCGCGGTTCCGCGCAGAGTGCTTTCAAAAGCCTGTTCGATTCCGCTTTTTCCCAGGCGGTCGTTGAACGCGTAGCCCTTATCCTTTAACTTGTCGTATTCTTCCTTCGAAATCGCGCCCATGGTTCCGACAATATGGGGCATGAGGCTGCCGCTTGGATATTCGCGCACGGTGGTGACTGTGGCAGTCGTGCCAGGTAGCTTTTGAGCGTTCTCGCTGATAATGGCAACCGTATCCTTGCTAATGTCCGCGGCAAAGGTATACGGGCTTGAAATGCCGAACCCGGATTTCGTCATATTATAGCGGACGGAAACAATATTCCTTGTCTCAGCGTCCGTAAAGCCCTTGATATTGTATTTTTTAATCAGCTCGGTCATGCAATCGTCCGCCGTGGCGTAGGAATTCATGTTGAGAAAATCTTTGGATTTGAGCGCCGCGGCTTCCTTTTCAGAACCGGGAATAAATTCATATTTCCCGGTTTTTCCGCGTGTAATCGGGAGGACGTCCACCCATTTTTCCCCCCGTTGGTTCAGCAGGGCAATTAGCTGCGAAACCGTTTTGTTCTCCGTTCCCTTTGTCATATAGGCTCTTTCAAAAACGATCGCATATCCGGTTTTGTTTACCGCGAGGCCGTTTCCGCTCACATCGAGAATTTCACCGCGCGCGGCGGTCATGGTCACCTTATCCGACCTGGATTTGTCGGCGGTTACCAGAAACGAGGCGCCGTTTATCAGCTGCCAATCGGCAAGACGCAGGCCGTAAACCGCCATAACGGCGAGAATTAGGAACCCGCAGAAGAGGTAGCGTCCGTTTTCCTTTAGCTTGTCCACAGTCTGAATCTCCTTATCCATAAATAACAGGGTTCATTTGAATAAAAGCAATTTTACATTTAAATTACAGCATATCAGGATGCAATTTTTCTGTCAAAGGAAAATACATCCAGGGGGTTACTCCTGCTTTGCGCGAATCTGGGTGGCAAGCGCCCGATTGAAGTAGTAGGTAATCGGCATGATCAGGATGGTAAAGCAGAGGCGCGGCAAATAATGCACCGTAAGCACATAAAGCGCATCCTCATAAGTGGAAAGCAGGTAAAAGAAAACCCACTGCAATACAAAGACGACAGCCGCCGTTACCGTGACGGTAATCATGGAGGTAAGAAAATTGGTTTTGATCAGGTTTGCCGCGGTCAGCGCCAGGTAATAGCAGATGACCATGAGCAGCAGCGCGTGGAACCCAAGCGTTTCTCCCATTCCGAAATCAATCAGAAGTCCTGCGAACAGACCGAAGAGAAGAGATGCCCTTTCATTCTCGAACAACGCAACAGAAATGGCTGCGGGAATCAAAAGCACCGGTCTTGCACCGAAAACGGCGGGAATCAGCCCGGGGGTTTCCTGAACCATAAAGATGACCAAAAATTCAATTGTATAGGCAAAATACCGAATCCATTTAAAGCGTTCCATATCACTTAGCCCCGCCGGAGGATGCGGACGAAGAGGAGGAGTCCGCAAGAACCTGACCCTGCCCAAGGAAGGAGGTGATGACCATAACGTCGCGCACCGATTTCACATCCACAAACGGTTGAATTTCCGCGAACAGGGAAACATCGTAGGGCTCGTTTCCCACCTTGGTCACTGTGCCGATCGGCAGGTTGCGCGGGTATAGTCCTCCCAGGCCGTTGGTGACGATCATATCTCCCGGCTTTACGGTCGTGTTGGCCGCAAGGTAGCCGAGCTTTACCACGCCGCGGTCGGCGAGCTGAATATTGCTGCTTACTACGCCGGAGTCGCGGTTTACCTTATCGATGGCGCTGATTTTGGTGTCCGGCGAAAGGATGGTGGTCACCCGGCTGTAGCCGCCGCTTACGCTGGAGATCCAGCCGACCACGCCGCCATCCGTTATAACCGGGTCGTTGATCGAAATGCCGGAAAGCGAACCCTTGTCGATTTGAAAGTTATAGTAAAGGTCATTGGGGTCGCGCCCGATGACGGCAGCCGAAACCGGCTTAAAATCAGGATTTTCGTTTTTTAGCTCCAAAAATTTGCGCAGCTGGGCATTTTCCTGCTGATAGGTGTAGTAATTGACCAGCTTTTGGTTCAGCTCATCCACCTGCTTTTTCAGCGCGTCGTTCTCCGCAGCCAGCTCGTCGTTGGAACGGGTCACAGACTGCGCGACAACGGTTGCGTTATTGGTTACAACCGAGCTGATCTTCTGCATTGGCGCAGAGAGAAACCCGAGCAGACCGGAAACAGCGGAATTACCCGTTCCTGCCGTATAGAGCAGCAGACCGAACAGGATAAAGACCGCCGCGATTAAAAGCTTGAAGCTGTTGGAATGAAAATAGTCTTTCAGCGCAGAACACCGCCTTTCATATGCAGTCGGGGAAAGGATGCCGCAAACGTGCGGGCAAGCCTGCTGTCGAACGAAGCCTTTTTGCCCTCAGGCCGGGCAGGCCCATCCTTTCGGTATCGTCCGAAAGGATGCAAAGGACTCGCAGGGGGATTTTTAACTCCCAACGGGAGGGTTCCATAAAATCCCCCTGCACCCCCAGTATCCCCA
>JAEZYP010000011.1 GCA_023418995.1 Bacillota bacterium | reverse complement strand
AGGAACCCTGCGCTGTGTATGGAAAAAGAATTCCGTACATAGCGTTTTTTATTGCTGCCCCCGAATAGAGCGGCGCGGGCGGCTCACCAGGATTACCACCCTGTTGAAACCCCACACACCCGCCCGCGCAAGCTAATTCGTTATTATTCGGGGTGCAATAAGAAGAGATAAAGGTGATCGCGGTCAGGCTTTGATAATATCGCGCAGCTCCGCAATTTAGAGGCTGCGCGAATTATCGGCAGGATAGTACCGCACCAACAGACGAATTGGTGATACAGAACGCACAAAAGCAGGTCGGTTCAAAAGAAAATGCACCTTAATTCAGCTTTTTTAAGCTCAATCAAGGTGCATTTTTTGTGCGCTGTTTTTATGTATAGTCAATAAACTCCAAAACCAAATATACGCTCAAATACTTAGCCGTTTTTAAAGTTAATCGACTATATCAGACCTCAAATTCGGCATCTAAAAGCTCCTGCGTCGTTTTCAGCCGGACAAAACGCCCGCTGAGCAAATCGTTGTGGTGATCCAGAATCTGACCCGCCGGCATAATTCTGCTTTCAAAAGTGGTGTGGGCATCCTCCGCCAAAACCGTATCGTAACCCATGCTGTATGCCCTGCGGCAAGTAGAGTCAATGCTGAGCTCCGTTTGCAGACCGGAGATAATCAACCTTGAAATCCCCTTCTCCTGTAAGACTTCCTGCAAAGCTGTATTGTGAAACGCGTCCCAGGCCGGCTTCTCTAAAACCGTCTCGCCGTCAAGCGGGCTGATCTCCTCACAGATTTTCCATGTCTGAGAGCCCTTCGCAAATTCCTTCTCGGCGGTGTGCTGAACAAACACAACCGGTATGCCGGAGGCACGCGCCCTTTCTAAAAGAGACTTTACGTTATCCAAAACCAAATTTCCCTGAAAAGGGTATTTGTTCGGATAAGCATACATGGCTTCCTGAACATCGATAATTAACAACGCTGATTTACTCACTTTGTTTCCCCCAGTTCCTTTAGTATTTTCTTATTCTTTTAAATGTCAACAAGAGAATGATCAGGCCCAAAATAATTGCCAAAGAACTAAAGCCTTCCATAACCAACCCTCTTTTTCAATCGTATTACCGGACTACCCTTGCTTTTAACACGCAAAGCTATCCTTGCCAATCGTACAAAAATTTGTATATTTATTACCATTTAACCATCGGTGTTTTATAACTAATGATAAGTTTAACACGATTTCTGATGTTTAACAAGGTAGAACCATAAATTGTAAAATCGCAGGTATTACGAAAGGGTAAGTCATAAAAATGTTTTTTATATAAATAAGAACATTTGTTCTTGACAGTGCTTTCTATTTGTACTAGAATTAAAGTATGGAATTTCGCGAATGGAAAGGAGCACTATGAATTACAACGAATGGGGCACACAATACCTGAAAGAAGCACAGAACATTAAAGATCATCTTACGCCCTTGCGCCAGCGGGTAAAAACAGCCCGAAACCGGGAGGCAGAAAGGCTGAACCGCCGGATTGCCGCAATGAACGAGATGTATCTGGACTGTCTGCACACGGGAAAATTCCTGACGGAAACCGGAGGGCGCCGATGAGAAGAAACGCAAACCTAAGCCTTGATCTTTTTGGGGACAGGCTCAATCTTCGGCAGGAGCTGGATGACGGAGGGGAGCATCGCAGGATGCTTCAGTCTTTGCGCCGGGCAATGGACGGCGAGCTGACAGAACGGCAAAAAGAATGTATCCGCCTGCGGTATATGGAGGGCAAAAGCGTAAACGATGTGGCGGAAATCCTCGGGATCACCGCCGGAACCGCTTCCAGGCATCTGAAAAAGGCGCGCAGCCGGCTCGGTACGGTGATGAGCTATTCCTTTACCAGACTGCAATAAAAGAGGAGACAGGCAAACAGCCTGTCTCCTCTTTTTGTACCCGCTTGTGAATATTCTTACGCGCCATCTAAAAATTATTTTAAAAAGACCTTGACCTTAACACGGTGAAAAGGTATATGATAAAAGAGAACTAGTTCAAACCAATTCCAAAGGAGATTTTTATGCTTACCATCGGTGAGTTTTCGCGATTATGCCATGTTTCCTCCCGTATGCTTCGGTATTACGACGCGATCGGGCTGCTGAGGCCCGCTCATACCGGTGCGGAAAACGGATACCGGTATTACGATTCCGCGCAGCTGCCTGCCGTAATGCAGATTGAAACCCTGAAAGGCTATGGCTTTCCGCTCTCTGAAATAACGGAGCTGCTCACACTTTCCCGGGAAGAACTGGCGCAGCGTATCCATGCCAAACGATTGAACGCGTACGGCGAGCTGAATGAGCTTCGCAAAACTCTCCGGAAAATGGAAGACGACATTATGAAAATGGAGGGTTACAACTTGGTTCAGGAAAAATATCATGTGATTCTGATGAATACCCCGCCGCAGCGCGTGTTCGGTATCCGGAAAAAAATAAACGTAGCGGAAACCCACGAGCTGTTTCAGGAGCTGCTGCGTGAGATGAAGCTCCGCGGATTGAAGCGTTCCGGCGCGACACAGCTGCTTTACCACGGAGAAGAGTTCAACTATGAGAATATGGATGTCGAGGCGCAGGTTCAGGTCTCCGGAGAGCACGGGGACGTGAAGGAGGTACCCGCGCAGCTGTGCGTGGCAACAACACACATCGGACCTTATGAGGCGGTGAAATATGCCTACGACGCGATTTGCGCCTGGATGGCGCAGCACCCGGAGTATAAAACAAACGGACCGGCAATCGAGCGGTATCTGAAGGATGAAAATTCCTGTGAGAGTCCCGAAGAGTTTGAAACCGGCATTCTGTTCCCCGTAATGAAATCCGAATAAGGCGAATCGGTAAAAAGCTTCGCCGCAAACAACAACGCGCCTTGGAGCGGCTTGAAAGCCGATTCAAGGCGCGCTATTTATTTCACACGATTCCGGCAATCTCTTTTGGTTACTCCGCCTGAATGGTTCCGCCGCCGAGCACAAGGTCACCGTCATAAAATACGACGGCCTGTCCCGGAGTTACGGCGCGCTGCGGCTTTTCAAATTCCACCCGGATTTTACCGTTCTCCAGAGGAATCAGCCTTGCCGGGGCGGGCTGCGCCTGATAGCGCACCTTGACCTCCGCCTTGATTTCGCTCTCCAGCGTATCGAACGGGATAAAATTTAAATCCGCGGCAATGAGGGAAGACGCGTACTGGCTGCCTTCCTCGCCCAGCGTAATTTCATTATGTACCGTGTCGATTTTTGTTACATACATGGGTCTGCCGAACGCGGCACCCAAGCCCTTGCGCTGACCGATGGTGTAATGTGTAATCCCGCGGTGCCGTCCGATTACCTCACCGCTCTGATTCAAAAAATTGCCCGTCGGCGCTTTCTTCCCGGTATAGTGCTCGATAAATCCGGCGTAATCCTTGTTTTCCACAAAACAGATTTCCTGACTGTCCGGTTTATGCGCTACGGGAAGTCCGGCTTCCTCTGCCATTGCCCTTGCCTGCGGCTTGGTGTAGCTGCCAAGGGGCATCAGAGTGCGGCTCAGCTGTTCCTGCGTAAATGAGTAAAGCACATAGCTCTGGTCCTTGCTGTTCGGGGCTTTTTTCAACAGCCAGCGGCCGGAAGCAGCCTGTTCAATGAGCGCGTAATGCCCGGTCGCGACATAGTCAAAATCAAGCGCTTTGGCGCGCCGGAGCATGGCGTCGAATTTCACATAGCGGTTGCAGGCGATACACGGATTCGGCGTCAGACCCGCCGCGTATTGTGCGGCAAAATAATCGATGACTTCCTTTTCAAAGACCTCCTGAAAATTAAGCACCATATGGTCGATGCCGAGCTTGTAGGCCACGCGGCGCGCATCGTCGATATCATCCAGCGAACAGCAGCCGCCCGCCGCGCACTGCTGCATGTACTCATCGGGGCGCAGGCGCATGGTGACCCCTGTTACGTCATAGCCTGCCCGGAGCAGCAAAAGGGCGGCGACCGAACTGTCCACCCCTCCGCTCATCCCGAGCATTACTTTTTTTTTCATCATATCTCCGGATTTGCCGCGTTATCGTCGTTGGCTGCCTCTTCCTCATTTTCGTTGATAACGGTTTCATTAGCCATATCGACAATACGGTAGGACGGAGGAACATCCTCATCCAAGCCTTCGTCAATTGCGTCCTGCTCCGCCTTCGCCTCTACCTCGTCGTAGAAGGAACCGTAATCGCAGTCGTCGCCGCAATCCGAGCAGGTTTCGTCACAGCCCTCAGGCGCGGTGATCTCATCAAGCTTATCGAACGCCTTTTTCATGCGCAGCTCGGAAGCTTCCACCGCCTTGCAGAAATGCTCAGTCTCTTCGTTTTGGGCATCCCGCATATTCTGAAAATAATATTTTCCAAGCGCAACGTAAGCGCGCGCCTGATTTTCCCTCTCGTTTTTAATGACGATTCGAATCCGGTTGACCAGCGCGGCCTTGCGGTTTTTTTCGACGACATAGTCGACTGCCTTAGTAACGTTGCTCGTAACGGTATCAAAAAATTTCATAGCATACCTCCGCCGCAGACGCGGTGATAAATTAAGGATTTTCCTTTGTCATTATTATATCTCAAAACAGGCTAAAATTACAATGTTATTTAAATATGTGATTTTAATATCGTAATTTTACGGTCTGCTTTACGGGATACAGCGACAGAACCAATTGAAAATCCCGCTGCCTCACCGTGCTCCAGTTTTGCTGCCCGAACTGTGAGGAGCTCATCACGTACGGCAGCTTCATTGTGACGGTTTGACCCGGCATTATGGTTGATGATCTGTTTTCTTTCTCTGCATTCATAGCGGCAAGGGTTTCCAAATTGATTCCGTTTCTCCATGCGCCTGACTGCGCCGAAAAGGAGGAGACGCGGATTTCTTTGGCTTGGCTGGAGGTGTTTTTAATTTGGATTTCCGGCACGAGGCATTTTGTTTCCACTCCTTCGTCGATATCCTTATGATAGGCGGTTTCTATCTGCCGCCAATCACTGCCCTCTAACAAACGGCAGGAAACAACCTGTATCTCTACGCCGTTATACGGAACCGACTGATTCATCTGATATTCGCGGGTGACCGTTTCGGGGTACAGATGGTTAATGTAAAAAAACCGAAGGAAATAAGCGGCGGTAAGAACCGAGAGAACGAGCAGCCATAGAATTTTCTTTCTTCTTTTATTCATATTCGCCGCCCCTTATGTCGATTGGCTTGCCGCGGTACGGCTGACAATTTTTCCGTTTTCAATCGCAAAAATTTCATCGGATAGCGACTCAAGCTCCTCTTTATCGTGACAGGCTACGAGAATCAAAGCGCCTTCCTCCCGCCGTTTCAAAAGAATTGCTCTAATTCTGCTGACACTTTCCTCATCCAGGGCATTCATCGGCTCGTCGAGGATAATCAGCTCTGGATTTTCCATAATGGCCGCCGCAATTCCAAGCTTCTGCTTCATTCCCAGGGAATATTTTTTGTATTTTTTCTTATCCTCCGGGTCAAGCCCGACCATAGAAAGCGTTTCCCGAACGGTATCCTCCTTGATTCTGTCTTGTATGCGAGCCAGGAGGTTTAAATTCTTCAACCCTGTATATCCGGCAATGAATCCCGGGTTCTCAATGAGCGCCCCGACGCTTCTGGGAAAGGAGATATCCCTTCCCAGAATTTCTCCGTCAATCTCAATTTCGCCTTCTGTGGGTAGAATAAGCCCGCAGATTGCCCGCATAAGCATGGTTTTTCCGGAGCCGTTCTTTCCCTTTAGACCATAGATTTTCCCTTGCTCCATATGTAAGCTGATATGATCCAATATCGTTGTACCCGAGATTATCTTCGTTAAATTTTTAATATTAATATACATAATCCACCTCAATGAAAGGCATTCTGTTTTTTCAGAATGTCGTATCTGGAAAAGCGTCCGGCACCCGCCAGAACAGAAAAAACAATAAAACAAAGGTCCGCCAGAATACCATCCTCCACGGTTACCCCCTGCGGCGTAACGCAGACACTTCTCAGCAGCATTAAATAATTTCCGGGCAGCAGCGGGGAGCATTGAAACGCGGAAACAACCAATATTCCGATGATAACCGAATATCCGAATACAGGATTACTGTAAAATGAAAGGAAGGTCTGAAAAAGCGAAAGCGCGATGGAGGTCAGTACCGGCAGAAGAATCCCAACCGCGAGAATGCATCCGGGCGTCAGCTTTGACGAATCCACCTGCGACACAGACAGATTGATAGCTCTATGGGGAACAAGAGAGATTCCCCCGGTACACAAGGAAAAGAGGAGAAGCGTGAGATAGCCCAGAAGATAACACAGGACCACGCTGCCGCTGACCCAGACGCATTTGCAGTACCACCATTGACCGCGAAGCTTTGACCGAAGCAAAACCTGCTGCCCGAAGCCGCAGAGATCGCGAAAGGGATAATCACTTACCAGATAAGCAAGATAGGAGTGCAGCATCAGCCATGCCGCCGGCGCTTGAAACTCCACGCTTTCGCCGCCGGGATGATAAATTCTCATGCCTCTGAACACGTCAATCAAATAATCCGCAAAATCGGGGCGGGAATGAATCTGGTCATTTATTTCCGCAGAGGAAACCGATTGCAGAAAATAAGCGCACATTGCGGCAAAAAGAAGAATCACAGGGAAATATTTCTTCCAGGCAAGCACCGTTCCCGCGTAGAAATCATGTCGTACCAAAAGGAGAAAACGTCTCGACGGAAATGAATCACCCATGAAAAAACTCCTTTCCGGAGGATACCTTGAACCCCAGGAACCCGATCAGCAGCAGTAAAACGACTGCGTAGGAAAAGTCGAAAAGGAACGACGACGGGTCAAGCCAATGCTCATGGTTCAAAGCAATCCTTCTGTAGAATACGGCAAACCGGGGATAATACCAGTCCGTACAGCCGACCAGAATGAGGAGAGCCCAGCCGATCACCTTTCGGTTTATCCAGTCGAGAAGCTGGAGCAGCATGCACATGATATCCAGCCGAAAGAACAGGACGAGTAAAAAAGTAAGGAGCACTTGGAAGAAAGAGACATGCGGACGCAGCGCTCCGGTTATTAGATAGAAGAGACCTTCTTCACTTCCCCAATTAATCGCGGTGCCGGAAAAGCAAACGCCGATAAGAGAAGCCCATAGGGCAACCAACATTGTCCATAAAATAGAAAGCAAAAATATCTGATAGCTTTGTTTCATCCACAGGGTACGCCGATTCCCCTGCCTTAACAGGAAGGCGCAAGAAAAGTCCTGTTTGAACAGCTGCTTTAACAGAAAAGCCATTGCGGGAACAAACAGCAAAGAAACCGGCAGGATGTCTGACGTGAAAACAAAGCAGTCCGCAAGGCTGATTTCGGTTCCATAGCTCCGGTATACCAGCGAAGCGTTCCAAATGTTTATCAGTATAATAACAGGCAACAGGCCGACGCAGGCAATTGCCCAAATAAAATTCGCCGATAAGGCTCGGAAGCATTCCCTTGTCCAACTTGCAATTTTAATAAACATCATCCGACCGCCCCTGTCCAAAAAACGCGGCCGCGCCGGTCAGCCCCAAAGCAGCCGTTTCAATAGAAATAATCCGGATATCGTTTTTCCCAAAGCTAGCCTGCAAAAAATTGACCGGGGAAAAAGAATCCAGACCTAAAAAGCTGAAAAGCATGAAAAGAAACAGATAGAACAGGAACGGAAAAAACATCACGGTAAACCAATGATCTGCGGAATAGCTGACGGCCAGCGCAACGGCGGCAATAAAACCGCCGAAGATAAAATCAATAAGCAGGTAGAGTAATACATATAGAAACGGGTGGGAATAAAACAAATCACACCACAGGCTTGTCGCGCCAATCGCGTACAGCGCGGTAGTTGGCTGCGGACGGATTGCCGGGAGCAGCAGGGCCGTTACCGCAAAGTTCGCAAAAAGAGGGAGGACGACCGCCGTACCGCCCGAAAGGAAAACCGCGAGGTATTTCGCTGCCAGATAATTCTTTTTTTCTGCTCTGATCAGAATATTTTTGAGGTACCCGTCCTTTTTATCCTCAAAAAAGGAGCCGGCATAAGGCAGTACCGCAATAACAGGTAGCAGGAGATAATACAAAAACGGCTGTACGCCCATCAAAGCGCCGCCAATCCAGCGGGAAAAAAGATAGCCGGGACGATTTATATATTTATCAAGATTGCAGGCCACGGGGACAACCGTCTGGAGCAATTGCCAGCCCGTAATGATAAGCCCCAGAAGAATGGCGGACAGGAACCATATATTGTCAAAAAAAGCGCGCCGCAGCTCAATTCGCAGAAGTCTTTTCACTCGAATCACTTTCTTCCCAATTAATTTTTATGAATCGGGCATTTTCATCATATTGTGTGTGATGGTCATCCTTGAAGCCTGGAAATAGTACCCCGCTGTTGTTAATCAGAAACTCCATATTGTTATAGGGCAGAACATTGTCCGAAACAATAAAGCCAAGGTGAAACTTCAAATCTTCGCGCGGTTTGAAGGTATAGGCAAAATAGTCTCTTTTGCCTTGTTTCTTCTGATTAATATCCATTACCCAAGGATCTTCCCCTCCGGACTCCGAAGAAAGAACCGTTCCCTTATCATCCATGTAAATAATATGGGTTGAATTAAAGTATATTTCACTTTCCTGATCTGTATTGTTTTTTATGTCTAATGTCACGGTCAGGTAAGAGCAGGAGCCCGTAATCGTCCCATTCTTGTCAAATGTTGTTGAGGAAAAATCGACAGGAACAGGCAGGACGCCTCTTTTTTTAGATTTTGTCACCTTGTCGACTCGATAGGTGAATCCGTCCGTTACGACGGAATCCCCCATTTTGGCAACAGCCCGCGCACGGCCAAGGTTTTTCGCCGGCATGGATTGATCTGAGCTGTCGTTCCGGGAGTCAGCGGATTGTATCATCGCGCTCTGCAACCCGTTTGAAACAGACAGTTCCTTATTTTTATGGAGGATAAACAACGCGCCGATTGTCAGCACCATCGCCGCAAGGATACAGCCGAAAATCACTTTAGGTATTTTGTTCAAGGAACGATCTCCTTTCATTTAGCCGATTGTTTGGGTGCTTTTGAAGAGAGCCGCGCTCAACCGAAAACAGTCGGGCGCAGCTCTTAAAGGGATTTGTAAAATAAAATGAAGTATCCAAGGATTAATGAGAATGAAACTAAAAATAGAATGGAAATGCTGTTTTTGCGGAGGGTTTTACTCTCTGTCCAAGCAGATTTACCATGTTCTTTACATATTTTTATTATTTCTATCATCATGCTGTTTACGATGAGCAAAGGCCCAACGATAAAAAGAAAATACGTAAAGTAAACATAACGCCGCTCTAAAGTATATCCGAATGGGATGATTAGGGCACCAAGCATTGCAACAATAACAGAAATCACTTTTGAATAGCTTTTCAAGCGTAAATCCCCCCTAACAGTCTTTCACACAATCTTGCCGTCATGAATTTGAATTAACCTGGAACATTTTTCTGCCACACTCTTATCATGGGTAACAATCATCACAGTGGTGCCCGAGTCGTTCAGCTTCTTTAATTCAGCCATAACCCCCGCAGCGGTATGGCTGTCCAGTGCTCCGGTTGGCTCATCGGCTATTACAAGCGAAGGGTCACATACCATTGCGCGCGCAAGCGCCACCCGCTGCTGCTGCCCTCCGGACATTGTAGCAACTGGTTGGTTCGCTAAATTGGATATTTCAAGTTTTTCAAGCGCCAACGATGCCTTCTTTTTCATTTGAAAAAAGGGAAAGGAATTAAAATATAGTGGAATCATACAGTTTTCGAGCGCCGTCTGGTTTTGCAATAAAGCGAAATTTTGCAATAGGATTCCAATACTGCTGTTTCTCATCTTTGAGAGCTTTGATTCCGAAAGCTTACTGACCTCATTGCCGCAAAATAAATATTTCCCGAATGTGACGTTCTCAAGGCAGGCGATAATATGTACCAGAGTCGTTTTACCTGCCCCAGAGCGCCCCATAACCGCAACCATATCGCCCTTTTCAATTTTCAATGATAAATTGTTAAGAACCGTTAACTCATTTGGCTTTCCAATGTTAAATTTTTTTGTTATATTCTCAAGTAAAATCATAATGATACTTCCACTATTTATATTTTTTTAATAAGCCGGATAAGTTGTTTTTCTTAATGCTAACAAACGGAATAATAAGAGAAAAAACCAAGACAACTACACATACGATTCCAATCGAAATAAAATTGTTTGCTTGTAAAATAAAATAGGCCTCAAGCATTCTTAGCCGCGAAACCATGTGTCTTGCGCTGTACAACAACGCGGCAAACAAGATGCCTGAAAGAATAAAGTAGCACAAAACATGCCAAAGCATAATCAGCATGATTTTGTACAGAGGGCAGCCCGTAAGGTAATAGACATTAAAGGTTTGCATATTTTTCATGGTGGTAAGCATGCAAACAGAAATAATACCAGAAAATATCACAAGGAATAAGACAATCAAAAAAGGCATCATAATACCCAAAGTTTGACCAATCTCCTTCTTTTCTGCCGTGATCATTTCGGTATCCAATTCTGTGTAACCGCGGGTCAGCATGTTCCGTATTTCATCGATCTGCATCTGTGTACACGATTTATCAAGATATAGAAACGCTCCGGCGTGGCTGAATTGATTCATTTCCGCCCCGTTAAAAAGCTTTCCCGGTACAATCATAAACATTTCGTGGTTGGTCATATCTTTAAAATAAGAGGATGCCTTCAATTTGCTCAATTGACTTCCCCAAAATCCGGTGTCAAGCGACTGCTGAGGCAAAGCCAAAATCCCCACAACGGAAAGGTCAGGAACCTTTACGATTCCATCTCCTTGCTTTGCGAAGGAATACCCTTTGATGATATCACCAACCTTATATAATTTTGCGTAAACCCCGCCAATCACACACGGGATTTTTCCGTTTACCAAGTCGCTGGGAAGCCATTGCCCTTTTGATACAGGAAATCGAAATGCTGAAATAGTTTCATCGTCAAACAAAATTACGTCTGAGCCATCGGCGCCTGTGTAAGCTTCTTCGTTTTCCAGTTTTTCCTTATTGTAAACAATGAGAGAACTGTCGATATCAGAAAACCCCTTCACATAAGAATATTTTTTCTGTACCGCTTGCAAGGTGGATAAATATTTTTGCTGAGATGCGGCATCCTCACCGGGCGTGGGGTTTGCACAATATAAAATTCGGTTTTTGCTGTTTTGAAATGCATTCAGGCAGCACTGGCTGTATTGATACATGTTTCCAGCTACAACCACCGTGAGCGCAACAATTGCCAGTTCAATGGCAAGTACCGTATTTGCAAATGGCTTTTTTATAAAGAGCTTAAAGCCTAAAATAAATGCTTTCATCTTGTCCCTCCCAGGTACCTTACCTGCTTGTGATACCGCATCAGGTAAGGTACCATAACAAGAACGATCAGGAGGACAGATACCAAGTAGACAATCACTACTGGCGAAGCATCTAACTGAGAATTGACAAAAAGAGTATTCTCCCGGAAAACTTGGCGTAGCTTTGAAAAAAGAAACTCTCCTGCAAGGTAAGAAAGGGTATAAAGCAAAACCAGCTCGGAAAATAGCACAGAAAATAATTTGTGGTTGCCGCATCCGCAGATTTTGAGGACAAAGTAATCCTCCTGGCTGCTTTCTAGCATATATTTAAAAATAAAGAGAAGGTTAACAAGTGCACTGATTCCAATAATGAATGCTGCGGCAAACGGGATAAACATATTCATTAGAACCTTTTGAGTCAAAGGCTGGGGTAAAGTCACTTTTCCGTTGGGAATCAAGCTTTTTAAATAATCACCAAGCCGCTCCTTTTGATTGTCTGTTGTATCGGCTGGCAGCAAAAGCTGGAGCTCGGTTAATGTAAAGTGGCTCAATCCAACCGTATACGGGATTTCTCCCGACTCTCCAATGCTGTTGTAGCACCCAATGACTGAAAATTTTATACCGTCAAGGTCAACATAGTCTCCGGTATGGAAGTGTCTTGCAGCCGGGTTGAAGTTTAAATCTTCATTCCCGCTAATCATAACGGGAGTCTGGCTTGCAATATTTTTTTGAGAAATACTTCGTCCGACAATACGGTCTTTGTATAGATCGGGATACAGATAAGCAATAAATGTTCTGGGTTTCTCTTTTTCCTTTTCTGAGTTTAGAGTAAAAGTAAGACGTATGTTATCCGGGGCAACCTCGGGATTTTTCTGTAATTTCATTACCAAATTATCAACAGAATTTTGGGGAACGGGACTGTTTAATTCGGTTTTTATTGTGCGCATATACTCGTACTCTTTTATGTAGCTTTTTCGCGAAGTGAATGTAGTGGTATAAAAGAAAATAAAACCGATGCTGATAATAATTTGAACGCAAATGAAAATAGAAAAAGCGGATTTGCTCCGTTTGAACAACAGGATGATACATTTCAAAACTAATCCAATTGATTTTATGATACTCAACCTGCCTTTAAATAAAATGATAGGGGCATCCCTTCAAAAAAATCTATAATTAAAAATCCATGAAGGGATGCCTTCCATAGAATGGCCGGCAGGTTGACGAGCTGCTGGCTTGCTTAAGACAACTGTGGTTTATGGTCTTACTATTATCAACAATATAATACTTAAGCAGACAAATAAAGCAAACAAAATAATTTCTTGAACATGCTTCCTTTTCTCCTTAATCGAAATAAATACGCCAAACGCACCAATAATAGGAAATGCAATTGAGAGAAAATTATAATAATAATTATGTCTATATCTGGAAATAAAATTTGCGGCTATTAACAGAAAAGTAAGCACATAATTCTATTCAGTGTTTTGTTAGAAATCTGCTTATTCAAAATACAACCTCCAGTCAGTTACATAATCATTCTTTCAATTCAAACTCATTCTCAGCCACTGCGAGTGAATTTCCTTCAAGGACTTTTACCCCACCATGAGCTATGTACAACCTTACCACTGCCATAATTCTGCTCTAATTTAACAGAATTTTTACTTCATCTTTATCTTTTGCAAACGCTGGCACAGCAATTGAAAAGGAAATTGATAGCACCAAGACGAAACTGATTAATTTCTTAAAACTGTGTTTCATAATTTTTTATACTTCTTTTTATTGGTTTAGTAAACTATTTTTGAATAAGTATTACGCGTTCAATGCCCCATTGGATTCGCCTTCCTTGATTTATTTATTTCAATGTGCGCACATGAAATTTAAAGCGATAATCCCCTGCTTTTCTCAACAAAAATCGATTTCTCAAAAAACAATTTTCTATGGTGCAAGCCGGCAGGTTGACGAGCTGCCGGCTTGCTATAGGTAGGAAATGAAGGCGTAAGTAAAATGAGATCATCTTATTGTCTGAATCACTCCGACGTCCATTTCATGGACAGTATCACACAATACATCAATATCTTCAGCGCTGTGACTGGCCATTACAATCGTCTTTCCTTCCTCCTTCAGGCTAAGCAAGAGATGGCGGATATCCTCTACACCATGATTGTCTAAACCGCTCATCGGTTCATCTAAAATCAAAATATCAGGGCTTTCCATCATTGCCTGCGCAATGCCCAAGCGTTGGCGCATACCTAGCGAGTATTTACTGACCCATTTTTTGCTATCGGGATCTAGTCCTACACGAACCATGGTATCTTTAATCTGCTGGTTGTTGATTTTCTTGTTGATCATCGCGAGCAATTTCAGATTTTTAAAGCCACTGTAATTTGGAAGAAATCCTGGCGCCTCAATAATTATACCAATGTTTTTGGGTACATCCGTATCTTTTCCAATTACTTTTCCATCCACGGTGATTTGTCCGCTTGTAAGCGGCATAAAACCGCAAATACTTTTAAAAAGCACTGTTTTTCCGGAGCCGTTACGCCCAATGATTCCGTGTATTTTCCCTTTTTCAAATGCTGTTGAAACATGATTCAGTACAGTTATTTGCTTAAATTTTTTCACTGCATCTTCCACAATGATGATATTTTCAGTCATTTTTTCCTCCCTATATCTGTGGCAGGACTTCTATTTCGCTCTTTTTAAAAGATACCAATGCAATAATTAAAAAATTTATAATAAGTAGTAAAAGGGCAGTAAAAGCATAAGGCAAAGATGGCTGTAATTCTGAAGGACCACTTTGCAAAACAGTTAAGTTTGCCCATGAAACCGGTGAAAAAAAGTAAATTAGGTTACTGGTGTAACCATGAGAAATTCGATAAAAATCAGCAAACATATCCAGAAAAACAAACAACGATGCACAACCTACCCCAATAATACGTGGAAAATGAATATTCAATACCAGTATCATTAACCCCAAAAAAGAACCAATCAGCCAAATTAATAATAGTTCGACAAGGATGGCCTTAATTGGAGAATAGTGAAGCATTAGGGAATCTGGAACACTTAAAATCACACCAAATTGAGCAGCCGCATCTGTTAATGCTAAGGTCTTAAATATTTTTCCCCATTTCAGAGAAAATTCGATTCTGGGTAAACTGCATAGTATGGTTATTGCAAAAACAAATACCGTGTAAACCAAACTTGATAGGATGATATATAATATTTGTGCACCTATAAATCTATTTCGTCCAACCCGTATTATTAGATACGGTTGCTGCTCATCTAAAAAAGGAGCATCACAATAGAAAAAGATAAAGCCCAACATGATTATGATTAGACTGTTAAAAGTTGTCATTAAAAATGGAAGGCTCCAAGGGGTTACCGAAACTTGTACAGCATTCGTAAATGAACGGATGCCACGCAGATAATTATTAATCATTAAGGCAACCAATAATAGAATTATCTTTATTCTTGGATTGGACAGCCATTTGCGAAAATTTATACCGCAAAGTGCGAACATAGCATTCATATTACCCATTTTCCAATCTCCTTTTTACCCCCCTCATGAAAAGCACTCCGAAAATAGCGCTAAACACAGCGGCAAATAAAAAAGCATATATCACTCCATAGAATAGGTTTTTAGGGAATATTGAATCGTTCTCATAAATTGCGGTTATTGCAAAAAAGTTTGGCAATCCTAAAATGTTGTAAATGCTTTGGTAGATATAATATGAGACGACTGGTATTGCAAGAGTTACAAACATATTGGTCATTGTTGTGGACACAAACAACGCAAAGGTTGCATAAATTCCTCCCTGAAGGCTTCTTTCAATCGACTCTATAAAAATCCAAGCCAAATATTGTGAATTTGCGAGGAACCAGGCTGCTCCTTGAGGATTATTTATTGCATTTACGATAAATGAATTTTTATTAGTATCCACTGGACTAATAAAAGGAGATAGCAATAGGACAAATAGTAAACGTCCCAACAAACCCGCTAACAGAGCGCTATAAAAGCAGGTTATTACCTTAGAAAGCGCATATTTCGTAGAAGATATTCGAATCACAGAGGAACGAATGTAGCGATTTTCCCAATCTTCGCAAAAGACCATACCAAAGGGAAGTGTTTCTAAAATCAAAATTGCAATTGAAAAAAACGGAGCATCTCCGGCACTGAAAATTTGAATAATATCATTTCTACTTAATAAAAAGTTTAGCGAGTTTAGGACACTAACAACGGCAATCCCTATGATAGCGCCCCAAAATTTCTGCGAGGTCAGTATTCGGTAAAAATCCATTCTTAGTGATTTTTTCATAGCTTTACAAAACCTCTAATCTACTTCTTTGCCGGTAAGCGCATCTATTATAATTCTAGTCTCGACGTTTGATTTAATATCTTCTGAATATTGAGACATTTTGAATATCCAGCAAGGATTGAGAATATAGCTTTCTTTATTTACTGCTACTAATTTGGGCACATAAGAAAACTCTATATTCGTTATCTTAATTGGGTTTCCCATTATAATCTCATCAAATTTATTTTGCAAAACATTTAAGGCGGTATCAAGATCGATTGGAGGTCTCATTTGTCCGAGACTCCCCGTTTCTTGATAAATATGTGCAACGACTCCGGATATATAGCCTTGTTTCCCGTAATATAAATGAATCGTGGGGCCGTAGGTTTCAGTTTTAGCGCGAGAATCACCAAAAGTTTGATCGGAAATCGAGATGCCATCAAAAACCTGCTTAAACTGCAAAGCATAGCAATCGTCATCTTTTGTCCAATTTCGCAAAGGCCTTATTTTTTTGGCAAGAATTCCATCTGTAGTAGCTTTCAACTCTTTATACTGTTTTAACTGTATCTGCTCCATGGTTTGATAATCTAAAGAGTTCACATGAACATTTTTATCGACTGTTACACCGAGCAACTTCAAAAAATTACTTGTTTCCTTTTTAACTTCTTCCTGATTCATAAAAGCTAAATCTTTTGCTGGATACTGATTATCGTTTTCTGAAGGGATGAACGCTTCATTAATATCATAACCGAGTTCGGTTGAAAAGGTTAACATGTTACCATACCATAAAAGCCTTTTTCCGCTCACGGACCTAAGATGTTCACTTTCAGTAGAGTTTCCTTCACGATCTTTTGCGCCCGTTAAAGAGCTTTTCGTCGTAGATTCATCGCCAAATATCGTCTTTATAATTCTTTGTTTATTTTCTAAAGCTTTAATTTTTACAGGTATTTGTCTTACTGCTTTCGGTAATATATCAGGTCCATCTATTGCCGCGTCCACTACGAGATTATCGCCAAGCTTTTTATTCATTGTTTTAGGTATTTTACTGTCTGATAATAATGTACTAACGATTTGACTATTCATATTTTCGTTTTGTTGAAAGCTTTCATTATTACAAGCAGTTAAAATGATCACAACAATAAAAATATTTATAGCAATAAAAAATAAATTTTTCATTCACATATTCCTCATCAATTGTCTTAATATTAAGTAAGATTGACTTACATGTGCAATATGTTTGCACATGTAAGTCTTGATCTTTAATTTTGAGAAATAATATCACGGAGTAAGGTTTAATCCCTAAAGATGATTATGACGAAAACGGCGAGGAGACTGCCTATCATTTCTTTTAATAAGAATGTTGCGGAATACGAGCGGGAACTTGCCGCAAAAACAAACAGAATAAAGAAAATTCCCCAGTATACCAAAAATTTTATGGTCAGCATAACCCAATCCTTACAGGTTAGCGCTCTGAAATTATGTCTGATAAAACGATACCTGAAATTAGCGCTATGTTGAATGCTTCCTCTATCAAATAACATTAAAATGAAAGCGATAAAAAGAGTCGCGGCTGCTTCTTTTATAAAAAACACTGCGGAATAGGATGGATTATCCGCCGCAAAAACTGCAATCAAAAAGAAAGTGATATAATACAAAAGTAGTTTTCTGATTAATTTATTCCAATCTTCAAGACTTAGCTTAAAAGCATGTTTCATATAACACCTGACAGTAAATTCATTCATCAGCTTCATCATATGCGAATGAAAATTTCTACTTTTCTCAACAAAAATCGATTTCTCAAAAAACAGTCTTTGGTAAATCCTTCTGTTTTCTCAAAAAACAATTTTCTATGGTGCAAGCCGGCAGGTTGACGAGCTGCCGGCTTGCTATTAGAAGAGATATGTTGTAAGCAAGTTTAAATGCTTATCTATGAAAGTTATTGGTAGCGTATCCATCATTATTCATATGTCTTATAAACAACAAGTTCATTCGTAATCGGGTCATGATACATTTCATAAGAAATTGACGGTTTCAAACCGTTATGACGTGACGCAAACGCCGGAACCGTGATTGCAAAAGAGATTGCAATTGCCAGAATAAGACATGCTAGTTTTCTAAAGCTTTTCAAAAAAATACCCCTTTACCATTTTTATTTCTATCGCCTGTAGGCTCGATAAATAAGGGAAAGCCGGGCGATAAAGCATGATTTTATACCGAAGAAAACAGGGTTAATATCGCATTCGTTCTTCTTTTTTTATGGTGCAAGCCGGCAGGTTGATGTCTACCGGCTTGCAATAAGAAGAGATGAAAGTTGTAAGCAGTTTAATAGGGAAGCAGGTTAACCAGCGCAGTACTCGGTGTCGGTGAGACTTACTGTTTCAACCGAACTACCCTTGTAGACTTTCGCAATCAATTCAAAATCATAATCATGTCCACTGGTTACATAATAATTCTGTTCAAAATAGAGGGACTCGGCATACGCTGTTTTTGTCCAGGACTTTACGGTGGTGGTTCCGTTGCTGTTCACCCTCTTCAATAAGGCGGTGACAACAATTTTTGTCGTTCCTGGGTTACCATCCACAATAGCTGCACAATTTGCACGCGTGCCATTAAAACTTAAATCTACCCAAATGGAATCTGTGTTGGTGTACATCAAATGAATTGGGGAATCTGTGGCTGATTGGGTGCTTCCTTTGCCCAAAGCTTGTCCTGCTTTTTGCGCCGCAAACGCGGAAACATTTACAGTCAGCATTAGAACTACTGCCATTGCCAAGGAAATCAATTTTCTCTTCATAATGACCATCCTTCTTCCTTTTGTATTTAGGGCTCTATATATATAACAACTTACCCCCCCATTTTGTTACACTTTTTTTCAAAATATTTTTATTTTTTTGCAATTTCGACACTTTGCATAATTTTGATCAATTCTTTTTGACAAATAGTAGAGCTTAAATTGAAGCTTGTATTATTATCCTGCCATATAATATGATTTCTTTTATCGAATTTGTCAGAAGTAAAAAAGTAAGCTTTGTTTCCGTTTATGATAATTTCTTTTAGTTCTTTATGCTCCGTATCCAAGGATTTTTTTCCATTTACTATAGAAGTTTGATCAAAAATAATGGGTTCTTTGCTGTCATTTTCATAGGTGATTCTTTGTGTTGCACCGACTTTTACAGATTCTTTTTCACGAAACCCATCGGGGAGATAAGTCGGTTTATACAAAACGTCCCCTTTGTCCTCCGGTATCTGAGATTCCGGTTGAAAATAAAGATCCACATGGTCTGCTTTCCATTCCATAATTGAATTGAAGATGACGGTTCGGGAGGCTTCCACACTCAGAAGGCCGCCAAACGTAACCGGAATCAAAATCGCGGTGACTACGGCGGCCTTTTTTGCCGCCTGAACAATTTTGTTTTGCCGGCCGCGACGTTTCTCTTTTTTCGCGGCTTCCCGGATTTTTAGAACCAGCTCCGACGAAGGTTGATATTCTTTTTTAAGGTCGGCTTCCGGCGCGAGTGTATCCAACTCCCGCTGAAAATCCTCCTCCAACGCCGCTTTCAGCATGGTCTCAAACAATTGACGATTCAATTTGTCTTTATTCATCTCCTTCGCCTCTTTTCTTCATCTGATCGGTCAGCGCCTTTCGCGCGCGATGCAGCCGGACTCTGACATTATCCTGAGAAACATCCAGAATTTTTGCGATTTCTTCGTCTGAATAGTCGTAGACCAGCTTCAAGCGCAGAATATCCTTATAATTGCTGTGCAGCTCCGACAGGCAGTCCATGATAAACTCATAGCTTTCGCCGGTAACGATGTGCTCCAGAGGGATTTCTTCTGTTTTGCCCGGAATATCTTCGTATTCCTCCAGAGGCTCCGTTGCCTTGGATTTTTCATTTTTTATCATGTTGTAACAAATGTTCCTCACTATAATAACAACTAAACCCCTTGTTTTGTTACAGTTTAAAAAATGAATTTTTTGTAAATTATTTATAATTAATAAAAAAGCCCGAGAAACCGCGTCCTCTGCGAGGTATGAATCCTTTAAAATAGACTGCGCCGTATGTAGCATAGTGCCCGAATAATCCCGATAAATCATCTCTACCCTGGTGCGTTCCTCTTCCTGTATGGTTTGCAGAAAAATCAGCATACGGTTTTCCTCCTATTGCGACTAATAAGTGCCAATAAACAAATTATACCCCATATTTTGCTTGCGGGCAATTAATATCGCTTTTCTTCTACGCGGAGGAAAATGGGGGATTGTATTCCTTTTTTCCAGTTGCTGTGATATAATCAATAAATACGCAAAGCCTAAGGAGGAGACAGAAATTGTCAACGCAGATCAACAAAGACGTAAGCTGTCCGCACTGCGGAGCCGCTGTGAAAACGCAAATGTGGCCGGGGATCGGCGTGGATGAAAATCCGGATTTGAGGGCTCTGGTGGTCAATGAAACCCTGTTTGACTGGAAATGTCCCGCCTGCGGCTACGAAGCACAGCTTGTTTACCCCTGCCTTTACCATGACAAGGGTCGTGGGTTCATGGTTTATGTGGTGCCGAACGGTAACGACAGCGAGCTTCAGTCGGTTGATATCAGTGAAAAATTCCCCCAATTCAACACGCTGACCAAACGGGTCGTCACTGCGCTGACCGGCTTAAAGGAAAAAATTTTGATTTTAGAAGCGGGTCTCGACGACCTTGCGGTAGAGCTGGTTAAAACCGCGCTGATCGACGTAGCGGTAAGGAAGCACGGGAAAGCCGTGGTATCGGGCTATTTCTGCTACGCGGAGGAAGCGACGGGGAAAATCGGGTTTTCGTTCTTCCTGAAAGGGGAAAAAGAGCCTGTACGTCAGGAAACAAGAATAGATGTTTATCATAGATCGCTCGAAATTGTCAGGAGTGTCGGCGCTTCACAAGAGGGCGGAGACTTTAAGGCGGTGGATTCCGAAGCCGCTCAGAATATTCTGCGGATTTACCGCGGCGAGGAGGAATAACCATGTGTGGTTTGTGCGGATTTACCGGTGAAGTAATTGACCGCGACGAAGTAATTAAAAGCATGACGGACAAAATAACCCATCGCGGGCCGGATTCGAGCGGTGTTTTTACCAGTGAAGCAATTTCTATGGGCTTTCGCCGTCTGAGCATTATCGATATCGCCTCTACCGGCGACCAGCCGATCTACAACGAGGACAAGTCTCTTGTACTCACCTTCAACGGCGAGATTTACAATTATCAGGAATTGAGAAAGCTTCTGCTTGAAAAGGGTCATCAATTCTACACCAATACCGATTCCGAGGTGCTGATTCACGGCTTTGAAGAATGGCGGGAAGAGCTGTTGAACAAGCTGCGCGGCATGTTTGCGTTCGCCATCTGGAATACGAAGGATAACAGCCTGTTTATCGCCCGTGATTTTTTCGGAATTAAGCCGATGCACTACACGCAGGCGGGAGGCAGCTTTGTCTATGCCTCCGAAATCAAGAGTATTCTGGAATTTCCGGGCTTTCAAAAGGTTTTTAATAAAAATGCACTGAACAATTATATTTCGTTTGAGTATTCGGTTCCGCCCGAGACCTTTTTTGAGAATGTCTACTGCCTGATGCCGGCGCATTATCTCTGGTACAAGGACGGAAAGGTCGAAACGCACCGTTACTGGGAGCCAAAATTTGAGGCGGACAACTCCATGACGGAGGAGCAGGCGGTTACTGAGATTGAAAATATTTTTGAGGACTCCGTCAGCGCCCACAAAATCAGCGACGTGGAGGTGGGCTGCTTCCTTTCCAGCGGTGTGGATTCCAGCTATGTTTCCACCTATTTTTCAGGTCAGAAAACCTTTACGGTCGGCTTTGATTACGGCGAAAAATACAACGAGATCAGCTGGGCGAAAAACCTCTCGGAAAAAATTAACGTTGACCATCACTGCAAGGTGATTTCCGACGATGAATACTGGGGAAATATCCGCAAGGTGCAGTATCATATGGATCAGCCTCTGGCGGACGCTTCCTGTATCGCGCTTTATTTCGTATCCAAAATGGCGAGCGAATTCGTAAAGGTGGTGCTTTCCGGCGAAGGCGCGGACGAGCTGTTCGGCGGCTACAACATTTACCACGAGCCGGATGATTTTGAAGCCTACAAAAAGCTTCCCTTGGGGCTTCGTAAATTCTTCTCCGCGGTCGCAAGGCTGCTGCCGTTCCGCTTTAAGGGTAAAAACTTTCTCATCCGCGGCGCCCAGCCGATTGAGGAAAGCTTTATCGGCAACTGCAGCATGTTCACCATGGATGAAAAACGCAGATTGCTGAAAAGCGATATTCCGGTTACCCGTCCGCAGGAAATCACAAAGAAGTATTACGAACGCGTAAAGGATAAGGACGACGTTACCAAGATGCAGTATCTGGATATCAACGTATGGCTGGTCGGCGATATCCTGCTGAAAGCCGACCGCATGAGCATGGCCAACTCGTTGGAGCTGCGCGTGCCGTTCCTCGATAAGGAGGTTTTTCGGGTCGCTTCGCGTATTCCGCGCAAGCTAAGAGTCAACAAAGAGAACACGAAATATGCCATGCGCCGGGCCGCGCTGAAGCATTTGCCCACAGAGACAGCGCAGAAGAAGAAGCTTGGCTTCCCCGTCCCCATCCGGGTTTGGCTGCGCCAAGAGAAATATTACAACATCGTAAAAGAAGCATTTACGGGGGAAGTGGCGAAGCAGTTCTTCAACACCGACGAGCTTATGCGCTTTTTAGACGATCACTACAGCGGAAAATGTGACAACAACCGTAAAATTTGGACTATATTTGTGTTTTTGGTCTGGTATGACATTTACTTCAACAACGGTTCCCATGAGCCGGGTGATTTTCCGGTCAGGGCAAAATAAAACCAGCGCCCCAAACGGGGCGCTGGTTTTTTCCGCGATCACCTTTATCTCTTCTTATTGCACCCCGAATAATAACGAATTAGCTTGCGCGGGCGGTCGTTGAGGGAAGGGATATGCCGTAAATTAATTCAAATAGGGATTTATGGAATTTTTGCCCGCGCCGCTCTATTCGGGGGCAGCAATAAAAAACGCTATGTACGGAATTCTTTTTCCATACACAGCGCAGGGTTCCTTTGGCGATCGCAAAAATCTTGAAACTTCCCTCTGTACAAAATGTGACGAAAGAAGTATAATAATGTTTGCAAACGTGCGGGGATTCCCGTTGTGGTATGGAGGTCTCGTCTCCGTATCGCAGGAGGCAGGTGTTCCACCACCTGCTTCTGCGTTTGTGTTTTTTATTGTGCCTCTAACAGAATTATAGCGCGTTTGGTTCTATATTGCAAGATTTTATTTTTATATTTGACAATATTTTTATATCAAGATAAGTAATTTTGAATTTCCTATTGCAAAAATGTTCGCTGAACAAGGGTTGCTCTTAGCTGAAATGCATTAGACTTCTTGCTTTGCCCTCAGGTCGGGCAGACCCATCCTTTCGGTATCGTCCGAAAGGATGCAAAGGACTCGCAGGGGGATTTTTAACTCCCAACGGGAGGGTTCCATAAAATCCCCCTGCACCCCCAGTATCCCCATCAGCCAAGGCTGTGTCAATTTTTTGCGTGGTTTTCATTGACGGGCGGTTTATTCCTGTGTAGATGATAGTGAGATGCATGTTTAGGGCAGCGGTTGGTACTTGCTTAAAGCGGGTAAATGTATCAGACTTCTTTCTTTGCCCTCAGGTCGGGCGGGGAGCTTAGTATCCCCATCAAACAAGCCTATGTCGATGGTTTGCATAGTTTTCATTGACGGGGTATTGCCGCAGGTTGGCAGGAGGTTAGGAGGGGCGCAGCCTCTCCTGATTTATTTCCCTTATCCGTTTTCGCCGATGAATTCGGATTTGTATTTGGAGTACATGATTTTCTGCCTGCTGTAAAGACCGGTGTACCCCGAGAGCATATAGCTTACCGCAACCGCGAGCAGGTAGAACAGCGCACCCTGCGCCCCAAACAGCTCGATGCTGATTACCAAGGAGGTCATGGGGCAGTTGGTCACGCCGCAGAACACGGCTGTAAGCCCGACTGCCGCGCTAAACGCGGGGTTCAGACCAATCAATCCGCCGGTTACGCAGCCAAATGCCGCACCGATATAGAAGCTCGGAACAATTTCGCCGCCCTTAAAGCCCGCGCCGAGCGTTATTGCGGTGAAAATCATTTTTAATACGAAGGCTTCCGGTTTCGCGCTCCCATTCATAGCGGACTGAATTACATTGATTCCCGCACCCATGTAATCCTGTGTGCCGCTGAGAAGCATCAGAAGCACCACGGCGGCGCCGCCTGCCGCCGCGCGCAGATAATGGTTGGGAAGATGTTTTCGGTACAGCCTGTTTATATTATGAAGCAGGTAGCAAAATATTACGCTGACTCCGGCGCAAAGAGCCGCAAGCAGGGCGGTTTGCAGCATGGGGAGTGCCGAAAGGGAGGGAATGCCGCCCTGTATCGTGAACTCCGCGCCCTGCGCGCCGAAAAACCGGGCCACTGCCGCTCCGGTAAGGGCGGCAACCACACAGGGAACCAGCGCGGCATAGTACATGATGCCCACGCTGACAACCTCCATCGCGAAAACCGCAGAGGCAACCGGGGTTCCGAACAACGCGGAAAAAGCTGCGCTCATTCCGCACATCGTAATAATATGTAAATCCTTTTCATCCAACCGAAATAGCTTGCCAAGCTGGAACCCCAAACTCCCGCCTATTTGCAGTGCCGCCCCTTCACGTCCGGCGGAGCCGCCGAAAAGATGCGTGATCACGGTAGAAACAAAGATCAGCGGTGTCATCCGCAGAGGAACCTCCTCCGGCGAACGAACCGCCAGCAATACCAGATTGGTTCCCTTTGCTTTTTTTACCCCGGCAAGCCGGTATAGAAAAACAATGAGCAGTCCGCTCAAGGGCAGAAGCCATTCTATCCACAAATTGCGCGTGCGAAAATCCGTCGCGAATTGCATACAAAAATAAAATGCGGTTCCGATTCCGCCAACCGTAATACCGACCAGTAAAGCCAATAACACCCACTTAAAGAACACTTCCAAATTTTTTCCCAGATTGATTACCTGTTGTTTTGCCTTTTGCACCGCGAGTCCCAAAGTAACATCCCCTGAACTAGATTGTTTATTATTTAACATTATAGTACTTTTACTGTGTAAATAAAAGCCTTTTTTGATTTTCTTCGCCCCAGGGCCAAGCGGGGTGCGCGGCTTTGGAGCAGTTTGCCGGTTTTCTGCAATTAAAAGGGCGGAGGTTTTTCCCTCCGCCCTTAAACTTTATTTATTCCGCTGCTACGGCTTTGCCAGCCTGAAGCTGCTCATATTTGTCAAACACCTTATCTACTTCGGTGGAAACGATAGTTCCGAAAATCTCACCGTTTACAACGGCTGTGTAACGGCGATCCGAGCTCTTGTAGAATTCAAGAATATCCGTTGCGCCTTTGTCAAAATAGGAGTATGTCACGCGGTACACCGGAGCTCCGTTTGGCTTTGCGTTCGCATCCTCCAGCGTTTCCAAACTAATCAGGCTGATAAAGAACGACTTATAGTTCTTATCGTAATCCAGCTCTTTGTTATCCTGACTCAGCACCTTGTAGGTGTAGGCCGGCTTATCCTGCGTGGATTGCTTTTCGTCCTTCGTGCGCTGAACCGTTACCGCGGAGGAAACAGCCCCTTTCTCCACCGCAATGGATTTCAAGGAATCGATCATTGGTAAATGAAGAAGCTTGTTCCGCAGGGTGAATGCGTTGGTCTCCGCCCATGCGCTCACATCAGACGCCTTAACCAGGTAGACTGTCTTCGCGGGGTCGAAGGCGGCATAATACTGGCTACCGTTCTTTGCGCCGACCATTACTTTATATTTTTCGTTATTCACGGTAAACTCAACAACCGCGGCGGGCGCGTCCAGACCGTATTTCTTTATAGCGGTCTCGTCTGGGTGAACGGCCTCGACAGTATTTGCTGTCAGCGCAGTCAGCGAGTTTTGAATCTCGGCGACTTTATTTTCATCAAGCCCCGAATGAATGGGGGAGCTCATGTAGAAGCCGTCGCTCTCTTTTTTGGTGGCGATTGGCTGCGGAAAGTTTTTTCCGCTCAGCTTAATATCGGTGTAGTCGTTGTCTTTTCCGGCATTGGTAATCGAAAGCATATTTTTATTGATAAAATGCCTTTCATCCTGCAGAATGCCGGAATCCACGGTTACGATGTACACGTTATTCGAATTTTCTCCGCACATGTAAAAGGAGGTACTGTCTGTTGCGCTGGCGCTGCCGATTTTATAGTTATACTGGCTTCCATCCTTAAAGCTTACCTTGACGACCGCCTGCGGGTCCTTCAAGCCGTACTCCTCGAGATTTGTTACCGCGCCCAGATTCTTTGTTGCGGAAAGGCTGTAGCCGTTGCGTACAACCTGATCGGTAGCCGTTGTGTCGATATTAAGGTCTTCAAGCCCCTTGACGCTGTAGATCGTTACCATATCCTCCGGGGCGGTGCTCGCTGCGCCGGCCATCGGCTTTTTTACAGGAATCAGGGTGTAGCTTCCCGTCTTATTGCTCACGGCCATGGAAACGATGTCTTCTTCTTTTTTGGTGACAAGCTGAATAGAATCGGGAGAAGAAACGGAAGATCCGGCATTGTCTTTTCCGTTCCCGGTCAGCATTAAGGCTGCGGTCGTTCCCCCCAATATCACAATGGCGGCTCCGACGATGATTAAATTTCTTTTGCCGGTATTCATCTTACAGGTGCCTCCTCTTATTAAACACAACGATGCCCGCGATGGCGATCAGAAGCGGTATCAGGATCGTGAAGATCCCGAAGCCGAGAATCATGCTGGTAAAGCTGTTCAGGGTAATATCCGCCACATTCACCTGTACCGGCGCTGCGTTCACAGCCGCAGCCGCGTTGCTGGTTCCGGTCGCGTACCGGGAAAGATCGACCAGATACGTTCCGTTGCTGAAGGTGGAAGCCATCAGCACCTCCTGGTTGAACATCATAGCGCTGCCCAACGCAACTACATTCGCTTTGTAGGCTTTATCCTTTGCCTTGATGCTTTCCTGTGTGAGTACCGCCGTGTTAAAGGATTTCTTTTCGGCGGCTTCGCCTGCACTGGATTTTGCCGATTGCAGGTAACAGGTTTCGTCCGACTTTGCCAGAACAAAGGTCTTGCGGTTGCCCTGCGTATCAAACAGCGTATTGACAGGGTTGGATTGCGGCGTGGTGAAATAGGTGTAATTGGTTTTCGAGCCTAAATCCAGATTGCTCTGCAAATCGGAAATAATGTAGCTCGCGTCGTTTGTAAAATGCTTGGACTGGTCACTCTCGATGATTACCGTCTGCGGCGGCACCTCGATGCCCCATTCCTTGAGGAAGGTGGAAAGCTTGGGCATTTCTACCTGGCTCGGGTGAAAGGTGACCATAAGGGTACGGTCGCCCGCCAGCTCGGTGCTGCCAAGAAAGCCTTCCAGCTTCTTGATCTCTTCGTCGGTGTAATCAGTGGTCGGGCAGCCAAGCACAATCATCTGTGCTTTATCCGGAATATTTTCCGTCAGAAGGTTAAAATCCTTTGTTTCAAAATTATTGCTGCTCAAAAGGCTTTTAAAGGTGGTTGGGTCCATAATCTCTTTGTGCCCGGTGTCAAAAGCCACAACGGGCATATGCTCCGCGGTTACGGAGCTCAGACCGGAGGCAAGAGCGCTGTCTACCTTGGAATAGGAAAGCGTCGAGCCGCCGTCCTGCGAATACTGCATATCGAAAAGGTCCGTGCTGGTCAGCAGGCGGTGGCGCTTATCGCTTACGACCAGGACATCCCCCTCCTGAAGGCTTTCTGTTTTGTATTTGGAAGCGAAGGTTGGGGTTCGCGCCAAATCGATATATTCCACCTTGATATTTGGGTTCTTTTCCGCGACCTTCGCCACAAGCGTTCCCACCTGGCTATACTGGAGACCGGTACCGGCATACACCTGGTCGCCCTTAACCGCGGACTCGCTTGCAAGGATATTGATCGTCACCGGAATCTTCACGTTATTGATAATATCAAGCGTTTGGGAAGAGAGGGAGTTGGTGCTGTTTTTAGTCATATCCAGGTTGATGGAGGGAAAACGTTCGCCCAGAATGCTCACAATAACATTAATTAATACCACAATTACCAGAAAACCGATGGTAAACGCCGTGGAGATGGTGCCGCGCTTAAACTTTTGGCTCTTCGTGTACTCCTGCAGCGGGTTTGGTTTTTTTTGTTCTAACTCATATTCTTTTTCAATATTCATTCTCTTTTACCCCCTTAACCCCATCTTTTGCTTTCGAGCTTACGGGCGGTCAGGAACACAAACACCGCAACCACGCTCAAAAAGAACACAATACTCGAAACCTCAAAGCTGCCTTTGGTAATGGGTGTATACCGGGAATTGAAGGAGATCCAGCCGATTACCTTGGCCGCAATCGGATTGTTGATTACGCCGGAGAGCTGATCGAGAACCAGCAGGATAATCGAAATGCCGAAGGTTCCAATGGCGGCTACGATCTGGCTTTGCGTTAAGGAGGAGATAAAAACGCCGATGGAGATCATGGCGGCGCCGTAAAGCAGAGCGCCGAACGCGTTGCCGAAAATCATCGCCCAGCTCGGCGCGGAAAAAATGCCGATTACCACGGCGGGAACCAGGCTGCCAAGGGTGGCGATAGCAAACACGCCAAACGCCGCCAGAAATTTGCCCATCACGATGGAGGTCACGCTCACCGGTGCGGTAAGCAGCGCCTGATCAGTTTTATTACGCATTTCCTCGCTGAAGCTGCGCATCGTAATAATCGGGATAATCATCATACTCCACATAAACATGGTACCATAAACGGTCGCGATATAGGATGAGGACTGGAGCATGAGTACCTGAGAATAATAAAAGCCGTAAAGCGCCAGCAAAACCCCCACGCACACGTAGCCGATCGGGGAGAAAAAGTAAGATTTCAACTCTCTTTTTGTTATTGCAATCATTCTTGTTGTCCTCCTTTCATAGCTTCTCCAAGCAATGCACTATCTTTCAGATAGGAGGTACTGGTCAGCTGCAGGAACACATCCTCAAGCGTAAGCTCGGTGTTGGAGAGCGACACGATGGGCCAGTCCTTCTTCGCGGCAAGGCGGAACAGGTCGCGGCGGATATCAATTCCCTCTTGCGCCTCTACGCCGAATTCAAAAACACCCGACTCCTTTTCGCCAAAGGCGTCCACTCTTACGACATTTTGCAGCGCTTTCAATCCGTTTAGAATTTCCTCACGCGGTCCGTCAATGCGGACGATCAGCTTATGTTCGGTGCTAAGGTTATGTGCCAGCGTATCCGGCGTGCCGTCGGCTACCAGACTACCCTTGCTGACGATGATAATTCGCTCGCAAACCGCCTGAATTTCGGGCAGGATATGGGAGCTGAGAATAATGGTATGATTTTTGCCGAGATCTTTCACCAAATTGCGGATATCAATGATCTGCTTCGGGTCAAGACCGACCGTCGGCTCGTCCAGAATTAAAACAGGAGGATTCCCCAGCAAAGCCTGCGCGATCCCCACACGCTGCTTGTAGCCCTTGGAAAGGTTCGCGATCAGGCGATTGTAAACATCGTTGATCTTTACCAGCGAACAGATTTCTTTAATGTGCTTTTCGCGCGGTAAGGTAACCTTTTTCAGGTTGTACATAAAATTCAGGTATTCCTTTACCGTCATATCAGGGTAAAGGGGAGGCATTTCCGGCAAATAGCCGATCAGTTTTTTCACCTCGTTTGGGTTGTCGAGCGTGTTGTAGCCACCAACGGTAACTACTCCCGAGCTGGCGGAAAGATAGCCGGTAATAATGTTCATCGTGGTGGATTTTCCCGCGCCGTTCGGCCCCAAAAAGCCGACTACGGTGCCTTTTTCCACCGAAAAGCTGATATTGTTCAAAGCGATATTTTGTCCGTAACGCTTTGAGAGGTTTTTCACCTCAATCATGCTGAGTCCCTCCTGTTCAATTTAAGGCTTTTCAATACTTCAAACCGTGCGGCATCTCATCTTTTTATATACAGGATAATTTGCTATTACGGTAATCTTTATTTTAACAAAATTCTGAACCGGAAATGTAAACATTCTTTTAAATAAAGTCTGAAATTTCTTGAATTCTTATTATTTTCTCTTTTCTAGCAGCGTAATGTCCCCTTTGCTTGACGGACGCGGACGAACCCTTTACAATAAAAGAAATTGCTGAAATACTGAGATGGGAGTGTTTTAAAATGGCTGTATTATATCCGTTCCGCGCGCTGCGCTTCTCTCCGGCGGCGGGTGAGCCCGGGGAACTGATTTCTCCGCCTTTTGACCGGCTTGGTTTGGAAGAAACCGAGACCCTCCGGAATACCGGTCCTTTTCACGCCGTATGGCTGGAATGCCCTGAGCAAGGTGCTTCCGGTGCGGCGCGAACTCTATCGGAATGGCTTGGAACAGGCATTTTAAAGCGTGACAGCGCTCCTGCCATTTATATTTACGAGCAGAAATTTGTTTTTCGCGGGCAAAAAAGAACGGTAAAGGGGCTGCTCTGCCGGGTAAAAACCGACGGAGAAGCGTTGGCGGCGTTCAGCGAAGCGGAGCCCGAGCAAAGTGTGGAGCGGCTTGAGCTGATAAAAGCGACGTCCTGCGAATTCAGCCCGGTAAGAATGCTTTATGAGGACGACGGGCGCAAGACCATGAGCCGGGTCAATCTCCTTTCGCGGGGGAAACCGCGTATTTCCTTCACCCGTCAGGGCGTTACCCACCGCCTGTGGGTCATCAACGACCAGCTTATCCTCCGAACCATCCGTGAAGATTTTGAGGGACGAAAGCTCCGGATTGCCGACAGCTTTGAAGGCTTTCAGGCGGCAAGGCAGGTCGGGGCAGGTTCTGTTTTTGCACTGCTGACCGATCTGGAGCAGGAAACCGCCTTGATTCCGTTCCATTGCACGGTAAGCGCGGGTGGTTTTGACATTGTACGGTTTCTCGCAGACTGCCGTCCATATTTTCAAGTCATTTCACGGGAAGCCGTATCTCTGCGTATCGCGGATGAGATTGAAAGCAATCTTGACGCGCTGTACCGGCAGGGGAAAAAGGCATTCGGTCTCTATACCGGCGGCAAAAGCTGGACGCTTCTGTTACTTCTGGATACGGAAAGCACGGAGGACGCGGAGCTGCCGCAGAGCCGTGACACCCTGGAGCAACTGGACGGCTCTCTTCTGCGCGGTCTGATTTTGGAAAGGCTGCTGGGGATAAACCCCGCCCTTCTGCGCGAGCAGTGCACGTTTTTGCTCTCCGCAGAAGAAGCCGTCCGTTCGGTGGAACGCGGCGAAGCCCGGTGCGCGTTTCTTCTGAACCCGCCCCGGCTCAAGGAAATTTGCGAAGTCGCTGATAGCGGGGAACCGGCGCCGCCGAAAACCGCGTGCTGTTATCCGCCGGTTCCTGCCGGATTGGTTATGAGCATGATAGAGGACGTGTGATACTCAAAATCATTTTTAAAAAACGCTCTATGGCTTTGAGAATAAGAAATAATCGTTACTTTGCCCGTTATTGCCCTCAGGTCGGGCAGACCCATCCTTTCGGTATCGTCCGAAAGGATGCAAAGGACTCGCAGGGGGATTTTTAACTCCCAACGAGGGGGTTCCATAAAAATCCCCTGCATCCCCAGTATCCCCATCAAACAGAGCCGTGTCAACTTTCTGTGGGATTTTCATTGACGTTTGGAAACGAACAACTTTCCTTATAATAGAAAACAGCGCTCCGCAAGGGGCGCTGTTTTCTATTATTGAGATTGCTTTCATCCATTTTGATTGCTTCCCCAAATTACAAATCAGCCAACGGGGGCATGGTCATAGGGGGACTCTGCCCCCGCCGCTTAATCTGGGGGCAGCAATAAAAAACGCCGAGTACGGAATCCGGTTCCATACTCAGCGACGAGGATGCCGATCAGCAATCGCAAAAATGTCTAATACTTTCCCTCTGTACAAAATATGCCGAAAGAAGTATAATAGTTTTTGCAAACGTGCGGGTTTTCCCGTTGTGGTATGGAGGATGCGTCTCCGTATCGCAGGGTGCGGAGTGTCGTGACTCCGTACCTGCGTTTGTTTTTTATTGTGCCTCTGAAAAAATTATAACGCTTTTTATTCCCAAATGCAACAAAATTCGAATAATATTTCCATTTTTTCGTGTCGATAATTTTTACAATTATATATTTTTTTACTATTTTCTACTAAATGTATAACGCTGTGCATGCGTTGCCTCCGCTTTGGGCGACGGCTTTCCATTTGTTTTCAACTGTTTTTTCTTTTTCTGTTGAAAAGTCACGCAAACATCTGTGGTTTTTATTTTACGGGGTCGGTTGAATAATATTCGCTTCAAACAGCGTTTCAAACGTATTCATGGCCCCGCCATGCTCTATTATTTTTCCATTCGCTATTTTCTCTATATCAACACCGGTAAAGGTCAATTTTTTCCCGGTTGGCTTCATCCCAAGCCATTCGCCCTGATGGGTGACCTCCGTGATGAATTCGGAAATCACATAGTCGCCGTCGCAGTACTGGCGGATCACCGTCATCTTCAACTCCGGATAGGTTCTCCTCACATCAATGAGATGCTGTTTCATTCCATCAATGCCCGCCGGAAAAACTTTGTCCCCGATCCTGATGGTACAGTCCTCCGAGATATATTCGGGAACCTCGTCAATCCTGTGGTTTGAGACGACTTCCTCATAAAAATATTTGATCTTATCCTTGATATCCATGATAAAGCACCGCCTTTGATATTATACCCTTCACGTTGTTAAGACTTGCTTTTTATAGAAAAAGAGCCGCCCTTTAAAAGGTGGTCAATAAAACGCATATTTATTCCATTATGAAAATAGTGGCATTACCATTGGAATACATTCTTCTATACTGATACTCTTATCAGTTGAATCCGGCATCATGATTTCATCTGTTAGCTCAATAAAAAAGTTTCGTTTATAAAATTCACAAGCCTCAGGAAGAGAGTACAGTGAAATATACTTTACTCCCAATATATTTTTTGACATATTATAAACATTTCCTATAAGCTCATAAAGAATAGAAGCGCTTACACAGATTTCTTGATGCTTGTTTTCCGTATAATATACAATATCCTGATAATCCCCTCTGACTGCAAACATATTAATATATACCGCCGATGACATTTCTCCGTTAACAAACACCGCGCTGGAGCAGAGGGTATAATAAGCAACTAATTCGTTCAAATCTTTATCAATTACTAAGTATGTAACACCATTTCCTGTTTCTGCGTCTGTAATCGCATATGATTTCAAATAATTATCCATCGCTTCAACATTACAATGAAACCCGTTAATACGGGAAAGATTCTCTTGACTAAGCAAAAAAATCTCAGGATGAAATTTATAATTCTCTCTTATTTTGGACACTGCTCTCACTTCTTATCCGTTTTGAATATTCCATAAGCTCTTGCCTGCGTTCCTCAGATAAGCTTGATTTTTTACATTTTTCTATGAATTGTTTAGATTTGTCTTCTCTAATTATAAAAGGAATTTTACACGGACTTGTTAAAACAGCCATATTATTGCCTCCTTTATGCGATGTCTTTTTTTTCTCCTTACACATTTATAATATCACCAACTTTTACTTATTACAAGTATTATTGGTATATAATATGAAAGTATTCAAGCCATGCGTTACTCAACTACCAAACTTGAGTCTTTTAAATTACACTAGTGTTGTATTTTAGATTTTCCCTTCCCGCAGGAGCTGCGCCGTTTTCAGCACCAGCACCTGTGTTTTTGCGTCGGGAATTTCACTGTTCATCACCATTTCAACCGCCTTGGCAATGGGAATACGCTCCACCGTCAGAAACTCGTCGTCATCCAGGCTGATTTCACCGAAGGACGCGGCGCGGCAGGCATAAAGATAGATGATCTCGTTGGTATAGGCGGGGGAGGGATACAGCTCGCCCAGCTTCACATATTGGTCGCCGGTTGTTCCGGTTTCCTCCATCTGCTCGCGTTTCATCGCCTCGAACGGATCCTCGCCCTTTTCCAGCTTGCCCGCGGGCGCTTCAAGAACGGTATCGCGGTAAGGGTAGCGGTACTGGCGGACGAACAGCATTTCATCCTTTTCCGTCAAAACGGCGACGGTCACACCGCCGGGATGATCGACACACTCGCGGGTCGAGCTTTTCCCGTTTTCCAGCTCGACACTGTCGACATGGAAGCGGAGAACCCTGCCCTTATAGATTTCCTTTTGAGAAAGTGTTTTTTCCATCAGCTTCATCTTTCGTGCTCCCATATTATACAAATAGTATTTTTACCCACAGTTATTACAATTTTGAATCTTCCGTCTATGAAAAGGGGCTTTTTGGTTCGGAGCTTTCCTCCGTCCGGGAACCGGGCAGCTATTGTTGAGCTGTGCTGTGATACTTAAAGTACATTTTGTTTTGTGTGGCAAAATCATACGTATCAAAAGCGAACACGGCAATCATCTGGGCACGCGTAAAATCGCCCTGTACCTTTGCAACAAGAGCATTATTTATAATACAATCCCACACCGCACCGTCCATTTTGGGCAAGTACCTTTTTGAAATGTCGAGGATTAATTCTTCGTTACAGTCGGTTTGTTCAATTCGGATAACAGCCTTGTGTCTTGATGCATCATCACCCGCGCAAACAGAATCGCGGTTTAACTCGAGCTTTTGCAAGATTTCCTCGTGCAGCACGATCTTGAGCGGGTCGAATGTGACCAAGAATTCAGAATCGCTGTCGTCGGAAGTGACGTCTCCTCCGATTAGCTTATAATCGCCGTCTTTTGAAATGATCAACTCTGACGGGACAAAGATATCCGAAAATTCCGCTTCTTCCAGTTTTTGCTCAAGTTGGCTTCGCAATGCTTCACAATTTAAATTAAATTCTTTGAACGCGTTTTTTTGATTTTGTGTTATCTCCTCATCTTGTCCGACGCATTCAAACAATACACTCGTTCGGTATTCTTCGTCAAACAGCGTGAACCCTTGTTTAACCAACCAGCCGTCAATATAACACATTTCGCCGATTTCGGAGTCTTCGCGTATTTCGTTGTTTTTAATTTTTTGCAACCTCTCCCGTTTAAAAATCGGTTCCAATATCACATACAAAATTATTAAGACGGTGAATAATCCGAAAAAGATAAGCAGAAGCCATAAAAGTACGACGAGCAATCTCGTCAGTACGGTATTGTTCCAATTGATCCCTGCATAAAATCTCAGCCATAACAGTCCCACGAAAATCGCTATCGAAATAAGCGAAGAAACAAGCATCTTTTGGTATGTTCTTGTGTCATCTTTCATCTGTTGTTTTTGTTCCCGCCTTTCAGTCTGGTTAACCAAAGCTATTTGTTAAGCGAAGAATCCTTGGATGGGCCCGCCCGGCCTGAGGGCAAATCAATAATCCAATAGGCTACGGCTTGAATTCGTAGGTGAAATTCTTGTCGTAGCCGTAAAGCTCTTTATAAAGCTGCGCGGCGCGGCTGCGGTAAAAATCCATCGTTTTGGAGGCCACATTCACCTGCACCATGCTGCCGCCGGCGGCCTGCTCTGTCGTGCTGATCTTTTTCAGTGCCTGCGCCTTGCCGTTCAGCCAGTCCTTCTGTTCCTTCTGGTAAGTTTTCGGCTTCATGCTGGAATCCGTCTTCATCGCCTTTTCCAGCAGGGAATAGGCGTGGGTCACTTCCTTCTGCCAGATTCCGCTGAACTTGTTGGAAACATTGACCATATCAATGTTGGAAATCGCATTGTTGGATTCCTTGATATACGCTTTATCAATCGGGTTGGCTTCAAACTTTGCGTTGAATTCCTTATCGTCGGTCTGTATCTCGATGACCTGCCCGGGCTGGGATTCGGTCGGAATATTCTCCGTCGGCAGAGAAGCCGCCGAGGAGCTTTCCGGCTCGGAGCTCACCTCCGGCTGGGAGCTGGGCACCGGCGCACTGCCCGCACTGGAAGGAGCGCTCTCCACACCGGAAGTTATTGTCGGCTTATTCGCCTCATTTTTGCAGGCAGCCAACAGGGAAGCGGCTATCGCGGCGGTCATTACAGCCGCGAGCACTTTTTTGTTTTTCATTCCGGTCACGCCCTTTCTTATTCTTCGGTCTGTTCTGTTTCGCCGCCGATTTCTCCGTCTTCCTCCAGCTCGATATCCTCCGCGCCCTCGTCCGCGCCGCCTTCATCGGGCGGCAGGGAATCCGTTTCCTCTTCCTCATGAGTAGTTCGGGCAAGGGTTACGACTCTGCTGTCGTTGCTCAGGCGCATAACGCGCACACCCTTGGAGGGTCTTGCACATTCGCGGATGGTGCTTGCCTGAATACGGATGATTACGCCGTCGGAGGCGATCAAAATAATATCGTCCTCACGGTCGACAACCTTGATTGCGGCAACACAGCCGTATTTCTCAATATGATAATTCATCAGACCCTTGCCGCCTCTGGACTGGATGCGGTAATCGCTGATGGGAGAAAGCCTGCCGTAGCCGGTTTCGGATACGGTAAGCACCAGACCATCCTCACGCAGGACGCTCATGCCCACGACCTCGTCGCTTTCCTTGAGGGTAAGGGCCTTTACGCCGCGCGCGGTTCTGCCCATGGCGCGCACGTCATTTTCCTCAAAGCGGATTGCCATACCGAGTCGGGTCGCAACCAGAAGCTGGCTTTCGCCATCGGTCAGGCGTACCCACCTCAGCTCGTCGCCGTCGTCCAGGTCAAGCGCGATGACACCGCCCTTGCGCGCGGTATTGTAGGCGCTCAGGCTGGTTCTCTTGATAATGCCGCTGCGCGTTACCATTACGAGGAAGCTTTCTTCGTCAAACTCCGGCACTCGAATCATCGAGGTTACCCGTTCATTTTGTGCGATGGGCAGCAGGTTGGCAATATTCATGCCCTTGCTGGTACGCGAGCCCTCGGGAATCTCATAGCACTTCAAACGGTAAACACGACCAAGGTTCGTAAAGAACATCACGTAATCGTGGCTGTTGATCACAAACATTTCCGTCGCGACATCCTCCTCGCGGCGGGTCATGCCGCTGATGCCGCGCCCGCCCCTGCGCTGGGTTCGGTAGGTGTCGGTCTTCTGGCGCTTAACGTAGCCGAAGCTCGTAAGGGTCAGCACGCATTCCTCGTTCGGAATGAGGTCCTCAATATCAACTTCGCCGCTTACTGTGGCAATCTCGGTGCGGCGCTCGTCTCCGAACTTATTCTTTACCGCCATTGCTTCATCCTTAACAATGCCGAGCAGGCGGCTTTCGTTGGCGAGAATATCCTTGAAGTCCGCGATTTTCAGCTCGATCGCGCTCAGCTCATCCTCCAGCTTCTGGCGCTCCAGGCCGGTAAGACGCCCGAGCGGCATCTGTACAATGGCCTGTGTCTGCAAATCATCCAGACCAAAGCGATCGCTCAGTGCGATTTTCGCTTCGGGAATGGATTTAGAGGAGCGGATAATACGGATGACTTCGTCAATGTTGTCGACCGCGATTTTCAGTCCCTCTAAAATATGGGCGCGTTCCTCCGCTTTTTTGAGCTCATACTCGGTGCGGCGGCGGACAACGCTTTCCTGAAAATCGATGTAATTTTGCAGCATTTCCTTCAGCGTAAGGGTTTTCGGCTCACCGTTCACAATCGCGATCATAATCGCGCCGAAGGTGATCTGCATCTGGGTGTAGGAATAAAGCTGGTTCAGCACGATCTGCGGAGACGCGTCGCGCTTTACGCTGACCACCATATGCATGCCGTCGCGGTCGGAGTGATCCTCCACATTGGAAACACCCTCCAGACGCTTGTCCTTTACCAGCTCAGCGATATTCTCAATCAGCCTTGCCTTGTTGACCTGATACGGCAGCTCGGTCACGATGATATTAAACCGGCCGTTTTTTTCTTCCTCAATTTCCGCCCGGGCGCGCACAGTAATGCGGCCGCGTCCGGTGGCGTAGGCGGCGCGGATGCCCGCACGCCCCATGATGATCGCGCCGGTGGGGAAGTCCGGCCCCTTGATGTGCTGCATCAGGTCATCGAGCGACGCGTCGGGATTATCGATAAGCGTACACATGCCGTCGATTACTTCGTTCATATTGTGCGGCGGAATATTCGTCGCCATACCCACGGCGATACCGGTTGAGCCGTTGACCAGCAGGTTTGGGAAGCGGCTGGGCAGAACCACCGGCTCCTTTAAGCGGTCGTCGTAGTTCGGTTTAAAGTCAACGGTTTCCTTGTCGATATCGGCAAGCATTTCCACCGCCATTTTGCTCATACGCGACTCGGTATAACGGTAGGCAGCCGGCGGGTCGCCGTCTACGGAGCCGAAGTTTCCGTGTCCGTCCACCAGCATATAGCGCATCGAGAAATCCTGCGCCAGACGAACCAACGCGTCGTAAACGGAAGCGTCGCCGTGCGGATGGTAGCGGCCCAGCACTGAGCCGACGGTGTCGGCGCACTTGCGGTAGGCTTTATCCGGAGACAGGCTGTTTTCGAACATCGTGTACAGAATTCTTCTGTGAACCGGCTTCAGACCGTCGCGCACGTCCGGCAGAGCGCGCGAAACAATAACGGACATTGAGTAAGCAAGAAATGATTGTTTCATTTCCTTCTCAAGGTCAACGTTTATAATTCTCTGCTCCTCATGTAAATCATCCATTAACGGGCACCTTCCTGCTGATATTTTTCTTTAAGCTTTGACCGCAGAATGCCCTGAATCTGCTTGCATTCCTGTTCGTTCATTGCTCGTTTCGGAATAAACTTCATCTCGTTGATTCCGGTGTATAAAATAAACACCCTTGAGTCCTCGTAGACCTTGTAAAAAAGCTCATAGGGGATAGAGGCTGTATATCTGTCTGTTTTAATCTCAACCGCGCTTTCGCCGAATTCGGTGATCTGAGCAAAAAATTTCTTTTTGATATCCTCATATTCCCGCAGGGCGTGCGCCCTTACGGTGTAACGCATAATCGGGTCGTAAAACGCGCCGACAATCACACCCACTGCCGCCATGGCGGTGCAGGCCGCGTACTGAAAAAAGCCCCCGCTGAAAAACGCGCGCAGCAGAAAAGCGGCGAGAATCAGAACGCACCCGGTAATTCTTAAAAACCGGATTTCATTTTCGTTTACCATTGCCTTAGACGCCGCGCTTTTAAAATCAGCGTAATCCGGTCTGGTGGTAAGACAGCTTACTGTAATTGGTTTTTCCAGCAATTTCGCTCCCCCTGTTATCCGATGTTTCTGATTTATTCGTTTGCTGCCTGCGCGTTACCTGCTTTTCAGGTAACGCGACGCGAAGGTGTGAGAAAAATGCGCCGAAAGCCGGTCGACCTGTTCCGGCGCAAGCCCGTTTTTCGAAATGACAAGAAGATTCCGTTCCATTCCCCCGCTCAGAATAAACGCCTTCTCTGTTTCAATGCACCTGAAGAAATCTGTCCAGTACTCCAGAATTTTCTCGCGCTCGTTTTCGATAACGACACTGTCGCGAAAAACCGTAATTTTCTGCGGCAGAGCCAACAGCGCGTTGGAACCGTAAAGCTCACGCGCCCAGCGCCTGATTTCCTTTGGCTGAAAGAAAAAGAACCAGACCGCAAGGCAAAGAAAAATAAATATTCCACAAACCGGCACCCAAACGGTTAAAAACCGGGAGCGGTACAACGGGAGAAGCGAACCGAGCAAAACCCCCGCCGTCAGGCAGATCGCGGACTTTACCTCTTTGCGGTGCATGGGCGAAACCGCACTGCGCGCAGCTTCATAGGCCGAAGCCCATTCTCCGGCGGCGACGGTCTGCTCAATCGTTTCAATCGGCTCACCCTCGTAAAAGGTTGGCATTGCGGTTCCTCCTATCCTGTAACGTTCGGTTATTTCTGCTTTGGCTGCGTCCCTGCGAAAAGCATTGCCTCAACCTCGGGCAGCACGTTCGGGTCCACACAGCGCACGGGGAGAATCACCATATTTTTTTCCCCTATGTAGAGGACAATCAGGTTACGGAAAACCATCCGTTCCCCTGTTCCGTCCAGCGAAATTTCCCACTGGTCTCCGTCTTTTCCCATCTGGATATGGTCGGGATAAATTTTCATGCGGATTTGTTTTCCGTTGGCAAGACGGTTGGCCTGCAGCTTGATATTGACTGAGGGCAGAGCCGCAATCAAGATGATCAGAACCACGCAGACACCCGAAAGCATTCCGAGGCTGTCGTTGCGTGTGGTTAGCATCTGGTAATAAAAAACCGCCGCCATCGCCGCGCAGAGTACGGCTGCCAGAGCGGACGATAGCATCCGCGCGGAGGTATACTGCGTTTTCAGCAGCACGTAAAAAATTTCATTGGATTTCAGCGCGTATTTCAGTTTGATTCCGGTATGCTGTTCCTCATACTCGGCCGCGCCTTCGTCAGCCACAAGCTCCGCCTGCGAACCGTCCCATTCGACCTTTTCCGTTTCTTCTTCTTCGGCTTCCGTTTCCCTTTCGATGGTTTCCCCAAGCAGCCTTTCGCCGGGGTCCTCCTCCGAATCCGTTACGGCTGTTGTACTTCCGGGGGGCTGTTCCCCCTGCCGTTCAGGAGGTTGGGAAGCGGTTTCCTGTTCATCCAGAAATTTCTTCATGTAAGCTTTCTCCTTTTTTTAATGGAATATCATACTAAAAATTGTATTATTAATTAATTATTATACATATAGTATAAGTTTAAGGTTAGATATCGAGATTCTGGACGTATTTCGCGTTTTTCTCAATGAATTCGCGGCGCGGTTCAACCTTGTCGCCCATCAGGATGGTAAACGCTTCATCCGCGGCGGCGGCATCCTCCACCTCCACGCGAAGCATGGTGCGCGTTTCAGGATTCATCGTTGTTTCCCAAAGCTGCTCCGCGTCCATTTCACCAAGACCTTTGTAACGCTGAATTTCGTAATTACCAACCATCTCCGCCATTATTCTATCCCGCTCCGGGTCGCTGAACGCGTAAACATGGTTTTTGCCCTTGGTCAAACGGTAAAGCGGAGGCTGTGCCAGATAGATGTGCCCTTCCTCCACAAGCGGCTTCATAAAGCGGAATAAGAAGGTCAGAAGCAGAGTACGGATGTGGGAGCCGTCGACATCGGCATCAGCCATAATGATAATTTTGCCGTAGCGCAGCTTGTTAAGATCAAATTCCTCGCCAATTCCGCAGCCAAGAGCCGTAACCACCGGCATCAGCTTTTCGTTTCCGTAAACCTTGTCGAGCCTTGCCTTTTCCACGTTGAGCATTTTGCCCCAAAGCGGCAGAATCGCCTGATATTTGCGGTTTCGTCCGCCCTTGGCGGAGCCGCCGGCGGAATCTCCCTCAACGATGTAGATTTCGGTTTCGTCCGGGTTGCGGCTCTGGCAGTCGGCCAGCTTCCCGGGGAGCGCGGCGCTTTCCAGCGCGGATTTGCGGCGCACAAGGTCGCGGGCCTTTCGCGCGGCGTCTCTTGCGCGCGCGGCGGCAAGCGCTTTATCAAAAATTGCGCGGGCAGTCGCCGGGTTTTCCTCCATGTAGGTGGTCAGCTTGTCGGAAATCAGGTTGCTCACGAGCGTTCCGATTTCGGTGTTACCGAGACGCGCCTTCGTCTGCCCCTCAAACTGGGCTTCCTTCATTTTTACACTGATAATTACAGTCAGCCCTTCGCGGACATCCTCGCCGGAAAGGTTTTTATCGCTGTCCTTGAGTATATTATATTTTCTCGCATAATCATTCATGACGCGGGTAAGGGTTCGCTTAAATCCATCCTCGTGCGTACCGCCGTCGGTGGTGTGGATATTATTTGCAAACGAGAGCATCAGCTCATTGTAGGAGTCATTATACTGCATCGCGACTTCTGCGGTGGAGGAATCATCCGGCGCGACCGAAGAAAAATGGATAATATCCGGGTGAACGACCTCAACAGCCTTTTTTTTGTTGATAAACTCCACAAAGCTGCTGATCCCGCCGCTGTAGCAATAATTATTCTGAACCGGTGCTTCAGGGTCGCGCTCGTCGGTCAGCTCAATATGAATGCCGGCGTTCAAAAACGCCTGCTCCCGCAGCCTTGTCTGCAAGGTTTCGTAATCGTAGACGGTGGATTCCTGAAAAATTTCAGGATCCGCCTTAAAGCGTACCAGCGTGCCGGTCTTATCCGTTTCACCGCGGCTTTCCAGCTCCGTTACCGCTTTTCCACGTTCAAACCGCTGAAAGTACACGTGTCCCTCGTTGTAAACCTCAACCTCCAGCCACTCAGAAAGCGCGTTCACGACCGAAGCACCTACGCCGTGCAAGCCGCCGGAGACCTTGTAGCCGCCGCCGCCGAATTTACCGCCCGCGTGCAGAACTGTAAAAACAACCGTAACCGCCGGAATTCCCATTTTGTGCTGAATACCGACCGGAATTCCGCGCCCGTTATCCATTACGCTGATGATATTTCCGGGAAGAATTTTTACATCAATTTTATCGCAATAACCCGCCAGCGCTTCGTCAATCGCGTTATCCACGATTTCATAAACGAGGTGATGCAGCCCGCGCGGCCCGGTGGAGCCGATATACATACCCGGTCGCTTTCTTACAGCTTCGAGCCCTTCCAATACCTGTATCTGATTTTCATCATATTTTTGTTGTGTCTGCGTTATTTCGCTAAACTCCAAGTTTAACCCTCCAGTAATTATACAATAAGTAACATTATTTTTTCTTCGGCTTTCGTTCTTCCGGTAAGTTCTTTGGTTTTATATAGCGAACGGTGAAGGGAGTGAGATAATAGGCAGCCACCACTCCGATTGCCGTAATGATCATAAGAAACAGGAGATTCATGGTAGGAAGCGTGAGGAACAGCCAGTTCATACCGACCAGAAAAAGCACCGCGGCAAGAAGCATCAACGGCAGCCGTGCCAGCGAGATAAAAAATATATTTTCGCAATGGGGACAGCCGCCTGTTTTTTGAAACATGGTTTTCTTTACGTCGGGATATAAAAACCGCGCCCCGCAAAAGGGGCAGAGGGGAAGCTTCAGCATAGGCGCTCCTTATAATTTACGCGTCGGACGGTTGGTTCCGGAACGGTCAGCGTGCGTTTCGCCTCCGTTCGGCTCGGACCCGCGGCTGCCGGAATTCGGCGGCTCAATCTTATAGTTTAAAGAGCTCGAATCAGGCGATTTTTTTCTGACCGCCGGTTTTCGCAATCCGACCATAAAAACGGAAAGAAGATAAAAAAGCAAGAACGGCAGAAACACAAGAAACAGAATCTGCCAGCTGAACGATCGGATAAAAAGCAGCTGGGCGGCGTAAAGAACACCGCTGATTAATACCGCGAGCAGCGCAAGCAACAGAATCACGGAGTTCAGAACAATATTGGAGTACCCGCCGCACTGCGGACATCGGTATTCTCCCTGTGATTTTAAGATCCAGCATTTGAGCAGACCTACTTTTTTGCCGCAGTATGGGCATTCAGCCCTTCTCCATTTCATGATTGAATCATGCCCTTCCTTTGGATTCATTTCCGTCGGTTCTAAACGTTTGAGATCTCGTCGATATAGGCAGTCCGTTTCAGCAGAGTTGTGGAAGAAATTTGTGTGATGTAAACGGTGATCTCTCTGTTTTTTCCGCGGCAGATTACAAACGACTTCGGCATTTCCAGGGAAACATTTACAACCCGCCCGGCCTTCTGCGCGTCCGCAAGATAATTTTTGGTGTATTTGGAAATGGTCGAGGTTTCCAGGTCAAAAATTCCAATGACGTCATCCAGCTTGATTACGGTGGTTTGCCCTAAATGAAGATACATAAAACGATACCTTTCTCAGATCATCCCTGTTTTGAAACATCGCGTTATTTTTTGGTCAGAACGCCGCCGGACATCTCAAAAAGCGCGCCCATATTCAGCCGTTTTACCGTATCCGCTTCGCAGCAGGTGATAAAAACCTGGCAGTCAACCAGATGATTCAGCAAATAATCCTGCCTTCCGGAATCGAGCTCACTCATCACGTCATCCAAAAAGATGACCGGCTTTTCTCCGGTTTTCTTGCGGAGCACCTCGGCCTCGGCCAGCTTGAGCGCCAGCACCACCGAGCGTTTTTGCCCCTGGGAACCAAAGGCGCGCGCGGACTGCGCATCAATCTGAATTTCAAGATCGTCGCGGTGAGGGCCGTAGCTTGTGTGACCGGAATAAATGTCGCTGCGCCGCGCTTCTCTCAGGGCGGCGGAAATATCCTCCGTACTCTTCCGGTAAAGCAGTTCGATATTTTCCCTGTTCTCGCTGATTCCGGCATAAATTTTTTTTGCCGGACCGCTGATTTGTTCGATATATTGTAACCTGCTCCGAACAATCTCTTCGCCGTACGCCGTCAGCTTTTCATCCCAGATTTCCAGGGTGTCCAGCAGCTCGGCGTGGTGGGGGATGTCTTTCAGCAGGGTATTCCGCTGAATTAAGGTGTGATGATAATGCGACAGGAGCACGGCATAGCCTGGCTTGATCTGGCACAATGCCGAATCGATAAAATTGCGCCGGAAGGAGGGTCCCTCCCTTACCAGGGAAAGATGCTCCGGCGAAAACAGTACCGCACAAAATTTTCCGATCAGCTCGGCTGCTGATTTTTTCGGAATTTCATTCAATACTGCGCTTCTGCGTCCGTTTTCTACTCTGATTTGAGCAGTCTGTTCGCGCTCCTCACTGAAAAAGCACAGCTTCAGGTCAGCTTTTTGCCCGCCGAGAGCAATCAGGTCGGCGTCTCTGGAGCCTCGAAAGGAACGCCCGCCCGTAAAAAGCCACATGGCCTCCAGCAGGTTGGTTTTTCCCTGCGCGTTTTTTCCGCATATTACGTTTACGGCGCTTTCCGGTATTATCTCTCCGGGCTGTAAATTACGGTATCCGCTGAAATTCAGGCGCAGGATATTCACCCGTTCTCCACCTCATATGCCGCGCCGTTGTATTCGGCGGTATCTCCCTCGCGCAGCTTTTTTCCGCGCATGGTACAGATTTCTCCGTTTACCTTTACCTCGCCGTTCTGCACGATGAATTTTGCCCGCCCGCCGGTATCCACCGCACCGCCCAGCTTCAGCAGGGCGTCGAGCCGAATATACTCCGTTTTGATTATAATCTTTTCCATCATTCGTTTTTTATCCTTTTCTGTAACACAGGCGCTAAAATGTGATAAAATAAAAATTTTTATTCACTCTTCAACCGAACAGGAAGAACCAGAAACAGGAAGGAATCCCCCTCCCGCGGAAGGATCTTCATTGGGCTGAGCGCCCCGTTTAACTGTATTTTAACCTCGTCACCCTCAGAATTACGCAGCGCGTCCAAAAGATAACGGTTGTTAAAGCCCATTTCCACGTTGCTTCCGGTGCTTTTCGCATCCAGCTGGTCGTTGGCGCGTCCGATAGAGGTGGAACAGGAAACTTTAATCTCGTTATCTTCAAACAAACAGCGCAGCGGGCTTTTTAGGCGGTCGGTAATCAAAAGGGAAACACGCTCCACACTGTCGATAAAGGACCGGGTTCCGACCAGAATTTCCGTAGAGCTGGAACCGGGGATTGCCGCTTTGTAATCCAAAAATTCGCCTTCCAGCAAACGCGATATTACACAGTATTTATCCACACGGAAAATAATATGGCGCCTGCCAATCAGAATTTCAAGCTCTTCCTCATCATCGCCCAATAGCTTTAATACCTCGCTCAGGGTTTTGCCCGGAACCACAAAGGAAATCTCTTCGCCGCACTGAGCGGCTTCTTCCCTCATGGCGAGCCGGTACCCGTCCACCGAAACAAGGCGGATTCGGTTTTTTTCCAGTTCAAACAGGGTTCCGGTATGAATCGGCTTCGCGTCGCTTTCCGCTACGGCAAAAATAGTCTGCCGGATCATGCTCTTTAATACATTATGGGCAATTTTTATGGAGGTTTCTCCGTTTACAGCAGGAAGCTCCGGGTATTCTTCGGCCGGAATGCCAACAATAGAAAAATCCGCCGGACCGCTTTTGATTACCGTGATGTTTTTGGTGTCTGCAGCAAGGGACACCGTTTCCGAGGGAAGCCTGCGAACAATATCGCTGAAAAGACGGGCACTTAAAATGATGCTCCCTTTTTCCTCCACCTGCGCTTCCACGTTTGTGGTCATACCGAGCTCAAGATCGTAACCGCACAGCGTAATCTGATTTTCCTCCGCCTTCAGCAGGATTCCCTCTAAAGCGGGAACCGAGGATTTTGTAGAGACCGCACGCTGAACATTCAACACTGCTTCGTTCAGCTGCTGCCTGCTGCACGTAAATTTCATAAACTCACCTTCTGCTTCCTTTTATAATAGATAGAAAAGATTTAATTTAGTAAGAGTAGTAGGGGGCGCGGAAATGTTGAAAAAATCGTTTTATGTAAGGATGATGGGAATATTCAGCCCAAAGTTTTCAATTTTTATTGTTAAATTCATGTTAACGGAATGTATTAACTTTTTGATATTTAACATGTTGTTGAAAACTCTGTGGGGAAAGTTGAAAACTTGTTAAATACTTTTCAGGTTTTCAAAAACCAAAAAAATTGCGTTTCCACCGATTTTGTTGAAATGTGCAAAAGCTATCAACAATTTAACGGTCCCGAATATTTTTGATGATATCCTCCACGGTTGCCTTGATTTTTGGGTCGCGGGAGATTCCCTTTTCAACCTGCTGCAAAGCGTAAACAATGGTGGAATGGTCTCTGCCGCCGAATTCGTCGCCAATAGAGGTCATCGGCATCTGTGTAATTTCTCTGACAACATAAACCGCAATCTGCCGGGCGTTGGAAATATTGGCAGAGCGCTTGGCGGAGCGGATATCCTCACTGGAGGTTCCAAAGGTGCGCGCAACCTCGTCAATAATTTTTTCTACGGTCATCGGCGTGGGCTGATCATTGTTGATGATATCGCAAATTGCCGCCTGGGCGGTGGTAATACTCAGGCTTTCACCCAAAAAGGTATAGGCTTTCATCTTTTTGACCGCGCCCTCCAGCTGGCGAATATTATTTTTCAGCCGGTTTGCAATGTATTCTGAGACATTATCCGGTAATTCTATTTCCAGAAGCTCCGCTTTTCTTTTTATAATGGCGATTCGTGTTTCAAAATCCGGCGGCTGAATGTCGGCGGTAAGTCCCCACTCAAACCGGGTGAGCAGACGCTCCTCCAGCGTGGCAATATCCTTCGGCGGACGGTCGGAGGTAAGAACTATTTGCTTTTTTGCTTCATACAGCGTATTAAAGGTATGAAAAAATTCCTCCTGCGTTGAATCCTTTCCCGCAATAAACTGAATATCGTCAACCAGGAGCACGTCCGCTTTCCGGTAACGGTTATGAAATTCCAGCGTCGTTCCGTGGCGGATCGATTCAATCAGCTCGTTGGTAAATTCGTCACCTTTTATGTAAATGATATTCATTTCGGGATGGGTACGGCTGATTTCGTTGCAGATAGCATACAGAAGGTGAGTTTTTCCCAAACCGGAATTTCCATATATAAATAATGGATTGTACAGAGTCGCGGGCTTGTTCGCCACCGCCATAGAGGCCGCGTGCGCGAATTTATTGGAGGAACCGACAATGTAGGTGTCGAAGGTAAATTCATAATCGTCGTTAATCGCCGGGGTTTCGTCATTCTGCTTTTCCGTACCGATTTCCTCCGGCGTGCAGATTTGAATGGAAATCTCGCGCCCAAAAATCTGCTTGAGCGATTCATCCATTAAATCCTTGTAATAATGGGTTAAAGTCTGGCGGTGCAGCTCGTTTGGAACCTTCAGCACGGCGATCCCCTTCGCAAAATCAAGGCTGACGGGTTCAATCCGGCTGATCCACGTAGAATATGCGATTTCAGTTATCTTACTTTTGCAGTAATCGCAGACAAGATTCCAGACTTCGGTAAAGGATTCCATTATTTAAACCTCGTTTTAAATTATTTATACTCTTGGGCATAACATAAATTATATTACCACAATTCGCTCATTTTGACAAATTTCATTTTTCTGCTTTTCCACAGGATATGGTATCGCCGGAGGAGGGAGCTGTCTATTCCTTAAAAATATTTAAATTATTTCCATCTCCTTTTCTTTTACATTATATTGTGGTATATTGATGATTATAGGTCAATTCTTTGGAAGATAAGCCAGAAAAAGCGGCAAAAAACCGTTTTTCTTCCTATTGACACTTAAAATATAGGTTGACAGGCCGCAAGGATATAAGATATAATGCTAAATTGCAAGGTTTGTACCTCGAAAGGAGGGTTTTTTCATGCTGAGAACTTACCAGCCTAAGAAGCTCCATAGAAAAAAGGAGCACGGGTTCAGAAAAAGAATGTCTACCAGCAATGGCCGCAAGGTATTGGCTCGCCGCAGAGCGAAAGGTAGAGCACGCCTGAGCTATTAAGCAAAAACAGGCTGCCCTTTACGCGGCCGGAGAGTGTAAAAAACTTGCCGGGCGCTGAAAATTGTGCGGGGCAAGTTGGCAGGCGCAGCAAATAAGGGAGCATACTTGCCGTATGTAACCTAAATTTGCAGGCGCAGCCGGCACGAACAGCGAAATTGTGACGCAATTTTGCGGTTGCATGACTTATTGACAGCCTGGGGCCACCTTTTGCGTGGCCTTTCTTTTTAATGCTGCTGTCATACTTATAGTCAATTAACTCTAAAACACCCTGTCGATACGGTTTCTTTCTCGTGTTGCCGCGCGGATTTTCGGCAGACATCAGTCTGCTTTTCGTCATGCACGTTACAACACAAAGAATTTTATCGAAAAAACAAGGATGCTTTTCAAGTTAATCGACTATATCATTTGGAAAAGAGAATGTGGTGCGGTTTTACGTTATGGATTATTTTATGCCAATTAAAGAAAACAGGGACTTTCGCAGGATATATGCCAGAGGGAAATCGTTTGTAAGCCCTGTTCTTGTAACCTACGTATTAAAAAACCGCGGAAAAAACATTCGGATAGGCATTACTACCAGCAAAAAAACTGGAAACGCTGTAAAAAGAAACCGTTCACGCCGCGTGATCCGGGAGGCGTTTCGCAAAATGGCGCCGGGAATACAGACCGGGTATGATTTTATTTTTGTAGCCAGGGGCAGAACGCCCTTTGTAAAAAGCACGGAGGTTTTCCGCGCAATGGAGCAGCAGTTTAAAAATGCCGGGGTTCTGAAATGAAGCGCCTGCTGATTTGGCTGGTGCGGTTTTATCAGGTTGCCATATCTCCTTATAAAAGACCGTGCTGCAAATATTACCCCACCTGTTCAAACTACGCGATTCAGGCGATTGAGCGCTTTGGCGCGTTCAAGGGCTTTTGGCTCGCATTCTTTCGGATACTGCGCTGTAACCCGTTCAGCCGCGGCGGCTATGACCCCGTACCTGAAAAAAGGGAAAAGCGATAACCAATATAGAGGAGTTTTGCCTATATGGAGATTTTTAATTTTTTCGGGAGCGCTCTCGGCTACCTGCTCTGGTTTTTTTATAACAATGTCATTCAGAATTACGGTATCGCAATTATTTTGTTTACCGTAACCTTAAAAATATTGATGTTTCCGTTTTCTGTCAAGCAGCAAAAGTCAATGGCGATGACCAGCAAGATGGCGCTGAAGCAAAAAGAGCTGCAGAAAAAATATGGAAACGATAAGGTTAAGCTGCAGGAAGAGACCCAGAAGCTCTATGAAAAAGAAGGCGTCAATCCCGCCGGCGGCTGTGTCAATATGTTTGTACCGCTTTTGATTCTGATGGGACTGTTCTATACGGTTCAGAATCCGCTCGCAAACGCGCTGCATCTTTCCGGCGAAGGCGTAACCAAGGCCGTTGATATGCTAAAGATGATTCCGGGTGTCGGTGCGACCTTCAATACGCAATATCCGCAGATTGAAATCATTAAGCATTTTGAAACTCTTAAACCCCACCTGACTATGTTTAGCCCGGACGAGCTGACAAAAATCACCTCGTTCAGTCATGGGTTTCAATTCCTTGGTCTGAATCTTTTGGATAGCCCGACCAACCCGGCAAACGATTTCGGCACACTGTTTCATACAAATCTTTGGATTATTCCCGCACTGTGCCTTGCAACTTCCTTGCTGACACAGTACATTATGAATAAATTTCAACCCGGTATGCAGCAACAGCAGGGCTGTATGAAGGCAATGCTTTACGCAATGCCCCTGTTCAGTGCATGGATTGCCTGCTCAATGCCCGCCGCAGTCGGTTTTTATTGGATTATTTCCACCGTTACCGGCGCATTGCAGACCTTGATTCTTACTGTGTGGTACAGCCCGCAGGATATGAACGCGAAAGCGGAGGCACAGAGAATCGCATTGCTCGAGCAGCAAGAGGCAAGCATAAAAGTGAGTTCCGGCGCGCCGGTAAGGCAGGCGGTGCAGAAGGTACAGAAGCAGGGCGCCGAAGCAAAAACAACACAGAAGCCAAAGACAAAGGGTCAAAAAATAAAGACAGACGATTACTTAGGGACAAAAAAATAATGAGTGAAACACCAGGGAGGTATTAGTGTGATTAAAGAAGCAATCGCAACCGGAGATACCGTTGAGCTGGCCAGGGAAGCTGCCTGCAAGGAACTTGGCGTGGAATCCTACGA
>JAEZYP010000024.1 GCA_023418995.1 Bacillota bacterium | reverse complement strand
CGTTGTTTAATTTTCAAGGTCCTGGGTCCGACTTCCGCTTCGGCATTCCTCAGCATTCATCGAGCGCTCTTTTGTAAGGCGCTTGACTATAATACCAAATACATTCCAGTAAGTCAACCCTTTTTTAATAATTATTTAAAAAACACTTATATTCGTCAGATCTGTGCGCTTTAACGAAGTTGAAAAATCGTAGTCCAGTGCCTTATTATTCCCAAACAGTTCCTGAAGCGAAGCTAGAACGGCCGGCTTATTAATCATTTTAATATAAGGCAAGGTCAATTCCGTATCTCTTATTGTAACACCCTCGTAAATCAAAAGATTCACGGCAAAACTTTTTTGAATATCCCTCTCATCCTGCGCACCTCCTGCCGCGACCTCGATTCCGAGACAGGCCCCCAGAAGGGCGCACGGAGAAAGTTCGGTGAGGATAACCACACACTTTGTCAGGTGTTCTTTGCGCTTTTCAGCAGCAACCTCTGATTTTGATTCAAATATTCCGGAGCCTGCAATCACCGTAGTACCCGGAAGCAATTCCAGCCAACGAATTCCCGCGCTGATATTGGATTCCCGATTTCCTAAACCGGAACTGATCTCTAACACAGCCTTGTTCATGAAGATCGCTCCTTCGATCGTTAATATGAATCTCACAATTCTCTATTTGTATTATTGAGGGTTTCCTACAAACCATCATCCTTTTCCACATTATTATATTCAAAATAAAAGGTTTCTGCCACAACGCCAATAAATAAGGTCTGCGACTCAAAGCCACAGACCATTTATCCTTTAAACAGGTTTATTTATAGCTAAGAAAAACAGTCAGACCCCGATACGCCTGATCAGAAACATAGCGAACATCGCTGACGTTTATCTGATTGGTTCCGCCGGACTGCGTATTTGCCGTATTCAAATAATAGGCCAATTTGTAAGGAGAGGCTTGAACCATACCGTTTAGAACAGTATCAAAATCGGCTGCTTCATTCACATAAAACGAAACGGACTGTTTTTTCTGTTTTACGGCGGATACTACTGCGGCAACAACCGAAGGATCGTCCGTACCGTTTAAATCTGTGACGCGGATTCCCTTTGCCTTAAAATAGTTTGCTTCGGTTGCCGTGCAGGGCGGTAAATACAGGTTAAACTGTATGGGCGCTTCGCCGGTTGCGCCTTGGATCTCGGCTTCCGACAGGGTTGATGCAAGGGGCGAAACGGTATGCCCCTGCATAATTACGGCGTCGGTTACATTAAAGAAATTATATAGCACAGAGCTGTTGTCGCTCCATGTAATGTCAAGATGGTACCAGTTTCCGTCGATTCGAATGATGTTCCACATATGATTGACGCCGCCGCCCTGCCCGGTAACCAACAGGCATTGCAGATTAACGTAACTGGAAAGAAGCTGCATCGCTCTGGAATAACCCTCGCAGACTACATTCCCTTCTATCAGCGCACCGTACGCGTTAAAGGCTTTCCAGCGGCTGGTATCTGTTACCGCAGCTTTATCATATGTATTTGTTTTAGTAATATAATCAAACAGATACAACTCCCGGTCCAGCTCGCTTAATCCGGAAGGCATCTCCTTCATAATAGCTGTTACCTTGTTGTTCAGCTGTTGGATCATTGTATTGCACTGGCTCTGCGGAACATAGGAATACAGCTGCACATTTGTATCTTTTCCGTCCGGGCTGTAGCCATAGGAATAAACGTTGGCAATCCAGAAAACCTGCGGGTTATCGTTCTTAAAGGCAACCAGCGCCATACGCAGCTGCGCCTCGCTGAGCTGCGTCCCGCTCACGACAACACGCTGGGTAGGGTAATAACCTTCGGAAGCAGCCGTAGCCGCTACCTTATATACACTTTTCGAGATTTGAGAATACAGACTGCGGCTCACAAGGTCGGGAAGCGCGTTGTAACCGCCCCGCTGGTCGATGTGAGTGTATCCCGCCGCAAACGCCGTGTTGCTGATAACATTGAGCCGGGGCGTATCCGCCGCAGCCTTGTCTTCCGCAATTTTCTTTACCGTTGTGCCTGCCGCCTTAGTATTGGAAGCGGGAATAGCAGAAGTTTGCTTCTGAACCTGTTTTGCCACCGGTGACGTGGAGGAGTTTGAGGAAGCTGCTATGCGCTGCGCCTTAGAGCCGGTGCTTTCCGCGCTGGAGGATGTCAATCCGGATGCCTCCGAGTTCTTGCCTGCGGCAGAAGCCACAGCAGAAGAAGGTAAATCAGAAGCTGCTGGCGCTGCCAACCCGTTTGCGCCAACAGTATTTCCACATCCAGCCAATGAAAACAGGAGAGCAGCGGATAAAGCAACCGCTATTATAGAATTTGTTTTTTTTATAAAAATGGATTTCATCAAAAACTTCCTCCAATTTAATTTGAATTGATTTTATCATAAAGATATTACCAAAATGTGAAAAGGAACAAATAAATCCTACTGTTTATTATTCTATATCAACAATAATACATTTACAAGCATAAAAGCATTAACATATATTAACGGCTATATTCGACCTAACAATGCAAAAAATAGAAAGCGAGGTGATTGAATTGAAGAAAAAATTAATTTCTTTTCTTGCGACTTTAATCAGTGTTACCTTAATTTCGACCGCGGCTTTTGCTCAAGCAACCACCTATACCGTTGCTAAAGGTGATTCCTTATGGAAAATTGCGGTAAAATACGAAATAGGAATTTCCGAACTGATTAAGGCAAATCCTCAGATTAAAAACCCAGGCATGATAAATGTGGGTCAAAAAATAAATATCCCAGACGCCTCACCTCTCAAAACCTATGAGACGGAAGTAATCAGGCTTACCAATCTGGAGCGTACCAAACACGGGTTACCCGCATTGCAGACAAACTGGCAGCTGTGCCGTGTTGCCAGATACAAATCGCAGGATATGATCAATAAGAATTATTTCTCCCATACTTCCCCGACCTACGGTTCCCCGTTTACTATGATGCAAAACTTTGGGCTGCGGTTTTCCTCCGCCGGTGAAAATATCGCTTACGGACAGAGAACCCCGCAGGAAGTTGTTACCGGGTGGATGAACTCTGCCGGACACCGCGCAAATATTCTTTCGCCGTCTTACACGCAGATAGGCGTAGGAGCAGCAAAAAAATCTAATGGCACTATCTACTGGACTCAGCAGTTTATGAAACCGTACTAAGAAAAAAGGCAAGATGTCGGATTGCGGTATCTTGCCTTTTTCTTAACATCCTCATGAATTTGCGGCTAACCGACTTAGCCGGCAGCCTAAAATATCAACCTGTTCATTTTGATAGTAATGCTGTATAATATGCTAATCAGCTATCTACATAAATAAGGAAAGTTATGAAAAGAATTATGAATAAAGCGTTACTGAAAAATATATTTTCCGTTCTCACCCTATTGCTGTCCGTCGGTATCCTGGCATATTTTATGCTTACGGAGGATGGGCTGAAAAATTTAAAACACGTTCTGTTCCATTTGCAGCCCGTCTGGCTCCTCTGGATATTGGCGGGGGTAATAGCTGGCTGGTTTCTGGAAGCCTATGTGCTGCACTTGTTTTGCCGCCACTTAAAAAAGGACTGGACGTTCGGTAAATCCTTTTACGCAGGAATGGTTGAGCTGTTTTACAGTTCCATTACTCCGTTTAACATGGGGGAACCAATGGAAATTTACAACATGACAAAAATGGGGATGGATATTGGCTCCGCCAGTTCTGTGGTAGCCGTAAAATCTCTGGTACATCACGGCGTAACCTTTTTTTATTCGCTGATTCTGATTTCCTTTGAGTTAAACTACTTTCAGACTAAGGTCAGCAATTTCGCAATTGTCACCATTTTCGGGCTGATCACAAACAGTATTTTTATTCTGGGCGTACTTCTATTTCTGTGCAACGAAAAGCTCACAAACCGGATTTTGCAGGCAATTGTTCGATTTCTGGATAAAATTAAGCTGCACAAGCTTTCAAAGAGAATATATGATAAAGTTCATGAGCAGCTTACGGTTTTTCACGACAGTTCAAAAATAATCGGTAAGGCGTATCCGCTGTATTTTTCCACCATCTTCCTTACATTGGTTCAAGTCACGGTAGCAAGCCTCATTGCCTACTTCGTATACCGCAGCTTTAATTTGAATACTGAATCCTTTTTTATTATGATTGCGGCGGATACCTTTGTGACAATGGTTGCTTCTTTTGTACCGCTGCCGGGCTCTTCAGGCGGCGCAGAGGGCGGCTTCTACCTGTTTTTCCGCGAATTTTTTCAATCCAGCATCATTCCCGCAATCACACTCTGGCGAATCGCAACCTGTTACGTAAACATCCTTTTCTGCGGCGCCTACGTTTTCTTTTTCAAAAAGAAGTCCCGAGATTTAAGCGAAAATCCATAATCGTAACACCAGCCATAAACCGCGCTCCATTTGTTTCAGTATATCATACTGCCAGATGGGGTGTGTTTCTTATGCCAAAACGATAACGAGCTGAAAAAACTATACCACGCTCGCAATAATACGGGGCGTCTTTTCCCCGTTTACATACAGCCCCGCGGCGCTCCCCTTTTTCCCGACCGCGGTAACCTGAAAGTAATAGCGGCCGCCCTTGGAGCCCACCTTCTTTACCTGAAACACGGAGCCGTTCGCGGACGTTATGCTCGGCGCGGTGGAAGCGGTCGCCATGATCTGATAGCTTTTTCCAGCCCTCACCTTCAGTGATTTTCCGGTATCCAGTATAACGGAGGAAGCGGATAAAATCTGCTGCGGTAACAGCACATAACGTGAACAATGGCTGATTGTCACGCTTGCGTATCCGCTCTGATCCACTTTACTGACCGGAGCGCTCACTGTCTCGAGCCCTTTTGTAACGGGGTTATAGTAGTACAGATATAAGACCTGTTCTGCCGTATAGCCCTGATCTCCTACATAAACCTTAACCGTTGCGGGAGTGGGCAGCACCCCGTTATCGGCGAAAATAAGCACGGTCCCCTTACCCGCAGACGGAACAGCTGCGCTGACCTCCGCGTCCAAAGAAGTGCTTTTGATATTGAGCGCCAGATTAACGCCGCTAAGCGGTACGGGCGCCCCCGCCGGCAGGGAACCGCTGAACACCCACTGATAGGCGGGTCTGCCGGCAGTTGTATCCACTACGCTAACGATAATGTCTTTTTTCATAGCCCGCGCGGTTTGCAGAATATCGTTCCCCAGATTCATCATAATATCAACATAGGGATTTGTATTGTATACAGCATCATGTGGAATTTTTACAGATAACTCAACCGCTGTAACATCAGCGTTATTCAGCTGACTCAAAACCGCGGTATTTGGAAGCATAAATTCAATCCGCGCGTGATTTTGCGCCGTAGCGTTATTTTGCGCCGTAGTCGGATAAAATGCTCCTGTTGCGCTGAGGAGGGCAATATGGTTTGTTACGGCTGCCGCAGAATCCGGTTCAACCGTAACAACAACGGAGGTTCCAATGCCGTTCTGCGTAATGGCAACTGTATTCGCGGCGGTTACGGCTGCTCCGCCTCCTGAACCGCCGCCACCGCCGCCACCGCCGCTGCGTGGACGCCAGGAGCCGCCGCCGGAGCTCTTTTTTACAACGGTAACTTTAATGGCAGGCAGGTTACCCGGGTCTTCCAGAAAATATTCTTCAGCTAGTACCGGTCGAAATACAAACGTACCCTCAGCGGCTGAGCTAAACGAAGGACTGGACTCCCACCGTAAAACCGGAACCTCAATATTCGGCGACCCGTTCACAATCGCGCTCAAAGTATTCGGCAGCGTTACAGACGAACGCGGCGAGCCGACTGAGACCGTCTGCATTTTTACCGTGCTTTTCAGATTATAAAAGCGCACTGTTTTCTTCTCGGCAGGTGCCGGTGTGATCACCATAACGCAAGCCTCATCAAAAACCTCGGGATTTGCCTTTAATGCAGCCCTTACCGTTAAGCTTGGAGCGGTCTCATTCCCCGCCACCGTCAGGCTCCCGTCCTCACTGATTACGGTACTTGCGCTGGCATTGCCAGATACCGTCCACGTTACCCCTTGATCATTTGTTCCGCTGACCAGCGCGGTGAACTGTTGGCTTTGACCCCTTTTTACAAAGGCATTCTCCGGCGCAACCGTGATTTCCGGTTCCGCGCTTTTATCATTAGTGAACGCCTTAATGCAGGCATTTCCGCTTGTGGCAACGGTTGCTAAATCCTGCCAGAACACGTTTCCTTTAAAAAAGCTCTGCCCTTTGCTGATCCCGACGCTTGAGTAGCCGGGTATATTATTTTCTAAGGCAACCGGGCGTGCAGTGGAATTCATTGTGGTTATAACCACGGAAAACCTCTCGCCGTTCATTAACGGCACAGCCCGTTCCAAATCTACGGTATGATAGCCGGCATAGGGCTGCGCGCCGGATTGCTCCACTAAAAAGGCTTTTGTACCATTCACCGGAGAGCTGGTATCCGTTAAACCGGTATAAACCTGGATGCTGTAACTGGCACCAGGACCCGTGGTGTAAAACGCCACCGCCTTGAGCGTCTGGTCGCCGGTTGCCGTAAAAATATTCGCCATGCTTCCCTGCTTACCCAAATCTCCAATCGTCGCCGTTTGCCCAGCGCCGTCGTATTGATAATTGTGAGCATACCGCGGTGAATCCTGCGGCGTTTTGTCCATGACCAGAGAACAGAGCATGGACACAGTCTGATCCTCATAAGAGAGATAGAAATAAGTCCCTCCGCGGGAGGCACTCTGCATACCCCAGGTGTTTCTGATCAGCCACGCGCCGCTCAAGCTTGGATGATTTCCGCTTTTGTCGGTAAAGGCTGTTCGGGCAATATCGTCATCCCAGCCGACAATCTGCACAGCGTGATTGGAAGTTTTTTCTGTACCGTTATAATAAGTAGGATATTTTACACCGTCAACCAGATGATAACTTGCGCTGTCGGCGCAATAGGAGACCCCGACGCTATTGCCGTTCATCAAAGCCTTTTTAATTTCGGAGCCATTCAAATTTCCGTAAGCATCCCTGTTTGGGAGAAAATTCGCCTCCCGAAGCTGATAATGAGATGCAAAATGGTATTCTTCCTCTACTTGATTAAAGTCCGCGGCGTTATTATCCAAAAAATCCTCTTTTGTAGGATAGGGAACCTTTTCTTCCGCTTCCACTCCCACACCGCGGGAAAGAGTGGCAATTGCCTTGAAGAAGTTTCCTCCCGACATGAACGGAGCGGAATCACCGGAAGTATCCGTCAAAAACGTATCATTCTTTGTGCCATCTTCCGGCTTATCAGGGTTATTGGTTCCTTGATAGGTAAAGTACGCAAGGTGACGCTCAGAAAAATCAACGTCGTTGCTCCCGTTCTGATACAGGGAGGACTCCGCGGAGCCCAGCGCACTGAAGGTCCAGCAAGCACCCCATCTGCCTTGATCTTTTAGCTCCGGTGTGATTTCATCCACCGAATTCCCGCTGTCTTTAACCAAACAGTATTTTGCAGGCTGACTGGTTGCACGCAAAGCCTCGTGCTTTCCGGCATTCCCGCCAAAGAGTAAATTTGAGGTGTCAAACGGTGGCGGCTCATAGCCGAACAATCCGCCTGAATCCCGCGCTGAATCCTGAAACCCCTCCGCAGCGTATACTTCTGAATTTGAACCCAAACTCAAAATCAATAAAAAAGACAGCAACAAGGCAGTTGCTTTCTCAAAAACTCGCATATTCCCTAGCCCTCTTATTTTTCTATTTTTCATCTACGTAACGCCGTTACGCCAAAATGCAAGATATCAATTTATATATCGGCAAAGGAAGAATCAAAGTTTATATCTGTTTAAAAAATAAAGAGAGTTGCTGTTTTTTAGATTTTTGGAAAAACTATAAAATTAACAGGAAAAACAAAACTTTTCCATATATTTATAAAATTTAGTATACAATTCGGCTATTTTAATGTATACTTTACTAAAAGTATTATTTTGATTGATATTATTATCAATATAAAACCTACATAAAGGAAGTGAATTTTATTTGAGTGTATTGTTACAAAAACTAAAAGAATCTGTATTTTCGGTGACTCCCATTGCGGGAATCGTACTGATTCTGAATTTCACCATTGCGCCTCTTGCGCCGCTTCAGCTGATCAGGTTTCTGATCGGCGCACTGCTTATCATTCTGGGGTTATCTATCTTTCTGCTGGGGGTTGAACTGGGAATCGACCAGATTGGCCGGCATATGGGCTCGGCCATGGCAAAAACGAATAAAATATGGATGGTTGGAGTTGCGGGCCTCGTGCTAGGCTTTTTCATCTCTATTGCAGAGCCGGATTTGCAGGTGCTGGCAGGGCAGGTGGACGCCGTGACCTCCGGGCTGATTTCAAAGCAAAGCATTCTGATCATCGTATCAATCGGGATTGCGGCGCTGCTTTCATTCGGCCTGATTCGAATTGTTTACAATATTCCCCTAAACAAGATTCTAACGGTTCTTTATGGTATCATATTTGTACTTGCCATATTTACGTCCAATGAATTTCTGTCCATTTCCTTCGACGCGTCAGGCGCCACAACCGGTGCGCTGACCGTTCCGTTCATTCTTGCGCTGGCTATGGGCGTATCCTCCCTGAAGCGGGACAGCAAGGCTTCTGAAAAAGACAGCTTCGGGCTGGTTGCCATTGCTTCAACCGGCGCAATCATCAGCGTTATGATTATGAGCATTATCAGCCGTACAGATAAAATCACAGGCACACTTGAATCCGCCTCTGCTGATTCAAGCAGCATTTTGAAGCCGTTTCTTCATGAGCTGCCGAAAATGACAGTGGATATTTTCCTGGCCCTGCTTCCGATTCTGATTCTTTTTTTGATTTTTCAAAAGGTTTCTTTCAAGCTGTCGAAAAATCAAAGGTCTAGGATACTCATGGGACTTTTGTATTCGTTTCTCGGTCTTATTCTGCTGCTGACCGGCGTTAACGCAGGATTCATGGAGGTTGGCAAGGTTGTCGGCTACAAGATCGCCAAGATCGGCAACAGTTCCCTGTTAGTGGGGCTGGGTTTTGTAATTGGCTTTGTCACCGTACTTGCCGAACCGGCTGTTTATGTTTTGACAAGTCAGGTTGAGGATGTAACCAGCGGTTATGTAAAACGGAGAACCGTGCTGGCCGCGCTGTCAATCGGCGTAGGGTTTTCCGTCGCGCTTTCCATGATCCGGATTCTTATTCCCGACCTTATGCTGTGGCATTACCTGCTTCCCGGTTATTTGGTTTCCATCGCGTTAAGCTACATTGTACCTAAGCTTTTTGTGGGAATCGCCTTTGATTCCGGCGGGGTTGCCTCCGGTCCCATGACCGCGACATTTGTTCTCGCGTTCGCGCAGGGAGCGGCAGATGCCATAGAAGGAGCCGACGTATTACTTGATGGCTTCGGCATCATTTCTATGGTTGCCCTAACCCCTCTGATCACGTTACAGATACTGGGGTTCATTTATAAGATAAAATCAAAAAAAGGAGGTGTTGCACTTGCAGACAACGCTGGATAACAAACAAATAACAACGATTTATGTAATCGTAAACAGAGGCCTTGGCAGCAAGGTACTGCATATTGCCAGGCAGAGCGGGCTACCCGGCGGCACCGTATTTTTAGGAAAAGGGACGTTCGACAACCAATTTTTAAAGGCCCTGGCACTCAACGATACCCATAAAGAAATCGTACTTCTGGTGGCCGAGGAATTCGCCGCTGAAAAATTTCTCAATATTCTGAACGAGAGCATGAAATTTTCCAAGCCGAATCATGGAATCGCATTCCTGGAAAGAGTGGAATGTGTCTGCGGCTCCATCCCTCTCGGCGGCAGCCGTGACAGTTATGAAGGAAAGGAAGAAAGAACCGTGTATCAGTCCGTTTATGTCATTGTGGATAAGGGCAAGGGAGAAACAGCCGCAGAAATGGCTTATCAGGCGGGCGCCACAGGCGCAACCATAATCAACGCCAGAGGATCCGGTATTCATGAAACCAGTAAGCTTTTTAATATGGAGATCGAGCCGGAAAAGGAAATCGTCATGATTATCATAAAGAAGGAGATCACCCAACAGGTTGTCGATTCCATCCGAAGCGGTTTAAAGTTAGACGAACCCGGAAACGGTATCGTTTTTATTCAAAATATTCAGCAGGTTTACGGCTTGTACGAATAAGCTGTAAACCTGAATTCAGTATTCTGCTTCAGCAGGTATCGAAAAACGCCGTTCGGCTTCGAACGGCGTTTTTGTATTTTGATTCAGCGATTCTAATTCCCTACACATCCCTACTGTTGCATCCCTACTGTTGCATCCCTACTGTTGCATCCCACTGTGTATTCCCTGTTTATTACCTGTTCTCACTGTAAAATTTAAGGGCCTCCCCTATAAACTTAGACGCACCCTTTCCGTACTTCTTATCGTTGACCTTTATATACTCCGGTTTTGTTAAATAAAGGTCTGCCATTAGTCCCCAATGGTTTTTGCCCATTTCTATTTTCAGCGCTTTATGCTGTTCTTTGACGATGGAATCCATTTCCTTCACTATATCCTGAACACGTGGTGAAGAAGGGCTTTCATTTAAATCGGAGGTCAGCTTTTCTGTTAATTGATTTATCCGGGACAAATCATCACCCATATTCTTTTTCACTGCCTCATAGCCTTCCATAATCTCCGGCAGACGATCGAGATTATTTTTCATGGCGTCGGTGTATTCTTTGATACTACCAAACTCCTTTATCGCCATTTTCGCGATTTCCAATTCCTTCAATTTCATTTTTTCAAGATTTCTGTTGAATTCTTCTGCTCCACCATAGTGTTGGGTAATTTCAGTTTCATGCTCCTTTTGATAGGCTTCCAGCATCTCAAAATATTCACTCATATCAAATTCTTTAAAGCTCATTGTACTTCCGCCTTCCAACCTTTTCTCAATCAAGTCGATCAATTCATTCAACCGGTCACGCTTTAGGCAGAGCAGCTGTCTTTGTTTTTGAAGCGTCTGCATCTTATCGTACTGTGGACCTGCAATAATTTCACTGATTTTTTTCAAAGGGATATCAAGCTCTTTAAAAAACAAAATTTGCTGAAGCGTATCCAGAGATTCATCGCCATACAGCCTGTAGCCTGAATCTGTAATTGAGCTTGGCTTTAATAAACCGATTTTATCGTAATGATGCAGCATACGCACGCTGATACCGGTTAAGTCGGAGACCTGTTTCACGGTTTTCATAATCACACCTCGTTTTTATAATTTAGCTTTTGTTCGTCTGCATAATGTTATAGTACACTATTACATTATGTCAGGGTCAATCCCTTTCGTAAATTTTTTTACAAGCTTGATAATTGCCGGTCACGGTTTGCTTTGTTCTTAACACTCCGCAAAGCCAATGGTTTTATATGAAATAAGTTCCTCTACGGGTTTTCGCTTTCAATAAGGATTGTTGCGGATGGACAAAATTTGCACAGCCTAATAATTGCTAATTAAAATTATAATATTGCATTCACAATATTAAGTAAACTGAAATATTATGTTATAAAGACAGAATCGAATTCTTCCACAAAATTCATCACCGTAAATAAGAAAGGGATGATTGTTTTGCAAACCATCATTTTAAACACAACCGAAGCAACCTTCATATCGTCGGCGCAGCCGAACGCAAATTTCTCTATATATCCTGTTGTATATGCAGGGATAGATGAAATTTATCAAAGCTGCATGGGTTTTTTAAGATTTGAGCTGCCCATACTGCCTGTAACCTCGGTTAAAAAAGCACTGCTCGAAATATCCATCCTTGTAAAAACAAGCGAATCTCCAAGCACGATTGTTTTTAACAGAGTCACCTCCGCAATTAACACCAGTACGGTGACTTACAATACAAAGCCGACTTTTGTCGAGACTCCCGTTCAGGCGGAAATTACTTCCGCTGATTTATACACCGAAATGCAAATCGACGTTACAGACCTCGTCAACGACTGGCTGAGCGGTACCTATCCAAATTACGGGTTTGCAATAACAAACACAGATGAAGCCTCCCTTGTACAGTTCGCTTCAAGAAACATTTCCTATCAACCGTATTATCCAAAGCTGTCATTGACCTACTCAGGTACAACCGTAGAGCCGGAAATAGAGAACCCCACCGAAGAATAAATTCATAAGTCTTTTAAATAATTCAGCGGACCTGAGGCTGAGCGATACTGCTCTTTCACCTCAAGTCCGCTTTTTCCATCATTTTTAAACTGCTTTGCTCCAAACGGTCTTCGTGTTATAAGCTGCTGCCCACAGACCGGGTATCATGGAAAGCATCCCTATTTTGAGAGAAATGGCATCACCCATTTTAGCAGGTCTAATTTGCCGTGCGAGCTAAACAGACGACTGATTGTTTTATCGATGAATTTATAATTACAGTCCTTTACGATTCGATCAAAGTCATTATCATTGAGCCCTTCAATAAACCGCCTTAGTGCAAGGGAATGATTGTAATTTTCAAACAGCGGCTTAACCAGTTCGCTGTATTGCGCCTCACCGCAAATATCCAAGGCGGCATATATTCCTGTCAGCATAGATGAAAACTGCCCGAACCCAAGCCCCGGGGAGATCGTCCCAAAGCAATTGCCCACGAAATAAGTGTTCCCTATTTTGGGAGAGTTACAGATTCCCATCATATAATGCCTGATTTGAAACCTGTCCGTAATTTTCAGTTCCTGCCGCAAATCCCGGCAGGCAAGGTCAAAAAACAATTCCCACATTTTATCGATATCATAAATTTTTGTCTGTGCGTATTCCGGGAAGGCAATGACCAGATTCGCCTCTTTTGAAGAATACGGAATTAGCCAGGCGTAGCCTTTAGGAATAATATCATAATTAAACCAAACGTGCGGCTCAGCGGTCAAAAATGTCCCCACAACGGTAGCTCCTTTTAAAGAGCAGGTAACATCACTGCGGTAATTATCCACTTTGATTGAATAATCTCCGTCTCCGGTCGCCAGAACAATGGAATCAAAATCCTTAGCAAGCTCAGTGTAATCTTTTGTAAAATTGAAGATTATCTCGCTTTTTACCTGCCGGGCAAGCTGACACTCAAAGGATTTTTCATGGCGCCCACGAATATTGGTGTCTCCGATTTTTCCATTCACGCTGCTCTTTTGATTTTTGGAGTGAATGATCAGTGGATTTACTTCGCTGATTGGTTCCAAATGAATGCCGTATTCTTCAGACAGGTAGGTAAGCCCGTCGCGAACCGGTCTTTCCAAAATGCTGAACATCGCTTCGGCGTTAACGAACCTATCCCCCACACAGCTTCTTTTTTCAAAAACAGTGGGGTTTATCCCACGCTTTTCAAGCGTAATGGCACAGGATAATCCGGAAAGCCCGGCTCCGATTATTGCTACTTTCACGTTTTCGCCACCCTCTTTAAAGATTTTTTATTATTCCTTTGGAGCGCAGAAAAATACTTTCCGTAAAAACGGGCGCAAATTCGGGATGCATAACGTAACGAAAATCAGGATAGTTCTGGCGGATTTACAAGGCAATCAAAAGCAATGCCCAGCTGGCGCCAAGGTGGAATATGGAGGCAGTTGCTTAAATAATTGAGAGGGGATTAACGATTACGCGTTAATCCCCTTTTACTATTTATTGATATTTTTTAAATTATAGTTGCAAAAAATATTTATTGTAGTAAAATAAAATTGGATTTAAGAAATATGTTGAAACTGGTCTATACCGCGAAGAGAATGCACGGCAAGTCATTAAACAGTAAGTTCGTCGTATTTTTGATGCTGTGCACCTGAAAATAATTAAATGCGAAAGAAGGCCGTAAAAATGCTACCGATCAGTGCGCGTCGCCTAATTGCCGGAGTTCTCTGTATCTCTATTTCTGTCGCTGTTACCTCGTGCTCGCCAAAAGAAACTCCGAAGTCGGAGCCAGCACTATCTTCCACAAGCCCATCGTCTTTGCAATCAACGCAATCTTCCGCGGAACCTTCATCTGAACAACCCTCAAAATTTGTCACGCGGCTGACTAAGAATGGAACCGGACTTGTCCGCAATGTTCCGCCTTCAAATTTTCCGCCTTTCACGAAACCGTTTGATGAATCCGAAACCTTTGACATCCGCTGGCTGAACTGCCCCAAATATCTGGACGCCAACCAATTGGAGAACTTAAAAGCCGCAGTCCCCTATATCTCATTTAATTCCGATACTGTTTGGCCGAAGGGAATGCCTTCGGGTTATGATCCTTCTGCTATCATGGAGACTGGAAAAAATCCTGGTCTTGGCGTCCGTGCTCTTCATAGCAAAGGCATCACCGGAAAAGGAGTTTCCATTGCAATTATTGACGAGGCCTTATTTACGGATCACCCGGAATACAAGGATAATCTGGCCCTTTACGAAGAAATTCATGTCCTACCGAACGGAGAGACTTCTATGCATGCTTCGGCAGTTTCTTCCATTGCGGTAGGAAAGACGTGCGGCGTTGCGCCGGACGCAAAGCTGTATTACTGGGGCGTAAATTTTGAAAAAGAAATGGACAATAATCCACAAGATGGGAGCGATGCACATGTCGCTTTTGCCGACGGCTTGGCGGTCGCAATCGACAGAATTCTAGAGGTCAATGCTGATTTGCCCGAAAACGAAAAAATCCGCGTTTTGAGTATCTCACGCGGATTCGATAATCTAGAGGATGCAGGTGTTCAAACATTCCTGAAGGCGGTGAAGCGCGCCCAGGAAGCCGGAATTTTTGTCATTACAACTTCTACCTACGAATATTATGACTTTATGAGTAGAGATACCGACTTTGCCGGTCTCGGGAAAAAAGATATAACCGCTAATCCTGATAACCTATCAACCTATACGCTTGGTCGGTTCGAACAAGAAAATCCCGAAAATTTTTTAAACAAACTTCTGTTACCAATGGACGGTCGGACAACCGCAGACCCTGCTGGGAAAACAGATTATGCATTTTATTATAAATTCGGTTTAAGCTGGAGCGTCCCATACCTTGCCGGATTATATGCCTTGTCTGCTCAGGTCAAAGCCGATATCACACCTCAACTTTTCTGGAAAACAGCAATTGATACCTCCAGCCAGCTAACCGTTACAATAAATAATAAACAATATACATTTAA
>JAEZYP010000056.1 GCA_023418995.1 Bacillota bacterium | reverse complement strand
GTGCCGGCGTGAGCCGCGCCGGCCAGCGCCAGCGTCGCGGCCACGCCCGCAGCCTTGATTCGTTGAGTCATACGCATGCCATTCCCCTATTCGATGCAGTCCGGAAAGGCAGGAATTCTATGGTTGTGCAGGCGTTCAGCGAGCGACTATATGGTCATATGGATATAAAAACTAAGCCTTACTCAAATGCGCGTCATATACCTAGAATCCCCTTCATACCAAGTTGAAATCACGGAGCGGGTGGCGCATGAGCTGGCAGGACGAATTCAGGCAGTTGTTTCCCATCACGCAAGACAAGGCCTACGCCAACATCGCCTACACCAGTCCGTTGTCGCCCAAGGTGGCCGACGCGGTCGGCGCCTTTTTCGATGACATCACCCATGCGCGCAGCGACAAACCTCAGTGGTTGCGCGATGCAGACGTGCTGCGTCAGCGGCTGGCCCGCCTGATCGGGGGCGAAGCCAAGCGCCTGGCCTTCACCAAGAACACGACCGAAGGACTGAACATCGTCGCCCAGGGCCTGGCCTGGCAGGACGGCGACAACCTGGTCGTGGATGACCAAGAGCATCCCACCAATGCCTTGCCCTGGCTGAACCTGCGCCGTCGCGGCGTGCAGGTGCGCGTCGCGCAGGCGAGCGCGCATCGCTATACCGTGGATGACCTTTGGCAGCATGTGGATGCGCGCACACGTCTGATCGCCGTGTCCTGGGTGCAATATGGCACCGGCCTGCGCACGGACATCGCTGAACTGGGCCGACGTTGCGCGGAGCGTGGCATCTGGCTGGTCGTCGACGGCATTCAGGGCGCAGGACTGTTGCGTGTCGAAGTCGATGCATGGGGCGTGGATGCTTTTGCCTGCGGCGCGCACAAAGGCATGCTCGGACCGTTGGGCGTGGGCTTGCTGCACGTGTCGCCCCGGCTGCTGGAGGCTCTGGATCCGCTGTATATCGGGCCGTCCGGCGTCAACACGCTGGACAAGTCCGGATTGCAATGGCAGGTGGGCATCGCCGATGCGGCCGATGCTCGCAGGCTTGAATCCGGCAACCTGAACTATCCCGGCATCGCGGGCTGGGCGGGCGCGCTGGACCTGATCGAAAGCGCCCGGCCCGAGCGTATCGAGCCGTGGGTGCTGGAACTGTCGGAAGCGCTGGCCAAAGGCCTGCGCGGCTCGGGGCTGCAGGTGGTGTCGCCGGCCGAGCCCGAGTTTCGCAGCACGACGACAGCGCTGCGCGTGCCGGACCCTGCCGCCGCGCTGGCGCATCTGACACAATCCGGGGTCGTGGCCAGCGTAGTGGAGTATGGTTACGTGCGCTTGTCTGTCGGCGCCTATAACAATCATGCGGACGTGGAACGCATCCTGCGCGCGGCGCGAACGCTTCCCGTCTGAAAAGAATCATTGATAAGCAACCCTCTAGGAGATACTGATGACCGAAGCGAAGAAGCCCCAGTGGCGGCTTGAAACCGTGGCCGTGCATGGCGGCTATCGCCCCGATCCGACCACGCGCGCCGTGGCCGTGCCCATCTACCAGACCGTGGCCTATGCGTTCGACGACACGCAGCACGGCGCCGACCTGTTCGACCTGAAGGTGCCGGGCAACATCTATACCCGCATCATGAACCCGACCACGGACGTACTGGAGCAACGCGTCGCGGCCCTGGAAGGCGGCATTGCGGCGCTGGCGCTGGCCTCGGGCCAGGCGGCGGTCACCTACGCCATCCTGACCATCGCCGAAGCGGGCGACAATATCGTGTCGTCCAGCACGCTGTACGGCGGCACCTACACCCTGTTCGCGCACACGCTGCCGCAATACGGCCTCAGCACGCGTTTCGCCAATCCGTCCGACCTGGCGGCTTTCGAAGCGCAGATCGATGACCGCACCAAGGCCATTTTTGCCGAGTCCGTCGGTAATCCGCTGGGCAACATCACCGACATCGCGGCGCTGGCCGAACTTGCGCACCGTCACGGTCTGCCGCTGATCGTCGACAACACCGTGCCGTCGCCTTACCTGCTGCGCCCCATCGAACATGGCGCGGACATCGTGGTGCAGTCGCTGACCAAGTACCTGGGCGGACACGGTACCAGCCTGGGCGGCGCCATCATCGATTCGGGCAAGTTCCCCTGGGCAGAGCACAAGGCACGCTTCAAGCGCCTGAACGAACCGGACGTCAGCTATCACGGCGTGGTCTACACCGAAGCCTTCGGTCCGGCCGCCTACATCGGCCGCGCCCGCGTGGTGCCGCTGCGCAACACCGGCGCGGCGATCTCGCCCTTCAACTCCTTCCAGATCCTGCAAGGCATCGAGACCCTGGCGCTGCGCGTGGACCGCATTGTCGAAAACACCGTGAAGATCGCCAACTACCTGCGCGAGCATCCCAAGGTCGAATGGGTCAACTATGCCGGCTTGCCGGACCATCCGGATCACGCGCTGGCGCAGAAGTACCTGGGAGGCAAGGCGCCGGGCCTGTTCACCTTCGGCGTGAAGGGCGGCCGTGAAGCCGGCGCGCGCTTCCAGGACGCGCTGCAGCTGTTCACGCGCCTGGTCAATATCGGCGACTCCAAGTCCCTGGCCACGCACCCCGCATCCACCACGCACCGCCAGCTCAATCCGGAAGAGCTGCAAAAGGCCGGCGTGCGCGAGGAAACCGTGCGCCTGTCCATCGGTATCGAGCATATCGAC
>JAEZYP010000064.1 GCA_023418995.1 Bacillota bacterium | reverse complement strand
CGGGAGGTAGCCGTGCATCATTGCGGAAAAGCCGATGCATCCGATTTTTGTCAGCGTGATGCCATACCGTGCCTCTACGTCGCAGACCAGATTTCTGTAGCAGCTTTGCAAACCGCTCCATACCTCCTCGAGCGCGTAGGTCCAGACCCCGTTTTCAAAGCTGCTTGCCCAATCGTGGCTGCCGGAGGCCGCCGGAATAAAATCCTCCGTTAAAAGAACGGCCTTAATTTTTGTGGAGCCAAGCTCAATTCCAAGCGTGGTTCTTCCGTTAAGAATGGCGGTTGTGATTGCATTGTTTTCCATTGTACAAAGTCCTTTTCCGTTATTTGCTGCGGTTTTTTACATAGGCGAAGATGCTTTGAAGAACAATGAAAAAGCACAGCAGGGCAGCCGTAGCAATATTGGCCCAGCTGGAGAGCAGCTTGCCGTTTGTGGTAACCAGCGTGTGAATGGTGCCGGTGATAAGCACGCCGAACAGCGAGCCGATGACATTTCCCACGCCGCCTGTGAGCAGTGTGCCGCCGATGACGGAAGAAGCGATGGCGTCCATTTCAAAACCCGTCGCCTGCTGCACAGAGCCGGACATGGTGTTCAGGCAGTAACAAATTCCGCCGATGGAGCAAAGAAACGATGAAAGCATGTAGGCCATAAGCTTGGTTCGTTTGATATTCAGCCCCATCATTGCGGCAGAGGTCTCGTTGCCGCCTACCGCGTACAGCGCACGGCCGAATTTGGTGTATTTTAGAAGCAGAAAAATCAAGATAACGACCACAAGGGCAATGAGAACAGTCGGGCGGATAAACGGAACCTGAATTTTCCCGTGATTGTTGGCGTAGCCCAAAAATTCAGGCAGAAAAATTTTTGCGTTTGCCCACGCGTAAAAAGTGGGATTGGCCTGTTGGGTAATGGAAATCTGATCGGTGCAGATAACCGCAGTCATGCCGCGGGCAAAGAACAGCCCGGCCATGGTGACAATAAAGGGCTGAATATGCAGGAAGCCTACAAGAAAGCCCTGCACAAGTCCGAATACAATACCGATAACCAGTACCAGAAGCATCAGCGGGATGCAGGGAAGACCCTTAATGCCCATGCCGAAGGCAAGGATCATACAGTCCATAGCAATCAGGGAGCCGACGGAGATGTCAATTCCGGCAGTCAGCATCACGCAGGTCATACCGCATGCCACACAAATCAGACCGGCATTTGTAATCAAAAGATTCAAGAAGGTCTGAGTGTGAGAAAAGCCCTTGTCATCATAAATAACGCACCCAATGCCGTACATGACAACAAATAGAATGATTGTGATTAACAGCAGCAGCGAATGTCCGCTCAGATTGCGCCTGAAAGAGGCAATGCCCAATTTATTATTCATTGGTTATACCGCCTCCGTTTCCCTGAAAGCGGACGGACCGGACTGAGCCTGATGCCGCGCCGCGTGATTTTCTATCCAAGCCTTAAATACCGGAGCCTGAACCACAACAATGATTACGACGATAATTGCCTTTACCACAGGTGCCTGGTCGGTGGAAACGCCCATGGCGAGCAGGGTGGTGGTAATGGCCTGAATGGTGTAGGCTCCGATAATGGAGCCGGCCATGGTGAACTTGCCGCCTGCCAGGCTGTTGCCGCCCAGCGCTACGGCGAGAATTGCGTCCAATTCATAGTTGAGACCGATGTTGTTAGAATCAGCGGAATAAATGCGCGAGGAGGTTACGATTCCGGCGATACCCGCGCACAAGCCGCAAATCAGGTAACATAAAAAGCAAATCCTGTCGGAATTAATTCCGGAAATGCGTGAAGCCCGTGCGTTGACGCCAACCGCCTGAATGTAAACCCCAAGCGAGGTTTTGTTCAGAAACAAGACAACAACAGCAATGACGAGGATGGTTACGAAAATCGGTGTCGGAATCGGTACGCCCGGCAAAAAGTTGCCAAGGTAGCGGTAAGGCTCATAGCGTATGTAGGTGATTTGGTTGTTGCAGAGAAGAAGTCCGACCGCGCGGGCCGCGGTAAAGAGAATCAGCGTGGCTACCATGGGCTGAATTTTCAGCTTGGAAACCAAAGCTCCGTTGAACGCGCCGCACACACCGCCCAACAGAATCCCGCCCAGCATACCGACCGCCATGGGTATCATCAGTGTGCTGGTGCTGCTGACTCCGTAGCCGGCGAGCAGCGTACAGCTTCCGCAGGCCGCAAGGCTCATAACCGAGCCGACTGAAATATCGGTGCCGGCGGAAACCGCGACCACAAGGGTTTGACCGACTGCGAGAATTGCAATTTCACTGCCGCGATTTAAAATATCAATCAGACGCCCGTAAAGAACGCCGTTGTTAATGGCGATATTAAAGAAAGTCGGGCTTTTCATCAGATTAATCAGAAGAACCAGTATCATGCAGAAAATAGGCAAAAATAGCTTTAGCTTTGGAATTTTTTTTAGAAAAGTCACTGCTTCTCACCTCCGGCAATGGCTGCCATGACGCTCTCCTGCGTCATTTCTCCTTCAATTTCTCCAACCTTGGCTCCGTCGCGCATGACGCACATCCGCGAGCAGGTTCGAAGCATCTCTTCGATTTCAGAGGAAATAAAGACTACGCTCATTCCTTCAGAAGCGAATTTCAGCACCAGCTTTTGAAATTCTGTCTTCGTGCCGATGTCGATTCCGCGCGTGGGTTCGTCCAGAATCAAAAAGTCCGGGTGTGTGCACAGCCAGCGCGCAAGAATAACCTTTTGCTGGTTTCCGCCTGAAAGCTGGCACAGAGGTGTTTCGCGGGATGCCGTTTTGATGTTCAGCATATCGATAAACTGATCTGCCAGCTCATTCTGTTTGGATTTTGGCAGAGTCTTAAAGATACCCTGCCTTGCCTGGAGTGCCAGAATAATGTTTTCGCGCACGGAAAGCTCTCCGATGCAGCCGTCTGCCTTGCGGTCATCCGGTAAAAAACCCATTCCGGCTTTAATCGAATCGATAGGAGCACTGATTTTCATCGCCCGGCTCTTGAATTTGAGCGAGCCGGTTTGCGCCTTATCCGCACCGTAGATACAACGTACCATTTCACTGCGCCCGCTGCCGAGCAGTCCGGTAAGACCCACGACCTCGCCCCTGTGAATGCGAAAGTCAAACGGTTTGATGGTTCCGCGGTGGCTCAGGCTTTCAGCATCCACCACCAATTCCTCACCCTTTGTTAGCCCGCCCTCCGGCTTAATGGAGGCCAGATCGTCAAAATCCTTGCCCAGCATGGCGGCGACCAGCTTGACGCGCGGCAGGTCGGAAATAGGATATTCCCCGACGAACCTGCCGTTACGCATGACGGTAATGCGGTCGCAGACCTCGTATACCTGATCGAGAAAATGTGTGACAAACAGAATTGCCACGCCGCGTTCCTTCAGGCTTCGCATCAGGCTGAACAGTTTGGCAACCTCTGAGTCATCCAGAGACGAAGTGGGCTCATCTAAGATCAGCACCCTGCAATCCATATCCACCGAACGGGCAATTGCCACCATTTGCTGAATTGCAAGAGAGTAATTTTCTAATGTATTGGTTACATCCAAATGAATCTGAAAGTCATCCATAATTTTTCTGGCCTTTTGATTCATGATCTTCCAATTAATGGTTCCGAGCTTTGTGCGCGGCTCTCTGCCAATGAACAGATTTTCCGCCACACTGAGGTTGGGGCACAGGTTAACCTCCTGATACACCGTTGCAATTCCGATGCTCTGAGCGTCCTGTGTGGAGTGGTTGTGAATGTTTCCCTCGATTCCCTCCATGTAAATTTCACCCGCGTCGCGTTCGTGCACGCCGGTCAGACATTTGATGATGGTGGATTTTCCCGCTCCGTTTTCTCCCATCAGAGCGTGAACCTCACCCCGGCGTAGTGTCAGCTGAGCGTGGTCCAAAGCCTTGACGCCGGGAAAATTCTTTGTGATATCCCGCATCGTAATTAAAGCTTGATCATCCATAGAAATACTCCTTATTAAGGTTTAAAAAAGGGTGGCTCCAACGTAAGGCGCCACCCTTTTTTGAGGTTCGGTTAATTAATACGCCGCGTCAACCGTATCCTGGGCGACATGCACCAGAGGCTCGGTAACGTTATTGCCTGCGTTATTTGTGTAGGAGATTTCCTTGAGAACGTCTTCGGCAACATACCAGGGTTCCTTCATGTAGG
>JAEZYP010000052.1 GCA_023418995.1 Bacillota bacterium | reverse complement strand
ATCCTTGAACATTTTGGGCGTTATTTCATCGCCCCACCAGGTTTCGTCGGAAATGACGCCGTTGAGATAGAGGGTGCGTTCCTCGGTGGTTTCGTCCCTTACCCAGTTCCAGAATTTCTTCATTGGCCGTTGGCCTCCTTTGATTGATTTCCGGCGAACGCGCCTGCGTCCGCCAGTTTGGTCATGTTGCCGTTGACCAGATACAAATCGCCACCTTCCCCAGCGGGAATGCGGTTCATGTCCTCCAACTCGCGGATGTCGTTAGCCGACATCCAACCGTTCTGCCGGCCGACGGCGTACCCGTTCATGCGGCTTTGGTAATCGCCGCGCAGCAGTCCGTCCAGATTGAACCGGATGAACAATGATGGCTTTTCGGAAGGCAGAATCAGCGACTGCTGCAGGCTCTGCTCCCAGCGCACCACCCACGGGTCGAGGGTATATTTCACGAATTCCAGCGACTGCTGCTCGATGTTTGAAAAGCTGGATTTCTCAAGGTCGCCCACCATGTGGGGCGGCACACGGTAAATACGGGCGATCTCATTGATCTGGAATTTCCGTGTCTCCAAAAACTGCGCCTGCTCCGGCGGGATGCCGATTGCCTGAAACCTCATGCCCTCCTCAAGCACGGCGATTTTATGCGCGTTGCCGTTGCCCTGATAGGCGGAGTTCCAGCTTTCCTTAACACGACCGATATCCTTGATCACACCCGGATGCTCCAGTACGCCGCCGGGGTTCGCGCCGTTGGCAAAAAAGCTGGCGCCGTATTCCTCGGTGGCGAGGGACATGCCGATGGCGTTCTTCGCCATGGCGATGGGGCTGTAGCCGATCAGACCGTCAAACCCAAGGCCGGGAATGTGGAGAACCTCATCACGGCGGAGCGTGATATATCCGCCTTTCGGGTTCAGCCCGGTTTCATCCGCGTCCCTGTAATAGGTGTAAAGCAGCTCCCCGTTCACCGCCCGGCTGACATCCATCTTGCTCGGAAGCAGAGGGTAGAGCGCGACCGCCTGCCCGCGCCCGTTGCGAATAACCTGCGCGTAGGCGTTGCCCCAAAGTAAAAGATGACTCATCAGTGTTTCTCGAAACACGAATGAAGTCATCTCAGGGTTTGGTTCGTCATGGAGCAGATGGTAGAGGGGATGCAGGGGGATTCGCTCTTTGCCGCCGTCAGCCCGGTAGCGGTAGATATGTAGTGGCAGACCGGCGATGGCTTCGGACAGGATACGCACACAGGCATAAACCGCCGTGGTCTGCATTGCCGTCCGTTCGTTGACTGTCTTGCCGCTGGTTGTTCCGCCGAACAGAAACGACCATCCGCCGCCGACTCGGTTTGTAGGCTTGTCGCGTGAGTGAAATAGTCCGGATAATATATTCATAAAATCAATAACCCCCTCTCGGTATAAACGCTTTCTGTGGCTCCGCCGCCAAGAGTGGCACGGGCAAGCCCCATTATCAGAGCCACCACTCCGTCTATCTTCTCGGTGGATTTCTTCTTATTCGGTTTGATGTTGCCCGCCGCGTCTTGGTCAATGATCACGTTGCCCATGTTCCAGTCGAGGACGGGGTGCCGACCGTGCCGGATTTTGCCCTCCATCACGAACTGGTAGAAGTCCTTGGACGCGGGGGACATACTGCCGAAACCCTGCCCAAAAGCGAAGACCGTGAAGCCTTTCTCCTCGCCCAGTTCCTCCAAGTCACGGCGCACTTTTTCGGCTCCCCAACGGTCGTAGGCGATTTCCCGGATGCGGAAACGTTCCGCGAGTTTCTCAATGAAAGCTACGATATAGTCATAGTCCACCACATTTCCCTCGGTGGTGTTAAACACGCCCGCTTTCTTCCAAACGGCATAGGGCACGTGGTCGCGCCGTGTACGTAGGTCGACGACCTCCTCCGGCAGCCAATAAAAAGGAAGAACAGTGTACTTTGTATCACCGCCGCTTGGCGGGAATACCAAAACGAGTGCGGTAAGGTCGCCCGTGGAGGATAGGTCAAGTCCGCAGTAGCAGTCGCGGCCTTCATAATCATCGGGGATTATCTCCTCGCCGCAGGCGTCCCATTTGTCCATGGGCATCCAGCGGATATCGGCGTTGCACCATTCGTTCAGTCGGAACTGCCGGAAATGAATTTCCTCGGCGGGATTCTGTTTTGCCTGCTCATAGGCAGCCCGCACGGTTTCAAATGGGATGGTCACATTGATGGAAGGGTTCACCCTACGCCAGACGGTTTCGTCCTCCCAGTCGTCGCCCTCCTCTATGCCGAACACAGCGGGGTAAAAAGAAGGGTCGATTTTAGAACCGTCCAGAACCGCCTTCGCTTTGCAGTGGATTTCATAGCAGATGCTGGTTTTGTCCCTTCCCGCCGTCGTAATGAGGAAGTAAAGTGGCTGCCGCCTTGCGTCGCCCGTATACTTGGTCATGGTGTCAAACAGCTCGCGGGTCTGCTGTGCGAAAAGCTCGTCGAAAATCAGTCCCGATACGTTAAATCCCTGTTTGGACTTTGTTTCGGAGGACAGCACCCGGTAAAAGCTGTTGGTGTGCGGGAAAATAATCCGCTTGGTGGAGGGCACAAGCTTGGAGATACGGTTCAGGTCGCCGCATTGCTCCACCATCGCCTTGGCGGTGTTGAATACAATGCTCGCCTGGTTGATATCGGCTGCGCAGGAGTAGACCTCCGCGCCCGCTTCGCCGTCCGCAAACAGAAGATAGAGGGCTATTGCCGCCGCAAGCTCCGACTTACCGTTTTTCTTACCGACCTCCACATAGGCGGTTCGGAACTGGCGGTAACCGTCCGCGTCAACGATGCCGAAGATATCGCGCACAATCCGCTCCTGCCAAGGTATCAGCCGGAACGGCTTGCCGTACCACTCGCCCGTGGTGTGCTTGAGCATTGAGATGAAACCCACGGCAAAGTCCGCTCGCCGCTCGTCGTAATGCGACGTCGGCAGCATAAGCGGCGTGGGCTTGTATTTGAAACCGGACACGTCGGTCGCCTCCTTTCCGAGCATAATAAAAGAGCCTCCATCTGGAAGCCCTCAAAATCTATCTGTACGAGGAACAGCCCCTGTCGGGGTGTCCTCGGTTGTTTTCACGGTTAGGGTTTAGTTGTACTTTTCGAGGATGATGGCAAGCACCGCCCTGACTTCTTCATTGGCGCAGTCCACATCAAGCCCACGGTCGTAGTTGTAGAGGTCTTTGGGTTGGCCAACCTTACGGACAGTCAGCTTACTTACCTTGCCGCCGTCAATACCGAACCGGGAATCTTCCTCGAAGTGCTTGACCCAGTATTTGTATTTGTCGCCCGTCGTCGGGCCTGCGATTATGCCTTCGCTCCACATGGCTTCGAACCTCCTTATGGCCGGTGTTCCAATTTTACGTCCCCGCCCTCGAAGTGGGCGATGTAGCGGGTGTCGAACTGCTCGCCGGGGAGCCGGACGATTATTCGTAATTCGCCGTTTTCGAAGGCTCGGTAGGTTCGCAGAATTTTCGCTCCTGTTGGAAGCTGCCCTTCGACCTGTTTCCATTGGTTTTCGTTCATTTTCTCTTTTCCTCCGTTTGGTGTGTTTTCCCTTTCGGTAGTCACATATTAACTCTGAAAGCACATGATATCCAGGTAATTACGCGATATATCGGCGCATAAACCACACGAATATTAAGGCTGTTATCGCCGTAGGAATTGTGTAGTTTACGGCGTTATTCCTCGCCCGTGAGGATAAAGCGGACGTATTTGTCTCTGTGCTCCTCAAGGAAAACCACCAGCTCGAAGAAGCTCATTTCATGGGCAATGCGCTGAACGGCGAGGGTATCGAACATATTTGTCAGCCCGGTGCGGCGGATGGCGAGAATTTGTTCGCGCACATTATTCGGCATCGTCGCACCGCCTGCATATGTCCTCGCCATAGACCACTTGGAGCGAGCTGCCATTGTCCCACGCGACACCCAGACTGCCGAGGTCGTCCACATACCGCACGGTGCCTTTCGTACCGATTGGCGGTGCATGGGTATCCTCCATGCGGAGAAGCTCCACACGGCATCCGACCGGGTACTGTTTTCGGATTCGCTCCACGGTTTCTCTTGATGGGAAATTATTGTTCATCGTCGTTTCCTCCCAAAATGGCATTAATTTCGGCGCGTACGGCAGGGTCAGCTTTTGCTTTGTCAAGGTCGTCCTGTGAGAAGCCCTTTTTCCGCCCGGTCTTGAAAGCCGAGCTGCCGGAGAGGTTTTTCAGCAGAATTTTACGCTCCTCTTTGTATTCCGCTCCGATGAAGCCCAGCCGCAGGAGAAAGCAGCGGAAAGCATATTTTTCGTTGTCGGTTTCCTTTTCCTTTGCGGTGACACGCTTTTGTGCCTTCGCCGCCCCGAGCAGTTTGCCGATAAGATGTGCGGCCGCGCCGATGACCTCTGGTTCTGGTATATGGTCGAACCATGGGAAACGGATGGTATCGTCCGTAAGCTCGATATCCAGCCTGGCCGCGCCGAGAGCCTTTTTGATGAGTGCCGCTTTGCTGTCCGTCAGCCTGCGGAGGTTTTCGACCGCCGTTTCGCTGATGTCCTTCAGCGGAAGCTCTATGCAAAGCCCGTCCGTGACTTCCAGGGCTTCGGCCTCGAAGCCTTTCGCGCGAAGAGCCTCTATGAGCCGTTCATTTTCGTCGCTGTCCGTCAGGTCGTCGAAACTGACGGTACCGTTCTTGTCAATGTGGTAACCGCCAACCTCTTAGGCAAATGTAGGAGCGCCGAGGTAGTTGGTTGGGGCATCCAATACTGTGCTGATTGCACCGACCAGTGATTTTCGTTCGCTACCCGAAACATTGTATTTGAGTTCCATTATTCAAACCGCCTTTCTTTTTAGTAGTCACATATTCGCTCTAAAACACTTATATATCAAGTTGTTTCAAGCGTTTTCTGTGTAGAATAGAGCGGTCATTTATCGGCGGCTTCTTGTGTACATGACACAATGCCGGACAGCACAAAGCAGACGCACGGCAGGGCCACGCCGTTGCCCCACATCTTATACTCGGCGGCATCGGAACGCGGGCCTTTCAGCCATTTAATGATTTGCTTTGCGCTCTTTTGTTTAGAGGACTTACCAATAATGGCACGATGGGTTTCCCAAACCTCCGACCAGAAAGAGATGTCCTCCTCGGTAGGATTCGGTGTTTCAAGTCCCGAGCACCAGTCGGGAGGAAAGCCCTGGAGCAAGGCGCATTCGGTCGGGGTAAGTCTGCGAACGATATAAGGCGGTCGGCTGACCACCGGCGGGTCTTTGTAGTCCCTTGCTTGTAGGCAGGGGGCTTTTTCTCTGCACGCCTGGGTGAACTCGCCCGTCGTCATGGCGTATGCGACGGCGTGCCGGTCCGCGGTATCAAGCGTAAAACTCACATCTTGCTTTACGCCGCTGCCCTGCGGACCGTTCTTATCTTCGCGCCCGATTATGGAGCCTTGTACGGCGACCACGGCGACGCCGCCTTGGTTGCAGCCGGGATTTCCACCATTTGCGTCTATTGTGCGGGAGGTTTTCGCTTCATAAATACCGCTGTGAGGATTATCCGAAAGCATGGAATTGCTCTTATCGGAGCAAATGCCATAGGCGGTCATTACCATTGGGACGGAGTTGCCGCCCGCCTGACCGCGCAGAGTCGGGGTAACCGTTTCGCTGTAGGCGATGCTCCCGGCTTCAGCCCCTTGGCCGCCTATAAAGGAAGCCGAGACGGGTTCGGGGGCGTGACGCCTATTATCCAGAACCACCGAGGTGTAGTCGGTGATTCGATCTTCATGGTCGCCCGTGAGAGTACCCGCGATTTTGCCGTCTCCGTTACCCCTCGCGTCGTAGACCTCGCCGGGTTCAAACACGATGGGGGCGTGGCCGTGTTCCTGCGCCCGAAGCGTTCCCGCCACGTCCTCCGACAAATCCATCATCGACCCGCCTTGGTCGTTTAGGCACATTGCGCTTCCAGAGCCAGCCTCAAAACCTCCGGTAGTTGCTTGCCACGGGAAACCGCCCTGCGGAGGATGCCCTCGCAGGCGCGACTCGTCAAATAGTATTTCTCCGGCACGTTCGCCTGTAAGATCGACGACAATGTAACAGCGGCGGCGTCTCTGGGCGACTCCCCAAAATTGAGCGTCAAGCGTTCGCCAGCCGATTGAGAAACCATCTCCCATAATTTCGCCTGCCGTTGACCACTTGCCCTTTTCAGGCAGAGGTACTGACAGGATTTCGTCTTTAATTTGGATGAGTTCATTTAAAACCTCCTGAAAATCAAGCCCGCCGTTTGAAGAGTACATACCCGGCACGTTTTCAAGCACGACAAACTTGGGATACTCGTTATTGGTCGCGGCTCGCATTTCCTTAATGATCCGTACCACCTGAAAGAAGAGTCCCGATCGCTCGCCGTGCAGTCCGGCGCGTTTTCCCGCCACAGAGAGGTCTTGGCAGCAAAAACCGCCCGTGATGATGTCCACGGGCGGCACGACCGCGCCGTCTATCTTGTTGATGTCGCCGAGGTGTTTTACGCGCGGCAACCGCTTTGTCGTAACCCTTATCGGGAACGGTTCGACCTCTGACGCCCACAGAGGTTCAATACCCGTTAAAATAGCTCCGAGCGGAAAACCGCCGGAGCCGTCAAAAAGCGAGCCTAATGTCAGTTTGTTCATATCAAAGCGACCTCCTTCACAAGGTCGGCGTATTGAAGTGTATCACCGCTTCTCTCGCAAGTGATGTCCGCGCCGCCGTTCTGTTTAAACTCGGCGTAGCGACGGAGAATCACCGAAGCGTACTTTTCATCCAGTTCAAGCATGAGACACGTGCGGTCAAGCTGCTCGCAGGCGATGAGCGTCGAGCCGCTCCCACCGAAGGTGTCCAGCACAATGGCGTTTGCTTGACTGCTGTTGGCGATGGGGTACGCCAGAAGGTCGAGGGGCTTGCTCGTCGGGTGGTCGGCGTTCTTTTTCGGTTTGTCGAAGTTCCAGATGGTGGTCTGCTTGCGGTCGGAGTACCATTTGTGTTTGGCGGTATCCTTGAAAGCGTATAGCACCGGCTCGTGCATCTGCTGGTAATCGCCGCGCCCAAGCACAAGGGCGTTCTTTACCCAGATACAAGTCGTGGAATAATGAAACCCCGCGTCCACACAGGCGCGGAAGAAATTCACCTTTTCCGAATCCGAGTGAAAACAGTAAAAAGCCCCGCCGTCGGCGAGGTTATTATAAAAGCACTTGAACGCCGAAAGAAGGAAGTTATAAAACTGATCCGCTTTCATGCTGTCGTTCTTGATTTTTAGACCGTTTGAACCCTCGAAGTTCACATTGTAGGGCGGGTCGGTCAGAACGAGATTCGCTTTTCGTCCGTCCATCAGCCTCTTGACGGTGTCGGCATCGGTCGCGTCGCCGCAGATGAGCCGGTGTCGTCCGAGCGTCCACACATCGCCTGGCAAAACAAAAGCCGCCTGTTCAAGGGCGGCCGTGAGGTCAAAGTCGTCGTCTTGAGCGTCGCCAGCAGAATCGGCGAAGAGCTTCTCAATTTCCGCCGTGTCAAAACCTGTAATTCCAAGGTCGAAGCCAAGTTCCCTAAGGTCCGCAAATTCCAGTGCCAGCAGTTCCTCGTCCCATCCGGCGTTTAGCGCCAGACGATTGTCGGCAAGGATGTACGCTCTCTTTTGCGCCTCGGTCAAATGCTCCACGAAAACGCAGGGAACCTCGCTCAGCCCTTCGGCTTTAGCGGCAAGCACCCGTCCGTGACCCGCAATGATGTTGTAGTCCTTGTCGCAGATAACCGGGTTAACGAAACCGAATTCCCGAAGGCTTGAGCGCAGTTGCAGAATCTGCTCCTTGCTGTGGGTACGGGCGTTTCGCGCATATGGAATCAGGCGGTCAATGTCCACCTTTTCAAATCTCTCCGTAGTTTTCATATCTAAAACCCCCTGTTCGTGAGCAGTTCGAGGAAGGCGTTCTTCTCGTCGGTCTGGGTGTTGCTGTGCCGGTTGATAATCTGCATGATCAGATTGAAATCGCCCTGCATCGCCTTGTAGTAACCCGCACCCGCCGTAACATAGGGCGAGAGCTTCAGGTCTTTGGTCATACGCCCGATTTTGCGGTTCATGCACTCGCAGGCAAGGAAACCCTGCCGGTTCAGCACATAGTCCGTAATTGTCTGCGGTGCGACGAACCCCTCGCACCCACGGGCGGCGATGTATTCCTCGATTTCATTTCGCAGAATGTCCGCCGACGGCACTTCCTTTTCGCATTCCTTCATTGCCATCGAAAAATAGTCCGCCATGACGTTTTTCGAATAGACTTTTTTCGGCGCCTGCGCGGGTGTCGCGTTAGGCTTCGCCTTGCCTTCCAGTTTCTTGTCATTTATATTTTTTCGAGGGCGTCCTGCCCCCGGACGATAGCCGCCGCTGGGCATTGTCATCACCTCGTTTTGAAATTTGATTTTTTGATTTTTGATTTTTGAAAAATTCACACGAAAGGCCAAGCGCGCTGCCCGGCATGAAGTCCGTAGAGATTCAAATCGCCCCTCCGTTTATCATAAAATCAGAAGTAATCGCCTTGCCGGCCGTGCAATCTGCTGTGGCACTCGGAACACAAGGCTTGGAGATTCGCCCAGTCGTTCGTGCCGCCATCCGTCAGCTTTCGCTTGTGGTGGACGAGTTCGGCCGGTGTAAGCCGTCCGTCCTTCTTGCACAACTCGCAGAGTGGGTTGGCCGACAGGAACGCCGCCCTTATCCTGTTCCAACTCCTGCCGTAGCGTTTGTTGGATTCGGGGTCGCGGTCATAGCGGTTGTATCGTCTGGCTTCCTGTTTTTCGTGCTCCTCGCAGTACCTGCCCGCCGTCAGCTTGGCGCAGCCGGGGTGGGCGCAGGGCTTCTTTGCTTTGTATGGCACGTTGCACCTCCGTTTCCGCGCGTAAAAAAGCCCCGTGGGTATGACCCCGCGAGGCTCGCGTGTGCGTTTAATTCTGCCATTCTAACTATAACAGGCTTTAAAGCGAAATTATAGTGGTCAATAGTGGCGTATGGCGTCGACCTCGTCCAAAGCCCGACCGTGGAGACGATAGACCCATCGGAGGTCGAAGTGCATCTCCACGGCAATTTCCTCCCACGTCTTATAACATAAGTACCGCATTTCCAAAAGCGTCTGGAGTTCCCGGTTCTCCACGCACTTTACCACCGTCACGATTTCGCGCTTGGTATCAATAAGGCGGCAGAGATCGGCGTTTATCTCGTTTTCAAGGTCAAGCGCCTTGCAAAGGAAATCCTCCATGCGGTGGTGGTTGGGGCTTGGGTTTCGCGGCATATCAGACAGCGTGGCGGTCGCTTTTTCGGCGAGGTCACGCAGGGACCGCACTTGCTCGATTTTGCTGTTGATGCGCTGGTCGATGCGATAGGCTTGGGAGAGATACTCTTTCGCCGTCAGTTTATCTGTGTCCATTGGCTACCTCCGATTTCAATGAAGATATCCGCTCGGATTGGCAGCTTTTCACTCCGTGGATTTGCTCTAAAAATTGGCTTTCACGGCTTCGATTAACGCGCTCTGGGTCGAGTCCTTTTCGGATAGGGCTTTGAGAATCCGCTCGTCAATCGTACCTTTCGTGACAATATGCTGAACCACCACTGTTTCGGCGGTCTGTCCTTGCCGCCACAAGCGGGCTATGGTCTGCTGGTAGAGTTCCAAACTCCACGTCAGCCCGAACCATACGAGATGGCAGCCGCCCGATTGCAGGTTCAGCCCGTGCCCCGCCGAAGCGGGGTGAATTAAGGCTACCGGCAGTTCGCCGCTATTCCACCAGCGTATGCTGTCGGCGGTGTCCATCTTTGAAAAAGGAATGTGTCGGGTTCGCAGCCTTGCGCTTATCCGCTCCAGATCGTGTTTAAACCAGTACGCCACAAGGAGCGGCTTGCCGTTTGCCGCTTCGATAATATCCTCCAACGCGTCGATCTTTCGGTCGTGGATGTGGCTGACCGCGCCGCCGTCGCCGTAGACCGCTCCGTTCGCCATCTGGCACAGCTTACCCGACAGGGAGGCGGCGTTTGCGGCGGTGATTTCACCGTCGGGCAGTTGCAAGACTAAATCCCGCTTCATTTCCTCATACCGTTCACGCTCGTCGTCGGATAGGAACACGGTGTATTCGCTGCTGACCAGTTCCGGCATTATTAGGTGTTCGGTGGACTTCATACTGATGGTGATGTCGGCGATTTTGGCGTATATCCGTTTCTCGGCGTCGGGCAGTGGCTTATAGCTGAATATTACCTGAACGTTGCGCTTGTCTGGAACAAAGTAGTCGGCGCGGTATTGCCCGATAAACCGCCCGAGCCGCCGACCCATGTCCAGAAGCCTGAACTGCGCCCACAAGTCCATCAACCCGTTGCTGGATGGCGTACCGGTAAGTCCGACAATCCGCTTGACCTTGGGGCGAACCTTCATCAGCGACCGAAACCGCTTTGACTGATGACTTTTGAAACTGGACAATTCGTCCACCACAACCATATCCCATTGCCACGGGATGTCGCTGTCCTCAATAAGCCATTGCACGTTTTCGCGGTTGATGATGTAAATATCGGCGGGCGATCGCAGGGCAATTTTACGCTCGGCTTCCGTCCCAACCGCCACCGAGAACCGCAAGTCGGAGAGGTGTTCCCATTTCGCCATTTCCTCCGGCCAAGTGTCTCGCGCCACGCGCAGAGGCGCTATAACCAATATGCGATGGGCTTCAAAGCTGTCAAACAGGAGGTCGTTTACCGCCGTCAGGGTAATCACGGTCTTTCCTAACCCAAGCCCATATCCAGCAGGACCGCGGCTATGGCGTTGTTCTCGATGTAGTCGATTGCGTATCGCTGATAGCCGTGTGGTATGAACTTCATTCGGCATCACCTCCCATCTGTTTCAGAATTTTCTGTATCTGCGCCCCGTCGTCCAACACGTAGACCTCGAACCCAAGCCGCCGCAGCATCCCATGCCTCGCTTCCTGCAAAGGGCGGGGTTTCTCCCCATGCCGCTTCACTTCCACGAAGGCGATTCTCCCCATTGCCAGAAGTACAAGGCGGTCGGGCATCCCGTCGAATCCGGGGCTTACGAATTTGGGCGCGATACCCCCCACTGCCTTTACAGCCTCGACGAGTTTGCGCTCCAGTGTTTTCTCCCGCATAGGCACCTCCGTTTCCGATTTACCGAATTTCCCATGCTGACCATTGTTTCTATAAATCCCTCGCGGGCGTATACGGACGCCTGCTCATTCCTGTTTTCACCGAGTACGTACATATTGAAAAGGAGTGGGGTTTTATCGGCAATATCGGCAACAGCAATCCGCTTTGCTGGTTTAATCGGGGCTTGCGACCATGCCAATGTCGTATGCCGAAGCCTTAACCGGCACAGTGGGCAAACCCCGAACGAACTACTCCGCACGGACATATACCCGTTGAATCCCATATATGGGGATATTCCGTTTGCCGGTTTTACCGCCGGCGTACCGTTCCCAACCGCCGATACTCCTGACGATGGCTTCGATTTCGTAGGAGTCGGCTTTCTTGATACCGTCCCTCGACCGCCCGAAGCACTCGCACCAGATTTCGATATTGCTGACTTGCGTCCGGCGCGCCGTTCCCATAGCCCTCGTCGGATCGTCCGGCGACCGGAAATACTCCTGACGACGATAGACGTCCATCTCGTCCCAGCCCATGGGCAGAAGTGTTTCAAGGTACGCCGCCACAAGTCCCTCGCGGTCGTCGTTTTCCAAAGCCTCGCGCTGTTCGTCGGCGGCAAACGCCGCCACATCGCCTTTAAGATAAAGTTCCTCGCCCGCGTCAAAGTAGGCTATCGCCTCGGCCCAAACCTGAGCCACCTCGTCGTCCGTCAAATCCCACGGGCGCTTCGCGCTTTCGCCAGTGACCCTGACAGGCCAGAAGCGGCGGTTGCCGGTAACGTCCCGCAGGAAGCCGCCGTCGTTGTTGGTTGTACCGATGATCACGCACTGGCGGGGATGGCTCTCAACCACCCGACCGTATGAAGGGCGGTACTTGTCGTCGATTCGGCTGGCGAACGACTTCACGGTTTCCACATCCATTTTCTTGATGCCCGCCATCTCGCTAAGTTCGAGCAGCCAGTTTCCCTGCAGTTTTTCCGGCGCGGTCTTGTCCTTCATGTCGGATATGGACAGGCTGTCGGAGTACCACTCGCGCCCCAGCTTGGCGATGAGGGTGGATTTCCCGATACCTTGGTTGCCGTTCAACACGGGGATGTTATCGAACTTGATACCCGGACGTTTCACGCGGGCGACGGCAGCCACAAGCGTTTTGCGCGTAACCGCCCTTGTGTACGGAGTGTCCTCCGCGCCGAGGTAGTTGATGAAGACGGCGTCGACCCGCGGCGTTTTGTCCCATGGCGGCAGATGGTCGAGATAGTCGCGGATGGGGTGGTAAGCCCTGTCGTCGGCTACCTTTGTGAGGGCCAGCTCGTAGTTCCGCGCCGTGAACTCGCCGTAATGGGAGTCGACATAAGCCACAAGCTGTGCCGTATCGGCGTCCCGCCACGCAGGGAAATCCCGCTCCCAAGGCAGGCTCTCGCCGTAGATCTGACCCGCGAGCCTGTTGAAGCGGATGCCGGCGAGGGCTTCGTCGTATGTCAGGATAAGGAGCAGATTGCTAAGCGTGTTCTCAACCTCGCCGCTTTTGGTTCGGGTCAGTCCCTTTGTCCAATCCTCGCCCTCGGCGAAATCGGCGGCGGCGTTCCTGCGGTGATCCTCGAGCAGCAATGTGCCCACGGCTTCATCTTTGACGGCAAACTCCGACATCGCCTTGAACGAAGCCTTCTCATTGAGGTCGGGGAACTTGTGGATACGAACGAGGTCGAAGGCGTTGAGCAGCTTGCCGCAGGCGGGGTCGGTGGCGTGGTGGGAGAACGCCCATTTGTCTTCGTAAAGCACCACGCCCGCCGAACTGTCGGCGGGGATGTAATCGTAGCGTCCGGTCGCCGCCGAAGGCTCGTAGATGTCCGGTAGAAATGTCGCAATCGCGTCTTCTATACCGTAAGCACGGCAGAACGCGCCGACCACGCCGCCTTTCTCGAGTGGGTCTTGCTGCTGGGAGACTGTCCTTTGGATAACCTCGGACTGACGGCTCGACGTAGGCCAAAGCGAGCAGTCACGCCAATCGGACAGCTTGGCAAGGTATGCGTCGGGGTCGAGCGTTTTACCTTCGATGGCCTTGTGAATGTATTCGCCGTCGGACGGTGTGGACGGCCAGTACATCAAGCGTTCCGGCTCATAGGTGCTGTCGTCAAAATAGTCCATACCGATATCGTCCGCCACAAGCCTTGAGAGCGCGGCGTACTCGTCGGGCGTCACATCGCGGGAAAGCGGCACGACCAACCGTAATCTCGGCGTTTCGGGCGTGTGGCTGTGGGTGGAATAAATAGCGCATTGGTACGGGAACAGCATCTCGACTTGACCGATGAAGCCAGAATCGGCATAGTCGGCGTCAAGAGTTATCCCCGAACGGCTCTCAACCGTGTCCTTCTTGCGCCTGCCGCTTTTGAGGTGCCCAAGGACGTAACCGCCCACGTCCTTGGCGGCGTCACGGCGGTCTTTTAGGAACTTTTTGTATTCGGCGACCGTCTCCGTAGTGCGGCGGGTATCCTTGAACCGTTCGCACAACTCCTCAAACGTGGTTTTCTTGTTGATCCACCGTTTGGAAAGGCGGCTGTCACCATAGGATATTTTCAGATCTCGCATTGCGTAACCTCCTCGCATTTGCCGTTAAAATATCTGATTGGTATACCGCGCTTTTTTGCCTTTGAAATCTCGCGCTTCATTCCGTCGCTGACGGTATCGCCGAAAACCCACAATTCGTCGCACTTGCCAAGCAGGATGATGGAAAAGCGCAGTCCCAATTCTCGCTGCGCCTTGTCGCCGTCGTCCATAAACTGTGGGTAATGCAGGTGCGGGGCAAGGGGAATACACCCCTTGCCGACCGCAAATCTGCAATAACCCCGCGCACAGTCCGTGTTCCGTACGGTATCGCCAGCATATGGTGACGCGATATAGACAAGCGGGAAATATACCTTTGCTTCTTTTTCCTCCCGTTCCACATTGGAGAGCGCCTGATAAGCCGTCGGGTCGGGATAGCCCTCACGGTTGTACCTGTCCATCGCCGACCTCCTCAAATTCCAGCCTCTCAACAAGGGAACGAAGCCAGTCGACCTCCTCGTCAAGGCGGGTGTTTTCCAATTCATACCTCGCGTTCTCGGCTTCGAGCGCCGCAAGCTGTTTGGTACGTTCCGTGCTTTTATCCGCGCTAATAAACAGGAGCGAGAACAAGCAGGTCAACCCGATCCACATTAAAACCCATGGGAGCGTTGACCAGACCGCCTTGCCGATTTTCTTCAGAGCCGATTTAACGGCTTGCTTCTTTTCAGTCGTCATTTTCCGTTACCCCTTTCCCAAGGAACAAGTTGATAAAATATTGCTGCCCTTTGCCGGTGACCTTCGTAGTTTTGCTGATGGTGACGTGTCCGTCCGAGTGCGTGATGGCGGTTTCCTTGACTTTGAACAGCCCCAACTCCATAGCCCTCTGCGTCGGAGCGTTGTAGTCCGTGCCCTGGCGCTTGATAAGGTAGCCGTCCTGACGCAGTTTCTCGAACAGACGGTTCTGCCCGATTTCGACGCCGTTGCCTTTTAGGATTTTCGCTAATTCGCCGATGAGGATAGCTCCGTCGGACACCGACACGGCGTCGGCAAACACGACCTTCGGTTTGTCCTCTTCCGCTTGAATCTGGAGCCGCTCTTTGGCGGCGCGTTCCTCCTTGAGAGCGGTCAGCACCTTAATCCAGGCGTCGGGATCGTTCATGATCTCTTCCAGCTTGGCGGGAGTGATGTACGCGCCGTGCCTGCGGATGGAGGGAAGAACTTCATGCGTAACCCAGTGCTTAAACTTTTTGGCTTCGGGTTTGTCGGAACGGAGGATCACGTTATAGAGACCGCTTTCATTGACGGCATACATTTCGCGGGCCTGCCCGCCTGACACGAATTTGATTCGGGTCAGCTCATCGCCGTCTAAACGCTCCGCCACTTTGTTTGTGTCCGACAGGCCCAGCACGGTGCATACGTCTTTGAGCACCCATAAGATTTCGTCGCCCCGCCGTACCGTTCTGAGCTCGTTTCCCTCATAGGAGAACACTTGTAATTCGTTGTTCATCTTGAACCTCCTGAAAATGATTTTTTCGAGAGGTTCTCGACCCCTCTACCGCCTACAGACAGCAGGGGGTGCTTTGCGTACCGGCGCGCTAATCTTTTTTATAAAATGGGCAATCGTACCCGTCGGCACGGAGTAGAAGCCCCTCCGCCCAAGGCGGAGTGCGGCTCATTTGTTCGCAGAGGACTTTGGTAGACATACCGGGGGCGGCTTCGATTACGATTTCATCGTGGACGTGCATCACGATATCGCAGCACCTCTGCGCGCGCATAGCAAAACACAGAATATCGCGGCTTATTGCCTGCACGATATTTTCAACGAATTTTGGACCATAACTTTCGAGCCGTTCCCACTTTCTTGTGCCGCCCACGCCTTCGTAGGTCACACATGGCGAGCCAAACTGGTTTGTGCCTATTCTTGGCTTTACATAGGAGAGCCGCCGACCGGAAGGGAGCGTGATAAAGAGCATCCCACTCTGGCATCCGAATCTGATGCCGTGGGTTTCTGTAAGCGTCCTGTCCCTGACCGACGTCGCCGCCGCGCGATCAACATCCCACCAGAGCCTGACGATATTGGGGTTTGCCGACCGCCAAGCCGCGACCAGCGGCTGCAGTTCGTCCTCAGATAAGCCCATCTCCAACGCGCCCATCGCTTTGAGGGCGCCGACTGAGCCGCCATAGCCCAGCGCGAGCTCGGCAATTTTACCTTTCTGGCGCAGCGGCGAGCCTTTGGTGATTTCCTCAATTGGAACTTTGAACATTTGTGACGCGCTGGCTTCATAAATCTTGCCGTGTGTGGCGAAGACCTCGTTGCGCCAGTTTTCTCCGGCAAGCCATGAGATGACCCTCGCTTCGATTGCCGAGAAGTCGGCTACGACAAGTTTTTTGCCATCCTTCGGCACAAACGCCGTGCGGATGAGTTCTGAAAGAACCTCCGGCACGGAATCGTAGAGCAACTCCAAGGCGGAGAAATCCCCGCTACGCACCAAAGCCCGCGCCTGTTCAAGGTCGGTCAGATGGTTTTGCGGGAGGTTCTGCATTTGGATGAGTCGACCAGCCCATCTGCCGGTGCGGTTGGCGCCGTAAAACTGGAACATTCCCCTGGCGCGGCCGTCGGCGCAAACGGCGTTCTCCATCGTCTGATACTTCTTAACCGAGGATTTCGCCAACTGCTGGCGGAGCGAAAGTGCTTTGCCAAGGGGCTCCGGTGCGGTCTTTAGGAGTTCCGCGACAGCTTTCTTGCCGAGGGTGTCTGTTTTAAGCCCGTTATCGCAGAGCCACTCTTTCATTTGCGCCACGGAGTTTGGGTTGTCGAGCTCGGTCAATTCTTTCATAAGCCGCGTAAGTTCAGCCTTGGAACGGGAGTCGGCTTCGATGGCGCGGAGTACCAATGTCATGTCAAGTTGAACGCCGCGGTCATTGATTTCTTGGTCTTGGCAGTATTCATCCCAGACTGAATCAGGCACAGGGAATTTTACAAGCCTTTCCTGAATGGACATCTCGGCTTCTACGTCGCGGCGGTTGTATGCTTTGAACGCTGACCATTTGTCATGGGCGTGTTCAGGCCGGTTGCGCGTCCGCTGGCCGTTGGCGGCAGTGGGCTTGCAGGGTGCGCAGAAGTAACGGATGAGCTCTTTGCCCTCGGTCAGCTTTTGCTTCTCAAGCCCCAGCACCGCGCCGGCGCCCTCAAGCGAAAGCGGCAAGCCCATGTACGCCGACCAGATCATCGAGCAGCGCCAAGTTTCCGGGTTTAGGTATTTCGCCGTGCCGAGGTACTGTGACGAGAAATGGTGGTCGGCGAACGGGTCAAGGCTGGCGCCCATATCCCGCAGATGGCGAGAAAGGCAGACCCTCTCGAAGTTAGCGTTAAACGCCCATTTCTGTACGTCGTTGTCGGTAAGGGCGTCGAGGATTTCACTTGGAATACGCTCTCCATCGGCGAGAGAAACAACCTCCACCTCGCCGCCATCCACAGAGTAGCCGAACAACAGAATCTCAAAGTCGGGCGACTCGGCGTACTTGTACACGCCGCACTTGGAGAGGTCGTAGCCGCTGTAGGTTTCAATATCAATGGACAATGTTTTCATAAGCCCTCCATACGGTAAGGGGGCGGCAAGTTTCCCCGCCGCCCTCCGCTGATCTTTTGCCGCCCGACCTCACGAGAGAAAATCGTCGTCGTCCGACGTGGCGAAGTCGTCCTCGGCGCGGGACTTACCGCCGAGCGGTTCGCCGTCGCGCAGCTTCTGGATGTTGTTCAAGCCGCAGGCAATACCCTTGTTTCCGTTCGAATTGAATGCGTAGAAATTTACGCTTGCCCTTGCGTACACGCCGCTGTATATCTCCGAGCGAACGGTGATGGGCTGAGGCTCCTGCTGATTATCCACGATGCCGGGCGCCGTGGCGCTGTTGGCGTTGACGAAGTAGCTGTCCGAGTAGGCTTCGTCGTCGGGGCGTTCCTCGTCTCCGTTCCTGAGAGGGATCTTCAGCGACGCCAAGGCGGGTACAGTCTTTCCGTTGCCTTTCAGCTTGCCTTCGCCCTCGGCGTAAGCCGCCTGAATTGCCGCCTTGATCTTATCCAGGGTGCGTTTATCGGACTTGGGGATGATGAGCGAGACCGAGTATTTAGGCGAACCGCCATTAATGGACTTGGGTTCCCAAAGGTTGGCGTAACTCAGGCGAACTTCGCCGGTGATGACCTTCGTGGGGTTCGGAATGCTTTTTTCGTTATTTGACATGATAGTGTCCTCCTAATTTTCGTTATGGCCCGAGCCGGGTTTACAGTCGGCGAAATCGTCTGCCGCCGTGTGGATTGCCGGACGTTTATCGCCCTCCGGCACGAGCGTTGGTTTGCCTTGCGGCTTCTCGACGAGCGCGCCGAGGAGTTCTGAAAATTTTACTTTGCCGAGAGTTTTCTCCATTGCCGTGATGCCCATAACCCTATGTTCATAGGGGTCGTATCCGGCCGAGGACACCGTTTTCGCCACCGCGTCCTCATTGACGTACCTGCGGTTTGAACGTCCTTCAACCAACTTCCACCCCTGCCACAGCTTCCCGCCAAGGGCGGTTTGCAAGCAGTATTCCTTGATGTCCGAGGCCCACGAAATCAGAGCGTCAACCTTGCAAAGGATGGATTCAATTTCATCGTCCTCCAGCAGCGGCGGACGTTTGAAGTCATACCGGGCAAGCGCCATGTTCGCTTCGGCTCGCTTGCGGCAGTCGTACTTCGCCTTGCAGAATTGGCACCATTCGCCACATTGGTAGTCGCCCTCTCCGGCGTAGGCCTGTTTGGCGGCGGGTTTCAGAATTTCCTCAGCCCACCGGTAGAGTGATTCCTTGAAAACCGTGTGAGTGCTGATATTCTCACGGCGCGGCTGGTAGATGGTCATGGACACGGTGTCGATGTCATAAATACCGTCGAAAATCTCCAGAGCGCCCAAAGCGTACAGTTTCATCTGGGGGTTGTCCTCGGCTTCTACCAAAACGCCCTGACCATGCTTGTAGTCCACAATGTGGAGCGTTCCGTCGGCGATGACCACACAGTCGCCCGTACCGAATCCCTCATCGACGTACTTTGAGAAGTCGAGCCGCTGCTCGATAAGTACCTGCGGATCGGGGCAGGTCTGCTTGGCGGTTTCCACCAGTTCGAGGATGAAGGCGGCATAACCGTTGGCGCAATCGTTCATTTCATCGTTGTAGTAGACCAGGCTCGCGGTGGGGTCTTTTGCCTTCATTCCCAGGGCGCGTTTCAGCCTGTACTCGCAGAGCGTGTGGGCGTCCGTGCCTTCGGCGGCATAATCGGAGCCCTTATCCTCGTAGGTCTCACAAAGCCGGGCAGAGGGCGGGCAGTTCATCCAACGGTGGCTGGACGACGCGGAAAGAAGCGCGTGTTTACCCATTGCCGTCACCTTCCGCCAAGCCGATTTTGACGGCTTCCGCAAGTATCGCGGGGTATTCTTTCGGATCAATCCCCGACAGCTTCGTCGCGCCATGCTTACCTAGCAGTTCTCGAACCTCGTCGGTGTGGCCACCGCGGCTCTTTTCAGCCAGCACGGCTCGTACTTGTTCCAGCGTGATGGATTTCGGTTCTGCCTTGGGCTTGGACTGTGCCGCCGTTGTTGACGCTTCCCACTCCTGCTCCGTATTGCCTCCGCTGAAAAGCGACGTAAGGCTGTCCGCCACCGTCGTCAACGACCGCGCGGCGTTCCGCAGTTCCTTGACCGTCAGTTCAAGTTCACTCATCTTGCTCATCACGTTTTTCTCCTTTCTCCTCGCCCGTTTCCTGTTCCAACAGGCGCAGTTTCTTTGCGAGCCGCTTGCTGACGACCGATATCGCCGTAAGGATACCGATGATTTCCTCGGCGGTGTCGTCGTCAGGCGGTTTCTGCGTTTGCTGTTTAATTTCCATACATTTACCTCCGTTTCCGGGGGGCTTCACCGCCCCTACACCATCAACAGACAGGTGGGGGCGGTTTGCGTACCAGCGGGTGGTGGCTATTCGAAAAAACTATGTAGCGCTTCGTTGCCCCGTAAAATTTCGAGAATACGGTGTTTTCGCTTGTTGACGCTTTTCGGCTCTTTAAGCCCCAGTTCCGGCGCCAACTGCCTTTCGGTCTTGCCGCCCCAGAAGATGGCCTTAATCAGGTCGCCATCCTCTTGGGTCAGGTCGGCGAGGGCAGCGGACAGGATTTCAAATTTGGCCTGTTCTTCCATGAAATCCTCCATGTCGAAGCTGTCGACTGGTTCGAACTTGACCTCGTCGCCATCGCCGTCAACGAGAGGTTCGGCCGTCCGACCCGCCCAGCGTTCCTGATACTTCGTTTCCCGCCAGACGGAACGCATATTTACGCGGGCGAGTTCGTCGCCCTTGGCCGTGCGGGGAAGCCGGACCACAAGCCCGGACTCCTCATCCACAAACCACCTCTGCGGATAGGGGTTGTCCGATACCTCGGCGCGGACAAGGCACTCGGCGCGCGTTACCTTGGTCTGACGCTCCCCGTCCTCGGAAAGGACGTAGTATTGCATCGGCTCGCCGAAAGTGGAGCGATGCGGGATGGGAGTGGGTTTGAAAGATTTTTTACTCATAAAATCGGCTCCTTTGAATTTCAAAGATTTCTGAAATCCGCCGGAGCCGTTGAATCCGCATAAACGAAACAAGACGGCAGGTGAACCCCTTGGTTAGGGATTCCGCACTGCCGTCTTGCGTTCTGGCGGATTTCGGTTATTAATTTGCTGTGGGCTTTGCGGTTAAATCGCAGGTTTTACTCGTTCGTGAGTGATGTTTAATGTTCCGTCTGGATTTGCGGTGATTCGAGTTATGCATTCTTTTCTGCGTATCTCGATTACACGCGAATCGGTGCTAACGTCACAAACTCGCTTTTGGTCAAGGTTCTTTACTTCGCTCATCGGCTTGTCCTCCTTTTGTGTTGCTATCGCAAACGAATCATTGACTATCGCGAACCAATATGATAGAATGGTAAATAGTACAAGTTGTATTTTCGATAGTTGCTGCGTGGTTTTGTTTTTGCAATTTAATTCTACAAAATGAGCTTCTCTCAACTCCGTACTAAAACGGGCCGAAACGGACCAAACCGGACTTTTGCTTAGGCAGGGGGTGTATAAGGTGACTTTCGCTGAATTCGCGCAGATGCTGTATCCCTTTTGCGGAAACGGTAAATATCAATCTGACCTTGTCGTGGCGTTGGTTGGAAACATCATCGAAGACATGGACGATGAAGGTTCCTCCTTACTGGACAAAGGGGCAGATTACCTTGCAAGGATTTACAACGGGACAAAGCCATTTCCGAAAAAATACGCGGCTTTTGTTCTGGGACACTTAGACAAAGCAAAATTTGAAGCTTACATCTCCGGCTTGTCGGATGATGCGATTGAAGGACTACGCGCCTCCCTCTCTGACAAAGGTATTTCGGTGGCAAAAAAATACGTGGTGGCCTCAAAGTGCGCGGATATCTTTGCAGAAATCATGACTGGCTGTGCAAGTAACACACGTCTGCGACCCACGAATAGAGTTAAAGTTGCAGACCCGTTTGAAGCGTTAAAGAATGCGGAGGCATTACTCGCCACACTACCAGCCCCGGCTCAGATAGCGCCACCGGAGCAGCATCTACTTGAGGAGCAGACTTATATCAGTGAGCTTTACGCTGCCTACGGGGACAAAGAGGGCATTGCAGACTTTGGCGAGGAGCATTTGCCCCAGTACGGAGAATACGACGAGGACATAAAAGAACGCCGCATAGACTACTTTGCAGCAGAATCCATACGGCGCGGTGTCAGCGAACTATATTCCGGGCAATATGCCAACCAGTTCGATATTTTAAAAGACGAGACGTTGGCAGGCGTAAAAAACACCGCTCGGAAAACATTTCCGAACGGTTATGAACGTTTGCTCTGCGTAATGGAGCAAGCCGTGGCTATTCAAGTGCGGCAGTACATATTGAGCCAATCGCCAAACTGGATCAGCAATAGAATAAAGATGGGCGTATGTCACTTCTTGGTGAACGACAAAAAACTCAGGTGGGTGAAGAAATGAACAGCATTTTAGGCTCTCGATTTGAAGCATCCTTGCGAATAGTGCTTCTTTTGGAGGCGGCATCAAATGATACTTTAACCGAAGGCGCAATTGTTGCGCTTGACTATATAACCATCTATTCGCACGATTTCGGGTTTTCCGAGTCTAACCTGCACGGTGAGAGCAAATACCGCTTCGGCGAGTTTGCATCCCGCCGCGCGACGATAAAGCAGGCTATAAAGCAGCTTGTGTTGGACGGCCTTGTGGTGGTAACCCGCTCATCGAGCGGATTCCGCTATCAACTCAGCAGCGACGGGATGGATTTTTCTTCGAGCCTTGATACCGAGTACGCCGACGTCTACTGCGAAACGGCAACGCAGGTTATAGCCCGCGTCGGCAAGTCCGAGCGCATGCTCGGAGAAATGATTAATCGAAAGTCTATCGCTTCAATACTGGAGGATTAAGGATATGGCGAAGTTCTTTATTGAAAAATTGGTGGTGACAGGGAACGGCAAAAAGCCCTCATCTGTTGAGTTCAGCGATGGGCTTAATTTCATCGTGGGTCCGTCCAATACGGGAAAAAGCTACATCGCTGAAAGCATTGATTATTTGTTCGGACTTGAGCCAAGCAAGAATAAGCCGTTTCGGTTTGACCCGTCTCTTGGCTACGACTGCTTTGCGCTGTATACCCGTACACCAAACGGGACCGTCATTTTTCGGCGTAAACTTGATGAAAACAAAATAAATCTATCCGGGACTGACCCTAACTTTGAACACGGTGATTACAGACTTGGTCATACGGCAAAAAACAATATCAGCAATGTCTGGCTTCAGATGATGGGCATCGACGAACAGCACAAGATATTGCAGTCTCAAGCAGGAAAAGTACAGCAGCTAACGCTGAGGTCATTCCTGCATATGTTTTTCGTGAAGCAGGATCATGTAGCGCGGACACAGTCGGTTCTGTATAACCCGGAAATCTACCCCAATATGACCGCGACGCCTTCCAAGGCGGCGGCTCTATTCCTGATGTCTGGTAAAGATGCCAGTGAATATGAAGTGAACGAAGATAAAAAAATACGCAAGGCAAAGAAAACTGCCGTGATTGAGTATATCCGAGACACTGTCGGGCGATATGCCAAGCGTGAAAGTGACCTGTTGGAGGCGAGGGATAACTTTGCGAAAAACAGTCCGTTCTCGCTTGACCGTGGGGCTAATGACCTCAATGCAGAAGTTGATGCCATCAACGGTGAGATTGACGAATTGCAAACGCGCATCAATAGCAACATTGAACAAAGCCAGCTTTTGATGCACGACATCTATACAGGCAACAGTAGGCTCGCCGAGTGCGAAACCATCGTTGACCGTTTTTCGGTGCTCCGCAGCCAGTATCAATCGGATATTGAGCGGTTGACATTTGTGATTGACGGTAACTTGGCGCACACGGCTCTGCCCAAAAGAGACCGCTGCCCATTTTGTGATGGCGAGATAAAGGCGAAAGATAACGTATCATACATCGATGCATCTCGCGGCGAACTGCAACATATCCGCATCCATCTGACTGAACTGGAGAAAGCGGAGCATGACATAGCAAAAGAAAAAAACACCATTGAAACCAAGGTTAAAGGACTCGAAGATCGGAAACGTAAAATCGACGCTGAAGTGTCGGCCGACTTGACACCCCGCTTGGCGGCTTTGAAAGAAAAGCTGCGCCTTTTCCGCTACATTATTGAAATCAATAAAGAGCTTGACGTCATACAACAAGAGGAACGCGGATTCAGTTCCGAGTTGTTTGAAAAAGAGACAGAGGAAGAGCCGACCGAGGTCAAACATGACATTAACCAGTTTTTTGACTTTGAAACGGTGCAGGCATTCCAAGAGAAGTTGATAACAATTCTTCAAGCTTGCCACTATCAAGGAGCGAGTTCGGCTCGCTTGAATATGGATACGTTCGACCTAGAGATCGGAGGCAGGCCGAAATCCATCTCCAACGGAGGCGGTTATTGCGGCTTCCTTAATACCGTAGTCGCGCTTGCAATGATAGAGTTTCTGGAAGAGCAAGGAACATATTCGCCGGGGCTGCTCATCGTGGATTCACCGATGACTCAACTATCCGAGTCCGAATATAAGACAAAGCAGGAAACACTAATATCCGGTCTGCTGGATTATCTGCTCGGGATTTATAAAGGTGAAACAGATTCGACACATACTTCGGCGGAGCAGATAATCATCATCGAGCATAAAGACCGGATGCCAATGCTTTCCAACATCTTAGAGGATACTCCGCATGTTAAGGTCATTGAATTTACACAGGACAAGGAACACGGGCGGTACGGATTTTTAGATGGCGTGTATCAATATGAGTAAGCATCCAGGTGCGATCCTGACCCAAGCGATTATTGTCTACCCCGCGAACGGAGAGCAAGGAGGAAGCAAAGTGAGAATCAGTTATAACAAATTGTGGCATTTGATGCTGGATAAAGAAATGAACAAGGCTGACCTGAAACGGGCTACCGGCATCAGCACCGCTTCTATAGCTAAATTGGGCAAAGGCGAGAATGTTACGACCGACATACTTGTAAAAATATGTGAAGCTCTAAACTGCGAGTTGCACGATATTATGGAACTCTCGCGTGAAGATGAAAATAAGAAGAAATAAGGTAGCATTAATGGCATATGCACAGGTCGTAAGGCAGATGTGCTGTGTGATTTAACAAGCGTCTGATGCCTAAGATTAGACGGAGGACACAATAGGAGGTCAAAATATGACAACACAGGAAATTCTACGCGCTAATTTAACGGACGAGCAGTACGAAGCCGTTGTGGATGAGTCACGGCACATCCTGTGTTTGGCTTGCGCCGGCTCTGGAAAATCTCGTACGTTGGCTTATAAAATTGCCTATTTAGTGTCCAAAGGAGAGTCACCTGAATCTATAGTCGCCTTTACCTTTACGGAGAAGGCCGCCGAGTCCATCAAACGTAGAGTCGCCGAAGCCCTTCGTAAGTTTGGGTTGCCTGAAAACTATATTGGTGCAATGTTTATCGGCACCTTGGATTCCTTTTGTCAAAAACTACTCGGCGACATAAATGCAAAGTATAGACAGTACGATATCCTCGATAGGAACGGGCTTATCCTATTTTTAATGTCGAGATTTTATCAAATCGGGTTGAAGCATGGCGAAGGTCGCTACTTCAAAGAGAATATCCTCCCAATTGCCGACGCCTGGCAAACGATGAACAACGAGAACATTGACTTGGCTGATATTGAACGGTACGATGCAACGCTGTTCAACCGTCTAACAAAATTGGGTGAAATCCTTGACCGCGACGGCTATATGGACTTTTCATTCGCAATTCGGCTCGGTGTACAAGAGTTAAAGAAGATAACTGACAAGGCGAATTCCTACATTGCAAAATTTAAGTACCTCCTTGTGGATGAATACCAGGATATCAATCCTATTCAAGAGGACTTTATTAAGACGTTGGCGAGCCACCTCGATATGCTTTTCGTGGTGGGCGACGACGACCAGTCGATTTATGGATGGCGAGGTGCGAACGTACAGAACATCCTGACGTTCAGCAAACGCTACGCAGATGTTGCCGTTCATCGCCTTTTGGTCAATTTTAGAAGCACGGCCGCCATTGTCGACGGTGCGAATAACTTTGTCCAGCGCACTATAAGCCTTGTGCGCCTGAGCAAGGAAATCAGATCATATTCCGACGGCAATATTCAGGATTTGCGTAAGCTGTGGTTTGACGACCGCGAAGAGGAAGCAGAGTGGGTGGCACAACGCATCGAGAGCCTCATCGGAACAAAATATGTGGAGGGCGTCAATCCTGACGGTTCGGAAAAGTGCCGCGGTCTTACATACAGTGACTTTGCTATTTTATTGAGGTCGATACATAACAGTAATGGAGATAATAGAGACAAGCAATTTGCCGAGGCGCTTATACGACATGGCATTCCGTTTAAGACGACCGGCGAAGGAGGCATCTTTGACCGTCCGTATGCGGTTTGTGTTCAACAGTCAATGGAGTTGCTTCGTGAGGCAGGTTTGCCACGAGAGGCGGCGTTGAAATTTTTCTCCGACACCGTATTACCGGTATTTCCGCACGCCAATGAAAACAAATTTATTTCCGTACTGAACAAATGGCATCAGAATATCCATGCCTCGACATCTTCTGCCCGCAGAAAGGTTTACCCGCAGGAGTTTCTGCACGATCTCGTCGACGTTTTTAACGTGCGCGATTTTGAGGACGAAACCGCTTTGCGCGATCTTGGCCTTTTTAGCAAAATCATCCTTGATGTTGAGAAAACCTATACCAGTATCGATTCCTCATATAGGTATGCGGAGATGCTTAACTTCATCTCCAATATCGCTATGAACAGCTATGAGCTGGAGTCGATTGATTATCTCGTGAAAGAAAACGCGGTGGACATTTCCACGATACATAAAGTTAAAGGGCTTGAATATCCCGTGGTCTTTGTCGTTGACTTAATTGCGAGCCGTTTTCCGCATAAGAATGCCACCTATAATGGCAAACTTCCGCATGATCTTATGCTTGCGGCCATTGACCGCGGTGCCTATGGTACGAGGCTTGAGGACGAGGCGCGCCTATTTTACACGGCGATCACTCGGGCCGAAAGGTGTCTCTACCTTTCGGGCAGTACGCACCACCCCGATTTGAAACGAGCATGTAAGCGCTCAGCATTTATCGCGGACTTCACGCACCCGATGTTACGCGAGGATATTAAGACATTTGATGCGCTCGCCGAAAAAATCGAACCGCAGCCACGCTTTGACGAGAGCGAATTCCCGACGGATTACTCCTCGGTAAAGAGCTATTTAACCTGTCCTTACTCGTACAAACTCGCCACGATAATGGGCTACAACGCCGCTGTTCCTGAGCTTTTCGGCTTCGGCAAAACTAGTCATACTATTTTGGAACGTCTTCATCAGCGGTTCAAGAATAGAGCCCCTTCAGCGGAGGAAGTGGCTGAGATTGTCGAGTCCACCTTTATGCTGAAGCACGTTTTTCCAAGTAACGACCCTATAAACCGTCCCGGCTCATATGAGAGGGCAAAAACTCTTGTACAGAGAATCTTGACGGAATACTCACAACGGTACGCCACAGACTTTGGACGCCTGCGGCAGGATGAGGCACGGTTTGAAATTTCGGTCAAAGACGCTCTTATAACGGGTGCGATTGACCTCTTGTTGATGGAAGATCCACAGCGCGGAATCGTCACAGCGGACGTTATCGACTTTAAGTCGATGGAAACACCGGAGGATGTCGCCTCCTATGACTGGCGCGATATGTCCATTCAGGTGCAGTTGTACTCCCAAGCGGCGAAAGATGTCATCGGTGAGAACGTGGAGACAGGTTATATCCATACCCTTAAGGACAACCGCAGGACTGCAATACCCGTTGACAAAGATTCGGTGGATAGTGCCATTGGCACAATAGAATGGGCTGTCAGAGGAATTCTCGACGGCGACTTCCCAATGCGAGCCTGCCCGCAAAATTGCGGTAGTTGCGATTTTAAAGCAATGTGCGCACAAAAGAGGCAGGCGTTCAAAAACGGAACACAACCCCCGCAAATCAACACCCCTGCGGGGTTAAAAACTATAGCCGCTTTTGAAAACAACGACGGAGGCGGTGGTGTATGAGGTTTAAGTTTGAAGCAATAGATATATTTTCGGGTTGCGGCGGCGTGTCCTGTGGCCTGACTTCCGCAGGATTTAAGGTGAAAGCTGCCGTTGAAATTGAAGATAATGCCGTTGATACCTACCTTGGCTATCTCCCGCTCGCGCATGTAAACGTGCTAAGGGGAACAGAAAACGGTGACATATGCAAAATAAGTGGCAACGCTATTCTCGAAGCCGCCGGAATAAAAAAAGATGATATTTATCTCTTCGCGGGTTGCCCTCCATGCCAGAATTTTTCCCGGCAAAACCCGAACAACACAAAAAAGCCCCTTGCGGAACGCAAGAAGCTGCTGTTTGAGTTTTTGCGAATTATTGAAGAGTTGGAACCTCCGTTCATCCTAATGGAGAACGTACCTGGTATAAAGACGGACAGCAACAAGGAAATCCTCGATGAATTCCTCACCCGCCTGAGAAAGAAGTATGTGGTGGTGGATGATATTCTAAATTCCGCCGACTACGGGGTTCCCCAAATACGCAAGCGCTTTGTGCTTCATGCGGTTCGTATTGACATCCATGAGGAATTAATCGAGAGTGGGTTCGAATTTGGGCTCCCACAAGCAACGCATTCCGGAAAAGAGGGCAAGGATCTGCCGCCTTGGCGAACTGTGCGTGAAGCCATCGGAGATTTGCCGGCAATAGGAGCCGGTGAAACTTATGAAGATCCCGAAAATCATATACATAATCATAAGTGTGCAAATTTAGATGACATTAACATTCGGCGCATTCGCGCTATCCGTGCCAACGGTGGTTCTCGTGAAGGATTACCGGACGATTTGATTTTGAAGTGCCATAAGAAGAAAGATGCCGAGGGCAACGTATTCTCCGGACATAAGGACGTTTATGGCATAATGGACGCTGACAAACCCTCTCCGACAATGACGGGAGGATGCCTGTGCTATTCGAAAGGGCGTTATGGGCATTATGCTCAAGACAGAGCTATTTCTGTCCGGGAGGCGGCACGTTTACAGACGTTCCCGGATGATTTTATTTTCAGTGATTCGCTAACGGCGGCGGCTTTGCAAATTGGTAACGCCGTGCCGATAGAGCTTGTAAAAGCAAGCGGAATGGTGCTGAAACAGGCGATGTATATCATCAAAGCGAAGAGGAGTAAGAAAAAACATGGCTAACTTTTTTGAAATACTGGTGGAAGTGCTTAAAGCGGACGAGCGTTTCTTTACGGAAGATGGGACACTGCTCCGCAACAAGGTTTATGAATCCGCCATGAATATGGACGCCGGGCTTATCGGTTTGCTTCTTGGCAACGACGACACAAAAAAGCGCTTCTTTACGGAGGTGAACGGTACGTTCGTCTTCGATAAAGTCGGTTTCGGATGGGTTGTCAACAACCGCCAGTTTCTACCCGACAGCTACACTCGCTTCAAGAATCGAATTGGTTTAACCGACTCTCGCGGCGATCTCATTTCAGCATCAAATGATGTAGTGCTTTCGTTTCCTTACAAGGATTGCGTCCTTGAGGGCGGGCAGACAAAGGACGACCAGAAGAGAGATGAAGTTTTTTATAACGTCACCCTCGCCCCGGATGAGGTGGACAGACTGCTATACCCAAAGGTGCTGGTCGGGGCAAGGCGATATACCGCAGACAATATCGAAGAAGGCGTTACATTTGACGACAGAGATAACCTCATCATCAAAGGGAATAACCTCCTAGCCATCGCCTCGCTTTTAAAGCGATATGAAGGAATGATTAAGTGCATCTATATCGACCCGCCGTACAATCCGCCTAGTCAGGCGAATACATTTGCATACAACAACACATTTAACCGCTCTACATGGCTGGTATTTATGAAGAACCGGTTAGAAATTGCCAAACGGCTTCTCAAGAAAGACGGAGTTCTTATTGTCGCTATTGATAAAAACGAGCAACCTCGTTTGCAAATTTTGATTGAGGAGATATTTTCTGATAGCGATGTTGACTGCATCACTGTTGTTCACAATGCGCGTGGGGCTATTGGAACAAATTTTTCATATACACATGAATACGCAATTTTTGTTACGCCTAAAGGCAAAAAAACCATTGGAAACAGAAAAATTGAACAAGAGGAAATTGATTGGCGACAACTTCGTGATAGAGGCGGGGAATCGTTGCGGACTGATGCAAGGAATTGCTTTTATCCGATAATAGTTGAAAATAATGTAGTGGTGGATTTTGGAGATGTTTGTGCAGACGACGAGCATCCTGGACAGAATGTAAAACACGGAAATCAAATCTATGTTTATCCGGTAGACAATAACGGCATTGAGCGAAAATGGCGTTATGCAAGGCAAACTGTTGAAAGCATAAAAAATGTTCTGCGCATTAAAGAAACAAAAGATGGGCTTGGTATTGAAATTGGAAAAGATTTCGGGACATACAAGACAGTTTGGACAGACAGAAAATACGATGCAAGCTTAAATGGAACACAGCTATTAAAAAGTATTTTACCCGATACGAAATTCACTTATCCGAAATCCATTTACAATGTTATCGATTGTATAAATGCCGTTGTCGAAAATGACAAAAATGCCATTATACTTGACTTTTTCGGTGGTAGCGGAACTACTGGTCATGCCGTTATGGAGATAAACAAACTGGATGGCGGGCGTAGGCGTTTCATTTTGGTTGAGCAAATGGACTATATCCAGCAAGACACTCTGCCAAGGAATGTGGCGGTTATGAAGTCGATTGCCCCCGAAGCGAGTATTATCTATGCTGAGCTTGCCAAGTGTAATTATAGATATGTTGAGGATGTCAAGGCGGCTAAAACTGATGCCGACTTGACCGCCTTACTTGAGCGCGTCCTCAACACAGGCTTTATCAGCAGCAAGGTGAGCCCCACCGAGATAGCTGGAGCAGCCGCAGACTTCGATGATTTGTCCGTCGAGGACAAGAAACGCTTCATACTCGAATTGCTAGACAAAAATATGCTCTATGTGAACCTCTGCGATCTCGACGATGAGGAATATGCTATCAGTGACGCTGACAAAGCATTCACACGCAGCTTCTACGGATTGGAGGGAAATTAATGTTCCTTTTTCAGCAAATGGACTCCATCCGAGACTTTTCGCCGATTGCCTATAAGGAATTGCCTGACATAATTCCGCAAAACCTCAATCCGGTGTTCGAATTGCGCCCATATCAGGAGGACGCATTCCGCAATTTTGTCACGTTTTATGAGAGTGACAGATGCCCGAATCCGACCCAGGTGTTGTTTCACATGGCGACCGGTAGTGGCAAGACACTTATTATGGCGGGACTGATTGTGTACCTTTATCGACGCGGATATCGCAATTTCCTCTTTTTTGTGAATCTCGATAACATTGTCAAAAAGACGAAAGACAATTTCTTGAATGCCGCTTCGGCCAAGTATCTGTTTGCGGAGCAAATTGTCATTGATGGCGAAACGGTCAAGGTCAACGAGGTGAGCAATTTCCAAGGCGCAAGCAAGGATGCCGTTAATATCTGCTTCACGACCACGCAGGGGCTTCATTCGGATATGTGGTTTCCGAAAGAAAACTCGCCGTCCTTCGACGATTTCGCCGATTCAAAGACAGTCTTAATAGCCGACGAAGCGCACCACCTCAACGTAGACACGCGGCGTGGCAAAGTGGACGCCGACGAGGATTCCTTGCGCCAGAGTTGGGAAACGACAGTGCGCCGCATTTTCGAAGCAAACCGCAATAACCTGCTGCTTGAATTCACAGCCACGTGCGACTTGCAAAACCCGTTCATTTTGAGCGAGTACGAGAACAAGATTATATTCGATTATCCGCTCAGCAAATTTCGCGAGGAGAAGTATTCAAAGCAGGTGCGGGCAATTAGGGCCGACATCGGTTACGGGGACCGTATGCTGACGGCATTGATGTTCAGCCAATACCGCTTGAAGGTGTTCCAGGATCATCGCCTCTACATCAAACCTGTGGTTCTGTTCAAGGCAAAAACCATCTCTGAGAGTAAGGAATTTGAACAGACCTTTTACGAAATGATTCGAACGCTTACCGGTGCGACGCTAGAACGTATCGTGTCGGCTTCTCCGCTTGCGGAAGTCAAGCGTATGGCGGAATACTATGCCGCCAAGGATATCGACTTTGAGGAATTGGCACAGGAATTACGAGAGGAATTCAACCCGGACCACTGTATCTCGGTAAATGACGACAAGGAAGCGAACGAACGGCAGATTTTGCTTAACTCCCTCGAAAGCAAGGATAATCCATACAGAGCGATTTTTGAGGTGAAGAAATTGGACGAGGGATGGGATGTCCTGAATCTCTTTGACATTGTGCGTCTTTACGAAACTCGCGATGCCTCCAAGGGTAAGCCAGGTGCAAGCACAATCGCCGAGGCGCAGCTTATTGGGCGCGGTGCAAGATATTGCCCGTTTGTTGTCGAAGAAGATGATGAGAAATATAAGCGTAAGTATGACGGTGATGTCGACAACCCGCTTCGCGTTTGCGAGGAGTTGTACTACCATTGCCAATACGACAGCCGCTACATCGACGAGTTAAACAAAGCATTGATTGCCACGGGTATTATGCCGGAAAGCCAGACCGAAGTTCATTACGTCCTGAAAGACTCCTTCAAACAGGATGACCTATATAAAACGGGCATCGTATTTTTGAATAAACGCGAAGTTAAGAGCCGTGTGGATATCGTTGAACTGTTGCCCTCCGTGCGCGATAGAGAATACGGCGTCACCGTAAACACAGGAAAAACTGCAATGGATACGATGATGATGAATGCCCACACGAATACAACAGTAAAGACTTTTCAACATAGGGCGACCATCGGGAAAATTGCCGCCTACAATTATTCGATTGTACATAGCGCGCTTAGGCGAATCGACGTGTTCAAATTTAGCGTTCTACGCAGCTACTTTCCCAACCTAAAATCGCTAAGGGAGTTTATCACGGGCGATGCATATCTCGGTGGGGTGAGAATTCTTATAGAAAGCCGCGACGAGACACCAACGCCTGAAACCTTTTTTCAAGCTTGTTTAAATGTCCTGACGAAAATTGGCGGCGAGATTTCGGCTATCAAGGAAACCTATGAGGGGACGACTGAATTTAGAGATAAGAAATTTAGTGAGGTTTTCCGCAGCAAGACGCTGCACATCACCGACCCGCATGGAGAGGGCGAAGGCATCTCGCAAAACGCCCCGGCGATTCGTCCTGAATGGAGAATCAACCTTGGTATCGCCGATTGGTTTATATTCAACGATAACTTTGGCACGACCGAGGAGAAAGCATTTGTGGCGTACTTTGCCTCATATGTGGAAGCCCTGAAAAAGGAATACGAAACGGTCTATCTTGTTCGGAATGAGAGACAACTTGTGTTATATTCCTTTGACGGCGGCGAGCGTTTCGAGCCTGACTATCTGATGTTTCTGCGTCGTCGGAACAGCACAGGCGCAGAGCAGTATCAGATTTTCGTCGAGCCAAAGGGAAATCACCTGATAGCACAGGATAAGTGGAAAGAGGATTTCCTGCTCCAGATTGAGAGCCGCGGAATACCGACAAAGACCTTTGCCGATGACAACAAATATTATGTATGGGGCTTCCCATTCTACAATCAGCAGAACAGAATGGGCGAATTTACAAGATCATTTGAAAGGACTCTGCCATAGAGGCGGTCTATAGTCGCCGAATTTCACGCACTGTAATCAGCAAAGATACGCTGGTCGGATGATAACTTGTTCAAGCCAAGAAAGCGAGGTGTGACCGTTGGCGGACGTGTATGATAAAGCAAAGCGCTCCGCCGTGATGCGGAACATTAAAGCAAGAGGAAACAAGTCCACCGAGTTAGCTCTTATCACCATTTTCCGTGAACAAGGCATCGGCGGTTGGCGGCGTGGCTACCCGGTCAAAGGGCATCCCGACTTCGTTTTCCTCAAAGAACATATTGCTATATTCGTGGACGGGTGCTTCTGGCACGGGCACGACTGCCGAAACACTCGCCCCAAGGACAACGAAGACTTCTGGTCGAAGAAGTTAGGCGGCAATGTCGAACGCGACAAATCCATTACGGAGATGTTCGAAAACAGAGACTGGACGGTCGTCCGTATCTGGGAGTGCGAGTTGAAAAAGAAAAACCGAGAAGCGCTGGTTGAGAAACTAAACCATGCGTTAGATATTAAAGCTGAAATAGGCGGAGGAGATTAACATGGAGGCAAAAGCAAGGTCGCTAACATTCTTGGCAAACGAGGCGTCTGTCAAAATACCGTTTTTTCAACGCGCCTACGTTTGGAACGAGGACAATTGGGAGGAACTGATTTCCGACTTGCTCGAGAGTGGCAAGAGCCATTTCTTAGGGTCGCTCATTCTTAAGCAGGTTCCCGTTCCATCAGGCAACACCAAGCAGGTGCTTGTTATCGATGGGCAGCAGAGGTTAACGACGCTTAGCATTTTACTCAGAACCCTCTATGACAGCTTTGATGAAGACACGCAGGACGCTTGCAAACAGGTACTGGAGACTTGCCTCTTCTACAAGAAACGGGCGTCCTCAAAAGACTTGTTTGTAAAGATTGAACATTCTAAAGTGGACTGCAAACACTTCCAGAGCGTCATAAAAAGGGAGGTTGACCCGTCTGCTCTCGACCTTGGCTTATCGGATAGCAACATACTCAAATGCTATAAGTTCTTTTCAGACCGCCTTGTTTCCGTAAACATGGAAAAGCGGATTGCGCTCTTTGACGACCTGATGGACGACGAAAAGAAAATTCTCGTTGTCATCGACTTAACTGATACCGACGACGAACAGAGCATTTTTGACACCATCAATAGCGCGGGTATGCGACTGAGCAGTGCGGATATCGTCAAGAATGTGCTTTTCCAAAGAGCCTTTGACCTCTACAGTAATAACGAGGAAGTCGAGACGCTTTATAAGGATAATTGGGAAAATGTATTTGCAACTGATGAGCAGGCCATTGCTTTCTGGGCCGCCGAACGGACATTGGGTCGTCTGAAACGTGACAACCTCGAGATATTGCTTCATTCCATTGCCGTCATTGAAGGATTTTTCGACCCTGAGAAGCACGCATTGACTGACCTTTCCAATATTTACAAAGCATATATAAACGGTCTGAATTTGCACGGTCTTGCTAAATTCGTAGGAGCACTCAATGAGTACGCCAAGCTATATCGGCAGAAAATTTATGTCTTTGACAGCAGCGATCTGTTTGGGTATGAGGATTACGAGAAACGGCTCTTCCATGTTTTAAGCGTGTGTGACGTGTCCACATTTCACCCGTACATTCTCTATCTGTACAGAAACTGCGCCGGTAACGCCAATGCGCTTAAGGATGCACTTCACAAGCTGGAAATACTTACCGTTCGTCGCTTCGTATGCAACTCGGAAACGAAAAACTATAACAAGCTCTGCAAGGAGTTTATTAGTGACTCATCCAAGTTGGATACGACATTGGCTGAAACCAGTGATGCTGCCTTCAAGGCTGCTCTGCAGCGCATAAACAATAAGTCGGCGGCTCTGCTCCTGTTTTGGGTAGAGCTATATCGTCGTAGTAAAGACAACCGATATGACAGAGACGAATTGAAGTACACCTATACTTTGGAACACATAATGCCCCAGAAGTGGGAGGAATACTGGTCGACAATTCCCGTGTCTGGTGACGACGGGATGCTTATTACTGACCCTGAAATAGCCAAGCAATATCGTTATAAAATCATTTACAGCATCGGGAATATGACACTTTTAAAAAGTTCACTCAACACTGCTCTGCGCAATTATGAGTTTAAACGCAAGGTTGAGGGTGAGGGTCGTAAGCGCGGCATAAAACACTATGCGGAACTTGGAATTACAAAACTTGACCTTGTCGCCCCGTTTGATTCGGGAGACCAGACTTGGGACGAAACGAAGATTCGCAAACGTAGTGACGAAATTACAGCCGATGTTCTGGCTATTTGGAGTTGATGAAAAACCAGGGGGAAATGTATGAGCCGATTTGTCGTTATTGATACTGAGACAACTTGGGGTGACGAGGTGATGTCAATCGGAGCTGTCATCGCCGATTCGGAAACCTACGAGGTGATTGATAAGAGATATTACATACTCACGCCGTTCAAAAATCATGGCGGTATGTACACATATGCGCTATATGCGAATGGCACGAAGCCCGACCTCGAATGTTCGAGGGAAAAGGCGATGAAAGAATTGACCCGCTTTCTCACGACCCATAACATCGCTGCTATCTTTGCCTATAACGCCTCGTTTGACTATCGGCACTTGCCGGAAATCCGGCATTTCGGATGGCACGACATCATGAAGCTGGCGGCCTACAGGCAGCACAACCCTAAAATCCCGGAATGCGCCGAGTGCTACGGTACCGGCAGGTTGAAGAGCGGTTATGGGGTCGAGAGCATTTATAGGCTTCTTAGTGAGGACTTCGGGTATTGCGAAATGCACAATGCTCTGACCGATGCAATCGACGAGCTTGAAATCATGCGGCTTTTAAACCACGAACTCGGCAAGTATGCCTTGGCGCGAATCGGGTGAAAAACTCTTAAAGGAGACAGGATATGGGTGGTTCAAAGCAAAACGGAGACCTTTATAGGGTGGTCAAAAAGGAAGGCACACACCTTGCCGAATCAAAAGAGACGCCGGGTGCCGTCCGGGGCACTCTTTTATCCAATGATAACAGGCAGCTCGCAGGGCAAGCAGAATTTATCAAAGTCGATGAGGATGAATATGATTATAGCTATTCCCCTTATGCATATGAAGATGAGCGAGAACCCATTGAACTTACAGAAGAACAAAGGCAAATGGCGGCAATGCTTGGGGACGCCGCCGCCGAGGTAATTATCCGATTGCTTGTTGAGGCAGCTCCACACGTTAAGAACTGGTGGCAAGAAAAGGTTGCACCCAACATCAATAGGACGTGGCAAGGGTTATTGGGGAAGACCGACTCCAACAAAATACATAAAAAACCACAGCTTCGTGCCACTGAAATCTTAGCCAAAAAAGAATCTGTGCCAAGTGTGTTTTCTCAAGAACTTGATGATGCTTACTCAAAATATGCCAATGACATGACCAGTGAGGAGGCACAGCGAGAACTTCTGGATATTTTCATTCTTTCCTCGGTTGTTGTAGCTAAGATGAGGAAACTGGCTCGTTCCCATATTGTGAAAGCTGGTTCGGGTTCTTCAGAATACATAGAAGGCAAGGATGTTATTGCAAAGCTAAGTACCCCGCAATTCATAAACAGCATTAATAGCATTCTTAAGAACAATCCGAATTTGCTGGAGGAGAGATCGGTTCCTATTTCCGCAATATTGGGGCGCTCACTTGTTGTTGATGGGTGCTTCTTACCCATCGATAATGAAGCGTTAAGAGCAGCATTTGCAGACGCTATATGATTTAACGATTTCTATCTTTTAACGATTTCAGAGGGCTTGGGGTGTGCATAACAGTCAAATCGTTAAAAGATGCACCGCGCTAAAATCGGGATCGGTGCATCTTATCAATATTGAGTTGATACGCCACCAGAGATGGCAGGACTTGAACCTACATCTATAAATTGATTTGTTTCCCAGAACGGATATAATAAGAATAATGCCATGGACATATTCCCGTGAACGGAAAACACCCCCAAAACCGACATTGCCTTATTCCCCCGCACGTAAAATCAGCAAAACACATACTCGACATTAATCTGATGCTATCGTTCCACGTTGAGACGGTGGTATTGATGTCACGGGTAAAAGATTGATATGTACAAAGCCAACTGCGGTTGGCTTATAAACCCAGTAAACAAGCCGTTTCTGTGGTTTTTGATTTTTTAAACTGTACACTCAGAACGTGATTTTGCTTGTGCATTGGAATCGGTCTATGGAGTCGGATTCCGTTGGCGAGAGAACAGGATTGATAACAGGCTTTCACGAGAGAACAGGATAGATGTTTTTTGAGTTTTGGCGTGTGCGTGGGAACAGGGCGAATGTTTAATAAGTCAAAAAGGCAAAGTAGGTGAAAAGATAAAATGGATTCTGCTATGCAAATATGGCCGGAAAATTTCCAAAGTTTATGGGAAATTAAATATCATGAGTATGTAGTAGAAATAAAATGGAGTAAGATTCCATTTGAAGATTATAAGAGTTTAGCACAGGAATATGCTCAGTGTGGATATTCGATATTTGAAGATGTAATTGAAAGCGGTCATAACAATGTAAAATCAGATATGTGGTTTTTTAGTGGCATATTTTTAATGCGGCAAAGTATGGAACTTGGACTAAAAGCGTTAATCTGTAGGGTATGCAGTAGGAAGAGTGAAGTTCAAAAAAAGTTCAAAGAATATTGCCATGATTTATCCAAACTTTTTTCGAGCTATAGCGAAAAAGGAGAGAGCTATCTTTCACCTGCTGAAAAACAATGGCTGATAGATTACTTGGCATCAATTGAGGAAGTTGATAAAAAATCCGATATGTTTAGATTCCCTTTTGAAGATGAGTTTTTATCACAATATAGAAATAAATTTTTAGATAACGTATCAGTAGCAAATAACATGGTGCAAGCTTATTACTTAATTAAAAAATGTATCAATTGTGGGACATATGATCATGATAGCCAGTTCGAGGCTGAATTGTCGCCTGAATTTTTAATTTTAGCGAGTCATGGTATCGGCAATTGCTATTTGTGGGAGCCAATTTCAGATCATGGATTTCATACTAAAATTATAGGTTATATTCAAGCGGCAGACTTTATTTATTCTAATTGTGAAAAAATTTCTTTGGAAGAAAGGCTATATCCACTTCTTTTCCTGCTTAGAAACGCAATCGAATTATGTTTAAAGAGACTTTTTTATTCTAATGTAGATAATGGTGTCCCCAGACATGTCTTTTTCTCAAAGAGAAGAAGCCATTTACTCAAAAAGGATTTATGGAAAAATGTGCGTCCCATGATACAGCATTATGCTTCCGAAAGTGATGCAGATTTAAAGGTTATAGATATTGTTGAGGCCCAGATTTTAGAGTTGGATGCCCTTGACAAAAACGGAGATTGTTTTAGATACCCCACTTCATATAGCTTAGAATATCGTTGCAACGGTAGAGAAATTGATGTGAAAAACGTTTACGAATATATGAGAGCTGTAATTAATTTTTTGGAAGGCTGTGATTCAATGTTAGATGTAATTTCTGACTATGAATCAGAAATGCATTCGTATTATAGCGAGTGTTATGACTATTGAACTCCATAAAAAGAACTCCTTACAGTGTTTAGTCGCTTGTAAGGAGTTCCTTTTTATTCATCCACATCGACCGTCACGCCGGACTTGAATTCCACGGTGAAATGATTATTGAAAGTAATAAAGTTATTATGTTTATTAGAAATTGTAAAAAATACTTGACATAATGAATATAATAATTTACAATATGACTGTCGGAACAGACACATATTTTAAGGAGGTTGTCAATATGTCATTTAAGAGTAGAAGAACCATCACGAGTATGATTGCGGGTGTGCTCCTCGGCATCGTTTATATTGTTTATGCGATTGGGAATCGTGCGCCTGCGCCGGAAGATTTTAAGGCATGGGCGGTTACGATGCTGATTTTCACGGGAATCGGCGTGGTCATGATGATTGTGATTCAGATTCTTTTTCATATTGGCT
>JAEZYP010000025.1 GCA_023418995.1 Bacillota bacterium | reverse complement strand
TCCATACACAGCGCAGGGTTCCTTCGGCAATCGCAAAAATCTTATCACTTCCCTCTGTACAAAATGTGACGAAAGAAGTATAATAATGTTTGCAAACGTGCGGGATTTCCCGTTGTGGTATGGAGGTGTCGTCTCCGTATCGCAGGAAGCAAGTGTTCTAGCACTTGCTTCTGCGTTTGTTTTTTATTGTGCCTCTATGAGAATTATAATCCTTTTAATGCCATATTGCAACATAATTTTATATTTTATTTAAATTTTGTGCGCTTTCTTTCATTTAACTCTGGTTCTACTTTTGTCAAACATACGAACAAGTGGTATAATAACAAATAGCAAAATACCGCCCGTTTCGGGCGGTATTTTGCTATTTAAAAACCGGCGCGGTGCTATACGCCGCGCCGGTTGGTTTGATTGATGGGTTATGCCTTCTTCAGTGCTTTGCGGTCAAAGCGGTCAAGCACCTGAATCAGGATAACGGAGACAACCGCAGTAATAATTGTTTCGGGAATCATGTAGCCGCCGTTGTAATATAAGGAATAGAACCAGACCGGAACACCCGGAGGCGCGTAGCTGTACCAAATCAGGATGCCGGAGGTAAAGCTGCAAAGAAACCGCAGCACGCAGACCACTATCGCGCCGAACGCTACACTCAGCGTGCGGTTCTGAAACACCCTGCCGAAAAACGAGGCGGTTCCCAAAACGCCGAACGCAAGAACATAATCCAGCAGCACGACGGCGGCAAAGGCCAGAATCGTGCTGGCCGGCGGGGCGTCAAACTTTATGATTATCTGTAAAAGGCTGTGCGCGAACGCGGTGGTAACGCCCCATTTCAGTCCGTGGCGGTAAGAAACCAGCACCAGCGGCACCAGGCTCGCGCAGGTGACGGCGCCGCCCTGCGGCATTTCGAAAATTTTGAACATAGCGAGCACGGTCGCCATCGCGATCATCAGGGCACATTCCACCAGAATCAGGGTTGTGTTCTTCTTCATATTTTCCTCCAAACAATACTATTTGAACCGAACTATAGTCGGTTCGCTTCAAAAGCATCCTTGTATCTTCACGGATATTTTTCGCGATGCAAGGCGGACAGCCAGGCTGCCGCCTGCCGGGCAACACAGCCCCACGGGAAACAGACCATAATGACGAATGGATTTGAAGCTCATTGACTATAAATGCCCGAAGAAAATAAAATACGCCCTGCGAATGCCGCAGAGCGTTAAAATCAAATCAATTTCCTACGCTGGCATTATCCAGATCAGGTTAAGGGTTAGAAACGTCGTTCCGTTCCTTCTCAGCCGAGCCTACTCAGCACCCCGTATTCAGTTCACCAAAATAATAGCGTATCCATTTTGATTTGTCAAGGCTTTTAAAGCACTAAACAAGCAGTAATTTTCTCAGCTCCGGTACATCCCTTGCAAAAACCGTTGCGCCTTCCCGCTCCATTTCTTCCTTTGTTCCGAAGCCGTACAGCGCGCCGATGAAATTCGTTCCGGCTTGCCGAGCGCCCGTTGCGTCAAAATGGGTATCGCCGATCATAACCGCACGCTCCTTCGGCACACCGCAGGCGTTTACCGCTGTCAGAATCAGTTCGGACTTACTGCTGTTGTGCTCGTTTTCCTCCGCGGCGGCAATATAATCCATCCGCCTGGTCACGTCGAAGTATTCCAGTACGCGGCGGGCGATGTTCTCCGGCTTTGAGGTCGCCACGGCAAGCAGTGCGCCCGCCTGCTTCAGCTCGTCAAGAAGCTCAAGCATATGGGGGTATAATACATTGTCAAACGCGCCCGTTACGTTGTATGTTTCCCGAAAATAGTCCACCGCCTGTTCGGCCTGCGCGTCCGTCATTCCGCAGAATTTTACAAAGCTCTCCCAGAGCGGCGGACCGATGAACCTGCGGAGCGTAGCCCGGTCGGGCGCGGGGAACCCCATGCGTTCAATCGCTCCCGTCACTGAGGTGACCACGCCCGGCTCGGAATCGGAAAGCGTTCCGTCTAAATCGAAGAGTACCAAGTCATAAGTCCGTTTCATTTCATTCAGCCCTTCCCTATCCATTCGTTACTGGAGCTTTCTAGCCTCCGCCTTTGCGGCAAAGCTCTCTTTTTTTACGCTGACCCGTTCGTGGGTTCCTGTCGCGATGACCCCGGCGTTATCCTTCGCCTCCAGCGCAAAGCGGAACACCCTGCCGTTTTCCTCGGCAAGCTCCGCCGTTACGGCTACCTTAACACCAAGCGCGGTGGGGCAGAGATGCTCCACCATAATTTTGGAGCCGACGGTGGTAATCCCCTCTGCCAGCTCATTTTGAATCAGCTCGGCGGCGGTTCCCTCAAATAAAGCGACCACCATCGGGGTGGCAAGCACACGAACACTTCCGCTGCCCATATTTACGGCAAGCATATCCTCCGTCACCGTATATTCGCGGGTCAATTTTGTTTCTTTCATTGTAATTTCCTCCCGTTGCATGCTATAATAATAAAAATCCAGAAGAACCGGCGAGACACCGGAGAACCGCAAAAAGCAAGGCGGTAAACGCGGGGAATCCGCAGGTTTCATCGAAAATCCGAGGCGCATATCGTTCTTATTATAACATAGCCGCCGGTAATTATAAACAAGGAAAAGAATTACCATCGGCAGCGCTCCGGCACATCCCGCACTTCTCATCACGGAGGAAAAAATGCCTGAAAAAATTATTTCGATTAATCAGAAAAAGCGCATCTGCCTGATGGACGAGCTGCGCGGCTTCGCCGTTTTCTGCATGATCTTTTACCACGGGTTTTACACCCTTGCCTTTTTATACAACATCAGCGCGGGGCTGGTGCTGCTGCGGTTTTTTATGCCCGCAGAGCCCTACTTCGCGGGGCTGTTTATGTTTATTTCCGGAGTATCGTCCGACCTTTCCCACTCCAACCTCAAGCGCGGTCTGAAGCTGCTGGGTATCGCGCTGGCGGTAACGCTGGTGACATATCTGGCAGTTCCAGAGGAGCTGATTGTTTTCGGTATCCTGCATTTCCTTTCGGTCTGCATGATTCTGTACGGATTGCTGAAGCCGTTCTCCGACCGCTTCCGCTTTCACTGGGTCGCCATTGCCGCTTGTGCGGTACTGTTTCTTGGAACGATGGGAATTCCGAAAGGATACGTCGGATTTTCGCCGCAGTTTGGCGTGATGCTTCCCGAAGCGCTTTACCGCACGAACTGGCTGGCTCCGTTCGGTATTTTCAATGACAGCTTCATCAGCGCGGATTACTTCCCGCTGTTCCCGTGGATCTTCGTGTTCGCGGCAGGCACGGTTGCGGGCAAGCTGGCCGCCGCAGGCAAATTTCCCGAATTCACCTACCGCTCCCGCGTGCCGTTTTTTTCCTGGTTCGGCAGGCACGCGCTTATTTTGTATCTCGCGCACCAGCCGGTAATCTACGGGGTTTGCTGGCTTGTTTCTGAAATCGTACAGCGGGTCAATCGCTGATTTTCAACTATTTGGAGGAACACTATGGATTTTGTTTCAACACTGGCACAGCAATTCAACTTACAGCAATGGCAGCTTCAAAAGGTCATCGAGCTGATCGACGAGGGAAACACCATCCCGTTTATCGCTCGTTACCGCAAGGAGGCGCACGGGTCGCTGGACGACCAGATTTTACGCGAGATATCTGAGCGGCTGGAGTACCTGCGTTCGCTGGAAAAACGCCGCGCCGAGGTTTGCGGCCTGATTACCGCTGCCGGCAGTATGACGGAGGAAATTTCCGCCGCTTTAGCCGCCGCCGCAACGCTTTCTGAAATAGACGATATTTACCGCCCGTTCCGCCCCAAGCGCAAGACCCGCGCTTCCATCGCGAAGGAGAAGGGGCTGGAGCCGCTTGCCAACGCAATCTTTGAGCAAAAACGGGATTCAAAATATCCCATTGATATGGCTTCCGCCTTTGTAAACCCCGAATTGGGCGTGGAATCGCCGGAGGACGCGCTGGCAGGCGCGCTTGATATTATTGCCGAAATGATTTCCGACGACGCGGGCATCCGCAAGCGTATGCGCGTGGTCACAACGGCGCAGGGCGAGGTTGTTTCGAAGGCCGCGAAGCCGGATGAGGATTCCGTTTACGCGCAGTACTATGATTTCCGCCAGCCGGTGCGGAATATTGCCGGGCACCGCGTTCTGGCAATCGACCGCGGCGAGCGGGAGGATTTTCTCAAGGTCAGCATTGAGCTGGAACGCCTGAAGGGCTTAAACATTATTTACTCCGCCAGCGTAAAGGAAGGCTCCCCCTGCACCGAAGCGGTGCGGCAGGCGGGTGAGGACGCCTACGACCGGCTGATTTTCCCCGCCATCGAGCGGGAAATCCGCAATACGCTGACCGAGCAGGCGGATGAAGCGGCCATCAAGGTTTTCTCCGTGAACCTGCGCCAGCTTCTGATGCAGCCGCCAGTCAAGGGGCGCGTGGCAATGGGGCTCGACCCAGGGTACCGCACGGGCTGCAAGGTCGCCGTGGTTGACCCGACCGGGCGCGTGCTGGACACCAATGTCATTTATCCGACCCACTCCCAGACGAAGGTTGCCGAGGCAAAGGAGCTTATCCGGAATCTGATTTTAAAACACAAGGTGGAGGTTATCGCCATCGGTAACGGCACGGCCTCCAAGGAAACGGAGCTGTTTGCCTCCGAGGTAATTAAGAGCATCGGCAGCGGCGTTTCCTACATGGTGGTAAGCGAGGCGGGCGCCTCCGTTTACTCGGCGAGCAAGCTTGCGGCGCAGGAGTTCCCGGAGTTCGACGTTACCCTGCGCAGCGCGGTCTCCATCGCGCGCCGTTTACAGGACCCGCTTGCCGAGCTGGTGAAAATCGACCCGAAGGCAATCGGCGTGGGACAGTACCAGCACGACATGCCGAAAAAGCGGCTGGACGAAGCGCTCGGCGGCGTGGTCGAGGACTGCGTGAACACGGTGGGCGTAGACCTGAATACGGCATCCCCAAGCCTTTTGGAAAAGGTGGCTGGGCTTTCCGCCACGGTTTCGAAGAATATCGTGACCTACCGCGAGGAAAACGGCGCGTTCTCCTCGCGCAGCGAGCTGAGAAAGGTGCCGAAGCTCGGACCAAAGTCCTTCGAGCAGTGCGCAGGCTTTTTACGGGTGAGCGAGAGTAAAAACATTCTGGACAATACCGCCGTCCACCCGGAATCCTACGACGCGGCAAAGGCACTGCTCAGTCTTTGCGGCTATGAAATGAACGACCTGAAACAGAATAAAATCCATGATCTGCGCGAAAAGGTAACCCAGCTCGGCGAGCAGACCGCAGCGGAAAAAATCGGCATCGGCGTACCGACGCTCCACGATATTGTTACGGAGCTGCTCCGCCCGGGACGCGACCCGCGCGACGAGCTGCCCGCCCCAATGCTGCGGACGGATGTTCTGAGCATGGAGGATTTGAAACCCGGAATGGAGCTGGACGGTACGGTGCGGAACGTCATCGACTTCGGCGCGTTCGTCGATATCGGCGTTCATCAGGACGGGCTGGTGCATATCTCGCAAATCTGCGACAAATACATCAAGCACCCGGGCGAGGTGCTCAAGGTCGGAGATATCGTCAAGGTGCGGGTGCTCTCTGTTGATTTGGCGAAGAAGCGCATTGCGCTGACGATGAAAAAGGACGACACGGCGGACACCTCCGCCCGTTAAAATTCCTTGCATCGGGATACGGAAACCTTTATAATAAAAAAGTGAGCGTTTTCGCACTTGCGCTAAACGCTATGAAATATTTAAAATTAATTCAGATCGTATTATTTTGGGACAAAGAGGGAAAAGAAACATGAAGCTTGGTATCGTAGGCTTGCCGAACGTCGGCAAGAGCACACTTTTTAACGCTATTACAAACGCGGGCGCGCAATCCGCCAACTATCCGTTCTGTACCATCGAGCCCAACGTGGGCGTGGTCGCGGTTCCGGATAAAAGGCTGGACAAGCTGGCTGAAATGTACCATCCTGAAAAATTTACGCCTGCCACCATTGAGTTCGTCGATATCGCCGGGTTGGTGCGCGGCGCTTCCAAGGGCGAAGGCTTGGGCAACAAGTTCCTCGCCAATATCCGCGAGGTAGACGCGATTGTTCATGTCGTCCGCTGTTTTGTCAACGACGATATCATCCACGTGGAGGGCAGCATTGACCCGAAGCGCGACATAGAGACCATCAACCTTGAGCTGGTGCTTTCCGACATGGAGGTGCTTGACCGCCGTATCGATAAAACACAGAAGATGATTAAGGCAGATAAAAAATATCAGCTTGAGCTTGACTTTTTCCAGCGTGTAAAAGAGGCGCTGAACGAGGGCAAAGCCGCGCGCAGCGTGGAATGCACCGAGGACGAGGCCGCGCTGTTAGGTTCCGTTTCCCTGCTGACCAACAAGCCGATCATTTATGCCGCCAACATGAGCGAAGAAGATTTTAAGGGCGGAATTGAAGCCAACACGCAGTATCAGAGGGTAAAGGAAATCGCCGCCGGCGAGCACGCGGGCGTATTACCCATCTGCGCCGAAATCGAAGCGGAAATCAGCGGCATGGATCTGGAGGAAAAGGAGCTGTTCCTTTCCGACATGGGGCTGACCGAATCCGGTCTTGACCGGCTGATCAACGCCTGTTATTCTCTGCTCGGGCTGATCTCCTACCTTACCGCCGGGCAGCCGGAGGTTCGCGCCTGGACGATTACCAAGGGAACAAAAGCGCCGCAGGCGGCCGGAAAGATACACACCGACTTTGAGCGCGGCTTTATCCGCGCGGAGGTGGTTTCCTTCGACGACCTGATGGCCTGCGGAACCATGACCACCGCAAAGGAAAAGGGTTTGGTGCGCAGTGAAGGAAAAGAATATGTCATGCAGGACGGGGATATCGTATTGTTCCGGTTTAATGTGTGATTTATCATCTATAAAAATAGCGGGCTGGACGAATGCATAAGCATCGTCCAGCCCTTTTGGATTTTAATTGCAAAAGATATCTCTGCATTGTTTCTAAACAATTATGAATTATACCCTATTTTCTGTATCTGATAATTATTATGCGAATCGAGACTATTTTTCAATTTTTCGATGTTATCGATTATGTTTATTTTTGAATTCCAATGGTTATACAGCTTAATTATGTTCTTTAGATATTTATCATCTGATAAGTATATTATTACAGGAAAAAGTCTTTCAATTGTAATACAGAAAGTATAACCAACAGAGCCAAACACCAGTTCTTCTTCAACAACACCAGAGTTTAAGTACATCGAAAATGCTTCAAAAGCATTTAATGTTTTTTCAAGATAAGGAAATAATTCATCTAAATTATCTATCACTTTTTGACTGATGTTTACAGTACATGAAAATGACCCCTTTATATCCTTTATATTAGTTACAGATCCATATGTTTTTAGGCCTATTTTCTTTTCAAAATTATATAATTCGTCTGAATAAGGAACCATACATTCAAAGAATTGCTTACATTGTTCTGCCGCAAGCTTAGTTGCATCTCTTTTTGAAGTAATCTCTATAGATGAAACTGTGACATTAATTTGTCTTAATGCGACTATCGAAACAATTAAGAGTGCGGGAGAAGAAATGAAATATATAACCTCTAAATATGATCTAAAATCAGAATAGTTATAACTAATTAACATATTATGTGTCGATAATAACAAGTACAAAAATGATAATAACGTAAGAATCACTGATAAAACTATAATAAGATTAGTTTTGTATTTTTGCTTTGCAATTATTCTTTTCAATTATTTCACTCCAAGATTCAATAATATTTATTTTATATTATAGCACAATATAGAATATATTGTAATATATTTCTGTTTTTAACATAATCTTATTTTGTAGATTACTTGATTGGGATATCAATTGAAATAACGAATGTGACACAAAAACAGCGCCCCGAACGGGACGCTGTTTTTTTCCGCGATCACCTTTATCTCTTCTTATTGCACCCCGAATAATAACGAATTAGCTTGCGCGGGCGGGTGTGTGGGGTTTCAACAGGGTGGTAATCCTGGTGAGCCGCCCGCGCCGCTCTATTCGGGAGCAGCAATAAAAAACGCTATGTACGGAATTCTTTTTCCATACACAGCGCAGGGTTCCTTCAGCAATCGCAAAAATCTTAAAACTTCCCTCTGTACAAAATGTGACGAAAGAAGTATAATAATGTTTGCAAACGTGCGGGATTTCCCGTTGTGGTATGGAGGGTTCGTCTCCGTATCGCAGGAGGCAGGTGGTGGTACACCTGCTTCTGCGTTTGTGTTTTTTATTGTGCCTCTATGAGAATTATAGCGCGTTTTGTTTTCATTTGCAATATTATTTTAAAAATAAATGAAAAGAAAATAGAAAAGTTCTATTGATATGGTGGATTGAATTTTGCTTTTCCGGAGCCAAGTAGGGATTACTGGATTCAGGACTGCAGCGCGGCAGCTGAAGATATTCTTCTTGCGGCGGCAGGAATGGGAATTGGTTCTGTGTGGATTGGACTTCATCCGATACCGATTATAATTAAACCTGTTCGTAAGCTATTGGATATTCCCGATTGCGTAATCCCGCTGGGCGCTGTTTGTTTAGGCTATCCAAATGAAATCAAAGAGCCAAGAACACAATATAACGATAACGTGGTTTATTGGCAGAAATATGAATACGAGTTATTAAGTGTAAAAATGAGTCTTTTAAGTGTAAAGACTCTTTTTTTTATTTGTTATAGTATTATTATTTTCAGATTTGCAAAAGCATTGGCAAATATTTTAGTGAAAAGGTGTGTGGTATTATGGAGAATCGTCGGAGCTGGCTGGAGGATGCAAGCCTCTCTGCCCCGAATGCCGAGGGCAATGTGTGGCCACAGCAGATTTGCCCTGCTTTTGAACCGAGAGCCGATACACCGGATGGATTACGGCAGTGCTGGTACTGCCGATGTTCCGACTTTCATCTGGACAAGCCCCGCTCGCTTGATGTGGGCGTGTGCTGCTGGCCGATAAAGATAGTAAAATAGGAGGATAAAAACAAGATGAAAAAAAAGATTTTAAGTATTCTGCTTGCGGTAGGCACCGTGCTAACGATGATGCCCACTGTAGCATGGGCTTCTGAAACTGGTACTTTTGGGGATTTTACAGTTACCTACAGCGGAGCTGCACCGATTTTCGCGGACAACACCCTGATTTTGGCGTCAGCGGGTGAATCCTACACCGTTGGAATGGCCGAGGGAAAAACCTCCACCTCTAACCTTATCATGGTTTCTGCCAACAACGTCACCTTAAACCTCAGCGGTGTAACGATCAGCGCGCCGGATTACAGCGGAGGAAGTGCACTCACCGTGACAGGCAGCGGCACTACTCTCAACGTAATCACCAACAGCTCCCTCACCGGCGGTTTGGGCAGAGCCGATCCTATTGCTCCCGGCAACGGCGGCAACGGTATCAGCGGCAATGTCAGCATCACCGGTACAAAAACACTCACCACAAATGGCGGCGCGGCCGGAGCTGGTGCAATGGGCAGCAGCAATGGCGGCAACGGTATCAGCGGTGACGTTTCCATCAGCGGCACGGCGACGGTTAATGCCAACGGCGGCATTAACGCCAACGCAGGGGGCGGCGACGGCGGTGAGGGCATTAACGGGAATGTCACCGCTACAGGCGCGGCGTCACTCACCGCCACCGGCGGCATGGGCCCGGCACTCGCGCCGAGCGGTGCGAGCGGTAACGGTATCAGCGGTGATCTTACCGTTACCGATATTGCCACAGTAAGCTTAACCGGCGGTGAAAGCGGCGGATATTCTTCCAGCCCCGGCTTTGCGCTCGCCGGTACGTTGACTGCAGATGGGTTTATCATCAAAGGCGGCTATACAGGTCTCACCGATGATATTACTCCCAGCGACGCAAGGCTTAACCAGTTCCGTTATATCGCTGTCTTTTTCCCAAAGGCTACAGAGTACGCGGTAGCTACCCCTGCGGCGGCTTCCGGTACGGACTATGAATTGGACACCGGCAGCAAAACGCTTATCATCAAGACTGCCAAGGGTGCGGCGTTCTGGTCGGCAAGCGGCACAGCTTATCTTGACTACGCCGTGAAGCTTGCCAACGACATCGACGTCTCCGTCTTTCAGTGGACGCCTGTGGGCTCCTGGAAAAACGCCTTCACCGGAACTTTTGACGGTCAGGGGCACAGCATAGCGCACCTGACCGTTCATGAAACCAGTAACCACGCCGGATTTTTTGGGCAAACAAGTGGCTCCACGATCAAAAATCTATGCATTGCCTCCGGAACCATCACCACTACCATTGGCGGTGAATCTTACGCCGGCAGCATTGTGGGCAACGCAAACAACACCACCATCTTAAACTGCGGCAACCACGCTGACGTTTTCTGCACCAATAGCAGCGCCAGCCAAACTTCTGCCGGCGGTATCGCGGGCAATGCTTACAAGTCAATCATCACCAACTGTTATAACACGGGCAATATTACCGCTGCCTGCACCAAGATCGCATCTTATGCCGGCGGTATCATGGGTCAAACAAGCTACGGAGCATATGCAAACTGTTACAGCACCGGCACACTTTCGGCACGCGGCGCAACCTCGAATTATGCCGGCGGTCTGTTTGGTTATGCTAGTTATGACGGATCGATCACAAACTGCTATTCGAAACAGGGCCCCAATCTTAAGGGCTATAGCAAGCCTCAATTCATTTTTACAGGCTGCGGCACCTTTGCGGACGACGGCGGCGCACTGACGGCGGGCACAGCCGCCAACTGCGGCACAGAGCAGACCCTTGCTAACGGCAGCACTCTCCTTGCCGCCCTGAACGGCTGGGTGAACGCCACAGCAAGCACCGATTACTTCACCTGGAAAGCCGACGACACTGCCCCTCCCGCAAACGGCGGATACCCGGTGCTGGGCCAGGCATATGCTCCCCCCGCACTTACCGGAACGGTAACCATCAGCGGCACGCAGAAATACGGAGAAACCCTGACCGCCGTATACGCCTCCGGCAACAACACCGGCATTCTCTCTTATCAGTGGAAACGGGGCAGCACCAGTATTGGCACAGGCACAACTTATAAAATTGTGAAAGATGACATCAATAATACCCTTACCTGTGAGGTGAAAAGCACGGCTCAAACCGGTTCTGTCACGAGCAGCGCTACCGACGAGATTGCCAAGGCGGACGGTCCCGCAGTCACCGGCGTATCCGCCGTTGGCTGCACTACCTCCAGCAATGATGATGGAAAGCTCACCGGCGTAACCACCGATATGGAATATAAAAAAAGCGGTGATACAGGCTATACCGCCGGAACAGGCGACAATATTACCGGACTTGCAAGCGGCGACTATCTGGTTCGGGTGAAGGAAACGGAAACCAACAGTGCGGGTGCGGACAAAACCTTTACCGTTGATGCGAAGAACGAAGCTTCTAAGAAGCTGATAAGCATTACGGCTCCGCTAGCTATAACAGATCTGGCAAACGGCACGAATAAGACAGCCGCCGCCCTTGGGCTGCCTGAAACCGTGGAGCTGACCACCGACTGCGGCAATGTTACCGCCCGTGTAAAATGGGATGTTGCAGACAGCAACTACGATAAATCAAAAACCACAGAGCAAACGTTTACCGTAAACGGAACGGTAACCCTGCCCGCAGAAGTAGTTAATACCAACCATCTTGCGTTGACTACAACCATCCGTGTTACCGTAAAAGCGGAATCCGGCGGAGACACAACCCCGAAAACAATCACCGGCTTCCTGATGGATTATACAACGAAAACAGTACCCTATGGTACGAGCTTTGCCTCCTTGAATCTTCCTGATAAAGTGAAAGCGGTTGGCAATGAGCTTGGCGGACTTTGGATAAAAGTAACCGAATGGCTGCACAGCTCCTATCAGTCAAATATCCCGGGTACTTACACCTTAACGGCTGTGCTTGACAGCGGCCATACCGGCAGTGGGTATGTAGACAGCGGCTTTATACTGGGCAGCGGAGTAACCGCGCCGAATATTAGAGTAACTGTTCAAGAGAAGCGTTCAAATTCCAATCAGAGCGATTCAAAAAACACTTCCTCCTCCCCGGTAAAAAATACCGACCAAACAGAAACAAAAGTAGATCCCACAGGCAACACTGCGACAGTAACTACAAAACCGGACAGTGTGAATACAAACGGGGATACGGCGAGCATTGAAACCACGATTTCAAGCGTTACCGTTGACAACACCCAGACAGCTACAAACGGAAGCGTAGTCGACACCACAAAAAAATCGGCTGTTACGATCAATGTGCCAACAGAAACAATCGTGCAGCAGCTGGCTGCGAAAAAGAACGTTGATTTGATTGTGACCGTGCCGCACGATGTTGCAAAAAACGCCATCGGGGGTGCCGTGCTTACCATCAACGCAAACAAGGAAATCCTTGAGGCGGCAAGAGCAACACTCGCTGACGTAACTATTAAAATCAAGGATGCCGATACGCAGCAGCTAGCTTATACATGGACATTCAAGGGCGCGGATTTGGCTAAATCCACAACTCCTATCACGAATGTCAATATCTCGATGAGTGTACACCTAACCACCGAAGTTCCGAGAGTCAACGCGGTTACTCCGTCCAACAAAGGCTTAGTGCTTTCCTTTGACCACAGCGGAGCGCTTCCGTCAGTGGCCAGGGTACAGTTCTCCGCGCTGGAAAAGGGCTTCAAGCCAGGGCAGACGCTTTATTTCTATTACTACAATCCGACCACAAGGCAAATTGAGTCTCAAGGAAGCGACGCCTATGTCGTAGACGGAAACGGAACAGTAACCGTAAACATTTCCCACTGCTCCGATTATGTGCTGCTGCCGAAGGCGGCGCGCACCATCACACTAGATACAAGAACCTATACCATGAAGCCGAAAAAGAGCTATGAAATCGGCGTAACGCTGACCGGTGTTTCAAACACAACGATAAAGGCATACTCTTCCACCAAGGGAGTCGCCAATGTCACCGTATTGAAAAATGGGAATGTAAGGGCAACCGGCGCAAAGCCAGGATTGACTTATATCATGATTGATGTTTATGACAGCAAAAACAGGTTCCTCACCCATGCGTCGGTCAGGCTAACCGTACAGAATGGCGTTAAAGAAAACGGCAATTCTGCAAGACAGCACGGGTTATTCTAAGCTATTCCGCATGAAGGGCTGTTTTTATTCTGATTTCAGAATAAAAACAGCCCTCTTATTATAATGGCGATGCGCTAAGTTACCCGAGGACTTCTCTCCCTGCGAGCGCAGCATTCTCAACAATAAGACAAGGACAAAGCAAATGCTTTGTCCTTGTCTTGGCGCGCCCGAAGGGATTCGAACCCCTGACCTCTTGATTCGTAGATAATTTGGTCAAAAATTGTATTTTAGGAATCAAACGATTTTGTTTGATTCCTTTATTTTTTATGAAAGGTCTTGACGTTTATGAAAAATTTTAATGAGCGGCAACACGAAGAAATTGAAACAATCAAAGAGAGGAACATCAGCATAGTCTGTCAGACACCGATGTAGAGAGGCTTTGCAAAAAAGTGGGCGAAGCCGGGCTTACGGTATCTGAATTATTCGCAAACTTTGTTGGTGATTTAGTGGACGGAACGTACACCAATGGTTCCGATGAAAGAATGTATGCAAATCAATGGTTTGATAGATGCTGGTTTGGCATGGGATTTGGTGAACAAAGTTTTCTCCAGTGGCTCATTACCAATGAAGCTGTTGAAGATGCAATTGATACTTGGAATGACCTTCAAGATGCAAAAGCCGAGTTACAGGAACTTCAAATAGAGGATGAATCGGACGAAGAATATGCGGACGAATGTAAAGGAGAAATTTTATATTTTGAAGAAACTTTGAATGATTTGTTTAACGGATATAAACGCGAAAATCAAAAAAATAGCAGCATTCCCGTTGAAAGTGAAATGGTCAAAGTAATACAATGGCATGATGCAATGACCGAACTGATAGGGACAAAAAATATAGTCGCTTCTGCCTCGGGGCAGGAACTTTTAAATAATGATGATAATCCCTTGAATTTTAGCATAACGGGAGGGATTCAAAATGTCTAAAGTAATTGCAATAGCCAACCAGAAAGGCGGGGTTGGGAAAACGACCACCTCTGCCAATTTGGGTATTGGGCTAGTCAGAATGGGTAAAAAGGTACTGCTCATAGACGCGGATTCACAGGGGAGCCTTACCGCCAGTCTCGGTTACCAGCAGCCGGATAACATGGAGGTAACACTTGCCACAATCATGGGTAAGGTCATAAACGACGATGCCATTGCTCCGGACGAGGGGATTCTTCATCACGCCGAAGGCGTTGATTTGCTTCCGGGCAACATCGAACTCGCCGGCATGGAGGCTTCTTTGGTAAACACCATGAGTAGGGAGTCCGTGCTCAGGCAATATATGGAATTTATACGCGAATACTACGATTTTATTTTGATTGACTGTATGCCCTCTCTCGGTATGCTTACGATCAACGCGCTGGCGGCGGCAGACAGTATCATCATACCGGTACAGGCTCAATATCTTCCGGTCAAAGGATTGGAGCAGCTACTCAAAACAATTTCAAAAGTACACCGGCAGATCAACTCCCGTCTTATAATTGACGGTATTCTCCTCACCATGATCGATTCCCGTTCCAATTTTGTGAAAGAGATTATATCCCTGCTGCACAGCACTTATGACGGCAAACTGAAGATTTATCAGAACAGTATCCCTCTTTCCATTCGGGCAGCTGAAATCAGCGCCGAGGGAACAAGCATCTATACTCATGACCCGCACGGTAAGGTTGCCCTGGCATACGAAGCTCTTACAAAGGAGGTGCTTGCGGGATGAAAAGCAGCGCAAAAAACATAAGAATGTCTTCATTCGATGATTTATTCAAAACAGATGATGAAAAAACAGACACAGCGCTGGAAAGAGTTCAGGAGATTCCTCTCACTGAACTCTTTTCCTTTAACAACCATCCTTTTCACGTTTCAGATGATGAGGAAATGCAGAAGATGGTTACAAGCATCCAGAAGTACGGCGTACTGAATCCGGGCATTGCACGACCGCGAGCTGAGGGTGGCTATGAGCTGATTTCAGGACACCGGCGCAGGCACGCCAGCGAGTTGGCTGGTTTGGTAACAATGCCCGTAATTATTCGGGATATGAATGAGGCCGATGCTACGATATATATGGTTGACAGCAACCTGCAACGTGAATTCTTGTTACCAAGCGAACGAGCTTTTGCGTATAAGATGAAATTGGAAGCGATGAACCGGCAAGGTAAACGCACAGATTTAACTTGTTCCCAAGTTGGGAACAAGTTTCAAAGTAAAAAGTCCAGTGAAATATTAGCTGAACAGGTAGGCGAAAGTAAAAATCAAATATTTCGGTATATCCGTCTAACTGAGCTTATCCCTTCTCTCCTGCAAATGGTTGACAGCAAGAAGCTTTCACTCAATCCGGCTGTTGAGCTTTCCTATTTGCAGAAAGAGGAACAAACAAATCTTTTGGACATAATGGAAAAGGAAGACTCCATACCCTCTATTTCACAGGCTCAGCGCCTCAAAAAGTTCAGTCAGGAGGGAAAACTGAACGCCGATGTAATTGACGCCATTATGACGGAGGATAAGGCAGAAGCTGTAAAGGTTACGATTTCAGGAAACAAGCTAAAAAAATACTTCCCCAGCTATTACTCACAATCTCAGATCGAAAGTGTGATTCTCAAGCTGTTGGAAGATAATAAAAAATTATTATTTGAGAGGGTGGATACAAATGACTGATAAAAAATTATGTTTCGGACTGGATGGAATGGATATTACTGAACACAATCCCTTTGAAACGGACATGTGCGTCTTTGGCGGCATGACGCAGCAGGAAATCGAAGCTGAAGCTGACCGAGAGGAAGCGGAGAGCAATATCTAATTTAGACATGTTTTTTTTATTTTCTTTTATGTAAAACTGTGTTAAAATGGAGTCAGATTTAGGTAACAACAGTTTGGACGTAAAGGCAATTACGGTATAGAGAATATCCCGCAAGACCAATAAGCAAGAGAGAAAAGCAAAACATTCAGATGAGACAGGGAGGTTAGAACAGCATGACCGTAGAAGAAATCAAAGAGGTAGTCCAGCCAATTGCTAAAAAGTATGGTGTGGAGCGCGTCTATCTATTTGGCTCTTATGCCCGCGGAGAAGCAACCGACAGCAGTGATGTGGATTTACGCGTGGATAAAGGCGCTTTACGTGGCATGTTCGCTCTGTGCGGATTGTATACCGAACTGGAAAAAGCGCTAAAAATAAAAGTTGATGTTTTGACAACAGGAAGTCTCGATGAAGATTTCCTCAATAAGATAAAGGACGAGGAGGTACTTCTCTATGCCGGGTAATAACCGCAATGCAGATATATTAAAACATATTGTGAATTACTGTAATCAAATCGAATCATTTCGTGAATGGAGGATTTGAATATGAAAATGTCATCCAGAGCTAAAAGCAGCTTGATTATAGCAGGAACCGCACTAATCAGTATTGGCGCACTTATCGCCGTGCTGAACATTGACAATAACGCTTCAGCCGCCGAACCGGCTTCTTCCGCATCCAGCTCACCGTCAACATCGGTTGTAATCTCTGTGCCTCCGATTCAGGAACAAAAATTTGAAGTTGAGAGCGGAACCAGTTCCGCTTTTGTGCCATCGAGTGGAGCAAGCCAGGCAGCGGAGCTTACCAAAATTGAGAAACCGGTAGCTGCTCCCCCCGCCCCATCCGTAGCAAGCGGAACCAATATGACCGATAAAAACAAAAAACCTACCTATTCCAGTTCATCGGCACCGGCAAAGAGCAGCAGTAAAGCTCCTACGAAAAAGAGCACCCATCCCGGAGGCAATGATCCCGTGTTTGGTAATACTCAAGCTCCACACGGAGAAACAACCACCGTAGGTAATCCTGGAGATAAGCTCTCTGGTGATAAAGTTGGTACTATGGATTAATATGTATATACTCTAAGAGTCTGAGAGCACAGTCAAATGGCTGTGCTCTTTTTATATCTGAGGAGGATAAAATGAAACGCATTCTTTCAAGTATTTTATGCCTGTTTTTAACAGTCCTCATTTCTTTCTCCGCTTTTGCTGAAGGTGATGGAAACATGGATGGTGGTGGTGGCTCTATGGGGGGAGGCTCCGGAGAAAATTTTTGGCACGAAGGAGAAGATGGAGTTAGAATTTCTATAATAAGAATTAACGACACTGCTACAATAAATTCACCAATTGATTTATCAAATCATAATGAAAATAGCGTCGTCCGTTCATTTGTTAAGAAAAGCAAGTTACAATATAAAGGTATTTCTTCATTGACAGCATCAAGCAATGCTTACACCGTCAAAACCCCCAGTGTAGCTTTACCTCGTATAATAAGCGGCGGTGGCAATGCAAATATTGCTGTAATAAAGAATTATTTTACTGATTCGTTGGTAATTAAGTATATTGCGTCTCTCTCAGGCATTTCTTATGAAAATCTGATAAGCGGCAAATACAAGCTGCTCATTGAGCCAATTGCCTACTTCACCTTTCAGGGCTACAAATACGCGATGACGGCGACGGAAGCAGCACTGTATGACCAAAAGTTAAGCGGCGGGTTACGGAGTAAGATGGTTTCTCTTACACACCAGAACCTGCCGCTTTCTATGTTCCTTGAAAAAGCCGATTTAGGATATCCCGCCTACACCGGTTCCACCAACCAGGCGCAGCCAGATTCAACAATTATCGGCTCGCTGGGCATCGGCATCGTCAAGTTTAAGGAAGGACCGCCTGACCAGGTAACGCCTACACCCGGCTCTGAATCAACCTTTACATACCGTATCAATACCGATGTCATTACTTCGGTCACGCTCAACGCCGGATCGGAGATCAATCCTTCCAGCCCGGCAAGGGTAATTTTCAATATCGGCGGCAGCTCCTACTCCGTTACCAACATTGTAATCCCGGAGGGAGACAGCCAGCTCGTGTGGGTGAAATGGCATACACCGGCTACTCCGCAAAAGATGAATATCTCCATATCAGCGTCCAAAGGCTCCCTTAGCGTCAGCTCCATCACAGCCGATGTAATATCCCTTGACAAGAACGAGCCGCCCAATCCGACCGCCGACGACCGGAATGATGACTTTACTATGCCGAATTTACCAAGCAATCCGCAAACCACAAGTAATTCATGGGGCTTATGGAGCGCCGTATGGGTGCCGAAATGGGTATGGCATGAGGATTGGCACTGGGTATCAGACCCAAGCTCTCCGACCGGGGGACATTGGAGCGACAGGGGCAAGTATGTAGACGAAGGAAAATGGAAATACACCTATACCAGTTACCGTGCTTCACTGTCGGCCAACATGAGCCTGCTGCCAGATGATAAGGTCTGGAGTGCAAGAGGCAAGAAAATGGGCTCCGGCTACGGTGTAAAGATCAATGTAGCCTCAAGTCTAAGCACGACCGCCCCCGGCGCACATTACACCTGTGCACAGACAGGTGTGACCTACTTCCCGGAGTTTCAGTACAAGGACTATTGGCGGCACCTTGCTCTTACCGCAAACGGCAGCTCATCGACACT
>JAEZYP010000059.1 GCA_023418995.1 Bacillota bacterium | reverse complement strand
AAAAAAGTTTAAATGGCGGACTTATCCGCGCGTTTTCCGGCGGATAAGTCCTAACGTCTGCACCTTTCGGCTGTTCCTTCTCTATTTCAAAGGAACTTTATTCAAATTTAATTTCTGAAAGCTTTTTTAAGTGTTCGTAATTCTGTTTTGCGGCGTTTTCCGCTTTTACAAAGAGCTGCTCTGCGCGCTCCGGGAAGGAACGGGTCAGCGAGTTGTAGCGAACCTCGCCCATCAGGAAGTCGCGATAGCTGGCGGTAGGAGCCTTGCTGTCGAGCTGGAGCGGGTTCTTTCCTTCCTCCGCGAGAAGCGGGTTATATCGGAAGATATTCCAGTAGCCTGCTTCGACCGCTTTTTTCTCCTCGGCTTGGGCAACGCTCATGCCTCCCTTGATTCCGTGGTTGATACACGGGGCGTAGGCGATAATAATGGACGGACCGTTGTAGGCCTCGGCTTCATTGATTGCCTTGATGCACTGGTTCATATCCGCGCCCATCGCGATGCGTGCAACATACACGTAACCATAGCTCATGGCGATCGCTGCCAGATCCTTTTTCTTCATCGCCTTGCCGGTCGCGGCAAACTGTGCGACCGCGCCGATCGGCGTGGATTTGGAGGCCTGTCCTCCGGTGTTGGAATAAACCTCGGTGTCGAACACCATGATATTGACATTTTCGCCGGAAGCGAGCACATGGTCAACGCCGCCAAAGCCGATATCATACGCCCAGCCGTCGCCGCCGAAAATCCACATGGATTTCTTCGCCAGGTAATCCTTGTCAATCAATGTATTTCTGGAAAGCTCGCAGCCTGCCGCCGCCGCTTTCTCCAGCTCCGGAATCAGCCTGTCGGCCGCCGCGCGGTTGGTACGGCTGTCATCCTTCGTATCGAGGTAATCTCTGCAGGCTTTTTTCAGCTCCGCGGAGGTTTTATCGGATTCTTCGATCCGTTTGACATTTTCACACAGGCGGCTGCGAATCGCGTTCTGTGCCATGTTCATGCCCAGACCGAACTCTGCGTTATCTTCAAACAGGGAGTTTGCCCACGCCGGGCCGAACCCTCTCTTATCGGTGGTATATGGAGTAGACGGGGAAGACGCACCCCAGATAGAGGAACAGCCGGTGGCGTTCGCGATATACATCCGGTCGCCGAAGAGCTGTGTAATCAGCTTCGCATAGGGAGTTTCACCGCAGCCCGCGCAGGCTCCCGAGAACTCCAGAAGCGGCTGCTTAAACTGGCTGCCCTTTACGCTGGCAAGCTTAAATTTCTCGATAACCTCTGGCTTTTCATCCAGCGTTCTGCCATATTCGAAACCGTTCCGGGCATCCATTTGGGTATCGATCGGCTGCATAATCAGAGCCTTCTGCCCCTTCATTCCCGGGCACACAGTGGCACAGGAGCCACAGCCGGAGCAATCCAGCGTAGAGACCGTTATGGCGAATTTCATGCCTGGCATACCGGTCAGGTCTTTCATCTTCTGCCCGGCGGGGGCGGCTGCCGCTTCCGCCTCGGTCATCGCGATTGGACGAATGACCGCGTGAGGGCAGACATAGGAGCAGAAGTTACACTGAATGCAGTTGTCCGGGTTCCATTCGGGGACATCAATCGCGATGCCGCGCTTTTCATAAGCGGAGGAGCCGTTCGGAACGGTACCGTCCTCCATGCCAAGCCTAGTAAAGGCGGAAACCGGCAGCTTGTTGCCCTTATATTCGTTGACCGGAACAAGGAATTCGTTGACATAATCGGTGAGCGGTTTGTTTGCGCCGTCAAATTTCACGGCGGCACTGTCATCCGGCAGGCTCTTCCACGCGTCGGGTACGTTAACCTTATGGAATTCCTTTGCGCCGCGCTCAATTGCCGCGTAGTTCATATCCACGATCTTCTGGCCCTTTTTCGCGTAGGAATGCAGGGCGGCATCCTTCATGTATTGAATCGCCTGTTCCGCCGGTATAATATTTGCGATTGCAAAGAATGCGGATTGGAGAATCGTGTTGATGCGTCCGCCCAAACCGATTTCCTTGCCCAGCTTCACGCCGTCTATGGTGTAGAAATTAACGCCGTTTTCAGCGATGAATTTCTTCATTTTATTCGGGAGGCGTTCATCAAGCTCCTCGTCGCTCCACTGGCAGTTCAGTAGGAAGCTTCCACCCGGCTTGATATCCTGAACCATATCGTATTTTTCTACATAGGAGGCCTTGTGGCAGGCAACGAAATCAGCCTTGTTGACGTAATAGGTGGATTTAATCGGCTTGTCGCCAAAGCGCAGGTGGGAAACGGTGAGGCCGCCGGACTTTTTGGAGTCGTAGGCGAAATAGCCCTGTGCGTACATATCGGTATGGTCGCCGATAATTTTGATGGAGTTTTTGTTTGCGCCGACTGTACCGTCCGCGCCCAGACCCCAGAATTTGCAGGAATGAATCCCCTTCGGAGTGGTATCCGGATTCTCCTTCACCTCAAGGGAAAGGTGGGTTACATCGTCCACAATACCGACGGTGAAGCGTTTGCGCGGGGAGTCGCTTTCCATGTTGCGGAACACTGTGACAATCTGCCCCGGAGTGGTATCGTTTCCGCCCAGACCGTATCTGCAGGCATAAACGGAGATTCCGTTTACCTCATTGCCGTTGAGCGTTGCCAGAACGTCGAGGTAAAGAGGCTCGCCAATGCAGCCGCCCTCGCTGGTACGGTCCATAACCGTAATCTTTTTTACGGTCTGCGGCAATACGTCAAAGAAATACTTTGCGGAGAACGGACGGTAAAGGTGGCACTTGATGAGACCAACCTTCTCACCCGCGGCGTTCAGGTAATCGACAACCTCTTCGATTGTCTCGCAGGCGGAGCCCATCGCAACAATAACCTTTTCTGCGTCCGGTGCGCCGTAATAGTTGAACGGCTTATAATCCGTGCCGATCTTCGCGTTTACCTTCTGCATATAATCGTTTACGATATCCGGGAAAGCATCGTAAAAATGGTTTCCCGCTTCAATTTCCTGAAAATAGGTGTCGTCATTGGAACAGGTGCCGCGTGTTACGGGGTGCTCCGGATTCAGGCTGCGGCGGCGGAACGCGTTGACCGCGTCCCAGTCCAGCATATCGCCCAGCTCCTCATAATCCCAGATATGGATTTTCTGAACCTCGTGAGAGGTACGGAAGCCGTCAAAGAAATGCAGCGTGGGAACGCGACCCTTAACAGTCGCCAGATGCGCCACAGCACCCAGATCCATTACCTCCTGCGGGCTGTTGGAGCACAGCATGGAAAATCCGGTCTGGCGGCACGCGCAAACGTCAGAGTGGTCACCGAAGATACAGAGGGTGCTTTTGCCCAATGTACGGGCGGCGCAGTGGATAACAGCCGGGAGGAATTCACCGGCAATTTTGTACATATTCGGAATCATCAGCAGCAAGCCCTGCGACGCGGTATAGGTAGTGGTGAGCGCGCCTGCCGCGAGGGAACCGTGAACGGCACCGGCGGCGCCGGCCTCAGACTGCATTTCCGCAACCCTTACTTCCTGACCGAACAGGTTCTTCCGCTGGGCGGCAGCAAATTTATCGGTTTCATCCGCCATGGAAGAGGACGGGGTAATCGGGTAGATCGCGGCAACATCCGTAAACGCATAGGATACATGCGCGGCGGCTGAGTTGCCGTCCATGGTTTTCATTTTTCTGGAATCCATATTGATATCTCCTTTTTTGGGATCTCGTTAAAGCATAAACGACTGATAGTCGATTCCTTTGAAACGCCGATAAATAAGAGAGCACAGTCTGGCGAGTCCTTTTGCCCGGCAAGGAAAATACACGAATACTTGCCGTATCCGGAGCTATTTTTCGCTGTCGGGCTGAAAAATTGGACGGCAAGCTGTGCTCCGATATTTATTCAGCAATTTCTGAGGTAGGGATCGGCGGATACGGCTTTCGCCGCAGCCAAGGGGTAAAAAAGTGTAAGGATACATATAGAAAAAGAAGAAGGTGATTTTAAGGCTGAGGCTGTTTGCGGGGGTCCGCTTGAGCCCAGCGCAAATAATATTAGGAACGTGATTCCCTTTCTCTCTTCCAGAAAGGAATCATCTTATCCTTAAGCCAGCAGAACTGGGCATAAAGCTTTTTGTACTCTTCGTGCTTTGCCATATCGGGCAGGAAAACGTCTTTTTCTGCTTCTCCGTCCGGTGTTCCCAGACCGGTTGCTCTTTGCAGAAGACGAACGAGCCCGAGAATTCCCAGTTCCTTCTCACGGTAGCGAAGCGTCTTTTCGCCCATACAGTCACACAGCATCTGGCATACTAAATCGCTTTTTGCCGCGCCGCCCGCGATCACAAACCCGTTTTCCCCAACCGGGAGGTTTTGGTAGCAGTCGTAAAGGGAAAGTACAACTCCTTCAAAGGCAGCCCTGGCCATATGATATTTGGTATGACCTGCCCGCAGCCCATAAAAGCCGCCGCTGGCATCCGCAATGCGGAAGGGAGCCCGTTCCCCGTATAAGTACGGGTGAAATATTACGCCTTCGCTGCCAATCGGCAGCGTTTCGATTTTTGGTTCAAACGCGGCGTACGGCTCATCCGCAAGGACTTCGCGCCGCACCCAGTCCAACGCAGAAGCGCCGGACAAAGCCGCCATCAGCCGGATATAGGTACCCTGTTTCGTGTGGCAGAGCACGCTGCCGATATTTCCCGCGTCGGTATGCGCCCGCTCCTCGTTGAGTACAACATAGTTACAGAGCGTTGTGCCGATAATGCTGCCCTTTTGCGCGGGCTCCGTCACACCGCATCCGGTTGCCGCCGCCAAAACATCGATGGCGCCGGCAATTACCGGAGTACCCGGCTTGATTTTAAGGAAACCGGCCGCCGGTTCGGTTACTGTGCCGATGATTTGATCCGATGCCGTTACCGGCGGGAACCATTCGGCGCTTTCCCCGACTCCCAGCTGCTCCAGCAGGGAATACTCATATTTCTTTGTATAAATGTTCATCAGTGCGGTAGAAGCATCGGTCTCGTCGGTAACAAGCTTGCCCGTGAGCCGGTAGTTCAGCCAGTCCTTGCAGTGCAGAACAGACGCGATCTTGCCGTAGCTTTCCGGTTCGTTTTCCTTCAGCCAGCGAAGAATGACCGGGGCGGCGCCGGGGAACATCGGCGAGGTGCCCAGAGCGATGCAGGTTGTGCTGATTCCGTCGTAATCCACCCGCCCGGCCGCACGCGTATCGTTCCACAGCACCGCGTTGCGCACCGGTTTTCCGTCTCTGTCAAGCGGCCACATACCGTCGCCCTGACCGCAGATTCCAACCGCGCAGATATTGTTCCAAACCGCGCCGTTATTTTCCCGAATTCGGCTCACTGCTTCGCACACCGCCTGCCAGACGGTATCCATATCCATTTCACACCAGCTCGGGAATGGCATGAGGATGTTAAGCTTTACGCCCGCAGTATCAATAAACCTGCCGTCGACGCTGGTAAGTACAGCCTTTACCATGGTAGTGCCCGCGTCGATGGCTAAAAACAATTTTTCGTTAGGCATTCAGGGCTTGTTCGAGGTCCGCAATGATGTCCTTCGCGTCTTCGGCGCCAATTGACAAACGGATCATGCCGTCATCAATGCCCATCGACATTCTTTCTTCGCGGGACATCTTGCCATGTGTCTGGGTGGCAGGCTGCTGTGCCATCGTATCCAAATCGCCGAGGCTGACCGCGTATTTGGTTAGCATTAAGTGATTGATGACGTTTTGCGCACCCTTCAGGCCGCCGTCAACCACAAACGCAATCATTGCACCGTAGCCCTTGTTCCCGAAAATTTCGGTTGCAAAGTCGTGCTGCGGGTGGGAAGCCAGACCGGGATAAACCACCTTTTCCACTCTGGAATGACTCTCGAGCCATTTTGAAACCTCCATCGCGTTTTCGCACTGCGCCTTCATACGCAGATGGATGGTTTTGAGGCCGCGCAGCATCAGCCAGCAGGTAAACGGACTTGGCACGGAGCCAAGCTCCTGATAGATAGAGCCGCGGATATTGTCTACAAAATCGAACTCACCGCAGATGGAGCCGGCAATCAGGTCGCCGTGTCCGTTGATGTATTTCGTGCAGCTTTCCACCACTACGTCAATGCCGAAATTGAACGGATTAAGCAGGTAGGGGCTGCAGAAGGTATTGTCGATCATGGATTTGATTCCCTTGGACTTTGCCCAGCTTGCGATTAGCTTGAAATCGGCAATTTCCAGGGTCGGGTTGTAGATGCTCTCGCCGTAGATCAGTTTTGTGTTGGGGCGGAATGCTTTATTGAGGCTTTCTTCAGACATATCCTGAAGGAAGGTAACTTCAATTTTCAATTCTTCGAAAACCTTTGAGAACAGGGCGAACGTGCCGCCGTAAATGGTTTTGCAGCTGATGATGTGGTCGCCCGGATGCACAAAGCTCATAATAGCAAGCGAAATGGCAGCCATACCGGAAGAGGTAACCAAGCATGCAGGTGCGCCGTACAGAGCAGCTATTTTATCCTGAATTTCGTTCTGGGTTGGGTTGCGGCTGCGTCCGTAAGTGAAGATGCCATCCTTATCGCCATTCTGGTAACGTTCCATTTTCTCCGGTGTCCACACATAGGTACTGGTCATGAACATGGGAGACACCATTGCTCCGGTAACAGGGTCGCCGTGCTGACCGGCGTGAACGGCTTTCGTTGCAAACTGCAAATCTTTGTTTTCCATTTTTTATTTCCCTCCGTTAGCTTGTGGTTATTCAACCAATTTTTATTGCGATTTTTATATGTTTCGATGGGTTTTTGAGTAATTCCTCAAAGCCATCGTTAACCAGAGTATCCAGTGTGACTTCGCGGGTAACCAGCTCATCGGCATCAATTTTGCCTTTCGAGAGGTAATCCAGCGCCACGGCAATTTCGTCCGTGTGTGCCTGTGAAGTCAGAATTACGCGCTCGCCCTCCTGCAACAGATTCATATCCAAAACCGGAGGCTTTTCAAACACGCCCATCATCATGATTTTCCCGCCCGGGCAAACGATATTCAGCGCGTTGTTCAGGGTGGGCTGAATGCCCACGCATTCATACACAACATCAGCCAAACGACCGCCCTGCCACTCGCTGATATACTCTGTAAGCGGTGTTTTTCCGGTATCGAGGTATTCGCCGCCGTAGCGCTCAACCAGATCCTTGCGGTCGGTACCGATGCCCGCCACCAGGATTCTGCCGGCGCCGGCAAGCTTAGCTGCGAAGAAGCAGGCAAGACCGATAATTCCCGGGCCGATTACAACGACGGATTTTCCTTCGATATCCCCGATCAGCCGGGTGGAATGGATGCCACAGGCGAGAGGCTCCGCCAGCAGCGCCTGCCTCTGGGTTACGTTATCCGGAATTTTAAACAGGCGGGCAGCTTCAAAGGATACATATTCCGCAAAGGTTCCATCCTCGCCTACGCCGACAAAGCCAAGCTTTTCGCAGACATTATAGCGGCCTGACTGGCAGGCAGGGCACTTGCCGCAGCACAGTGTGCCGTTTGCCGTAACGCGGTCGCCCGCCTGATAACCGGTAACACCCTCGCCTACTTCCGCAATCACGCCGGAGAATTCATGCCCCATCGTCAGCGGAGCCATTTTTCCGGTGAGCCTGTGCGGCTTTTTAGTGGGAATAAAATTCGGACCGACATACTCGTGGCGGTCGGTGCCGCAAATCCCAGCATAATCCACTTTAATCTTAACGCAGCCGGGTTTTACCGCAGGCTGCGCGACTTCCTCAATCCGGACATCCTTGTATCCGTGCCATACAGCAGCTTTCATTTGGACGCCTCCTAATCAAACATCTTTTCAAACAGCTCGCTGAGTATTTTGGAAGGGGCGCCCTTCCGCGCCTCTTCAAAGCAATATCCGGCAAGCTTCTTTTCGATAAACCGGTCGACGCCCTGAAGAAATTTAATTGAAGCTTTCACCGCCTCGTCAGCGTCATCCCGGTAAGGGTACATATTCAGAGAATACCACCCTGATAATCCATTTTTTCAGCCAGTAGAAGAATTCTATAAAATGCAGGTAATGTACGCTGCCAATCGGCTACCCAAGGTAGGCCTGGGTGAGAGTTTTATCTGCAAGCAATTCTTGCGCACTTCCCTGTTTCACGATACTTCCTACTGACATAATATAAGCACTGTCACTGATCGAAAGGGCTTTAAACGCGTTTTGCTCAACCAACAGGATCGAGGTTCCGTCTTTGCGAAGTTCCTTTACGATATCAAAAATTTGTGTCACGATGATCGGTGCGAGACCAAGAGAAGGCTCGTCCAGCATAATGAGGCTGGGTCTTGCCATTATGGTTCGGCTAATGGCAAGCATCTGCTGCTCGCCGCCGCTGAGATGACCGCCAAACTGGTGTTCACGTTCCTTTAAGCGAGGAAACAGAGTGTAAACATGCTCCAAATCGCGTTTTACGCCGGCTTTATCCTTACGCAGGTAAGCACCTGCCATCAGGTTCTCCAGAACCGTTAGATTGGTCAGAATCTGGCGGCCTTCCGGCGCGTGGGCCAAGCCCGCCTTTACCACATCATGCGGTTTGGAGGGCAGCGGCTTGCCTTGAAATTCAATTGTACCGTTCGTAGGCTTCATCGCGGCGCAGATGCATTTCAGCAGGGTGGTCTTTCCGGCTCCGTTGGAGCCCAGCACGGAAACAATTTTTCCCGCTTGAATTTCCAGCGATACATTGTTCAGCGCCTTGATTCCGCCATATGCCGCAGATAGATTTTCCACTTTAAGCAATGTCTGCTCCATCTTATTTCTCCTCTCCGAGGTACGCTTCCACGACCGTCTTGTTCGTCTTTACTTCGTCCGGCTTTCCCTCGGCAATTGTCTTGCCGAAATTCAGTACAGTAACGTTGTCGCATAGACCGGATACCACATCCATGTGATGCTCAATCATCAGCACCGTTAGGTCAAAGCGTTCCTTGATTTCCTTGATAAAGCTGACAAGCTCCATAGATTCTTCCGCGTTCATGCCTGCCGCAGGCTCGTCGAGCAGAAGCAGGGTCGGATTCAGAGCGACCGCTCTGGCGATTTCGAGCTTGCGCTGGTGACCATAAGGCAGAGAGCTTGCTTTGGCATCCGCCATGTCCTGAAGTCCCACAATCGTCAGCAGCTCCATCGCTTTGCTGCGAAGCTGCTTTTCTTCCTTTTTATATTTTGGAAGACGAAGAAAGGATTGTGCGATATTATAGGTAATGTCGAGATTGCTGGCAATCAGAACGTTCTGCAATACGCTCAGGTTTGAAAACAGGCGGATATTCTGAAACGTTCTGCCGATTCCAAACTGTGCAATCTGGAACGGCTTGCAGCCGACGATGCTTTTCCCGTTAAACATAATCTCGCCGGAGGTAGGCTGATAAATACCGGTGATTGTGTTAAAAATGGTGGTTTTGCCCGCGCCGTTCGGTCCGATCAGGCCATGTATTTTTCCCTTTTCCAGCAGGACGCTGAATGAGTCAATTGCCTTAACACCGCCGAAGTTTTTGCTTAAGTTTCCAATTTGCAATATTTCGCTCATTCAGTTACGCCTCCTTCTGCTTTGTTCCGGTTGTCTTTTTCCCCAGGTTTTTAAACCATTTGATGATTCCGGTAATAGAGAATTCCCTGTAGCCAAAGAGTCCGTCAGGCTTAACGATGATAATCACGACAACCGCAATACCGTACAGCAGCATTCTGTAGGTTGAAAGGCTGCGGAAAACCTCGGGAAGCAGGGTAACGACGCAGGTTCCCAGGAAGGAACCGGTCAGGCTGCCCAAACCGCCGATAACAGTTGTAATGGTGAGCTCGGATGATTTTGCAAGGTTAAAGATTTTCGGCTCCAGGTAAGTCAGGCTGTTGGCATACAATGCGCCCGCCCAGCCGGCGTATACCGCGCTGACCACAAAGGCCAGCATTTTATTCTTAGCCGTATTGATACCGACTGCCTCGGCGGCAACCTCCTGTTCTCGAATTGCGGTAAGGTTGCGGCCAAATTTCGAGTGAATCAAAGTCCAGGCGAAAATGAAAGCCAGAATTACGCTGACCGTAACGGTCCAGATATCGGTTGTGTGCGGAATTCCGCTGAAGCCCTTCGCGCCGCCCGTTACAGGCTCCATGTACTCAAACAGTACCCTGACGCATTCACCGAAGCCCAGCGTGGTAATGAGGAAGTAGTCGCCCTTAAGCCCCAGCGTGAGCGAACCGAGGGCATAGCCCACCAGCCCCGCCAAAGCCGCGCCAATAATAAGAGCCAAAAGGAACGGTACGTTATACCTTGTTGTAAGAATTGCCGAGGTATAGGCACCAATGGACATAAAGCCCGCGTTGCCGAAAGAAAAAAGCTTTGTAAATCCTGTTAAAATGGAAACTCCCAAAACAGCAATAAAGTTAATGCCTACCAGGATCAGTATTCCTTCTAAATAACTAGACACCAGTTTTCCTCCTCCCTATGCCTTATCTTCAACGGATACGCCCATCAACCCGGAGGGCTTGATCAGGAGTATCAAAATTAAAAGCCCGAAAGTAAATAAGTCACGAAGAGCGGAATTAAAGTAACCGGAAACCATCGTTTCCATTATACCTATGATCAACGCGCCTACTATCGCGCCGCGAACGCTGCCGAGACCTCCCAGAACGGAGGCGATAAATGCCTTAAGCGAAAGGTTACCCATAGTTGGGTAAACGCTGTATTTGAGGCCAAGCAGAACACCGGCGCTGCCGGCAAGCATACCCGCCAGCATGAACACAAGAGCGAAATAGCTGTCAATGTTAATGCCCATAAGGCTCGCGGTATAAGGGTTGGAAGCAACGGTGCGAATTCCCAGCCCCATTTTGGATTTATTAATCAAGAGTTCCAGAAGAACGATTGCAACCAAGGTGGTCGCGAGAGAAATTGCGTCCAGTACTCCGATGGAAATACTGCCAAGCTGAATGGTCGAAGAGCCGAACATTGCGGGGAACATTTGGAATTTCGGTCCGAAAACGAGCATGGAGCCGTTTTGATAGGTAGTCGAAATACCCATGGCCGCGATCATCAAAAACATAGTCGGCGATCCATGGTCACGGATACGTTTGTATGCAATTTTCTCATTCAAAACACTGAGTGCTCCAGCCGCAACGATTCCGAAAATCAATGCGCCGATAAACGGGGAACCGCATGCCGTAACCAGCGTGAGCGCCATATAAGCACCGAACATGGCTACTTCACCGTGCGCCCAGTTGGAAAATCCGAGTAAACTATATATTAAAGCGTATCCTGTCGCGATTAACGCATAAATTCCACCTACAGAAATACCATTAACCAATTGTTGTAAAAATGTTTGCATCCGAACACCTCCCTAAAGTACAGTGGAACCATATGACTTCGAAGCATTTGTCCGACATCACACGGTTCCCCTGCAGTCAAAGCACTTTATTTAACTGAATAGTTCTGTACGTAATTGATTTTGCCATCCTTAACCTGGAAGATAGCCGCGTCGCGGGTGGGGTTGTGGGTTGCCGGGTCAACGCTCATGCTTCCCAGGAAGCCTTTGAAGTCTGTTGTTTTCTCCAAGCCGTCGCGGATTTTTTCCGGATCAGCGGAGTTTTGCGCCTTGATTACCTGTGCCAGCCACATAACGCCGTCATAACCGAAGAGGCATTCTGCTTCCGGAACAAGGTTGTTGAAGGCTTTCTTGTAGCGCTCGCCGTAGGCAATTGCCTCAGGGGTGTTAAAGCCGGGGCGTGAGCAGTAGTAGCCGCCGCTGATTGCATCGCCAGCGAGTTTCGGAAGATCCTGAGAATCCCAGCCGTCACCGCCGACAAACTGGCAGGTAATGCCGAGGTCTCTGGCTTGTTTTGTGATCAAAGCAACATCCTTGTAAATCCAGGGAATGAACAGAACGTCCGGATTTGCACTCTTAATCTTGGAGAGCTGCGCACGGAAGTCGTTATCGCCGGATCTTGCCTGCTCCTTATCCACAATGGTTCCGCCCAATTCGGTGTAGCTCTTAATTACAACATCGGTGATTCCAGTGGAATAGTTATCGCCGACATCAGTAATAATCGCCGCTTTTTTGAAGCCGAGCTTCTCATAAACGTAGGAGGCTAAAACCTTGCCCTGGAAAGGATCGGTAAAGCCGATGCGGAAGGAATACGGATGAAGCTTGCCCTGCGCGTCCACAGTAACCTGCGGGCTGGATGCAGCGGTTGCGATCAACGGAATCTTCTTCGAATCCGCAACAGGGGCCATTGCGATATTGCAGCTGGAGAAGTTGGTTCCAACTACGGCAACCACTTTGCTTTCGTCGATCAGCTTGTTTAATGCGTTAACAGAGTCGAGAGGCTGGCCCTGCCCGTCAAGACCGATAACCTCAACCGGTCTGCCCAGCAAGCCGCCGGCCTTGTTTAGGTCTTCGACCGCCAGCTTCATGCCATTAAGTCCTGCCTGCCCCCAAAGAGCAGAGTCTCCGGAAAGAGCGCTGACATAACCGATACGGATGGGGTCACCGCTGGGTGCTGCGCCGTTGCCGGCAGAAGAAGCGTCCGTGCTGGTCGCGGGTGCTGTGCTGGCTGCGGGTGCTGTGCTGGAGGCACCATTGCCGGAGCAGCCTGCCATGCTTGCGATGAGGGAAAATGCCAATACTGTGCTTAAGGTTTTCTTGAACATACAACTTTCCTCCCTTTTCAATTAAAAAAATCGGTCTGATAGGCTATGCCCGTTATTATCTAAAAATGAAAGGCATCCTCACGGAAACAATCCATTATTAGCTTTTGTATTCATACTCCATAGGTTCTCCACCCATAAAATGCTTTACATCCTGAACCAGCATCACCGTGTGGTTTACGATTGCGTCGTAGGTTGCTCCCGCCAAATGCGGGGTAATGACGACGTTGTCGCATTTCGTAAGGAACGGATGATCCTTCGCCAACGGTTCGCTTTCAAATACATCCACTGCGGCTCCCGCAATTTCGTGGTTCAGCAGCGCGTTGATCAATGCCTGCTCGTCCACCAGTGCGCCGCGGGACGTATTAATGAAGTAAGTGGTCTTCTTCATCTTGCTGAACGCATCCGCGTTAATGATTCCGCGCGTTTCCGGGGTATCCTTGCAATGTACGGTGATGACATCCGCATTGCCAAGCAGCTCTTCAAAGCTGACCGAGCGCGTATTCTCCTCCAAGGTATCCGGATTGACAAAGGGATCGTAGATCAGGACATTCATGCCGAAGCCTCTGCAAATCTTAGCAACCAAACGCCCGATGCTTCCATAACCCACCACGCCGAGGGTGCGCCCGCCCAGCTGGTCGCCCTTGTAAAGCACATAGGGAGAATCGCAGTCCAGAGCCCAGGTAACGTCGGAGCGAAGCCCTTCCTTAATATCGTTCTTCTGCTTTACATCCGCCACATGCTGCCCGTTGTGCAGGGCGGCGTAGGCTAGCGGAATCTTGCGCATAATCGACAGCATCAGGGCTACCGTAAACTCAGCGGTGCAGGTGGAATTTCTTCCCGGGGAATAGCTGATCTTGATCCCTTTCTGTTTGGCGTAATCGGTATCAATATTCACGGGGTTTGCGCGTGTGCATACGATTAGCTTTAATCCAGGCGCCGCGTCAATTACCTTTTTGGTAATCGGGTCGTAACTGGTGATAATAATTTCCTTATCCTTCACCAGCTCGATCATCTGGTCTTCACTGAGTATTTTCTTCTCCTTGAACCAGCCTGCATACTGAATATCCAAAATATTCTCAATCTCTTTGATATGCGGCTTGCTGATTTCAGCGGTTAATAGTGTTTTCATCTCTTACATACCTTCCCGTAACCCACATTTCCGTTCTAATAAGAAAAGGATTATATTACCTCGTGTTCTTCTATACGTTTCCCGTAATTTTGGAATCTAACAATCATTCGCTCCATTTCATCCTTAGGAAGAATTACCGGGTCTCCGATGCATTTGGTTCTGTAGTACAGCTCGCAGCAGAATTCAAGCTCTTCGGTGACTGCGAAGGCTTCACCAAGATTTGCGCCTCCGGCAAGCATACCGTGGTTGGCCAGCAAGACAGCCTTTCTGTCCTTCATTGCCTCGTACGCGTTCTTTGCCAGCTGAACCGAGCCGTAGGTTGCGTATTCGGCGCATCTTACGTCTACACCCGCGAAAGCGACCAGATAGTGTACTGCCGGAAGCGGCCAGTTCAGGCAGGAGATTGTAGCAGCGAAGGTTGTGTGTGTATGGATGATTGCGTTGATGTCGGTACGATACTTATAGAAAATACGGTGCATATCGCATTCGCTCGAGGGTACCGCGTCGCCTTCCACAATTTTTCCGGTTTGAACATCAATTAAAACGATTTGTTCCGGAGTGATCTCGAAATAATCGATTCCGCTCGGCGTGATTGCCATGATGCCGGACTCCCGGTCACAAATGCTGAGATTTCCTCCCGTTCCCTTCGTAAGTCTCGACTCAATTGCCTTTTTGCCGTAAGCTATAATTTGCTCACGGACATCCTGTAAAAGCATCTTTTTGCCACCTTTCCATAGAATAAAAATTATGTAAATTGGGGCAGCCAAACGAATCGTTAAATGGTTTCCTTCGACATTTCCCCAACATCCAGTGAGTATCGGTCCGCGATTGTCATCGCAATGGATTTATCAATAATCAAAACGTTTATGCATCCGGTGTTGATTGCACCCAGCACGGCGTCCGTTTTATTGGCACCGCAGGCCATGACCGCCACACAGGGTATTTGCGCGAGGCTTTTCGGGCTTACACCGATTACGTTGTTTTCCGGCTCCCAGGTACCGTCCTTTTTAAACGGCTGCATCACCAGGTCGCCTACATAGCCATCCTGAATCAGCTTGTCCAGCCTTTCCTTGGGCAGATAGCCCTGCTGGTATATGGTGGAGGCTTCATTCAGCTCGCCAACGCCAAGAACAGCAACGTCGCAGCGATGAATCAGGTCAAAGGTTTCCTGGAAGGCGTTCTCCTTCAATAAAACCTCTCTTGCGGCCAGGTCGTCCACCATAGCCGGCCCGTAAAGCAGATGATAATCGCAGGATATTTTTTTAGCCAGGGTACGGGCAATTTCATCCGGCTTCGACATTTCGCTGTCTGAATTCAAGCCGCCTACCATTTGCACAACCGTACATTTGCTAAGACTCTTCTGCTGCATTCTCATGACAGCCGCACCCAAGGTTGCTCCCCAGGAAACCCCGATAATCTGTCCGTCGCGAAGCAGGTGCCCCAGCGCTCCCGAGGCCATTTGCCCAAACAGGTCGAGCGGATCGTCGCTGCCTTCATTGATATCAAATATATAAACTCTTTTCAGCGAGAACCTCCGTTCAAAAACGCTTTCAAGCTTTACATTATCTTCCCTCAGACCATTGATTTTAATCTCAACCACGCCGTCTTCCACCAGCCGGCCAATGATTTGATTTACCCTCTGTCTGGTAAAATTAAGACGCTGAGCTATTTCCGCCTGAGTCATATTCATTTTGTAGTACCAATACGCAATTTTCAGAATGTAATTATCCTCATCAGGCTGTAATTCTCTCATAGCTTACCTTCATTCATATGTTACATATGTAATTTGCAAATACATATGTCTGATTTTGGCTACATTATATGCTATAAAACTTGAGAAGTCAATACAAAATTAGACTATTTATTTAAAAAATTTTAAAAATATTATACAATTATTACAATTTCGCATAATTTCGACCTTTGTGTAAGTCATTGTTCTGAATCGTCAGTTAAACTCAACCATGCTCTAAACTCATATAAATTTTTAATGGTATTAAATTTGTTCTACATTCTGTTAAATTTTAGTAGAGCAATTTACTGAAATTTAGAAAGAGCGAGAGTGCCGAAAACAACAAATGTATTAACGGTATACCAATGCAACCCGGAAGCTCCTTCGCCTAAAAGCAGGATCTGTTTTAAGCCAACAACAAATTCTGCTTTTTCATGTCTATGAGGTGCAACAAATATTTACAAGAAGTAAATATAATGCTATAATTTTATTTACCGATGGGAATTTTATTGTTGACAAAGGATTACGGAAATGAACATAAAAAAAGAAATTATATTTTCCATTATCACCTCATTAATCGGTTCCGCGGTCACTTATTTCATTACAACACTTGGAACGACAAATGTACCGCTGACCATCGCTTTGAATATTGCCATATTCGCGCTGGCGATCTTTATCATCAATTTTCAGCAGCCGATTTTGCTGATGTTCGCGAAGCCGGGGCACTGGCAGGTCGGTAAGAACTGGGTTTCGTGCTGGGTCTATATCAAAGACAGCGAAGAGGTAACGGTAAGGGATAAAATCGAGCTGAATCAAATTGGAAGCTATCTTTACGGGAAGGGCTGCAGTATCAAAATAAAAGGAGATTTCCCGTTTGAAACCACCAGTTATAAATTAAAAGGACGCATCAACGCGGAGGGAATCATCAACGGGGAATGGGAAAATACAAATAAATGCCGCAATTATTACGGTGCGTTTATTTTAAGATGCAGTAGAAACGGCAAGCAGATGGCAGGCCATTGGATGGGAATCGGGAATAACGAAATCCACACGGGAACATGGAATTGGAATCACATTTCGTTTTTTGAAGAGGATAATCAAAATGACGACTGAAGATATATTGGAAAGCAGAGAATTTGAAGAGCTCTACATAAAACACCGGAAATGTCTGGTGTATGATTCTGATAATCGTGTTACCGATGTGGAAACCGCGCACCGAATGACCTTAGGCTATTCGAAGGCGCTAAAAGTAATTCAGCACGCTGAAATTGATTCAAACAAGATTGTGATGAATATATTCAGCGGCGCGGGGGGATTATTAAGAGTATTGAGTATTTACCACCCCAGACTCTTGATCGGCATTGATAAATTGTATGGTACCAATGATTCCGGAAAAGATTGGAAATATGCGGCAGAGGAAGCTTTTTTAAGCTGGGAATCTGACATTCAGCGCAGGTTTCATGGTTTTATCATCAGAAAGCCGCTGTTTTACCAATATGATGTTCATCAGCAGGATTCTACCTTCCTCCATTCCATTGACACGATTATTATTGACCCGCCGTATGGCGTGGTCTCGCGGGAAGTACTGGGAATCAATGAATTTGAAGCAAAAATGACGTTCTTTGCTTCTGTAGAGAAGGCAATTTCTTACCTGAATCCGAAAGGCGGCACGATTGTATGTGTTTTCCCAAGAAATTGGATGAGCGAATTAAAGGACCTGTACGAGGAACAAAATTTTAGAATTGCAGAAGAGCTTAACGACAGGCTGGATTTAATTATTGCTAAAATAAGGTGTTGATTTTTGAGGGATTCAATGAGTGATGTATTCATAAATTCTTTTACCGGCTACTTAAACAATACGGACGGAAAAAAACTGACGGGAACCGCGCTTTTGGAAGAGCTTGCGCCCTATAAAAACGGTCTGCTGCTGGATGTAGGCGCCGGAAGAGGGGAGTTATCCACCTGTCTGGCCCCTTTCTTCAAGCGGGTTGTGTCCGTTGAGCCAAAAGGGCCACTCGCTAAAATAATCCGGGATCATTTCGTTGATAATATCGAAGTCGCCGAGAGCACAATTCAGGATTTTCAGTGCGGAGATTTGTTCGACGTGGTGTTGCTTTCTTATTTTTTGGATTCTTTTTCCGTGGAAGAAACAAATACGGTGATGAAAAAGATTACCGGTCTGAAAAAACCGGACGGAACCATGCTCGGCGTGACCTATTATCCAAACTGCAGCTGGGATCGGTATACCCAAGCCGTGTGCGAAGATTTGGGGATCGAACGGAAAGGCGGATTCCACAGGGTATCTTCCCGATTAGAGCGGTTGAATTACAGCTGTAAAATCAGAAGAACCGTTCAAACGGGCATATATGGAAAATCGCCGGAGGATTTGTATTATAATTTGTCTTTCTTTTTTAAGTCAAAGCTCAATATTTACTTGAAAAAGAAAGAAGAATTTATGAAAATATTAAATAAATACAGTGAGCTCCGGAATGGCATGTATTGTTTGAATGTGGAAGAAGTCATATTTGAAATTACGGCTCCCGCGTTAAAATAACGAATTAAGGCACGCCGCCCCGTTCTGGCAATGTCTCCCGCGAAAAGAATCAGTGAACCGGTAGCAGAATAATTTATATCCCGATATATTTTTCTTCTATCAACGCTTATGTTTATCGCAATAAAAAATTGTGCTGAATAATAAAAGAACACCGTACTTTGCGTTTATATCGCAACCGTACGGTGTTTGTTTTTTGCCTTTATTACTCAGAATCCTGTCTGTCTTTGAGCGAATCCAGAAGCATTTCTATTGTGAATTTCACAAACCCTTCCTGGTCTAAGTCGAAATGGTTGGTATATGTGTTTCCGGACAAAGAGAGCATTTGAAAAAAACCTGTAGCAACGAAAACGGAGGATAGAGCAAGGGTTGAAGCGTCTAAATCAGAGCGGATGCTTCTGTCGATCCTTGCTTCCTGAAACATTTGGATCAGGTGATCGAACAGGCACCGGTCTAAATCAAGGAATTTCTCACGGTAGGGTACCTCAACATCTTCAGAACGGGATTTTATGATGCCGCTCATATTGATTAACTGCGCCAGTTGGGGAAATTTAAAATAGTAATCATGATAGGCGTAGTAAGAAAGGCGTATTTTCTCAAAGCCCGTTTTGCCCTTACGACTTTTCCTTTTCATCGTGTCCAATAGCTGCTGGTAGCTTTTCAATGCAGCCGCAAAGAACAGATCTTCTTTACAGGTAAAATATCTGTAGATCGTTTTTTTTGTAAATTCTGATTCTCTGGCTATGGTATCCATAGAAACTTTCTCAAATCCATATTTGCAGAACAGTTCAGCTGCTTTTGAAATAACAGCCTCTTTCTTTTCCAGGTATTCGCGCTCACGTCTGGTTAGTTCTCCCAAAAAATGCACTCCCAACTATTGACAAAAACTTATGAAACAGATATACTCTTGGTGTATTAGGTATACTATTAGTATACCTAAAATAATGGATTTAGTCAAGTGAAGGTGCCGAATGAAAGAAAAAATTATACTTAATAAAACCAATATCCGCCGGATTCTTGCTCTTTTGGTTTTTATCTCTTCCCTTATCATTCTTAAAAAGATCGCGCCCGATTTTGCCGCTTATAGTCACGGCGCAGAGACTCTTGATATGCGGTTTGGATATTCTGTGAATGATGTGCTTGAGCTGTTTACAAATTTAGGCGCAGACGGCAGATTCGTTTATGCAAGGTACTTTGGCGTAGATTTTGTATTTATTGCAAGCTTTGCCATCGTCCAGAACGATCTCTTAAATCTAATCATGGGCAAAACCATGCTATACGGCAAATGGCGTGCTTTATATGCTATTGCCTATATTCGGGCGTTGTTTGATGCAGTAGAAAACATCATTATCCTTTGCCTGATTTTCAATTTCCCTGCAATACCGCCGCTTGCCGTAACAGCATCGAGCGCTATAACCAGATTAAAATTTGTAGCACTTGGATTATGGATGCTGGCGATACCTGCGGTGTTTATCGCAAGAATTGTGATAAGTAAAAATAAATATAGAAGTGATTTAAAATGAAGACAGTTGCAATTTTCTATTTTTCAGGAACCGGAAATACCGAAATTGTTGCCGGCATGATCAAGCAAAAGTTTTCTGAGTTCCAATACGATGTAACCATGATCAGGATAGAAGATGTTTTAAAGAATCATCTTAAAATAAATGTTGAGAATTACGATTTAGTCGGAATCGGGTGTCAAATTATTGGATTTGGCACACCAAATATCGTACATCAGTTTATTAAACTACTTCCGGCCGTAAATGGAAAAAAGGTGTTCATTTTCCGAACCGCCGGCGGAGTGGCACCAATTAATTATAACGCTTCAAAACTGATTATTCGGAAGCTTTCTAAAAAAGGATACAATGTTTTCTACGAGAGGGTACTCTCGATTGGAAGCAACTGGATGATGAAGTTTGATGATGAAATCATTAAGCAGCTCTATTTGGCGACCGAGAGAAAAGTCGCTGTTATGCGTAACGAATTAATACACGGGGAAGAAAGGTTTCTCGAAACAGGCACCGGACTCAGGATACTTATGAAAATTGTCATATTCGCCATTTCAAAAATTATTGTTTTGGTGGGAAAGGATTTTAAGGTGAGTGATTCCTGTGTGCATTGCGGACTTTGTGTCAGGAATTGTCCGTCGGAAAATATAATGGAAAAGGACGGTAAAATTAAATTTAAGTATTCCTGCAACAGCTGTATGAGATGTGTTTACTCCTGCCCGAAATCTGCTATAAACTTTAGGCTTTTAACATTTTTCCCTGTACCGGGCGGTTATGATATAGAAAAGATACTTAGCCAGCCCTCTGACGGAGGGCCGTTAAAGAATAAGATTCCACCGTTTTTCCATGATTATGTTGAAAATGACAAGCTATGAATAAAAGGAATCTCTCAGCGTGAACTGCAATAATGCGTGCAAAATCACCTGTTTTATGTTATTGTAATAATAAAATTATTTGCCTTATTGCAAAATTGGGAGAAACAGTTATGCTTCAAATTGATAATACTTTATATTCTAAAAAACCGGAGGACGAGCGCCTGCCGAAGGAGATGGCGGTCTATGAGCTGCTGGACAGGCTGGATATCCCCTATACCCGGCTCGACCACGACAATGCCGGACGCGTGGAATTCTGCGACGAGGTCGGCGCGATTCTGGGTGTGAAAATCTGCAAGAACTTGTTCCTGTGCAACCGCCAGAAAACCGACTTTTACCTGCTGATGATGCCGGGAAAGAAAGAGTTCCATACCAAGGATTTATCGGCGCAGATCGGCAGTGCGCGCCTTTCCTTCGCCGAAGAAGCCTTTATGGAGGAGTTTTTAAATATCACGCCGGGCTCGGTCAGCGTGATGGGACTGATGAACGATAAAGACAAGAGGGTTCGGCTGCTGATCGACCGCGATGTGGCGGATTCCGAATACGTCGGCTGCCACCCGTGCATCAATACATCCAGCCTGAAAATCAAAACAACGGATTTGCTTGAAAAATTTCTCCCCTATGTGGAGCACGAACCAGTTTTTGTTACGCTGTAAATTTGAATTATCAAAGACCGCTAAAAATGCGGCCTTTTTCTACGCGGTAAAAATCGGCATTAAAAATTCAATAATTATCCAAAATAATTACAATACGACAATATTCTGCAGGTTTACTATACCCATCTCTTTTTATTTTAAAATATGAGCGTAAGAAACCGTTTGGCGGCTTACCACCTTATAGATGAAAAGCGAAAGGGTAGAACACCAGAGGTATTTCTATGATTGGGAAAAATTTGCCTCTGTACATGAATTCAATCAAAAGCTAAATACTCATCTATCTTGGAGCAACAACAAGGCTATGCGTACCCCCGGTTGGAAAAGTCCTCTTCAGCTCCTTGCTGCTTCCCTTGGTTCACATCATTGACAAACACAGAAGTATTAATTTTTATCGCCCGGGAATCCCTTGACAATAGAATTATTTTCTGATATTATAGTAAAACATTGTTTGGGGGAGTAGTTTACGTACGGTTTTCGACCGACGTGCCAAGTCAACATACATGGCCCAAAAGGTCTGGCTTGTCTTTATGAACGAGACTCATGCATAACTTACATAAGTTGTGCATGGGTCTTTTTATTTTCTCCCATCCGCAATAGGAAAGGAAGAACTGAATGAAATACTATTTGGAAAAAACGGATGAAGTTCTACAGCAAGTAAAAAGCAGTGAAAAAGGCCTTGCCGGGGCGCAGGCACAAACACGGCTGGAAACCAACGGAAAAAACAGGCTGGCGGAGGGGAAAAAGGATTCTTTGCTCAAGCAGTTTTTGATGCAGCTTTCCGAGCCGATGACGGTTATTTTAATCGTTGCCGCGATTATTTCCGCTTTTACCTCCGCTTACGCGCATGAATCCTTTGCGGACGTATTCATCATTATGATTGTCGTGCTGATCAATGCCGTGCTCGGCGTTTACCAGGAAAACAAAGCGGAAAAAGCGATTGAAGCTTTGCAGGAAATGTCCGCGGCAACCTCCAAGGTCCTGCGGGACGGAACAATTTCTATGGTGAAAAGCGAAGACCTTGTTACCGGAGACGTCGTCATCCTGGAAGCGGGCGATGCAATTCCGGCGGATTGCCGAATTCTGGAAAGCGCCAGCATGAAAATAGAGGAAGCCGCCTTAACAGGCGAGTCCGTCCCAGTAAATAAAATTGTCGGTGCGCTGTCTCTGGGGCAAAATAAGGAAATCACCCTCGGTGACCGCAAAAATATGGCCTATATGGGCAGCACCGTGGTATACGGACGCGGAAAAGCCGTTGTGGTAGCAACCGGTATGCAAACGGAAATGGGCAAGATTGCGGACGCGCTGGCAAACGCGAAAAAAAGCGAGACGCCGCTTCAGATCAAGCTGAACCAGCTAAGCAAAATCCTGACCTACTTAGTGGTTGGAATCTGTATCTTTATGTTCGCGTTCAGCCTTGTGAAAGAAGGCAATTTCCATTTGCAGTCGGTGCTAAACACCTTCATGGTCGCGGTAAGCCTTGCGGTTGCCGCAATTCCGGAAGGACTCGCGACGGTCGTTACCATCGTTCTCTCCATCGGCGTAACGAATATGTCGCGGCGAAATGCGGTCATCCGCAAGCTCACCGCGGTGGAAACCCTTGGCTGTGCACAGGTCATCTGCTCGGATAAGACCGGAACGCTAACGCAAAATAAGATGACGGTAGTGGAGCATTACGGCGACGACGAGCCTCTGCTGGCAACTGCCATGGCGCTTTGCAGTGACGCGGAGCTGAGCCGCGACGGCGAGGTGAGGGGCGAGCCGACGGAAAACGCGCTGGTTTCCTACGCTGCCGCGCTGAACCTGAAAAAATACGACTTAAAGGAGAAATCCCCGCGCGTCGGCGAAGCACCGTTCGACTCCATGCGGAAAATGATGTCCTCGGTGCACAGGGCGGAGAATGGCTATATTCAGTACACCAAGGGCGCACCGGATGAAATTCTGAAAAGATGCACCCATATTTTCCGCGCGGGCAGCGTGGTGGAGCTGACCGAAACGCTGCGTGCGGAGGTCATGGCGGAAAACAAGCGCATGGCAGACAAGGCGCTGCGCGTGCTGGGCGCCGGGTGCAGGAAATACGCCGCATTGCCGGATTCCCTTGAGCCGGAGGCTCTGGAGCAAGCCCTCATCTTCATCGGGCTGGTTGGCATGATTGACCCGATACGCCCCGAGGTTGTAAGCGCGATTGAAGAGTGCAAGGCGGCGAGCATCCGCCCGGTTATGATAACGGGCGACCATAGGGATACCGCGGTGGCAATCGCGACTCAGCTTGGTATTATAAAGGATGCCTCACAGGCGGTCACCGGCGCGCAGCTGGATGACCTCAGCGAGGAGGAGCTTCAAAACAGTATCGAAAAATATTCGGTTTACGCCAGAGTTCAGCCGGAGCATAAGGTACGCATTGTGAATGCGTGGAAGGGCAAGGGCATGGTTACCGCGATGACCGGCGACGGCGTGAACGACGCCCCTTCCATTAAGAGCGCGGATATCGGTGTCGGCATGGGTATCACCGGCACAGACGTGACCAAGAACGTAGCGGATATGGTGCTGGCGGACGACAACTTCGCCACGATTGTTTCGGCGGTAGAGGAAGGTCGTAAAATTTACGACAACATCCGTAAGTCGATCCAGTTCCTGCTGGCTTCAAACCTCAGCGAGGTACTCTCGGTATTTACCGCGACCATTCTCGGGTTCGTCATTTTAAAGCCGGTTCATCTGCTCTGGATTAACCTGATTACCGACTGCTTCCCTGCTCTGGCATTGGGCATGGAGCGCGGGGAACGGGATTTGATGACGCGCAGACCGCGCGACCCGAAGAGCGGCATTTTCTCAGAGGGACTTGGCTTCGATGTCGCTTATCAGGGTGTGCTTGTAACGATTATCACCCTTGCGGCTTACCTCATCGGTCATTTTATGGAAACCGGAATCTGGGAATTCACCAACAGTGCCGACGGCATGACAATGGCGTTCCTAACCATGTCGATGGCGGAAATTTTCCATTCCTTTAATATGCGTTCTCAAAGAGGTTCCATCTTTAAGATTCGACATCAGAACCTGTTCCTGATCGGAGCAATGGTTGTTTCGCTGCTCCTGACTACGGCGGTAATATATATCCCGTTCCTCGCCACAGCCTTCAGCTTTGAAACCATCAGTCTGGCGGAGTACACCGTCGCAATGGCGCTTGCCTTCTCGGTTATCCCGGTCGTAGAGCTGGTAAAGCTGATTCAGAGAAGACTTGCCCGCCGCCCATAAACCACGAAACAATATCTGCTATCCCGACCAGCTGGAATACCAGCACTCTCCCTCGCGACCTGAGGGCAAAACAAAAACAGCGTCCCTCGGGGGGCGCTGTTTTGTTTCATCTAAGTTTAAGACGCTGGAAGTCCTCTGACCATCCACCGGTAGCTTTCGATTTCCCAGAAGAGGGCAGACGACGCGCCCTGCGTTACCGATTTCTGCGCTAAATAGTCGTTCCTTGTCTTCGTATAATCCACGCCGGACATTAGCCCGAGAGCGTACTTTTTCTGCGCCTGATCCTGTTTCAGCTTGGCGGTGTCGAGCTTTTGCTGCTCCGTTTTCAGAACATCCTGCTGTTTTAAAATCGTATCGTACTGTTTTTCCAAGGAAGCGCCGATACTCTGCCGCTCCATTTCCGCGTCGTTGCTTTTTATCCGCCGTTTGTCGCGGTTTTCGGAGGTATCGTCGTCAATAATGGCACGCTGCTTTTGGCTGATCTTGACTTTATAGCTGGCGTCCTGCGCCGCCGGAATATCGGCAGCAAGGCTGAGCTTTGCCGCGTAAGCGGTGTCGGGCGCAGGCATCGCGCCGAAGGTGATCTGGTCGCTGTACGCGTGCCCCAGAAGCTGATTCATCTGGTACGCAACAGATTTTGACTGGCTCCTTAACGCGTTCAGATTATAATCCAGCTCTGCCACGGCGGCTTTTGCGTCCGCTACAGCAACGGGGGTTGCCTGCTTCACATCCAGCCTTGCCTGCGCGGTTTTGACCTGGTTTTCCAGAACGACACGCGTATTGGTCAGCTTTTCAATATTGTACTGCAGCTGATAATATACGGAAAACATGTTCTGCGCGGTTTTAACCAACTGATAATCAGAAAGCTCCGCTTGCAGCTCGACCAGCTCAAAATCATCCTCTGAAACGTCCTGCTGCATATTCAGAATTGCGTTCAGGGAGGAGAGGGACGCGTTGGTTCCCTGCGCAACCGCTTTTAAATCGGGGGTCGCCATCGGGTTATTGATAATCGCGTTCATTCCAGTGCTCGCCTGCGACAGGGTATCGGAGAGCTTCGCATACTTTTCTTTCAGCTCTTTTTCGTCGTCCATACTTTTAATCAGGCGATCGTTGCTGTTTACCTGCAGGTTATTCTGCAAGACCAGCTGTTCCACCTGGGAATATTCCACCCGGTAAGCGGTCTGTGCCGTTTCCTGAGCGGAAACGGGAACGGCGGCACTCACAACGAAGATTCCCGCCAGCGCCAGTGCGCCGAGCTGCTTTGCTTTTTTCATAAGCTCTCCTCCTTGGTCTTTTTTTGTGTTTCGGGCATCGGAAAATCCAGTAGGCCGCCCGGCTCTTTCATGTTGAGCGCGCCCATAAAAATTTCACGCAGCTTTTCCCGGCTCATATAGATATACTCTCCCAATAAATATTTCCGGAGAGAGGGGTCGCGTTCCTGCTCAAGGATAAAGTGCTGGTTCAAGCCGAAAACAGCGATTTCCGCGACGGCATACGGGAATTTACAGGCGAAAACACCCTCCACGTTGCCCTGCTCTATAAATTTGGCCAGCATATCGGAGATTGCACCGAGAACCTCCAGCTTGATCTGGTTCATCAGCATTCCGTTACTCACATACCACACGTTCTGAATCAATTCAGAACGCGCCATAATATTCTGCACCGCCCGGCTCATCAGATAATTGATCTTTTCTATGGCGCTTCTATCTTCATTGAGATATTTCGACTGGTTCAGCTCCTCGATAAACTGTTTTCGGTCAAGCCGAACGCACTCCATCAGAACCTCTTCCTTGGAGTGAAAATAATAATGAAACAGACCGGACGCAACATTGACCTTATTGGTGATGTCCTTCACCGAAACATTTTCGTACCCTTTTTCAAGGAACAGCTCCAGCGCGGCCTCTGTAATCTCCAGCTTCCGTTCCTCCGGTTTTTTACATATCCTCATTTCATGCACTTCCTTCCCTCAGCTTCTGGAAGAATCTTTCAAGCGTTATCTTCATTGTAACATTCCCTCAAATTCTGTCAACCGCGTCATGGAACAAACCGGACATCCGCAGTATAGCCCGGCTTGAGGAAATTGTTCTTATCCTCCGGCTTTACCTGCACCTTTACAATCCGATCGCCGTCCTTTTCAATCGCCTGGTTTGAGATTCGCAGAATCTGCCCCGGTATTTTCAAATCTTTATTAGCCGTGGGGATAATTTCGACCTTGCTGCCCACAGATATTCGGCTGATAAACTCTTCGGGAACCTCCGCGCTTACATACAGACTGGAGCTGTCGATCAGGCTGATAACCTTTTGCGCGGCGTACTGCGTTCCCAGTGCGGAGCCCTTTACCACGGAAATCTCCTTTACGATTGCGTGATCGAGGTTTGAAATAATTTGATTCCCCAAAAGATAAGGCTTCTGCCCCTTGCCCGCCATAATATCCAAATCCATCTGCGCCGCAGTCTCACTGTTTTTCTGCTGGCTGAGCTGCACCTCCTTGTATTTGAGGTTGGTGTTCAGACCGTCCAGCTCCTCCTGCAACGCACGTTTTGTTTTCGTGATATTGTTGAGAACATCATTTTTCGCCTTTTGCTTCTGGTTCAGAATATCTGTATAAGTATCCAGCTCGGCCTGTGAGATTACGCCGTCCTTAAAAAGCTTCTGATATTTATTCACGTTGTCCTGCGCGTCCTTAACCTCTTTGTTGGCGCGGGTCAAAGAGCTTTGAAGCAGCTGCAGCTCCGCCTTGCTCCCGCTGTTCAGCTCGGAGGTTTTGGTGGAAATCTGTTTTTTCAGCGTATCGATTTCCGCTTGCAGCGCAGCCTGATCTACGTTATTGATCGCGCCCTTGGTGGAATCCGCCTGCGCCTGCAGCTTTTTCAGGTTCTTCTCGTAATCCTGCGCGGAAAGCGCAATCAGCGTATCATCCTTCTTTACCGTGTCGCCCTCCTTGACGTAGATCTCGGAAACCGTTGCGGGAAAGTCGATGTTAATCTGATATTCTTCGTTGAATTTCACTTCGCCCCACACGACGGTTTCGTTTGATTTAGCCGTGCTGGATGCCGCTGACGGCGTAGCTTCCGGCGCGGGATTCTTCCCCTTGCCGCAGCCGGCAAAGACAAGCAGAACAAGCGCCATGCTCAGCGCAATGTATTTTTTTGATTTCATTTCGATTCCTCCTGAGCTATTCGACACTTTTCAGCGCCTGCAGCATATCAATTGTTTTAATCTTACGGATTACGGCGCTGTTGACGATAACTGCAAAAATCATCGTAATCACCGCGGCGAGCAGTACCTTATCCGGCGTGAGATGCCCGATCATATCCATTTCGTCGCCAAACCCGCTCGCAAACACATAGGTAATCAGCCAGCCGACCGGAACACCGAATACAATTCCGATCAGGGCGGAAAAGATATTTTCCATCAGCACCAAAGGTCTGATTTCCTTTTGGCGAAAGCCGAGGACCTCCAGCGTTGCAAGGTCGCGGACACGTTCAAAGAAATTAAGAATTCCCATATTGTAAAGGACGATAAATGCCAGAATGCCGCCCGCCGAAATCAGCATAAACGCGGCAATGTAAACCGAGGTGAGATTCTGGTCGAAATTTTCCCTTTGCTTGGTGCGGCTGACGTATTCGGAAACGTAGTCACTTTGCAGAAAGCCCTCGTCCTCGTGGTTCCATTTCACCAAAATACTGGTCGGCTTGAAATCCTCGCCGATTTTTTCCCAGTAGTCGTCCGTCATATAAATTCCCTGCCCCGAGACCATATAAACGAGTTTTTCGACCCGAACCGGGACGTAGGTATCGTCGCTTCGCTTGAGGTTCACCTCGTCGCCGACCTTTACCTGTAAAAGCTCCGCCATTTTTCGGGTCATTGCGATTCCGCTTTCCGGCAAATCCACCTTATTGCCGTCCGCGTCCTCCAGCCGCAGGAGCGGGCTGTCCTTTGAATAAACGCTAACCACCGCCAGCCTTCGCATTCCGGCGTCGGAAGTGAGCAGCACGGCACCCTCTTCTACATTCTGAACAATGCCGTCCAAGTGCAGGTTTTTAATATCCCGGTCAGTCGTCCGGGGGTCAAGTATAACCTTCTGGTCGTAAGTATAAAGCTTTTCGTAGGTTGTTTTGGAAATTCCGGTCACCATGTCGTAGAGCGTAAACGCACCGATAATCAGCCCGGTACAGCCCATAACCCCAAGAATACTCATCGCCATGCGAAATTTGTTGCGGGTCGTATTGCGCGCGATAAGCTTGCTGCTGAATTTCATCCGGTTCCAGAGCTTCGGAAAGCGTTCCAGAAAAATATGGTTTCCCTTTTTGGGCGGCTTGTCGCGAAGGAGGGTGGAGGGCATCTCCGACTGCAGCTTCAGACACGAGTAATAGGAAACCCCGCCGGTACAGACCACAATAATCAGCGTATTTATAATTATATTCGGAACATTCAGACTAAGCTGATAGCTCGGAAAGGTAAACAGGAAGCTCAGGTTGTTCAGCAGTACCCTTCCGATCAGGTTCGGGCCGATGATGCACCCGCTCAGCGAGCCGAGAAGCCCGACGTAAAGACCGTAGGAGGTGTAGTGCCACAGAATCTTCCGCTTGCTGTAGCCCAGCGCTTTCAGAAGACCGATCTGGCTTCTCTGGTCCTCCACCAGACGAACCATTGTAGAAAAGGTGATCAGCGCTGTTACGATGAAGAATATGATGGGAAATACCGTGGAAAGCGTTTGAAACTGCTGAATTTTTCCGCTCACCATGTTAAAGCTGCGGCTGTCGGTTCTGGTAATGATATTTCGCATCCGTTTGGGAAAAACGGTATCGAGCTGCTGCATGACCGCCGCCTCGTCCGCACCCTTTTCCAGTTTGACAGAAATCTGGTTGTAGGGCTTAAAGCCGCTGTAAAAGCTCGCGAGCCGATCCTCATCCACAACGATAAAGCCGTATTTACTCGGGTCCGGCGGCTGCGTGCCGGTGGTCTTCATGGCAAAGACGTGCTCACTGCTGAATGCCAGCGCGTTGATACGGAAGGTTTCCTTTTTATCGCCGATTTTTATGGTGATGGAATCCCCGACAGAAAGGTGATGCGCTTTTGCAAACGGCTCATCGAGCACGGCTCCCCGCCCGCTCGCCTTCGTTCCCGCCTGAATTTCCGGCAGGTCAAGCGAACTGTTTTGGGGCGACGCGTAAACCTTGAGCATCGGTTTTCCCTCAATCTGAGCTTCCGAATCCACGGTGAACCGCTTTTCCGCTTTTTCCACCCCGGGAATATTTCGAACCTTCCAAAGGTCGGATTCCGTCGGGTTGGGAACGGTAACCCAGAAGTCCGAAGCGTTTGTCGTAGCGTACATCTGGTTCGACTGCACCTCAACGGTTTTCCAGATACTGTCGAGCCCGACGACAATGGTCATTGCCACCGACGCCATAATAAAAATTGAAACAAACTGCGGAAGAGATTTTTTCATATCCTGTATAGATTTTTTCAACAGGGCGCCGCCTTTTACCATACAATTTCCTCCACGGCTCTGGGGTTATCCTGATGGATTGTTTCATAGATTTTTCCGTCGCGCATATGGATAACGGTATCCGCCATCTCCGCGATAGGTGCGTTGTGAGTAACAATGATTACGGTCTTTCCCAAATCCTTTGCAACATCCCGAATCAGCTTCAGCACCTTACGCCCGGTTTCAGAATCCAGTGCGCCCGTAGGCTCGTCGCAAAGCAGAATATCCGGGTTCTTCGCCAGGGCACGGGCAATGGATACCCTCTGCTGTTCGCCGCCGGACATCTGGCTCGGGAAATTATACAGACGGTCGGCCAACCCGACCCGTTCCAGCATTTCCATCGGCTCGAGCGGGTCTTTGCAGATTTCCTTTGCCAGCTGCACGTTTTCCAGAGCCGTTAAATTCGGCACCAGATTATAAAACTGGAATACGAACCCGATTTTGTTCCGGCGGTATTCCGTAAGCTCCTTTTCCGAGAGCTTTGCAACATTTTCCTCACCGACCAAAATGTCTCCCCGGGTCGGTGAATCCATTCCGCCCAGCATATTCAAAACCGTTGTTTTTCCCGCTCCACTCTGCCCCAGAATTACATTGAAGGAACTCCCTTCTATCGAAAAGCTTATGCCGTCTACCGCTTTAATTACGCTGTCGCCAACAATATACTCCCGTTCCACCTGATCAAACTGAATAAAGCTCATTTCTGTCACCTCTGAGTATTGATTGAATCCAATCAATACTATAAAATGATTTTTCCCTTTCGTCAATGGAGCAATCTGACGAATAAATGTTGGGGGACACGCCCTTTTTCATTTAATTTGAGGAAGGGGATTATTTCCTCGTTAAATTATGGAATCGACATTAGAAATATGACGTATCGCTCAGTAATGCTTTTTCCACTGGTCATGGGGATTTTTTGCTTTTACCGTGCCCTGTGTCGACCGTGCGGCTGAGCTTTCCAATATTTCCAAATACAGTAAATATTTCTTTCGGGCAAACATTTCCAGCGTTTTTTCGCCATACAGCTTATCCCCCGACCGGAGCTTCCTATGAGATCTGCCCTCTTCCCGCCAATACGCTTTGGTTTTTATGTAAGTCAATTAACGAAAAAAAGGAATGGACCTTTGCCCATTCCTTCAGACTTTTGATCAGATTGAGATACCATTTTACATTCCACATTTTCCGCGTTGTAAATTTTCGCTTACAGATTATAGAACGCACGGCTGCCGGGGTAAACCGACGCATCCCCCAGCTCCTGCGACACACGAAGCAAGCGGTTGTATTTGGCGACGCGCTCACTTCGGGAGGGCGCGCCGGTTTTAATCTGCCCAGCGTTGGCAGCAACCGCCAGATCGGCAATCGTGGTATCCTCCGTTTCCCCGGAGCGATGGGAGATTACCGCGGTGTAGCCGGCACGCTGCGCGGTGCGGATTGCTTCCAGTGTTTCGGTCAGGGAACCGATCTGGTTCAGCTTGATGAGAATGGAGTTTGCAACGCCCATTGCAATTCCTTTTCTCAGGCGCTGCGTATTGGTAACGAACAAATCATCACCGACCAGTTGAATCTTCTTTCCCAGACGAGCTGTGAGCGATTTCCATCCATTCCAATCCTCTTCAGCGAGACCGTCCTCCAAAGAAATAATAGGGTATTGAGAAACCAGCTTCTCCCAAAAGCCGATCAGCTCCTCGGAGTTCATTTGTATCTTTTTCTTGGGCAGCAGATAGGTGCCATCCTTTTGATACCATTCGCTGGAGGCCGGGTCCATCGCGATTTTGAATTGGCTCTCCGCCTGGAAGCCCGCCTTTTCTATCGCTTCCATAATGGCTTTGAGCGCTTCCTCATCATCCGCCAGATTTGGGGCGAATCCGCCCTCATCGCCCACCGCGGTGGAAAACCCCCTGCTGTTCAGTACATTTTTCAAACATTGAAACACCTCGGTGCACCAACGCAGCCCCTCGCCGAAGCTCTCCGCGCCAACCGGCATGATCATAAATTCCTGGATATCCACATTGTTAGACGCGTGAACACCGCCGTTCAGAATATTCATCATCGGTACCGGAAGACTTCGGGCATCACACCCGCCAAGGTACCTGTAAAAGGGGATGCCATAGCTTGCTGCTGCTGCGCGGGCGGCCGCAAGCGAAACTGCAAGGATGGCGTTTGCGCCTAGCCTGGATTTGTTCGGTGTTCCGTCCAGTTCAATCATGGCACGGTCGATGTCCGCCTGCATGGACGCGTCCATCCCCTTCAAGCGCTCGCAAATTTCCGTGTTGATGTTTTTCACTGCGTGCAAAACGCCCTTGCCAAAATAGCGCGCGGAATCGCCGTCCCGCAGCTCGATCGCCTCAAACGCGCCGGTAGAGGCGCCGGAGGGAACCGCCGCCATCCCACAGGCTCCGTTTTGCAAAATGACCTCCGCCTCCACCGTTGGGTTCGCGCGGGAATCGAGGATTTCCCTTGCGTGAATGGCTTCTATTATTCCGGATTGCTTCATTTCAGTTCTCCTTTTCCGTACTATGCTCCGCAAAGATATGCAAAGCATTACAAGCTTAAATATATCCTTACACACTATGTTTATACAAAAAAGTACGAGTTGTTAATATTCTGTAAAATAATATGATGTATTGTCGGAGGATTGTATCTCTGATAAATAAATGGTATAATTTATTCAATTTATCGGAAAAGCTTTTCAGCTGCCGAACGCACGGCGGTCAGGCTCCATTCGTGTACCTGCCGCCTTTTTTCTGCGCGTTATACGGCAAGCGATTAAGCCTTTATTCATTCTGAAAGAAAGCGGGTTAACACATGACAGCATACATCGTTTTACTTACTTTTATTGTTATATTGGGGATCAGCCTGTGTGAAATTAAGAAAAGCCGCTTAAACAACGCAATTTTCTTGGGTGCTTCTTCCGTTGCCATGGTCATATTTTCCGCGCTGCGGGCGAATACCGTCGGCATCGACTACCAACAGTACGAAAACTATTTCTACGCGGTGCATGACGGCGGCTGGTCCTACCTGATCAGCAGCGCAAACGGCTACCGCATCGAGCCCGGCTACAGCCTTTTGAATTATGCGGTATCCCTTTTCACCCGGGATGTCCATATTTATATGCTCGTAGTCGCCATTCTTGTCATCACCCTGACCGCGGTGCTGCTTTATAAATATTCTCCGATTCCGTGGATCGGCGTTTTCGTTTTTATTAGCTTCGGATTTTTCGGAAACTCCCTCAGCTTTATTCGTCAGTCCATAGCCATCGCAATTTATCTGTTCGCAATCAAGTATCTTAAGGAGAAAAAGCTGGTTCCGTATCTGCTAATCCTTCTTTTGGCTGCTTCCTTCCACAAGGCAATCCTGATTTTGATTCCGGTTTACTTCATTGCCCATATCAAGATCAATTGGAAATCCCTCACCGGATATACGGTAGTGACCGCCCTGATCATGCTGTTTTCGTGGCCGCTGTTCAATATTATCACAAGATATGTTTATCAGTACTACGCGACAGAGGAAGGTCTCTATTATATGTATGGGCGTGACTGGCAGACTGCGGCCATCCCGGTCATCGTGACTGTAACCATCCTGATTTTGAAAACATTCCTGCTTCAGCGTGATCCGAAAAACATCGTACTGATTAATGTCTCTGTTTATGCGGGGCTGCTGTACATCATGACCTGTCAGCACTTCCTGTTTCAGCGCTTCGGCATCATGTTCTTTACCACCGCCATTCTCCTCATTCCTGAGCTGTTTGCCAGCATCGGCGTGGAAAGCATTCCAAACACAGAAGAGGAACCGGAATCCGCAAAATTTGCCGGTAAAGAGCAAAAGAAAAAGCTGCTCCAACAGCGCAGACAGCTCAAAAGTCAGCAAAATCTTCACAAATACGTATACTACTACAGTCTGGCAGCTCTGCTGTTAATCGGCTACATTTATAAAATCTGGATTCTGTTGCAAAACCGCATCAACCTGAGTCCTTATATTGCTTTTTTTCAAACAAAATAATGCTTTGGGGGATGCTCCGGCATCCTCTTTTTTTGTGCTCAAGCTGACTTCTCAAAGCCCGCAGGCGTTTTCCTGTTGAACAATTTGAAGCAGTGTTTCTCCGTTTTGAAGATGCATGGAGTACTTCTCTCTGCATAGGGTAAATTCCCGAAAGCGTTCCTTTGCGTGCGCGACATCATGGTAAACCTTCCAGTATCCGCACAGCCTGCACGGGAGCGTTCCCCGCGCAAAGCTGATTACATCCTCCAGGGGATAGTCAAGAAACAATCCGATTTCACAGGGAACGGAATGCTCCCTGCAGCGTTTTTTCAGTTCTTCGAGCAGGGAATCCAGCCCGCTCCAGTGAGTGTATCCATTCTGCAGCAGAAACGCCCGGTTCTTGAGCAGTACACGCCAAAGCAACTCCGGGCGGTAAACCAAAAGCAAAACATAACGTTCGAAGCTGCCCAGAAGCTCCAGCGCAATTCCATTCCGATGGAGCACTCGGTTATAATCTGATATCAGAATATTAAGCCCTTCCGAAGCTTCGCGCTTTACCGAGATTAGGTTTGCCGATTTGATTCCGGCAAGCGCTGGCGCGCAATGGGCGGCAAGAAGGGTATCGAACTGGGGTGCGGTCATATTCAAAGCCTCTTTCCACAGAGCGTTATGGAGATAGGGTTTCCGAATACAACGCGATTAACAAAATTTCCTCGGCAAATTTGTTCTGTAATATTCTGGAAGTTAAAGCTGATTGCCCCGGCTGCCAACTGGCGGGCAGGGCAACGCAGCAGACCAAGAGGCAGACCGCAAGAGCAGGAAATTTGGGTGCTTATAAAGAGATATCCCGCCAACTGAAGGTTTTCATTTTACAGAAAGAGCACCCAGCCGGGATACGATCCTTCGGCTGAGTGCTCTAATCGTTTGGGTCAATCGGTGTCAATGCCGGACGCAGCGCTTGCAGGCAACTGTGAGGAAACGGGGGAAGCCTTCGCTATGGTCACCCCCTGCCGCATGAGCGCGGAAACCGCTGCCTGCAGCTGCGGGTCAACCTCCGGAGTCAACTGATTTTTAATCAGCATTTCCTTCTGAGATTCGTTCATCGTCTTGGTCACGTCCGCATCAATCCCCTTGCCGCTGAAAACATTTCCGTTCAGTGTAAGGTAATTGGCAACTGAAATAACAATGGCGGAACCGTCGGAAAGCGGCACAGCCTCATCCTTGGTTCCATAACCAGCGGTTTTTTCACCAACCAGCATTCCTTTTTTATAATCCTTAATGTTCGACGCAAAAATTTCCGCCGCACCGAAGGTGTTTTGATCCACAATTACACTGACCGGTAAACTCACCTCGTTCGGATTTGAGGTATATTCTACGGTCACCTTCCCGGTTTTGTCACGGTAGCTTACCGTATTCCCGGCCGGAAGCAGGGTGTCAAGCACGGCGGCCATTCCCGCAACACTGCCCCCGGAGTTGTTACGCAGGTCAATGATAATTCCGGCCGCGCCCTCCTTCATGCGGGACGACAGTGCCGCGTTGAAATCGTCCGCACTATTATCCGTAAACTCCGATATTTTAAAGTAGGCCACGTTACCGTTCATCATCGAAGAGGTAATCGTCTGCTCTTTGTATTCGGCACGCGTGACCGTAATGGTGATATTTTGTGCTTTCGATGTATCGGGTGCAGCCGTACCCGGTGTGGCGGAAACGGCGGCAGCCGCGGTGCCGCGGAGGATTCCGAATTTCACCTTTGAGCCTGCAAGCCCTTCCAGCTTATTTAAGGCGTCACCGTATGTCATGCGAACAATTTCCTTGTCGTCCATACTGACAATCGTGTCGCCCTTTTTCATACCGCTTTTTTCAGCCGGAGAGTTCGGCATAACTTCGGACACATACATATTGCCGTCGTTGTCCTTTACGGTCTTAATGCCCACACCGATGCTCTTGTCCGTATTTGCGCCCAGATAAGCCTTATACTTCTCAGCAGACATATATTTCGCATGCGGATCGCCGAGACCCGCAACATAGCCGGCACAAATTCCGTCTTCCAGCGTGGATTCGCTGATAGAGCCGATGTAATCCTGCCTTGCCTTCTGGTCAATCTCGCTCAGCTTGGTATACATCGCCTGACGTTCGTTCACATCGGCTACTTTTGAGTTAAAGCTGTTCATCGCGTAAACATAAGTCAGCGAAACAGTGACGGAAGCGGACACCGCGACAAGGGCGACAGCCGCGCCCAGAGAAAGCTTTCTGCTCATGGTATAATCAGTCCTTATAAATCGGTATTCTTTATTATGGTCAATTAAAACAGGGGATAGTCTATCTGTATAGTCGATGACTATAATAATACGGCATTTTTTAAGGTATTTCAAGATAGCGTCAAGTACGCGACGGGAGGGGGCAATACCCCCTCCCGAAACCGATTAAAATAATTATGCTCTGCTGAACCAGTTCAGCGGATTGTGCGCGACTCCGTTCACACGGATTTCAAAATGGAGGTGAGGCCCGGTTGATTTACCGGAGCTTCCGATATAGGCGATGACCTGACCCTTTTGCACAAACTGCCCGGCGCTAACCGCTAAGCTGCTGCAGTGACCGTAAAGGGTGGAATATCCGCCGCCGTGGTTGATTGCAACAACGTTGCCGTAACCGCCGTAGCCGGTGCCGGGGTTGCCCCAGGCAGCCATAATAACCTTTCCGGAATCTGCCGCGACAATCGGTTTCCCGGAGCACCCTGCGGAAGCGATATCAAGACCCGTGTGCCCTCTCCCGTCGCCCCAGTAAGAGGTGATGCGGGTAATTCCGGGAGTCGGCCAGGTAAAGTTGCCCTTGCTGACATATCCGCCGCTGTCGCTGGGACTGCGGTGGGAAGCGTAATAATCCTTATACCACTGGTTAATAGCGACGTCGGCTTTTTTGCGCTCCTCTGCAAGCTTTGCGTTTTGTTTCTCCGCGGTAGATTCATCCACTGAGATTTGAGAGATTATTTTCTGCGCCTCCGCTGACAGCTCCGATAATTCTTTCCGTTTGGTATCCAGCGTTGTTCTGGCTGCCGAGACACTTTTCCGGTTGTCCTCAATTGCAGCCTTTTGTGTTTTAATACTTGCCATATCAGCCTTCAGTGTATCGATCAGGTGCGTATCATGGGTGGTTATCGCCCGAATCGCCTCTGTTTTATCAGAAAGATCCATAATACTCTTCGCGTTCAGGATGATTTCCAGGTTGGAAGCTTCACCCGTCAGGTACATGGCGTGAAGCCTGTCCTTCAGCTTTGCAAAATTGGAGGAGATCGAAGCCTCTTTTGCGGTGATCTGCGCTTCTTTTTGTGTAATATCGCTGTCCAGCGCGGCAATCTGCTGGTTCAGAACATCAATCTGTCCCTGGATGGTCGCCTTCTGATTATCATAGGCCGCCTTTAATTCCTGCTGCTTCGCCTTGTCCGATTTCAGGGATTTAATCTTAGCCGCGATTTCCGCCTGCTGCTTTTTCAGCTGGGCCTGCTTCTGCTGGAGTTCGGATAAGCTGGTTGCGGAAGCGGAAACAGTCGGCATAATCTGCGGAGTAACCAGCAATACCATCGCAAGAATTACCACAGTGAAAAATCTTGCCCATTTTTTACCAGACACATCGATGACCCCTTTCTGCAGATAATTATGCTCTGCTGAACCAATTCAGCGGGTTTTGCGCAACGCCGTTCACACGGATTTCAAAGTGGAGATGCGCACCGTAGGAGTCACCGGAATTTCCGATGTATCCGATTACCTGACCCTTTTGCACAACCTGCCCGGTACTGACCGCTAATCTGCTACAGTGACCGTAAAGGGTGGAATACCCGCCGCCGTGGTTAATCGCAACAACATTACCGTATCCACCATAGCCGGAACCCCGGATTCCGTAACCGGACATAATTACCTTTCCGGAATCCGCCGCAACAATCGGCTTTCCGTAACACCCGGAGGAGGCAATGTCGAGCCCTTTATGTCCTCTTCCGTCCCCCCAGTAGGAGGTAATACGGGTAATTCCGGGCGTCGGCCAGGTAAAGTTGCCCTTACCGATATATCCGCCGCTGTCGCTGGAGCTGCGGTGGGAAGCATAATAGTCCTTATACCACTGGTCAATCGCCGCGTCGGCTTTTTTTCGCTCCGCCGCAAGCTTTGCGTTCTCTTTTTCCGCCGAAGATTCATCCGCGGAGATTTGAGATATTATTTTCTGCGCTTCCGCTGACAGTTCCGCTAATTCCTTACGTTTGGTATCCAGCGTTGTTCTGGCCGCCGAAACGCTTTTCCGGTTCTCCTCAATCGCAGCCTTTTGCGTTTTAATACTTGCCATATCGGCTTTCAGTGTATCAATCAACTGCGTATCATGAGTGGTTATTGCACGAATCGCCTCTGTTTTATCAGAAAGATCCATAATACTCTTCGCGTTCAGGATGATTTCCAGATTGGAGGCCTCACCGGTCAGATACATGGCGTGAAGCCGGTCCTTCAGCTTCGCAAAATTGGAGGAGATTGAAGTCTCCTTATCCGCAATTTGCGATTCCTTTTGGGTGATATCGCTGTCCAACGCGGTAATCTGTTGGTTCAAAACATCAATTTGACCCTGGATGGTCGTTTTCTGATTATCATAGGCCGTCTTTAATTCCTGCTGCTTCGCCTTGTCCGATTTCAGGGACTTAATCTTAGCCGCGATTTCCGCCTGCTGCTTTTTCAGCTGGGCCTGCCTCTGCTGAAGCGCGGATAGGCTGGCTGCGGAAGCTGGAGTGGACGGCATGATCTGCGGAGTGACCAACAAAACCGTAGCCAAAACAATTGCGGTTATAAGCCTTGTCCATTTTTTACCAGGCAACCACGTCGCCCCCTTCCTTTTTCAAATATCTTCCGATCGAGATCACGCCGCCGATTGCTCCGAAAACAGTACCTACCAAAATAAAGATCAGCGTAATTTTCAGCTGCATGGGCGCGATATTAATCGGGGTAAACAGCGTAATCGCCGTTACGGCCGAAAGCATCTTATTGTAGGCTGCGCTGAGGAGAAGGCTCGCGATCAACCCGGATACCAGACCGATAATCACACCCTCAACAATAAACGGAACCCGGATAAACCAGTTTGTCGCGCCGATAGATTTCATAATGCTGATTTCCAGACGGCGGGAAAACATTGTAACCCGAATGGTATTGGAAATGATGAACAGGGAAACCAAGCTGAGAATTAAAATAATCCAGAACCCGGCGGTGGTAATCAGCCGGTCGAGGTTCGTCAGCTTCTGTGCGATGTCGGAGTAATCGTTAATGGTATCGACGCCTTCTATTTTCTTAATCTGCTCGGCGGTCTGCTTATACTGGGACAAATCCTTAAAGGATACCTTAAAAGCATCCGGCAGAGGATTCTCCTTACCCGTCATACCCTGCAGCATTGTGCCGTCCTTGTCGCCAAGCAGCTCCATGTACTGCTGAATTGCGTCATCCTTCGGAACAAACTCGCAGGTGTCAATATTATCCAGCTTTTTAATTTCATCGCCGACTTTAACCGCAGAAAGCGTGGGAAGCCCCTGCTTCATATATACCTTAACCGAATTGTTTCCTTCAATCGATTTCATTGCGGTATCAATATTGGCGGAAATGAGGGTCGCCGTTCCCGTCAGAAGCAAGCAGGAAATCAAGACACCCACAGAAGCAAAGGACATTGTACGGTTGCTCCAGATATTTTTTAAGCCTTCCTTAATCAGATACCTTAAGCTGTTAATCTTCATGGCGCACCTCCTGAAGGGCGGAGTCCGCCACAATTTCGCCGTCATGAATCTCAACGACGCGCCTCTTAAAATGCTTTACGAGCGTATGCTCGTGCGTTACCATTAAAATTGTGGTTCCCCGACGGTTGATTTCGCTTAAAAGGTCGACAATTTCAAAGGAAAGCGCCGGGTCGACGTTTCCGGTAGGCTCGTCCGCGATAATCAGCTTCGGATTATTCACCAGCGCACGCGCCAGCCCGACACGCTGCTGCTCCCCGCCCGAAAGCTCCGTCGGGCGGCATTTTGCCTTATCCTGCAAATTGACAAGGCCCAGTATGTACGGCACACGCTTACGGATATCCCGCTGCGAAGCACCGACAACATGCATTGCGAACGCAACGTTTTCAAAGACAGTCATATTATCAATCAGGCGGAAATCCTGAAACACGATTCCCATGGTACGGCGCAGATAAGGAATATCGTGCCGCTTCAGCTTCGTAACATCCAGATCGTTAATGATAATCTGACCATCGTTCGGCTTTTCTTCGCACATAATCAGTTTTAAAAACGTGCTTTTACCCGCCCCGGAAGAGCCGACAATAAAGACGAATTCGCCTTTATCAACCTTCAGGTTGACATCTTTTAACGCTTTCGTTCCATTCGAGTAGGTTTTACTCACATTTTGAAATTCAATCAATTCAATCGCTCCATCATATGTACTTGATACTGCAAAAAGGTCCCAGCACTCCGAGCAGAGACAGCGGCTGATGGATGTCTCTTGAGAAAAGGGAACCGTCAGCTTATTTTTCCTCGGAAGCGGTTATTGGGATAATTCATCTGTATCAATTTAAATTTGTGTTTATAATTCTGAAAATAAAAACAAAACAACCAAAGCCCATTGGTATGTTAACATAATACCAATGGGCAAAGTGCTTATTATTCCAAACTAGAAATTATTTGTAATAATTTTGTAACTTTCACTTTTTTTCAATATTTTTTACTAGAATTTTACAGGATTGGACGAAAGGTACTTCTTTACCATAAGAGCTACTTTAAAAACAATCGCATCCTCAAATTCCCGCAGGTCAAGACCGGTAATCTTTTTAATCTTTTCAAGACGGTAAACCAGGGTATTACGGTGAACAAACAGCTTGCGCGAGGTTTCGGAAACATTCAGGTTGTTTTCAAAAAAGCGCTGAATAGTAAACAGGGTTTCATGGTCAAGGGACTCGATAGAGCCGCGCTTGAACACTTCCTTGAGGAACATTTCGCAGAGCGTGGTGGGCAGCTGATAAATCAAGCGGGCGATACCGAGGTTATCGTAGCTGACAATCGGCTTTTCGGTGTCGAATACCTTGCCGACCTCCAATGCCACCTGAGCTTCCTTAAAGGAACGCGCAAGGTCTTTGATGCCGGTTACGATTGTGCCGATACCGACCACACAATGGGTATAAAATTCGCTGGAAAGCGTATCGACAATCGAGCTGGCAAGCTTGTCGAGATCTTTAGGCTCGATGCCGGTGCGGATTTCCTTAACCAGAGCAATATCGTTTTCGTTAATATTGATAATAAAATCCTTGTTTTTATCCGGAAACAGATTCTGAACCACATCATAAGCGGAAATATCAGATTTTGTGGTGATTTTAATCAGCATGCAAACCCGACTGACATCCGCGTTGAAACGGAGCTCGCGGGCTTTCAAATAAATATCGCCCGGAAGGATATTGTCAAGAATCACATTCTTAATAAAGTTGCTGCGGTCGTATTTTTCATCGTAATACTGCTTGATGCTGCTGAGAGAAACCGCCAGCAGCGTCGCGTAACGGCTGGCTTCCGGATCAGTACCGGAAACAAAAACCGCATACTCCGGGCGAGGGCGGCTGCCAAAGGATTTATAGGTATAGCCGTTTACCACAAAAGTGACAGGGGAAGCTAAAATTTCCGCCGTGATGCTGTCGTTGACCTCACCAATACGACCAAGCTCGCTGCAAGCGATAATTACCGAGGTTTCATCGATCACGCCTATCGTCCGGTCGATGGCGTCACGCATCTGGTGGATAACCCCCTGAAATAACCTGTTTGACATTGTTTTCCCTCACTTTATCCAATTTGTCCAATCATATATGACTGACAATAAATTGCTACATACATTTTACATAAAATCCGCAAAATTTTCAACTGCGAATTGAAAAATTTATAAAAAAACAATACTTAAATTTACTCAATTAACAAAATATTCATATTTTCCGACTGAAATCGTGCTTTCACTCAAAACCGCGTCGTTATTTTATACAAAAATTCTTTTATTATTTATACCCAACACGGGACCATTTTAAACAAAAACGATTTATCCCTCTCTGGCAAAGAATTGAATCTCAATAAAGATTACGAACAGGCAAGCAGAAACACCTCAATACTTCTTAAAAAAAAGCCGTACCCGAATAGGTACGGCTTAATCATTCAACAGCTTGAGTTAGTTGAGAATCGTTTTCTCGGTTTCCTTATCAAACAGATGCATTTTGTTCAGGTCAAACGCAATCTTGATCTTGTCGCCGCTCTTTGCTGTAGAGGTAGGATCAACCCTTGCGGTGATGGAGTTACCGGCGCAGTCGAGGTAGAGATAGGTTTCTGCACCCATCAGCTCAACAACTTCAACGTCCGCGTCCACAATGCCGTCGGTTGCTTTTGCAAGGAAATCGGGCTCATCGTGTACGTTTTCGGGACGAACGCCGAATACGACATCCTTGCCAACATATTCCTTAAGAACATCGCCCTGGAGCTTGTTCGCAGGAACCTTAAAGCTGTATTTATCAAACTTAACGGTATACTGACCGGCCTCGCTGCCGATAGTTGCATCAATAAAGTTCATTTGCGGAGAACCCATGAATCCCGCAACAAATTCGTTTACCGGGAAGTCATAGAGATTTTGCGGTGTATCAACCTGCTGAATAAAGCCATCCTTCATAACCACGATGCGGTCGCCCATGGTCATAGCTTCGGTCTGGTCATGGGTAACATAAATAAAGGTTGTTCCCAGTCTCTGATGAAGCTTGGAGATAACAATTCTCATCTGAGCGCGCAGCTTTGCGTCCAGATTGGAAAGAGGCTCGTCAAGAAGGAAGACCTTCGGGTCGCGGACGATAGCGCGTCCAAGAGCAACACGCTGACGCTGACCACCGGAGAGTGCCTTCGGCTTTCTTTCGAGAAGGTGAGAGATATCGAGGGTTGCCGCAGCTTCAACCACGCGGCGCTTAATTTCATCTTTCGGAACCTTATGAAGCTTAAGACCGAAAGCCATATTATCAAAAACGGTCATATGCGGATATAGCGCATAGTTCTGGAAAACCATCGCAATATCACGATCCTTCGGAGCAACATCGTTTGCCAGAGTGTCTCCAATGTAAAGCTCACCCTTGGAGATTTCCTCCAAACCGGCAATCATTCTAAGAGTGGTCGACTTTCCGCAGCCGGAAGGGCCTACCAGAATAATAAACTCTTTATCAGCAATTTCCAAATTAAAATCGGAAACCGCGGTCACATTGCCTTCATAAATTTTGTAAATGCCTTTCAGCGACACACTTGCCATAATATTCCTCCTGAAATTACTTAATTCTTTACCGCAGGAGATTCTCAAAAGAGTACTCCAATCACCACGAAATAATCATAACAGATGTAACCCTGGATTAACAGTTATTTTTTGCCCAAAGATTATTCCCCGTAATTAGATAAATCGAATAAAACACAAAAACGCCAATTAAATTTAGTATACATTGATGTGTGTTATATGGCGGAATAAGAATCATTCGCAAAAATGGAATTTATTTCTTCCTCAAGCAATTCCCGCGCCGCACCCGGAGCGAGCGAATCGTCTAATTTCAGCGCGCCGATCTGAACGCGTTTAAGCTTCAGAACCTCGTTTCCCAGCGCAAGAAACATGCGTTTCACCTGGTGGAATTTGCCTTCGCGGATTTTTACAAGCACCATCGGATTCGAGCCTTCCTTTAAAACCTTCAGTTCAGCCGGCAGGCAAATCATATCATTTAACTCCAAGCCTTTTGCGAAGCGCGAAATATCCTGATTTGACACCGGCTTTGCCAAAACCGCCTCATATTGTTTGAACACATGGCTTTTCGGCGCTAGCATCCGGTGGGCAAATGCGCCGTCGTCCGTGATAATCAGCAATCCTTCAGTATCCTTGTCGAGCCGTCCCGCGGGGAAAAGTCCCCTGCGCTTCAGCGCCTCTGGCAGCAGGTCCACTACGGTCGCCGCGCGGGTATCCCGCGCGGCGGAAAGTACGCCGGAGGGTTTGTTGATCATTAGGTACAGATACTTTCTAATATTCAGGACACGACCGCCTACCGTAACCTCATCCTCCAGCGTGTCCACCTTAAAATCCGCCTTTTTGACAATTGTTCCGTTTACCGAAACTGCGCCGCGCCGTATCATGACCCCGGCCTCGCTCCGGCTCGCAATATTCTGGGAAGCCAGTATTTTATCGAGCCTATCCCTGCTCATCGAATCACCGTCCAGTTCAAAATTCAGCCGAAAGCCCCGCCGCCTCCCGGTGACTGACGCGGGGGGCGCGGGCATCTCTTCAGCTACCCCAAAGGGCACGGGCAACCGCGCAATCGGCGGCCGCCCCTCTGAATCCATTGTAAACGATCTGTTCGCGCAGGTCAAATTTCATCGTCAATTAGCGCCAAAGCCACCCGCTCGTTCTATTCTCAGTCGGTTGGCCACGCGTTGGTCGGAATCGCAGAGGAAGCCGCGCCCTTCTTTTCCGGAGCGGATTTGTCCTTTGGCGCAGCCTTGCTTTCCTGCGATTTGTTATCCGGAGCAGCTTTGTTGTCCGGAGCCGATTTACTCTCTTCCGAAGCGGCGGATATCAGACCAACGTTATCGTCCGCGCTCATCTGCTCCCCCTTGAAGCCGGTCATAAAGCCATCCATAGCCGTTGTGCTCAGGTCGCCGCCGATGACGATGTTGCCGTAAATCAGCAGTGTGGCGCGAACCTCGGTGCCCTGGGGATAATTTGTTACATTATATACCCACTGACGGCAGGTTTTCCCGGCATAGGGAAGTAGATCAAGACCCTGATCCTTTTGAATAACATTATAGTTATCATAAACGTCGTTAAACTTTTCCGGAATAATGACTTCTTTAATTTCAGCCGGCTCCGGATTCACCTTCCAGCCGAACTGGCTCAGAAAGGCGACACGTTCCTCATTAGTAGAGGCGTTAAGGGAATACTTCATGCCGTCGCATTCAGCTTTTGGTGAGGAGTCACGCTGCTTACTCAGAATAATTCCCAAAGTAATCAGTAGAAGGATTACCGCCAATATCACAGAGATTTTTTTCTTATCGGCTTTGAACGAATAAATGAACATAGTTCCGCCCCCTTGTAAAAAATAAATATGCGGCGGAACACAAAAAAATGCACAAGCAGCCCGCATAAGCAGGCTGCTTTGTAAAAATGTAAGATTAAGATATCTCCAGGTTACCGGAAGCCTTTGCTTCTTCTATAATTTTTTGTGAAATCTGCGGCGGGGCTTCCTCGTAACGGCAGAAGTCAAAGGTAAAATTTCCTCTTCCCTGCGTTACCTGACGAACAAAAGTACAGAAATCGTGCATCTCCGCCATCGGGACCTCTGCTTCAACAACCTGCAAACCGTCACCGGAGGGGTTCATGCCCAAAACACGACCGCGGCGCTTGTTGACCTCGCCCATGATGTCGCCCATGTTCCCGTCGGGTACACTGCATTTCAGCGTGCCGATGGGTTCCAGCAATATCGGATTCGCAATCGGCATACCGGCCTTATAGGCAAGGTTGGCCGCCATTTTAAACGACATTTCAGAGGAATCCACCGGATGGTAGGAGCCGTCGTAAAGCGTTGCCTTGAGCCCAACCACAGGGTAACCCGCGAGCGGTCCCTTTACGATGCAGTCGCGCAAGCCCTTTTCCACGGCGGGGAAGAAGTTCTTCGGAACCGAGCCGCCCACCACGCGCTCGGCAAACACCAGACCCTCGTTGTCACACGGCTCAAATTCGACCCAGATATCGCCGAACTGACCGTGACCGCCTGTCTGCTTCTTGTACCTGCCCTGTACCTGAACCTTCTTGCGAATGGTCTCGCGATAAGGCACGCGCGGCTTCTGGAGGGTGATATCCACCCCGAATTTATTCTTTAATTTAGAGACAATCACGTCAAGATGCTGTTCGCCCATACCGGAAAGCACCATTTGATGCGTCTCCGCGTTGGTTGTAAAACGGATTGTCGGGTCTTCCTCCGCGAGCCGGATAATTCCCTGCGCGACCTTGTCCTCTTCTCCCTTGTTCTTTGGCATAATCGCCATGGAAAGGGTCGGGGTCGGGTAAACAATTCCATCGAGCGTTACCTTGCGTGCCGGGAAGCAAAGCGTGTCGCCCGTGCTGACTCCCTGGAGCTTAAGCACCGCGCCGATGTCTCCCGCGCCGATATAGGGAATATCCTCCTGCTTCTTGCCGCGCATCATTACTGTTTTGCCAATACGCTCGGTGTTACCCGTACGCATATTCAGCAGCTGCGCGTCGGTTGCGACCTTGCCTGAGATTACCTTCAAATAGGAAAGCTTACCGATGAACGGGTCGGCAATGGTCTTGAACACGATTGCTGCCGCCGCTCCGTCATCATTGACGGAAAGCTCCACCGGGTCGCCGTTTACATCCGCGCCGATTTCCCCGCTCTTTTCCTCCGCGGAGGGGGCAAGCCAGGTAAGACCGTCCATAAACTGCTCCATTCCGCGCATCAGCAGCGCGTCGCCGCAGAACACCGGGCAGATAGCGCCCGACTTCACGCCCTTACTGACGCCCACGATAACCTCTTCCGGGGTAAACTGCTCGCCGGAGAAATATTTTTCAAACATCTCGTCACTTGTTTCAGCGACCGCCTCGTAGATCGCGGTGCGCAATCCTTCCAGTCTTGTGCCCATATCCGGCATCTTGACCTCGACCGGCGCGCCGTTCTGATAATCGTAAGCCTTGTATTCCAAAATATTTATGTAGATATTCGCCTTACCGTCTACGATGAACGGAACGATCACCGGGCAAACGGAGGGACCGAAGCTCGCCTTTAAATCCTCAAACACCCGGTAAAAGCGGGCACTCTCGTCGCAAAGCCCGTTGACAAAGAAAATCTTTGAAAGGCTGCGCGCATTGGCCGCGGCAACCGCTTTCTCGGTGCCGACGCTCACGCCGTTCTTTCCCGAGACCGCAATCAGCACAGAATCTGCCGCGCGAACCGCCTCGCACATGCCGCCTTCAAAGTCGAACAGACCGGGAGCATCTATCAAATTAATTTTATGATTCTTCCATTCCAAAGGAGCAACGGCAGTGGATACACTGATTTTTCTTTTGGTTTCTTCCGGGTCGTAATCGCAGACGGTGTTGCCTTCGCCGACCTTTCCAAGCCGGTCGGAGGAACCGGATAAGTACAGCATCGCCTCGGCAATACTGGTCTTGCCTGAACCGCTATGTCCCGCAATTGCGATATTAAGAATATTTTTGGCACTATACTGTTTCATTATGGATACTCCTTTCGCGGATTGATTGGTACAACCATACAATTGTTCAACCAAATTACTGATAATTATAGCGTATTTTTACAATAATTACAATGGTTAAATGCTTAATTTTGTATTGTCCTTGACAATAGTA
>JAEZYP010000039.1 GCA_023418995.1 Bacillota bacterium | reverse complement strand
CAACGAAGCCTTCGACCTGATGCACGAAGGAAAATCGATCCGCACCGTCATCCACTTCTAAAAGCCCAGTAGCAAACACGGGCCCGGCGCGGCATGCGCCGGGCCCGTTGCGTTTGCATGACAGGCGTGCGACATGTCGCACGCGACATGACAGCACTGTCATTCATTTCTGCGTCATCTTGACCCGCGACCATTCGCCCTCCGATGACAGAGGGACACACGCGAATGAACACGTGGAAGAGGAACGCGGGCGCGGCCATGCTGAGCGCCCTGACGCTTTTGGCTGGCTGCGGCGGCAGTGACGATGACGACGACACGCCAGTCGAGCAGCCGGCGCCCGGCCGGCCGATGGAACTGACGATCCTGCACATCAACGATCATCATTCCAACCTGGACAGCAAGAAAAAAGACCTGAAGCTCAAGACCGCTTCCGGCTCGCGCGTCGCCGTGAATGCCGATACCGGCGGTTTTCCGCGTGTGACCGGCGCGATCAACGCGCTGGCGGCGCAGTCGGCCAACGTCCTCAAGCTGCACGCGGGCGACGCCACCACCGGCACGCTGTACTTCAACCGCGCCGGCGAGCCGGGAGAGGCCGACGCGGCGATGATGAACACGGTATGCTTCGACGCCATGACCTTGGGCAACCATGAGTTCGACAAGGGCGATAGCGGCCTGAAGCGCTTCATTGACCTGCTGCACACGGGCGCCTGCCAGACACCCGTGCTTAGCGCCAACGTCACGTTCGCCGCCAACTCCGCACTGAATCCGGCGCGCGCGCCCGGCATGGTCAAGCCGGCCGTGATCCTGAAGCGCGACGGCCAGGACATCGGCCTGGTCGGCCTGACCATCGCCGCCAAGACCCAGCAGTCGTCCAGCCCGGACACCGGCACCGTGTTCTCGGACGAAACGGCGGCGGCGCAACAACAGATCGATGCGCTGCGCGCGCAGGGCGTGAACAAGATCGTGGTGATGAGCCACATCGGCTACGACTACGACAAGCAGGTGATTGCGCAACTGAGCGGCGTAGACGTCGTCGTGGGTGGCGACTCTCACACCCTGCTGGGTCCCGCCTCCATGGCGGACTATGGGGTGGGCACGCCCGCAGGCGCCTACCCCACCGTGCTGCAGGACAAGGATGGCAAGCGTGTATGCCTGGTGCAGGCCTGGGAGTATTCGCAGGTAGTCGGCGAGCTTAAGGTGAGCTTCGACGCCAACGGCGACGTCACCGCCTGCGCGGGTACGCCTCATGTGCTGATGGACGGCCCGCTGAAAGTGGCCGGCGTCGCGCCCTCGGCAGCCGACGAAGCCGCGATCCAGGCCGACGTGCAGGCCAGCGGCTTCCTGCGCATGCAGACGCCGGACGCGCCGTCCATGGCCGTGCTGCAACCTTTCAAGGCCAAGGTCGATCAGTTCAGCCGCAGCCTGGTTGCGTCGGTGCCGCAGGAGCTATGCTCCCGCCGCGTGCCGGGCGGCCCCGGTTCGCGCGACTACAGCCGCTCCAGCGCGGCCTGCAACACCCTGGGCAGCGTCAGCCTGCGCGGCGGCGACATCCAGCAACTGGTGGCCCAGGCCTACCTGGACGTGGCCAACGCCAGCTATGGCGGAGCCGACATCTCGTTGCAAAGCGGGGGTGGCGTCCGCGTGCCGCTGCTGGGCAACGTGACCGCGGCCAACGTGATCGAGGTGGTGCCATTCGGCAACATGCTCTGGCGCCTGGACGTGACCGGCGCCGAGGTCAAGAGCATGCTTGAAGACGGCATGCAGGCCGTCTATGGCGCGGGCGGTTCCACCGGCCCGTATCCGTATGCTGGCGGCCTGCGTTGGGACGTGAACGCGGCTCAGGCCCAAGGCAACCGCGTGTCGAACGTCGAGGTCCGGGACCAGGCCAGCGGCAACTGGGTGCCGCTGGACGCGAGCCGCAGCTACAAGCTGTTCGTGCTGAGCTTCAATGCCACCGGCGGCGATGGCTACAAGACCCTGGCCAACGTTCCGGCCTCGCGCCGGCAGGATATCGGCGTGCTGGACGCCGACGTGCTCCAGGCCTATATCGACAAACAGGCCAAAGATCCGGTCAGCGGGCTGCCGGTGCTGAACCTGCTGCCCACCAGCCTGTACAGCACCAAGACGTACAGCGAATAGCGGTGAACGCCGGGCGCGGCGGCTAGGCCGGCTGCGCCCCGCTTTCCCGGTAGACGCGTTCCGTCTTGCCGACGAACGTCGTCAACGAGAACTCGCGCAGCGCCGTGCTGCGCGCTTCGGCGCCCATGACGCGCAAGACCTCGCGGTTTTCCAGGATCTTCGACAAGGCCTGCACCAGGCTGTCCACCGAAGCCGGCGGCACCACCCAGCCATCGCGGCCATCGGTGACGTTTTCGGGCAATCCACCCACGGCGCTGACGATCACGGGCTTGCCGGCCGCCATCATCTCGCGGCAGGCGAAGGATATCGTCTCCAGCCTTGACGACAGCACGAAGCCTACGTCCAGCGCCGACAGAAAGGGTCCGACGTCGTCCAGCAACCCGGTGAATACCACCTGGTCCGACATGCCGAGCGCGGCGACCCGCCGCAACTGGTCCGCATCCGGCAGCTTGCCCGCGATCAACACCACCACTTGCCGCCGCTGGCTTTCAGGCAACATGGACACGGCGGTCACCATGTCCAGCCAATTCTTGTAGACGGCCGTGCCGGCATTGCTGCCGATGACCAACCGGCCCTGCATGCCGTCGGGAAGCAGGCTGTCGCGCGCTTGCGTCGCCTCTCGGCGCGAAGCCGGACTGCACTTTTCCGTATCCACGCCGTTGTGGACCATGCGCAGGTCTTCGTTGCGAAAAACGGACTGCTTCATGCGTCGGAATGTATGGCTGCACACGCAGATGACGCGGTTCGTACCCCATTTGGCGCGGACC
>JAEZYP010000026.1 GCA_023418995.1 Bacillota bacterium | reverse complement strand
GAGTGGTACAGTTAACGTTTGCACCGTATCAATAAATATCCTTAAAGGAGGAAAATAATAATAATGGATTCACGTAAAATGAAAACCATGGATGGTAACAACGCTGCCGCGCATGTTTCCTATGCGTTCACAGATGTTGCCGCCATCTACCCAATCACACCATCTTCTGTTATGGCGGATGAAACAGACAAGTATGCCGCTGCCGGCAGAAAAAACCTTTTCGGCAGAGAAGTAAAGGTTACTGAAATGCAGTCTGAGGCTGGTGCCGCAGGCGCAGTCCACGGTTCTTTGGCCGCAGGCGCATTGACCACCACCTATACGGCTTCTCAGGGCTTGCTGCTCATGATTCCTAACATGTATAAGATGGCCGGTGAGTTCCTCCCGAGTGTGATACATTGCTCGGCCCGTTCCCTTTCCACTCACGCGCTGTGCATCTTCGGTGATCACTCCGACATTTATGCCTGCCGCCAGACCGGCTACGCGATGCTGTGCTCCAACAGCCCGCAGGAGGTCATGGATTTGGGCGCCGTTGCTCACCTTTCCACCGTTAAGGGCCGTGTGCCGTTCCTTCATTTCTTCGACGGCTTCCGTACCTCCCATGAGGTTCAGAAAATTCACATGTGGGACTACGCTGATTTAGCGGACATGCTTGATTGGGAAGCGGTAGATTCCTTCCGCCGCAACGCCATGAATCCTGAGCACCCGGTAACACGCGGTACCGCTCAGAACGACGATATTTTCTTCCAGGCAAGCGAAGCCAGCAACAAGTTCTACGATGACCTTCCGGATACCGTCATCGATTATATGAACAAGGTAAACGCAAAAATCGGCACCGACTATAAGCCGTTCAACTACTACGGTGCGCCGGATGCAGACAAAGTAATTATCGCGATGGGTTCCGTCTGTGAATCCGCCGAAGAAGTTGTGGATTACCTCAACGCCGCGGGCGAAAAGGTCGGCTTAATTAAAGTAAGACTTTACAGACCGTTCGTTGCAAAATATCTCTTAGACGTTATGCCGAAGACGGTTAAGAAGATTTCCGTGCTCGACAGAACAAGAGAACCCGGTTCCATCGGCGAACCGCTCTACCTCGATGTTCTCGCAGCCATCAACGGCACAGAGCTCGGCTGTGTTCCCGTGTTCACCGGCCGTTACGGTCTGGGCTCCAAGGATACCACCCCGGGCCAGATTGTTTCCGTATACCGCAACATGGATGCCGAAGCACCGAAGAAGCGTTTCACCATCGGCATCATCGATGATGTTACCCATCTTTCCCTCGATGTTAAGGAAAATCCGGACACCACACCGGCCGGAACCCATTCCTGCAAATTCTGGGGCTTGGGTGCGGACGGCACGGTTGGCGCAAACAAGAACTCCATTAAGATCATCGGCGACCATACCGATATGTACGCGCAGGGCTATTTCGCCTACGACTCCAAGAAGTCCGGCGGTCTGACCGTTTCCCATCTGCGTTTTGGTAAAAAGCCGATTAAATCCACCTACTATATCAGCCAGGCGGACTTTGTTGCCTGCCACAAGCCGTCCTATGTTGATGAATACGACATGGTACAGGATTTGAAAAAGGGCGGAAGCTTCCTGCTGAACTGCCAGTGGGACCTCGAAGAGCTTGACAAGAGACTGCCGAATAAGATGAAGAAGTATATCGCGGACAACGATATCAATTTCTATACCATCGACGGCATTAAGCTCGGCAAAGAAATCGGTCTTGGCGGACGTATCAATACGATTCTTCAGTCCGCGTTCTTCAAGATCGCAGACATTATTCCTTCCGAGCAGGCTCTTCAGTATATGAAGGACGCTGCTCTGCACTCCTACGCGAAGAAGGGTCAGAAGATTGTTGACATGAACTATGCGGCAATCGAGCGCGGCGCAACTGACTTTGTAAAGGTTCAGGTTCCGGAATCCTGGAAAAGCTGTGTGGATGATTCCATCGCCCACAAGGCAACCGAGGGCAGCTCGGATACGCTGGATTATGTCAACAACGTGCTGATTCCTGCAAACAAATACAAGGGCAACCAGCTCCCTGTTTCCACCTTTGTTAAAATGGCTGACGGAACGGTGCCAAACGGTTCCTCCGCTTATGAAAAGAGAAATATCGCAATCGATATTCCTGAGTGGAATCCTGACAATTGTATTCAGTGTAACTTCTGCTCCTATGTCTGCCCGCACGCGGTTATCCGCCCGGCGGTTATGACTGCTGAAGAAGCCGCGGCTGCTCCGAAGAGCCAGAAGACTAAGGATATGACCGGTATGCCGGGCTTGAAGTTCGCCATCACCGTTTCCGCTTATGATTGCACGGGCTGCGGCTCCTGCGCAAATGTCTGCCCGGGCATGAAGGGCGAAAAGGCTCTTGTTATGAAGCCTTCGGATACACAGCTTGTTCAGCAGGAGGGCTCTAATTACGCCCGCACCCTGTCAGATAAGCCGGAAGTCTTTGAGAAGTTTAAGCCCAGCACCGTAAAGGGCAGCCAGTTCAAGCAGCCGTTGCTGGAATATTCCGGCGCGTGCGCGGGCTGCGGAGAGACTCCTTACGCAAAGCTGATTACCCAGCTGTTTGGCGACAGAATGTATATTGCCAACGCGACCGGCTGCTCCTCTATCTGGGGCGGTTCCGCACCGGCAACACCTTACACCGTAAACAAGAGAGGCTTTGGCCCCGCGTGGAACAACTCTCTGTTTGAGGATAACGCGGAGTTTGGTCTTGGCATGACACTTGCTCAGAACGCAATCCGCGGCAGACTCGCCGAATATATTGAGCAGATCGAAGCTTCCGAGAACGCTTCCGCAGAGCTGAAGGAAGCCTGCAGGAACTATCTTGCAACTGCTCAGGACAGCCACACAAACCGCGAAGCCACCGACAAGCTGATTCCGGAGCTGGAAAAAGCTGCTGCGGCAGGCTGTGAGCTCTCCAAGAAAGCCCTTGCCGACAAGGATTACCTTGCCAAGAAATCCATGTGGATTTTCGGCGGCGACGGCTGGGCCTATGATATCGGCTTCGGCGGCGTTGACCATGCGCTTGCTTCCGGCGAAAATATCAACATTTTTGTCTTTGATACCGAAGTTTACTCCAACACCGGCGGGCAGGCTTCCAAATCTACCCCAATCGGCTCCGTCGCGCAGTTCGCGGCAACCGGTAAGGCAACGAAGAAGAAGGATCTTCCCGCAATCGCAATGAGCTACGGCTATGTCTATGTTGCCCACATCGCAATGGGCGCGGACTACAACCAGTGCATCAAGGCAATTACCGAGGCGGAAAGCTACAATGGTCCTTCCATTATCATTGCTTACGCACCGTGTATTAACCACGGGATTAAGGGCGGCATGAGCATTGCTCAGACCGAGGAGAAGAGAGCGGTTGAGGCCGGTTACTGGCAGAACTTCCGTTACGATCCCCGCCTTGCCGCAGAGGGCAAGAACCCGTTCCATCTCGACAGCAAGGCTCCGACTGCCAGCTATCGTGACTTTATTATGAATGAGGTTCGTTACAACTCCCTGACCCGCGCATTCCCTGAGCGCGCTGAAGTACTGTTCAAAGAAGCAGAGAAGGTTGCCGCAGAAAACTACGAGCGCCTTGCAAAGCTTTCCGCAATGGAATAAGCTGTTTCCTTTTAATTGTTTACGCCCCGCGTATGCTGCAGCATACGCGGGGCGTTTGTCGTCTGTTTTGCCCGTCAGTCAGCGGTATGGAAAGGGGCGGTTAACAAGGGCGTTTTGGGGAAAAGGGTACAAGAATAAATAATGTGTTACAAGATATTGACATATCAATCTGTAGTGATACAATATATAGTATTAAACAGTTTGGGAGGAGAGTATTATGGATATCTCGCAAAACGCGCTCACGGTTCTGGAGCGCAGATACTTTATAAAGGATGAGAACGGAAACACGGTGGAAACCATTGAGGATATGTTCCGGCGTGTGGCGAACGCGATTGCGGAGCCAGACCGGCTTTACGACAAGGACGCCGATACGGAAAAGACGGCGGAAGACTTTTACCGGTTGATGACCTCGCTGGAATTTTTGCCGAATTCTCCCACGCTGATGAACGCGGGTCGCCCGCTGGGGCAGCTTTCCGCTTGCTTTGTTCTTCCGGTAGAGGATACCATGGAGGATATTTTCGAGGCGATCAAGCAGGCGGCGCTCATTCATAAATCCGGTGGCGGCACGGGCTTTTCATTCTCCCGCCTGCGACAGAACGGCAGCGCGGTCAATTCGACCGGTGGGGTTGCCTCCGGTCCTATCAGCTTTATGAAGGTGTTCAATATGGCGACCGAAGCCGTGAAGCAGGGCGGTACACGGCGCGGCGCGAACATGGGAATTCTGCGCGTTGACCATCCCGATATCCTCGATTTTATCGACTGTAAAGCAAATAACAGCGAAATCAATAATTTTAATATTTCTATCGGTCTGACCGAAGAATTTATGAACGCGGTGGAAAACGATACCGACTACGCACTGACCGACCCCCACACCAAAAAAGAAACCGGCAGCCTCCGCGCGCGCACGGTATTTGACCGGATTGTGGACGCCGCCTGGCGCAACGGCGAACCGGGCATCATTTTCCTCGACCGCCTGAACCGGGATAACGTCGTTCCCGCGCAGGGAGAAATTGAATCGACCAACCCGTGCGGCGAGCAGCCCCTTCTGCCCTATGAATCCTGCAACCTCGGTTCCATCAATTTAACAAAGATGTTGAAAAAAACGGACAGCGGCTGTGCGTTCGACTGGGAAAAGCTCGGCAAAACGGTCAAAACTGCCGTGCATTTTCTGGATAACGTCATTGACGCAAACAAATATCCATTGGATAAAATTGACTTCGTCACAAAGCAGACGCGTAAAATCGGGCTGGGTGTGATGGGATGGGCAGACAGCCTGCTGGAGCTTGGTATTCCCTATCATTCTGGCGAAGCCATTGCGTTAGGCGAGAAGCTGATGCAATTTATCACGGAGCAGGGGCGCACCCAAAGCGCCGAACTTGCGAAAATACGCGGTACGTTCCCCCTTTTCCGGGAAAGCATCCTGCCGCAGGATATTCCTCAGCGAAACGCCACCATTACCACTATCGCGCCGACCGGTACGCTTTCCATTATTGCCGGGTGCTCCAGCGGTGTGGAGCCGGTTTTCGGCTATGTGTTCATCCGCAATATTATGGACGGTACCCAAATGATTGAGGTCAATCCGATTTTAAAGGAGGAGCTGACCAGACGCGGTCTTTATTCCGACGAGTTGATGAAGCGTATCGCGAAGGAAGGAACCATTGCCCATATGGAGGAGCTGCCGGAGGACCTGCGCCGCGTATTTGTTTCCGCGCACGATATCAGCCCGGAATACCACATCCGGATGCAGGCGGCGTTCCAGAAGGGTACCGACAACGCAGTATCCAAGACCGTGAATTTTGCAAATTCCGCGACGCGCGAGGAGGTTGCGGAGGTTTATTCCCTCGCGTTTCATCTGGGCTGCAAGGGCGTGACAATTTACCGCGATGGAAGCCGAAGCGAGCAGGTTCTGAATATCGGCAAGGTAAAAAAAGACGGCGAGCCTGAGCCCGCCGAAAAGGAGCGTATTGTCCCGCGCCCGAGACCGGATACCGTGGTTGGCGTTACCGAGCGTGTGAAAATCGGATGCGGCAACCTGTACATCACCGTGAATTACGATGAGAATGGAATTTGTGAGGTGTTCACCAATACCGGAAAGGCCGGGGGCTGCCCCTCCCAGTCAGAAGCGACCGCGCGGCTCGCCTCCATCGCCCTGCGGAGCGGAATCGACGTAAAGAGCATCATCGACCAGCTCAAGGGAATCCGGTGCCCGTCCACCATCCGTCAGCCCGGCATGAAATGCACCTCCTGCCCGGACGCAATCGCGAAAGCCATCGAACGCGTTTACAAGCAGCAGGTTGAGCTGGGGAAATGGCCGACTCTGGCGGAGCCGCAGGCTCCAGCGGCCTGTGTTTCCACGCAGCCCACGAAGGGAGCGGAGGAAGCGGCAGCCGGAAAACAGCACTTTTGCCCCGAATGCGGCGCGAAGCTGGAGCACGAGGGAGGCTGTGTGATGTGCCGCCAATGCGGCTACTCGAAATGCGGCTGATTCAGAACTCAATTCCCCTGCGCGCCGGAATATCCCGGTCGTAGGGATGCCGGAGTTTCTTGATCTCCGAAATATAATCCGCCAGTTCCAAAACCTCCGGCTTCGGGCTGCGCCCCGTGAGAACAAGCTCCAGCTTTTGGGGCTTGTTTTTTATTGCGTCTAAAAGGCTCGCGTCAGGCAGCAGACCGCACTCCGCCGCGCCGAAAATCTCGTCCAGAATCAACAGGTCATAATCCCCGGAGGCGGCTTCGGCGACTGCCGCCTCAAGCTGAGCGGCGCAAAGCTTCGCGGCTTGCTCCAGCTCCTGCGGAGTCATCTGAAAGGTAAACTTGATAAAATCCGGCGAAGGCAGAACCTCAAACCGTTCCAGAGTCTTTATCGCCGCCAGCTCACCGGACGTATTTCCCTTTAAAAACTGTGCCAGAAGCACCTTCTTTCCGCAGCCGCAGGCGCGAAGACCCAGACCAAGTGCGGCGGTCGTCTTTCCCTTTCCGTCGCCGCAGTAAACATGAACCAGACCTTGCATCACAGAACCCTCCCAAAATAAAATTTCTTTTCTTTCATTGGTATATCTTTTCACACTGCCACATTAATTGTAAAAGACGGCGAAAACCATCGCGGCTGTTCTCATTCATAATTTTGAAAAAAACTGGTCGCATATTGTTTTCGGATTTGTCATACAAATGTAAACTGATTATCACACCATTTTCACAAAAAACCTGCATAATAGAACCATCATCAAAGAATTGAAACGAAAGGAAATGATTCTATGTATAATCCATTCCAGGACAATAATCGTGCAGGTAACAATCAAAACAAGGATCGCAATACCTATTATGGTCAAGAGATGAATTATAATCATAACCATAACGATAGTAATACAAATCAGACCGAATGGCAAGGTGATTATTACCACTCTTACCGCCAGCCTGCTTCAAACGCGAATCCGTTCAGCTGGGAAAAGCCAAGCGCAACAAAGAAGTTTTTTGAAGCAAAGCCGGTAAAGAAGCATTCCGGCGTAAAAAAAATCCTCCTGAAAGCGACGGCGGCTGTAATGGCCTGCGTGATTATTTCAGGAACCTCCATTATGGGCTTCACCGCGCTGGTAAACAACGGCTATGTAAAGCTGAATAATACGCAGAACAGCGTGCAAGATCCGGCATTCACCATTACCAAGCTGGTAAACAGCAGCACAAATACTGCCGTGACCGGCAGTCTTACCATGCAGGAGATTGCGAAAAAAGTTATTCCCTCGGTCGTCTGCATCCAGAATTATCAGATTCAGCAGAATACACGCTACACGCTGGGGCGCGCGAACGGTGGCTCCGACAACGGCGCGGCGGGCGCCGCCGACCAGCCGGAAGGCTCGGTAAACCCGACCAGCGAAGGCTCCGGTATCATCGCGACAAGCGACGGCTATATCATTACCAACGACCACGTGGTGTCGGGCGCTTCCTCGCTCAAGGTCATTCTTTCGGACGGCAAAAAATATGAGGCAAAGCTGATTGGCGGCGACAGTGTTACCGACCTAGCGGTTATTAAAATTAATGCCTCCGGTCTTCCGACGGCGGAATTTGGCTCCTCGGACGATTTGAAGGTCGCCGATACGGTGATGGCGGTTGGCAACCCGGGCGGCATGGAGTTTAACTCCAGCGTTACCATCGGTTACGTTTCCGCGCTCAACCGCGAGATTACCAACGGTGAAACCGGATACATCATGAAGTGCATCCAGACCGATGCGGCGATTAACCCCGGAAACTCCGGCGGTGCGCTCGTTAACAACAGCGGTCAGGTTATTGGAATCAACTCCTCTAAAATTGTCGCGACCGGCTACGAGGGTCTTGGCTTCTCCATTCCGATTAACGTTGCCCAGCCGATCATCAGTGACTTGAAGCAGTACGGCTACGTAAAGGACCGTGCGGTTCTCGGTATTACGGGGCAGTTTATCGACAGTATGACGGCACGCTTCTACGATCTGCCCACTGGAATGTTCGTGAATTCCGTTACCAGCAGCGCGGTGACCTCCGCCGGAATCAAAAAGGGTGACGTCATCACAAAAATTGACGGCAAGGAGCTTACCAGCGATAATATTCTCACTTCCTATATTACCACCAAAAAGCCCGGTGATACCGTGACTCTTAATGTTCAGAATTCTCTGACCGGAGAGAACTTCACGGCGAAAGTAAAGCTTTCTCAGGCAACCGGTAAATAAGCATCCTTAGATCAGTAGGGGCGCAGCCCCTCCCGACCTGAGGGCAAAGGAGAAAATCCGATGCGTTTCAAATCAGGACTGCCTATGTCTGAGGCTGATTATCATCGACAAAGAAACAAACCGCCCGTCAATGAAAACCACACAGAGCATTGACACCGCCTAGATTGATGGGGAGACTCGGGGTGCAGGGGGATTTTATGGAACCCACTCGCCGGGATTGAAAATCCCCCTGCGAGTCCTTTGCATCCTTTCGGACGATACCGAAAGGATGGGTCTGCCCGACCTGAGGGCAAGAGAAAAACTCGATGCATTTCAAATTAAACCCGCCCCGTTTCAAGAAAGTATTAACTCTCCCCCTGCCCCCTCCCGCAAGAAAACACGCATAAAACTTCAACACACGTAGTGCGGAAGGGGGAAAATAGGTCAGGAGGGGCTGCGCCCCTCCTGACCTGCTGCCTCAATGCCCCGTCAATCAAAACCACGCAGAAAATTGACACGGTCTTGGTTCATGGGGATACTGGGGGTGCAGGGGGATTTTATGGAACCCTCCCGTTGGGAGTTAAAAATCCCC
>JAEZYP010000053.1 GCA_023418995.1 Bacillota bacterium | reverse complement strand
AGGGAAGTTTTAAGATTTTTGCGATTGCCAAGGAACCCTGCGCTGTGTATGGAAAAAGAATTCCGTACATAGCGTTTTTTATTGTTGCCCCCGAATAGAGCGGCGCGGGCAAAAATTCCATAAATCCGTATTTGAATTAATTTACGGCATATCCCTTCCCTCAACGACCGCCCGCGCAAGCTGATTCGTTATTATTCGGGGTGCAATAAGAAGAGATAAAGGTGATTGCGGAAAAACAGCGTCCCGTTCGGGGCGCTGTTTTTGGTTACCGGGTGTTTATTAAGCCGCGCCGAAAACGTTCTGGCTGCGGAAATCAGGAGGTCTGTGCGGCAATCGCTGCTGCAATCCGTGCTTCCGCTTCACGGAACCGCCCCTCCAAAAATGCGCGATTCAATTCACGGCAGGCTTTACAGGGCTTCGGGGCTTGCGGCAGGGGGGCGAGCTGCTTTTCCAGCACCGCCAGGTCGTGCCACGCGCCGAATTTAAAGCCGGTACCGCGGTAAACGCAGAGGGGGCGAAAGCCGCAGCTTTCGTGGAACCCGATGCTGACCGGGTTCGGCACGGTAATAAGCGTATAAAGATTGAGATATCCCTGCTCCTTTAGAATCGCCTGAATACAGCCATAGAGGGCGGTCGCAATTCCCATGCGGTGAAAATCCGGGGAAAGGTAGACGCTCAGCTCCGCATCCCACTGAAAAGCCGCGCGGCTTTTATAGGGAGCCGCGTAAACGTAGCCTGCGGATTTTCCGTCAATTTCACAAAGAAGCCAAGGGAAGGCTTTTGTAATATTTTCCACACGGCGCGCAAATTCTTCTTCAGAAGGGACATCATATTCAAAGGTGATGGAAGTGTTTCGGATATAAGGGGCATAGATTTCCAGAAGAGCGGGCACGTCGGATTTCAGGGCAGTTCTTATCTGAACAGTATTCATATCGGGCAAGTCCTTTTTTTAAATTGCTTCCATTATACCACAAAATGAGGGGGCTGCAAGAAATGGAACCAGAATAGATTAACAAATTGTCACTGGATTTTATAACCAATAGCGCGTAAAATAAAAGCAGCTAACAGCACAATAATTTCAATCGAAAAACAAACGAAGCGCGGGGGGGGGACAGGAGCGTATGCTTCAATGGAAGAAATTTGTCGAATTACTTTGAAGTTCAAATCAATTGACAAACTCTTCCTTTTCTGATAAAATACGAAATGTTTTGAATATAAAATGGATTTTTAGAATAAATAGTCAATTGACTCCACCTCCGGCTTTTGCGTTCGGCTAAGGTGAATCGGCTGTAACGTTTTTTAAGAAGTGGACAAGAGCTCCCGCAGAGAGCTCAGTAAAGGAAGGTAAATTATGGCGATCAAAATTATCACTGACAGCACCTGCGACATCCCGTTTGAACGGCAGCAGGAGCTTGGAATCGAAATTGTCCCGCTCAGCGTTCGCTTTGGCAGCGAAGAGTATATCGACGGAGTTACCCTGACAAAGCAGGAGTTTTACAAAAAGCTTACCGAGTGCAGTGACCTGCCCACCACGGCACAGGTGAACCCGGACCAGTTTGCCACGGTGTTTCAAAAGCACCTCGACGCGGGAGATGAAGTCGTGGGTATCTTTATTTCCGGCAAATTGAGCGGCACGTTCCAATCGGCGGATATTGCGAAGAACATGCTTGGCTCCGATAAAATCCATGTCATCGATTCCCTCAACGTAACCTTCGGTCTTGCGCTTCTTGTTTACGAAGCGGTGAAAATGAGGGATAATGGTCTTTCCGCGCAGGAAATCTGTGACGGGATCTATGGGCTGATTAAAAAACTGAAATTCTATATCATACTGGATACATTAAAATACCTGAAAATGGGCGGAAGGCTTTCCTCCTCCGCTGCCTTTATGGGTACAATGCTTCACATCAAGCCGATTATCTCTCTGGTGGATGGCGCGGTTGCGGTTGTGGAGAAGAAAAAAGGGCAGAAGGCGGCTGTGGAATGGCTGATGCAGAAGGTTGACCGGCAGCAGCCAAACCCGGATTGCGAAGTGGTATTCGGCGGCTCCGCCGCACCGGAGTTTGTTGCGCTTGTGCAGAGTGAGCTGCGCGCACGGGTGCCGGAAGAGAAAGAAAAAACGGTCGAAATGGGCGCGGTTGTCGGAACCCACGCGGGACCGGGCAGTGCTGGACTGGCCTATATTGCGAAAACAGACGAATGAAAACGGCTCCTTCCACCCTCAATAGACGGCTTCATCCAAAAGGACGAAGCCGTTTTCCGCAAGCTGTATCGTCAACTAACAGAAAAACCACCCGGTTATAACGGTCTGTTTCTGGTGCCGCCGTGGGTTCTCCCGCCAATCAACAGCCGGGTCACCCGTCTTGCATCACCAAAGTAGCCGCGCAAATACAAAGATATATTTAAGCAATCGAATGCACCAATCAGGAATATACTTTGAGGTTCAAAACAGTTGACAATCGCATCAGGTTCTGCTAGAATACATAAATTGAAAATAATTTGAACATCAAAGTATTAGTTGGATGGTGAAGGATATTGAGTAAGGTGTATTCAGAAATCAATAATTTTCTGGTAAAGGTGTTTAACGGTGTTTTAAGAACGGAAGAGGCAAGCCTTAGAACAAAGGAATTTAAAAATCTCTCTATTCGGGAGATGCATATCATTGAGGCGGTCTGTGAAGCAAATGAATACGCGAAAAACACAGCCTCAGAAATTGCGTTCTCTCAAAAAATAACGGCTGGAACGCTCACGGCGACCATCAGCAACCTCGAAAAAAAAGGATATGTTATCCGGCATCGCGACGAGCGCGATAAGCGTATGGTGCGGATTTTGCCCACCGAAAGGGGAAAAACCGCCAACGAGCTGCACCAGACCTTCCACCATGAAATGGTGTCGAAAATCATCTCCGTTCTCAGCGGGGAGGAGCAGGCGGTGTTTATCAAGGCGCTGGCAGCCGTACAGTGTTTTCTCGAAGAAGGCAAAAACCTGTAAGGAGTTTTAAAAAATATGGCAATACGAATTATAACCGACAGCACCTCCGATATCGCGTTTCAGCGGCAGAAGGAGCTGGGAATTGAGATTATACCGCTGAGCGTGCGGTTTGGAAAGGAAGAATACCTCGACGGGGTTGACCTGACAAAGCCGCAGTTTTACGAAAAGCTTGCGGCGGCGCCGGAGCTCCCAACTACCGCCCAGATTAATCCTGAGCGGTTTGTTAAAATATTCAGCCAATATCCGCCGGAGGATGAAATCATCGGCATCTTTATATCCGGAAGAATGAGCGGCACCTATCAGTCCGCAGGTATTGCAAAAAACCTGCTGGGTGCGCAGAATGTTTATCTCGTTGATTCGCGTGTCGTTACCTTCGGTCTGGGGCTTTTGGTGCTCGAGGCGGTTCGCATGCGGGATGAGGGCTGTTCCGCGAAGGAAATCTGCGAAAAGCTGGAGGCGCTCAAGCCAAGAATGCGGTTTTATGCCGTGATCGGCACGCTGAAATATTTAAAAATGGGTGGAAGGCTTTCGGCCTCCTCCGCCTTATTCGGAGCGATGCTCCAAATCAAGCCGATCGTTACGTTTCGCGACGGAGAGGTTTTGGCGATTGAAAAGCGCAAGGGAATGAAAGCCGCGATTGCGTGGATTACCGAATCGCTTCAGCGTGACCCGCCCGACGAGCGGCATTTGATTCTTCTGGGGGATTCCATTGCGCCCGATGTGGAGCAGCTGCTCCGGCAGTCCCTTTCGGAGCATTTTGACCTTTCGGGCAGCGAGCCCTTCGAGCTTGGCTCCGTGGTCGGAACGCACGCGGGCCCGGGCTGTGCCGGGGTGGCTTATATTTCAAAAAACAATCCATAACGGAGGCTAAAATGAGTTTTTCTATCATCGGAACGGGGAGCGCTTTCCCGGAATGCTCCAAGACCAACGGGGAGCTTTCCCAGCTCGTGGAGACCTCGGACGAATGGATTTCGACGAGGACGGGTATAAAGAGCAGATACGTCTGCACAACGGAAACCATGACGGAGCTTACCGCGCAGGCGGGGCGTCAGGCGCTGGAAAACGCGGGGGTTTCCGCTCAGGAGCTGGATTTAATTATCTGCTCCACCATTCGCGGCGACACCATCACCCCCTCGCAGGCTTGCCTGATTCAAAGGGAGCTTGGCGCAGCCTGCCCGGCGTTTGATGTAAGCGCGGCCTGCACCGGGTTCATTTATGCCCTTGATATTGCCCTCGGGTACTTTGCCCGCAAAAAGGCGAAAAAGATCCTGGTCGTAGCGGCGGATGCGATGTCCAAGCTGCTGGACTGGACGGACCGCGCCACCTGCGTGCTGTTCGGCGATGGCGCGGGCGCGGCAGTTCTGGCGGAGGGCGAAGGGCTGCTCTCGCTTAAAATAAGCGCGACCGGTTCCAGTGATTTCCTCAAGATTGACAGTACTCCGGGCAACAGTCCGTTTTCCGGGCAGCTGCCAAACCGTCCCTTCCTCGAAATGAACGGCAAGGAGGTCTATAAGTTTGCCGTCGCCTCCATGTGCCGCGATTTGGAAGAGGTGATTCAGGAGGCAGGGCTTTCTGCTCAGGATATCGATCTCGTTTTGCCGCATCAGGCAAATTTGCGGATTATCGAAACGGCAAAGGGCAAGCTCGGAATTCCGGAGGAACGCTACCGGATGAATATCGAGCGCTTCGGTAATACCTCCTCCGCGAGTATTCCGATCCTGATGGATGAGCTGAACCGCGGCGGGGAGCTGAAAAAGGGCAATACGCTGGCGCTTGCCGCGTTCGGCGGCGGGCTTACCTCCGGCGCCTGCGTACTTCGCTGGGGCTGCTGAAAATATAAGGGAAAAGGTTGGGAAGAAAATGATACAAACACCGTTTTGTCAAATGCTCGGAATTGAATATCCGATTATTCAGGGCTCCATGGCTTGGATTGCCGATGCGTCGCTTGCCGCAGCCGTTTCCAACGGCGGCGGGCTGGGGATTATCTCGGCGATGAACGCCGGGGCGGATTGGCTCCGAGAAGAAATCCACAAGGCGAAGGCACTTACGGAGAAACCGTTCGGGGTCAATATTATGCTGATGAGCCCCCACGCGGACGACATCGCGCAGCTGATGATCGATGAAAAAATACAGGTGCTTACCACCGGCGCGGGGAACCCCGGTAAATATATGAAGAGCTGGGTAGAGTCCGGAATCAAGGTGATTCCCGTGGTGCCCTCCACCGGCGTCGCGAGGCGCGTGGAGCGTACCGGCGCGGTTGCGGTTATCGCGGAGGGCTACGAATCCGGCGGGCATATCGGGGAGTTAACCACGATGGTGCTCGTTCCCCAGGTTTGCGACGCGGTAAATATCCCGGTAATCGCGGCGGGCGGCATCGCGGACGGGCGGGGCATCGCGGCGGCATTTATGCTCGGCGCGGTCGGCGTGCAGGTAGGTACCCGTTTTCTGGTAGCGACCGAATGCAATGTGCATCAGAATTATAAAAATAAAATATTGAACGCGAAGGATATTGATACGATTGCTACCGGCAGGCGGCTGGGGCACCCGGTTCGCGCGCTGAAAACGCCGTTTTCCAGAGAATTTCAGAAGATGGAGTACGATTCCTCCATTTCCAACGAGGAGATGGAGAATTTCGGCGTGGGCGCGCTGCGTAAGGCCGCCGTATTGGGCGATGAAAAGAACGGTAGCTTCCTTGCAGGTCAGATCGCGGCAATGGTAAACAGGGAACAGCCTTCGGCGGAAATTATCCGCGAAATGTTTCAGGAGGCGGAAGCAGTATTGGGCGGTGCGAACAAATGGGTAAAATAGCGTTTGTGTTTTCTGGTCAGGGCGCGCAGTATCCCGGCATGGGGAAGGAGCTTTACGAGGCAAGCCCCGCCGCGCGCGCGGTTTTTGACTGCGTGGAAGCAATTCGCCCCGGAACCCGCAAGCAATGCTTTGAGGGTACGCAGGAGGAGCTTTCCGTCACCATCAACACACAGCCATGCATGTTCTGTGTGGATTTGGCGGCGGCGCAGGCCGTTCGGGAGCTGGGAATCACTCCGGACGCGGTGGCCGGCTTCTCGTTGGGAGAAGTGGCGGCTCTCACCTTCGCGCAGGCGTTTGACCTGGAAACGGGCTTCAGGCTGGTGTGCAAACGCGCGGCGTTGATGCAGGAAGCGGCAGAAAAGCACGAGGGCGCGATGGTTGCGGTACTCAAGCTTTCCGGCGAAGAAGTCCGCGAGCTATGTGCGGGCAGAGAGAATACCTACCCGGTGAACTACAACAGCAGCGCGCAGACGGTAGTCGCGCTGGCAAAAAGTGAGCGGGAGGGCTTTTGTGCCGCCGTAAAGCAGCAGGGCGGAAAAGCGGTTCCTCTGGCGGTAAGCGGCGGATTTCACTCCCCGTTTATGGAGGAAGCCGCCGAACGATTATTGCGGGAGCTGCAAACAATTGAGGTGAAAAAACCGGTGCTTCCGGTTTACGCCAACTCCACCGCAAAACCTTATAAGGATGAAATAAAAACTGTGCTCGCCGCGCAGGTGGACCATCCGGTTTACTGGCAGAGCACCATTGAAAATATGGCAGCCGAAGGCGTTACGGTTTTTATTGAAGCAGGCGCGGGGAAAACCCTCAGCGGTCTGATTAAAAAAATTATCCCGAACGCAAGGATTTATAATGTGGAGGACCGCGCCGGACTTCAGGCGCTGGCCGGAATCAAGGAGGAACTATGCTGAAAGGTAAGAAAGCGATTGTTACGGGCGGTTCCAGAGGAATCGGAAAAGCCATCGCCCTGAGACTGGCGGAAGAGGGCGCGGACGTTGCCGTGGTTTACGCGGGCAACGAGGCGGCAGCGCAGGAAACCTGCGAGCAGATACGCCAGCTCGGCGTAAAAGGAGAGGCATACCGCTGTGATGTCTCCGATTTTGAGCAGACAAAGGAATTGGTAAAAACCGTTCTGGAGCAGCTCGGCGGGATCGATATTTTGGTGAACAACGCCGGAATTGTAAAGGATGCCCTGCTTTTCTCGATGGCGGAGTCCGACTTTGACCAGGTTATCGCAACCAACCTCAAGGGTGCCTTCAATATGATTAAGCATACCTACCGCACATTTGTTAAAAATCGTGGCGGCAGGATTATCAATATTGCATCTGTGTCTGGTCTTATTGGCAACGCGGGTCAGGCAAATTATTCCTCTGCCAAGGCGGGGATGATCGGTCTGACCAAAAGTACAGCGCGCGAGCTTGCGGCGCGGAGCATAACCTGCAATGCAATAGCACCGGGCTTTATCGACACCGATATGACCGCCGCTCTGGGCGAAAAGGTGATCGAGGAAGCGACTGCCGCCGTTCCGATGCGGCGAATGGGCACACCGAGCGAAATTGCCAATCTCGCTGCGTTTCTGGCGAGCGACGAAGCGGGCTATATTACCGGCGAGGTGATCCGGGTTGACGGCGGACTGTGTATGTAAATCCGTAAATTTCTGCGGGATAGATTCAAGAGCCGCTGCTAATGCGGAGAAAAGAGGACGCGATGGAATATTTTGATCAGAAACCGCTTGTAATCGGGGATCTGGTAGTCCCCACTCCCGTGGTACAAGGCGGCATGGGAATCGGCATTTCGCTTTCCGGTCTGGCTTCCGCCGTAGCGAACGAGGGTGGGCTGGGGGTAATTTCTGCCGCCGTGGTTGGCATGGTACACAAGGAAACCGCGGCAGCCCAGGATAACGTTACTGCCGTTAAGGAGGAAATTCGGCGCGCGCGGGCAAAAACAAAGGGCGCGCTCGGCGTAAATATCATGGTGGCGCTCAGTGATTTCGGCGAGATGGTAAAAGCCTGTGTGGAAGAGGGCATAGACGTAATCTTCGCGGGCGCGGGTCTGCCGCTGAACCTTCCCTCCTTTGTGAAAAAGGGCTGCAAAACCAAGCTCGTTCCCATTGTTTCCTCCGCGCGCGCGGTCAAAACGATTTCGCGCTGGTGGCAGGAAAAATATCAGTATATTCCCGACGCCTTTGTCGTCGAAGGACCAATGGCCGGAGGACACCTCGGCTTTTCTCCGGAGCAGATCGACAACCCGGATTACCAGCTCGAAAGGCTGGTTCCGCAGGTGATTGAGGCGGTTCGACCGCTGGAGGAGAAGGCGGGGCGTGGTATTCCGGTTATTGCGGCGGGGGGAATCTTTTCCGGCGCGGATATCCGCAGGTTCTTTCAGCTGGGCGCCGCCGCGGTTCAGATGGCGACGCGGTTTGTGGCAACAGACGAGTGCGACGCGGATATCGCGTTTAAAAACGCTTATGTACAGTGTAAAAAAGAGGATATTGGGATTATTAAAAGCCCGGTCGGGATGCCCGGCCGCGCAATCGTTAATCATTTTTTAAGCGAAGCGGCAAAGGGCAATAAACATCCGAAACACTGCCCGTTCCACTGCATCGTAACCTGTGAGCAGAAAACCAGTCCCTACTGTATTTCAATGTCGCTTATCAACGCCTGCAAAGGCAGGCTGGAAAACGGCTTTGCGTTCATCGGGGCGAACGGCTATCAAGTAACAGAAATCGTTCCCGTAAAAAAGCTGTTTGAGACTTTGGCGGAGGAATACCGGCAAAGCGCGGCGGCAATGAGCTGAGTGGAGCCGAAAAAAGCAAGAGAGGAATGAAGGATATGAATAGAGTAGTTATTACCGGAATGGGTGTGATCTCGCCGGTTGGAAATTCCGTTGGTACGTTCTGGGAGAATCTGACCGCCGGAAAATGCGGCATCGATTTTATTACCGAATTCGATACCACGGATTTTAAGGTTAAGGTTGCGGCGGAAGTCAAAGGCTTTGAGCCGCGCGAATGGCTCGAAAAGAGTGAGATACGCAAAACCGACCGCTTTTCTCAGTATGCGCTGGCGGCGGCCTCACAGGCCGTAGCGGACAGCGGAATTCTGGAAACGGTTGCTCCCGAGCGCCTGGGCGTTTACGTCGGCTCTGGAATCGGCGGAATGGAAACGTTTATCAATGAGTGCGACAAGCTGCGCACGCAGGGGCCGAGAAAGGTATCCCCGCATTTCATCCCCTCCATGATTTCCAACATGGCTTCGGGCAATATCGCGATTAAATATAACGCGCAGGGACCCTGCCTGCCGGTAGTCACGGCTTGCGCGACCTCTACGGACGCGCTGGGGCAGGCCTACCGCACCATTAAATTCGGCTACGCGGACGCCATTATTGCCGGCGGCGCGGAGGCGACCGTAAATCCGCTTGCCGTGGCGGGCTTCACCAACATCGGCGCGCTTTCCGAACGGAATATCCCGGAGCAGTCCTCTACCCCGTTCGATAAGAACCGCGACGGCTTTGTTATCGGCGAGGGCGCCGGAATTCTGATTCTCGAGGAGTATGAGCACGCCAAAGCAAGAAACGCGAAAATATACGCGGAAATCATCGGCTACGGCAACACCTGCGACGCTTACCACATCACCGCGCCGCACCCCGAGGCAGTCGGCGGGGCAAGAGCCATATCGCTCGCGATGGAGGAGGCAAACCTGTGCCCCGGAGACAATATTTATATCAACGCGCACGGAACCGGAACGCCGCTCAATGATAAATCCGAAACGTTGGCCATTAAAAAGGTGTTCGGCGAAAAAGCGTATGATATCTGTATCAGCTCCACAAAGTCCATGACCGGGCACATGCTGGGCGCGGCAGGCGCGGTGGAAGCGATTGCTTCCACCCTTGCACTGCGCGACGGTATTCTTCCCCCGACCATTGGCTACCGGGAAAAGGATGAGCTGTGCGACCTTGACTATGTTCCCAATACCGCAAGAAATCAACAGACTGATTTCGCCCTTTCTGTGTCGCTCGGGTTCGGCGGACACAACGCCTGCATTGCGCTGGCAAGGTATCAGGAAAAATAAAAAGTGAATCAGGAAAGGAAGGGTCACTGCATGGATATCAAGCAGATTAAGGAGCTCGCGAAAACCATGAGGGAAAACAGTCTGACAGCGGTGGAGATCACCGAGGGGGACAAAAGCCTGCGTATGGAACGTCAGCCAGCTCCGGCGGTAATCGCGCCGGCAGAGGCTTTTGTGCCTGCCGAGACACATGTTCTTATGGAAAAGGAAGGCGCCCGTCCGGCTCCTGTCGCGACGCAGGGTCTCAATATCACCGAGATAAAATCGCCGATGGTCGGCGTGTTCTATACAAAGCCGTCTCCTGATTCCGAGCCCTTTGTGCAGGCGGGAAGCCGCGTAAAAAAGGGCGACACCCTCTGCGTTATTGAAGCGATGAAGCTTCTCAATGAAATTACCGCGGAGCGAGACGGCGAAATTGTGGACATCTGTGTGCAGGACGGGCAGATGGTCGAATATGCGCAGGTCCTATTTCAATTGATATAGAGGTGTTTCTTACGAATAAAGAAGAAATTAAGCAGATTCTTCCCCATCGGGAGCCGATGCTTTTGATTGAATCCGCGGAGCTGGTCGCTGAAAACCGTTCCCTAGGGAGATACACAGTAAAGGGGGACGAATGGTTTTTACAGGGGCATTTCCCGGGAAATTCCGTTGTTCCCGGCGTGGTGCTCTGTGAAATGATGGCACAGGCAAGCTGCGTGCTTCTTGCGGACAGTATGAAGGGGAAAACGCCCTATTTTACCGGAATCGACAAGGCGCGCTTTAAAGACAAGGTACGCCCGGGGGACACACTGGAAACGGAATGCACGCTGATAAGGCAGCGCGCGCCCTTTTATTTTGTCAGCGCAAAAGGCTATGTTAACGGAAAGCTTTGCGTGTCGGGGGAATTTTCGTTTGCGCTGACCGGAGATTAACCGAAGGGAGACGGGAGCTTGTTTTCAAAAATACTGATTGCCAACCGTGGTGAAATCGCGGTGCGGATTATTCGTGCCTGCAAGGAAATGGGGATTTTGAGCGTAGCGGTATTCTCCGTGGCGGACAGGGACTCGCTCCATGTCAGCCTTGCGGATGAGAGCGTCTGTATCGGCTCCGCGCAGGCAAAGGACAGCTACCTGAATATGACCGCCATTTTGTCCGCTGCGATCGCAACGGGCGCGCAGGCCATCCACCCCGGCTACGGACTTCTTTCGGAAAACGCCGAATTTGCGCGTCTCTGCGAAAAGTGTAAGATTACTTTTATTGGCCCGACCGCTGATTTAATTGCAAAAATGGGCGATAAGGATATGGCGCGGAAAACAATGAAGGCTGCCGGTGTTCCCGTAGTGCCCGGCTGCGACCTGATCGAAAACGCCGAGGCCGCGCAAAAGGAGGCCGACCAGATCGGGTACCCTTTACTGGTAAAGGCGCGTGCCGGAGGCGGCGGAAGGGGAATTCGGATTGTAAACCGCACCGAAGAGCTGAAAAACGCGTTCACCTCCGCTTCCACAGAGGCGCTGAACGCGTTCGGAGACGGCTCCGTTTATCTGGAGAAATTTCTCTCTCCGGTAAAACATATTGAGATGCAGATTTTATGTGATTCCTACGGGGCTGTGGTGTGCCTTGGTGAGCGCGAATGCTCCATTCAGCGCAAGCGCCAGAAGCTGTTGGAGGAAAGCCCGTCTCCAGCGGTGGACGGTGAAATGCGCAGGAAAATGATGGAAGCCGCAAAGAAGGCGGCCCGCGCCGTTCATTATGTTAACGCGGGCACCATCGAATTTCTTGTGGACGATAACCGTAATTTCTACTTTATGGAGATGAATACGCGCCTTCAGGTAGAGCATCCGGTCACAGAGCTGGTATCCGGCATTGATCTGGTCAAGTGGCAGATCCGTATTGCCTCCGGTGTGCCGATTTCCTTTCAGCAGGAGGAGGTAAGCTTGCATGGATGCGCTATCGAATGCCGCATCAACGCGGAGGATCCGAACGCGAACTTCCGCCCGAGCTGCGGTAAAATTTCCTTCCTCCATATTCCGGGTGGTCCCTGGGTGCGGTTTGATACCGCGCTGTATCAGGGCTACGATATTCCCCCGTTTTACGATTCGCTGATCGGCAAGCTGATTGTCCACGCGAAAACAAGAGAAGAGGCCATCCGCAAAATGCAGGCGGCTTTGTGCGAGCTGGTAATCGAGGGTGTGAACCACAACGCCGAGCTGCAAATGGATATCCTCAGCGATAAAACATTTAAATCCGGGGATTACCACACAGACTTCATAGAGAAACGAGGGTAACGGATGCTGCAAAAAGACTTGTTTCGAAGACCGAAAAATGAATTGGAGTCCTACAGCAGATATATTACAAAAGGCGCGCCGGATGTCCCCGATGAAATGTGCACCCAGTGCCCCTCCTGCAGGCAGACCCTTTTCATGGATATCCTTCATGAAAACAGCCATGTCTGCCCCAAATGCGGCTATCATTTCCGTATCAACGCGCGGCAGCGCATCAGCCTGATTGCGGACGAGGGAAGCTTTGCCGAGCTGTTCGGGAATATGGTTTCCACCAACCGGATTCAGTTTCCCAGTTATGAGGATAAGCTGAAGCAGGCACGCCTTTCCAGCGCGGAGAAAGAGGCGGTGGTCTGCGGTACGGCAGAAATCGGCGGCTTTGCCTGCGCGATGTTTGTAATGGACGCCAATTTTATGATGGGCAGCATGGGCTCGGTTGTGGGCGAGAAAATCACCCGTACCTTTGAATACGCCACGGAGCATTCCCTGCCGGTGGTCGGCTTTGCTGTATCCGGCGGTGCCAGGATGCAGGAGGGAATCCTTTCGTTAATGCAGATGGCGAAGACCAGCGGAGCGGTAAAGCTTCACAGTGACGCGGGCAATCTGTATCTTGCGGTGCTTACCGACCCGACCACGGGCGGCGTGACTGCCAGCTTTGCCATGGAAGCGGATATCATTCTTGCCGAGCCAAACGCGCTCATCGGCTTCGCAGGGCCGCGCGTAATTGAACAGACTATGCGGCAGAAGCTGCCCGCGGGTTTTCAGCGCGCGGAATTTCTGCTGGATAAGGGATTTGTTGACATGATCTCAAATCGCAAAGAGCAGAAAAAGCAAATTGCGAGACTTCTCTCTCTGCACACGAAGGAGGTCGCCCAATGAACGCTTACGACAAGGTGATGGCGGCAAGGGCGAAGGACCGCCCTACCGGTACGGACTTTATCAAGAATATCTTTACGGACTTTGTGGAAATGCACGGAGACCGCCGCTACGGAGATGACAATGCCGTTGTAGCCGGAATCGCCCGGCTGAACAATATGCCGGTTACGGTGATCGCGCTGGAAAAAGGGCACGATACCAAGGAAAAGGTACAGCGGAATTTCGGCTCCGCGCACCCGGAGGGCTACCGGAAGGCGCTGCGGCAGATGAAGCTTGCGGAAAAATTCGGTCGCCCGGTGGTGTGCTTTGTTGACACCGCCGGCGCGTTCTGTGGCATTGCCGCCGAGGAACGCGGTCAGGGTCAGGCAATCGCAGAAAATCTGATGAGCATGATGACCCTGCGAGTGCCGATTGTATCGGTGTTGATCGGGGAAGGCGGAAGCGGCGGCGCGCTGGGGCTTGCGGTAGCGGACGAGGTCTGGATGCTGGAAAACTCCGTCTATTCCGTTATTTCGCCGGAGGGGTGCGCCAGTATTTTGTGGAAGGACTCTTCAAAGGTGAAGGAAGCTGCCCAATGCCTGAAAATGACGGCGAACGACCTTCTTGGGCTGAGAGTAATCGAAAGGATTATTCCGGAGGGAGGCAGGGATTTTATCAGAGTATATCAGGAGCTTCGTGCCCGGCTAAGCGCCGTGCTGACAAAAAGGCGGCAGCTCAGCGGCGACGAACTGGTGGAGCAGCGTTACGAAAGGTTCCGCAGAATCGGGGCACCGGAAAATAAATAGACGAACCGACGGGTTCAAACAGAAAAAAGCAACGGTCTCGGTTGAGGCCGTTGCTTTTTGCGTATCTATGTATAACCCGAGAAGTTGAAAACTTCTAAAAAAGAGGAATTACTCGTAACGAAGCGCCTCGATCGGGTCAAGCTTCGCCGCCTTGTTGGCCGGGTAGTAGCCGAAAAATACGCCGATTGCCATTGAGAAGCCAACCGCTACCACGATAGAATTCAGCGAAGGTACCGCCGACTGTTTCAGCAGCATCCCCCCAAGGCTTCCAAGACCCGTTCCAAGAACAATTCCCAAAATACCGCCAATCAGGCAAATAATCATTGATTCCACAATAAATTGGACGCGGATCGCGCTGTCCGGTGCACCGAGCGCCTTACGTACGCCGATTTCGCGGGTACGCTCCGTGACGGAAACGAGCATAATGTTCATTACGCCAATACCGCCGACCAGAAGAGAAATGGCGGCGATTACCGCAATGGCAAGGGAGAGGGTGCCCATCATTTCGTTCGCCTGCGACATTTCGGACTCCAGACTAAAGGTCTGGCATTCAAAGGTTTTGTTATGGGCATAAAAGGTTTTGTTGATATAAGTTTGAATTTCGTCCGCAAATTTGGTGCAGTCCGTGCCCATCTTGGCGGAAATCAGAATGTCGGAATAGTTGTCGCTCGCGTCGGACATCTTTTTTGCGGTTGTAACGGGGATATAGAAGGTTGTGCGGGGGCTTTTTCGAATGAACGAGGAAGAGGCAGCCTCTTTGTATACGCCCACAATCGTAAAAGCTTTGTTGCCGTTGCCAGTTTCCACCCGAAGCTCCTTGCCCACAGGATTCTGGCTGCCGTAAAGCTCGGCTGCAAGCTGCTGGGAGATAACGGTAACATATCTTGCGCTCTGCGTATCCTTCTTGCTGATAAAACGACCGGACTTCAGCTCAATATTATTGACCGTGTCGCTTTCGTCATTTACTCCGGAGATTTTCACGGTTGCTTTTTTACGGTCTAATTCGATTTTTCCCGTTCCCGCGCTTTGCGTAAGACTAATTGCGGAGATTTTGGAACCGAATTTTGCCTTCAGCTTTTCAATCATTTCGTCTGAGATTAAATCGTTATCTTCAGGATTGGAACCGCTGCTTCCCCAGCCCTGGTTGTAGATGCTGTCATTCTTCATAGTCACAGAGGCCTGGATATTCGTGATGCCGAAGCTTTTAAAGGCGTCGTTCATCGCGTTGGTCATGGCGTTGCCTACAGAGGTGATGGCAATGACGGAGCCAATTCCGATGATAATACCCAGCATGGTAAGGAGTGCACGCATTTTATTGGACTTCAGCCCATTAATAGCCAGGGAGATATTTTCAAGCAGATTCATGTTCCGCCTCCTGAAGCTTGAAACGGTTGTCAACATCGTTTCCAATTCTTCCGTCGTGTATCGTGATGATCCGCTCAGTTTCCGCCGCCAGCTCGCTGTTATGGGTAATCAGGACAATCGTTTTTCCCTCTTCCTGGTGAAGGGTGTGGAACAAGTCCATGACCAGACGGCCGGTGCTGCTGTCAAGCGCGCCGGTCGGTTCGTCGGCAAGGATGATCGCAGGGTCGTTCGCCATTGCCCGCGCAATGGATACCCGCTGCTTCTGACCGCCGGAAAGCTCGTTGGGCATATGCTTCGCGCGGTCCTTCATCTCCACCAGCTCCAGCAGCTCCATTGCACGGGCGGTTCTTTTTCGGAGTGGAACCCCAGCGTAAAGCATCGGCAGCTCCACGTTGCCGAGAGAGGTGGAACGGGGAATCAGGTTAAAGTTCTGGAACACAAACCCGATTTTTTTATTGCGAATCTGTGAAAGCTCGTTGCTGCTCATTTTTTCCACCGAAACCCCGTCCAGCACATACTGACCGGTGGTTGGCCGGTCCAAGGCGCCGATAATATTCATCAGCGTGGATTTTCCGGAGCCGGACGCGCCGACAATGGAGACAAATTCGCCTTCATAAATTTTTAAATTTATACCGTGCAGAATTTCCAGTTCATTTGGCGTTCCAACGTAGAAAGACTTCACGATATCCGACATATCAATGACTACTTTTTCGCTCATTCTATGCACCTGCCGATTCTTTCTTTCCCGAGGCTCTCGCCGCTTCATTTTCATTGGGCTCGAGCATGATCTTCTGATTCGGCAGAGTCTGCTTCGGGTCAGTGATGATTTTTAGTCCATCCTTTAGGTCACTGCCGGATACTTCAACATTCGTATCTGTCTCAATTCCCAGAGTAACCGGAACGGCAATCGCCTTGTACGAACCATCCTGCTGCTGAACAGCGGAGTAAACAATGCTCTTGCCCTGCGGGTCTGTTGTAATTGCTTCAAACGGAACGGAATAGACGGACTCCTTGCTTTGAAGAATAATCTCCGCTGAACCATTCATTCCGATCAGCAGAGCAGGGTCCTTCGAGGTAATAGTGATATCCGCCTCAAACTCCGCGTTGGAGCTGCTGACGGTCTTGCCTTCCTTATCCTTCAGGGAAGTCGGGGCAATCTTTCCCACCACGCCGTCGAATTTTTTACCGTCTATTGCGTCTGCGGAAACAACCGCCTTCATGCCGGGCTTAATGCTGGCAATGTCGGATTCCTTGATTTTTATCTTCATTTTTAATGCATTGGTGTCTTCAATTACAAACATCAACCCGCCTGACGGTGCGTTTTCCGTTGCGTAAACCGCGGTAATGGTGCCGGAGGCCGGGGCGGTAACACTGCACTTGGCCAGCTTGTTCTGCAAAGATTCCAGCTCCGCCTGCTGCGCCTTCTGGTCGGCGGAAAGCTTTTCGGAGGTGACGCTGTCCGCGGCGGCGCTGAGGTCCTGATTTACCGAAGCAATGGCAGACTTCTGCGCTTTGACCGCGCTGTCGTAACTAATCTGCGCGGTGGTCACAGCCTTGGTCAGGTCTGCAATGTTCTCGTCGTGTGTGGTATAATAAGCCGCGAGGGAGTCCTTAGCGGAATCATATCTTACCTTAGCAGATTCCATCGCTTCCCGCAGCTTGCGGGATTCATCCTGCAAATCTCCGCTGATAGTCTCACCCTTGTGATCTTTCTTAAAATCGTTATATGATTTATCTGCGCTTTCGTAGTCCAGGCGCGCGGTCTCAACGGCAGATTTTGCGCTGATTAAACTGGTATCCGTGTTTGTATCGAGGCGCTTTTTCGCGTCGGTTAGCTTCTGCTGGGCAGTTTCAAGGTCACGCTGGGCGGAAACGACCTTGTCGGCGGCGCTGTTGATTTGCGTGTTCAGACCCGCGCTCAGGGTCGATTTGGTATCGTTGTATTTCTTCTGGCTGGTTTTAATCCTTTGTTCAGACTGTGCCGCGCTTGTCTGGAGCGAAGCAATTTTCTGATCGATTGAGTTCTTCAGATCGACGGAATCGATTTCGCAAAGCACCTGCCCCGCGCTGACGCGGTCGCCAACCTTTACGTTAAGCTTTTTCACCGCGTAGTTCAGGTCGCTGTAAATATTTACAGAATCATTGCTTTGTACAACGCCGGAGGTGCTGATTGTGCTGCGCAGGGTCGTTTTGCTCAGAGGGGCGTAAGGCACGGATACGGCCGCTCCCTTGCGGCTTCCGTTCAGCAGGGATACCACCCCGATTGCAGCTACGGCAACGACGCATACTGCAATAATAATTTTCTTCTTTTTCTTCACGTTGGTGTTCACTCCTTTAAGATGGAAAAACAGATCTTAGAAAGCAAGATAATATGTACTATTTAATTAATACAATAATACAGCTATTCCGTGCGGTTGTCAATACACTTGCATAAAATTCTAGCATCGAAAACTTAAATTAAACTATATAATAAATGAAATTTATATGAATATTTTATAAATATAGGGCTTACTGAGTATGATAGAGCTTACAATAAACATATTAGTCAATTAAATCTAAAACCAACCAGTCTTTGCGGTCTATTTTCCCCGTCGCTGCGTTGCTAGCCAGGCGTCAGCCTGACTTACTATACAATAAAAAACAAGGCAGAAAGGAGAAAATCCATCTGCCTTGTTCGTTAAACCTTTTTAGAGGCCAGCCGCAATTGCTTGATAACGCTTGAAGCGGCTTTTGCTCCGTCATACACTGCCTTTGAAACCTGCAGCATTCCGCCGGTACAGTCGCCTGCCGCGTAGAGACCGGGAATGCTCGACTGCATGCCTTCATCCACTACAATCGAAGAGCCTTTTGTCTGCGCGCCCAGCTTTCTGGCAAGGTCGCTGCTCCCCGCGACACCCATCGCGATGAATACACCGCTGAATTCCTTGGAGGAGCCGTCTTTAAACTGAACCGAGCTCAAAACGTTTTCTCCCTGAAAAGAAACAATTTCCCTTTTCTCCACGGTGAGGTTGGAGGGAAGCTCCACCGAGGGCTCCTTGCCGTTTGTCAGCAGGGTTACCGAGCCAACGACCGGCAGCAGCTCCATCGCTTCGTGAAGCGCGTAATCGCCGCTTCCCAGCACCGCCACGGATCTTCCCCGGTAAAAGAAGGCGTCGCAGACGGCGCAATAGCTGACTCCATGACCCTCCAGACGCTGAAGCCCCTCAATTTTCGGTGCGGTTCGGGAGGAGCCTGTGGCAAGAATCACAGCGGGAGAACGGTAGGCCGCGTGCTTACACTGTACCGTAAACTGACCGTCATACGTAATTCCCAGTACCTCGTCTGAAACGATCTGTGCGCCTAGCCGCGCGGCCTGCTCGATCCCGTCCTTAACCAGCTGCTCGCCCGAAACCGGAGTTGAAAAACCGTAATAATTTTCAATTTTTTCCGCTTTCAGCAGGGAGCCTCCGTCGCGGCCGATAACAATCGTGTTTAAACCGGCGCGTGTGGTGTATGTTGCAGCGGAAATCCCCGCTGGTCCGTATCCTAAAATGATGACATCCGCCATACTTCATTTTCCTTTCTAAAAATTAATAGAACGCCAAAAACTTGTCAGGCGTCGACTTATTCGATAGCTTCGTTATTTGCCTTGCTGTACAAAAAATTCACGAATAAGGTTATTTTCCAATGAAATTAACGAAGAGAAATTCCTGGGTCATTCCATTATATTCATTATTTCCTTGTCTTCTGTGATTATATCACATTTCTTTTCTATTTGGTGATTTAGTCACAGAAAAAAAGAGGAACTGGGAATAATATATATCTTGAAAAGAATAAATTACAGGCTTTCTTTGGAAGAAAGCGGAAAGGAATATAGATATGAAGGTTTTAATTGTAGGCGGTGTTGCTGGCGGAGCCGGAGCCGCGGCCAGGTTGCGCAGGCTGAGCGAAGAGGCGGAAATCATTCTATTTGAAAAAGGGGAATATATTTCCTATGCAAACTGCGGGCTTCCTTATTATATTGGCGGAACGATTAAGGACAGGGAAAAGCTGTTCGTCACCAAACCGGAGCTGCTGCGGGATCGGTTCCGTATCGATGTACGTACCAAGAGCGAAGTAATGCGAATTAATCGCGAGACAAAAACGGTCACGGTTCAGAATCACGCGGACGGCAGTACCTATGAAGAGCGCTACGATAAGCTGATTCTCTCCCCCGGGGCGGTTCCCAAGCGACCGAATTTACCGGGAATTGAGCAGGAGGGCATCTTCACGCTCCGAAGCGTTCCCGATACCTTTCAGATTGATTCCTATATTAAAGAGACTGGCGCGAAATCCGCCGTTGTCGTCGGCGCGGGCTTTATTGGAATAGAAATGGCAGAAAATTTAAAACAGCGCGGGCTGGAAGTAACGGTGGTGGAATATCTTGGTCAGGTGATTGCGTCTCTTGACCCGGAAATGGCTGCAATTCTGCACCGGCATATCCGAGAAAACGACATCCGGCTGCTTCTCGGCACCGGCGTTCAGGGCTTTGAGAAAAAGGAAAAGCTTCTGGTGCAATTAACCGGGAATCGCTCCGTTGCAGCCGATATGGTTGTTCTGAGTATCGGTGTCGCGCCGGACAGCCGCCTTGCAAAAGAAGCCGGACTGGAGCTTGGCGAGGGCGGAAGCATCAAGGTGAACGAAAGGTTTGCCACCTCCGATCCGGATATTTTCGCCGTAGGTGACGCAATTGCGGTTCGGCAGCTCTCTACCGGCAAGGAGGCGCTGATTCCGCTGGCAGGTCCGGCGAATAAACAGGGCAGGCTGGTTGCGGAAAACGTGCTGGGGAAGCGTACCGTAAAAAATCCGGGGGTACAGGGCAGCTCGATTTTAAAGGTGTTCGACCTGACAGCGGCTTCCACCGGACTGAACGAAAAACAGCTCAAGGCGCAGAATATTCCCTATTCCAAAACCTATATCCATCCGGCCAGTCACGCCGGGTATTACCCGGGCGGCACCCAGATAAGCCTGAAGCTGCTGTTTGCGCCGGATGGCAAAATCCTGGGCGCGCAGGGGGTCGGCTACGAGGGTGTGGATAAACGCATTGACGTAATTGCCGCCGCGCTGCGCCTGAACGGAACGGTGTATGACCTCGAGGAGCTGGAGCTTTGCTACGCACCGCCCTATTCCTCCGCGAAGGACCCGGTTAATATGCTTGGCTTCACAGCCGCAAACATGCTGCGCGGTGACGTGAAAAGCTTCTATTATGATGAGGTCGATGTTCTTGACCCCGCAAAGGTTACCCTTCTCGATGTTCGAACCTCTGCGGAAGCGCAGCTGGGAACCATACCCGGTTCTGTTAATATTCCGGTGGATGCTTTACGGGAGAGGATGCAGGAGCTGCCGAAGGATAAGCCGGTGTACCTGTACTGCCAGGTCGGGCTGCGCGGCTATATCGGGGCACGGATTCTCAGCCAGAACGGGTACGACGCCTATAACCTCAGCGGCGGCTACAAAACCTATATGGCCGCAAAGGAGGATAAGGAGCAGAACAGTCCCACGGACTGTATCGGGATTGCCAAACAGCCGGAACAGACAGACACCCCCATGCGGTGCGAAGCGGGCAGGGTTCTTGAGGTGGACGCCTGCGGGCTGCAGTGCCCCGGACCAATCATGAAGGTATCTGAAGGGATTAAAAAGCTGCAAGAGGGTGAGATTCTTCTGGTAAAGGCAACCGATCCCGCGTTCGCCTCAGATATCAATGTATGGTGCGAAAGAACCGGGAACGAGCTGCTCTGCGTGGAGCGAACCGGGGCGACCTACAGCGTACGGCTTCGAAAGGCCGGAGCAACACTGGCGCAAACCACAGCGCAGAGCGGGAACGACAAAAGCATGGTCGTGTTCAGCGGAGATCTCGATAGGGCTCTCGCCGCGTTGATTATTGCCAACGGCGCCGCCTCTATGGGGCGGAAGGTGACAATGTTTTTCACCTTCTGGGGGCTGAATATCCTGCGAAGAAGCGATAGGATAAAGGTACAGAAGAATTTGATTGAGCGGATGTTCTCCGCGATGATGCCGCGCGGGAGCAAAAAGCTTGGAATCTCCAAAATGAACATGGGCGGCATGGGCGCAAAAATGATACGCGGTATCATGAAAAGCAAGAATGTCTCCTCGCTGGAGGAGCTGATTCAGTCGGCAATGGACAGCGGCGTTAATATCGTTGCCTGCCAGATGTCGATGGATATTATGGGAATCCGAAAGGAAGAGCTGATCGATGGCGTGGAAATTGCCGGCGTGGCCACATTTCTCGGTTCAGCGGAGAGCTCTGACACCAATCTGTTTATATAGACCCTCCTTAAATGTGCAAAATCAGCGCTCCTCACCGGGAGCGCTGATTTTGCGCTTAAGCATACTTTATCCGCCCAGAAACAAATTTTTAGATAAAAAATTAAATTATAGAAAAATAAGTATTGCTTTTCGACAAATTATTTGTTATTTTTATATTTGAGGGAATATATGTAAAAGCAAGAGAAAGAAGGGGTGGCTTCCATGCGAAATAATTCGGTCATTGAAGAATATCAGTCAAAAGCATTTAAATTAATTATGATTTTTTTCACAGGCGGCTGTACGTGTGCGGGAATTACATTTGCAGCATTAAAAGCATTGGGGTTCTATAAAAATGCGAGTTGGACAGCAATCGCGGCTTTTTTTGTACTTAACCTTGTATGGGATATAATTGCAATTACATTAATCAAAAAATCAAATGTTAACGGGCATTTGGATCAAAAGGTGTATGAGTTAGGAAAAAAATTTTTTTTACTGGTTTTGTTTGTTCAGTATAATTTTATTATATATATGATCCCGTCAAGAGACTTTTGGTCTTTTACTAGCTTCTTTGTGATTGTGCTGGCTTATTACCTTGACCTAAAGGTGCTTTTGATTGCCATTGCGGAATTAACGGTATCTTTAGCTTGTGCATGGACGCTGAACGGAACAAATACGCTGCCGGTAAGAGATGAAATCTTTTTTCCGGAAATGGTATTGCGGCTTATCTTAGTCGTTCTGCTGTTTATCAGTATTTATCTTTTAATCATGTTTGTTTCTAAATTTCTTTTGAATGCGAAAAAAGAAGAGCTGGAGCAGAACACGAAAAAAGCGGAGCAGGCATTAAACTATATTACCGAAATCTCCGAGGTGCTGAACCAGATTGCAAAGGGCAATTTAGCTTTTAATTTGAAATATGATTACGAAGGCGAGTTTGCGAGTATCCGCGGGGCGCTTGACAATATTTCGCAATCATTAAACATTACAATGAATCAGATTCGTGCCACTGCCGGTGATGTTGCCGTCGGTTCCAGCCAGGTATCGGAGGGGGCGCAGACTTTGTCCCGCGTTGCCTCTATGCAGGCAAGCAGCGTTGAAGAGCTATCCGCAACCATTATCAGCGTTTCGGATAATATTCGTAATAATGCGGAAAGTGCCGAGCTTGCAAGTCAAAACACTGCGTCGGTCAGCAATGAAGCAATGGAAAGCAACCGCCGCATGAACGATATGCTTGCGGCAATGCAGGAGATCAGCAGATGCTCCAATGAAATCGGCGATATCATAAAAACGATAGAAGATATTTCCTTCCAGACTAATATTCTGGCGCTGAACGCCTCGGTGGAAGCGGCAAGAGCCGGAAGCGCCGGAAAAGGGTTTGCCGTTGTTGCGGATGAGGTTCGGAATCTTGCTTCAAAAAGCGCGGAAGCCGCCCGAAATACAGCTGTATTGATTGACAATACAATTAACTCGGTGAAAAACGGTACGATGATAGCCGGGCAAACGGCAAAATCACTGGAAACGGTGGCATCGAGCATTGAAGAAATCGCTCAAAATATCGGTACGATCTCAAAAGCCTCCGCCAGCCAGTCCACCGACATTGTGCAGATACAGGCGGCAATGGAGCAGATTTCCGACGTTGTGCAAAGTGTTTCCGCTACAGCGGAGGAAAGCGCCGCCTCCAGTGAGAATCTGACGGCGCAGGCTGATACTTTGAACGCGCTGGTGCAGAGATTTCAGTTAAAAGCCGATTAAAAGGGTTTATCCAACCGACAAAAATGGATGCGAACTGTTACAAACGTGGGGTTTTTCCCGTTGTGGTATGGAGCCTGGCTCCGTGAAACGCGGGGCAGAGTGCTTTGGCGCCCTGCCCTGCGTTTTATATAAATATGATTTTTTGCTGAAAACGAGGCTTATTTCTCAGGTTTCCCTAGACCCCATTGCCGGAAAGCTACCCTTTGACGCTCCGATTCTGCAAGAAGCCCAATAAGAGAGAGTTTTATGTGATTTTATTAAAAAAGGAGCAGACCGAATGGCCTGCTCCTTTTGCGTTATTATCAATAATGAAATTAGATTCTTGCTACGCCGGTTTTGCGGGCGGCTTCAGCGACTGCCTTGGCAACCGCGTCGGCAACAGTCTTATCCAGCGCGCTCGGAATGATGTAATCGGCGGCAAGCTTGTCATCAGTTACGAAGGAAGCGATTGCTCGCGCAGCCGCAATCTTCATCTCGTCGTTGATATCGCTTGCGCGGACATCAAGCGCGCCGCGGAAGATACCGGGGAACGCAAGAACATTGTTGATCTGGTTCGGGAAGTCGCTGCGGCCTGTGCCGACAACGGCTGCGCCTGCGGCAAGCGCAATATCCGGCATGATTTCCGGAGTCGGGTTTGCCATCGGGAAGAGGATGGGATCCTTGTTCATGCTCTTAACCATCTCAGCGGTTACGCAGTTCGGGGCGGATACTCCGATGAACACGTCCGCGCCCTTGAGCATATCGGCAAGGCTGCCGCTGCGCTTCTCGTGGTTGGTGATCGCCGCCATTTCCATTTTTTCTTCGTTCAGACCGTCGCGGCCCTCATAGATTGCGCCGCTGCGGTCGCACATGATTACATTCTTTAAGCCGAGGGCAATGAGCAGCTTGATAATCGCGATACCGGCCGCGCCTGCGCCGCTGGTTACCACGTGGATATCCTCGATCTTCTTGCCGGTGAGCTTGAGTGCGTTAAACATAGCGGCAAGCGTAACAACCGCTGTGCCGTGCTGGTCGTCGTGGAAAATCGGAATATCGCAGCATTCCTTTAATTTACGCTCGATTTCGAAGCAGCGGGGAGCGGAGATATCCTCGAGGTTTACGCCGCCGAAGCTGCCCGCGAGAAGACGGACGGTGTTGACAATATCGTCAACGCTCTTGGAACGGACGCAGAGCGGAATCGCGTCTACGCCGCCGAACGCCTTAAACAGAACGCATTTGCCTTCCATAACCGGCATGCCGGCTTCCGGACCGATGTCGCCGAGACCGAGAACCGCGGTGCCGTCGGTGACGACCGCAACCAGATTTGAGCGGCGGGTAAGCTCGTAGCTCTTATCGACATCCTTCTGAATTTCAAGGCAGGGCTGGGCAACGCCGGGGGTGTAGGCAAGAGAAAGGTCTTCGCGCGTATTCAACGGCGCGCGGCAGGTAATTTCAAATTTACCCTTCCATTCACCGTGCAGTCTTAAGGACTCTTTTGCATAATCCATTTGGAACATCCTTTCATATTTGTACTGATTCCGTAACCTCAGCGCCAAAATCGAGGGAAAGCAGTCTAATGATAGGATCGCGTGAAATCAGCACATCTTTGTTTGTTAATAAAATAACACAAATTCAATTAAATATCAAGTGCTGCAATGGTATCCTTTAACAGATGGGCACTCTTTACAAGCTTTGCTTTTTCTTCCGGCGTAAGCGGCGGAGCGATCATATTGCTGATACCGTTGCGACCAACGGTGCAGGGCAGGCTCATGCAAACATCATCAAAGCCGTACTCGCCGTGCAGCATGCTGGAAAGGCTCAGAACGGTGGTGGTGTCGCGCAGGATGCACTCGCAGATACGGCGGGTAGACATGGCAATCGCGTAGAAGGTAGCGCCCTTCAGGCTGATTACCTTTCCGCCGGATTTATGAACGTCTTGCTCAATCGCGTCGTGGTCAAGCTCTTTGTAATCCGGATTCTTGTTGCGGAGGCTTTCGAGATAAGTGGAGATCGGAATGCCGCCAATGCTGGTGAGGGACCACGGAATCATTGCGGAATCGCCATGCTCGCCGAGTACATAGGCGTGAACATTCTTCGGGCTTACGCAAACGTTGCTTGCGATCATCTCGCGCAGACGAGCGGTATCCAGTAATGTTCCGGAGCCGAAAACACGGGATTCCGGAAGACCGGTTGTTTTCAAAATTGTGTAGGTAACGATGTCTACAGGGTTGCTGACCACGACATAAATTGCGTTCGGAGCATATTTCATCGCCTGAGGCATAACGCTCTTAATAATGTTTACGTTGCCCTGAGCGAGGTCAATTCTTGTTTGGCCGGGTTTACGGGCGCTGCCAAGGGTTACGATAACGATGTCAGAATCCTTAATGTCCGCGTAATCGCCGGAGTAGATGTTGACCGGCGGGCAGAGAGCGGTGCCCTGGATGATATCCATTGCTTCACCCTGTGCTTTATCCTTATTGATATCAACAAGGACAATCTCCGAAGCCATTCCGTCCAGAGTGAGGGTGTAGGCGATGGTAGCGCCGACGTTGCCCGCACCGAGAATACTGATTTTTGTTCCTTTTACCATGACTAATCACTTCTCCTATACTTCTTTTTCTATGTGAATTTTGCGTGCCTTTACATTTTTGGAAAGGAGTCCTTCGCGAAAAGCCGCAAGAGCGGCGGCACTGCCCGCAAAAGCTGGTTTCAGGAATGTGAAAGATGCACGAAAGCAAAATTGCCGAAAGGGATAGGGGTTATTCTTCATCCGCCATGCGGTAGCCGACGCCGACCTCCGTTAGGATGTATTTCGGCTCGGCGGGGTTTTTTTCGATTTTTCTGCGGATATTCGCCATGTTGACCCGCAGAATCTGGTGATCCTCCTGAGCATAATTTCCCCACACCTGATTCAATATATAAGCGTAGGTCAAAACATGACCGGCGTGTTTGCAAATTAAAGAAACGATTTTAAACTCGATCTGCGTAAGGTGTACGTCGTGCCCGTCAACCGTGACCACGCGTTTGCCAAGGTCAAGAGTGAGGTCGCCCCGCACAAACAGACCGCCGGCAAAATCCTCGCCGGTTTCCATTTTAATGCTGTGGCGCACCGCCGTGCGGATGCGTGCCAGCAGCTCTGAGGAGCCGAACGGCTTCGTAATATAATCATCGGCGCCCAGGTCAAGCGCCTGCACCTTGTCTTTTTCATTTCCGCGTGCCGAAACCACGATAATTGGTCCCATAAACCAGCTTCTTGCCTGCTTTAACACCTCGAGACCGTCCATGTCCGGCATCCCGAGATCCAGAAGAATAATTTCGGGGCAGTAGGAGGAGATCATTGAGAGGGCGGAGGAGCTAGTCTGCGCCTTCAAGGTCTTATAACCGTTGGCGGCAAGAATCGTCGACATAAAATTACTGATCGCAGCTTCGTCTTCCACAATTAAAACGGTTGCCTTACTGCTCATTTTGTTCAGCCTCCTCTAACGGCAGAAGAAAGGTAAAGGTTGCTCCGGACTGAGAATCCTTCCGGTTTCCGGCGAACATCTGACCGCCGTGCGCTTTGACAATGGACATGCAGATGGAGAGACCGATTCCGGCCCCCCGGGAGGAATCGCTGCTTTTGGCCTGATCGGTCGGATAACCGTCAAAAATATGGTGCATTTCTTCCTTGGGAATTCCCTTGCCATGGTCGCTGACGCAAAAAACCGCCTGACGGTCTCTCACGGTTACCGCGAGCTCAACCGGCAGGTCTTTTCCGGCGTGATAGATGGCGTTTTCCAAAAGGTTGATGATGACCTGTTCGATCAGCGTCGCGTCCATGGGAACCATTAGAAAATCATCCGGTACGGTAACATGGATGCCGACCTCCGGAAAACGGCTTCGGATTCGGCTGACAGCTCCGGCAACAATTTCCTCCGCGGCCTCCGGCTGTTTTTTCAGCCTGGCCGGTCCGTTGGAGATGCGGGTGACGGACAGCAGGTTTTCCACCATGCGGATGAGCCAGCCGGCCTCCTCGTGGATATCGCTGATCAGCTTGTCATGCGTTTCCTGGCTGATCCGGTCTTTATTTTCCAAAATGGCGGAGCTTGCACCGATAATGCTGGTGAGCGGAGTCCGCAGGTCATGGGAGACGGAGCGAAGAAGATTGGTACGCATTTTTTCCTTTTCCGCTTCCACTACAATATCCTGCTGTTCATCCGAAAGCCTCTGGCGTTCCAGCGCGAGAGCCGCCTGTGATATAATCATATTAATAAAGGTAAGCTTGTTTTCCTCCGGCTGTTCGTCTTTCTCAAAAAACAGACCGGCAACCCCCAGCATCTGCCCCTGCGCAATAACGGGAAGATAAAGCCCGTTTGTACCGCTGCTGCCGGGTGTTCCGGCGCCCGCGGGCTTCCGGCTCAAAAACACCGAGTGCACCACGTCTTTTTCGTGGGTGGACTGGAGCATGTATTCGTGGCGGCTGGTCACACTTTTCATAATGCCGGTTCCGCCCTCCAGAGGGTCATCGGTGTAAAAGATGACGGATCTTTGAGAAAACTGAGAAAGATACTCCAGCGTAAGCTTTTCAATCCTTTTCACGCCGCTTGCCGAAAGAAGCTTTTTGTTGAACTCGTAAAGATGATCGGTGCGCTTTTCGCGCAGGGCGGAAAGCCGCGCCTGTTCCTTAATCTGAACGGTCAGCGTGCTGGTGACCAGCGATACGACAAGCATCCCCAGAAACGTAAGCGGGTAGCCGGTAACCTCAACGATAAACGTGTGGTAGGGGTAGGTAAAAAAGAAGCTTTTCAAAACCACGCTTGCCGCCGAGGAAACTACGCCCCAGAAATAGCCTGCTGTGCTCCGGGAGGTCATCACCACCGCGAGCACATAAATAACCCCCACGATGTCGTAGCTTGCAGTGATTTTTACGGCAAGAAAAGAAACAAGGGTGGCAGCCGCAAGGAGCAAAAGCGTTTTGAGCAGGTCTTTCAGGAAAGAAAACGGGAAACCTTTCCGTTCTTTTTTCAGAATCCTTTTTTCCGGTTTCATGTTTTGTCCCTTCCCGCCGTACAATCGCTTTTCGAGCCTGAAGAATCATGCCCGTTCTTCATAATAAAAAAGGAAAAGAGCTGAAGAAATGGGAGGGTTTCGTAAGAGAAAACAGCCTGCTGATAAACATTTAACAAGAAAATCGAAATTCTACCCATTATAAAACTTTAGGATGTATTATAGCACGAACAATATCATATTTAAAGTAGTTTTACAAAATATTAACGATGTTTTTTATTTTTTTTCGGCGTCGATTTAAAAAGCTCTCGTATAATTATTGGGTTCGACACATAAGCAAAACGGAAAAAAGCAGAGAAAACACGAGAATTTCGGAATATTTTCAGAAGCCGTTTCAATTAATGCGGAAATATTCAGATTTAAGGCAAAAAACATTGACATAACAGCAATTTTATCGTAATATTGAGTTCGTTCAAATAAATAAGAAGGGTTGTGATGATCGGGTTGGAAAATAAGCTGAAATTATACGGCTTTAACAACCTCACAAAAACACTTAGCTTCAACATCTATGATGTTTGCTATGCAAAAAGTGAGCGAGAGCAGAAGGACTATATTGCTTATGTCGATGAGCAGTACAACTCCGAGCGATTAACCAATATTCTGTGTGATGTTACGGAAATCATCGGAGCGCATGTGCTGAATGTCAGTAAGCAGGATTACGAGCCCCAGGGGGCGAGCGTGACCCTGCTGATTACCGAGGAGGCGCTGCCTGTTACGGTGATCGACGATTCCTGCAACCACGGTGAAATCGACATTCTCAAAACGAGAAAAAATGTGGTCGGTCATTTGGACAAGAGCCACGTAACCGTGCATACCTACCCGGAGTATCATCCTGATAACTCCATAGCTACTTTTCGCGTGGATATAGACGTCGCGACCTGCGGGCAGGTATCTCCGCTGAACGCGCTGAACTATTTGATCTCAAGCTTTGATTCGGATATTATTACCGCGGACTACCGGGTTCGCGGCTTTACCAGAGATGTTGACGGCAAAAAGCTGTTTATCGATCATCAGATTACCTCTATTCAGGATTATATTGACGACGCGACGCTGAAGAAATACGACGCGATCGATATCAATGTTTATCAGGCGAACCTGTTCCATACAAAAATGCTGATCAAGGAGATTAAGCTGCAAAACTATCTGTTCAACACGGATGTCTATGAGCTTCCCCCAAAGGAAAGGCTCCGTATTTCCGACAGCCTCCGCCGCGAAATGATTGAGATTTTCAGCGGCACCAACATTTACGACGGAGAGGGGTGAGCGGGGCATGAAACCATTAACGCAGGAACGGGCGCCAGTTTACGAGGCGCTTGAAAAGTACAAGGAAATGCGGGTGGTTCCTTTTGATGTGCCCGGTCATAAACGCGGAAGGGGCAACCCGGAGCTGACGAAATTTTTGGGGAGCCAGTGCCTTACCGTCGACGTCAACTCGATGAAGCCGCTGGATAACCTGTGCCATCCGGTTTCTGTCATCCGCGACGCGGAGCTGCTGGCGGCGCAGGCCTTCGGCGCGAAGGATGCCTTTTTCATGGTGAACGGAACCACCTCCGCAGTGCAGAGCATGATTATGAGTGTCTGCAAACGGGGCGACAAGATTATTATGCCCAGAAACGTGCACCGCAGCGCCATCAACGCGCTGATTCTCAGCGGCGCCGTGCCTGTATACGTCAATCCGGGCATCAACCGGAGGCTGGGAATTCCGCTTGGCATGCTGCCCATCGACCTGGAGCGTGCCATTCGCCAGAACCCGAACGCCAAGGCGGTGCTGGTCAACAACCCGACCTATTACGGCATATGCTCCGACCTTCGCGGCATCGTGGAGCTTGCCCATAAGCACAATATGGCGGTGCTGGCGGATGAAGCGCACGGAACGCATTTCTACTTCGGCGAGGGGCTTCCGGTCTCCGCCATGGCGGCCGGGGCGGATTTATCCGCCGTGAGTATGCACAAAACCGGCGGCTCCCTAACCCAAAGCTCGCTCCTGCTTTCCAACGGCAGAATCAGCGAGGGGCATATCCGCCAGATTATCAACCTGACCCAGACGACCAGCGGCTCATACTTGCTGCTTTCCTCGCTGGATATTTCGCGCCGCAACCTTGCGCTGCACGGCGCGGAGATTTTTGGCAAGGTACGCCGTCTGGCGGAGTACGCGCGCGAGGAAATCAACCGGATAGGCGGTTATTACGCCTTTTCCAGAGAGCTGAACGACGGCGGCTCCGTTTATGATTTCGATGTGACCAAGCTGTCCGTCCATACGCTTGATATCGGGCGCGCCGGAATCGAGGTTTACGATATTTTGCGTGACCAGTATGATATCCAGATTGAATTTGGCGATATCGGAAATATCCTTGCCATTATCTCAGTCGGAGATAACGGTCTGGCTATTGAGCGGCTGGTTTCCTCCCTGAGCGAAATCAAGCGCATCTACGGCAAGGACCACACCGGAATGCTCGACCACGAGTATATTAGCCCGCAGGTGGTTCTTGCGCCGCAGGAGGCCTTTTACGCCGAAAACCAGTCGGTTACGTTCGAAAAAAGCCAGGGGCATGTCTGCGGTGAATTTGTCATGTGCTACCCGCCCGGAATCCCGATTCTCGCCCCGGGGGAACGCATTACCCGGGAAATATTGGATTATATATGCTACGCGAAGGAAAAAGGCTGCTTCTTAACGGGAACCGAGGATAAGAATATCGAGCACATCAATATTGTGAGAGAATAGCGCGGTGAAAATCCGGGCAGCCTCTCGCATATCCTACGCTGGGAGCGCATACTTCTGAACGGAGAATGCGGTGCTTCATAGCTTGGTCAACGCCTATGCGAACCGAAGGGGGAAGAAGCGATGGCAAAAGATATCTCAGAAAAGGAGCGTTTTAATTTGGAATTGTGGTATACGGAGGAGCACTCCGACGATGTACGTTTTTCCATAAAGGTGGATAAGCAGATTTATTCGGCGCAGAGCCAGTTTCAGCGCATCGATATTATGGAATCCGGAGAGTTCGGAAAGTTCCTCACGCTGGACGGTTTGATGATGCTGACCGAAAAGGATGAATTTATTTATCACGATATGATTGTGCATGTGCCTATGGCGACCAACCCCAAGATTAAAAACGTCCTGCTCATCGGCGCGGGCGACGGCGGCTCGGTTCGCGAGCTGACGCGCTACCAAGGCATTGAGCATATCGATATGGTGGAAATAGACGAAATGGTGGTCAAGGCCTGCCGTGAGTACCTGCCGCAGACGGCATGCAGGCTCGACGATCCGAGACTTACGATATATTATGAGGACGGTCTGCGGTTTATCCGCTCGCGCGAAAACGAATACGATTTAATTATTGTGGATTCCACCGACCCGTTTGGTCCGGGCGAGGGGCTGTTTACCCGGGAATTCTACGGCAACTGTTACAAGGCGCTCACCGCTGAGGGAATTCTGGTAAACCAGCACGAAAGCCCGTATTACGAGCAGTACGCAAAGTCCATGAAGCGCGCACACCAACGGATAACGGAATTCTTCCCGGTCTGCCGTGTGTATCAGGCGCATATTCCCTCATATCCCTCCGGTCACTGGCTGTTCGGGCTGGCGTCAAAAAAATACGATCCGCTTGCGTTTGACGCGCAGGCGTGGAACCGACTCGGGATAAAAACGAGGTATTATAATACGGAGCTTCATACCGGCAGCTTCGCGCTGCCGACCTATGTCCGCGATTTGCTGGAAGGCGGGAATGACGGCGATGAATAGGAATATCGATACATTTATCGGCTGCGACAGCGAGTACGAGCCCTCCCGCATCGTCATTTTCGGAGCGCCGTTCGATTCCACTACCTCGTATCGCCCCGGAACGCGCTTTGCCAGCCGGAATATGCGCAGCGAATCCTTCGGGATCGAAACCTACAGCCCTTATCAGGATAAGGATTTGGAGGATATTTCTGTCTTTGACGGCGGCGACCTCGAGCTTTGCTTCGGCAATTCGGGGCGTGCGCTGGAACAGATTGAGGAATTTGCCGGAACGGTTCTGGATGACGGAAAGCTGCCGCTGATGATCGGCGGCGAGCACCTGGTCACACTGGGCGCGGTTCGCGCGGCGGTCAGGCGTTACCCGGAGCTGCACATTCTGCATTTCGACGCGCACGCGGATTTGCGGGAGGATTATCTGGGAGAGCCCCTTTCTCACGCCACGGTTATGCGCCGAGTCTGGGAGCTGACCGGTGACGGCAGAATTTTTCAGTTTGGAATCCGCTCGGGAGAACGGGCGGAATTCCAGTGGGCGAAGGAGCATGTGTTCACCAGCAGGTTTCATTTCACCGGGCTGGAAAAGGCAGTCGAAAGCCTGCGGGGAAAGCCGGTTTATTTATCCATTGATCTCGATGTGCTCGACCCTTCCGCGTTTCCCGGAACCGGAACACCCGAGGCAGGAGGGGTTACGTTTTCCGAGCTGCTGAACGCGGTGCTTCAGGTCTCCGACCTGAACATTGTCGGCTGCGACATGAACGAGCTTTCGCCCGTCTATGACCAGAGCGGCGCTTCCAGCGCGCTTGCCTGCAAGCTCCTGCGCGAGCTTTTGCTTTGCCTGCACCGGAAATAAAATGTCTGCACAAAGAAGGAACGCCGCCCGATTCGGGCGGCGTTCCTTCTTTGTGTAATATGAGAATCAGTGTTTCACCGTTTCTTGTGCCTGGTGGCAGCCGGAGCAGCTTTTACAGCCGCCGGAGCTTGCCATGGGGCAGGAGTCCTTTTCCACGCAGCCGGAGCAGGTGCCTTTTTTTAAGACATGCCTTAAAGCCAGTATGAAAAGAACGGCAACAATGCTGCTGATAAGAATGGTACTCATAGGTCATCCTCCTGGTGCAGCCGGCGCGGGCTAACCAAGCCTGCCCGCCGTGGCTGCGATATCATTTGTAACACCAAGGTTTGGAGTGGATTTTTGTTTTGGAGCCGGACGGAACAGCAGGTACAGCAGCACGCCGAGCAGAATTACCGCAACGGCGGTGCCGGCTGAGAACGGAGCCCCGGTCAGCAGAATGCCGAACTGGAACACCATGAGAGAAACGCAGTAGGCAAAGATGTTCTGGTAGGCAAGGGCAAAGACCGTCCATTTTTTGCTGTTCATTTCCTTCGCAATTGTGCTGATTGCCGCGAGGCAGGGGGAATCGAGCAGGTTGAAGAGCAGGAACGAGAATGCCGCTACCGCGCCGGGGAACATTGCCATAACGGCCGTCCATAGACCGGTGTCGCCTTCGCCCGCGTCGGCCATGCCGAGCAGGACGCCCATTGTGCTTACGATTCCTTCCTTGGCAACAAAGCCGGAGAGGGTAGCGGCGACTGCTTTCCAGTTGCCGAAGCCAAGCGGGATAAAGATCGGGGCAATGAACCCGCCGATCATGGCGAGCAGGCTGTATTCCTGGTCAACCATGCCGAACTGCCCGTCGGCGAAGCCGTAGGTTGCAAGGAACCACATAACGACGCAGCTGACAAACAGCACGGTACCGGCCTTTTTCAGGAAGCTCCATACGCGCTCCCATACGTGGAGCAGGACATTTCGGACGGAGGGGACGTGATACTGCGGAAGCTCCATAACGAACGGAGCGGGGTCACCCATAAACAGCCTTGTCTTTTTCAGCATGATGCCGGAGACAATAACAGCCATAATGCCAATAAAGTACATGGAGGGCGCCATCCACCAGGCTCCGCCCATAATCGCGCCCGCAATCAGCGCAATAACCGGAAGCTTTGCGCCGCAGGGGACAAAGGTTGTGGTCATAATCGTCATGCGGCGGTCGTTTTCATTCTCAATTGTTTTGGAGGCCATAATTCCGGGAACGCCGCAGCCGGAGGAAATGAGTAGAGGGATGAAGCTTTTTCCCGAAAGACCAAATTTATGGAAAACACGGTCCATAATAAACGCGATGCGAACCATGTAGCCGCAATCCTCCAGAATAGAAAGGAAGAAGAAGAGAATTGCCATCTGCGGAGCAAACCCGATGGGAGCCGCGAGACCGCCGATGATTCCGTCCACAATCAGACCGTTCAGCCAGTCTGCCGCGCCAACGCTGGCAAGCCACGCGCTTACTCCCGGCTGAATCCATTCGCCGAACAGGGTGTCGTTCGTCCAGTCCGTTAAGAATGTTCCGAGCGACGTTACGGAAATATAATAAACCCCGAACATGATCAATACAAAAATCGGCAGGGCCAGAATTCGGTTTGTGACGATTCGGTCGATCTTGTCGGAGGTCGTCAGCTTCCCGCGTGTTTTCTTTTGGCAGCCCTGAATGATGGACGCGATATAAAGGTAGCGCTCGTTGGTGATGATGCTTTCGGAATCATCGTCCATTTCGGTTTCACATTCGTTGATGTCCTTTCCGATATGCGCCTTTAAGTCGTCTGGAAGAGAAAGCTGCTCAAAGACCTTTTCGTCACGCTCAAATAGTTTAATCGCAAACCAGCGCTGGCGTTTTTCTTCGATTCTTCCCTCGAGCGCCTCCTCAATATGGGCAATGGCATGCTCCACACTGCCGGAAAAGGTGTGCTGCGGCACCATTGGAACCGCAGCGCGGGCAATTTTGACCGCTTCCTCGGCGGCCTGCGCGATGCCAAGCCCTTTTAGGGCGGAAATCTCCATTACGGTGCAGCCCAGCTCTTTGGAAAGCCGGTCGATAAAAAGCTTGTCGCCGCTTTTGTTGACAAGGTCCATCATATTGACGGCAACCACCATGGGAATGCCAAGCTCCGCAAGCTGTGTGGTCAGGTAAAGGTTGCGTTCCAGATTGGTGCCGTCCACGATATTCAGAATGGCGTCGGGGTGCTCGTCGAGGAGATAGTTTCTCGCAACGACCTCCTCAAGCGTGTAAGGGGAAAGGGAGTAAATTCCCGGTAAATCCGTAATAACCACATCCTTGTGGTTCTTCAGCTTTCCCTCTTTTTTTTCTACCGTAACACCCGGCCAGTTTCCCACATACTGGTTTGAACCGGTCAGCGCGTTGAACAGCGTCGTCTTCCCGCTGTTCGGATTTCCGGCAAGCGCTATTTTGATGGGCATCGTTCATCCTCCTAGCAATATGTATATTCTGATGGTTAGTTTATACTAACATAGTAGGGCGGGTTTGTGCGCCGCGGCTCCCGGCTACTGCACCGAAATTTTCTCGGCGTCCGCTTTACGCAGGGAAAGCTCGTAACCGCGTACCGTAACCTCAACCGGGTCCCCCAGGGGCGCTACCTTGCGCACATAGATATTGGTGCCCTTGGTGATCCCCATATCCATGAGTCTGCGTTTGATTGCGCCCACGGCGTCAATTTTTGATACGGTGACCGTCTGCCCGCATTTGATCTCTTTCAGTGTTTGCATATCAGTTGTCTCCTTCTATCCTGTATTTGCGGTAGTTCCGCATAAACCTCACTGTTTTACACGCCGCCGATTGCTTACACCATAATTTTATTTGCCATCTCGCGGCTGACCGCGACTCTGGAATCCTTAACGCGAACAATTACGTTTCCGCTGATTTGGGTAATAACGGTAACCGCGCCGCCGACCACAAAGCCCAGATTTTCTAAAAACTGCTTTGCCTCCGCTTTGCCGCTTATCTTTTTAATGAGGTTTTCTTCCCCCGCTTTTGCCATTGTTAAAGGCATCATAATTCCTCCTTCGCGATATAAGAGTTAGGATACCCTAACTTACAATCTAAAATATTGGTTAGCATTATCTAACCAATAATAGGTTAGCATAAACTAACTAAATTGTCAATAGCTTTCTGTCAGCTTTGACAATTTTCTTGCATTGCTTTCCGCATACTCCTGTGTTATTCTATATTCAACTCATTTTGTTAACGGCAGAAAGGAGAGAGCTACTGTGAAAATACAGGAATCTGCCGAGATGTATCTTGAAACGATACTGGTTTTGGGCTACAGGAACCCGCAGGTCAGATCAATTGATATCGTGGAGGAGCTGGAATATAAAAAGTCCAGCGTTAGCGTCGCCATGAAAAACCTGCGTGAGAACGGATATATCGAAATGGACAGCGAGGGTTATATCACGCTGACTGTCAAAGGCAAGGAAATTGCGGAAACTATGTATGAGCGGCATACGCTTCTTTCCGGCTGGCTGATTCACCTGGGTGTGGACAAGGCCATCGCGGTTGAGGACGCTTGCCGAATGGAGCATGTGATCAGCCCGGAGAGCTTTGAAGCGATTAAAAAGCATATGGAAAACACGAAACCGGAAGAATAATTAATAAAATCGCGCAGCCGCAAATTGTCTCACAATTTTGCGGCTGCGCGATTCCTTGTTGCCGGGAACGCTCCCGGCACCTATTCCGATGCGATTGCCTTCTATCTCTTCTTATTGCACCCCGAATATATGAATTAGCTTGCGCGGGCGAACGTATGCAGGGTCAAGGTCGATGACCCTAGTGAGGACTAATCACTTTATGGAACCGCCCGCGCCGCTCTATTCAGGG
>JAEZYP010000028.1 GCA_023418995.1 Bacillota bacterium | reverse complement strand
GGAAAAAGAAGGAGGAAGCCGGGCTAATTTTAACACACTAAATTGTTAAAAGGCATTGACTAGCGTGGGCAAAAAACATATAATGTTTTAAATAGTACATTTTAATAACGGCTTATAACGGTGCTTTCGTGCACTGTATCGCGACTTTCGCGCGGGGGAAACGGACTGAGCCGTCATTCGGTATAGGTGAAGAGATATGTGCCTGCAGGGAGGAAACGGTTTTGATCAGCGGAGCGGAAATCATGGTAAAATGTCTGGAAAACGAAGACGTTAAAATTATATTTGGGTACCCCGGTGCGGCAATTTGTCCTTTTTATGACTTTTTGTATCGTTCCTCCATCCGGCACGTGCTGGTGCGAGAGGAGCAGAATGCCGCCCATGAGGCCAGCGGGTACGCGCGCGCCAGCGGTAAGCCCGGTGTCTGCGTCGCAACGAGCGGACCGGGCGCTACCAACCTGATTACCGGCATTGCGACGGCGTACATGGATTCGATTCCGATGGTCGTCATCACGGGGCAGGTTAATTCGGAGCTGCTTGGGCGCGATGTATTTCAGGAAGCGGACATCACCGGCGCCTGTGAGCCGTTCACCAAGCATTCCTATCTGGTGAAGAACCCCGCCGAGCTGCCACGCGTTTTTAAAGAAGCCTTCCACATTGCCACAACCGGCCGCCCCGGCCCGGTTTTGATTGATGTTCCGGTAGATATTCAGCTGGGCGGTGTCCCGGAATTCCAGTACCCGCAAAAGGCGAATATTATCGGCTATAAACCCCGCACGCAGGGACATGCCATGCAGATCAGAAAGGCGCTTGCCGCAATCGGCGAAGCAGAGCGCCCGGTTATCTGCTGTGGCGGAGGAGTTGTACTTGCGGGGGCGAGGGATGAATTCATCTCTTTTGTGAACAACAGCGGAATCCCTGTGGTATCCACCATGATGGGGATCGGTGTTGTTCCGATGGATTGCCGTCTTTACCTCGGCATGATCGGTATGCACGGCCACTCCAACGCAAACCGGACGATGGGAGAGGCTGATCTGGTTATCCTGTGCGGCGCCCGTGTGGGGGATCGCGCGGTTTCAGCGCCCGAGCAGATGGCGCAGAAGGCTACCATTATTCATATCGATATCGACCCGGCGGAAATCGGCAAAAATATGACCGCCCATATCCCCATTGTGGGGGATATCCGGCTGGTTCTCAGCGATTTTGCGGAGCAGGTGAAAAACACCGTACCGAAGGAATGGGTTGAAACGGTCCTTCGCTACAAATCGGAATATGTACCGCTCGGCGAACCGGATAACACAAGCGGATATGTTGAGCCGCGCTCGTTCATGCGCGCGCTTTCCCATATGATGGACGATAATGCCATCCTCACCTCCGACGTCGGTCAGAATCAGATTTGGGCCGCGCGGAATTTCAATGTGAAAGAGGGCCGCTTCCTCACCTCGGGCGGTCTGGGCACGATGGGCTACGCCCTTCCCGCCGCAATCGGCGCAAAGCTGGGAAAGCCGCTGCGTCAGGTGCTCTGTATCTGCGGTGACGGTTCCTTCCAGATGGCGATGTGCGAGCTGGGCACGCTGTGCCAGAATGACGTCGATATTAAAATTGTTTTGATACAGAACAACCGTCTCGGCATGGTAAAGGAAATCCAGAGCAGAAGCTACGGAAGCCGCTACATTGCAACCACGCTGGACGGAAACCCCGATTTTGTCAAGCTTGCGGAGGCTTATGGCATTCGCGCCGCGGTCGCTTCCTCCAACGCGGAAGCGGAGCAGCTTGCCAAAGAAATGTTCCAGACCGACAAGGCCTTTATACTTGTGTGCAGGGTCGATCCTGACGCACCTACGATATAGGAGGCAGCAGGATGAAATACACGCTTTCTGTTTTAGTTGAAAACCACCCCGGTGTCCTTTCCAAGGTGTCCGGTCTGTTTTCCCGCCGCGGCTTTAATATTGACAGCCTTGCCGTCGGCATTACCGAAGACCCCGCCATTTCCCGGATTACCATTGTGGTTAACGGCGATGAATACATGGTGGAGCAGGTCGAAAAGCAGCTGAACAAGCTGATCCCGGTCATTAAGGTCAAGGTGCTTCAGCCCGATTTGTTTATCAGCTGCGAGCTTTCTCTGATAAAGGTTAGCTGCAACACCAAGCAGCGTTCCGAAATTATGAAAATTGCGGAGCTGATGCACGCCGTGATTGTCGATGTGGCGACAACCTCGCTGACGCTGCGGTTTACGGATAACGACGAGCGTACCCAAACGCTGATCAGCCTGTTAAAGCCCTACGGCATCAAAGAAATCGTCCGCGCAGGTACCCTTGCCATTGAAAAAGGCGCCGTGACCGCGCGCAAGCAAAGCTCCTGATTATGAAAAACCAACCTCTTTAACCGTAAAGCGGTTCGAGCGTTAGTTTATAAATTTGCCCATAAGGCAAGGAGGAAATTAAAATGCCAAAAATTTATTATGCTCCAGATTGCGACATCAATCTGCTCAAAGGTAAAACGGTTGCCATTATCGGATATGGCAGTCAGGGTCATGCTCATGCGCTGAATTTGCATGACAGCGGTGTGAATGTAGTCGTCGGCCTTTATGAGGGCAGCAAAAGCAAAGAAAAGGCGGAAGCCGCTGGGTTGAAGGTTATGACTGTTCCCGAGGCTACCAAGGCGGCGGACGTCATTATGATTCTGATTCCGGACGAACGCCAGGCAGATATGTATAATAAGGATATTGCCCCTTATCTTACCGAGGGCAAGGCACTCGCGTTTGCACACGGCTTTAATATCCATTTCGGTCAGATTAAGCCTCCGAAGAATGTAGACGTGTTCATGATCGCGCCGAAGGGCCCGGGTCATACCGTACGCAGCGAGTACACAGCGGGCAAGGGTGTTCCCTGCCTCATCGCCGTGGAACAGGATGCCACCGGCCACGCCTGTGATATCGGTCTCGCTTACGGCGCCGGACTGGGCGGAGCAAGAGCCGCCATTATGGAAACCACCTTTAAAATCGAAACCGAAACCGATCTGTTTGGCGAGCAGTGCGTGCTTTGCGGCGGCGTAACCGCTTTGATGCAGGCCGGCTTTGAAACACTGGTAGAAGCAGGCTACGCGCCGGAAAACGCGTATTTCGAGTGCATCCACGAGATGAAGCTGATTGTTGACCTCATCTACAGAGGCGGCTTCTCCCTCATGAGATACTCCATTTCCGACACCGCAGAGTTCGGCGATTACGAAACCGGCAAGCGCCTCATCACCGAGGAGACCAAAAAGGAAATGAAGAAGGTACTCACCGAAATTCAGGACGGCACCTTCGCATCCAAGTGGATTGCCGAAAACAAGAACGGTCGCTCCCATTTCAACGCATGCCGCCGTATCGGCGCCAGCCACCAGCTGGAGGAAGTCGGCAAAGAGCTGCGTAAAATGTATGCCTGGAATGACCAGCCGATAGACTAATTCGGGCTACATAATAATATATATAATCATCAAGTGATTTTCCGCTGTTTCGATTATGTTGCTAATTCCCCGATTACAGTTTTATGATATCCTGCTCTGTGAGGCTCAGGACATGCGTAGGATATTTTTTTGGAGTAGCAGTAATTTTGGAGACAGCGGATTTTTTAAGGAGGATATGAACTATGTGGAGCAGAGGAATTCTTAAATCCAATGCAAAAATCGCGCTCAGGGGTCGTTATTGGACTGCGTTCGGGGTATGCGTGGTGGGAATTTTGATCGGAGGCGCCTATTCCGTGGTTACCTCCCCGACCAGGTCGCTGACTATGGCGGCGGCAAATTCAGGAGACTATTCCAGCTTAATTGCATTGAGCGGCGTTTCCAGTCTGGTTTCTTTAGGGTCAATTTTATTTTCTGTGTTTGTCACGTTACCTCTTCTCATTGGCATTTCGCGGTACTTTGTGCAAAATCATTTCGGAGTCAGCCAGTTTGAGATTTTGTTCAGCCCGTTCCGCCGCAATTTTATAAACGGTGTTGGCGCCATGTTTGTGACCTACCTGTTTATCTGGCTCTGGTCTCTTCTCCTTGTTATTCCGGGTATTGTGAAGGCTTTGCAATATTCCATGGTTCCCTTTATTCTCTCCGATAACCCGGATATGCCCGGAAGCCGCGCCCGCGAAATCAGCCGGCTTATGACGAACGGACAGAAAGGCGCAATTTTTGTTTTGGGTCTTTCCTTTATCGGTTGGTTCCTGCTTGGAGCGCTTTGCTTAGGAGTTGGAACATTGTTTGTGCTGCCTTACTATCAGGCAACCATGGCGGAGCTTTACCTCTTCCTGCGTGACCGGGTGATTCAGACGAATCAGGTCAATCCTGTGGAATTTGGTCTGCTGGTACAACAGCCTGTGCCGGTTGAATAACAAAACAGAGACTGCTGTGAAATTTCACCGGCAGTCTTTTTTTATTGTACACAAACCGCACGGTGACTGGCTTACTTTCCGCTCTACGTTCCGTTTACCGCAGTTTTTTGCTTTCTAATCGATGCGTAGGTTGTTATTTTTATTCCACATGTTATACTCATAGTGAAATAAGGAGGACATGCTGTATGGATAATCAAAAAATAGGCAGATTCATCGCGGAGCTGCGCCGGGAGAAGGGGATGACGCAGAAGGAGCTTGCTGAAAAGCTCAATGTAACCGATAAAGCGGTATCAAAATGGGAGCGAGGGGCAGGTTACCCTGAGGTTACAATGCTGCCGGAGCTGGGGGGTCTGCTTGGAATTTCCGTCAGTGAGCTGCTGCTTGGGGAACGCAACTCCCGCACGGAAACAGAGAAGCAGATGGAAAGATTGAAGCCGGATAACATTGTGAATGACACAATTGAATATGTGGAGCAGACCCGTGTGTATAACAGTATAAAAATAAAAAGAATTGCGCTGGTGTCAATCACCTTTGCGCTTTTAACGGCGATATTTGTTTGCTTGCTCTGCAATTATGTCATTGACAAAACGTTCAACTGGTCGCTGTATGTTGTCGGCAGCACCGTAACGGCGTGGCTGGTAACCGCTCCTTTGCTTACAATGAAGCGCCATCGCGTAATTGCCTCTCTCGCCGCCTTGACATTGACTGTAGTTCCCCTGCTGGTGCTGATCGAGTACCTTTGTCCTGCAAAAAATTGGGTGTTCCCGTTCGGGTTTTCAGTCGCGTTGCTCTCTCTGACCTTTCTCTGGATTTCCGTTCCGTTTTTTGTCTACACCAGAATCAACCGGTGGTATCTCGGCTGTTATGTTCTGATTTTATACGGCGTAGTCGCAAATGTGATGATAAACACGATGACGGACCGTTTCCTGAAGGAGCCTACAGGGGACCTTTCCACTTCGATTATCGCTGCCTGCTGTGCATTTACGGCAGCTGCCTTTGCGGTCATCGGGTCGCTGAAAAAGAAAATAGTACAGGGATAGTTAAAGGGAAAATTTAAGCACGGTGCCTAAACGCGAGCACCGTGCTTTTTTGTCGCAAAATGTCACATTCTGCTGCCATATCTTCTGCGGCAGCGCACATTGTGGTTTATAAGCGCTATAGTAGAACTTTACCAAATAAAACTTGCAAAATTAGATTAAATCTGATATTTTATATACAGGAAATATAAATTATTACAAAATATGTAAATGAATTCCAAAAAACAAATGATCAGGTGTAATCATGGAAGTTTTATCCTTTCTAGAGACAAATGTCCTGGCAATCATTATCTTATTGATAATTTTTTTCAATTTACGAGAGCAATCTGAGAAATATCAATACGATCAGAAATTGTTTGTGGTTCTGCTTTTCAGTAATCTTATCATTCTGGTTCTTGACTCGATTTTATGGGTGTTGAACGGTCAACCGGGTCAGGGGGCACGCACTCTGAACCTTCTGCTTACCTCGGTATATTTTATAATAAACCCACTGCCTTGCCTGTTATGGAGTGTTTATGTCAATTACCAAATTTTTCATAATTCTGAGCAGGCCAGAGCCAAGATGCTTTTTCTCTTTATTCCGATCGCCTTAAACGCGCTGCTGTCTTTCATCAGCTGTTTCAGCGGCACTTATTTTTATTTTGATAACTTTAATGTTTACCACAGAGGAAAACTGTTTCTGCTTATGGCGACGATTTGCTGCCTTTACCTATTCTCATCGGTGGTACATGTTATCATGAAAAGGAAGCAGGTGCAGAAAAGGTATTATATTCCGCTAATTTCTTTTTCCATACTGCCGATTGTAGGCGGACTTTTGCAGATTGTTTTTTATGGGATTTCGCTGGTCTGGATTTGTATGGCAATCTCTGTTTTAATCATTTTTATTAACGTACAGAACAATCGTCTGTCAACGGATTACCTGACCGGACTTTGCAACCGCAGACAGCTGGACAATTACCTGAGTGATCTGGCGGAAAGTAATTCGCGCGGGCTGTTGGCTGGAATTATGATCGATTTGGATTCTTTTAAGCAAATCAATGATTCCTACGGGCATATCATTGGAGATCAGGCTCTGGAGAATGCCGCGAAAATACTAAAGAAAAGCTTCCGTAAAAATGATATGATCGCCCGTTATGGCGGAGATGAGTTCGTCGTGGTATTTGAAATGGACGAAAAAGCCGACCTGACAAACGCGGTGCGGCGCATCAAAGACAACGTAAAACATTTCAACAGCCGTGAGAGCAATCTGTATCAAATTGAGTTCAGCATCGGCTACGATATTTACAATTTTAAATCCAATCGAACGATTCAGCAGTTCTTAAAGCATATTGATGAGCTGATGTATCTGGATAAAAAAAGCAAAAAAAACAGGTCCAGTTTTCGAAGTAATTTTGGTCCCCCGGGTTCACGAAGCGACGATTCCCAAAGGAGGATGGTCGAATAATCGGTGTAGCGAGTCCCTGCTTTTGGACGTTAAGAAGTAAAAGACGGTCTTGTCACGGCAGTCGGCAGTAAGCTCCGGGCAGATCAGGGAATAAAAGGAAATGCCAATCCGGGTTTGCTATCTTGTTTAATTTGTAGTAGTATTGAGAAAAACAACAAAGCCAAACAGGAGGATATGATATGCCGATTATTCCGATTATGATGATTGAGATCGCAGCTGCGATTGTGGCGCTTTATTTGGTTATTTTTAAGATTTTGGGCTTAAGGGTTATCCATTCCGACGAGGTTGCGGTGGTCGAAAAGTGGTGGAGCGTCAAAGGCTCGCTCAAGGATTCGATTGTGGCGCTTCACGGGGAAGCCGGATATGAGCCGAATTTGCTGCGCGGTGGCATCCACTTTAAATCGGTACTGATGTACAAAATACATAAGTACCCACTGATTACCATTCCACAGGGGCAGATCGCTTATATTTTCGCGCGCGACGGCATGCCGCTTTCGCCGACTCAGACGCTGGGCAAGGTTGTGCCGGAAGCGAACAACTTTCAGAATGTGCCCGGCTTTCTTCAGAACGGCGGGCAGCGCGGCCCTCAGAGAGGAATTCTAAGAGAGGGTACCTACGCCATTAATCTGGCGCAGTTCATCGTCATTACTCCGAATGATATCAAGGCGATTTTCAGCGGCTCCAAGCAGGAACGTGCGGAGCTGGTGAGCATGCAGCAAACTCTCGCCGCAAGGGACGGCTTCCGCCCGGTTGTAATTATGGGAGACAGCAGCGAAACGAGCGACCTGATGGGAATCGTGACAGTGCATGACGGCAAGCCGCTGGAAGAGGGAGAAATCATCGCCCCGAGCGTTGGCGAGAAGCACGCGAGCTTTCAGGATCCGGAAAAATTTTTGGAGCTTGGCGGCAAACGCGGCAAGCAGATTCAGGTGCTGATCGACGGTACCTATTATATTAACCGCCTGTTCGCAACGGTGGAGTTTCGCCCGAAAACCGTTGTGCCGATTGGCTTTGTCGGTGTGGTGGTGTCGTTCTTCGGGGAAGAAGGGCAGGATACAACGGGAGAGGATTACAAGCACGGCGAGCTGGTTGCACCGGGCTGCAAGGGTGTACTCGAAAAGCCGCTGATGCCGGGAAAATACGCCTTTAATACGGATGCCGGAAAGGTTGTTCTGGTGCCTACTACGAATATTATCCTCAAATGGAACAAGTCGGAAATCGGCGACCATAAATACGACGAAAACCTCACCGAGGTCGATATTATCACGAAGGACGCATTCGAGCCGTCGCTTCCGCTTTCCGTGGTTATGCACATCGATTACAAGCAGGCGCCGTGGGTAATTCAGCGGTTTGGGGATATCAGCATGCTGGTAAACCAGTCTCTCGACCCGTTGGTAAGCGCTTATTTTAAAGATGTGGCGCAGACGAAAACATTAATCGAGCTGATTCAGGAGCGCAGCGCCATCCGTGAACGCGCGGTGCTTGAAATGAAGGATAAATTCCAGAAGTATAACCTGCAGCTGGAGGAAGTGCTGATCGGTACGCCGAAAACCTCCTCGGCTGACGTTCAAATTGAGAATATCCTTACCCAGCTGCGCGAGCGCCAGATAGCGGAAGAAAAGAAGGTCACCTATCAAAAGCAGCAATCCGCAGCGGAAAGTGAGAAATCACTGCGTGAGGCACAGGCTACCGCGGAGCAGCAAAGCTTCCTGACCAAATCAAAGATCGAGATTGAAATCGCCGGAAACACCGGCGCCGCCCTTGCAAGCAAGGCGGAGCAGGAAGCCAACCAGATCGTTTCGCTCGCAAAAGCGAACGCGGAGAAAATCCGCCTCGAGGGCGAGGCGCAGGCCTCTATGGAAAGCAACGTCGGTTTGGCAAAGGCGCAGGCAATCGATGCGCAGGTCAAGGCCTACGGCGGTGCTCAATACCGCGTAATGCAGGAAATCGCCGACAAGCTCACCGACGCGATTAAAAATTCCAAGGTCGACATTGTTCCGAAAACCGTGGTCAACATGGGCGGCGGTTCCGGCAGCCAGGAGAACGCCGGCAGCAACAGCACCGTCATGGATACTCTGTTGAAATTCATGACTCTGGATAAATTAGGGGTTTCCCTGCAGCACATTTCCGAGCCGTCCACCACCGCGCAGGCAATTGAAGCGGCAGTCGGTGCGGCAGAGGCGGCAGCCGGGCAGGCTACCGTTTCCACGCAGACAGCCACAGCCGAAGAGACAGAGCCGGAAGAGAAGGATAAGGAAGAGAAACCGATAAAATTCCCTTCTCTCAGCAAGTCTGATGAAGACAAAAAGAAATAATGGAACAGGATTGCCCTGGGGGGCTTCTGTACAATAGTTTCAATTGAGCAAAATCCGCATTCGTAAACAGAAAATGCGCTTTGAAATGGCATTTTTGAGCCGGCTCAAGGCGCTTTTTTGCGTGTCGTTTCCCAGTGCCGCACCTCGCCTTCGGCTTTCTATAGTCAATCATAATATTTTTGGATCCTTGGCCTGTTTCAAAAAAATTTAAAAATTGTTTTAAGTATGATTGAAATAAATTAACATAATAAAATAAAATCATCTGTTGTCTTTTCGCCTTTTCTGTTATAATATTTTTATTGCGATCGTATGAGCAAAGGGAATTAAGAATGAATATATTAGTAAGTGCCTGTCTGCTGGGCTTAAATTGCAGATATAAGGGAAATCATAAATACAGCGATAAGGTTGCCGCATTAAGTGAAAATCATAATCTAATCCCTGTCTGCCCGGAGCAGATGGGCGGAATGCCTACGCCGAGAAACCCTGTGGAGCGTGTGGGCGGCAAGGCTCTGGATATTACAGGGAAAGACGTTACCGAACCCTTTGCCAGGGGTGCGGAGGAAGTGGTTAAGCTTGCGCGGCTGTTCCACTGTGAAGCCGCGGTTTTAAAGAGCAAAAGCCCATCCTGCGGAATGGGACTTATCCACGACGGGAGTTTTTCCGGCGGTCTTGTGCAAGGCGACGGTTTTGCCGCAGAAAGATTGCTGGCGGAGGGAATCCCCATATTTAGTGAAGAGAATGCGGACAAAATAGACGAACGGTAACGCCGGGGGAATGCGTTGAAACGAAAGGAGACTTTTATGGCGGATGATAAAAATCATTTGGATCATTTTGAAATAGATGAACTCGACAAGGCAGAGGAAAAAAAGCGGAGCCGGAGAAGAAAAATTATCAGTATTGCTTCTTTGCTGTTGATTCTGGTTGTGTTCGTTGTTTTTACCATGACGGTGGGCAGCAGACTGCTGGATTTGGTCGCCGACTCCAGCAAATTCCGCCATTGGATTGAAGCGCAGGGAATTTGGGGAAGGTTCACTTTTGTTGGCATCATGTGTCTTCAGGTCGTCGTTGCCATTATGCCGGGAGAGATTATTGAGATCGGCGCAGGCTATGCGTTCGGCGCGGTTGAAGGTATGATACTGTGCCTGATCGGCGCGGCAATCGGCTCCGCCATTATCTATGCGTTTACCAAACGGTATGGAATCCGCATGGTGGAAGCGTTTATTTCACGGGATAAAATCAACTCGATGAAATTTATACGGGATTCTAAGCGCCTGGATGTCCTGGTGTTTATTCTTTTCTTTATACCGGGTACCCCAAAAGATGTCATTACGTATTTTATCGGGCTCACACCGATGTCTCTGCGTACATTTCTTATTATTTCAAGCATTGCGCGTATTCCCTCCGTCATTTCCTCCACTATCGGCGGAAACGCGCTGGGGATGAAGAATTACACCTTTGCTGTTCTGGTGTTTGCCATTACCGCGGTGGTCAGCTTGATCGGGTTGCTGATTTATAATAGAATATCAAAACAGAAAGAGAAAGATGAGGATGTCCATGAGAGTTCTGAACATATTGACGTGTAATTCCCTGATCGTAATCGCCTTTGTATCGTGGGTAATTGCGCAGTTGATAAAAACAGCGGCATTTTATATGGAAAACAAAACAATGAATTTAAAAAAGCTGTCCGAATCAGGCGGAATGCCCAGCGCGCACTCCGCGCTGGTTTGCTCCGTCGCTGTTGGAACAGCTTATAAATACGGACTGTCATCTACATATTTCTCGTTTGCCCTGATTCTCGCGATGATTGTAATGTACGACGCGATGGGAGTAAGGCGCGCCGCAGGCGAGCACGCGAAGGTACTGAACCGGATTCAGGAATATCTGGAGGAAAACTCCGCGGCCCTTCCCGAGGGAAAACGCTTTCGCGCCGATTCAGAGAGAATGCTTGACGAATCTCTGGGTCACCGTCCGATTGAGGTTCTGGCGGGCGCAACCCTCGGCGTTGTCGTAGCGGTTATCTCCATCACTGTTTTTCATTTGGCATAGGAATGTGCCAGCCTGGCTTCGTCGTCCGCCTTGCATCACGAAAAATATACTCGTAAATACTTAGCCGTTTTTAAAGTTAATCGACTATATCTATGAAAAAGGGTTTCTTTGACGCGAAAATGCGCCGAATACTTTTTGTATTCGACGCATTTTTTAAAAGCTTCTGGTTTTGCGTAAAATGCCCGAGGTTTCATTTTTTATTGTTTACCACGCTGAACAGAATCAGCCCGGTCAGAATAACCGCGCCGCCGACAAAGGTGGAGATATCCGGTACTTCAAAAATAACAATATATCCCAGAAGCAGGGAAAAGAGCGGCGTCGCAAACATATAATTTGTAACGTCGCTTGTTTTTTCGGCAATGGAAAGGGCTTTTGTCCATAAGACATAGGCGATTGCGCTTGGGAAAATCCCCAGATAGATAATCACAAGGATCTGATTTACCGGAGCGGCGGCAATCTGAGTAACCGCGTCCGGCAAAAAGAACAGCAGCAGAAGGGTACCAGCAAAAATGCTGTAGGCGGTGGACTGAAAGGCGGTATACTTTTTGGAATACTGCCGCTGTGTCAGATTATACCCGCTCAGCAGCACAGCGGCGCACATCATCCAGATTACACCCTGATTAATGGAAACAACGCCGTTCCACAGGGTTAAAAGCAACACGCCGCAAAACTCGATACCAATCGCAGCCCAGCCGGCAGCCCGTATTTTTTCCTGAAAGAGGAATCGGGCGCAGAGCGCGGTGATAATTGGAACGGTTGCGATCAGAATACTGCCGGTAGTGGCGGTAAGGGTTTCGGAGCCCTTGTTGAACGTAACCATATAGAGGGTGAACCCCATCGCTCCGGAAAGAAAGAATTTTGGTATGTCCCGTGTTTCGGGCAGCCCGATTTTTTTTATGACAGCAATAATAATCAGGACGGCGGACGCCGCCAGATATCTTAAAAGACCCAAAGCCGAGGAGGAGAAATAGCCGAGCGCGACTTTGGTGAAAACATAGGCGGAGGCCCAGAGAACTACCGTGCCGAAGGCGTAGATATGGCTGGACGCGAGCAGCTTGCTTTTTCTCATGGGGGAACCTCCGTTGTGTTATAATTCATACTCCCCCCCGCCGCAAGCCGCAGGCGTTCCAATTGCCGGCCTGCGAGGAGGAGCTTGATTAATTATAGGTGCAATTCAAAGGGTTGTAAATAGAGGTAAATCAAAATCTGTGATAGTGATAATATTCGGAATTTAAGATTCTAAAATATAGACATTTTTCAGTCGGAATGTGCCCGCCGCGCCGCGTTTGCATAGTATATAGCGGAGAATATTCTTCAAATATGATATTAGGTGGGTTTGTATGAGTAATTATTTATGCAGCAACAGCCTTTCTCAGGGTCTGCTTCCTGAATCCTCAAGAGCGGAAAGACAGGCTGCGCTCAACGCTTCCAGCGGCGGAGTGGGGCCTTTGCCGATTATAACCACATTGTTTGCGGAGCCGTTGAATGTGGTCTCGACCGGAATCGATACCCGCGGAATGCGGAAAACAAACAACCTGCTGAATTTCAGCAGCATCATCAATCTGCCGTTAGGCGTATCCGTAACCCTGAATTTCCAGATTCGCCGCTCTCTGAACGGCGGTGCGCCGGTTGGCGTGGGTTCTACCTATACCTTCTCAACGCTGGTGGATGTTCTGGAAGCGGAATATTTTGGCTTCCAGTTTCTTGACCCGGATGTGGAGCCTGGCTTCTACACCTATACCGTACAGCTGTCTACCAACTCCATCATCGACATTACCCCCGGTGCGTCGGTTAACAACGCCGTTCTCAGCGTGTTGGCGGTCGCCGAATAAGCCGGGTGCACAAAGTATCGGAGAAAAATTATTCGAATACAGGAAACAGCGGGAATGCTTGTACGGTCTGGCGAAAAAGGATTGGCAAACAGATAGCGGTCACCCGATAAGCCTCTTACCGGGTGATTATTTTTTCTGGAAGCCTTTGAAATACAATTCACAGGGAAGTATAATAGAAGAAGCTGATCTCGTATTTTTCTGCTGCCGCGTAAAGGAAGGGCTATTGGCAGCCATGAAAAAATGCGCCTGAACATATACTTACCGAGAGGGAAGCTTTTTCCGGATTTCCGGATAGTACCGATAAAAGGATGCTTTGAATGAACTATGAGGATTTGATCAACACCACGACCGAGGTCGGTTATCTGCTGCTCGCCAACGGCGCGGAAATTTACCGCGTTGAGGAGTCGATGCAGCGCATTTTCCGCGCTTACGGGACCTGCGGCGATATCTTCGCGATTCCCACCTGCATCTATGTAACCGTCAGCACTGATCAGGGCACGCCGCTGACGAAGATTAAACGGGTCTATTCGCGCCAAACTGATCTGGAAAAGGTAGAACGCCTGAACAACCTCAGCCGAACGATCTGCCGGGAGAAGCCGGATTTTAAAACAATCCGTCAGGAATTGCACGGAATTGACGCAAGGAAGGCGTATACTCTGCCGGAGCAGGTGGTGGCCTTTTCTCTGGTCGCGTTTTTCTTTACGCTGTTTTACGGCGGTAATTTACCCGACGCGGTTTGCGCCATCCTCTGCGGGGCGGCGGTCAAGGGCGTTAGCTACCAGATGGAGCGGTTCCGCGCCAACTCGTTTTTTACCAATATTTTGGCGAGCGCCGCCGCCGCCGCTATCGCGCTTACCTCCGTTCATTTCTACGCTGGGCTGAACGCGGATAAGATTATCATCGGCGCTTTGATGAACCTGGTTCCCGGAATCGCCATTACCAGCTTTATGCGGGATTTAATTGCGGGCGACCTGATCGCCGGTCTGATCCGCCTGACCGAAAGCCTGCTGGTCGCCACGGCCATTGCTATTGGCGCAGGCTTGGCATTGACTGTAACGCGGTCAATCTGGGGGGTGTAACGATGGCAAACTATATGCTTCCCTGCTTTTACGCGTTTGCTGCCTGCATGGCGTTCTCCATCGTATTCAATCTTCGCGGTAAAATTCTGTGGTCCGCCTCCCTTGGCGGGGCGCTGGGCTGGCTGGTATACCTGCTCTTCGGCTTTTTACAGAACGATATTTTTCAATTTTTTCTCGCTACCGTAGCCATTTCCGTTTATTCCGAAATTATGGCAAGGCTTCACAAGGCGCCGGTTACCGGCTACCTGCTTGTGGCTTTGCTTCCGCTGGTGCCCGGCGGTGGAATCTACTACACAATGGAATACTGCATCATTGGCAATACTCAGATGTTTCTCGAAACCGGTCTGCACACACTCGGCATCGCCGGCGCGCTGGCAATGGGAATTCTGCTGATTTCCTCCTTCGTGCGCCTCTGGCATATCATTACCGTTACCGAAGATAAAGCTTAAGAGTTGTTGCGGCCTGCGTGCTTACACGCAGGCTGAACGCCGGAATGCGGATTTCTCCGTATTTCGGCGTTGTTTGTACGGGGCGCATGCCTGCGGCAGAAAGTCCGCCGTTGGTATTCCCTATTGAATTGGATTGTGATATAATAATACGAATAATGGATCGGTATACCTTGTTTGAGACAGACGTGTGGAAAAGCGGAAAGAATCAAGGAAAGCGGGAGCGGAGGAACGAATGGTTATACTTGGAATAGACCCCGGTTACGCCATTATCGGATACGGCGTAATCCGCGCGGAACGCGGGCATTTTCAGCCGCTGGAGCACGGTGCCGTTGTTACCCGGGCGCAGGAGCCTTTCAACCGCCGTCTCGAGATTATCTATGATTCGCTCACGTCTGTCATAGAGCATTGGAAGCCGGACGCCGTCTCGATTGAAAAGCTCTTTTTTCAGAATAACCAGAAAACGGCGATTGGAGTCGCGGAAGCCAGAGGGGTCATCCTGCTGGCTGCGCAGAAGGCAAAAATTCAGGTTTATGAGTACACGCCGCTGCAGGTGAAAATGGCGGTTACCGGCTACGGTCAGGCGCACAAGCCGCAGGTGATGGAAATGACGCGCAGGCTGCTTTGCTTAAAGGAAATACCCAAGCCGGATGATGCCGCGGACGCGCTCGCCATGGCAATCTGCCACGGGCACGCAGCAGGTTCCGCTCTGCGGCGCTCCCTGCTTCAGCCCGGAGCGGCCTTGACCAATAAAATCAGGAATTAATTCAGGAGTTGGCTATGTTTTACAGTGTGAAAGGAATCCTAACCCATACCGAGCCGGGTATCGCGGTGGTAGAATGCGGCGGCGTCGGCTTTAAATGCTTTACCACCCTTAGCACGCAGCGCGCGCTGCCGAAGCAGGGCGAGGAAGTCCTGCTCTATACGCACCTTAACGTGCGGGAGGACGCGCTCGATCTGTTCGGGTTTGCCACCGTGAGCGAGCTGAACTGCTTTAAAATGCTTACCTCGGTAAGCGGTGTCGGTCCCAAGGTTGGTCTTGCCATCCTTTCGGAGCTTGCCCCGGAGCAGGTGGCCATGGCGGTCGCTACCGGAGACAGCAAAACGCTTACCCGCGCGAGCGGGGTCGGCGCAAAGCTGGCACAGCGCATTACCCTTGAGCTGAAAGATAAGGTAAAAGGAATGCAGACAAGCTCGGAGGGCGTTATTCCCGCCGGTATTGCTTCCGCTTCCTCCAACGCGGGCGCGGCGGTGAACGCGCTAACGGTTCTGGGCTATTCTCCGTCCGACGCAGCGGCAGTGGTTGCCCGGTTTGACAGCGCCCTGGCGGTAGAAGAGCTGATACGCCTTTCCTTAAGGGCGATGGCAAGCGGGATGAAATAACCAAAAATAATTTTGCAGATACAGGGAAGCTGCTCAAGCTTCTGACTATACAACAAAAAACGCGCTGCCGCGGCGGTAAGATAATTGCAGGTGAAAAGAATGGATTATGAAAATGAATATGATTTTGAAAACCGCATGGTGGCTCCGGAGTATGTACCGGAGGACGCGGAAGTAGAAAACCCCCTCCGCCCAAGATCGCTGGGCGAATATATTGGGCAGGATAAGGTAAAAGAGAATCTTTCCGTTTTTATTGAGGCGGCAAGGCAGCGAAGGGAATCGCTCGACCATGTTCTGCTCTACGGCCCTCCTGGACTTGGCAAAACCACGCTTGCGGGAATCATCGCGAACGAGCTGAACGTGAATCTCCGCATCACCTCCGGTCCGGCAATCGAAAAGCCGGGTGATCTCGCGGCTCTGCTGACCAACCTGAACCCCGGCGACGTACTTTTCATCGATGAGGTTCACCGGCTTTCCCGCAGTGTGGAGGAAATTCTCTACCCCGCGATGGAGGACTTTGCGCTCGATATCATTACCGGAAAGGGGCAAATGGCGGCTTCCTACCATCTGCCGCTGCCAAAATTCACGCTTGTGGGGGCCACCACGCGCGCCGGTCAGCTCAGCGCGCCGCTGCGCGACCGTTTCGGCGTCGTGCTGCGGCTGGAGATGTATTCGCCGCAGGAGCTTTGCCAGATCGTCACCCGAAGCGCGAAGATTCTTGATATCCCCATCGAAGCGGACGGCGCTCTCGAAATTGCCTCGCGCTCTCGGGGAACGCCGCGTATCGCTAACCGCCTGCTCAAGCGGGTGCGCGATTTCGCGCAGGTAATCAGCGACGGCGTCATCACGTATTCGTCCGCGAAAATTGGATTGGATCGTCTGGAAATCGACGAAACCGGGCTGGACGCGAACGACCGCAGGATGCTTTCTACGCTCATCCGCTATTACAGCGGCGGGCCGGTCGGGCTGGAAACGCTTGCGGCTGCAATTGGCGAGGAAGCCGTTACCCTTGAGGATGTTTACGAGCCGTACCTGATGCAGATCGGTTTCTTGAGCCGCACCCCGCGCGGGCGCTGCGCAACGCATGCCGCTTATCTGCACTTGGGGCTGAATCCCCCCGGCGGCGAGCAGGGCAGCCAGCAGAAGCTGTTTTAAAAAGATTTTACTTTACGTAGATACGCTGATTTGTAATACAAACAGTAAAAATGTTTGCTTATTGTCGCGCTAACAATACAAAAGAAGAAAATGCATTTTTCAGTTGCGCGATTACCGACAGCTGATCATAGAATTTTTTAAAAGAATTGGAGTGTTTCTTTCGATGGGAAGATTATTTGGAACCGATGGAGTAAGAGGGATAGCAAATACGGAGCTGACCTGTGAAATGGCGATGAGCATCGGCCGCGCGGCCGCGATGGTTTTAACGGACAGTGACCACCGCCACCCGAAGATTTTAATCGGAAAGGATACGCGTGCATCCTCCGATATGCTGGAAAGCGCGATAACCGCCGGTCTTTGTTCGGTCGGCGCAAACGTGGTGCAGCTCGGCGTCGTTCCAACCCCGGCGGTCGCTTTTCTGGTCGGAAAATACAAGGCGGATGCGGGCATTATGCTGACCGCAAGCCACAACCCCTGTGAGTTCAACGGAATCAAAATTTTCAGCGGCGACGGCTACAAGCTTCCGGATGCGCTGGAGGAACAGATTGAAGCAATTGTTCTTGACCGCGCGCAGATTCCCCAGTGCCCGATTGCAGGCAACGTGGGAAGTGTGTCGTCCGCGCAGAACACCGCCCGCGACTATATCGACCATATCAAGAGTACCGTCCCGTTTTCGTTAGACGGCATGAAGGTTGCCATCGACTGCGCCAACGGCTCCGCCTGCCGCACCGCAGAAAAGCTGTTTACCGAGCTTGGCGCTCAGTGCTTTATGCTGGCAGATAACCCGAACGGAGTGAACGTAAATGATAATTGCGGCTCCACCCATATGGAGAGTCTAATGTCTTATGTGAAGGAACATCACCTTGACGCGGGAATCGCGTTCGACGGCGACGCGGATCGCTGCCTTGCTGTGGATGAAAAGGGGCAGCTGGTAGACGGTGACTTCCTGATGGCAATTTGCGCGGCGGATTTGAAGAGCCGCGGCAAGCTTGCAAAAAGCGCGGTCGTCGGTACGATTATGACCAATATGGGCTTCAACCGTTTCTGCGACGATAACGAAATCCGGTTTGCTGCCACAAAGGTGGGCGACCGTTATGTTCTGGAGGAAATGCTTCAGGAGGGCTACAATTTCGGCGGCGAACAGAGCGGACACATCATTTTTCACGACTTTGCCACCACCGGCGACGGCCAGCTAACCGCCGCACAGCTGCTCTGCGTGGTGCACCGCCGTCAGGCGCAGCTTTCGAGCCTTGCTACGCTGATGACCCGTTATCCGCAGGTTATGGTCAACGTAGTGGTCAGCCCGGAGGGCAAGCTCCGCTTCTATACTGATTCCGACGTAAAGGAAGCGATTGAAAAGGCAAAGGCGAAGCTCGGCGGCAACGGCCGCATTGTGGTGCGTCCCTCCGGTACGGAGCCGCTTCTGCGTGTGATGATTGAGGGAGAGGACCCGGAATACATCAACGCGCTGGCGAATTCCGTTGCCGATACCGTTCGGGAGCGGTTGTCTTAATTAACCGAAGCGCGCGGATTCCGCGCAAATGATAAAGAAATTCCTTAGAGGAGAACGAATTTGAGAACAGCAAGCTGGAAGGATTATGAATTAATTGATACCTCACAGGGAGAACGGCTGGAGCGCTGGGGCGACATCGTCCTGATTCGCCCCGATCCCCAGATTATCTGGGAAACGCCGAGAGAAAACCCCTGGTGGAAGAAGGCGCACGCCCGGTACCACCGTTCCCAGACGGGCGGCGGCTGCTGGCAGGAGCTGAAAAAGGTGCCGCCCATGTGGAAGATACAGTACGGCGGTCTTACATTTCAGCTGAAAACCATGGGCTTTAAGCATACCGGTATTTTCCCCGAGCAGGCCGTGAACTGGGATTTTTACGAGAAGAAAATCAAAGCGGCGAACCGCCCGGTCAAGGTACTCAACCTGTTTGGCTACACCGGCGCGGCAACCCTGGCCTGCCTGAAAGCAGGCGCGCAGGTCTGCCACGTGGACGCGTCCAAGGGGATGATCGCGTGGGCAAAGGAGAACGCCGCCGCGTCCGGTTTGGGGGCAAGCCCGGTGCGCTGGCTTGTGGATGACTGCATCAAGTTTGTGCAGCGCGAGCAGCGCAGGGGAAACACCTACGACGGAATCATTATGGATCCTCCGTCCTACGGGCGCGGCCCGAACGGAGAGGTCTGGAAGCTGGAGGAGCAGCTTTACGGTTTGGTGGAGCAGTGCCTCCCCATCGTATCGGACAAGCCCCTGTTTTTCCTGATCAACTCCTACACCACCGGGCTTTCTCCGGCGGTCATGGAGTACCTTTTGGGCGTGCTGATGCAGAAAAGGTTCGGCGGCAAAATTTCTTCCGACGAAATCGGGCTGCCGGTTACGCAGAGCGGTTTGGTTCTCCCCTGCGGCAGTACCGCGATTTGGGAGGAATAGCCCCGATAAATCGGCGGAGATTCATGATGCATTCACAATTTCATCGGGAATTTGCGTTATGATAAGGTATATACACCTGTATAGACACCAAAGAGCGCAGCGTCAGCCGCACTGTATGGGGATAGAAAACAATAGGCGGGTTAAAAATGAATTTTATAAAAGCGGACAATGTAACATTTTCCTACGATGAGCAGGAAGCCGGGGAGCACCGCGACGTGCTGAAGGGCGTTTCGCTCCAGATCAGCAAGGGTGAATTCGTCGCGCTGCTGGGGCACAACGGCTCCGGCAAATCCACCATGGCAAAGCAGTTTAACGCCATGCTGCTGCCAAGCGGCGGCAAGGTGTTTGTAGACGGCATGGATACAGTGGAGGAAAGCGTACTCTACGAAATACGCCAGCGTGTCGGTCTGGTTCTGCAAAACCCGGATAACCAGCTTGTAGCCAGTATCGTGGAGGAAGACGTCGCGTTCGGTCCGGAGAATCTGGGCGTGCCGCCCGCGGAGATAAGGGAGCGGGTTGATGAAGCGCTGAAAGCGGTTGAGATGTACGATTTTCGCCTGCACGCGCCCTATAAGCTTTCCGGCGGCCAGAAACAGCGAATCGCAATCGCCGGAATCATCGCCATGCAGCCGGACTGCATTGTGCTGGACGAGCCTACCGCCATGCTTGACCCGCGTGGCCGTTCCGAGGTCATGTCCACGATTCATAGGCTGAACCGCGAAAAGGGAATCACCATCGTGCTCATCACGCACTACATGGATGAGGCGGTGCAGGCGGACCGCGTAATCGTAATGGACAGCGGCAGCATCCTAACCGAGGGTACGCCGAAAGAGGTATTCTCACAGGTGGAGCTGCTCAAGCAGCACAAGCTTGATGTGCCGCAGGCAACCGAGCTGATTTACCGCCTGAAGGCGGGAGGCTTCGACCTGCCGGACTGTGCGCTCGATATCGACGAGTGTGTCAGCGCGTTGATTCCGCTTTTAAACAAAACAGAATAGACTGTCTTTGTATTCGGACAAGCTGGTAAACAGCATCTAAATTTTGCGGATGCGCGATTTTACCGCCGGTCTGAAATAGACTATTCATTTTATTTCAATACTATTTTCATTTGTATATTGTAAGATTTAGGAGAAGCTCATGCCTATTATTGAAACGAAAGATTTGACCTATACCTACGGAGAAGGGACACCGTTCTGCAAAACCGCCGTGGATCATGTGAATATTTCTATCGAGCAGGGCGAATTCATCGGTCTGATCGGACATACCGGTTCGGGGAAATCCACCCTGATTCAGCAATTCAACGGTCTTTTGCGCCCTACCTCCGGGAGCGTTCTTCTGAACGGAAAGGATATCTGGGCGGAACCAAAAAAAATCCGAGACGTCCGGTTCCGGGTCGGCATGGTGTTTCAGTATCCCGAGCATCAGCTTTTTGAGGAAACCGTGCTCAAGGACATCGCATTCGGTCCGGGCAACATGGGGTTGAATCAGGATGAGATTCTCAAGCGCGCGCGGGCAGCGGCGGAGTTCGTCGGTTTGCGCGAGGAGCTGCTGGGAAAAAGCCCGTTTGAGCTTTCGGGCGGGGAAAAACGGCGCGCCGCGATCGCGGGCGTAATTGCGATGGACCCCGATGTGCTGATTCTGGACGAGCCGACTGCCGGTCTTGACCCGCGCGGCCGCGACGTCCTGCTAAGCCAGATTGTCAATTATCATCAGGTGCGGCACAACACCGTTATCCTTGTCTCTCACAGCATGGAGGATATCGCGCGCACAGCGGACCGCGTACTGGTTATGAACTCCGGCAAACCGGTGCTGTTTGATACGACGCAGGAGGTTTTCTCCCACGGCGATGAGCTGGAGAAAATCGGACTGCGCGTTCCGCAGATCACCAAGGTAATGGCGGAGCTGAAAAGCAGAGGCTACCCGGTTTCAACCGTGCTTACGCTGGAGCAGGCGCTCAGGCAGCTGATGCCGCTGCTGCAAAAAGGAGGTCGGAAAAATGGTTAGGGATATCACGCTCGGGCAGTATTTTCCGGCAAAATCCTTTCTTCACCGTCTTGACCCGCGCGTCAAGATTATCCTTACCTTCGTTTATATCGTTCTGATTTTTGTCGCGGGCAATTTTCAAGGGCTGCTGCTGATGGCGGCGCTGATTTTCGGAATCCTGCTGCTTTCCGGCGTTCCCTTAAAGCAGTATTTTAAAAGCCTGAAAGCAATCTTTTTCGTTGTGGCTTTTACCTCGGTACTGAACCTGTTTTACGGCGGAGGTCATGAGCTCTGGCGCTGGGGATTTCTTCAGATTACCGACGGCGGCGTATCCAACGCCGTTTTTGTTACCATCCGCATCGTCAGCCTGATTCTGTTCAGCTCTGTGCTGACCTTCACCACGTCGCCGACCGAGCTGACGGACGCGCTGGAACGGATTATGAAGCCGCTCAAGGTGCTTCACGTCCGCGTACATGAAATTGCAATGATGATGACGATTGCGCTCCGCTTTGTGCCCACGCTGCTGGAGGAGACCGACAAGATCATGAGCGCGCAGAAGGCAAGGGGGGCTGATATGGAAAGCGGCGGACTGATGCAGCGGATTCACGCACTGATTCCGGTTTTGATTCCGCTGTTTGTTTCCTCCTTTCGCCGGGCCTATGACCTCGCGATGGCGATGGAGTGCCGCTGCTACCACGGCGGCGAGGGGCGCACCAAGATGAAGGTGCTCCGCATGACCTCCCGTGATACCATAGCGATGGTCTGTACGCTCGCGGTCTGCGCGGCGGTGGTGTTTTGCAGTGTCTATTTCCCGGCTGCAATCCGCTGACAAGGGTCCAAGCGATGAGAAATTTACTTTTGACAATCTCCTATTACGGGGCGAATTACCACGGCTGGCAGATTCAGCAAAACGCGGTCGCGGTGCAGCAGGTATTTCAGGAAGCGCTTTTCCGGGTGCTTGGGCAAACGCCGGAGATTAAGGGCTGCAGCCGAACGGATTCCTTTGTTCACGCCAGGCAGTTCTGCATCAGCCTGAAAACAGAGCACACCATTCCCTGCGAGCGCCTGGTGGGCGCGCTGAACCACTTTCTGCCCGAGGATATCGCTGTGCTGAGCTGCCGGGAGGTTCCGCTTGATTTTCACGCCCGGTACTCCTGCACCGGGAAGGAATATGTATATCAGATTTGGAACAACCTTATCCGGGATCCGTTCCTGAACCGCCGCGTTTTGCATTATTGGTACGAGCTGGATGAAAAACGGCTGAACGAGGCCGCCTCCTTCTATCTGGGTGCACACGACTTTACTTCATTCTGCACGCTAGACGCCCGTGACCGGGGCGACCTGACACGGACCGTAACCAGGGCAGAGGTAACCCGCGAAGGGGATATGGTTCTGTTCACGGTCGCGGCGGACGGTTTTCTGTATAATATGGTACGCATCATGGTTGGCACGCTCCTGCGTGTCGCGCAGAAAAAACTGGAGCCATCGGATATCAAACGGATTATCGAGGCAAAGGATAGAGGAGCCGCGGGGCCCACGGCGCCGCCCTGCGGCTTATACCTGAACCGTGTTTTTTACGAGGATGTGAAATAAAATGCCATTGAACGGAGCGCGCTATGACACGACCGAAATCGATATATCCAGGCATCAGGAGCGAACGGAGCACAAGCGCAAGAAGCGCCGCCGCCGAAAGGAGCGCCGTGTTCCGGGCTGGGTTTACCGCGTCATCCTTATTCTGATCCTTTGTGTCGTCGGGATGCTGCTCTGGTTTAACCGAGGCAATCTGACGCCCTCCAACATCGTGGAGTGGATTCAGACGCAGGTAGTCGGCATGGGCATTGGAGACGGTTATCCGGCTAAGATAAGCGGAACATCCGTAACGCCGGGCAATTTTAAATGCTCCAACCGCCAGCTTGTCATGGCGGGCGACACGGAGCTTACGGTCCTCAATACCACGGCAAAGCAAATTTTCAGCCGGCAGCACAGCTTTACCAATCCGGTGCTTAAGGTAAACGGAACCCGCTCGCTTGTCTATAATCTGGGCGGCAGGGGATATCAGCTGGAGGCGCAGAGCCGGACGCTGATAAAAAATAACGCGGACCAGAATATGATTGCCGGCGCGCTTGCCTCGAACGGAAATTTTGCGCTGCTCACCGAGGCGGACGGCTACCGGGGCTGCCTGACGGCGTATACCCTCAACAGCCAGATGATCTTTCGCTACTGGTTCTCCGATTATTATCCAACCGCGGTGGCGCTGAACCCGCAGGGAACCAAGGCCGTTGTAACGGCCGTTTCCGCACAGGACGGCGCGCTTGTATCCGCGGTGTATCTGCTGGATTTCAGCAGCAAGGAGACAGTAAAGCCATTTGCCGTGTATCCGGACAATATGATGATGGACGCCTCCTACGGTGAGGACGGCACGGTTGTGGCGGTCGGCGACAAAATGACCGCAGTCATTAACGCGCCCTCCCGTACCAAAACAAATTTTGATTATCAGGGACTTCTGCTCTCCGCATATAATGTGGATGGAGGAAGGACCGCGTTGAGCCTCTCCCCGTATGCAAACGCGGACAGCGCCAGGCTGGTCGTTCTGGATAAAGCCGGTAGGGCAGCGGTTTCCCTGAATACCCGGCAAAACATAAAATCCGTCTCTCTTTATGGGGATGCGGTCGCCGCTCTAGCAAACGGCAAGGTGGATTTTTATTCCGCCTCCACAGCGGCTGTACTCGGCCGCTGCGACGCGGGGGGCGATGCCAAAGCAATTGCGCTGAACGATGAAAGCTCGGTGTATATTCTTGGTGTTTCCGAAGTAAGGTTTGGTAAAATCGGATAAATTTTTCCGGAGAAATTTTTTGGATAATTTCGGCCGTGTGACTTTTTCGCCTCCCAAAGGCAAGATAAAATTGCCTAATAAATCTTTTTATGATATATTATTAGATAGGTAAGGATTATGATGTGTGGCAGGAGGGTAAAGTGGGTACGATATTGGATATCATCTTATGCGCGGTGGTGCTGTGTTTCATGATCCCCGGCTTCAAAACGGGGCTTGTCCGCTCACTGGTTGGGTTTGTCGGGTCAATTATTGCCGTTGCCGCGTCTGTTTTGCTCGCCAACCGATTGATTCCCTACGTCAGCGCCTTTCTGTTTAAAACAGAGTCGCCTGACTTGTTGAATTATGCTATTGCGAGAGTGGTTACCATGGCGCTGGTGTTCGTCCTGCTACAGATGCTGGTGCGTCTGGCGGCCGGCGCGCTCGACGCCGTTTTCAAGCTGCCTGTGCTCCATCAGACCAACTCGCTGCTCGGCGGCGTGTTCGGCTTACTGAAGGGCGTGCTTGCGGTATTTATCCTCTGTGCCGTTTTACAGCTTACGCTTCCGCTGATTACGGCAAAGTACCCGTCCATTACGCAGAAGAATATTGGTCAGTCCCGCATTTATCAGTATATTTATGTCCATAATCCTGTGTATAAGCTGTTTGAAGTGCAAATTTAGTATGAGGTAAATTGAGAATGAAAAACCGGAATAAGAATATTAATATACCAAATGGGCTTTCTGTTTTACGAATCATTCTAGTTGTTCCTTTCGTTTATTATTTTAACAATGATAAAATTTTTCCAGCGGCGGCTGTGTTGGTGGTTTCCGGCATTACCGACCTTCTTGACGGCTGGATTGCCCGCAGGTTTAATCAATTTACCGAGCTGGGCCAAATGCTGGACCCGCTTTCCGACAAGCTTACCCAAGGTGCTGTTGCAGTCTGCCTTGCGTTAAAGCAGCCGGCACTGATTCCGCTTTTGGCGATATTTATCGTCAAAGAGATTACGATGGTCACCGCGGCCTGCCTCCTGATTCGCAAGCGTAAAAAACCCAGCGGCGCCAAATGGTACGGCAAGGTTGCGACCACCCTGTTTTACGTTTCGTTTACCGTTATCGTTGCGTTAAAGGGAATCTGGGGAATTGAAAACTTTGCGGTTACCGTAACACTGCTTGCGATTACGGCCGCTTTTATGATCTACGCCTTTGTCCAGTACGCCAAAACCTACAGGGATATCTGGCGCTCTGACGACCCAAAATATGCAATGGATATGCATAAGGTAATCAGTAAAAAATACGAAAATAAGTAAGTTGACATATTGAATTTTAGGAAGAGAAGAAGTGTTGTAGCCTATGATGTGTTCTAGATGCCATAAGAGACCGGCGGTCGTTTTTATTTCGCCGACGGTCGATTCAAAGGAAAGCCGGGGGCTTTGTCTTGTTTGTGCTAAGGAGCTTGGAATCAAGCCTGTAAACGATTTAATGGAAAAGATGGGAATTACCGAGGAACAAATGGAGGCGATGGAGGCGGAGCTCAACGAGCTTATGTCTACGCAGGAGGATCCGCAGGAAGAAGGGGAGAGTGAAGACGGTTTTGTACCCGGCGGAGCTGCAACCTTCCCGTTTCTTCAAAATATATTCGGCGGCAGCGATAAAGAGCCGGTTCATGGCAGTGAAACTGCAAAAAAAGAAAAAAAAGAAAAGCCGAAAACCAAACGAAAACACTTGGATTCCTACTGTACCAATCTGACGGCGAAAGCGAAGAAGGGCGAAATAGACGCAATTATCGGGCGTGAAAAGGAAATCTCGCGTGTAATTCAGATTTTAAGCCGCCGCACCAAAAACAATCCCTGCCTCATCGGGGAGCCTGGTGTCGGAAAAACCGCCGTAGCGGAAGGGCTTGCGTTGCGCATCGCTCAGGGAAGCGTGCCTGCCCGCCTGAAGAAAAAAGAAATCCATCTCCTCGATTTAACCGCACTGGTAGCGGGAACCCAGTTCCGGGGTCAGTTTGAAAGCCGCATCAAGGGCTTGGTCGATGAGGTAAAAGCGGAAGGAAACATTATCCTCTTTATTGACGAGGTACACAACCTTGTTGGAACAGGGGACGCGGAAGGTTCTATGAACGCCGCCAATATTTTGAAGCCGGCGCTCTCCCGCGGGGAGATTCAGGTAATAGGAGCAACCACTTTTGTGGAATACCGCAAATACATTGAAAAGGACGCCGCGCTGGAACGCCGCTTTCAGCCGGTAACCATCGGGGAGCCGTCCATTGAAGAAACCGTAGATATCCTTACGGGAATTAAAACTTACTATGAAAGCTATCACCGCGTTCGTGTGCCGGAAAAAATTATCCGCCGCGCCGTGGTGCTGTCTGAGCGATACATCACAGACCGTTTTCTGCCCGACAAGGCGATTGACCTGCTCGATGAATCCTGCGCCTGCGCCGCGCTCCGCAACCTGCCTATGGCGGATTACGACACCGCCAGCTTTGAGCTGGAAAAGCTGAAGGGGCAGGAAGAAGAGATGACCGCCGACGGAATTGAGCCGGATTACGAGAAGCTGGCGGAAATCCGTACGGAAATTTCTCGGTTGGAGCAGAAGACAGTAGAGCTTGCGCCTGCCGCGCTCGGCTCCGAAGTAGAAGAAAAGGACATTGCCAAGGTGATTGAGCTTTGGACGGGGATTCCCGCGAGCAGAATACAGGAAAACGAGCTGAAAAAGCTTTCTGATATTGAAGATACACTCAATACCAAGATTATCGGTCAGAAGGAGGCAGTGACCGCCGTTTCCTCCGCAATCCGCCGCAGCCGGGTACAGATCAGCCCGCGCCGCCGTCCGGCTTCGTTTATTTTTGTCGGTCCGACCGGAGTCGGAAAGACGGAGCTGGTCAAGGTGCTCTCCAAGGAGCTGTTTGATACACCCGAAACTTTGATCCGGCTGGATATGTCCGAATTTATGGAGAAGCACTCGGTCTCCCGCATCATCGGCTCGCCGCCGGGCTACGTCGGCTACGACGAAGCCGGTCAGGTAACGGAGAAGGTTCGCCGCCGCCCGTATTCTGTGCTGCTGTTCGACGAAATTGAAAAGGCGCATCCCGATGTCATGAACATCCTGCTCCAGATCCTTGACGAAGGCCGCATTACCGACGCCCATGGACGTACCGTGAATTTTGAGAACACCGTTATCGTGATGACCTCCAACGCGGGCAGTGAAAAAAAGGAGGGAACGCTGGGCTTTGCGAAAAGCGAGGCGGATGTCACCAAAGAAAAAGTAATGAAGGCACTGTCCGACTTTCTGCGCCCCGAATTCATCAGCCGGGTAGATGAAATCATTATCTTCCGCTCCCTTAATACAGGCGACTTTGAGGCGATATCCCGACTTATGCTGGATGAGTACGTCGGAACCCTGAAGGAACGTGGCATTCTGCTAGCCTACGACCCCAAGGCCACCCGTTGGCTCGCCGAACACGCGGTGGGGGGCAAGAGCGGAGCCAGGGATCTGCGAAATCTGATCCGCAAACAGGTAGAGGATAAGATTGCGTCGCTGATTGTGGAAAATCATGACGAGGTGATCACCGGAATTTCTGTTACCGCAGATGAAAAAGACGGGATACGATTAGACGTTTTAAAATAAATCATGACATTTGCTGGATTCCCTCAATTTAACCATTGACATTTACCATTGGACTATGCTACAATTATAGCCGTCGCTAAAATGCGAGTGTAGTTCAATGGTAGAACTCCAGCCTTCCAAGCTGGTCGTGTGGGTTCGATTCCCATCACTCGCTCCAATGTTTGCGCCAATAGCTCAGCTGGATAGAGCAACTGCCTTCTAAGCAGTAGGTCAGGGGTTCGAGTCCCTTTTGGCGCGCCATATATGGTGGATGTAGCTTAGTCGGTTAAAGCGCCAGTTTGTGGCACTGGAGATCGTGGGTTCGAATCCCATCTTCCACCCCACATAAAAAGCAGCACGGGATTACTGCTGAATATCCCGTGCTTTATATTGGGCTGTAGCCAAGGGGTAAGGCAACGGACTTTGACTCCGTCATTCCGTAGGTTCAAATCCTGCCAGCCCAGCCAAAAAGCCTGTCCACGGGCTTAATACGTGGACAGGTATTTTATCATTGACAACGGCATTCAATGCTGATATAATAAGAAAGTTGTTTATGAATCATTAGCTCAGTCGGTAGAGCACTTGACTTTTAATCAAGGTGTCCGGGGTTCGAATCCCCGATGGTTCACCA
>JAEZYP010000049.1 GCA_023418995.1 Bacillota bacterium | reverse complement strand
TTGATGTTTTGCAGTACCTTGCCGGTATTCTCAGACTGCGGGTAGCCAAAGGACACGTTTTCCATACAGATTTTGCCCTTGATACGCAGCGTATTCTCGGATGCGGGCTCAGACTGGGTGCCGGACTGCACATCCGCCTCGTGGCTTAGCACCTCACGGCAGCGTTCCACGCACACCTGCGCACGAGAAAGACGGGTGAGCACCATGGTGAACATCATCACCGAGAACATGATGTTGTTTAGGTATGCCACAAACGTAAGCAGCTCGCCCGAGAGCATCGTCTCGCCACCTACCATCAACCCGCCGAACCAATACAGCGCAACCGCCGCAAAGTTAAATACCGCGGTACTGCAGGGCATCATCAGCGAGATCATGGTTCCGGCGCGGATGGAGGTGTTCATCACATCGTCGTTTGCCTGTTTAAACTTTGTTTTTTCGTAAACGGCGCGCACAAAGGTTTTTACCACGCGAATGCCGATCATGTTTTCCTGTATCGAGCTGTTGAGCGCGTCGAGCTTTTTTTGCATCAAGCCAAACAGCGGTCGGGTAAAGTGCATAATAACCATAACTATTACAAGCATGAGCGGGATAGCGATAAGGTAGACGCTGGAAAGCCGCATATTAAGCCGCATGCAGATAAGCATAGACATAATAAGCAGCGTTGGGGCGCGTACCAGCATGCGTACAACCTGAAGCACGACCTCTTGTATCTGCCGTACGTCAATGGTTGTGCGGGTAACAAGCGACGCGGTGGAAAACCGGTCGACGTCCGCAAACGAGAAGGTTTGAATCTTTTCAAACAGTGCATTGCGCAGGTTTGCGCCATAGCCCTGCGCGGCTCGCGAGGAGTATTTGGCGCTTAAGATACCGCAAAGCAGCCCAAGGCCGGAGATAAGCACCATAGCAACGCCAATCCAGATGATATAGCCCTTGTTTTGTTTGTTGATTCCGTTGTCTACTACCAATCCCATCAGCAGCGGCAGCAGCAGTTCCGCGGAGGATTCCGCGACTGTGAGTACAGGCGCAAGGAAGAAGTTCTTTTTGTATTGCCCGATGTAGTCCGTCAGTTTCATCGCCATTATTCGGTCTGTTCATTCCTTTCCGCGATTCGTGCCACTTCCCGGTTTTTCACGCACGAATCCATAAAAGCACATAATATTTCGTGTACTATTGTAGCACACCGTTTGTGCAGGTTCTTTAAGAAATAAGTACCGACCTTTCGATATTGTGGATTGTTTACCGAATATCTCAGTAGCAGCAGCCCCTGTTTTGCATGGCAGAAAGACAACAAACCCTGCTGCGCTAAGCAAAAAACGGGCAAAATCCCCACCCCTGCGGGCATTGACTTTGCGTGCGTGTTTTGCTATAATACGAAGGCATTCCTGCGTAAAAAATGAATATGGAGCGGTATCGAAGTGGTCATAACGGGACTGACTCGAAATCAGTTGTACCTCACGGTACCGTGGGTTCGAATCCCACCCGCTCCGCCAAATATAGACACGCTTTCCTCAAACGGGAAGGCGTGTCTTTTTTTGCACCCAAAAAAATGCTATAATATTACTGCAAAGGGATGCGCCGAGCAGGTGCTGGTGGCAAGGCGCTCGGTTTTTGAGCTGTACTGCCGCAATTAGTTTCTGGCTTGCGCTGCCCTTTTTCATAATTACGATTGTTGTGTGAACGTTTTGCTTGGTAGGTGAGTATATGGATTATGTGAATTGTATTAAAAACAAGCGTGCCGTTTTAATGGAAGGTGCTTTAGGGGAACGCTTAAAGCGAGAATACGGTTTAAGCCCTGATGATCATGTCGCATGGGCAAAGCTTGTATATGACGAGAATGGTCGCGCTGCTTTAAAAGAGCTTTGGCAACAATACATTAATATTGCAACAAGGTACGAGCTGCCGTTTTTGGCAACCACGCCAACCCGCCGTGCAAACAGGGAGCGCGTGGCATGGTCGGGCGGCGATTCGAGCATCATCTTAGACAATGTTGCGTTCCTTCGCGAAATACAGCGGGCAAGCGGCATAGAGATGTATGTTGGCGGACTGATGGGCTGTAAGGGTGATGCGTATACGGGCGACAATGCGTTGCCGCAAAAGGAAGCCCAAGCATTCCACACATGGCAGTGCGACCTGTTTTGCAAAGCGGGTGTGGATTTTCTGTTTGCCGGTATTATGCCAACCCTGCCGGAGGCAAAGGGCATGGCACAGGCTATGTCGCAAACCGGTCTGCCCTATCTCATCAGCTTCACGATTCAAAAGGACGGAAAGCTGGTGGATGGCACCACAATCGCTCAGGCTATTGCCGATATTGATGCCTTGGCTTGTGCAAAGCCCGTCTGTTATATGACAAACTGCGTCCATCCAAGTATTGTTTACGAGGCGTTATCGCAGCCCTTTAATCAAAACTACACCGTGAGAAACCGCTTCTTAGGTATTCAAGCAAACACCTCGCCTCTGTCTTACGCTGAACTGGATAACTCGTCGGATTTAAAGTGCTCCGAACCACTGCCCTTTGCAGAGGAGCTGCTTTTGCTTCGTGACATCAGTAACATTAAGATATTCGGAGGCTGTTGCGGTACCGACAGCAGGCATATCGAGCAGATAGCTCGCAGATTATAGGCACCCTGTTTTATTTGGCACCCACTCTATTCTGTCGTCAAAGGAAGTGTTACCAATGGAAAATCCGCGTATTTTTTCAATGCCGTTTTCAACAATCTATCCCCTCTACCTGCAAAAGGCCGAGAAAAAGGGCAGAACAAAAAGCGAGGTGGATGAGATTATTTTTTGGCTTACCGGCTACGATGAAAACACCCTGCAGCAGCAGCTCAGCCGCAACGTGGACACCCAGACCTTCTTTGCACAGGCGCCCCATTTTAACCCGAACGCTTCACTGATTAAAGGCGTTATCTGCGGATATCGGGTGGAGGAGATAGCGGATGAAACGATGCGAAAGATACGGTATCTGGATAAGCTGATTGATGAGCTCGCCAAAGGCAAAGCAATGGTGAGAATACTAAGAACATAGATATAGATATGGAAGGTAACAACGGATGAAAAGCAAAACGGTCATCAAGACCTCCGTATTCCCCGCGACGGAACAAGAGGTTTTCGAAAAGCTCAAAGCCATACAAACCTTGCAGTACATCGCAGCACCCTATGCGACCTTTACCCCCGTAAACGCAAGCGAGGAGTTTGTTTGGCAGGCGGGAAAAACCTTCTCGTTTCGTTTTAAGCTGTTTGGTATCATCCCGTTTGGGGTACATTCAATCAACGTGATTGAATTTGATGAAACAACAGCCCGCATTTACACAAAGGAAAAAAACCCCCATGTGCCGGTATGGAATCACCTAATCCTACTAAAGCCGTTGGATGACAACCGCTTGCAGTACACGGATGAGGTGGAGATCCTTGCTGGCTGGAAGACGCCGTTTGTGGCACTTTGGGCAAAAAGCTTTTATGCGCACAGGCAGAGGAAGTGGCTACGCCTTTTACGTAATCAAGGCGCATCACTGCATACTACGCCATAGAAAAAGGACGAGTGTAAATGAAAAGAGCAGTGATGCGATGGGCAAGGCTATACTGGGTTGGTACGATCGTGCAGATGCTTGTTGTTTGCGCTATTGTTGCGGTGCTGCGAGCGGGTCATATCACGTACCCCGAAATACTGGATGTCTTGTTTCTAATCATCGGCGGCGGCTCGTCGGCTATCTGGGGCATTATCATTTCGATCAAGTCCAAACGGGTTGATTCCGGGCTAAAAATTCTGTTTCACTTCTTTGATGTAAGACAAGCCGCAGCGGCATATGGTGTTACGGTTGGTTTTATCGCAATCGTTTTTGCGCCTCAGCTATGTTCGGGGCTTGTTGTGGACGGGGTGAAATGGTACGCGTTTTTTATCCTGTTTTTTCAATCCATTCTCTTTGGTGGGATAGAGGAGATTGGCTGGAGATACACCTTTGGACCACTCCTAGAGAAAAAGCTCCCCTTTTTTATAGCCACAATGCTAACCTTTGTGTCGTGGGGCTTGTGGCACTATATGTATTTCTATATAACAAATACCCTCCCCTACATACAGCACGGTTCTTTTTTAGTCGGCTTATTGGGCAGCAGCTTTATACTGGGTGCAATCTATCGGCTTACTAACAGTCTGTGGCTGTGTGTGTTGTATCACTGTCTTTTGAATGTGTTTTCTCAAACTCTGCCCGCAAACAGGCTTGGTGTTGTGATTTTCTGCAACGCCCTGTGTATTGGGCTTGCGGTTGTGCTGGTTGAACTGGATAAACAAAACCGGATGCGCAAGCTTTTTATTATTCGTAAAACAACCGTTTAACATAAAACTTTTATTTAGGAGGGTTACTCATGGACATAAAAAGCTGTGAGATTGCGATGTGGGAAGCAGCACGAAGCAAAGATGTTGCCGGGTTTCAAAGACTGGTTTGTGACGATGCCGTAATGGTTTGCGGGGGGTATCGGTGCACCGGAAAAGAATATGCGCAGTACATAAAGGATTTTGGGATATCCGACTACTCGATACTGGTGTATGAAACCATATACGCTTCGGAAGAACTGGTTCAAAACCATTACGTTGTTGAGACTAAGGTTAACAAACCGGACGATGCCGATATGGCCGGAACCTTCCATGTGACGTCTTCTTGGAAGAGGTTTGACGGCAATTGGCGGCTGATATTCAATATGGACAGCCGCATCATCAAGTAAAATGAGCGGTAGATTATTGCGTTAGCAGCAATCCACGCAAGGTGTTTGTTATAAAGCCAAGGGCATGATCGACCCGATGCTGCGTAAGCGTTTCACTACGACAACAGGGTTAGGAGAGCGTTCAAGATGACTATCATAAAGGCGACCGATGCCGAGCTGGATATGGTTGTGCGCATACGGATTGAACTGCTAAAAGCGGTAAACCACTTATCCGAAGACACGGTGTTTGGCAAGGATTTTATTGATGCTACCACGGACTACTTCAAAAACTCTCACCAAACCACCGTACTGACGGTTGATCATGGGGAAGCGATTGGGTGTGCGACTATCTGCTACATCCATGTTATGCCGACCTTTGACCACCCAAGCGGGAAAAGGGCGCATATCATGAATGTATATACACGTGGTTGCTATCGCAGACAAGGGCTTGCCCTTGAAATGATGAAGATTCTCATCGAAGAAGCAACGCAAAAAGGAGTTACCGAGTTAAGCCTTGATACGACCGAGGCAGGCAGACCGTTATATGAAAAATGCGGGTTTGTCGCATCACAAGAAGGCATGGTTCTTTGTATCAAGTCAAGATAGTGCTGTACGTATTGGGCGCAAGCTGTGTCATAACGCATCGGGCTTCTGCTGCTTATGATGCGGTACTGTTCATAGCGCACCGATACACAGGCAATTGACGCATAGGAGGATAAAAACAATGAGTACACCGTTAAACAACGCACTGGACATCATTGAGCAGCGGTCCAGCTACCGAGGACGCTACAAGGACCTCAGCGTGCCGCGCGATGATTTAATCACAATCCTAAAGGCGGGGCTTGCCGCGCCGTCGGGCTGCAACAAGCAAACCACCTCGCTCATAGCCGTGGACGACCCCGATTTGGTGAAAAGGATTAAGGGGCTGCTTGATCCCCCCATCTGTCAAACCGCCCCCGCGTTTATCTGCGTTTTAACGCAAAGGATTATTGCGTACCGCGACAGAAGCTATTCCGTGCAGGATTATTCCGCGGCGATACAGAACATGCTTTTGGCAATCAAGGCGCTGGGCTACGAAAGCTGCTGGTACGAAGGGCATATCACCGACGAGGATGATATCGCGGGACAGATAGCCGCGCTGCTGAATGTCCCCGAAGCGTACCGGCTGGTCTGCCTGCTGCCGGTGGGCACAGCGGCGCAGGAGGTGAACCCCCGCACCGATAAAAAAGGCTTTGCCGAGCGGGCGTGGTTTAACGGGTTTCAAGGCACGCAGGGCTGAATTTCGCCCTCTTTTCACATACCTTTTGCTTGAAACATTACCCTTTTTATGGTATTATGTTTTCGCAATTCCATATATGAGTTATAAAGCTATATCGGATTGAGGGGAATACCATGATAAAGGAAAACATATGCGTAAAAAAGCTGTTTTCACTTACTGCTTCACTGGTCATAATCCTTTCGCTCACGCTGTTCTGTGCACCCGCGGTGTTTGCGGTGGGTGACCTCGAGGCGGGAGATGAAACAGAGTTTCATGACGCTTATGAGACGGCGGTGGCAGGCGACACGATTACTCTGTATGACAACATCACTCTTACCCAAAACCTGGTGCTCGACAAGGATGTTGAGATTGACTGTGGCTCTTATGCTTTTGCTATCCAATCTACGGTATCCTTCTCGGCGGGCAGCATCTCTGCAAACACCTGTCCGTTTAATATTGAAAACGGCGGCGCGTTGCGGGTATTACCGGGTGCAACGATTTACGGAGGTGAATCGTGCGCAATTGCAGTTAGCAATGGCGGCTCGCTTATTATGAGTGGCGGCAATATTGCGGCGGTTGATTGTGGTATTTTTTTACTTGGGGGCAACGCCAGCATCACCCGCGGTACGATTGCCGTTCAAGAAAATGATGGTGTTGGGGTAGCGGTTCAAGACGGCTCTTTGTCTATGAGCGGCGGCAGCATTACGTCGAAATATACTGGAATTGCTTTAAATGGCGGTACAGCAAGCATCAGCGGTGGTACGATTGCCGTTTTGAATAATTATGGTATTGGCGTGGCGGTTAATAATGGCTCTTTGCAGATGAGCGGCGGTACAATCCAGTTAACAGAATTCACGCAATGCATTGGTGTAGCCTTATACTCGGGGGCTGCGGTTTTCACGGGTGGTAATATCTACAGCGATAACGGGGTTGGTGTTTTGAGGGGTGAGGTCACTGCCTCGGTGCCCGCTCAGCAGCTGGGCGGCATTTTTTACAGTGCGCAAGGCACCCCCATGGTCACATCCTCTCCTGCCGCAATCACCATGCAGCGGGGTCAGACGCGCACCGTAACCCTCGACGACGCAGACGCTTCGTTTGAGCTTGATAACCTGCTAACCTCCCCTGCGTTAAATGCCGAAGCGGCGGGATCGCGCAGCGCCACCCTTCGCCCCCTGCAAGCAGGCAGCTACACCCTGTCCTTCCGTGGGATGGTTGGTCAAGAGGAAGCGTTAATCACCCTAAACATCCCGGTAACGGTAACAACCCCGCCGCCTAGGAACGCGGGCTCACCTTCCACCCCTGTGGAGCAGGAG
>JAEZYP010000036.1 GCA_023418995.1 Bacillota bacterium | reverse complement strand
CGATACACTAACGTGTATTTTGTTGCCTTTTAAAGTGACAACCAACTTTGTCCGAAAGTACTTTGATACTCTCTTTAATTACGGGTTCCTTAATTCTTTTCGTTGTTTAATTTTCAAGGTCCTGGGTTGCTGACGTATTCTGTCGAACCACAAGCAACTTTGTTATATTACCATAGTTTCAATGGCTTGTCAACAAAATTCTCCTAACATTTTTAGAATCTATAAAAAACATATGAATTCATTCGTTCCGCAGCTTTTCAGCCCCGAAGATAGTCTTCTCAACAAAGGACTGGCTTTGCAATTGCCTATACCGCTGAAAAAATTTTAAAATTAATCTATCTCAGCGTGGTCAGTATTTTTGCGGAAATGCATCCGCGGCCTCGTTTTTGAATTCCATGGTATAAACCTTTGAGGAAGGGAAGTTCTTCGTTTCTTTGCCGCTCTTCTCTGCCGGCATTTTCGTTCCGGTATCCAACCGAAATTTGCCGATTAGCCGACTAAGCATTTCAGATTGCGCGGAGAGCTCCTCACTCGCCGCCGCACTTTGTTCCGCAGTCGCGGAATTCATCTGGACAACCGAAGATACCTGTTCCACGCCCACAGTAATCTGCTTGATTGCCAAAGCCTGTTCGGCGGATGCCTCGTCAATCTTACGGATAGTATCTCCGACAAGCCGAACCTTACTGGAAATCTCACTTAAACCCTGTGCGGTTAGATCCGCAATTCTGGAGCCTTCCTTTATACTCTGCACTGAGCTTTCGATTAAAGCTGTCGTCTGTTTAGCCGCGTCGGCTGATTTGCTTGCCAGATTACGCACCTCATCCGCAACTACAGCGAACCCCTTGCCTGCGCTTCCCGCTCTTGCGGCTTCCACCGCCGCGTTCAGCGCAAGGATATTTGTTTGGAATGCGATATCATCAATTACTTTAATAATTTTGCTGATTTCACCGGAGGAAGCATTCATACTCCGCATGGATTCCAGCATCTGCCCCATCTGTCTGGTTCCCTGCTCCACCTTTTCGGTTGTTTGGCTGATATAATCGGTTACGAGGCGGACGTTTTCTGCATTTTGGCGTATTTTTTCGGATACTTCATTATTGGAGGCAGCCAGCTGCTCAACGGAGCTGGCCTGCTCCGTCGCACCCTGAGCCAACAGCTGCGCGCCGCCGGAAACCTGCTGCGCGCCGCTGTTGACCTGCTTTGCCGAAAGCTCAATAGCGGAAAGGGTATTGTTTAAGCTTTTGGAAATAGTAAGCAAGGCCTCCTGAATGGGTAGGAAGTCGCCGACGTATTTCTGCGTTATAACCACTGCCATATCACCTTTGGACATCAGGCCGAGCGTTGCGGAAATATCGTGGATATAAAGCTTCAGATTGTCGGAGGCCGCCTTTAAGGATTTTGCGAGCAGACCGATTTCATCCCGGGACTCAAAGCTGATGGCGATATCCAGATCACCTTTTGCAAGCTTTTCTGCCGCTGACGCCATTTCATTTACCGGTCTGCTCATCAGCTTTGCAATTGATAGTCCCCAAAGAATTGAAACCAACAGACCCAACAGGACAACTCCGGCTAAAACAAGAGTCATCATATTTGCAAGCTGAGCGTTCGCGTTATTATTCATCCTGGCTTCATCCACACGGCTCTGCATGCATTTGGTAAAGTTGTTTCCGATTTGCGTACTAATAGTAGTGAGGGAATCTATATTTCTCGTTGCGATTCCGACATTGCCGCCCTTTGAATCGCTTACGATTTGGTTAAACGCAGGCTTGAACTGCTCTTCATATATTTTTTTCGTTTGGCTGAACAGGCTTCGGCTTGCCGCGTCAGTAATGGTTGGCTCATACTGCCTAATTTCCTTCTCCAACGTAGCCTGATACTTCTGAGTGTTTCCATCCAGTGCTTTGAGTTTCTCCCCATCGCTGTAATTCAATATGTAGCCATTTGCCTGTATCATCAGCTGATTCATGTTTAAGATAATATCGGATATTACCGGCATGGGTACGGTCTCTTCCTCATACATAAGCGTACTGGAACTTTTCATTTGAAGCATGCCGAAAATTCCGGCAGCACCAATGATTGCCGTAATGAAAGAAATGACCAAGAACGAAAGTAACAGCTTTTGAGCAATCTTCAAATTCTTCATAGTCTTGCGCTCCTTCATCCTGCTTTAATTTTCACCAGGCATTTTACATATCAATTATAGCTCAAAGAGAAAAAAAGTATATCATTTTATAGCGAATTATAATAAAAAACTTATAATTCGCACCCCTGATTAGGCACTAATAAAAGAACTCCGTTTTGACCACGTTCCAATGACTATGAGAAGTAAAAATCTCTTTCTACCATCTTGATTCTTTTCGATATTTGGAATAGAATAATTGTACAGAGAAAAAAACACAGCTCCGGTTGGTAGTCCGGACGTGGCTTGCACCATCAGTAACCTGCCTCCTAAGGTTGTCCGTTCTCTGAGGTAATGTATTTAGGAGGAACTTATGGATGCACAGACTAGGTTGACCGTGTTTTTTGAGGAACCCTTCTGGGTTGGTGTTTTTGAGAGGCGATGCGATACTTTTCTGGAGGTCGCAAAATTCACTTTTGGTGCGGAGCCGAAGGATTACGACGTATATGACATTATTCTAAAAGAATGGCACCGTTTAAAATTCAGCCCGCCGATCTCTGAAGAGGTTTCAACAGAGCATAAACTGAACCCCAAACGGATGCAGCGCGAAATCAACGCACAGCTTTCGCAAAAAGGCGTGGGAACCAAAGCGCAGCAGGCACTCAAGCTACAGCACGAGCAGCTGGTTACCGAACGCAAAGCTAAAACCCGTTTAAACAACGAAGAAAGCATGCGGCTGAAATTTGAGCAGCGGCAGCAGAAGAAAAAGGAAAAGCACAAGGGCAGATGACAGAAGGCAGGGAGAATAACCCTGCCTTACCTTTTATTCCTGTCTGTCATTTCATTCTTTCTTTGTTATGAGTTCTCGCCCAATTCTTTCTTTAAGTCTGAAATATAGATATTTTGCATCTTCTTTAAATCCATCAACATGTAAGATAGCACTCTAATCAGAGGATTTTTAATAAAGATATTCTCCCAAAATATAATCTTTGCCCCGCCTGATTCGGTTTCGGAGAAATGGCCTGTCCAATTGCCGGAGAACATTTTGTTTTCCATTTGAAATTCATAATCACTGTACGCATCTTTTCTTGTAATCGTGAATTTCGTGGCGTTACCGTTAGGCGTATATTCTATGAACTCCGTTCCGTTCAAAACCTCAATCCGGTCGATATCGCTGCGCCATTTATAGTTATTGTTGTTTGTAACCACATTCCAGACGGACTTTATATCAGATCGAAAGGTCGCGGTCACTTCTGATACCCTTGCTTTTGCCAAAACAATCACCTTCAAAGTTTTTTAATCCAATTATGAATTTTATCTGTATTGTAGCATTTTACTTATTTAATGTATATAGCTAAATAGTCATATCAAAAGAAATAATTAAAATACAAAAAAACGATTGACTCTCACGTTACGTAATAGCTTATGATAAAATCAAAGGAGTGGTGATGAAGATGAAAACTGTTCACGAGGTGTCCGGTCTCACGGGAATCAGTGTGCGCACGCTGCATTACTACGATGAAATCGGGCTGCTGCCTCCCAGCGAGATCACACCGGCAGGCTACCGGCTGTATGACGATACGGCTCTGGAAAAGCTGCAGCAGATTCTATTTTTTCGGGAGCTTGACCTGCCGCTGAAAGAAATCGCGAATATTCTGAACGACCCCTCCTTTGACAGGTACAAGGCGCTGGAAAACCACCGCAAACTGCTTCTGATGAAACAAAAGCGGCTCGATGGCTTACTGCGACTTGTGGACGACACATTGAAAGGAGATAAAATGATGAGTTTTAAAGAATTTGATATGACCGAGATTGAGGAAGCAAAAAGAAAATACGGCGAGGAAGCGGCACAGCGCTGGGGGAACACGGAAGCCTTTGCGGAAAATCAGGAAAAAACCAGCCATTACGGCAAAGAGGACTGGCAGAGAATCCAGAAGGAGTCCAAAGAAATTTTTGAGGTCTTCGCTTCCAAGATGGACCAGTCGCCGAGCGACCCCGCCGTACAAAAGTTGGTCGTAAAATGGCAGGAGCATATCACCTGCAACTACTATAACTGCACGAAGAAAATTTTGGCCGGACTGGGCGAAATGTATGTAGCGGACGAACGTTTTACAAAGAATATCGACCGATACGGAAAGGGCTTGGCACAATTCATGCGAGAAGCAATCCGCGAATACTGTAAATAACGGCAAAGACCGAACCTCACATCAGAGGCTCGGTCTTTGCCGTTATCAGGAATGTGAAAATCAGTTTGAGAAAGCGGAAGCAATAGAATTCCAAAGTTTTTCAAAAACGCTGCAAATTCTTTCCAGCACGCCGATTTTTGGTTCATCCGTTTCCAAATCTCTGGTTCCGTCTTCCTTCATATCCTTGCTGATTTCTTGCGTACGCATGACAATTTGAAGGCTTTGCGGCGTTTCGTTTTTGGAGGAGGTGAAGGAGACCGGCTTTGACTCAGCATCCAGGTTTAGCAAATTGTTTTCATTCTCGTATTTGTCTATTTTATCGTCAACTGCCTTTTTAATCGTATTGTTCGCATTTTTAATGGTGGAAGTTCTTCCGATCCCGTCAAGGCTCTGCTGAAGCACATTAATCAATCCACTGATTGTTTTGCGGGTTCCGTCATCCAGACTGCTTCCGCTTGTTCTCATCAGAGTTTCCAGCGAGGTGAGGAAGGTTCGCGCGTCTGTCAGTCCGCCGGAAATCCCTGCCGCAAGATTTTCCGTGTCTTTTAGCGCGTCGACGGTGCCGTCCTTATACTGGTTCAGAATGCCGTTTAAGGCAGTCACACTGTCAATCACCTGTTTGGAGCCCTCAATAACATTTTTGGTGCTGCTGCCGATCTTGTTGGCATCCTTGAGCAGCTCATCCGCGTCGTCCACGCCGCTGTCAAGTGCGTTGAGATACGCGTCTACCGCGCTCACCGCGTCGTTTCCCGTATTCAAAAACTGGTCGGTCTGGCTCATCATAGAGGAAATTCCGCCGGTCACCGCCGAAGTGGTTCCGGTAACCTGACCGAGGCTGTCAAGAACCGGTTTGGTACTTGCGCTGATCGTCTTCAGGGAATTAACCGTCGCGTAATCCAGCGTGGAGCCGGTCAGCGCGGAGGTATCCGCCTTGGAAATCGCGTCAAGTGTTGCAGATAGCGCCGAGGATTTTGTCGTTAGACTGCCGGTTGCCGCGGACAACTGGGAAAGGCCGCCCTTCAGCAGCAGGGAATTCGCCTTTACCGCCTTCATATCCTCTGCTAAATCGGTTTTCAGCTTCTGCCGCTTGGCAGAATTTCCATTCATGCTGTCAAGATTGTCGCGAATATCATTCACATCACTTCGAACCGCTCCGATAGAGGAGGAAAGATCGGTAAGGCAAATGCTGATGGTGTTCAGATTACCCACCGTAGCGTTCAGCGTGGTACTGATATCCCCCACCATTTTCTGCGACTGCTGAAGGTGCGGAACCAGAGCGTTGGTCTGGTTGGCAATCCCCGCAAGGTCAGAAAGTGCTTTGTCAGCGTTACTGTAAACCTTTCCTTTGGAGGAGCTGACGGTGCTTCTCGCTTTATCCAGCGAAGCGAGACCTGCTTTGGCACTGCTCAATCCGCCGGACATGCTTTCCAGCGTCCCAAGGATTTCATTTGCGCTCTGGTTGATCGCATCCATCGAGCCTTGTACCGTGTCCTTGGTTTCTTTAATTTCCTTAATCTCCTTCAATTGCTCCAGCGTTCCCGGAATCATCATCATAACGACGCCAATGGACTCGAAGCTTTTGGTGCCGATACGGATGGCAAAGGTTTTTTCCTCCCCTGGAAGCCCCGCGAACAGCACCATTTTGTAATCGCCCACCGATTGCAGCTGCGCGCCGGGCGCCTCAACGCTCAGATTATCTTTCATCTTTACCGCGGTACCCACCTGAAGCAGCATATTGTTTTTGTAGTACTCGGGGGCGTTCCGGTTCGGAATTGCTTTTACATCAATCTCCACCATCCCGGATGCTCCTGCAAGCTTTTTGGGCTCTGTCGGAACACCGTTCAGCTTGTAGGAAACATCAAATGTCCACGGAAGGTTTACCGTGTTGTCCTTTGGGGTGCATTCATAATAGAAACGTCCCGTGGTATCCTTTAAATTCCACTGCACACCATCCTTTGTCAGGGTTGGTTTTGCCTCATTGGTCATATTGCTCACTTTTTCATATGTGCCGTAATCAGTAAACTGGGTATTCCCGTTCAGACTGCACCCCTTTACGATGCTGATCGGGCCTGTTTTTCCGTAGTAATCCAGGTTGACATACATCGCCTCGTCAGCGGAGACCTTCGGGGCGTCTGCCTTTACCGCGGGACTTGCGACCGGTACAAGGATGATAGCGGCTAAAACGCCCGCCAGTACTTTATGAAACATTTTCATGATGAATTCCTCCTGAATCAGCCTGCTTTCAGGCCGGATTGAATTTTACCGATGATCAGATTTCTTCGTGAGATATGCCGCATTTTCGCTTTTTCTCTCAGGCTGATTAGCCTCTGCATATTCTTCATAATCGGTTTGTCAAAGAGATAAAGCAGGGACGGCAGAACCGTTACGACCAGCAGCAAACTCAGCATGGTGCCTCTGCCGATCAGATGACCGATATCCGCGATGGCGCCGATTGTGGACGTTTTGTATAAGGCATACCCAACCAGCGTAAGAATGGTGGCGGAGGTCAGCAAGGGCTCGGTTGTATTGGCAATCGCTTCAATGGTCGCCTCCCTGCGGTCCAGCCGCGTCCGGTATTCCATGTAATTATTGGTCAGCAGGATTGCGTAGTCGACCGTCGCACCGAGCTGAATACAGCTGACCACCATGTATCCGATAAACATCAGCTTGTCGCCGACCAGATACGGGAACAGCATATTGACGAATACGGCGATTTCGATCGGCACCAGCAATAGCACCGGCAGAAGCAGCGAGTGGAAATTCAGCATGATGACAAGCGCCACGGTAAGAATGGAAATTGCGTCGACCGCGTCGTAATCACCGGTAATCGTGTCCTTAATATCCTGCGTGAAGGTTGTGGGACCGACCACATAGGAATTATCCGGATAATACTTCTTTACAATGGACTGAATTTCATCCGAGCCCTGAAATGCAAGGGCACTCTCGTCCTTTGATTTGATATAGACCAAAATCCGCGCGTATTTTTCCGTATGCAGCTGACTGGTGATGCTTCCCGGAAGAATGCTTTCCGGCACCCCCTGCGGAACGGTGTTGGCGTAAGAGGTTACACTCTTTGTGTAGCTTAGGTCGTGAAGCGCATCCGAAAGCTCCTTTTCCCTTACGGTGGAGGTGTTCGGAACAAGCGCCAGAATAAGATTGCTGCGCCCAAACTGCTTATCAATCGCCTGTTCATCCTCAAACACCTTGGTTCCCTCCCCGGCGCCGAGTGCCGAGCTTCCATAGGTAAAATTGTTCATTCCCTTTCCCACAAAGGCGGGTACCGCAATCAGCAGCGCCGCCGCGAGAGAAAGGTATCTGCAATGGAAGGAACCTCTCGCGAAGGCGTGCATAGGCGGAACAAACGGACGGTGAGAGGTTTTCTCGATAATTTCCGACCAGCGCAGGATCAGCGACGGCATCAGGAACAGGACGGTAATCACGCTAACCGCAATTCCCTTTGCCAGGCAAATGCCCAAGTCGAAGCCGATGGAGAACCGCATAAGCGCGAGCGCGATAAATCCGAAGAAGGTCGCGAAGCCGCATGCCAGAATCGACTTGGCGGAGCTGCGAATCGCGTTGGAAAGGGATTCCGTCAGATCAAGCCCCTTTTTCCGCTCAGCCGTGAACGCACTGATGAGAAAGATGGAGTAATCCATTGCGACCGCGAGCTGCAGGACCGCCGCCACGCTTGAAGTGATGAAGGATACCTCCCCCAGCATGATATTGGAACCCATATTGATGATAATGGATATTCCCATAATCAACAGGAACAAAACGGGCAAAAACCATGACGTCGTCGTGAAAAGCAAAATTAGAAAAATAATTACAACGCAGATTGCCGCCGCGTAGGCAACCTCTTTTTTCAGGTTTTCATTCAGAGATTTATTAACAATAGCCGGACCGACGATATGACCCCTGTCCCCGACGATCTGTTTGATATCATCCAACGCTTTGGAGGTAAGCTTGCTGGTATCGCCTTTCTGAAACACCACATCCATTACCGAATAGCCATCTTTGTAATAATCCTTGAGATCCTTTGCACGGAGAAAGGAACTGGCCTGATAAGCCGGGGCAACGCTGTCGCACCAGAGCACCGAATCGACCCCGTTAACCGATTCAATGCGATCCTTGTAATTCTTCGCCTCGTAATACGAGACATTGTCAACCATGATGCGGGCTGTTCCCGGATACCCGAATTCCTCCTTCATCACCTTCAGCCCCTGTTGGGACTTGGTGTTTGCGGGAAGGTACTTTGTCAGGTCGTAATTTACGTCTACAAACAAATAGCAGAAGATACTTAGCAGGGTCAGAGCAACGAATATTATTTCAATGAGCCTGCGCTTGTATATGATAAAATCCACAATTCCTTTATTATGATGTGCCTCATTCCGCTTCATGCCGCTGTTCTCCTTTGAAATGAAATATTAAGCCAGAATACTTTTGATCGACCGGTATAATTCCGGTTTGAGTGCATCGATGCCATATGGCGTTTCCAGAACGATAGAATTGTAACAGACCGCTCCAACCATGGAAATGATAATAAACAGCCGCTGCTCTGCCTGTTCTCCCGCCCCCTCTTCCGCACTGAAATGCTGAATGAATGTGCGTTTCACTCCGTCCATTTCTCCGCAGGACATTGCTTTTTCATAAAGCTCCCAGGAAAGATTCTTATAAATCAATTCCAACAGCTTTTTGTTATCCTTAAACGATTCGATAATATAATCCGCAAAGACGATAACGTTGCTGATAAAATCGGTGTGGCCGGATTCCTCGTTCTTTGCCACTGCCTTCACCGCGTCCTGAATCACAGCGGAGGCTTTTTTAAGTATGATTTTATCCACCAGATCATATTTATCCTTACAGTAAAGATAAAAGGTTCCTTTTGCTACGCCTGCATTTTTTACAATATCATCTATTTTGGTATTATGAATTCCAATAGAAGTGAAAAGCTCATAGGCAGCATCATGGAGCTTTGCCATCTTAATTGTTTTATTTTCCAGTATCTTGCTTTTTTTCACGTAACTGAACCTCCCTTTAAAAATGACTTTTAGTCATTAATTGGATTATAGTGTTTCCACGCGGCTTTGTCAATGAATAAAAATGAAATTTTAGGCATGATTTTTTAAATAAATTGTGAAGTTTTTCTAGGCCATATTTCTAAACAAAAAGCTGACGGATTTTTGAAACAAAGTTGCGGCTGAAAGCAAAAAAACCGAAAGCAGGATGTACCCGCCTTCGGTGAGAGCAGTCAAAAAATCCGACCCCTTAAAGGGCCTTGCGGTAAATCTCCGTGTAAACCAGCTTTGCGTTAATCCGTTCTGATTTCATTAGGCTGATTGCCGGTACACACATTTCCATGGTTCCGACCGACCGGTCAAAAGAAGTCCGTTCAAAGCTTTTCGCAGGGATTATCTCCCTGCCCAAAGTCAAATGTGGCTTGTATTCGCGGTTCTCCAGCCGGAAGCCGGCCTCAGTCAGCTCCGAATAGAGCAGGCTGTATATTTGAGAAAGCTCCCTGCTTTTCTCTACCCCAACCCAGTAAATATCCCCGCCGTCCCTACGAAATCTTCCAAGTCCTCCAATTTTGAGCGGAAACGGCTTTACCGACACCTTATTTATCGCCGTTATGATTTCATTCGCCTGCGTGGTCTCCCCGATAAACACCACCGTAAGATGCAGATTCTCTCTGCGAGTAAAATTCCCCTGCATACTTCCTGCCTTCAGTGTTTCAATTGCTTCTTGAAGCCGGTTTTTAATTTCATCGGTAAATTGAAGAGCGATAAACAGACGCATTTTATTGAACCTCCCTCTGGATTTCAGTAATTTCGGCCTCGCTGGTCAAATCAATTTCGTTAAGAACATGGTCAATAACGCTGTTTCCCTGCGAGGTATTCCCGGCCACGCACGCTATTCCCAGTACAATCGTCCGGTGCAGATCATTTTCGCCGGTTTCGGCAATGGAGACATGATATTTGTTGCGCACCTTAGCAATTATACTTTTCACAATCATTCGTTTCTCTTTCAGGGAATGAACCCCCGTGGCGTAGAGCTTTACTTCCGCCGACGCGATAATCACACCGTCACTCCTATCCACCATTTACCGTTATCTTACCAAATGAACGGAATAATATAACGCCGCAGCTATTTACTGTTCCAATCACCAAAAATTGAAGAGCAGGGAGAGTCTAAATCTCTCCCTGCCCATCCTCCCGCATACGAAGAAATAATCGATGTTTCCCGTAATAGAAACTTCAATTATTTCAGCCGTTTTGCCATACTCTCGGGATTCACCGCGTAGAGAACGGCATTTTCCTTTGAAATCTTTTCTTCGGTGTATAACCTGTAAAGATCCGAATCCATCGGAATCATACCCTCGTCCATAGAGGAATAAATCGCGTTATCGATTTGATGAATCTTTGATTCTCTTATCATATTACGGATTGCGGAATTCACCAGCATTACCTCAAAAGCGGGTACCAACCTTCCGTCTACCGTAGGAATCAGCTGCTGCGAAACAACCGCCTGCAACACCATGGAAAGTTGCACCCGAATCTGCTGCTGCTGATTGGGGGGAAACACATCAATAATACGGTCGATGGTATTGGCCGCGCCAATGGTATGGAGAGTCGACAGCACAAGTTGTCCGGTTTCCGCCGCCGTCATTGCTGTTGTAATCGTTTCATAATCGCGCATTTCGCCCAGAAGAATCACGTTCGGAGCCTGGCGGAGCGCGGCACGAAGCGCCTGAACATATCCGTTTGTATCATGAGCAACTTCCCGCTGGCTGACAATGCTTTTTTCATGCTTATGTAAATATTCAATCGGATCTTCGATAGTGATGATATGGTTGTTGCGCGTACGGTTAATTCTATCGATAATGCAGGCCAGGGTTGTGGATTTTCCGCTCCCAGCTGCCCCGGTAATCAGAACCAGTCCCTTTTTAATCAGGTTTAAACCAACAACCGCGCCCGGAATATGAAGCTCCTCCGGATTGGGCAAATGAAAAGGGACTACACGCAAAACCGCGGCCATGCTGCCGCGCTGAAAATACACGTTGCACCGGAATCGCCCGAGATTCTCAATGGAAAAAGAGAAATCATCATCTCCATTTTGTAAAAACGGTGCAATTTCCCGTGCGGACAGACGTGAATAAATTTTCTCAATAAAATTCTTTGTATCGGTCGGCTTTAGCTTATAGTCACGAAGATCCTCGTGCTCTATCGGCAAAATCGCGTCATTGATTTTGCAGGAAATTGGGCTGCCGGCGATGATAAAAATATCGGAGGCTTCCTCCTGCACCGCCAGCTTCAAAATATTTACTACGTCGATATCCATTCATTTACTCCCAAATGTAATCACTGTTTTCCATTCCCCTGCCAGAGCTGCAGCTTTTCTTCCTCTTGGGGCTGAGACGCGCCTGCATTGGTCAGCTTTTCTCCGGTAATGCGGTAAGGCTCCGCGCTGCCATACGGATTTACGGTCAAATCCATTCGAATCTGCCGATTCCGGTCTGCCTCACAGGTGAAGGAACCGCTCAGCCCATCGCCGGTTTGCGATTTTTCGAAGGTAACTCCCGCATTTCGGGATGTTAAAATCTGTGCGAACAGGTGATAAAACGCCTGATGCTTTTGTTCTGCCGATAACCCGCTTGTATAAATCGCACTTAAGGCGGCTCCATCCGAATAAAGCGCCCTATTCTTGACTCCTTCGCAGGTGTTTTCATTTACCGCCTGTTCGGCGTCCTTCCTCGCGTCCAGCAGGGCTCCGTCAATCTGTTGAAGCTTGGTTTGTGCATCAGCGTAGGCTTTATAGTAATTTTTAACCGTCTCCGCATTTTTCGCCGAGATTTTATAATCGGCGTTTGCAGTAACAAAGGAGAGGATTCCGAACGTGGTCAGGCAGAGAATGACAAAAATCATCAGAATTGACGAGCCTCCCACACCGAATTGAATCTCGCTCTTTCTTTTCATGTAAACACCCCATCTCCGGCTGTACTAAGCTTTTGGAACATATTTCGCAGTATTGAGATTATAGAGTACAATCTCGCCATTTGAATTTTCCCGGCAAACAGAAATATCCGCGTTTACTGTGACGCCGGTTTCGGTCGGTGTTTTCAGCACAGCGATATCCATGATATAGCTTGGAATTTCTTTGGTTTCCTCCCATGATTGATCAAAACTGATGCGGTAATGCTCTCTGCCGCCGCTGATTCCGGTTTTCTTCGCATTTTTAAGGATATCCTCAATGCCGACCGACGAAGACAAGCCCTTGAGCTGCTCCGCAAAATTCTCGGCCTGAACCACAGCAGCGCTCAGCTCACTGCTCTGCCGCGCCCGTTTATCGGCCGAAACAAACAGCTGTAGGGTAACTCCCGCGGAAATAGCAAAAAAAAGGATTACAAGAATAATTTCAATCAAGAAGCTGTTAAGTTGATAGGATTTGTGCTTCATTTCATTCCGCCTTTCTTTCAGCCCGCTGTCATGCATTTAAAACTACTAAAGCTGAAGGCGCAGCGTTAGGGTACGATGGTCGCTTCCGGTTGCCGTCAGATTCAGGCTGCTGCCGGTCTGCGCCATCTGAAAGCCGGATACCGCCGTGATTTTATCTCCGTCTCCGGGAGTTAAGGGATTATCTGCCCGGGTAAACAGTTCCATCAAATATCCGTTATGCTCGTAAATGTAAGTACGATAAGCTTCGCCGTTAAACTGCGCGGAAATCACCAGAGCCTGCTCACCGTTTACCGTTTGCAGAGAGGTTTCACCCGTCCCGGCCGCGTGCACTTTGTTGGATACATAGGAAAGGGAAGCGCGGGTCTCGTTCGTCGCGTTCATTTCTCCCACAATTCCGCGGTAAACATTGCCTCCGATTAAAACCAAAAACAAAGAACAAATGGAAAAGAGGCAGAAAACCAACAGCGCAAATAACGTTTCTATGGAATGTGTGCTTTTCGCGTTCATTGGCTTCGTCCTCCTTCCTGAATACTTTAATCTGAGCCTTTTTCAATTATATTGAACGATGGCATAACATTGGTACCCACCAGCTCGTACTGCACAACATATTTATCATGATTGATCACAATGCCGTAATGATCCTCCAGATATTTGATGTTCGGAGGATATGCCCCCTCAGTCGCGTAGCAGTTGGCAATCGATTTTTGCACCGCCGCACGCATTACCTCCCGACTCTGTTTATCCCCTGAGCTGGAGGTTCGGGTGAAGCCACACCAAAACAGACACAAAATCAGAACAAAAGCACAAGCGGACAGCACCGTGTTCCGGACCGGGGACGGTCGTTTATATAAGCGCAAACCGATTCCTCCTTATCAGCCGATGGAAGACATAATACCCATGAGTGGAAGCATAACGGAAAGCAAAATGCCCCCGATAACAACAGACAACGCTCCAACCAGCACCGGCTCTACAATTGAAACCGCTTTATTGATGGAATCATCCACTTCCTCGCTGTAAATTTCGGCAAGTTTATTCATAACCGTATCCAAGTTCCCTGTTTTGGAGCCCAGGTGAATCATACTGGAATAAATTCCGGGGAACAGATTTACGTCTCCCAGCGCCTTTGACAAGGACACCCCCGACTCCAACGCGGCACGGGATTTTGTGATTTTATCGGTGATACTCCTGTTGGAAATAACGGAAGGAATCAGCTCCAGCGCTTCAGTCGTATCGTAGCCGCTCGAAAGCATCATCGAAAGAATGGATGCAAAGCGGGCGGAAGCAATTTTATCGGAGAGACGGCGCGTGGGTCCAAACCGCTCAAACAACCCGGAAAGACCCCTCGAGCCTGAGTCGGTTCTGCTAAGAATCAGTAACACAAAGAGAAGAACAGCCAGAAGCAAAACAGCAGCAAGCGAATATCCTCCGATTGCTGTTCCTGCCTGAATCACCGCTCTGGAGGTTGCAGAAACATCTCCGCCTAAATCAAGAAAAACATCGTTAAACACCGGCAGCACCTTAATTAGCATGACTGAAATGACGGCGGCCATCATCAGAACCAGAATCAGCGGGTAAAGAATAGCGCCGCGTATCCGGCGGTGAAGCCTGTCATCACGCGCGTAATAAAGCGACAGGGCTTCCATGACTGATTCGAGCTTTCCGGTTCTTTCCCCGATATTTACCATATTCACCATGTAATCTGGGAACACTCCGGTAAGAGTCAGGGCAGTGAACATGGAGCTGTTCTGTTCGAGGCTTTCCCCAATTTTACGAATCAGCTTTTTCCCCTGCTCAGACTCCATATTTTCACTGATTGCTCCGATTCCCTCCTGCAAGGGGATTGCCGAACGCAGAATTAAAACAACCTGCGAACAGAAAAGGGAAATATCGTTTGAGGAAAGGAATCCGCTTTTTCGCTGCTTAGCGCCGATGGACTTACTCATAGGCAATCCTCCATACCGTCCAATCAATAATTTTTTTCCGCAGTATAGGTCCCGGCGGATTGACCGGCCGCTGCGAAAGTTGTGTCATAACGTTTCCAACCGTCCAGATAAACCTCATTCCACGCGTGATAGCCGACTTTTGTGCTGCCCATAATCAGCTTGACCGGTATTCCCTGCGAGCGGCACATCGCCGCCATTAAGGCGGAATAGTCAAAACAGATTCCTTTTTTTACCGAAAGGGTACTGTCCACATTGGGCAGGTAGCCGGACGTAACACTTCCTGCCTTGGCATAATCATATTTGATATTTGCCGTAATATACTTATAAATCGCCGCTGTTTTTTCCGTGTTGCTGCTGCAATTAGCGCAAAGGCTTTTCGCGGTTGCCACCGCGGCGGAGGTCAGACTGTAATTCACATACTGGTTTGGATACAGGAAGCCTCCGTAACCGCTGACCGTCGCGTTAAGTTCTGTGGAACACAGCTCCGCATAATTGCTGCCCGATACATTCTCCATGAAGCGAACCCGGTAAGAGCCGCTCCCGCTTTGCAGAGGTATCGTAATAAAAACGTCATTCCCCTCCAAATTATACTGGTAATAGGAAGCGCCTCCGTTAAAATAAACGAGCACTTTAATTTTTGCCGAACCGCTGTATTTTGCCATTATGTACCCTTCGGATGTATTGCTGTAATCAAGGGTCGCACCTTGTTTTGTAAAAACATCCTTACCCGAGGCCGCCGGCATCTTCGCAGTTACCGGAGGTGCTGACACAGCCCTTGGGCTAATTATTTTATACGACTGGGCAAAAAGAATGTCGGGGGCAGCTTTTAAAATCATCGGGTATATTCTACCGGGTGTTCTAAATGCAATCGCGGTATCCTGCGGAAAAGACGCAGTCCCGCCCGAAACAGTATTGCAGGCTGGAAGGAGAAGCAGGAGTAAAGAAAGAGCCGCATAAAATATTCTTTTCCCGCTCATCGGCACCCCTCCCAGCTTGGCTGCATTTTATTTTACGGCATCAAGCGCATTAATCCGGGTTACTAATTTTATGTTGCTGTCACCGTATAACATTCGGAATTTTTGCAAAATCCGATTGGCAATTTTCTCAACGCTTTCATACTCAGAAACATGGAGCAAAACAATGTATTGGTTGGTATTATAAGAGGTTACCGTATCGCCTCTGCGCAAGCTGAAAAGAATCGCATCCTTCAGCTTGCCGCCTGCCAGCTGCGCCGTTTCCTGCTTCAGAGGTTCTCCGCTTAATTCGCAGAGAGAAAACAAAACGATAAAAAGAGAAATCCCTGTGCGAATCATCATGCGGGCCTGAATCTGGTAAAAGGACTTAAACACCTCGTAATCACAGTAATAGGCTCCCCGTGACGCAATCGGCTCACGCAAATCCTTTTTAATATTTCCGATATCCATTCCGCGCCGTTTGCCGGAGTGTGCCAGCTGCCTGTATGTGGAGCTTAAAGAATCTGACACCTGAACGCCAAGCTCCTTATTAAAGAGCTTTACTGTATCATTGTAATGGCTCATTGCCTTGCTTCTTTGGTCTGTGCTGATAAATGCGTTCATCAGCAGCTTGTGAATTGATTCCTCAAAAGGAGAGTAAATCAAAGCGGTTTCACAAATGTGGATTACCTTGTCAAACTTGAGACTTCCCATCAGAATCTCGCAGCCGTTCACGATACAGTCGTTATAAAGCGTGGTGTAATAAGCACCCAGGGATACGACCCATGTGCTGTATGTAGATTTCGGCAAAAAGTCGCCCTTATAAAGTGCTAAAGCCTTTTCGCAATAGCGAACCCGCTCCTCTTCGCTGTTGGACAGGTCGTTAAGAAAGCTCCAGCATTCCTCCAACTGCTCAGTATCAACAATACAGTCGTACTCATTGTTCCAGGAATAAGTATTCCGTATGAACGTAATAAATTCCAGCCGATCATCGGCAGCGACTTCCTTGAGAAGCTCCCGGGCTCGATAAACCAGATTTTTCAGAGCGTTCAACGGGTCCTTACACTCGTCTTCTTCCCACAAAATTTTAATCAGCATATCCAACGAGACATCTTTTCTCCGGTTTGCAATTAAATATTCGATCAGCATCCAAACCCGTTTGGTACGCCCTTTTAAGTTTACGGTTTTATTCCCATTGATGGAAATGGAAAACTCGCCTAACATATTCACTTCAATTTTGGGCTTTGTATCTATGGCACTCTGCATAAACTTCACCCTTTATTTTATATTTCCATTTTACTCTGTGTGGTAAAATATGTCAACCTATATCCCATTCGCAGCAGCTGTTTTATTCGTTTTTTCACTTAAAAACAAACTGCCTGTCTGCCATGATACAAAGCCTTGTTTTCTTATTTTGCGCCCGCCCGGGCACGGGATGAACCTGTATGCTTTCATGCAAAAACAGCCCTTGTAAAACAAAGGCTGTTTTATCACATTTTTTCTTTATGCTCCGCGTCTGGCTCTGCGGCGTGCCAAAATAAATACAAGACATGCGACCATCGCCACTACCAGAGCAACCCAGAGAAAAATTGAGTCCTGACCAGTTTTCGGCGGCTTGGAAAGCGGAATTTCCTCTTCGGGAATCTCTTCGGGCGCCGTTGACACCGTGGGGCCTGCCTGCGGTGTAGATTCCGCGTCTATGCTTTCGGTTTGAATGGGAGTTCCGCCCCCACCGCCACCTCCGCCGCCACCGTTATTCTGCGGAACCGACTGTATCTTACCGTCAAGCTCAAACCGGATAAGCCATTTGATTTCAGTCTGTGCATTTTGGTATTCATTGCCCATCGTTTCCGGCGCAGTCAATACCGCGGAGAGTACTCCACTTTCGGAGCTCTGATACATTGTTCCAAGATAAATCTCTTTGAATGCGGCTGAGGGCTCGGTTTTCCCCGAGGCGGGTCCTTCATACAGGGTCTGCAAGGGAGAAGCGCTGTCCATTCGGAAGGTGATTCTCAGCTGGAGCGCATCAAGAAGTTTCGCGGCATCATTTCCGGACGGCTTCGCCTGAAAGAAAACCTTCATCTTTTGGCTGCTTAGATTTTGAATTACAATGTCCTGTGGTTTGGTGGTTCCATTCGGCATTAAATTCTTAAAAGCATCCAGATTTTCCGCATTTTCGACCGTCACATCCGATGACGTTCCGTTCCCGCTGTAGGTAACCCTTGCTCTCATATCAGCAGCCGTTGTACTTGCGGCAAAGGCATTCACAGAACTGCAAGCCATAAATGCCGCAGCCACGATCGAGATGAGTGCAATACGGCTTTTCTTATTAAAATTATAATATTTCATTGCATCAATCCCTCTCAACATGGCAGCAAATTGTTCCGCTTTTCCACGTTTTTAAATTTAGGTATTCGTTTGGAATCTTATCTTTGGGATTAAGACTTTGCTGCTGATATCGGAACCGCTGTTCCGTTTTTGTATTGCCACGCCACGATATTTCCGCTATCGTCCGCGGTAGGGGTAAAGTTTTCCGACTGGATTGCCTGCGCCGAAACATTGAGAGAAAACTGGATATCCGCTATCTCGTTGCCCCATTGGGTTGGAATCTTGACGGTATTGTCTTTAAAAAGCTCCACCTTTCCACCCTTGGGCAAAACCGCTTTGTAATAATAATATCCGTCACTACTCTTCGCCCAGCCGTCGTTAGGAAGAAAGAAATCCTCCGGATAAATGGCGAGCTGACCGCCGTTAGCCTTTTGAAGCGTATTGTTCGGGATGAATTCTCCCTTTTTCTTCATTACCAAATCCACTCTGGCGCGCACATAACACGGGTTGCTCCCATTATTTATAATGGTGGGATCCTTCACAAAGCTGCTTCCGGGATAAATCAAGTCTTTTTTCACATAGATTCCGTCACCAGCCTGTGTTGTATTTTCATTGCTGGAAAACTTAGGCTCCTCCAATCGAATGCTGACATTGCCCATTGTGATCTGATTGGTGACCTCCGCCTGATTTGTAAGTAAGGCAAGCGTTCCTCCAACCGATATGAGGGCAACCAAAGTTACCGCCGTAGCTATGATCATTAATTTCTTTTTCATTGGAGTACTCTCCTATACTATGAGAAAAAATTCTGATTTACGAAAGGGTTGCAAACTGAATAATTATACTGCTACATTGACTCCTAAAAGAGACTTCAGCTGGTTCTGAGAAGCTTCGCTTGTAATCGGGGATTCCGCTACATCCGTGCCGCTAGCCTGAATCAACGCGGCCTTCACATCAATTTGGAAGTTCTTTACTTGGTCAATGCTGATTCCGGTCGGATTCAGGGTGCCGATTTTCTGGCTCTTAATCGTCACAGTTTTGAATAATTCGCTGGTTTCTTTGCCGGCGTCAACCTTTGTATTAAAGTAGAACACGGTGGGATTTGACGCATCCTGTGTCCAGCTCGTTTTGTCAAAATCCACATCGGAAATTTTAAGAATATTCGCTAATTTGTCTTTATCGGTAGTTGCACCGAGTGTTGCATCGCCGGAGATATCGAGTTTTACAGCAATCCACGCGCTTACGCCGCCATCTGCGGTCGAATTTTTAACCATGGGATCTTTCGCAATTACCAAACCTGGAACGATTGCCTTTGCCTTATTGATGCCAAGTCCGGGGTCAGCATTGATTTTAGAATCGTCTCTCTTTTCACCGTAGCCTGCCGCGTCAAATTTTGTTTCTTTGATCTGACCCTGTAATGACGCGGTTGAGGTGAACACGTTTTGCTTAACATCCGTCTGAGCCGACATATATGCCAGGGTAGAGCCGATACCGATTACCGCTGTAAGAACAACTGAAGTCGCAATGGTTAAAACACTTTTCTTTTTCATCTGAATTTACCTCCAATAATAATTTGGGCTTACGACTGAAGAACTGATTTATATTTTGGAATCTGCGGATTCCTTGGATACTGTTGGCTGCTCGGGTTCTTTCTCAAAAATATCGGGCAGAAAGGATAAAAGTACGATCACAACGATTACGCCAGTCGTTACCATGATGCCCTTTGGCGTTTTGATGTCGGCCGCTATATAACCAAGATAAGGGACACTCAGGTTCTCAGCCCGGCCAACATAATTACCAAAGCCCGTGGGTCCATCTGCCACGTTATTTGCGTCGCCTTTGGTTACAAACTCCTGCTTTGCCTCATCAACGGAAACCACGCGGTGGGTCGCGACCATTCCGTTTCCAAGCTTAAAGGTAATGGCATCCCCAACCTTAACCTCATTTACGGGGACCTTTTTAACAAACACAACCGCCCCCACATGATAGGTGGGCTCCATACTGCCGCTCAGCACTGTAAGCGTCTGATAGCCCAATGCATAGGGTAGCAAAAGTACACCCGCAACAATGACCATCACGACAATAATGATGCTGGAGAGTATACTGCAAATCCTTCTAAACATGACGTCCTCCTAACTATTTCGGGATATTCGGGAAGATCGTATGGCTGGCTTGATTTTCTGAAACGTTCTTCCAGACTTCCGCCGCACCGCCTTCCATTTGTATGGAATCAGTAATCACATCCACCTGAATGTTATCAATCATTGTGTCCCGCTTTGCCGGATCGACCGGTTCAACCGAAGCAAGAAGCAGACTGGTGAAACCGCCGGCAGGAAGTACCTTTTTATAATAGAAGTAACCGGTCTGGTCGGTGGAATCGAACATATAAAACCATGAGCTTCTCCAATTTGGCGCGAAATTTAATTGGACATCTCCCATGGAAAACGAATTTGCATCCTCTGGAATTGACGTTGGCATTGTTCCGAAATTGAAGTTTACGTTCGCCGAGGACCTATAACCCGGCACAAGCATTACGCGCACATAGGCGGGAATATTGCCGGTATTCTGAACCTTGACCAGTTTGATGCTATTATCCACGGTGTTTGATGCTGTTGGCGTTGAGGAATTATTTTCATAGATCTCAATCCCCGGTTTGCCCTTCACAAAAGGATTCTCTTTGGTAGCGGTCTGCGCCATGGAATACGCGTACGTACCCCCGATGGAAACAGCGAGAAACAGTGCCAGTGCGGAGGAAAACAGTAAAACTTTTCGATTCTGTTTCATATGAAATCCTCCTATTTCTTAAAGGTATTTGTCACACTGTCCGTTGCGCTGAACCATTGGTTATGGGAGAATTTGTTGCTGCACACAGCTTGAAGCTGTTTATCCGTAAAGTCATCCTTTGAGTCATTTAACTGATAACCGAGCTTTGCATCTTCAGGGACTATTGTGACAGCTCCGTTGTCATACTGCCAGTTGCTGTTCACTTCTTTTACGGAATACACGCCTTTAGAAAGACCTGTAATGGTTTTTTCCGCCAAGGTATTGCTATCGGTCATTGTAAGTGTTACATAAAACGGCGTGATTACCTTGCAGCCTGCCGGAGCCGTTCCGGAAACAAGGAACACAAAGCTTCTGCCCGGGTCACTCGCTATATTTGTTATTTTTTTCTTGATTACCAAAGTTCCGCTCTTTACATGGACGGTATAGGTTCCCTGCGCCTGCACAATCCAGTTGTCAGAACCTTCAGCCTTCTCTCCGGCTTTAAACCCGTCGGTATTATCATTAGACTCATCGGTCGGGCTTCCGGGGTCAAAGCTGGCTTTTAAAACATAGATTACATCCGCCTGAGGATAAAGAGTATCGGGAAATCCTGTATTCTCGGCGGATAGGGGTTCCAGCTTTGAATCGTCAATTTTTTGGAACCATTGATAGCTAACCTCATCACCGTTCCAGCTCACACAGGAATCCGCTTTGCTCTTCGGTGATTTTTCTCCAAGGAAAATTGTTATTTCTGCGTTGTTGACCGCAAAAACCGGTCTTACGTTTACCACCGGTTTTTCAGGGAATAAATCAGGGTCTTTTTTCTGGTCATATATCACACCGGAGTACTCACTGACATTTGTTGCTATATTATTTCCACCAATAAAATCGCCCTTGGCTTTGATTGTGAAGGATTGCGTCCAACCATAAGACCCGTCATTTTTCTGCGGAGGAATCTCACTGATCCATACAACCTTCCAGGCTTTTAAGCTTTTGTCATAGCTTACTTTTCCGCCGTTACCTAACGCAACCGTCTGGTTTTGGTCAGTAATTACGCTGCCGTTATCATCCAAAACATTAAAGCGCGAATCAACAACATCCGTTATCGTATTCTTCGTCTGTTCGATTTCATCACTGCTGCTCGCGTTGAGCGTTATGTCATAGGTTCTGTCATTCCAACTTCGCACATGGGCGGATTTCTTTAAATCAGGTGGGGTATTAACCGGTAAATCTCCCTGGAACGGATAGTCGTGCCCTTCAAGACCTACTGTTCCGGTTTCAAAGGAATTCACGATCATTGTACCTTCATAATTGCTTCTACCCTCTGCGCTTACCGTGGCTCTCGGGGCCAGAACAGAGCCCTTAATAGAATTGCTCCCCAGGTTGGAAAGCTCCGTCGCACAGGGAAGATTCCATAAAAGATGGCTTAATTTCTTTTGACCGTCTCCTCCGTTCTGCCCATTGAGGTTCGAGCCGTCGTTCTTGTAGAACACAGGAGGAATTACAACGCTGTGGTCACCCTCCGGACAAATTACGTTGATAATGTCTGTCGCTTCCGGCTTGGTATCCAACAGGATACCCTCGCAATTCTTTAAATCATCCGCGCTGATTTCAAAAATATTAATCGCATGATTGCCGGCCAGTTTCAGATGGTTCGTATAAGCAATTTCTGACCAGCTGCCGTTTTTTGAAAACTCTGCCAGTTCTTCTGATTTTTCAATTAAATCCTTTTGAAAATTACTGACTTTATTTCCGTTCAGCTCTAAATCAGATATTTCTAAGTCAATCCCCAATTTACTTCTGAGCGTCGCATTATCGTTCCAATAACTATATTTACTGAAAGTGTACTTGGTATCATCTGCAATTGCTTTGTTATAGACCAATGCAGAACAATTGCTGGAGCCATATCCGGTTAGCTTAAAATTCCCGGGCTCGGTCGCTCCAAAAACGAGACCGTAATCGCCCGCTTTCAGCGTATGCCCGGGGCCGTTTGCCGGCACGCCGAAGGTAAAATTGCAAACGTCGATGGATTTGCCGATAAACGAACTTCCGCAAACATCGGAACCATCATCACCATTGTTGATATAGTCTTGAAAACAGACTAAATTGAATTTTTTCGCCGCATCCCATGACGAAGAAGCCGACACCGCCCGCAGGCGAAACCCTGTATCAACAACGCCGGAATCCTTCGCTTCTTCGGTACTGCCGGAATCAGAGACATTACCAGATTTGGTGGCAGCGTAGTTAATCATGCCGTAATTAAAGGTATAGCCTAACGTTATAGCAAGAGCCAAAACAAGTGAAACCGCACGTTTGTGGATTATTTTGTTCATTTAGAATCACTGCTCCTTTAATCAGGCTTGAGAAGCGGCACGCGGTAATTGAATATAGTATTTCACATAATTATAATATGTCAAAAATATCAATTTGTTTTGTTAATTTTTTACATTTAAATTATAACTTCTATCAGTCACACGCCGGTCACGTAAATAATGATTCTTGCGCACAATCAGAGATATGGTTAAAATTAATCGAATATGACAAAACGCCCGAATTCAACGGCGTTGAATTCGGGCGTTTTTATAAAATTTGGGGCATTTGGCCTTGTCTCCAGCTACTCACCGGGAGAAACTTACCATTTCTACCGCATCACCCTTTTTCAGCTTACTGGGTTTGCTGCATTTCATCTTCCCGCGACATGGGTCCCCGCCAGTATACTCCCTGCGTCGAGATCCCAGAAGCGGCGCTTTCGCGTTTTCCATCATGTGCCAAAGTTTAAATCAATCGTCCTCAGCTGCCAGCTCTTCCCGAATATCGTATTTCGGCTCTCGCCCAAAGAGGATTTTTGCGTTGGACAATACCATTGCCAGTGAAATCAGTATGATGACAATTGCCGCGATGGCGGTGATGGTAGGGCTAAGCTGTTGGTTGAGACCATCCCAGATTCTCTTGGGGAGCGTCGATATTTTTACGCCGCAGAGGAACTGGGTCACAATAATCTCATCGAAGGAGGTGGCAAAGGCAAACATCGCTCCCGAGAACAGCGCCGATTTCAGCATCGGTACGGTAACGCGCATAAACGTGATGAAGCTGTTTGCGCCAAGGCTTCGGGAAGCCAGCTCAAAGTTCGGGTTCAGCCCCGCCATGCTTGCAAGCGCGGTTCGGATGACAAACGGAACCGCCATCAGCGTATGCGCAATAACAAGGCCCCAGAATGTGCCGGAAAGGCTGATACCGGCTTCAAACCGGTAGATTGCCATACCGACGATAATACCGGGCACCAGCATCGGCATCATAAACATCTCGATCAGCATATTTTTGACCTTTAATTCTGTTTTAGTTAAACCCTCCGCTGCGAGGACACCCAACACCAGAGATAGCACGGTGGTGATAACGGCAAGCTCCACGCTGATTTTGAGAGAATTGACCCACTGTGCGTTGCCGAAAAAAGCCTGATACCACTGCGTGGAAAAGCCGGGAGGCGGAAATTCGAGATACCGGGACGAACTGAACGACATCGGTATGATAATGAGCACCGGCATCACAAGAAAGAGCAAAATCAGAACCACAATAACCCATAGCATAATTTTATCATCCTTCCTACCAGAGTTTTTCCACATGCATCACTCTCTTGGAAATCACCAGAAGCAAATAGGTGAAAAGCAGGAGAATGATGGATACAGCGGATGCAAACGGCCAGTTCATCAGCTTGTTGACCTGCACCTGAATAGTCTGGGAAATCATCACATTATTTGTACCGCCAAGCAAAGACGGCGTGATAAAATAGCCGATGCTCATCACAAATACCAGAATGGAGCCGCAGGAAACGCCGGACATGCTCAACGGGACAAAAATTCGGAAAAAAGAGGAGCGATTTGTAGCGCCCAAAGTGCGGGAAGCCAGAATCAGGTTCCGATCGATTCCCTTCATAACCGGATAGAGCGATAGAATCATATAGGGCAGCAGGATATGCGTCATGCCGATATAGATTCCCAGCTCATTGTGCATCAGCTCCAGGGGTCTCCCGATCAGGTGCAGGTTCATCAGCAGATTATTGATAACGCCGTTCGCCTGCAGCAGAATCATCCACGCGTAGGTGCGAACCAGCAGACTGGTCCAGAACGGAATCATGACCGCGATCATAATCAGGCAGCTCACCCGTTTGGAGCATACCGTCATCGCGTAAGCCAGAGGATAACCAATAATAAGGCAGGCAAGGGTAACAATAATGCTGACCTTGAACGTGGTCGCGATTACTTTAAAATAAACCGCGTTGCTGAAAAACTTAATATACGAATCCAGAGAAAGTCCGCCCCGGCTGTTGGTAAAGCTGAGCATAAATATCTGCGCCAAAGGCCAGATCAGAAATATCGCAAAAAACAGGGCCGGCGGCACAATCAGCATCCACGGCCGCCATATGCTTTTGCCGCTCAGCACCTTCACCTTACGGACCGCTGCCGCCTGTTTCTTTTTTTCAGGTTCTTTGTATCTGACTTCATCCATTGTAATCTCGAAATTTTTTATCATGACAATATCCTCCTGCCAATAATATCAACCCGCTTCGCAAGGCACGCGCACATCAAAATCAAATCCCACCGTGTCTGTATACAGCCACGGTGGTTATAAAGAGAACAGGGTTATCCTAATTTCCATTCCTGGAAGCGTTCATAAACCTTGTCATAGTTTTCGGCCCACCAGTCAACGTCAACGTAAACCTGCGATTTAACCTTATCCGTGGAAGAAGCAAGCCTGCCGATCTGTTCTTTTGTCATCAGGTCATAAGCCTTGGCGTTGCAGGGGGCGTTTCCGGGATATTCAACCGCATAATTCGCGACGACCTTTGCAGAGGTTGCGAAAGCAATAAAATCGTTTGCCATTTCCACATTCTGCGAGCCCTTGCCGATGACCCAGGAGTCTCCTGTTAAAATCGCCTGATTCGTATCCATATCAATCGGCTGACCGTCAGCCTGCGCCTTCATGACACGTCCAGCCCAAACTTCGCCGAGCGCATTATCTCCGCTGGAGACCAGTTCCACCGACTGTGAGCCGGATTCCCAAAAGGTCGGGATATCCTTCTTATGCTTATCCAGGAATTTAAAGGCCCGGTCGACATCCAGCGGGTAGAGCTTATCCATCGGTACGCCGTCCGCCATCAAAACCGCTTCCAGCATGGACATCGGGTTCGAATATAAAGTGCGGTTGCCGGGGAATTTCGCGGTATCGAAGAATTCGGACCAGGTTTTCGGGTGATTATCCTTGTTATATTTTCCGGTGTTCCACGAAATGCAAATTGCGGCAATTTCAGACGGAACCGAATACTCGGTGATAAAATTCTCGACAAGTCCGTCTTTCTTCACAACCTTGAAATCCAACTTTTCGAACAGGTTATCTTTTATGCCGCGCGGAACAAAGTCGGAGTCAACGTCCCAAACATCCACCTCCATTTTCCCAGCCTGAACCGCCGCCTTAATCTTCGCCGGGCTAGGGTCGGTATCTTCTGCAATCGTACATCCCGTCTCTTCCGCAAATTTATCAAAAATCACTTTCTTCTGTGCCGCCTGAATTGCTCCGCCCCAGCTGCAAACCGTTAAAGTTTTGCCGTCCCATTTTTTACCGCCGGTAGAAGCCGCCAAAGACGCGGCGGCTGAAGGAACAACCGTTGCCTCGGAGGACGCGCCCGGGCCGGAATCCCCGCTGCTGCACGCCGCCATTGACAGGAGCATTGCTCCGGTCATTATACTTGAAACAAATCGAATTCTCTTCTTATTTAATCCCATTTCCATTTGATTGCCTCCTTTTTTGAATGAACAGGTATATAGGAACCAGAAGATCGATAATGACCGGTTCTAGAGTTTAACCTGAACAATATCTTCTTCTGAAACGCCAAGCAGCACTTCGTCTCCCACATCCAGGGACAGCGAATAGGTGGTAAAGACCTTTACCTTCATGTGATGTCCGTTTCTTAGCCGTACCTTCAGCTTCAGCGAGTCGCCGATGTAAACACATTGCTCGATAACCCCCTTAAACTTTAGACCGCTGTAGGAGTCCTCCACCAGATTGATCTTTTCCGGGCGGATTACGACATTCACGGTATCATTTTCGGTGTAACCCCTCGCTGCGTCCGCTACCGGAATGATTTGCCCGTGAATGCTGATTTTGGTGACGCCCGCCGCGTTTACGGAAACCACCGGGCAGGGAATTACGTTCGCCTCGCCGATAAACTTAGCGCAGAACACAGACGCCGGTTTTTCATAAATTTCCACCGGAGAGGCGACCTGTTCGATCATTCCATCCTTCATAATGCACACCTTGGTCGCCATGGTCAGGGCTTCCTCCTGGTCGTGCGTGACGGAGACCGTAGTAATCCCGAGCTCGCGGTGGATTTCCTTAATTTCAAGCTGCATCTGTTTGCGTAGCTGTTTGTCGAGCGCTGCCATCGGTTCATCCAGAAGCAGAATCAACGGGTCAAATACCAGCGCTCTTGCAAGAGCCACGCGCTGCTGCTGACCGCCGCTCAGCTCACGCGGATAGCGGGAAGCGTACTCCGAGAGGCGAACCCTCTTTAAAATAGCGTCGATTTTCTCCTTGCGCTCCTCCTTTGGCATTTTTCGGATCGTCAGCGGATATTCCACGTTCTTATAGACATTCATGTGAGGAAACAGCGCGTAGTTCTGGAACAGCATGCCGATATTTCTCTTGTGAATGGGCGTTTTGGAAATGTCGTTGTTATCAATAAAGATATTGCCCTTCGTCGGATCCTCAAACCCGGCGATCATCTTCAGCAAAGTGGTTTTTCCCGCGCCACTCGGTCCCAGTATGGTAAGAAAATCTCCGTCTTTGATTTCGATATTTACATTCTTGATTACGCTGGTCTGCCTGTAGCTCTTGTCAATCTCCTGCAATCTAATATTGGCACCCATTATTCGGTACCTCCTATCTTCCTTAATCGCGCTATGAAAGAATAAAAAGTAATAAAAAAAAGCGGCGCAGATGAATCTTTTGAATTCATAAGCGCCTTTGCTTGTATTCCCGGGTTTGATATTTTCTTATAATGTCTCCGAAACCTTCTTTAAAATCTGGTAAGCCCTGTCGCAGTCCTTTTCGGTTAAAACCAACGGCGGAATCAGACGGATTACGCGGTCGCCGATGAGAGTGACCAGCATTTTACTGTCGAAGCATCCGTGCTTAACGGCAAGCCCGAACGGAGCATCATATTCGATTCCGATCAATAAGCCTTTGCCGCGCACATCCTTAACATGCGGCAGGGTACGAAGCTTTTCAGACAGATAAGCACCCATTCTTTTCGCGTTCCTGGCAAGGTCACGGTCAAGCAGCTCGGTAATCTGCGCGTAAGAAGCTGCGCAGCAGACGGCGTTTCCGCCGTAGGTGGTTCCGTGGGAGCCCATGGTGAACGCTTTGGAAATCTCCTCGCTGGTCACAATTGCGGAAATCGGCATTCCGCCGCCCATCGCCTTTGCCATGGAGAGAATATCCGGCTTTACGCCGTAGCCCATAAAAGCCATGATATCCCCGGTTCTGCACCAACCCGTTTGCACCTCGTCAAAGAGCAGAAGAAGACCTTTTTCATCACAAAGCGCACGAAGACCCTTTAAAAACTCCGGCGTGGCGGGAATAACGCCGCCTTCGCCCTGAATTGGTTCGACCATAATAGCAATGGTATTTTCCGTAACCTGTGCCTCAAAGGATTCCAGATCATTGTAATCTGCGTAGGTAAATCCGGGGAGCATCGGTTTAAAACCCAGCTGGCAGCCGTTGTCCGGCTGCCCGGTTGCGGACATGGCACCGTAGGTTCTTCCATGGAAGCCTTTTTTCGCGGTGATGATATGATATTTTTCAGGACCGTATTTCTCGACTCCGTATTTTCTAGCCATCTTGATCATGGCTTCGTTCGCTTCTGCGCCGGTGCTTTGGTAAAATATTTTGTCAAACCCGAGCGTTGTGCAGATTTTTTCGGCCAATAGCGCCTGCGGCAAAGTATAGGGATAGTTGAACGTGTGGATGACGTCTCCGACCTGATCCCTGACCGCCGCAACCACTTTTTCGTTACAGTTTCCCGCGCTGTTTACCGCGATCCCTCCGTAAAAATCAAGGTACGCTTCCCCCTTGTCATCGTAGAGGTACATTCCCTTTGCACGTTCACAAACGAAATTGTAGCGCTCATAAGTATCAATCATATACTTTTTAACAAGCGACTTAACCTCTTCCCCTGTTTTTCCATAATCCCTTAATCTCATCGAAATCTCTTCCCTCCAAATAATTTTCAAACAGAGATCATTGTATTTTTATGCAATAATCTTTTACTTTAAAATGCATGATAATGTATAATATCTTGCATTATGCAAAAAGGCGCTCTGACAAGATTGTCAGAACGCCTTTGTTCCTATACGCTTACTTCTTTTGTTTGGTATGCACATATTATAGCAACGCATCTGAGCATTGTCAATAGCTCACTGTTCAAATAGCACACAAACAAATCTTGTTAAATCAGTGGAAAATTTGTAAAGATAACAAAATTAAAAATAATAATTGCAAGATATCTCTTGTAATCCTTCATATTGCATCCTCACATTGAGTTATTATGCTATCAATATGCTTCCTTCAGTATTTCGTAAACATCCTCTTTGGTGAGCGGCTGAAACCCGCCTACTGTTGCGCTCCCGGCAACCTGAGCTGCCATCTGCTCCAGCAGAGTATCCGGCATCCCTAAATCCCGCAGGCGTTTGGGAAGACCGAGCTGTTCGAAATATTCCTCCGTTTTACGAATTGCCCGCTGCGCCAAAATCTCCTGAGGGAGCCCACCGTCCAGATTCCAGACGTTGACCGCGTATTCGGCGAAATACGGAATATTCGCCGGACTTCTGCAAACAAAGCGCATCCAGCTGGGTGTCAGAACCGCAAGTCCCACACCGTGCGTAATATCGTAATACGCGCTGAGCACGTGTTCAATGGGGTGGACGGTCCAGCGGCGCTCGGTTCCGTAGGTAATCAGGTCGTTAATCGCAAGTGTGGAAGCCCACATCAGATTGGCGCGCGCCTCGTAATCATCCGGTCTGGCAAGGGCATCCCTTCCGTAATGGAGACAGGTTTTCAGCAAAGCCTCACAAAAACGCTTCTGAATATAAATGCCGGGGGTTTTTACAAAATAGCTCTCAAGAACATGACTGATGATATCGGCCGTACCGGAAGCAGTCTGATATTCCGGAACCGTGTAGGTGTAAGTTGGATCCATAATCGCAAAGCAGGGGCGCATTGCATCATGGCTGGTCGCAAGCTTCTGATTGGTCTGCATATTGGAGATTACGGCAATGCGGTCCATCTCCGAGCCGGTCGCCGCGATGGTCAGCACAGAGGCAATGGGAAGAACCTCTTTAATTTCAGAGGGGTTCAGAACCAGCTCCCATGCGTCTCCCTCGTAGTTTGCGGCCGCCGCCACAACCTTCGCGCAGTCAATGCTGCTTCCCCCGCCGATCGCAAGCACGATGTCGATCGCATGCTCTTTGCAAATTGCCGCTCCCACACGAATCGTATCAACGCGGGGGTTCGGCTCCACGCCTGCCAGCTCCCAATATTGAATTCCTGCTTCGGAAAGCAGCTTTATTATGGTGTCGTAAAGCCCGGAACGCTTGATGCTTCCTCCCCCGTATACCAGCAAAACCTTGTTCCCGTGACGGAGCAGCTCGCTGGGAAGAGCAGAAATTTGCCCTTCACCGAAAAAGATTTCCGTAGGAATCGAGTATTTAAAATTCAGCATTTTGTTTTCCCTTCCTGTCATTCAACAATAATGGGGCACACCCGGATTTTCTCCCCGATGCGCCCCATTGCTTTATAAATTATGAATACTCTTCGCCGAATTTTCAAGTGTTATTAAGAATAAATCAAAAAGTTTTGTATTTTGCCGTTTTACTTTTGATAATTAAGCTCAAAGGTCTGTAAATGATATTTATCATGGAATTGAACAAAATCTATTTACTATTAATCCGGCAGGTGTTATTCTTTGCCTCGTTATAAATATTGCCGAAGCGCAAAATGCAGCGTTTGAATGCGCCCGGCAAAATCTGAGTGGAGAAATGGTGATTTTCATGAAAACAAGAATGGAATCCGATTCCATCGGCAGCTTGCGTGTACCGGCCGAGGCCTACTACGGCGTTCAGACACTGCGGGCGAAAAACAACTTTCAAATCACCGGCAGAAGCCTGAAGCCGGAGTTCATAATCAGCCTGGCCCAAATCAAAAAAGCCGCGGCAATCACCAACCGCAATTCCGGTCAATTGAACGCCGCGGTGGCGAACGCGATTATCGCCGCCTGCGACGAGATCATTTCCGGTGAATTTCGCGACCAGTTTATCGTCGACCCAATTCAGGGCGGCGCGGGAACCTCCGCCAATATGAACGCAAACGAAGTCATTGCCAACCGCGCAATTGAATTGCTCGGCGGCACAAAGGGCGATTACGCACTGGTGCACCCAAACGACCATGTCAACATGTCGCAGTCAACCAACGATGTGTTTCCCACCGCCGGAAAGCTGACCGTGCTTGCACTAATGCCAAGTCTGATCAACCAAATGGACCGCCTGACCGGAGCATTGGACCGAAAAGCGATTGAATTTGACTCGATTATCAAGATGGGGCGCACACAGCTGCAGGACGCGGTGCCAATTCGCCTGGGGCAGTCGTTCAGCGCGTTCAGTTCCCTGTTTAAGCGCGATATCTGCCGTCTGGAAACAACAAAAGAGGAAATCATCTCCATTAACATGGGGGCGACGGCAATCGGTACCGCCGTGAACGTGAGCCGCGCCTACCTGTGCAATATCACCTCCAACCTTCAGAAGGTGTGCGGCGAAAAGCTAAGGCAGGCCGACGACCTGATTGATGCGACGCAGAATCTGGACGGCTTTGTCAGCCTCTCCGGCGCGCTGAAAACCTGTGCGGTCAACCTTTCCAAAATGTCCAACGATCTGCGGCTTCTTTCCAGCGGACCGAAAACCGGCTTTATGGAGATCAACCTTCCCGCAATGCAGAACGGCTCTTCCATCATGCCCGGCAAGGTCAATCCCGTTATTCCGGAAGTCGTGTCTCAGGTGGCGTTTCATGTTATCGGTCATGACTGTACGATCACCCTGGCGGCAGAAGCCGGTCAAATGGAGCTTAATGCTTTTGAACCCGTGCTGTTCTACAATCTGTTTGAATCGATTGCAAGCCTGACCGGCGCCGTGGAAACTCTGGTTGACAACTGCATTCTGGGAATTACCGCAAATGAAGAAGTCTGCCGAAAGCACTTGGAAGAAAGCGTAGGAGCCGTCACCGCGCTCTGCCCGATTATCGGGTATGTAAAATCGGCGGAGCTGGCAAAGCAGTCGCTCAAAACCGGAATCCCGGTGGCAAAACTGGCGGTGGATTCCAAGCTCATTACAAAGGAACGGCTTGAGCTTGTTCTGAACCCATACGCAATGACAGTTCCCGCGTATGAAAGCGGCGCCTGCCAGCTTTCCATTTAAAAAGCCATCGCTTGCCGAGATCACCTTACACTGAAAACACAGTGTAAGGTGATCTCGATTTTAACGTTACGGCAGTATTTATCTAGAAACAGGGCTGTGGTGTATTTATGAAATATAAAAATTCATGGCGGCGTCATAAATTAAAAAATTGCGTTATACCTGCGTGATATTGTTATCTTGACAAAAATTAGTGTGAAGCATATACTAATCACACATCAAATTGTTTTGATATGAGGTGAATTGCATATGAATATATATGAAGAACACGCAAAGGTATTTAAAGCGTTCTGCGACGAAAATCGGCTTCATATACTGGAACTGCTGCGGAGCGGTGAAAAATGCGCCTGTGTTTTGCTGGAACAGCTGCATTTAGGACAGTCTGGGCTTTCCTACCACATGAAGCTTCTGGTAGAGTCTGGCATCGTGGAAAGTCGGCAGGAAGGAAAATGGACGCATTACAAAATCAGCGAAAAGGGCAGCGCTTATGCGGGTACTCTGCTGAAGGAACTGACAACACCAAATATAATCACCAATAAAAGCAATTGCTGTGACAGATAAGAGCCATCATCAGGATGGCTTTTATAAAACGAAATACATCAAAATTATTTGATATGTTGTCCTTAGACTGAAAGTGGGGTTATATTTTATGCAAATACTAAAAGCAATCTGGGACTTTTTGCAGAATCAGATTCTCGGCATGAAATGGCTGGATGGGCTGATTGGAAATGCTCTCTCCGCTCTGGGGCTTGACACATCCACCCGTCTGATCGGCAGTATCGAGTTTTTTCTCTACGATGTGATTAAGATTACGATCCTTCTGTGCTTCCTGATTTTCCTTATCAGTACCATTCAGAGCTATTTCCCTCCGGAGCGCAGCAAGAAGATAGTAGGTCGGTTCCACGGTATTGGGGCTAATTCCATCGCAGCCCTGCTGGGCACCGTGACGCCGTTTTGCTCCTGCTCCTCTATCCCGCTCTTTATTGGATTTACATCGGCGGGACTGCCGGTTGGTGTGACGTTTTCTTTCCTCATTTCTTCGCCAATGGTCGATCTTGGTTCGCTGCTTCTGCTGATGAGCATTTTCGGCGCAAAGGTTGCCGTCATATATGTAATCGTCGGACTCATTATCGCTGTGGTTGGCGGCACGATTATAGAGAAACTGCACATGGAAAAACATGTGGAAAGCTTTATTTTCTCCGCTGGAAGCGTTGATATAGCTGCTCCCGACCTGACGAGAAAGGACCGGTTAATCTATGCGAAAGAGCAGATGCTGTCCACCTTCAAAAAAGTATTTCCATATATTCTCGTCGGCGTGGGCATTGGGGCGATTATCCACAACTGGATTCCCGAAGAGTGGGTGGCGCTTATACTTGGCAGCAACAACCCGTTCGGTGTCGTACTGGCGACAATTGTCGGCGTTCCGATGTACGCTGATATCTTCGGCACCATCCCTATTGCGGAAGCACTGCTATCCAAAGGGGCACAGCTGGGCACCATCTTATCGTTTATGATGGCCGTCACCACGCTGTCGCTGCCATCCATGATCATGCTGCGAAAGGCTGTAAAGCCGAAGCTGCTTGCGCTGTTCATCACCATCTGCACCATCGGAATTATTATCGTAGGCTACTTTTTCAACGCAATTCAAGGGTTTATTATATAAAAACCAATAAAAGGAGAGTATGACGATGTCACTTTTTAAAAAGGAAAAGAAAAATGAGGAAAGCTGCTGCTGTGGGGGCAAGTGTGATGCGGAAGGCACTGCAAAGTTAGAGAATACAAAAGGTGCGGGTGCAAGCGTAAAGGTTCTGGGAAGTGGCTGCGCGAAGTGCAACCAGCTTGAGGCGGCAACGAAGAAAGCACTGGAACAGCTCGGTATGGATACGACAATCGACCATGTGACGGATTTTTCGCAGATTGCAGCCTACGGTGTGATGTCAACCCCTGCCCTTGTCGTGGACGGGAAAGTGGTCTCCTACGGAAAAGTCCTGAAAACCGAGGAGGTTGTGAAGCTGCTGCAAAAAGTAAGATAAGGAGGGGTTACGATGGAGAAGAATAAAAACACGGAAATCGGTTTTTTCGAAAAATACCTCACCCTTTGGGTTGTCCTGTGCATGGCCGCGGGCGTTCTGATCGGCCGGTTTCTGCCGGGCATTCCGGCATTTTTGGGGCGGTTCGAGTACGCGAATGTTTCTATTCCGATTGCCATCCTAATCTGGGTCATGATTTACCCCATGATGCTGAAGGTTGATTTTCAAAGTATCCGGAATGTCGGGAAAAACCCAAAGGGACTGTTCGTAACATGGGTAACCAACTGGCTGATTAAGCCGTTTACCATGTTCGGGATTGCCTGGCTGTTCTTTTTTGTGGTCTTTAAGGCACTGATTCCTGCGGAGCTTGCAAAGGATTATCTGGCAGGAGCCGTCCTCTTGGGTGCCGCACCTTGCACCGCCATGGTTTTTGTATGGAGTCACCTTACAAAAGGGAACCCGGCCTACACGGTGGTACAGGTCGCAACAAATGATCTGATTATCCTTGTTGCCTTTACGCCCATCGTGGCATTCCTGCTTGGCGTTGGTGGTGTAGCAATCCCCTGGGATACGCTCATCCTTTCCGTTATTTTGTTTGTGGTCATCCCGCTTACGGGCGGAATCATCACGCGCAAGGCCGTTATGAAAAAACGTGGGCTTGATTACTTTGAAAACAGCTTTATTCCGAAGTTCGGCAATATTACGACTCTCGGCCTCCTGCTTACCCTCATCATCATTTTCTCATTTCAAGGGGATGCCATTCTAAACAATCCTCTGCATATTGTGCTGATTGCGGTGCCGCTGGTGATTCAAACCTTTCTCATTTTCTTCATCGCCTATCTTGCCAGCAAAGCACTGGGGCTGCCGCATGATATCGCGGCACCGGCCGGAATGATTGGTGCTTCCAACTTCTTCGAGTTGTCTGTTGCCGTTGCCATCGCACTGTTTGGTACAAAAAGCCCGGTGGCGCTTGCTACTATTGTAGGCGTTCTGGTCGAAGTACCGGTAATGCTGATGCTTGTTAAAATCGCAAATAATACAAAAGGCTGGTTTAAACATGAGTAAGCCGAAGGTCGCGTTTATCTGTGTCCATAACTCCTGCCGAAGTCAGATTGCCGAAGCGCTGGGAAAACACTTCGCCGCAGACGTCTTTGAAAGCTATTCTGCGGGAACAGCACTGAAAGACCGCATCAATCCCGACGCGGTTCGTCTGATGAAGCAACTCTATGGCATCGATATGGAACAAAGCCAGCGCCCGAAGCTGCTGGAGAATATTCCACCGGCAGACGTGGTTGTGACCATGGGCTGTAACGTGCAATGCCCCTTCCTGCCATGCAAGCGGCGGGAGAATTGGGGTCTTGACGACCCATCGAGCAAATCAGACGATGAATTCATTTCCGCTATTAAAACGATTGAAACAAAAATCATCGTCTTAAAGTCGGAACTTAAAGACTGGTAAAGTCTTTCACCGATTTTAAGGTATCGCCGGATAAAATTGAACAGAGACACTAAAGTCAAAACCTCCGGCTAAGCCGGAGGCATGATTAAGGGGCTGTTGATTATATGATAATAGAATACTTGTTAATTCGTCTATTCATTTGACATCGCTCCGCATGAAAAGTCAAGAAGAACTGAGCATAATCCGATAAAATTACACCATACGGAAGGAGGTCTCTGAATGGATTGGATAACGGGAATACAACGGGCACTTAATTACACCGAAGCGCACCTGACAGACGACGTTGATTATGAAGAGGTTGCGAAACAGGCCTATTCGTCATCATTTCATTTTCAAAGGATGTTCAGTATGCTTTGTGGGTATTCGCTCGGCGATTATATTCGTATGCGGCGGCTCACGTTAGCCGCCGAAGAGTTAATGCGAACAAACACCAAAGTAATTGACATTGCTCTCAAATACGGTTATGACACTCCCGAAAGTTTCTCTCGCGCTTTTATGCGTTTTCACGGGGTCACCCCGACCGACGCACGGCACGGCGGAAATGTTAAATCCTTCTCCCGACTATCCGTAAAATTAATTTTATCGGGAGGCAATACAATGGATTACAGAATTGAAGAAAAACAGGCATTCAAAATTATCTGCAAGAAGAAGCAGGTCAACAAACCGCAGGGTGACACCGCCACTGCTGATATTTCGGCATTTTGGAACGAATGCACGAAGAACGGCACAGTGGAGACACTTTGTAAGTATGGAAAATTTGATAACCTGCAGGGCATCCTCGGAATTTGTTTCTCGGGAGAAATGGCGGATTCCGGATTCCCTTACGGCATTGGCGCCGAATATAACTCCGCTCCCGTGCAGGAGCAAGGCTTTGACATTGTTGAAATTCCGGCATATTCCTACGCGGTTTTTCAGTGCAAGGGTAAAATGCCCGACGCATTCAAGGACACCTATCAAAAAATTTGCACAGAGTTTTTCCCACAGAGCAACTATGAATACGGCAACGGTATAGAGCTTGAGGTCTATCCGTCAGCAGACACACAGAGCCCGGATTATTCTTGCGAAATCTGGATTGCGGTGAACAAGAAGAAATAAAGCCGTCAGCAAAGCCATGTAAAAGCATCTATCGATAATGGTAGGTGCTTTTTTCATGTAGTTCAGGGGATATAATTTCATTATCATACTATTAACGATTCCGCGATAAGCCTCTGACCCGAACGACAGATTCCGGATGATCATCCCCGCTCAATAGATAAATTAATTGCAATTTCGACCTTTTTTGCTATAATAAATGACAACTGCTGCCATAAAAGCAACAAAGCATTTTCCGTGGAACCAAATACGCATATGGATTACATAACGGCAAGGAGGAACCAATATGATGCAATATTTCCCTGAATTTCTGCGGGCGATAATCTCCACTACCGCCAACGTCCTGCTAATGATGACGCTGCTGCAGCCAAAATATTCCAAAAAGATCACCCTGCTGACTATGCTGGGCATCCTCGCCGCCGATTTGGGCACAGCGGTTTACTGCTATCTCAGCGGAAACCTGACCCTGCTTTCAAAACTGGATATTATCCTTTTTGCGGTGCTTTGCTTTGCAGTGCGACCGCTGTTTAAGGATACCTTTATGCAATGGCTGTTTTCCTATCTCACAGTCCAGAACATTAGCGACGTCGTAATTATCCTAAGCTTTACTGGTTCACGGCATTTACCTTATCCCCCTTACGCCAACTCCCTGCTGCGTATAATTTTGTTCGGTGCTTTCCTGTTAATTTTGTCGCGCTATGTGCGGCCGCTGTATCGTCAGGCAGTGGAGCATTGGACGGCATACTTCGCCGTGGCACTGGGAATCTACGCCACCTTCAACTATTATGTTCTGTCTGCGGATGACATCGTCGTCATGCTGACCGAGCAGTCGATTCCTTTGCTGCTGGTGATTTTCATCGCACTTGCCGCCTATGGTTCTATTTTTTTCGCTCTCAAGAACCTTCAGCGGGAGTATCGTATCAAGGAGGAAAACCAGAAAATGCAGGCGGAGCGGGAATACCTTCAGCTGGCCTCAGGCAATATGGTGCAACGGCTGGAGCTTATGGAGGAGGTATCAGCGCAGAACAGCCGCGCCGCTCACGACCGACGTCACTTTAACAATGTGCTTCTCGGGCTATTGGAGCAGGGCAAAGCCAGTGAAGCCGCCTCTTTGCTTCAAAGCCAAAATCAAACGGTTCACAAAATCAGCACGGTTTACTGCGAAAATCCCGCTGTCAACGCTGCTGTCTGCCACTACGCAGGTCTTGCGGAGCAAGCCGGCATACCGGCAGAGATTATACTGGATATTCCCAGAGACCTGACTGTAGATTCTTTGGAGCTTTCCATGGTAGTTTCGAACCTGATGGAAAACGCAATTCGGGCTTGTATGGGGCTGCCGCAAAATGTTGCTCCCTATCTTCGAATCAACTGCCAAAGCGTAGGCCGTTTAATTCTGGAAATGGAAAACCCCTGTACCAAGGATGCTGCTCTTGATGAAAACGGTTATCCTTTTACCAGCGAGAAAGGACACGGTATTGGAAGCAAAAGCGTTATTTCTTTCGCTAAAAAGTATGACGGCGAACTGCTGTACAAAATCGAGAATGGTACTTTTCGGGTACGCATTCTGGTTTGAGAGCATATAAATTTTCGTTTGTTAAGACTTAATTCCAAGTTAATATAAGTGCAAAAATGAGTCTTTTAAGTGTAAAAGGCTCATTTTTGATTTTTTTATTATATCCTTATGGTTGGAATTCAAAGGAACGCGATGTAGTGAAAAAGTGCAGACGAGAGAATGTGCCGGAAGGGGTTGCCCCGGTGTTGATATTTTCATCTGATACGGGCTGACCTCTGCGTATCCTGCCGCGAAATTTGCTGAAAAATGCAATCCCATTGAGCGGTATTTATAAATGCTACACTGGAGACAGTTCTCAAAAAGGAGATGTCGCAATGGAGAACGAATGGAGCGAAGAACTCCTTCGATGCGCCGAGGGAATGTATGTTTTAAAAGAGGAAAGCAAGGAAATCGTGTGGGCAAAATTCTATTTTATCGACAATCTGGAAACACCCCGCGTGGGAGAGCATTGCTGGAAGGCGCTCCTGGGACGGGATACCCCGTGTCACTTTTGCCCCATACTTTCGGAACAGGACGGAGTCTATGCTTGGGACTATTATGAGCCGAACAGCAAACGCTGGATGAAGATAAAACACCTCATTTTTCGCAGGGACGGCATTCTCTATCGGGCCGGTAACATCAATATGATTGATGATGTGATTCGTTTAAACTACGAGACAGTGCAGGAAATTTCCCTGTTGCAGACCCTTTGGGCAAAGGATCAAGGTGAAATGGTCACCCTGACCAAGGAAGCGGTCTACGATAATCTGACGGGGCTTTTTAATCGAAACTGCTTCCAAATGGATCTGGAGCGGGTATACGCAGATGCTCCGGGGCTCGGTGTTCTCTACTTTGACCTCAATAATTTAAAGGCTACGAACGACCGGCACAGCCACGCTGCGGGGGATGCACTGCTGCGTCGAATGGCCGATGTACTGCGGCTTTGCGCCCGGACGGAACATGCGAAATGCTATCGGATTGGCGGAGATGAATTCGTGCTGCTGCTCTCACAAAGTACTGCTCAAGCATTGGAGCATTGTGCGAAAAAGTTCGCCAGCTATATGGAAAGCCACAACCGCAACCAAATCCTGGTGTGCAGCGTCGCGGTGGGGCAGGCTTTTTCCCAAAACCCCTGTGACCCGGAATTACTGGTATCCCAAGCAGATCAAAATATGTATCGTCAAAAGCAAAAAATGAAAGACGAAATATTAGAAGCTTTAACATAAGCAGCAATCCTATCTTTCTAAAATCCAATCTGAATCGCGTGTCGTAACAGAAGCAGCTGAACGGCTACATCGAGGTCTTCCGTAGTGGCGTGCGGAAAACAGACCGCAAAGACTGGTTGGTTTTGGGAGCAAACAAAACTCCTAACCCATCTTATACGGATAGATTAGGAGGTCCTTTTCTTTTAATATTATTCTACAGAGCCCTCTCCGCCCATAAGTCTTGTCATTTCTTCAATACGTTCTATCGGAAATGGCGGTGAAGCAATCGGCTTCATAGCAATAGACATAAGCTTCATTGGATTATCATCGGCAGCCACACGATTGGAACTCATTTTTCCGCAGATGCGACAGCGGTGGATGATTGCCCACTCTCCGCTTTTTCTCACCCATACAGCAATGGGCTCCATGACTCCTCCGCACTCTGCCTGGCGATCTCCTGGTTCTTCATCTACATGAATACTGCATAAGCAGTTTGGGCAGTGGTTTCGGTGTTCTGTTCCAGCGCCTTCTGGCAATACAAGTCTTCCACATACCTTGCAGGTAAACGAATCATTGCAAGCGTGGGTTTTATAATATCCATTTTCATAAGATTGCTTCTTATTTTCCCTATTCATGGAATTTTCCTCCTAACAGATCAATTAAAAGTCCTTTTGGGCCGTGTTCTTTGATTCCGCGCAACCTCCTTTTGCGTTTACCGTTTTATACTATTGAATATCCAGACTTCATCCAGAAATAAGGATCCCGTCATGATAGCAATAATAAGCCTTTGTTTATATTTAATAGCTAATTCAGCTGAAAGTCAATCATTAATTCATTTTCAGCCCGTTGAATCTTCAAAAATCGCGGCACCATATTTTCTATGGACGGATCCAAACCGGACGTCACAAAATCCAAGGATGAAAGCACAATCATACATCTGGAGCGCAACGGAAAAATCTTCCTGATCATCAAACATTTTTCGGAGGGTCAAACCTATACGGATAGAGAGGGTAATATGCCATGTTTTTGATATAAAATACCACTAAAAACGCTTTTTTTATCCGCGATAATACAACAGATAAATTTATCTTGGCTATTTGTGTAATTTATCATCAATAGCCGCCCATGCAAACATAATTATAACAGTTAACACGATACCCAGAAAAAGACCAAGCACTAAATTCCATTTTATCAATCCTATAATAAAACCAAATACTCCCCCAACACCCATTAGGATTTTTGCAATTGTATCTATTATAGATATTTTTATGCTTGAGCCAGAATGTCAAGCTGGGATTGCAATACCGCTACCAGCAGGGTGAAATTCAGGTCAACTGCAATTGGTTTCTCGGCTATGCCAAGGACGAAAACAAGCATCTGGTAGTTGTGCCGGAGGAAGCCGAAATTGTCAAGCGCATATACCGTGAATACCTTTAAGGTGCCAGTATGCTGAAAATCGTCCGTGGTCTGGAGGCGGACGGTATCTTGAATGGCGCGGGCAAGGAACGCTGGCACACCAGCAATATCAGCCAGATTTTGCGGAATGAAAAATACATTGGCGACGCCCTTTTGCAGAAAACCTATACCGTTGACTTTCTCACCAAACAGCGGGTTAAGAATAACGGCCTTGTCCCGCAATACTATGTGGAGAATAGCCACGAAGCCATTATCCCACGCGAGATTTTCATGCAGGTGCAGGAGGAACTCATCCGCCGCCGCGTCGTACACACCAGCCCAAACGGAAAAAACCGAGTGTTCAGCAGCAGCCACTGCCTGTCGAACATCATATACTGCGGCGCATGCGGGGAGTTCTACCGCCGTATTCACTGGTACAACCGGGGCAAAAAGTCGATTGTCTGGCGGTGTATCAGCCGGTTGGAGAACACTGGGCTGTTCTGCGACGCCCGCACCGTGCTGGAAAGCCAGATTGAGCAGGTGCTGGTCACCGCCATTAATCGGACATGGTGTGACAAGGATACCTTCCTCGCCACCCTGCAAAGAAACATCGAAACTGTTCTCGAATCAGAAAAAAGCCAGCCACTTACCGATGTCAACAAGCGGTTGGCTGAATTGCAAGAGGAGCTTTTGAAGCGGACCGGTGCCCGAGCCGGCTATGAGGACGTCGCCGAAGAGATTTACCGCCTGCGCGAGGAAAAGCAGAAGCTTCAGTTGGAAAGCGCCGGGCGGGACGAGCAGAAAAAGCGAATCGCCGACATGAACACTTTCCTGCGGGAGCAGCCCACCGCCCTGACGGAATACGACGAACTGCTTGTCCGGCGGCTGGTTGAAAAAGTCACCATCTACGAGGTTAAATTCACCGTGAAATTCAAGTCCGGCGTGACGGTGGATGTGGATGAATAAGGAAAAAATGAGCAAGGCACTCTACGGTAATGTGGGCGCAGGGTGCCTTATCTGCAATATTCGTGAAACGACACATGATTTAAAGATTATTGTAGATAGCCAAGTTTATGGAAAAGCTCTTGTCAGTATAACAATTTTTGATTACAGATAAAAACTCATTTTTTTGACGCAATTCATAAATTTGAGAATTTGCATTCATTCCGTTTAATAAGAGCTGATATTCACCAATATCCATATCAACAAGAATAGGCTGAATAAGAGTAGGAAATATCTGACCAGATGTACTATATGAAGGCGAATTTATAAAATAGTTTATAATAAATTTTCGCAAGTCAACCTCAGAACCATACTTTTTTGAATTTTCATATATTGGTAAGAAAAACCGGTCACTAATGCACAAATATTTATAATCAGTACTCCAACCATTAGGAGCTATATATGTATTTTTAATCTTCGTTTGTAGTGTTTCAAAAAAGTCAGCTTTATTACATATCAAATAAGATAATAAATAAGTATCAGCCGATCGTTCAAAAGTGTTCTCAATTTCAATTTTGTTAGCATCGTTTAACAAATTATAATTGTAAGGAAAATAATTCAGATAGTATAAAAATGCAATAATAGGCTGCGTATAAATATTGTAATCACTTTCGAAGTTAGCATCATAAGGCATAATTTTACTATTGTAATACTCTTTGTCTAAGACAATATAGTTGCGACATTCTGTGGGCCATTCATCAGTTAGACATATCAGTGCCTGACAAAGAATTTCCCTGCTATTTTGGGTTTGCTCATCTGTTTGATAAAAACATAAAGACCATAAATTTTTATGTATAAATTTCCTTGTCGAATCGTTAAAACCTGGAAAATATCTGCTTTTTAAGAATCTATATATATCTTTTGCACCATTTCGGCTGTAAAAGCTTTCAATATCCGCAAGAAACGATTCATATACTTTTTTTGCCAATATAGCATCTTTAAGAAATACTGCTTCAAACATATTACGAATATGTGCTAACGTCTGTTCCTTTGTAGGAGTTACAAGTTCATAATTATTCTTGAACACCGGATGAGCCGCCCAATTGCGATACTTTTTCAACTGCTCAATTTGTTCTTTTTCAATGGGTGTTAATAATTGAGTTTTATCATATACTTCAGAAAGTAACTTATTTTCCCACTCTGAAAGCTTTGGATTTTCAGCCTGTTCACGCTCAACAGTTGATAATATGGTGGCCGCATTTGAATCCCCATACGTATCGCGCAACGTAGTAAGTTTGCAAAACACATCATATATCACTACAGAATATAGGGTTACAAGACAAGAACGATAATTACCATTTTCAAATGTACTAATCACTTCATCAAGGTATTCTTGAGTTTTAGGATTTTTAACTTTTTGAACTTCTTCAGATAATATGAAATATCGCATTTATAGTTCCCCCCATTAAGTATATACCTTATTGTAAAAACAATTATCGCTATTGAATTCGCCCTGTTCCCACGCGTACGCCAGGACTTCAAAAACATCTATCCTGTTCTCTCACCAAGCCCCAAAAACGCAAAACATCTATTCTGTCCTGTCGTGAAAGCCCGTTATCAATCCTGTTCTTTCGCGAACGGAATCCGACCCGATAGACTTGTTTCCGTGCATAAGCAAAATCACATATCAAGAGTACAGTTTGAAAACTGCAAAAGCACAAAAATGGCTTATTTACTGGGTTTTCCGTACATTCACTCTTTTACCCGCGACATCAATACTACCGTCTCCACATGGAACGATAGCATCAGATTAATGTCGGGTATGTGTTTTGCTGATTTTTCGCGCAAGGGAATAGGGCAAAGGCAATATTGGGGGTATTCTCCGTGCGCGGGAATATGTCCAATGCTTTTTATGACTTTATCTGTTCGTGGAAACAAATCAGTGCATAGAAGGCGATAATTTCTTAGATTGTAGTCAGACTATTTCTAACCTTAGCAGTGCCACATCTTTTTTATTGTCCTTCGGTTCTATCCGTTCAAGTACTTTCTTTTCGACGGATTGCGTCCAGTATATTTTCAGCAATTTTCTTGCACGGGTTATTGCGGTGTAAAAAATGCTGTGAGTTATCAATTCGTCAATCTCATCGGTTATGATAACTTTGACAGAGTCGTACTCCAAGCCCTGTGCCTTATGAATAGATACGGCGTAAGCAATTTGGAACGGTACGAGTGTTTTTGAAACGCCGTCATCGTCTTCATCGGTGCTTTTGTTTTTGTTTATAGCAAAGCGTATGACAGAATTCCCGTTGGCAGCGTTCCTTACAATCGTGAAGTCCATATTCTTTGCATCCATTTCAATAAGAGGTCTGTCAATCTCAATATCAAATTGAATACTTTCGTTTGCTTTTCCGTCGTCTAGCACTTTAAAATCAATAATGCGACCTTTCATATTGTTATGAATAACAGGAACTTGGTCATCGATTCGTGTGAAAAACTTATCTGCCGAGTCATTAAACAGAATCGGGTCACCCACCTTATAACGCTGAACGCCCCGCCATATTTCCTTACCATTATTGCTTTCTTGAAGAAAATGATTGATGTTGTTTATGCCATACAGACCGCCGTAGTTAAGGCATAGGATTATCTCATTTTCAGCAGCGGAAGTGAAAATCGTTGCGTCTAAATTTGCCGAGTAGCTATATGTTTGCAAAAGTTCAAAAATATCGTCTTCCATTTTTCGGACATCGCTCCAAAGTCTTAATAAAGCGGGGCTATCACTTCTGTAAGGCTTCGTTAGCTCGCATACAGAGGTTTCCGGCAAGAAACTACGCACAGCATCAAACCAGTTGCCAAACTCAATAGCCTCTATCTGATAGGTGTCCCCGACTAAAACAAGTAACTCGAAATTCGCTCGACTGAGAATAGTTCTCATATCATGGTTGTTTACCGTACTACACTCGTCGATTATAAGAATGTCAAACTCGGTTTTTCCTTTGTAATATGGGTTCGTAAATTTCGACACTGTCATAAAAGTACTATCCGCTGAAGCTGTAACTTTTCGCCTCATATTATTTACGGCGGGGTTTGTTTGTGCTAAGTACAGTCTTGACTTATTAGCAAATAAATGCGAGATATGGTTAATCAAGTATGACTTGCCTGTTCCAGCCGAACCATAAATAAGAGCCACTTTTGAGTCGGTAAACATTCCGAGCAAGGCTTGTTTTTTCTCTTCGCTGTTCACTTGATTGGTAGTTTGCATCCAGTAGCTTACCAAATTAGCGTAGTTGTCAATGCCGCTTTGAGTAAGGCCTTTAATCGTCTTAATGATTGATACCGTATCCTCCTTGTAGCTGTCAATAAAAACATGGTCGTACTTGATTATCATTTTACGAAGTTGCTGCTTTGGCGAATCGTAAAGTTTTTCATTATACGTTTTTACGAGAGCAGCAACATCGTCAAAATTGCCGAGTTTATATTTCCCGTCTTCATTTATTTCGAGCGGAGTAAAGAGCATACCTTGCTGTTCTGTATTGTTTTTAATAATCCACGCTAAAACCTCGTGTTCACGACCGCTTGCATCGAGGCATTCAAACAAATCCGAAAGGCTCGGAACGTGACTTTTCAAACCCGAGCAAAATGGCATATCATCGAACGGAATGCATTCATAAGCTAAATAAAGATTTGAAAGTTTAAAATTTCCGCCTACATATTCATAACGATCTTCATAATAATTCCATTTATAGTGTTCTTTATATTGACTTTTAATAATTCTATTTGTCATATGGTGAAGCAAATATCGCAGTATATTGCTACCGTTTGCTTTCCGATTTATAAGATTCCTGCAAGTTTCGAGGCAATCAAAGAAGTGCGTGGATTCTGTTTTAGGCACAATACGGTCACGAACTGCCACAAATGCCTCATCAGAAAACATAATGATTTCCGATAGGCTAAGCCCGGTTTCAGTTAGATATCGGCTAAGTTCGCGTTGTTCAGCTTTGCCATACTCTCTGGGCGTCCTTTCAATAATTGCTGTGAAGTTTTTTAGTTCGCAAGGTCGAATGTTTACTTCCCAGTCCACAATAATGCGGATGGGCATATGTTTGCCGAGGATTTCTACACTGTTGTTGGCTATGGCAAACTTTACGGCATAAAAGCTTGTTATCTCTATATCGGTAAAAGCGATAATACGATCAGTTTTACTCGCATTGTCATTTGCGGGGACAAAAGCTACCTCATAATATATTTTACCGCCAACAAAAAACGGCTTGATTTTCTGCACGTAAAAACGGTCATAACGGAACTCGCCGTGTATCGGAGTATTGTATTTTCTAACCTTTTCAGCGATTTTTTTATAATACTCTATCAGACTTTCGTCTGTTTCCAATGGGAACTGCTCAAGGTTAGCAAGCACATCAAGAGAATAACTATCGTGCAAGAAATTCCTAATCTGCAACAGATACTCATAATATTTCAGCATCAGCCGTTCGGCATTTTGCTCTTTTAAAGCACGATGAGAAACAGACACCTGCAGAAAATGGTGAAACCGTGACAAATGTTTCAAATTGGAGTTACTCTTTGCATGTTTAACCGCCGCCTTAACATTTTCCTGCGTATCCTCTATATCCTCGCCGTCGGCATAAACCTTAAGGAGGATATGCTCCACAAAATGCCTTAGCGATTCTAAGACTTCCTGTGAAACCTCGCCTCTTGTAGATTCACCCAGACGGCTAATCTGGCGACAAATGATATTATTGCTTTCCAGAATAGCCTCATCTATTTTTAACATCTGTGTGGCCATACGACACCTCTTTTACGCCACGCCGAAAACTCCTCAAAGAATTCCGGTGGTTTTTCGATAACAGTCTGATGCTTTCATCTCGATAGCCGCCCTAAAATGGGAACCAGGCAGTAAGATTTTATCAATATCCGAGCCGATGTCGCCGACACGGAACGCATAGCCTATAAACTCTTGCAAGACTCTTTGTCCTTGATGTCAATCAGCCGCCGGAGCATCTATGAGAATGGCTCGTCCTAACGGACTATGTTGAAAGGCATACTATCACGTATAATGGAAACATTATGTGTCGCCACCGCCCTTAAATTTTCCTTTTGTAACGATAACCGACACTACGGTCAAAGTCAGACCACCTACAGCCATCGCACCTTTTTTCGCCTTGTCTGTACCTTTTGACCAGCAACTTTTACAAAACAGCTTTTCTTTGCCGATTAGTTCCTTGCCACAAGCCTTACACTTCATCTTCTTGCCCTCCAAGTTCTTTAGGTTCGAACTCTTCGGCGATAACCGCAATCGTTTCACGCTCGGTTTGTATAAGCGTTTCACAAGCCTCTACTATCTCGTGAGGAAGATTTATCCAGTCGGTGCCGCCTAATTCAGCGCAGGAGTACATTATTTCTGCTAATGTACAGCCAGAGTATTTCTTGTCCGATGCTTTTTCAGGAATTGCCAACAGCGTTTGCTCCACAAAACACTGGTATGACATCACCGCTGCAAGCAATGCACGATTCTCACCGAGCGCTGCATAGGAATTAACCGAAATCTGGACGGAATCGTTAAGAATTGAGAAGCATTTTGCAATCAGCTTCGTTCTGTCGCCGAGTTTGCCTTTCGCTGACAGCAAAGTGGTCAAATCGTATTTTACGGTCTGCTGCAAAGAGGAAATCGCCTTGTTTGCGGAATGTGCTGCATTAAGTAGCGCAATTCGGCGGTCTTCGGGTTCGGACATAGCCATTGCTTCAATATAGGTCTGTCTTGCCTCGTAGAACATCGATATGCGGTCGTTGTACTGCCCGGCGGCGATTCTCTCAACCGTCTCCGTTAGTTCAACAATCTTGTCCGTAAGAGCGTCAAGATTGTTTTGCTGGGTTAAACTAATGAGGGCATTCATCATATCCGGGCGGATTGTTTTCTCGCCGATTTTGATTTGCTCTGCGAAATGCCCTGCTTCGTCTTTCAGGGTGGTCAGCAAATCGCTGCCGTCTTTTGTGGTAACCCAGTGCCATTCGCCGCTTGCGAGTTTTTTCTTTGCTTTATCTGATAGCTTGGCGACAAGTTCCTTCTTGCCCCTCAATGAATCAAACAGGTTCTGAATATGCGGTACTTTCTCGCCCAAGTATATAACGAATTTGGCGGCGTCCGAATCTGCCAATGAGAAAAAGCTGTCAAGAGCTACCACGGTGGCGGCTTCTCGGAACTTCGATAATCCCTCCCGCTCGTTAAACGAATAGAGGGACTTGTCTGTCACGTCAAAGAGCGCCTGCCTTGGTCTAAGAATTAGGGCGTTTTCATTTGGGTTCATATTGTCACCGCCTTGTTTATGGCTTTCAGCGAATCTGCTATCAAGTCTGTGATGCTTTTGTCTGCGTTTCGAAGGTCGATGAAAGAAACATCGACTTTAACATTATCCTCAGATGTATACCTTATGTCGCTTCGGCTCACAGCGTCTGAATGAGGGTAGAGCAAGACGATACCATCTGCGTCGTATTTCTTGCTATAAGCGTACATTTGGTACATATCAGACTGCGAGATCCCGCTGTTCCGGGCGTTGTCGGAGAGCATCTTCCACTTTGTGTCCAAAACGACCGTATGTCCACCAAACTCCAAAACAATGTCTGGGCGGAGGGCAAAGGCACGGGTCGGGCTATCAAACAGGCTGTATCTTGTATCTTGCGTCCGTAGGCTTACGCTACTCCCAATGTGCTTGTGAAATTTGGAAGCCACAAAGCTCTCGAAAACTTTCTCCATCGGAAAAAGAAGTGCCAATGCTACCTCGCTTCCCGAATAGGCAGTGAAGCTGTTACCACGCAGGAAAACACGGCACCACGAGAGTGCCTTATTGTAATGGTTCATACTGCGGTCAATAAAGGACTTCGAAAAATCCTCATCGTAGCTCTTGGAATATTCGACACCCTCAAAGAAGGTCAGGAGCCGTGCTGCGTTTTGCCTGTTATAGCTGTTGCTGGTTGTTTTAAGTAGATAGCCAAGCGTAGACTTTATTAGCCTGTTCTCAGGCCTGTTTATGCTGAAATCATCGTAACGGACGAAAAACCGCTCCTTGCTCACCAAATTATACTTGATGTTTTGGGAAGCCAGCAGCTTACCTCTGTAAAACCGTTCGTTTCCCTCGATGGGCGTGTATGCCGCTTTCAAACCCTGCTTTGTAAGGACTGCCACTTCGTCAAGAAACATCTTGATAAAGATTTCAAGCAGACCGAGGCGGTCGGTATGGAGTTGTGATACGTTGAAGTCCTTAAATGTCACGTCCTTCAGCGTTTTAAGCATCTCAAGGAATATTCGCTTTGTGTCAGCCACGGTAATATTATCGCCAGCTATTTTGGGGAGTATCTCAATAACAGTGCCGTCGGCCATTGTTATCATCCCAACATAATTGCGAGCGGTGATAATTTTGCCTACGCCACGGCGAGCAGATAACGACAGCAGTTCGACTGCGTCCGTTCCATTTCCCTTATTGTTGGCGAGGATGAAGGCTTCAAGTGCGTCAAAGGTTTTCTCCGGCAACCCCTGATAGCCGTACAATGCCGTCCCGCGAGTAAACCCGCCATATTCAGTTATGGTGTAGCTCTTATCACAAGAACGCATATGCATCTATCCTCATAAACGCCGCGCTGTTTATCTCGTAATAGTCGGGAAAGTCAATGTCGGCATCCCCGAACAGCTTCATGGCGTCGTTCTTTTTTACGATGAAACGGGTGCTGTCATCGGGTTTTTGGTTGTCGCCCAGCACAAGCTGAATTTTTTCGTAATCATCGTAAAAGTATTCCTGCAAGAGCGGGACAATCTTGCATTCGAATATATCTGCCAACCGCTCAATGGACGGGTCCCTTTTCAAGGGCAGCAGATACGAATGCCCGATGGTATGTTCGCGGTCAAGCAAGACGGTTATTCGCTTGTTGATTGTATTGAGCATCTCGGCGATGTCCACGACATTATCAACGAGAACATTATCCAATACAGCGGATTCCGGCACCATCTCCACGAAACCAAATCTGCGGCGCAGAGCGGTATCAATCAAAGCGATGGAGCGGTCGGCTGTGTTCATTGTGCCGATTATGTAGACGTTACTCGGAACGCCGAAGTTCTGCCCTGAATACGGGAGGATAGCTCGCAGTTGCTCCTTTGCGCCTATGCGCTTTGACGGCTCAATGAGCGTTATCAACTCACCGAAGATCTTAGAGATATTGCCACGGTTGATCTCATCGATAATAAAAACTCGATTTGGAATTTTGACCTTTTGGGTAAACAGGGCTGGCTGAACCTTCCTAAGCACATCAAGGGCATCGGAAACCGAGACCGACAATTTGTAGACTGATGACAGCGTCATACTTTTTCCGGCGTTAAGGTCAACAATATCCTCATTTATCCCTTTGGCGAGCCACCTCACGTTACGAAGCCGCTTGTAGTGCTGATACTCATCATGCCATTCTGGTTCGCCTGTCACAACGCCGATAGCGTCAATTGTCTTGCTTGAATAGCAGGAAAACACGATGTCCCCGATTTGTATACGGTTGTAAAAAGCATTAAGAACCGTGCTGCCGCCGTCGCTGCTATAATCAGTGGAATCTGATATGGTTTTGCCGTAGCCGTCCCACCCAATGCGGATGTGGTTGTTCTCCATACACTCGGAGCGGGTAGGGTTGTCACCTGTGCCTTCAAGGGAGACCTTCCAGACCGTCGGGTTCTTGCCAAAACCTAAGTCCACACTTGCGCCGCTCCCAATAGGTGCACCTGCTTTATCACAGAATGCCTTAAAAACACCATCGTGAACCTCGTACTCGATTTCCTGAACCGCTTCAGCTTTTTCCTCTAGAGATATCACCGGACGTATGCCCTCAATAAATTCTTCATAGCCGAAGGACTGATGGAATGTCGTGAAAGCGACAAGCCCATCGTCCTTGTATTTCAAATAACGGGCAAATACAGCATCATAATCCTCAGCTTTAATTGCAGCCACGGGCTTTTCTTCAATGATGGAAACGGCATACTGAACGGTGCTATACGTCTTGCCAGTGCCGGGTGTGCCGAATAAAATGATATTCTTTTCCATTCTGAAACCACCTGGCTGACCCGATGTCGCATTCGATGGAGCGGTCGCTCCGTTTGATGAGTTCACCCCTATGCTTTTAAGATAGCCGAGATAATGCTTTATTCCGCTTTTCAAATCATCTCGCTGGGCAGTCGGGTCAATGTCAAAAACCGCATCCATCTTTATGTAATCGCCACCACTGGTTTGAAAATACCCATCAAGGCCGCTGTTCTTTATTGCTGTATCAAGTTCGTCGAAAACTGCGATAGAGAAAACCGCACGTCCGTTTTTAAGCTTTGCTTTACCAATAGCGGTTGAGATGGTATTAGCGGAATTAGACGAACCGACGTTGTTTACGTACCACTGTTTGAATGCCATCCGTTGAAGCTGCTCATCTGCACTAACCGCCACGGTTGCCATTGCAGTACTCACAGAGGCGTAGTCCTTTGAATCCCAAGCCGTAAATGATATTTCAGGGAATGTAAGGTTTGGCGATTGTTCAGAGATTTTCACCTTGAGTGTGTTTAAAAATGTGACATATTCGTCACCGCTACAACTTCCGCTTGGGGCAGTCATTCCGTATTTGTTAGCAACGAAGGAACGTGAGTTGCCATCAAGCGGCATAAAGACATTGGGCCTAATCCAATAAAGCCCCATTGTGATATAAGCAAGACCATTGCCACTTACGGCGATAGCCTTTTCAAAAGCAGTCTTAAACTCGCTTGAGAACGTCCCAGTAGCAGCTTCGTTCATAGCAAGCACAAATAAGCCCCAAATTTCATCTACACCTGCGAAAAAGGACTTCCTGTTGTCAAGCACTGGTATTCCCGCGAACTGCGTAGGTGTAGGAAGTTTGACATCAAAAGCATCTGCGAGAACTTTGGCCAAGACAGTTCTGTTGGTGTCTGTCGTTCCGCGATTCATTACGCCGATGACGGAGAAAGGGTCGATATGATGATGACGTGGCTCCCACCAGTCTTCACGCTCGAAGTGGAGGTATTTCATCAGTGGCTGCTCAGAAGCAACCTTATTCATTAATTCGAATAGTTCACTCCGCTTATCGCTATAAGAAAGTAATTTGTCGGCGAGAGCCTCGTAAAAGGGTACCCATTGGTAAGCATTGTCCATGTCTGAAACCTCCCGTTAAATTAGTCTTTTTTCGAACGAACCCCGATAGGCTCAACACCGAACTTCTGTAGCACCTCATTCTTTTCGAACAGAGGGCAAAACTGGAAGTTCATTATAACAAACTCATAGGCAAGGCATTCTGGTTCGTCATTGAGAGCCAGCTTTGCTAAAGCCAGTAGCTTTTTTGACTCATCTATATCCAAATCGAGCCCGAAACAGGCAGCGATAGCGACACGGAGCGTTACCGCTGTCTTTTTCAGCTTGATTCTACTTATCGTTGCGTCGTCAAGACCGGAGCGGTCTTTAAAGGTGCTGTTTCTTATGCTCTTGGCGGTCTTAATCTGATCGACCCTGTCCCAGAAGTCCGTCGCTGGGGCTAAGGCAGTACGCGCTTTGGCGAACTTGTCAAAATCTGCTTTGACTGCATCCAGAGCCTTGGCTACATCAAACGCAGCATCATTCTGAACGTTTGATGTGTACCTTGGCAGCTTCTTATACTCTGTTTCCACCCTCGTGAGGAAGCCCATAGTGAGCATATTCATCATATTGGGTTGGAAATTTTCCGTATCGGCGTGGCTGTAATTATGGCTGACAGAAACGGCGTACTCAAAGATGAGTGTACATTCCTGTTGATGTTTTATCGCATATGGAGTCAGCCGAGTCTTACCCTCATCATCGGTATGTATATATTTCGGGTCGTTAATAACAAAAGCATCCTCGACAAAGCGGAACAGTCCGCTATGTAATACTTCTCTGAAAGCCGCATTCCTGCCAAACTCATAAATAACTTGCTCAATCGTGATGTGGCGTGTCATCGGACGGCTACTCGTCTTGACCGTCAGGGGGTGCTCAGAGAAGTCCCATGCCACCAAATTGTTATCAAAGTTGTAAATCTGCTCAGCTTCTTCGTGGGACATGCGACCCAAGTCGACCATACGGTATTTTGCTGACATCTTGGAAACGTGGTAAAACGCGGCTAATTCGTCCACTATCTCTGTAAGTACAGCAAGCCTCCGCTCACCGTCTTGGGGGACGGTACGGGAGGCAAAAAGTTCGTTTAGTTTAATTGTTGTGGAGTTTTTCGGCATTAGGATGCGCGGAGCTATGCCACGAGCCTGTTTCTCCATCCGTTCCTCGTCGCGGGTTGCTTCGTCACCGTCCGACAGTCTAGATGGGCAACGGAATGCTATATCCGAGTCAGCCGCTTTCCGGCGGAGATTCCCGAAATAGTTACGATGTATATGCCAATGGACGCATTCATGCGCCATCGTGTTATTTTCTCTGCCCTCGTGGTCAATAGTGCAGTCGACCAAGACCGTCCCCTTTTTTACAGGAAACCCGATGTAACTTTTAGTGCCGGGGTCGTACACATCCAAGTCGCCGTCAAAAAAAGCAATTGTTCCCAGAACTTCTCCGCTTTCCGACAACTGTTGGTTAGTATAAACCGTCAGGAACATACGCTTTTGAGCAATCTCAAATATTGGCACCGGCATTGGTGTCGTTAAATATTGGGCGCAGCCGTAATGCTTGAGGAAGTCAGCCGCAACCTCATCATAGTTGTCCCTGCATACGTTTATAGGCACAAGCGTTACTTTGTCGTAGTTATACTCCATCCGCCCATTCTCCTTGAATATAATTCGTTTTAATGAGAGAAAGGGCGGCTCAGAGCTGCCCGTTGTCAGCAAAGCTGCATAGTTTATTTGCTTTCTCTCAGGGTCTTGTAGATCTCCTCCATAAACACGTCCGTTATCTTATCTCGTAGTTCCTCGTTGCCCAAAAGCAGTGTGTAAAAATCGACGTTCTGGTCGTATCCTTCTACAAGCGCATCTGACACGCTGTCCTTGTAGGTGAACTTGAAGTCGGAATATGGGTTGTTTTTGGCACTCGCCTTAAGCCGTGCATCTTTCAGAAGAATGTCTCGTATTTGCATAGCTGCCTTTGTTCTCACTCCAGTATCGCCTTTGCTGCCGTAAATGGTGTTTATTTCCTCAATGATGACGGAGAGCATCTTGAGTTGCTCGGCTTCCGGCTGGGCAGGCTTCGGGGCTTTCATTTTCAGTTCCGGCTTGGATTCCACTTCGGGCTTTGCCATCACGCCGGTCTGCTTCTGCTCGAAGCCGCTCACTGTAATTTTATCAGCGATGTCAAAATCATTCCCGCCCTTGATGTCCAATTCCTTGACCAGATACGAGAGATAGTTGTACCGCTTATGTAATTCCACATTTTCGTAGCAGGTCGCCTGAATGAGAAAGCAGTACGATTTCAGGAACCTCCGAATCGTCGTTCGGATAGCGAACTGCTCTTCCGTATTCTTCTTGCGAACCTCTCGGGCGGCGTTATCAAGCAATGCCCACATACGTTGTTTCTGCTTGGCTGTCCGCTTCGGAAGATAAAGCAGGTCGTTAAACTCAGTAATGTCGTTGTCGGTAAGAATGTTATAAAACTCGATTTCCTCCTCTAGCCGCCGGATGTCAGACGGCGAGATGGTATCGAACAACTCCGTTTCCTCATAAAACGGTGCAAATGCCTTCATAATGTCCTCGGCCTTGTTTTTGAAATCGAGGATGAAGGTGCGCTTGTCGTAGGGACGGAAAATGCGGTTCAAGCGCGACAGTGTTTGCACCGCCGATACGCCGCGCAATTTCTTATCTACATACATCGCCACTAGCTTCGGCTGGTCAAAGCCAGTTTGGTATTTGTTGGCGACAAGCAGAACCTGATAGATGCCCTTGTCAAACTCGTCACGCAGAGTCTCCTCGGAAAAGCCGTTCATTCCGGCTTCGGTGTAGGTTTCGCCGTCAAGCGTGACCTTGCCGGAAAAGGCAATCAAAGCGCGGATATTGGTGTAGCCGTTCCGCTCAATGTACTTCTCAAATTCTTTCTTATACTTAACCGCTGCAGGGCGAGAAGAGGTTACAACCATCGCCTTTGCCTGACCGCCGAGGCTATCGGCTATGTTCTGACGGAAATGCTCTATAATAATCTCGATTTTCTGTGAGATGTTCGTGTCATGAAGATCTACGAAGCGAGCTATTTTACGTTTGGCAGTAATGGACTGGAGTTCGGGGTCGTCCTCAATTGCCTTATTAATCTTAAAGTAGGTCTGCCATGTCACATAATTATCGAGGACATTCAAGATATAGCCTTCCTCGATAGCCTGACGCATGGAGTAGAGGTCGAAACACGTCTTTTTACCCTCGTCGTTCAGAGTACCGAAAAGCTGCAAAGTGCCGGGCTTAGGCGTGGCGGTGAACGCAATCATTGTTACGTTCGGCTGCTTACCTGCTTTAGCCCGCTCGACCTTGATTTTTTCGTCGGTGGTCAGTTCCTCGCCCGCTTCCTCTTCGGGAGTCTCTTCAGGGAGTTCCTCTACCTTGCCACCAGCCAAGACGTGGGTCACGGCTCGCATAAGGTCACCCTCTGTAGAGGAGTGCGCTTCGTCAATAAGTACGGCGAAGGTCTTGTCTTTGAGGGACAGTAAGTTCTTTTCGAGTATGTAAAAGAACTTATGAATAGTAGTGACAATAATCTTCGTGTTGCCACGCAGGGCTTGGGCGAGGTCGTCGGAGTGGCACTTGTCGTCCAACACCTTTAACAGACCCGTTTTGTGGTCGATACCCATAACCGCTTCCTGTAGTTGCTGGTCAACTATGATGCGGTCGGTGATAACAATGATATTGCTGAAAATATTCTTGTCTTCCGTGTCATGCAGGGAGGCAAGGATATGCGTGAGCCACGCGATGGTGTTCGTCTTGCCACTGCCCGCCGAATGCTCAATGAGGTAATTCTGACTCGTGCGGTTGACTTTGATGTCCGCCACAAGCCTCTCCACCGCTCGAAGTTGGTGGTAACGCGGGAAGATAACCGTCTCCTTGACCTTCGTCTTTCCGGTTTCGGTGTTTTTTTCTTTCTTTTTTTCTATGAAGATAAAGCGCTCGATAAGCAGGATAATTTTCTCTTTCGTCCAGATTTGCTCCCACATATAGGAGACGTTAATGCCGTTTTCATTGTGCGGGTTGCCCTTGCCGATGGAATATGGCTTGTCGGGTGACTTCGGCATACCGATGTTAAACGGCAGGAAAGACGAGTTGACTCCACACAGGGATGTGCAGAAGTAGACCTCGTTCAAATCCATAGCAAAGGCGGCAAACACACCGGCTTTGAACTTGAACAGTCGGGTATGGGGGTCACGTTCGTGCTTGTACTGGCTAATGGCGTTTTCGTAGTTCTGCCCGGACGTATTGCACTTGAGTTCGACGGCGAAGATGGCTATCCCGTTAAGGAACAGCACAAGGTCAATCCGCTCGCCCTCCTTGTGGTAGACTTCCTCCATAACCGAGAGGATATTCTGCTCATACTGCCATGCCAATTTCTCGTTAAACGACGTGGCAGGGTGGCGGTACATAAGGTCGAGTTTTACACCGTTGTCGAACTCCACTCCGTTTTTCAGGACATAGATTAAGGAACTGCGATCTTTGGTAATCTCTCGGTTGATGTAGTTGATGACCGTCTTATTGGTTTTGTCGGCGTAAAACTTCCGCAGCTTCTCCATCTTTTCGGGCTGGGTCGTCTCCAAGAATTGAAAGAGAAGCCCCTTGTCCATTGCGATGTCCGCATCCCAGTCCGTTTGGGCGTTGCGGATAACGTAGCCGTTGCGGTCGCGCAACTCCTCCAGAATCAGATTCTGGTAATCCTTTTTCTCTTGAAGCTGGTCTGCTCGGATAGGCATAGCTGTATTTCTCCTTTAACCTGCCACGCGCTTTTTGCCCGTGACGTATTCGTAAATAAGCGATTTCTTATACTGCCGCATCGTCTCGGCGGCTTTCTGCTTCTCGGTGATGAGGTCGTCGGTCTCAGCGCATTTGCGGTCGAGAAATTCAATTATATCTACTTGCTCTGTATCGCTTGGGACGCAGACAAAAATATCAGACAAGTAAGTATTGTTGATAATCGGTAAAGTTGTGTAAAGAGCATTGTCCTTGATGTAATCGGTCTTTGAGTGTAAGAAGTACATCAGGTACTTACCTCTGATGGCATACGGCATCAAAGCTGTGATTTGCTGGTTGCTATACGCCGGAACCTCGCAGTAGCCAATTTTACCAACAGTCGCTCCGATAGCAACAAGCAAAACAGAACCAGCGGGATACGGAGTGATTTTGAAGCGCCGTATTGCCTCTGGCGATACATATTTCTCCGATGTTGCAAGCGTCAAACTGGGGCTAAAGTCCGACGGTGTAAACCAGTTAAGACCCATCTCGTCAATATTTATACCTTCATTCTCGGATGGAGTCGTTCCAGTTTTCAGCCGACATACATAACGGAGACGTTTCGCATTCCAATGTCTTGGCATCTCTCCAATCCAGTCAATTCCGCTGTCTTTCATCGGAGCAGCCTTATCCAAGCCCTTTGTCACCGTCTCGGTGATGAGGGCTTTTTTGTATTGTCGCAGAATCTCCACTTGTCGCTCCAGGTCAGTAACAATGCTGTCAATCTGCCCGCAACGGTCGTCGAGAAAAGCAGCGATGGCTTGCTGTTCAGGAAGGGGTGGTATCGCATAGTTAAACTCAGCGAAGTCTCCCTGATAAAGGTGCAGTATCGTGCTATTGCCCGCGTTCTTAATGGAAAACCACGTCCAGAATACTTCAGACTGAAGCACCCAATACAGGAACTTCCTATCGTAGCCACTTGCGGTCGAGATACGCAAAACACCGCTGTTCAACGAGCAAGGACTGTTTAAGCCGTTAACGATAGCGACTTTGCCGACGGTGCCATCCTTTGTTATCAAAAGGTCGCCGTTCCCAATTTGAATGTCCTTCGCTTCCTCCCAGCGTTTCATAGGAACGTGGACGCAGGTTTCCCAATTGATGCCGCCATTGTCAAAGTCCGTGCCGGTAATCAGATAAGCTCCCTCGTCCGTGTATTCGTCGGAGGTCAAGCCTTGCCACCCGATACGCCCTTTGAGAGTAGAGATGTACTTTATCTTGTTCATATCCCAGTCAGCGGGAATGTTGCCAATCCACGCAATACCGCTGGGCCTGGTAGCTGTCATCAATGCCCACCTCCCGTCAGAGCGGCAACCTTCGCCGCCAACTCGCTCTCGATGTTGGTGAACTGGGTGAGCAGATCGTCTGCCCTTTCAGGGGCTTTGTATTCGTAGAAGTAGCGGGTAAACGGGAACTCCGCACCCAGCTTCTCTTTGTTGGTTGCTGACGCTTTCTTGTTTTCGTCATATTCATAGGCATAGATTGCATCGGGAACGTGCGGGTAGACCTCACGCTTGAAATATTCCTCAAGGTCAATTCTTAGCCCGACGAGTTCCGTGTCCTTGGTGGTCGGGTCGGTGATGATTTTACCCTTCTTATCCTTTTGCACTACGGCAGTCTTGTCCATCACAGACATTTCCATTGCAATGGTGTTCAGGCGACTGGGAGACATCCCGTCGATGTCACCGATGATATCTTTCAGCTTTGCTACGAACTCGGCAAAGTCATCGTACTCAGTGTCATCGGCATGTGCTTCCAAAGCGACAATGACCGCCTCGGTGAATTCCTTGCCTTTTCGGTATTTCTGAAACTTTTTCTCGTCCTCGCCTTCGCGGGGATCGGTCTCAAGCAAGACCTCGTAGTCCGCTTCATTAAAGATGAAGGAATTAGCGGTAAAGGTCGCGCTCATTTTCAGAGCGGCGATATTGGTAATCGAAAGCGAACCCCTCCGTTGGAGCGGCTGATAGACGGCGTATTCCTTATACATAAACTCTTCGTTGTCAAAGATTTTACAGTTGGGGCCCGCTTCGAAGCCCGCATAAATCTCAGTAATGCGGGCGATGTCTTCCTTCGAAATTTCCTTACGCTTCTTGCCGAGCGACTTGCGGAGTGGTTTCCACATATCAACGGCGTTTATAAGTTGAATCTTGCCGCGACGCTCCGGTCGCTTGTTTTTTGACAGAATGAAAGCGTAAATGCCGATGCTCGTGTTATAGAAGAGATCAGTCGGCAGAGCGACTATAGCCTCAATGAGGTCATTCTCCAACATATAGCGGCGTATCTGGCTTTCGCCGCTCGTGGTGTTGCCCGAAAACAGCGGAGAGCCGTTGCTGATAATGGCGGCGCGACCATCCTTACTCATCTTGTAGATGGCGTGCTGCATAAACAGAAGCTGCATATCCCCGGAGGTCGGCAAACCCCACGGGAATCGGCTATGTTCCATTTTTTCCGCGCCCTCGTATTTCTCGGCTTTTTTATGCTCCTTTTTGACTGCAGATTCTACGCCGTCTGCTGCGTCTTTACCGCCCCAAGCTTGTCCGAATGGAGGATTGATGATGACGATACGCATATCCTGCCCTTCGAAGCAGTCTGCCTTCATCGTATCCTGCAAGTGGATGTTCTTGGCGTCCTCGCCCTTGATAAGCATATCGGCAAGACAGATGGCATAGGATTCCGGGTTTATTTCCTGCCCGAAAAGGCGCACTTCGGCATCGGGGTTCATTCTTGTTATAGCGTTATAAGTGGTCGAAAGCATACCACCGGAGCCGCAAGCCATATCCAGCACGGTGGCGACGCGGCGTTCGGTGTAAAGGTCGTCCAATCCTTCCGCAAGCAAAATGCTGACAAGCAGGCGGATAACTTCGCGCGGGGTGTAGTGGTCGCCAGCTTCGGCATTTTCAGAGAATTTACGGATAATCTCTTCAAACATATATCCGGCCTTTATGCCGTCCACGGTGGTGGGGTTCAGGTCAAGTTCAGAGAATTTGCGAACCACGCCCAGGAGCCGGTTGTTCTTATCCATTTTGTCGATTTCCTTCTCGAAGTCGAGGTTACGGATAATGCTCTGGACGTTCGCCGAAAACCCTTCAATGTATCTATTGAAGTTCGAGACAATGTTGTCTGGTTCGTTCAGAAGCTCGGCAAGGGTATAACGGCTCGTATTATAGAATTTGTAACCAGCAATCTTCTCAAGTATCTGGGGTGGAACATCGCGTTTGGCTTCAAAAGCCGCAACGACTGCATCCTTGGTGCTGGCGAGGGCGCACTCAAAGCGACGGATAATTATCATCGGGATAATTACGTCTTTATATTTGTCGGACTTGTATGCCCCCCTCAAACTGTTAGCAATAGAGAATACAAGGTCGACTTCTTTGCTGACGTTAATGCTGGCGTCGTCCATCACAACGTCGGTAATTCGTTCTTTAGCCATTCTGAAGGCCTCCATATTAATAATCATTGATATCAATCCCGGCTTTAAGCAGCCTTGCGTAGCGCTCGTTAGACATAACAACCACGATGGGCTTGCCATTCTTGAGAACGAATGC
>JAEZYP010000010.1 GCA_023418995.1 Bacillota bacterium | reverse complement strand
TTGGTATGGTTGACAAAATAAGCATCGAATCCGCCGGCTTTTATCTGTTCATCGCTCAGGCTGCGAGTCAGTTGGTGAACGATGGTTCCAATCATCTCTAAGTGCCCAAGTTCTTCCGTACCTATATTATGGGAGGAAATGCTTCTTTTTTCCTCTTTTTCTTCGAAGTGTACAGGCTGGTCTTGCCCTATATAATGGTAGGAAATGCTTCTTTTTTTACCGCCGTCTGTTCCAGCGGCTTTTTCGATGGCGTAGCTCCAATGAAACGGCAGTAAATTCAAATAAACATCCACACGATCCCGGCTAAGTACGACCATCTGATTTAAGATGTTGCGGTAAAAATCATCGTCATCATTGCAACCGGTCAACATTTCTTCCAAGGCTTCTTCAATGTCATGCAAGAGCGTCTGCTGATTCTGAATGATAAAATCCTGCTTTTTTACGCTCTCAATCAAGCTTTCGATTTCCTCAATTTCGGCATCACACTTATCCCGCGCGGCAATAAACTCAGATTTATCAATATCGCTGCTCATATAAATATCAAGCAGGCGGGACTGCTTTTCCTTAATTCCGGAAATCTGTGCGTTCAGCTTCTCGATATCAATCGTGCCGCCCGTTTGCATAACCACCTGCCGAATGGCGGAGAGCAGATTCCCGAAAACAATCTCCCGGTCAAATTTCAGGCTGTTTACCACCAGTTGCATAATATACAGCACATCCTCGTTACCGATACTTCCGCTGGAGCAGCCGATCTCATTCCCGAAATTGTCTGTTTTTTGCTTGCCGTTACGGGCAGACTCATAACAGCGCCATGCTTTATACTGACTGCCGTCCTTTCGGGTTTTGTAACGCGCTACATAGCTTTTGCCGCAAATCCCGCATTTGATTTTCCCCGAAAAGCAGTAGCGGTTGGAGTGCTTGGCTTTACCCTCCTGCGATAAGGCACGGCTTTCAAGAATGCGGGCGGCTTCTTCAAAAATCTCCCGACTGACAATCGGTTCATGATGATCTTTGATGATTACAAAATCCTCCTGCCCCTGATTGTATTTTTTATCATGAGAAAGGTAGTCCGGCGTGTAGGTTTTCTTCTGTACCAAATCCCCGCAATATTTTTCATTGCGGAGAAGGCGCAGAATCGCTGTATTTGACCATTCTTTATTTTGATTATAGCTTTTGATACCGGCTTCGCGCAATTCGCGGGCAATTACGTGTGTTCCTTTACCCTCAGTGACAAATTTATCAAAAATCAGGCGGACAATTTTTGCGCCCTCCTCGTTGATAAACAGTTCTCCTCCGCGTACATCGAAACCCAGCATATCACGTCCGAATACCACGCCCTGCTCCATGCGGCGCTTCTGCCCCCATTTAACACGGTCGGAGGTCTTTCGGCTTTCCTCCTGCGCGATAGATGACATAATGGTCAGCCGCAATTCCGCATCGGGCTCCAGTGTATTGATGTTGTCATTGAGAAAAATGACGCCAACCCCATGACGCTTCAGCTCGCGGGTATAGTAAATACTGTCCAGCGTGTTCCGGGCGAAACGCGATATTTCCTTTGTAATCAGTAGGTCAAGCTCTCCGGCTTTCGCGGCGGCGATCATGCGGTTGAAAGCTTTACGCTTTTTGGTTGAGGTGCCGGAAGTCCCCTCGTCGGCGAAGATCTCAACCAGTTCCCAGTCCGGTCGGCGGGTGATATACTCGCGGAAATAGCGCTGTTGGCTTTCAAAAGAGTTGGCCTGATCCTCCTTATCGGTAGAGACACGGCAATAAGCACCAACCCGAAAGCTTTTCTTTTCTAATATGGTCGGCTTATAGTTTTTCAAACACAGAAATTCTTCCACATGGTCACCTCCGGATATGAAAAAGGGAGTCCCTTTGGGAACTCCCGGCAGGCTTATTAACAATTTTATGCGGCGGATTCTCCCATTAGGACGCCGGACAAACCACAAAATTACAATTTTCGATAGACAAGCATGCCTTTCGGGTAAAAAAATGAAACGGATTTTTGTTATTGTGCAAATGGACTCAATTAATAAATCGTGGTAAGATTGAATTAATAAAAAAAACAGACTCCTGCTATTTTAAATGAGTTACTAATGCGATGATATAAATTAGCCCAAAAGTCGCGATTGAGTATGATCATGAGGATGTATTATGATTAAAAAGGAATTGATAAACCAAAGTATCGACTATATCGTAGAGCATTTTGACGAGGATATTTCGATTGAAAATGTTGCAGACCACTTTCACTTCTCTAAGTTTTATTTTTGTAGATCTTTCAAGGAAGTGACTGGAGAAAGTGTCTATGAGTTCATAAAGCGCTTGAAAATGGATCAGAGCGCTATTGATATCAAATTGGAAAAGAACAAACCAATAACTGATATTGGTATGGATTACGGGTACAGTTCCTCTAATTACAGCTCCGCGTTCAAAAAACATCGCAAAATATCTCCGGTGGAATTCCGCAAATCCACAAATGTCAACGGTATGTCGAATCCGTTTTACCCCGAAGGGATTTCGGATTTTGGCACTTTTGATGATTATGACCGTAAAATTAAAATACAGGAACTCCCGGATTTTTGGGTTATTTACGAGCGAATGATTGGGAACTATGTTGATCTCAAAGAACAATGGTTTGCTTTTTTGGATAAATACAAGGATTATATCCAAACAAACACATTATTAATTGAGAGATTTTATGATGACCCTGCGATTTCCAACCTAAACAGTTGCCTATGTGATATTTGCATAACAACGGATCAAGATTGTAGACTGGGTAATACGACAACAATAAAAGGTGGTAAATTCGCAACATATCGTTTTGAGGGGAAAATCCAGAATATTTTTTGCACGTTACAGGGAATATTTAGTGTCTGGATGCCGACAAGCGGCTACCAAATGGATAAACGATACGGGTTAGATATTTATGAGAAAATTGATAGAGTAAATGAACATGTAATCATGGATTTATGTATCCCGATTAAATAGGGCAAGAATTCAGAAGTAATCAAACAGACTTTTTTCTATAATAAGAATTGCTTAGTTGTGGTAATTCTTATAGAAAAAAGTCTGTTTTTTATTGAATTTTTGGAGGCATAAGATGTTTGATGTAAGGAAAATTCAGGAGCAAATTATTTTTGAGGCCGTTAAAGACAAAAGTGATGCTGAAACGGCTAAAGAAATCATCTATGGTTTTGATGGTTCGGCAAAAAGTGATAATAACGCCGAATGGGTAAAGTCAACAATGTGCAGGTTAGAAAGCAAATTTGATCAGGGAACAGTGAAGCAAATACGTATGAACTGCCAGTGCGGCTTTGGTATGGATGAAAAATTGACTCTTTTAAAAGAGTTAAAAGCCACCGCGTCAAATATGGAGGAATTTGCAAATTCAGATAAAGCGAAATCAGCGGGATTGTTTTGTAAAGATGGCACGCTATATTTGCAGTTTTTATTCTGTCCCTGCCCTATGCTTGCTGATGTAAAAAAATTGGAAACAAAAACATGGTGCCAGTGTACCACGGGATACAGCAAAGTCCTTTTCGAAAGGGCCTTCGGATGTGAAGTAGATGTAGATTTATTAAAAAGCATAAAAGCAGGGGACGATATCTGCCTTATGAAAATTATCCCCCGTGATTTGATTTGGAAATAAGACAATAAAGTTATGGGCGTTATATTATTGAAAAAGGAGGCTGTTTTATGGATAGTCCAATCTTTATTATTTCATAGCAGAGGCTGTTCAAAAATAATAACAGTCTCTGCATCTCCGGTCAATTGAAAGGAAATGCAGAATGAGCTGTTTTGAATCAAAAAAGTATGAAATCATGCCTACTGAAACGTATAAAATTATCCGCAATTGTTCTGGTTGTGGAAATAAAAGCGTGTATTGCAGTACGAATAAAATCCGAGTAAATGCCAACGGGAAAAAGATTGATGTATGGTTGATTTATCAATGCGGTAAATGTAAACATACATATAATCTTCCGGTTTATTCGCGCATTAACAGAAACGAAATTGATAAAGCGGAATATGAGGCATTACTGAAGAATAGTCAGGAAATTGTGAATCAGTATTGCTTGAACAGAGATATATTTAAAAAAAGTGCCGCAACAATTTTTGAGGAGCCAGCCTATATCTTAATGGATACAGGAACCAGTATTAAAGAAAATACAATACAGTTTTTTAATCCCCATAAAATAAAAGTTCGCCATGACAAATTAATAGCGGAATGGTTGAAAATATCCCGTTCTCAAGCACAAAAGCTATTGGAAACAGGTGCGTTGAAAGTAAGCAAGCTGTCTGACAATGAGGTGATATTTTCATATTGATTCAGGTCTCTAAAATCAGAGCCTAAGCTCCACTCGAGTTTTGGCGGGGTATTCCCGCCGGAGACCGCATAAATAGCTTGCCAACCCTCATATTTTGCTTTATAATTTTTGCTGTAGTTGAGATTTTGATTAAAAAGACCAAACTTTTTAGTATAAGGTCATGATGGTCATCCAGACGAGCATGGTTTGAACTCTGTCTATGAACGTCAAAAAAGAAGCAATCAAACTTAATGAGATAAATAAGAGCTTTCATCTAAATTGAGCATATTCCCCCTGATCCCTATTCGATAGTTTAAACAAGTAATACGGACAAAATATGGCTTCATATACTGCACCAAAAGCTGATTTAAAGCAGGTGCAAGTGTATGAAGCCACGTAATTGGGTCTATGTAGGTGAAAAAATTCCGGACATCGACCCCATCGAAAATGCCGATTTCTTATTATGTATGCAAAATGCTATGCTGCAATCTCTCGTAAAAAGAAATCTTCTAACAACCTCGCAGATGGAGCAAATAAAAGAAAATATTGAAAGCCGTGCCGCTAAACGAAAATCCTGATGATTATTTCGTGGCGGCTTGCTTTTTTCTTAGGTGCAATGTCTTTGTCAAACTGATTCTTTTTACTATACCGTGCAAGCACTTCGTTCGAACGAACCGTATGAATCAGAATACCCGAAAATGGCTTGTCCGTCATAGAATTTTCCGGCGGGAGCATTTCCGCAACGGATATACCTATATCTGTCAAAATTGCTTTTAATTCTGGATATGGCATATTATAACGCTGGCTTAGATAACGCAAAGACGCTCCCAGCTCTCCATCTGGCCCGCCGTACTCCAATTTGTTATAAAGTTTTATTTTATCGCTGATCTTAATGAAAGTTCCCAACATTTCATTTTATGATTGTATTTTACTACTCTAGCTTTAACTGTTTGACCTTGAGATATATAATCATTAATATTCCTCACATAATTATCTGAGATCATTGAAATATGAATTTGTGCTTGCTCTAACCTGCCGTTTTTTATACAAGTACCTTTTACGTAATATTTTAAAATATTTTCAATATTAAACTCTACCAAATCTTCACTTTCGTAAAAAGCCAATTTCATAAATTCATTCTTAAATTCTTCTATTTTTTTATTAAAATTTTCATTTTTATTTATCTTAATATATTTTTGACAATCTCTGTAGTTGCTTCTAGCAATATGCTTCATACCTTCTTGTTCATTGTCATTCATCGATGAGTAAAATTTATCAAATATTTTCCGATAAAAAGAACTAGACATTTTAAAACAATAATACTTATCATCTGCTTCCGCATTTGTAGGCGTAAGCAATTTGTCTATCTCACAAAATTCAAAATAGGTATTGTCATTATAATTATAATTACTTAGTAACATTATCTCTAATTTTAACCTTGCATTTTGATTATCTATTTCAAATGGCTGCATATCCTTAGGTATTTTATTATACGCAGCTTTAAAATGCATCTCTGCTCCTGCATAATCTTTCAATTCAAGTGCTGATATTCCATATTGTAACCAAAAATAGTATTTATCTTTATAATAATTTAAATTTTTAATATTTTGATAAAAATCATTAATTAAATATAATTTATCGCTATTGCTAATTCTAACTATATCAAATACAAACTTCAAATGTTTGTATGATATAATATTACCCAAAAAGTTTTTATACCTTATATTTACTTCATATCCAATATCAGCCGTCTCTGAAGCTTTAACTAATACTTCAACTATATCAGTAATAACATTTCTATTTTTTAGCAACCATATACACAATGCTACAGATTTTATAGAAGTTTTGTTTCCTTTCCACTCTATAAGTTCATTAACATTTTGGTTTTTTTCAAAAGTATAATCATAAGTTCTGATTTTTAGTAAATTCATTATATCTTCAAAGCCAATATCCAATGCCATTACTTTTACTATAATTAAAAAAAGCAGTAAAAAATAGCTTTTATGATTTTTGTTTAATACGTCATTTGCTAATAAATTTAGAGAATTAGCAATATCTGTATTATTAAACATCATTAGGATTACCGACTGTAATTTTGAATTACAATCGCTTTTTATAAACTTATGCATATTTGTATTAGAATCATTGTTAAAATAATAGCCATATTCTTCAAAAATATTAATCAGCGAATTGATTTCATCATCTTTCAATTTATTTAAATCATAAACGGACATTGGCTCAATTGAAAATGGTTCAAATCTATTTCTATAAATAGAAGTTCTAGCAGTAAAAATATATGTAATGTTATCTTTACTGTTAAAAAGTTCAAATTGCTTATAAATATCATAATGGTTAAAAAAGTTTTCTATAATAATTATATTTCGATAATTGGATTGGCAAATCATTTCTATTTCTTGAGCTATTTTTTCATTACTTTCTGTTAATATATATTTCTGATAGTCATTTGACAGTTCAATACAAATTTGTTCAATTACTTCTGTTTTTCCATTTCCAATATCAGAATGTATAAATATAGCCTTTATTCCACTTTTAATGTCGCAGATTATTTTATTAACAATATCCCTTTTTATAAGGCCCTTGTAATTTTTATCATCGGAATAGTACAATTCATTAACACGTTTGCCAGTCATATAATATTTAAGTACATCTTGATCTGTCGGCTTTTGTAAAGCAAGAGATATATTGTTCTTATGTTCAAAGTTTGTAAGAATAGTATTATCAATTGTTTTTTTACTGTATGGTTTATACTCTTTTTGTATCTCGCTAAATTTATCAAAAAATCCATTTAGGCCTAAACATACAACCAAGCCATATTTCTTTAAGTATTTTATATTATCTTCACTTTCATTTTCTGAAACAATAAATATACATTTTTCTTTATTTGTTTCGTTAACCAGCCGCCTTATATCTAAATCATATCGCATAGAAAAGCCTATAAATATAATAACTGAATAAGTTCTTAAATCCAAACGGAATAAATTACCCCAATCACTATCAGAGAAATCATCAGTATTATAGCTTACATCAGACAACTTAAACTCCCTATTCAGCGTATCTTTCGATAAATTATTTATTGATCCATTGATATGTAAATATACTAAATCATTTGTACCAACGTATTGCTTAGCTTTGTTGGCTAAAGTAAGGCTAGTAATATTCTTATTATTGATTAAATATGATTTTTCTACTACATTGTCATAGTTTGTTGTATAAATTCTCTTCCAAGGTATATTAGGAATTAATTTTTGATACTCTGTTATTTTTTTTGCCCTAAATTCATTTTTTAAAAAATCAATTAATTCACTTTCTGCATCAAAATTTTGTTCTCTCTTAGAATCTAAAAATAAATCTACAGATTGCTGTAAATCATAGCAATTATGCCAAATCCTTTTTGCCAAATCTGGCCCAGTAACTAAATCATCATCATTTTGGTTTATTGCACCTATTGACGCGCCTGAACCTAAAAACAAAATTGCATCACCATTTATAGCTAATTTAATCGCTTTGTCTAAATTCATATTATCCATTTCACTGATTCCTTTCATTTAGCAGATTATGTTAGGTTCGTATAACTGTTTAACTCGCTGTTCATAATGTCCATAACAAAACAATATTCTTATTTACAGTCATTATATTCTCTTTATATAATAATTTCAACGAAATATGCCAAAATATAATAAATAATCTCCTGTCGGCCGGTCAAGGTCAACAGGAGATTTCTTGTATTAAATATTCGGTTTATTTCCCAGACAGTGCCGTATCTGCTTTCACCTCTGCGGCCGCCGCAGCTCCGGTTTGCGTTCCATCCTGCGCCGCGGTGTTTGCAACTTCTCCGGTTGCCTGGCCGGTGTACGGCGGTATCGGGGAACTGCCTGACGTATTGACCGCCGCCGAATCCACCAAACCTTCCCCTACTATGTAGGCTACAACGGCGCCCAGCGACATAATTACGCCGCTGATCTGTGTGGTCATGTTGGCGTCGAACTTGAAGAGCGTCAGGACGCCGACGAAGAAAGCGGCAAGCGCGATCCAGAATTTGCGTGAGGTGAGCTTCCTTGAAATATCTTTCATAATTTCCTTCTTTCCGCCGGGTTGACCGGCTTAATGCTTAAAGTATACAATCGCGGCGAGAAACGCCACCACAAGCCACTGCAGGGCGGCGTTTATGATAATGTCCCAGCGCTTTGCGGGTTTGCTTTCCAGGTCACCCAAACGGTGCTCGTGGTTGTCCAGCTTCTCGTCGTAGTTTTTGAGGATCTCTCCCATTTGCACGGACAGCTCGCTCAATTTGTCTGTCTTATCTTCCTGCTTGTCGAGCCGCTCTTTGTCTCGGGCAAAACGTTCGTCAACCACTTTTTGACGTTCATTGCACACCCCCTCTGAAACTTCCATGAACCGTCAGCCTCCTTTACGCAGCGTAAATTACAAACTGCTTCACCCCGTTGACATACACGCCGGCGGAGGCTCCCGCCTTTCCGATCCCGACAAAATAGAAATAACTGTCCTTGCCCTCCCGGTAACGCGGAAGAACTACCGCGACGCCCTGAGTGCCGACCGTCACCGTGGGCGCATTCTCCGCGGTTACCTTCAGCTGATAAAATTGACCCGGCGCGAGCCGAATGTCGCTCGTCGTATCGCTCCTAAAATTGAGGACCTGCGGCTTCGGGAAGCCGTTGTATCCGCCGGAGCGGATGATCGCCGGATAATCCTTGAAGGCGGTATCCATATCAACCGGCCCATCTATACCCGGAACCGTGCCGGTACTTCCGGTCTGCTGGATGCCGCACGGATAATCCGGCGCTCCGTTGTAGTCCGCCAGCCATACATCGTATTTTGAGCAGGTATCCGCGCTGAACCGCCCGGATTTGATAAAATCCATATTGGTATAGAGATTTACAAACCAGCCGTCGGCTCTCATGCTGTCCATAAACGCGCGAGCCATGCTGTCGATCAGTGCGTTGGTCGGATTTGCGCCCTTCTTCTGCGCATAGGTGATGGAATCATACTCATAATCGAAAGCGACCGGAAAATCGATTTTACCTTTATACGGGACAAGGATCTTCTTGAATACCTCCGCTTCCTTCTGCGCGTCCGCAACGGATACAGCATAACTGAACCAGTACGCCCCCACATGGAGCTTATGGGCCAGCGCGCCCTGCACGTTTTCCTCAAACTTCGGGTCCTTCTGGCTGATGTCATTGCCGAAGCCCGCGCGGATCAACGCGAAGTCGATTCCGGAAGCGTCCACCTTGCCCCAATCAATCGGATTTCCCTTGTTGTTATACTTACTGACATCAATACCTCTCATATTGCATCTCCTGCTCTTTCCGTTTATTTCCCGGTTAATACCTGATGCACGACGTCCTTCAAATTTGATAACGCCGGGACTTTTGCCTCAGTGTATGTACTGGTCTTAATCAGATCGACCCAGACCTTCACCAAACCGCTTTCTTTCGTAAACATTATTTACTCCCTCCCGCCAATAATACAGATAATTCCGCGATTGCCTGCGCCTGTTCCGCCATCCGGGCGTCCATGACGGACTGCTTGACTTCCGCGTAGGTGAGCTGTGCCAGAACGACCACAAAACGTTCCTCGGTCTGCTCCGGTTCGGTGCTGGTAGCCTGAGCGGTTACAACCGGCTTCATCGCCAGCTCAGCGCGGATACTGTAATTATCCCGGACATACTGCACATCGCCCTCCACAAGCGTCAGCTTGCCGGTGTTCGCGGTATCGGCGGTGAGCCTGTCCAGCTCTTCGAATGTGGTTGCGTCCTTAGCAATCTGGATTTCGATTGCAGCCCGGTTTGCCCCCTGGGCATAGACCTGCGTTGCGTTTGCGGCGGCAGCGGTCAGCTCCGTGCCGTCAGTGAATTTGATTTTTGTCATGAAAATTGCCTCCTTAGAAAAATTCAACATTTAAAATTTGGGTATTGTTTAAAGTTAGTCCTCCTGATGGTGTTGAGAAGCTCAAATCAAATCGTGCAAACACTTCATATAGATAATTCACAAAAACATATAAATACAAATCTGTAAATTGACCACCATTACCATATGAAGCTGATATTGTATTAGTTCCTATCCTTATACCTCTTTGTCCTAAGATATTTGAAGAAGATGGATAATCGGAATTTTTGCAAATCAGCAACGATGTTTCTACATTAGAACTACCACAATAATAGTTTGACCCCGTGAGAGAACCAAACGGTTTATAAGGTTCAACTATAATTGGATTATCAAAACACAAATGGGCTAAAGGTTCAAACCGAGAGGAATTTTTTGATTGTGGTGGTTCTGTCCCAGAGTAGCTTATAACTCCGACATCTGATATACCTCCATACGTTCCATTATGGGCTTGACAATCATATGCCTTAAAGCTCGGCTGCCAAATGCCTCCCACTTTTACAAACCGCTTTTTCACCGGCTGGTAGATACCGCCCACCTTGTCATAACGCTTTGATACCTTATTCCATACGCCGCCGGTATTAACAAATCGTCCTGCCATATTCCCACCTCAATACTGATCCCAGGTATCGCCGTCATAGCCGCCGGAGGGTCCCCAGTTTGCGATATAATTGCCGCGCAGGCCCCAGTCGTTGATACCGACGGCGCGGCTGGGGTAATGGGCGTATGTCGCGGTACCGGCGGTAGCAGAATTTCCTGCGCAGGATCCCGCAGAGTTTGCGTAATTTGCGTTCCCGCCGTTGGCCGGCAGGCTGGTCGGATACGCCGGGAGCTGCAGGGTAGTGCCGCTTTTGGGTACCGCAGCGCCGCCCAGGGTGGCGGACTGGATGGCGGAAGAGAGCTTGTCCTTATCCGACTGAGAGGTATGAGAGACCGTATCGGATACATGGGACGAAAGATTCCCGGCGGCTCTTTCCTCCGCGTTTTCCACATCCGCTTTTGTCGCCATGATTGCCGAAGGGTCAACGGTTATTGAAACCACGCTCGTATCCGAAACCTCAACATACAGCCGGATAACCATATCAGTACTGGCGCCGGATTCCGGCGTTACCTTTTCCGAAAGCGGCAGCTTTGAAACCACCATTAACGTATTTGCCGTATCGAAGATACCGGCTTCGCGTATTGTAAAGCCTCCCACCGCCGCCGGAATCGTCGCCGCCACGATTACCCGCTTCGCATTGTTCGGGTCGAGGGTCACCGTCGCTTCTCCTCGCCACACCTCACGGCGCAGAGCCGTCTGTGTTTTCGCCGGCTCATAGTAGGTGCCGTTCCCATCCCCCACCGCGATCTGCCTGAAAGTCGTTTTTGTTCCGCTTTGTATCGCGTGGGCGACTGATTCATCCCCCGCGTTGGTTGTAATCGTATAGTATTCCATGCTCATTCCTCCAAATTAAAGACATCAACGGAAACTGTTTGCGCCGCTGCCGCCGCCAGCCTGATTTCGTGGGTATCGACTTCCCCGATCGGATAAACCTCGACCAGCGTGCCCCAAGAGCCTGCCGCCGCAATCGTCTGACTTATCCCCTGCGATAGGATCAGCCTTACGCCATCCAGTACGGAGCGAAGATTTTTCCCCGCTTCCACAAGCTGTACGGCGCGGAGCTGTTCCTCCGACGTTACGCCCCGGTTCTGGCAGTAAACGTCTACCCGAAAGTGATACGGCTCCCCGGAATACTGAAACCATTCTTCAATTTTCCCGGCTTCACCGAACACACTCTCAACGATTTTTCTCACAGAAAAGGTAGTCCCCTTGTATTTGTGTATCAGAAATGAATTCCCGATCATGCTGCGCTTTTCCCCGTCACCGGCCAGTGCGTCGTATGCATCCACATGAAGCCCCCAGGCCAGCTCATCCAGAACGCTTCCGGAAAGTTCGTCGATTCTGGGATAAAGAATAACCTCATCCTTCAGAGCACCAAGCGCCTGCAACAGCGGATTCAGCGCCGCGCAGAGAGCCTGCGTGGTAATATCCCCCTGCATATAACGGCTTTGCAGAGCCAGAAGGTCAACATTTTTCAGATCAACCATCACAACAGCCCTCCGTATACAACCGTTTTGCTGCCGATCACGGCGACTTCCTGCGGCAGCAGCTCCGTGTACGCTGGTGAGGTAATATCAATCCGGTATACTCCGGCTGCATAGAGTGCGTTTCTAAGACTATCCGGATTCAGATTTCCTCCCAGCTTCTTCTGCTGTTCGGAAACATAAGCACTGACCGCCTGATCAACAGCCGCCTGTATTGCCGGAAGCTCTGTCGACCGCGCGGCGCTGACATAATAGGTCAGATTGATATCATAGGTTTTCGCCCGAGCGGGAGAAACAATCACCTTATCCGTCAAAGGGCGGTGCTTTTCTTCGCCGCACACGGCATTCACCGCGTCGAGAATGCTCTGCGGCGGCGTTACCGCGTCTTTCATCAGGACGTAAACCGTCACTTCCCCGGCGGCCGTACGAACCGCTTCCGTATCCGCAATGTCAAGAGATGCTGTTTTCGCCCAGTATTCATAGCTTTCCTTTGAGCCCGCGGTCGAAATCGCCTCCCAGCTCAGGCGAATCCTTTCCCGAAAGCTGTCGTCATCCTCCTGGTCAGCGCCGCCGGCGCTGACGGTGACATTGGCAACGGAAGCGACATAGTCCGCCGGATCGATAAAGCTTTGAATCTGCCCGGGTAAAAAGCCGTTATAGGCAGCTCCGGCGCTTTCCGCGAGAACGATTCCCCGACCTTCCGTTTGCCCGGCCGGGATAACCGCAGCCGCCTGCAGAAAAAACACCAGCTGTCCGTCGGGCGTTACCCTTGTGCCCTTTGGAACTGTAACATCAAAGCCCAAGGCAGAGGTAAGCAAGAACTTCACCGAGGCGGAGACAGTCTGCGCCGGAATCCGGCTCAAACCGTACTGCCTGCCGTATTCATCGAGAACACTGCCGGTGCAATACCGCAGCAGATTTTGATTCGCGGCAGTATTGATATCTGCCTGACAGGCGACGATCAGCTGAACCATCTGAGACAGGAATAAATAATGCTCGTCGCCCGGATACAGCGTTTCGCCGGATACACCCTCATACCGGGCAACTGCCTGATTGAGCAGCTCGCCCGGCTTTACCGGGATAAATTCGATCATTCCAGAATCACCTCCACCTCAATATTTCCGTCCGCCCCCAGAGAGCACCGAACATCCTTCACATTCGCCCTCGGCTCATAAACGGACAGCATCTGCGCGATCTCCACCCGCGCTTCCTCCATCAAATCATTCGACGGTCTGTCAATCAGCGAACCGGGCAGCCCCATCGTCCGGTGGTACGGAATTTCATAACGATAGGTGTTTATCAGATTCCGGACATTCTGTGCCACCCGGTCAGGTCCGTTCATTTTCCAGTCAATTTGCTTGTTTCCCGACCGAATCGCGGTCATTTTTCTATCATCCCTTTACTATCCGTTTTGCCGCGGCCTTTTGATCTGTGGAAGGAACCTTGTAAGGATCGGATATGCTCATATTTGCCGGTGTATTTCCGGCGGCACTCTTTGCCTGCTGTTTCTTTGTGCCGCCGCCCGTTCCCGGCGGAAGATACTCCTGAAATTCCAGTTTAAGCCTGCCCGATGTAATTAACGGTGAGGCTGCTATTTTGGAAATCACTATGTCTGAAACGGAGCAGCTTGTCAGAAGAAAGCTGTTCAGGCTAACCGCCCGTCCGCAGAGAATAAACGGATAAGCCTGCCCGGCGTCTTTTATCGCCATCCAGTCGTCGATTTCCGTCTGCACATGAATCCCCGCGGAAGCCAGCAGCTGTACTTCCATGCTTACTTTCAGCAATCCGGGACCTTTTACCGTGGTTGCCGGTTTTTTCTTTGCCGCTTCTTCGCTGGAAACCTCCAGCTCCCCGGCTATGCTGAAATCACCGAACGTCAATATCTTCTTTTGAGAAACCTCAAAGGTTTTGGTGCCGAATTTGCCAATCACCACAGCTACCCCTCCAAAATTCCAATGATGCAGCCGTCCCGGAAGGCGTCTCCCGGGAACCAGCAAAGGACGCTGTCACCCACCGCCGGCGGCAAATACTGTTCCAAACCCGAGTCCATACGGAGTCTGCAGGCACTCGTAAGCCGTGGAACCGGCGCGGACAAGCTCCCGCTTATGTTAATTCGATAAAGGCTCCCGGTAACAACGGTAACCGTTCCATTCATAACCATTTTTAATACCTCGTAAAACACCGGTGAATCGTGAACCGGCTGATTTCTTCCGCAAAGCTGTGCTGTGCCGTATCGATATAATACTTTCCGTCGCTCAGCCCCATACCGGCGATATTGATTGTGTTACCGGCGGTGACCGTTGTGTCGAGCATGACGGATATTTCCCCGATGTGTTCCTTTTTGTTGCTGTTTCGGAGAAGATTCTTCGCGAAGCGCTGTGCTTCTCCGGCACTGGATACTGGATAAGAGCTGATTGACAGCTCCGGTCCGACCGCTCCCGAATCCGCGTAAATCCCGCTGAAAGAGCCCCAGGACACCGCGCAGCTGGAATAGGTGCCGCCGGATGCATTCTCAAAGCGCGGTTTTTCATAAAAGTCGGCCGCGTCGATAGCTTTAACTGCCGGAAGGCTTTCCATATGAGCGTCGGAATACAGATAAAGCCTGCTGTCCTGAAGCTTAATACTACAGCCTTCCAGCATTGCTCTTTCCTGCAGGAAACCGAAATCCCCTCGGCTCAGCTGATCCACCCGAGCATAAGAATATACCGGCACATTCAAAAATTCGGCGGCAAGTCCGTATCGCGCGGCAATCTCCGCCGCAATTGTGATAAGGGTTACATTTTCCCACGCGCGGGTTTGTTTGGTCTTGCCTCCCGGCGGAATGCTGACCGCACCAAGCGAAATACTATCGTCTTCCTGCCGGATCCGGTCAATCCACATATTCCCGGAGCGATAGCCTTCGTGAACGATACTGAGCGCATCCTCCTTTTTCGGATTCCAGCCGCTCCACTGGTTTTCACTGTTTGCAAAAACAGCGTCAATCCCGTCGGCATGGTCGCCGCAGCTGTCCGTAACCTTCAAACCGGATATTTCAACATCGGCGGAAATATCTCTGCCCTCATAAAATATCTGCGTCAAGCGCTCACCTCTTCCAGGGCGGCAGACTCTCCGGGGCAGATTCCTTCATATAAGGGATTTTCAGCGTAATTCCGGCATCAAAAGAAACAATCCCTGCATACTGAGGATTTGCGCGGATAATATCCGCCGCCCGAAACTCATCGTTATAGAAGTCCAGGGCAATGATGTCGAAGGTGTCACCGGCGATTGTAACGTAGGAAAGACTGTCTGCTAATCCCATGCCAAACGCTCCTTATCTCCGAAATAGTCATCCAGTACGCGTTTTATATTCTGCGCTTCGCGTTTCAGAACACTTTCCGCCGGACGGTCGCCGCCGTGAAATACCGGCGCGTAGGTGAAATAAACCGGTCTTTTCGCAGTCTCTTTGCTGAAAAAGGTTTTGTTCGAGGTGATCACCTGACTTTGCCCCGGCTCATCGCCTTTACGGTTGAAATCTTCCATGCCGAGCAGCTGCGCCGTTCTGGCAAGCAGCCCCATGCTGCGGGCGTTGCCCGGTTTGATCGGAATTGCCGCTTCCAGTCCCGCCTCACCAAAGATTGACGGACTATTCGCGAAGCCGCCGTTCGCGTAGGTCAGCATTTTATTGGATGAAACAAGCCCTTTTATGCTGCCGCTGTTCTTCTGCGCGTTCATGCCGAACAGGGAACCGATCTGCCCGATAAAATCGCCCAACGGCTTTGCGACCGCTGAAATAAGGTCCGCTATTCCTTGAATGATAGTGACCACAAAGCTGAGCGCCGGTCCGAGAACCGTACCGACAATGTTGGCGATTTCGATAAGGAGCGGGCTGATTGCCGTCAGAATCTGTACGATCGGCGGCAGTAACGCCTGCACGAACTGCATGATCGGCGGAATCAAAGGCTCCAGCACCGCCAAAAATGTCTGAACGACCATGATGATGACGGGCATAATCTGCTGGGCAATGCTGATTAGCGGCGGAAGTATCATCTGAAGCAAACTGCCAATCGTCGGCATCAGCTGCATAACCAGAGGCAGCATCGAAACCACCATATTTGCGATCTGACCGACGAAGTCACCAATCGCGTCGGTATCCATACTGTCAATGAAATTGTTAAGCTGCTGCATTCCCTGCCCTAAAGCGGGAAGCATTTTTGACATAACCGTCCCGGACATCTGCTCGAGGTTTGTTTTGAACAACCGCTGCTGGTTGGCAAAGCTGCCGCTTGTTTTAGAAAAATCCCCCTGCGCGTCTTTGGTCGCGTTTAAAAGATAGTTATAGCGTAAGGTAGCCTGCTCCGATTGAGACATACTGTCATAGTTTTTCTTGATTCCCTGCGACATAGCGTAAGCCTGAAGATTCGCCACGCTCATATTGATTCCGAGCTGTTTCAGCGGCTCGGTCTCTCCCGAAACGCCGGCGCGTATCTTCTCAAACGCTTCATCCGGGTCCAGATTGTAAAAGGACGCCATATCGCCGGCCAGCGCCGTCATATTCTGGGACATTGTCAGCGTTTGGTCGGCACCCACCCCCATGCTCTTATACATGGAGCCAAGCACGGAGCTGTACTGCTTCGCCTGCAGGGTAGACAGGCCGTAAGATTTCAGCGCGGTTTTGGAAAAATCCTCAATTACCGAAGCGCTTTTCCCGAAGGTTGTATCAACGACGTTCTGCACCTCGTTCAGGCTGCTTGCATATTGCAGTCCCTGGCTTGCCAAGGGTGCCAAAGCCGCCACAGCGATACCGCCGACAACTCCGACGCCAATTGCAAGCCCCTTTGCGGCCTTTCCGGCAGCCTGAAACCCTTTTCCTACATAACCGGCGCCCTGCTTAACCGCCCCGAATACCTTTGATGCCTTTGACTCGACATTTTCCAGTCCGCTTTTAAACGCGGGGCTGATTCTCCCTGCGACATTCAAAATACCCTTGTTCACAGAGCCCAGCGCTTTATTAAAAATGCCGGAGGTTTTTCTGCTTTGATTGCTCGCTTTCAACATTGCTGCCTGCAGAGACGGATCGACCTTGCCCGCAATCGTAATGAGCGCTCTTAATTCTTTTCCCTTCACGGTTCCTCACCTTCCTCCCGGGAAGCATTCATCCTGCTGAGCTCGTCGCCTACATCCTCATAAAGCTGATATAAATCGGTGAGCGGCAGATTCATCAGAATGCCGTAGTTATTTGATGTAGTGATCGAAAGCCGGGCGATTATTCTTCGGACCCCAAGTCCTTGAGTCCGGGATCCTTGTCGAGCAAAAAATCGCGGGCCAGACCTGTCGCTTTCATTGCGTCGTCCGCTTTCAGCCGCATCAGGTCGGCGAGCTCCACATCCTTCATACGAATTTTTACCGCGCGGGCAAACAGGACAAGCTGATACTCATAGTCGAGCGCCTGAACGCTTACCGGAATCCCCAGATTCTTCAGGTACTTTGACGCCTGGTGCAAATCGTTTGCGGTCAATTCGTCGAAATCATATTCAAGGAAGGTTACCTCCTCGCCGGCTATTTTCATCGGGTGCTTTAAAACCAGCACATGGTCGGAATCCTGCGGAATTTCCGGAGCCTGCTCCGCCGCGCCCATTTCACCCATTGCAATGTGACTGCTTCCGTCGGATAAATCGCCCATTCCGGAATTTTCCGGATTTCTTTCTTCACTTTTCATTCTGTTTTCCTCCATTTCAGCTCAGGGCGGAGCGCAGGCTGGACAGCATATCGACACTGCCGACCTTATACACACCCGCAATCTGGTCAATGAGCAGCGTTTCCTCTCCGTCCACAACCTCACGGTATCGCACTGCGGAATAATCAATGCTCTCGTCCCGCGTCTTGCTGACTTCGCCGCTGCCGTTTGCCACTTTAGCCGGGTATCCGGTGATATAAATCCGCGTTCCGGCAACAAACACAGCTCCGTCGCTTGCCTGCATATTTGCCGCCAGACGGATTTCCAGATTAACCGGACTGCGCAGAAGATACTTTTTATCCGACCCGGCGGCGCGAAGCGCTACCGTTGCAGTCATTGCGCTGAAATTTCCGGGAGTGGGAAGGGAAAATGTTCCGAGAATCCCGGCACCGGAGACTTCCTCCCCCTTCATTTCGATTTCGGGCAGCGAAACGCTTGTCACGTTGGAAATCTCATGCCCGGCCGCCAGTACCTTCATTCCTCCGGTTGCGCCTGCAATCAGTTTACGCATTCGAGCCACCTCCAAATAAGGAATTCAAACCCGCCGACGTCCAGCGAACCGTATTGCTGATACTCTTGCCGGGCACCGGATTTGTGAATTCCGTTGAAAATACAAAATTGCCCTCCACCAAATCACCCGCCGGATTATTCGATTCCTGAAACGAAACCGCGCCAAGTAGGAGAGCGCCGTCCTGAATCAGGCTGTCAAGCCACGCCTGGAAGTCGTTCAGAATTGAATCCTTTCGCCCCCTTGTCATTGGCTTGTCTACCTCGACGCCGTACCGGCGCTGGAAGGCGTTTTCCACATAGCGCATCATTCTGACATTGCAGTCGAAAACGTCCCTTGCGTTCACGTTCGTATCTTCCGCAAACTTCATGGTATGCGGTCCCCACATCCTCCAGGCACCTTCCCAGAAGGTCATCGTGTCGATTCCGTTCGCGTTCAGCCGGTTCGCTTCGGTCTGGTCGAACCGAACCGCCGTGCCGTCCGCAAGGCAGAGGGAATCAATGTCGATCTGCTTATTGGATGGCGTTTCATACGGCACATTGTTATTCTGGTAATCGACCCACTGCATCGTCACCGTTTCCAGTGTGCTCGCGTGGAAAATGCGGTCGCCCTTTTTCGCCATAGGCCACAGGAGCGCCGCCGCCCCTGTTACATTTTCATACGCTTCCTTTGCGGCAATGGCCGCGTCAATTGTTTTTATGGCTACAGCGTTCATATCCGCATTAATCCAGGCATACCAGTGACCGTTGATCTTGTTCTGCATCGCGATCATCGCCGCGAGAACGGCGGGCTTCTGGCTCCATCCCGGAGCACACAGAATTGTCGGCACAACCGAAAGATCGTAATAAACCCGGGGAACACCCGCATTGATTCCGGCAATAAGCTCCGCTTCGGTCACGCCGGACGGATCCGCTTCATAGAAGGAAACGGAAACACTGTCAAGCCCGCCCTTCAGGTCTTTGAGAATCACGCTGAGACCGTCGTCCGCGTATTCGGCGCTGAAATCCGTGCCCAGCTCCTTGCCCTCAATCGCTATTGTGGAAAGAATGACCGCGGCGTTATGAATTGAGGCTGTACGCTTGATAAATTTCACGGTTTCGCTTTGCTGCGTCTCGTTCTTTTTATCATCGGGATTCAGCACATTAATCACAACGATAGGTCCCACGCCGTTAACCGAGTTGCAGAAATGCGCGTAAACCGCCTCGCAGAGATCAAAATCCTCCCATAGATCGCTGTACCCGATTTTTCTTCGGCCATCCTGCCAGGAGGTAATCAAAATCGGAACATTCGTCTTCCCGGTATAGTCGTCCAGCTGGTGAACCGGGGCGCGCCCGATATAAACCGGTACCGTGCCGACCCCGGAAGGGGACGTATAGTCCAGACTGTCTTCCTGATCAGCATAAGCACCGTGCCTGTATTCGCTCATAGGTAAAATCACTCCCTTAATTCAATGCATCGGCGTATTTTGTAACCGGATACGGCACGCCGGAAACCGTAAACGATAAGGAGCCGTACCAGTAGGGCCAGGGCTGCTCCTCATATGTTTTCAACCGGACAGCACCGTCCAGTTGAAACCTCTCTGCTATACCATCCTCCCGGCGTACCCACCCTTTGACCCGATCGAGGAAATTCAGAAGCGTGATATAGCCGTCGAAATTCGGAACGAGCTGAAGCCGCCCGGCGGTATCCTCTTTCTGAAAGCCCGGATCATAAACAACCGCGGTGATCTGCAGCTCCATCGATGAGCTGTCATTGTCTTCGGCTGATTCAGGAGTGCCCACCACAAGGCAGGGGACTCGTGTTCCGGCGGGGTCAACAAGACCGTTTGGAGGAACAAAACAAATATGTACCGCAGGCGCAACCAGAGTATAAGCACTTGCTTTATTGTCCTTGCCCGGCTGCTTCAACTCGATATGCTCAGCCGCAATCAAATTCTCCAGCCAGCTCCTTACCTGATTTAACGAAGAAACTGTCTGCATTATTTACCTCCCAGAAGATTTGTTCCCAGATTGCCGCCGAAGGAGCGGTCAAGCTCATGTTCCAATCGCGTAAAAATAGTATGATTGACCTTTTCCACGATCACGGGACCAACACGCTCATTCGTAATCATCTGAGGTATGGATAACGATCTCAGCACCTTAACTTCTCCCTTGGAGCCTTTTGCAATTCCGGTACGACGGGCAAACAGGTATTTTCCAGCGCCATTCGGCATAAGAAATACGGGTTTATTTTTACCATCCACGCCCAGAATTGGCCTGAGAGGGATTAATCCTTTATCCCGATAAATCTTTATTTTTGCCTTATATTTCTTTCGCTTTTTTCCATTTTTAGCTTCTGGAGAAGAAGGCGAATGTTGAAATCGTGTCAGAGTCAGCGAACGTCCCAAAACGGCAACAGAAACGCTGCCTTCTCCGGAAGCGCCCATTATCGTTATTACTTTTCGCTGTTTACTATCCAACGCAGAGCGTATCTCGTTTTTCGGAGCTCCGAAAACTTTAGGGATTTGCCGCGCCGCTTCGACTCTAACGGTATCCGCTACACGACCAAGAACACTATTCATAGTCCTTACCGCCTCTTTCGGATACCCTTGCAGCAAACCGGCAATTTTATCGAGCTGCTCCGTATTGGCATAAATAGCATTTGACATTAAAACCCTCCCATATTGGTGCCGAGCGTAACCTGGAGGATTCCGTCCTCATCCACCACTTTTACAACCTGATACGGCACTCCGTCGAATTGAATGAAGGTATGCTCTGAAAGCCCCGGCACCTCATTTTTGCGAACGAAAACCAGCAAATCTCCATGATAAGTGCCGTCCGCCGATTTCAGGCTGTTCTGCTGCAACTGGGTATCGTCAACGATCACGGGAACGTCCCGCGGCAAAAAGTCCCCCGGCAGCTGAATGGTATGAACCGAGGCCATTTCTTCCAGATCAAAAAAGATTGCTTCATCCTCCCCAATCTGTTCACTGAGCGTCATTCCCGGGCTCTCCCCGAGCGCCCGAGATTCAGCTCTGAATTAGAAGGCTGTCCGTCATCCTCCAGACCGCTCTGCTGTTCCTGCTCTGCTTTTTCCGCATTATTTTGTTCCACGATATCCGGGTACTCGCCGTTTCCGGCGGCAATCATCAGCCGCTCCAGGGAATCGGGTAACGCAATACTGGCGCCGTTCGGAACTATGCGACCATCCCACAGTAACGGCTGTTTCAGTCTAATCAAGCTGCATCCCTCCGTTAAAGCTTAATGAACGCGGCTGCGGCGGATGAGGCTTTCGGCTCCACCACAATCCCCGCGACAACCGCGTCGGACGTCGGCTTCGCCGCGGTCACCCGTTTGTTTGCCCCATCCCAGTACACGGTTTCGCCAACCGTAAAAGCGGCGGACGTTTCCGCGGAAATTTCGAATACGCCTTCCAGCTGCACCGTGCCGATCGAACCGGTCGGGATGTCGACCGACGCGACACCGATCCGACCAGAGAGCACGACAACATCCCCATAGCTGATTTTTCCATCTGTGCCGTTTTGGTAATTGATGATTTTACCTTCCTGTATGTATCTTGCCATTCTGTAATTCCTCCTCTACTCAGCGTGCGCGTTACGCGTTTACGCCGGGATTTTTCACAAGTCCCTTATAGCCCAGCAGGGTAATTCCGCGATCACCGTACACACGGTACTTGATACCCAAGTGATCAAAAGAGACCTCGGACTCAACAATCGGGCTTTCCGCACCGTTGAGATAGCTTACTTCAATCGACGGGGTAAGCGCCGGATTTGCCGCAAAGAAATACGGCTGGGCACCGCTGTCCACATCCAGCTCCGCGTCGGTGATCATCTGCATTTTATTGCGGAAAACGTTCGCGACGTTGGCATTGCTCTGCGACGGATCGGCGAGAGACGCAAGCAGCGCCTCTATACTGGTTTCCGTGGCAGAGCCGGTCAGAACATAAGCCGGTGCAATGTTGAGCTTCGTTTTGCCGTCCATGTCCGTCTGCTGGCGCATCAGCCGTCGCGCTTCGCTGAACGCCGACGTTCCGGGTACCGCCCTGGTACCGAGATTTTTATGCGCCGCGCTGAAAAGCTGCTTGCCGTCCAGCATTGCGGGATTCAAAAGAAGGATTTGATATACCGCCTTATTGATTCCGCGGTTGAATGCCAGCGTGTGGGCAGTGAGAAAACGGGTAATCTGCCCGAAGTCGTCATTTACAAACATCTGCCTGGTAAAAGTAAGCATTTTACCGACGGTAATCAGACGTCTGGTCGCAACCGGCTGGTCACTGAGCTTTGCTTCTTTAAACTCCCCGTTCTGCGGAATTTCCTCCAGCTCGCCGCCGTCGCTGACCTCATAAATGTGGGACGGTCGGAAATCCGGCTGACTGGCCTTGTTTGTCCAGACCTGAAACGTGGTCGGCGCGGTTTCCTGCGCGGCGAGGACCGTCCGGTTTGCGACATCATCGGCAATAGACACAAATGCGCTGTCCGGGGTCAAGGACCTTTTAAACAGTTCCTCATTGCTCATGCGGTGCGCTTTGGTTTCGCCGGAACGCATCATGCACTCAACGGCGATATCCTTGACGCTCATGCCGCGGAATTCACTCGCGCCTTCGGCAGGCTTTTTTACATTAATTCCGCAGCGCATCAAAAGTCCGTCGGCAGCAGCGGAACGCACCTTATCCTCCTCATCCTTCGATACCTTTACGCCTCCGGCTTCTGCGCCCGCGCTGATCGGCGCGTTACGCTGCTGCAGCTTTGCAAGAATTTCAGCCCTGACGGAATCCAGCGACACTCCGGAACGGATATAGCCGTCCGCCGCGTCATCCATCTGGAAGCTGCGGCACAATACGGTGATTTCTGCGGAACGCTGGCGCTCCGCCTGAACCGGGTCGGGCATTGTCTGCTGCGCCGCTGTACTGCCCGATTGTTCCCCTGCCTGCGATCTGACTGCCGGCTGCGCCCCTCCGGCGGGATTTGCTGTTACTGCATTGTTGTTTTCTTCACCCATTTTTGTTGCCTCCTCTTGATTCATACTTCTACCCAGCCCCACCGTTGAATCGGCGGGGACGGGGGCTAAACTGATTTCCTTCGGCGTCCATTTGACCGCAATATTTGCCGGTCCGACGAAACGCCCGTCCGTGCTTTTCTCTCCGGTCTGCAATCTCATCCAGGCTCCTACGGTATACCCGACCGAAACGCCGGTCAGCATTTTCTTATCAAGCTTTCCTTTCAACCTGACACATTCAGGGTCATCCTCATCAAATTCGATTACCGCCCTGCATTTCCTCGTTGGTTCATCCAGCCACGCCCTTACTACCCTGCCGATTGGAACAGAACCGTAAGATACGTCATTCCCATGATTAAACAGCAGAACTCCGGTCCCTTCGCCGGTAAACGCGCTGAGATCAACCGCGTCGGCGGAATGGCACAGGATTTCCGGCCTATCCCACCGCATAAACGGCGCTTCGCTGGAGAAAGAAATTTCATACTGGTTCGAAGAGCCTTCCACAGACCGGAATTCCAGATTTCCCGACCGTAACAGCAATCCGTTTCCGGCAGAATTACGGCTATTCAGTATTGGATCCATCCTCATTACCTCCATTCTTAATTAAGCTCATAGTATTCAGCATCTGATTTTCCCTTGCCCTCTGCCGTACAACATCGCGCCAATCCTTGCCCTTTTCCGCACAGATTTCCTGCAGTGTTTTCTGGTTGGTCTCCAGTGCCGTCTTGTTTGCGTTCGCTTCCTTTACCGGATCAACCCAATCCCACCCGGAACCAATCCACACATGAGACTGATACTTTTCACGATCGCGAAAGTAATCCGGAATCTGCAGCTGCCCGGTGAGAACGGCCCAATCCAGCCATTCGGGATAAATGATATCGAGCAGGTGTTCAATCAGGTATTTCTGCAAGGGGCGGTATGTTTTCTGATCTTCCAGAAGACCCTGACGCGCCGAGGAGTAATTAACCTGTGACATATCACGGGAAACCGCCTCATAGCTGAGACCGATTCCGCCGCCGGCAAGCCGCTGTGTCGTTTTGATCATCGGGTCAACCGTCGAGCTGGTTCCGGCAGGCGCCACGGTTGATATCTTTTCGCCGGGCTTCAGGTAAGTAACCGTTCCCTGGTCAAGAATTTCCTGCGGCACTTCCTGTGCATCGGGAGCAGCTCCGGTCTCACTCTCATAACCGCGCCCGAGGCTTCCCACCCCGGTGAGGGTATTCCCTTCCTTTTCGACCACCACAGACAAATGCGCGAGCACCCGTTCTTTCTCCACCGCGGCGTCGATCAGCTCGTTGACGTCGTCTATGCGCCCGAGCGACGGGGCCGTCTGTGAGATTTCGCGGATTTGGCTGGGTCTGGTCAGGTAGGGCAGATAGATCACCCGGTCCGCCGGTACCCATATGGACTTGACCCAGTATCCCCATCCGTCGTAAATCTTGATGCAGTACGCAACCGGGCGCCGGTATTCATCGATTTCAATTCCGCCGACGACCCGGTGACCGTCGTTGCTTTGAATACTGCCGTCAAGATCATCCACCTCCAGCAGCTGAAGCTTAAACTGTTCATTTTGAATTACTTTCAGAAGCAGAACTCCGCCGTCAACAAAGCGCCTCCGCAAACATAAGCACCCCAGCTCCGATAAGCTGAACCTTCCGGTAATTTCGCAGTTCTGCGGGCGGCACCAGTTGCGCCAGCACTGCTCAATCCGCGTATTCAGCGCTTCATCCTCATCGTCAGGCTTGCTGCTTTTCAGCACTTTCGCCTGCAGCACAAACCCCGAACCGACGACATTGCGCTCCAGCGCGAGGATTTCCGCGTTAAGGATGTCGCTGTTCCGCTCCAGATCGCGGGCGCGGGCGCGGATAACATCGCGGCTGCCCTGATTGCTCAATTCTCCGCTGGCGTTCCGGGTCGTCCAGCCGGCGCTTCGGGGGCTGGTATCCGCCGCAGAATAAAAACTCCGGGCATATTGCCGCCACGCTTCGCGCCGTACCGCGACCTTCGGGGCAATCGGCAGCAAAAGACGGTTGATCATACTCATTTTTTGATTCAAACGCTTACCTCCTCCGCCTCAAAACCGCCACAGTTACCGAGGGGCGGTTCAGATTCTCAATTTGCCGGTTCAGGCTTTCCCACTCCGTATACAGTGTGGAAAGGTCTGCCCGCCGCACCGTGCGGGAGCCAATTCGGTATTCCTGTGCCCCGTTTTCGATCTTATTGATTGCGAGCAGGACATTGTCCCGCCTGAGCTGCAGCTCCGCAACGGTCAATATTTCCACCGCCCCTTCCGAAATGATTTCCCGCTGTGAAGCGGATTTGTTTTTTGGTACACCGGCAGCTCCTGTACCGGCTGCTGCTTCGGGGCTTCCTTGGGAATGGATTCGCCGCGTTCCCGTCTGGCCTGATTTGTCCGAAGCGTTCGGATTCCGAACACATCGGCGGCACAGGCGGCGTACACCTCGCAGTCCAGATAGTGGTTGTCCGCGCCGGTTGCCTTTTGTACCCAGTGACCGACCAGGTGACCGCGCACCCGCTCGATAACTTTCTGTTCGGCGGTGATCATTTCCGCGTATTCCGGGTCGCATTTATCATGGAGATACCAGCCGCCGTTATCCTCATCCCGGAAAATCCGGGAAAATATCATATCTTTGTAGTAATCGGTATCGATCATCAGCATGGTCATGCCTTTGGAAATACCGTCCTTATCGATTGTGGTGGGACGGTATTTTGTAATCATCCGGTTACTGGAGCCTTTGATCGGCACCGCCCACTCCCGGTTTACCGCGCAGAAGTCATAAACATCGTCCGTTTGGTCGCCGGAGTCCACACAGCACAGATTCACCTGATATTTCCCGTCGCTCTTATCCGAATACCATGCATTCATGACCTCTTCAACCTCCTGCCAGGTAAAAACCTGACCGTGAGCCACGTTATAGCTGGTCATATTCGCCCGCCACGCCCGGATTGTCCAATAAAAGGATTTTCTCTGCACATCCACGCCGCCGGTCAGCATTACGGTGTTCGGCGGCACCAAACCCTTTGGATGTTGACTTTGCTTTTGATTGAGCAGCCATTCCGCGTCGAGCTCCCGCTCAATTTCCTTAAACGGCTCGCCCAGCCAGGAGTTGATAAAGTTCTGCAGCAGCTCCGGCTGATTTTTGCTGTCCAGAAAGTTTGCCGCTATTTCGCCGAAGCGAATCCAGGGCGAATAGAAGGCATTCAGCTTGAATGAGATGCGCCGCTTACTTCCGTTTGAACGGACCGACCGCCATTCACAGTGCTGGATCATTTCGCTTTTTTCCGCGTCGGATATAATACAGCCGCAATCCTCACAGACATAAAACGCTTCTTTCCTTGCCTGATCCGGCGTACTTCCTTCCGGCCATTTCAGCTGTTTCATTTTAAAGGTCAAGCTTGCCCCGCAATGAGGGCAGACAACAAAGCATTCCATCTGAGTGTCGGCCTTGAGCCAATTCTGCCAGGTCGGGCCAATTTCGAATACCGGAGTGGACACTCTTACGGTTTTCTTGCTTGCCGGATAGGTTTTCTGCCGTTCCATTGCCAGCGCCGCCGGGCTTGCTTCCTTCCCGGCGCGAACCGGGTACTTGTCCTCTTCATCCAGAAATACGTACCGCACCGGGCGGCTCGCCAGATCACTTGGAGAATTCGCTCCGACAATGCCGATATAAACGCCGCCGGTAAAATTCAGATCCATGCGCTTGCTGTTTTCGTCATAGCGCTTTTTCAGCTCTTTGCAATTTGCGATCATAGGCTGGATACGGTGATCGCTGATAATTTCCGCCAGTTCCTTCTGCGGATAAACCAACAGCATCGGTGCCGGATCCTGACAAACGGCATAGCCAATCATGTTCAAAACCGCTTCGGTACCGCCGACCTGCGTCGGCTTTATGAAAGAAATCTCTTCGACCTCCGGATCATTAAACGCGTCCATAATTTTGCGTAAATACGGAACAAATTCCGTTCTCCAGGGGCCCGGCTTGCTGGATTCCGACAGGGAAAGGATTCTGTTTTCATCCGCCCACTCGCTTACCGTCATTTTCCCCGGCGGTCTGAGCGAAACCAGCGCGGTCTGAATCCACTCCGGGACACGCCATTTCTTGCCGGTCATGTCATCCCTCCGATTCATCCGGTTCCGGCTCATAGACTCCGTCAATTGACATCTGCGCCAGCGCGTCGGTAATCCGGTCGCCGATCAGGCGGTCGGCCCGCCGTGCGCCGTCCGTATCGACGTAAGCGGCTACCAGTTGCCCCAGCTCATGCCCTAACCCGGTGACGGACGCACGCAGCACCGCAAAAAAGCTGCTCAGCTCGTTTACAATATCCGCTTTCGGCAGATACTCCCCGCTTGCAATCTGGTTTTTCAGCCTGGTGGACTCCAGCTGCTGCTGCTTCAATTGCGCCTCGAAGTGCGTTTTCATCTGGGATGGCGTCATTTTTGCCGGGTCAGTCTTTGCGACCTCGGCCAGCCGCTCGCCCTCCTTCTGTGCGTTCCACTCCGTGACCGCCTTAACATCGTAATATCCATGCTTTACCCGGGGACATCCGGCCTTCATCCAATTGCTCAGGGTTGCCGGGGTCACTCCGAAATAGGCCGCCGCGTACTTGGTACAGGCAATAATGGTGCCACCCTCAAAATACAGCTCGCCCTTTTGCTCATTTTTCACTTCTTCTGCCATAAAAACCTCCTTCCCCCGTCCCCCGGAGGGTTACTGCCGCCTTACCGGCTCCATATCCGTCAGCCAAATCACACAAGAGCTCTGCCTCCGCTTTTCTTCGGCAATTTACCGAACCGCCCGGCTTCACGGCGCATTCCGCCCGCTGTTTCACAGCTCCGGCAGATTGCATAAAAATCCCGGAGGTGCAGTCGCTTTCCGGCTTTTCAAATATTCAAAGCGGTTTTCTTGCTTTTAAACCGGATAAACCTCGGGCCTCGCAAGACCCGCAACGGGGGCGGTGGGTCGGAAGGACCCGCAACCCGCACCACAACTGGGTTTTCCTGTTGATAACCCAGGCTTTTTGTGGATAACCGCACCCCGACGGGGATTTTCAGCGAGATTCTGTTGAAAACTTTCGCGTCGGTTTGAAATTGCAATACCGGCTTGAATATGGGGTAATTTTGAATTTGCGTACAAAAAAGAGAGATATGCCCATGCGAGCATACCTCTCTGAGCATTATTATATGTCAATAATGGTGTGGTTTTCAAGTGGACATTTGAGGACAAACGAGGACATTTAAGGACATTTGCGGACAACTTTCAGGAAAAGTAGGTGCCGCAGCGGTCGAGCTCACGGACCGCCTGGGTGATCAGCCGGCGCATATGGCGTAAAGAATACCGGCTCCTTTCACTCAAATCGGCATCACTCATGCCGTCTATATACTTACTTTCGAGGTAACTCCGGAGCCGTTGGTCTTTCATGTGGGAGAAGGCATCGTCCATCTCTTTGCGGAGGTTGCGGACTGCAATCGCCATGGATTCGCACTCCTGCCGAATCTCGATCGCCGTCTCCTTGATCTCATCGGGTCCGGCGTGTCCGGCTCGGGTTTTTAAGCTGCCGGAAGGTCCGAAGCTCATGGTTTCCCAGCGTTCCGCGTCGTCACACTTGCGCTTCAACCGGTCGACAGTGATCAGATATTGATTCAACTTCTCTTTCTTTTCATCATCATTCATATAAAATCCTCCTTATGGATACTTATGGACAGGAATGGAATCGATAAAGATAGAAATATCCTGATAGATTCTGAACTTGTGGATACTTGTGGAAGAGTGGAAGTCAACCGGTAAACTTTGCTTATGTAAAAATACTGGGAAAAGTTTGCGCAAGTACCTCCATGATTCCACAGGCTTCCATTTACTGGGGGGATGAGGGGACCATGCACGCCAAACGGTTTCCCGCCTCTGAAAGGGAAATGTCCACAAATTCATTGAAGCGTGCCGTTTTCCGCTTTACAAAGTGATAGTTATCCTGCAGGTCAAGCGAAAATTTACTCTGAGAAGCAGGATAACGTTCTCCGCATTCCGAGCACCAGACGCGGTAAACTGCGTACAGCTTGCCGGAAGGGATCGTGCATCCGGTCGCGCTGACAATACAGTCGTCAACAAACTGCTTCATTTTATCCATTTCCTTGCGGTATTCCTCGTTGGCAGCGTCTACCGCCGCACAAACAGGCATACCCTTTTGATACCATTCGACCGCACCCCGCAGCGCCCACTGGAAGATACCGGCCTTTTCCGCCTGCAGCTTTTCTGCCAGGTGGATATCCTTCTTTTCATTCGGTATCTGCGCGACAAACGGAAGCATTCTGACACGCCGCCAGATACCGTGATCGCTGTGTTTTATGATTGGTTTTACATTCGTTGCCATAACGATTTTAAACTCCGGCCGGAACTGAAACTCCTCCCGGTACAGGCGGCGGGCGGTAATCACATCCTCGCCGGTCATTGTTTTTACAAGGGCTTCATCCAGCACACAGCCGCCGGATGGTTCCGAAGTCGTCACCAGGCGGACACTTTTCAGCCGCGCGATATCGGAACGCGCCGCGGAGGAATTTCCGCGGTCAACGCGCATGATCGTATCGGACTGCGCGTTTTTGGTGTAGTCCCCGAATAAGGAGCTGACCATATTTACAAAGGTGCTTTTGCCGTTTGAGCCCGTCCCATACAGGAAGAAAAGACACTGCTCCGCCGTGGAGCCGGTCAGAAAATAACCGACCATGCGCTGAATATACAGCTGCAGCTCTTTATTCTGCTGTGTGATTTCATCGAGGAATTTCAGCCACTGAGGGCACTCCGCGCCCTCGACGTATTCCACGTCCGCAAGCATCGACATTTTGAGTCTGCGGTCGTGCGGACGCAGCTTCCCTGTTTTCAGGTCAACAATTCCGTTCCGGACGTTCAAAGCGTCTTTGTAGCGATCCAGCGCATTCGGCAGGATTGGGATTCCCTGAAGGTGCTCCGTTTCCTCAATCATTGCTTTTTTTGACTTGCTTGACCGTGTTCTACGGATATGCTTACGCAAAGGCTCGTCGGCTTCCTTATCTTCCCCGGGGGCGGCTTCCCTCCAGAGCCTTTCCAGCAGCTCATCCGCGCGGCGCTTGATTTCTCCGGTCTGGTCCTCGCACCAGCGCTGTCCGGTCCAGATCATCCAGATTTTATTTATGTGGTCATATTTCACCTCTTTATAATAAGCATCCCGAAAGCGATACGCATTTCCGGTATCGTCGAGCGTATAAAGCTTAATATCCTTCTGTATCTCGGCTTCCTCCCCAAACCCTGCCGGAGGAGGTGGCGGAGGAGACACCGCCCCGCTTTTCTGCGGCTCCGGAGGCGGTTCCGGCAGCGGAACACTTTCCTTTTCCACCTTGCGGTCAAACGGGATGAAGGTCTTATCCTTGCCTTTAACCGCGTGGGAAAGCGTATACTGACCGTACGTCCTTCCCCCGCCGACCGATCTGTCCCACTTCGGGCGAAACATTCCGGAGCATCGGAAAATGCGGTCCATGCGCTCTAGGTCGCAGTTGAACCAAAAGGCAAGATAACTGGCAAAGGCGAAATCCGCCTCGCTCTGGGACGGGTATTTCGCGGTATCCCAGTTTCCGTAAAAAAGGTCTTCTATTTCCTTGCCGTTCTGCGATTTGAAAGCGATATCCAGCAGCTGATCATCCGTAAGGTCGCGCACCTGCTGCCCCTGCGCGAGTGAATCCTGAGGTTTTGGAACAGTAAGCAAAGAATTGCCGATATCGCTGTTTCCCGCACCGGAAGGCTGAACCAAAGCGGATTCCCCCATTCTGATCTGCTTTGTCGGTTCATGCGTCAGGTATTTTTTATGTATAGCATCCAGCTGCTCGGTACAGTCGCGCAGTGGATATGAAATGCCGTCCTCGTCGCAGTAAACATCCCCGGTCACTGTAAAATAACGCGCGTTATCGTACATTTCCAGCCCCAGCATACTGTCACGGCGACCCTCCCGGTCAGGAAGCTTTCCCTTGCAGAGAATGTGAATACCCGTTCCGCTAGGCGAAATTTCCGTGTAGCTTTGCAGCGTATCAATCAATTCTTTCGCAAGGTCGCTCAGCTCCCCGTCATCAATGCAGTGGTCAATATCCACACCGCAAATCCCGTTGCCCAGCTCAAAGCCCAGCCCCACAGCGTCGTTGCGCTCAACGGCGCTCAGAGCCTCCTCAAAGCTTCCCCAGGTATTGCTGTTATCCGCCTTTGCGGGATACAGCCGACCGTCATAACCAGGGCGCGGACAAAGCGGTGTTTTATTTGGAAAACGGTGGCATACCCACTGGCCGCGCCGGGTCAGCTCCACCGGAATTTTATCAAAGCCCATCTAATCACCCATTCGTATATTTACTGGGATCGTCCCTGCCGAAGTAATCATCAATATAAACACGGAAAGTGTCGCCGTCCTGAGCCAGCGACACCCGAACGACAGCTCCGACGAGCTGCCCCGCAATATCCTTCAACTGATCAACTGTCTGAACCACATAGCCCATCCGAAGCAAATCGCGGCACAGATAATCGGGAGGATTGTCTTGAAACACATACCTTTTATCAAGCTCTTCCCCGGAAGCTCCCCCCGCAATGTAAACCATCACCAGGTTAAACACTGTTTTTCCGTCTTCATTCCCGTAGCCTTCCCAACAGGCGGCTTCCGTAATAATCGCCATCCGGCGGAAACGATCTTTTCTTTCCAAAATTAAGACCTCCTTTCCAAACTACGCATTCGCTGCCCGAACAAAACAAATAACGGCCAGAAGCGTTTTCTTCAACCAATAATCCGGATCCGTTCGTATTCTTCTCGAATTATCAACCTCTTTCTTTTTCTTCACATTTAAATAAAAGCATGGTATTATGCAGAAAAGGAGGAATAAATATGCTGTATGAAATTAAAGCAAAATCAGGATATGCGCATTTGTGGAGTTACGAAAGATTTAAAGAGGACGTTGGCGGGCAAGTTAGAGACTATAACCTTAATGGTAACTTAATTCTATCCGTAACATACAGTGTCGTAAATCCAATTCCTCAAAGCAAATTTGATGAGTATTCATTTATCGGAGAAATTATTTCCGAATAATTACCCCTCCATTCCATCCGCCGGCGGCAGTTCAATATCTTCATCCATTAAGGCCGCGTTACGGGTCACCGCCGCTTCGTTCTCCAGGTTGGAGATCATATTACGAAGAAAACTGATACACCCGCGCACCGGCTCCTCAATTGCATCGGACGGCGATAATTTCAGGATCAGTAGAAAAGTATCAAAAGCGGAATCAAGGGAAGTCCGGAAGGAACCGGCGGCATATACAATTTCGTTGCGGTCAAAGCCTGCTGCGCTGCGGGTCTCCGTTTTTACCTGCTCCAGCTCGTCATTGAGCTGCTGAAGACGCATATCATATAATTCTTTAGCATTGTTATAGCCTTCATTGCGCAGCTGCTGCTTTTCAGCCTCAGAGGGCTCACGAACAGCAACGTCTACCGGGCGGGACTCTAATTCTTTGATCTGATCTTCCAGTTCTGTAATGCGCTGCAAATCAAACCTGCGGCTGCTGCGGAGAGTATTCAGTGTTTCTTCCGCTTTTTCCGCCTTAACCAGCGCGGTCATATAATTGTCATATTCTTTCTTTTTTGCTTCCTGAGCCTGCGCAGCCGCCTTTTCCGCTTTATAACACTTTTCACGCATTAATCTCTCGTTACGCTGTGCATCGTCGCGATCTTGTATGACTTGCTTTAACTCTCGCTTTGACATTTCGGAGACGGTCTTTTCCTGTCCGTCAATCAGGTGTGTAGCCTGAATGAATTCCTCACGGTCGCTTTCCGGAACCTGTAACAGAGCGAGTAATTTGGTATAGGGCAAATCCGTCACCGGTGACGGATTTGCGAATTCTTTTGCGATTTTCATAAATCTCTGTGCGGAAACTTCCGAAAAATCCACCTTATCCCGCAGCCAGGGAAGCCATTCCCCGTGCTGGAGCAGTTGCTTCGCCTCGAGCAGGCGTTTGCCGATTTCGATGATATTCTGTGCCGTTTGGGCCTTATAGAAATTGATTTCCACCGTAATATGGTCAATCGAGCGCTGATTCTGGACATCCTTGGACACAGCCTGCTCGGCAACCGGCGACAAAGCAGTCGGAGCCGCCTTCGCTTTTTCCTTTGAGAGCTGAATTTGCTTTAATACCAGTTCCTTTTCCTGCTCCTCGGTCAGCTCCGGGCGGCTGGTTCCTCCATCGAAAAATTGATCTGAAACGATAAGACTGGAAGCGATTCCAGCTTTTGTCTTTGTGAAATAAAGGGTTAGCTCATAACGACCGTCGGCACCGAAGCAGGCCGCGCGGAAATCCAATTCTTTCCGGTTTCCGTCCTGACCTTCCAATCCGCGGGAAAATTCCCATACTGTGCGGGCAAAATCCATGTCCAACGTACGAATCCGGCCGATATGAAACCCATCCCGGGAACGGGGCAAATCCGCGGTCGTCCGATAGGTGATTTTCCTGCTTGCGCGGCATTCGTAATCTACAATCTTCTGCTCCGGATACCCTTCGCATACCGGCAAAATGAACGGGCAGCCATAACAGTCATGCCCCGGAGAATAATTCGCCCCGAGGCGGAAACCGGTTGTATCCGCATTGGTATCCTTTTCAAAGACTTTCCCACATTTGCATATGTATTTGTTTTTCACTTGTCCACCCTTTTTCTTTTCATCGTTATAAAGCCGGCAATGCCGCGCTGTTACATCCTTACTTATGAAGCCGTACGTAATATTGCAGCAGCTCCGGGGGCTTCCATTCGAATCCGTACAGCCGGGCAAACTCCTGCGGCCCCATCGCCAGCCAGCGCCGCGTCAGCTGCTTTGCATCGTAAAATCTGACCGCACCGCCATTTTCATTCTGAACAATTAAAACATTGATATTTTCAAGGAATCGGGGATTGCGTTTCTTTGTCTCTTCCTTTGCATCAATCAGATTCACGTAATCACCCCTAATCTAAAACGGCAGGTCGTCATCGGAGGGGATTTCTTCAAAATCGCCGGTATCCCCGCTCGAATAAGCAGGAGGTGGTTCGGGCAGGGGCGGCTTACTTCCGTTTCCCGAGCTGTCACCGGCAAAGGACACACGCTCAGCAATGAGCTCCGACCGGTATCGCTTCTTCCCGTCCTTATCCTCATAGGAGCGGGTTTCGAAGTGACCCTGCACCAGAATCGGCTTCCCCTTTTTAAAGTACTTGCAAACAAGCTCGGCCGTTCCGCGCCAGGCAACCACATCAAAAAAATCTGCCACAGTTTTATCGTTCATTTTATAGGGCCTGTCCACCGCAATCCGGAACGTGCATACCGCAACGTTGTTCGTGGTATGGCGCAGTTCCGGATCCTCGACGAGCCTCCCCAGCATAACCGTTATCGAGTACATATTTTCACTCCTTTCATTTAGTATGGATAATGTCCGCGCGTCTGCGCACTATGCTTGCGCCGGCAAATGCGGGTATCCTTTTGAAAGCGCATTTCTTGAAAAAACCGTTCTTCGCTCCGCGCTTTTTCCAGTTCGGCATTCTTTCGCTTTTCTTCCTTTTTCCAATCCCGAAATTCAAAGCAAGCGTCCTCATTATGGCACCCTATGTAGCGATTTACGCAGTCCTTGCAGGGCGGCGGCGAAAACATCATTGCCCTGCACCGCCCAACGTTCTGCGGCGGATCCCCGCGGCGAAGGCTTTCAGCCCCGCCCATGTCGGCGTCCAGTGATAATACCTGCAGAGTGCCATATAGCCTTGTAATGTCTTAACGCTCATAGTCTTTGTCCCCCTCGTTCGTATCGGCAGGCAGTTCGTCGGATGGTCTGAAAACCGGATAATCATCATAAGTCAGCAAGCCTAAATGTTGACCAACAAAGAAAACAGCCTGCGCCATTCCTTCATATTTAATAGCGTCATTTCCGTATGAATCCCACCGGGACGATCCAACAGAACACTGGTTGGCTTTTTCATTACTTTCTTTGGCGCAGTTGAGCCACAATTCAATACCGGACACTAAATTCTTACGCACCTCGGATTTAAAGAGCGTTTCTTCCTTTCCCATGACAGTCCCTCCTTTATTCATCCTGTTCATTATTTTTGTTAGATTTATCTGAGACGAGCATCAGCTCCTCAATGGAGTTTTTTAAGGCAATCAGCTGTTCCATGCTCCGATCAAACAACGGGCGCTCCTCGGCAGTGATCCTGCCGTCCTCCGCAATATCGGAAATAACATCGACGATATTGCCAATATCACGCGTCACCCGCCCGATCTTCAGCGCGGCTCCCTCCAGGCTGCGGGGAGTAAGCCTGTCCACCCGACCGCAGCCGAGAGGACACTGCTGGGAGCAATAATAATTCTGGAGCTCAGGGGCATTATAGGAGTTAGTCATCAGGTTGACTTCCTCCGGATGCGGATTAATATTCCCCAGCTCGATATTTGCCAGACGGGTACGCTCAATGCACACAATATTAGAGGCGCCTTCCCGGCTGCTCAGCAGGTCGTTGTACGCGGCCGCCCTTATTCGTGCCTGGTAGTACACGTTTTCATTCGCTTTCGTAGCTTTTTGCATCATTGTCTTTTCACCTCGATGTGGTATTCTTATAACACAATCATTTCTTTCATATCTCATTCGGATGATTTGAGAGATAATCAGAGAGGACTTCACTGGCGTGCTGCATCATGATCTTATCGCACCGCAGCTGCTCCTCTTCGGGCATATAAACGGTCTGCTTAATCGGCTTGAATTTGTATGTGCCTTTTGGCGATGGAACCTGTTCAAATACAATCTCTTGCCGTCGGCGCACGGAGCCGTCACCGGATTTATCTATGATGTAGCTGATTGCGGTATAGGTAAATGGTTTTTTCGCCACGGTTATCACCTCAAATCATATGTATTATGGATGCGGATTGTCCTATGACGGCGGATTGGCGTTATCGCTGTCCAGCAGATAATAGTTGCCGTCTGCCTTCCTTTTGAATTCGACTCCCATATCCTTTAAGCTCCGGCCGAATACAGTCAGCGTTTCCGGTCGCAAGCCGTTCGCACTGCACCAACGGTCATATCTTTCATACAGACTGATTGCCTGCACCCATTTCCCCCGAAGCTCCTCGTCATCATTCAAATAAACTGAATCTAAAAACTTGCTGATACTGGTTTCTTCAGAGGCAAACGGTTCCGTTAAAAGCTTTTCCGTGTCGATTTCTCCCTGGATAATTCCGCCGATGATTACCCTGTTCAGCCGTTCCCTTTGGATTCCGGACATTTTGACATTGTTAATAAAGAAAACCAGCTTCTGCAGCTTGTCCATATCGATTTTTTCTATCATAATTGCTTCCTCCTATTTGGCTTCATTTTGATAAAGATCGTCTATGCTACAGGCCAATATTTTTGCAAGTTCAGGAAGTTTGTCTGAACGAGGAAGAGCCCCACAATTTTCCCATTGTGATACTGCACCTTGAGTTACTTTCAACTTTTTTGCTAATTCAGATTGACTTAATCCTGCCCTTATTCTGCATCTCTCAATTGCGTTCATATCGCCCCTCCTTTCTAATAGCTGTACTATTATAATAGCACGACTATTAGAAAAGTCAATAGTATTTCTATTTACATTTGTTTTAATTATTGATTACTATTAGTATTGCTAATATAATTACGTTGTAAAGGTGTGGTTATATGGAATCTGTAATAAGAAATCTTAGAAAAAGTCATCACTTGTCTCAAAATGAACTGGCAAATATGTTAAATGTTCATCAGACAGCTGTAAGCCAGTGGGAAATGGGGCGAACCATGCCTGATGTTGAAATATTAAAAAAAATATCAGGAATCTTTGGCGTAACTGTAGATGCATTACTTAGTAATAATGATGTATCATCCGATATTCAAAAAAATAAGGCTATCAACTCAGTTGATAACCTTGATGCCAACATAGCTAAAGCCGTGGATATTATGAACGATCTTCCTGACGATTTGCGGGAAGTCGCGCTCGCTCAGCTGCAATCTCTTGCAGATCTTGCAGATAAGACAAAAAAGAAATAACCTGTCCCTCACTAAGTCTTTTCAACAACTGTATTTCAATAGTATCCATTCATCCACCTTCATATTCATCCGCATTTCCCGTAAAAACCATAATCGAACGTCCGTTTGTAGCGATGTTTTTATATTACACCCAAATCCAGGAAATTGCAATATATAATTTTTATTAATAAATAACCGCCCGCTACTACGAATAGCGGACGGTAGTAAAATGAAAACGTTAGGACAAAACGCTTCCAAAATTAATTATATGCTATTGTCGAACTATGTCAATAGCATTGTTTGGAGGCGCAAATGGGAATATTATCAAGCCTTTTCAATCGGATTAAAGATAGCGCACATACAAATGAGATTATGCCATTACCATTTGAAACCGATTGGAAAAGTTTCCGTGTCCATGCAAAATATAAAGATACAGATCGTTTTAGGTCAGTGCAAATACTTGCAAAATCACTTGAACATTGTGAGGTTTTGGCAAGTGAACAGGGATTTTTGCCACCATATGAGATTTCGGAGTTGCCCTCTAAATTGCCTACCGAAAACCAACTTGAATATGCTAAAAAGCTTCAGATTACCGTCCTACCAAACATGACGTTTAATGAGCTTTCGGACCTAATTACGCGAGAAGCTGAAGATGGCGGCGACACCCCTCAAATCGAAATTGCTGAATTTGCAGTAAACCATAATATGCATTTTTCACGTTATATAGGTAAAAACACGCTATACAATCTTATTTTCAATACCTTACAGGGTACTGACAAAATAGCATTCTTTATATTTTGCGTTTATCGTTGGTTGTCGGATGACAGAGAAGCTAATTTAGACACTCATAAATATAAAAACAGATTCTACGAATTTTCAAATACGTTAGTATCAAATGATAAATTTGTCAAATCAATGAATCGATATCGAGGTTCAGATATTAAGTTCTTTGGTACCCTAACCGTTAATGATCAGCAGTATATTGGTGGAAGCACAGATACCATTGCATATAAAATTATCTCTGAATATTTAAAAAATGATTTTGATCTTAAGCCCAGATACACAAAAGCATTATCCAAGTAAATCGACTGGTACTACCAGCCTATAATAAAGAGGAGGAATCACCAATGGCATTTCGGAACATTATGAACGGTCTTTTAGGCAACATGAGCGAGGTTACCGTAGAGCAGCTTCAGGCTGAATTCGGTCAATACTTAATGGACGACGAAACAATCACAATCGGTTTTAAGCTGGTTCGTGACGCGGTTATTTTTACCGACAAGCGTATTCTTTCCTTTGACAAGCAGGGCACCACCGGGCAAAAGATGAGGGTTATATCTATAAAACTCGCAACCGTTATTGAGGTAACTGCCGAAACCGCCGGCTTCGGAATGGACGACAGCGAAATCACCATTACATACGTTACAACGCCCTACCTACACGCGAACGCTTTGTCAATGGAAAGCAAAAAGTTTGAGTTCCCCAAAAGCTACAACATTCAGCCATTATATAAAATGCTGGAGGAACTGGCACATAGCAATTTTGAGCGAATCAATAATTTTTAAAACTGCCCCACGCTCTGACCGGCGTGGGGACAACTTTCAAAGGGAGGATCCGTCATGAAAATAGCAGCAGCCTATGTCCGTGTATCGACAGAAGACCAAACGGAATACAGCCCGGACAGCCAGCTGAAGATCATCCGCGAATACGCCAAGAAAAATGATATGATTCTCCCCGAGGAATACATCTTCGTCGACGAGGGTATTTCAGGCCGGAAAGCGGAAAAGCGGCCCGCGTTCATGAAAATGATCGGTACCGCCAAGAAAAAACCGAAGCCGTTCGATGTGATTCTGGTCTATGCCCTCTCCCGTTTCGCCCGAAACCGCGAGGACAGCGTGGTCTATAAGCGTATGCTGCGCAAAGACCTCAATATTGACCTGATCAGCACGTCACAGGACTTCGGAAATGATAAGACTTCCATTTTAATTGAAGCGCTTCTGGAGGCAATGGACGAATACTACAGCATTGACCTGGGCGAGAATGTAAAACGCGGCATGACGGAAAAGGTATCCCGCGGGGAGCCGGTGAGCATTCCGGCCTTTGGGTACACGATTAAGGACAAGCAGTATTATATTAATCCGGAAACGGCCTCTATCGTAAAAATGATTTATGATGATTATATCAGCGGTATGGGATACCGCCCGATCGCTTCGAAGCTGAACGCGATGGGAATCCGCACGGCCCGCGGCGGGCTCTGGGAAAACCGCACAGTGGAGTATATCCTGCGCAATCCGGTATACATCGGTAAAATTCGCTGGAATACAGAGAGGCGAACCAGGCGCAATTATGACGATCCGGATATCGTTATCATTGACGGCAGCCATGAGCATATCATCGATGATGAAACCTGGGAGAAAGCTCAGGAGCAGGTTGCCCGGAATAAAGCTATGTACGGAAAATCGGCAGGGCAGAAAAAGCCTGCGGCATTTATGTTCCAGGGTTTTGTGAAGTGCAGCAGCTGCGGCAGCACCTTAACCAAGTCGGCAGGTGAATCCCTGCAGTGTGTAAATTATGCACACGGGAAATGCCACATATCCCATTCCATCACAATTCAAAAATTGGAGGAAATGGTCTTTCCGATCATTGAAATGGATCTCAAATTCGGGCAGATTAACCTCTCCGTCAGGTCGGCGCCAAAGACCGGCAACGAAGCGGAAGCAATCGAGAGACAGCTTGACCGGGAGAAGCAGAAGCTGATCCGCGTCAAGGAAGCCTACGAGAACGGCATCGACACCCTCGAAGAATACAAAATGAACAAGCTGAAAATTACGGAAAGAATGAAGCAGCTGGAGGCTGAGAAGCCGTCCAGTAAACCCGACAATACCGACGCGCTGGTAAAGAAGTTCCGCAACGCACACAAGGATACAATAAAAAGGCTGCAAGACCCCGACACCGGCGTGGAAGAAAAGAATAAGCTCCTGCGGTCGTTCATTGAGAAGATTGTATTTGATAAGACAAAGAACCGGTTTGAGGTTTTTTATTATATGTAGCATTTTTCGTAAAATATTTACAGTTAATCCTATGAATATCGTAATTATATTGCGGCATACTTATAAATATGCTATCATTAACAAAAAGGGAGTGTGTTTATGCTAAAAAGATTTACTGTAAATAATTTTATGTCATTTAGAGAGAAAACCACGTTTGATTTTACAGCTACTAATTACCACATACTTGAAAAATCCAATACTTTTGAAGGTATCACAAAGGGCGGGATTTTTGTTGGAGCTAATGCCTCAGGAAAATCCAATGGAATATTGGCATTAAGGTTACTATTAGACTGGCTATTTATGAATAAAAATGTTGATTCGGATATAAATGGAAGTTTTTGTCTTTTCTCAAAAAATCCGCTATGTAGTTTTGAATATGAATTTGAAATTGATAAAAATGATATAGTCTACTCAATACAATATAATAGAGTTTCAAAATCGCTTATTGAAACACTAATATTAAATAAAAATGAATTGCTTAAACGAATTGGAAATAGTGCTACTTCAAACATAAGTGAAACAAGTGTATTTACAGATATTAGTGAGAAAACTTTATTGCTAAGAGAAATTTATTTCAGCACTAGGTTTAGAAACAATCCTATTTTAAAAAAATGGTTTGACTTTTTGTCTAACTCTGTATTCGCCGATTTGTATGAGCGGAAATTTCACTCATACTCAAATGACAAATTGTTATTAAAAGAATATTTAGATAACAATGGAGTAGGAGAGATAAATGAATTTTTTAAAGAATTTAATTTTGGGCAACAAATTGAATATTGTAAAGAATCAATAGGAACTATAGTTACAATTCAAAGCTCAGAAGAAAATTCCGTATTCTTTAAACGTGATGAAATTGGTGAACCAATTCCTTTTATCATTGAGTCATTAGGCAACCAAAATTTACTCCAACTTTTACCTTTCTTTTTTAGTGTTATTAAAAAAAGCGGTATGCTAATTATTGATGAATTTAGTAGCGGTTTTCATAATCAATTAGAAGAATTGTTGCTAAAATGTTTTATGGAAATATCTCAAAATTCTCAATTCTTCTTTGTTTCTCATTCAACCAATTTATTATCAAATCGATTTTTACGACCTGATCAAATATATACAATTGATTTTCATGGGAAGCGCGGAAGTACTGTAAATCGTGTATCTAAATTTCAGCCAAGAGAAGCTCAAAATATAGAGAAAATGTACTTGGGAGGTGTTTTTAATGGACTGCCCAAGTATTCAAGTGAATGCGAATAAAAATATTGGAAAAGTATTATTTATAGTTGAAGGAGAATCTACTGAGCCTTATAATTCTTTGTAAAATTTTTGAAAAAATCTTTCATTACTCATATATAAGGTGCTATAAAGATAAAAAACCTTACATCAAATTGGTTCCAAAAGCAAGTGAAAAAAGCAACTCTCAAGTTTTTGTCGTTAATGCGAAGGATAGCAATATTAAATATGTAAATGATACAGAATATTTAGATAGTATTTTTTCAATGTTAATAGAAAATTATAGTTTTGATTTCGATAATGCAGCGATATATTATATTTGGGATAGAGATTATTTCTCAAACGATCCTTTGCTGATAAATAGTTTAATACAAAGGCTTGGAAATTCAAGAGATTCAATCGATAGTTTTGATCGACAAGGATTGTTATTATTAAGCTACCCTAGCATTGAAAGTTACACTTATAGCAATTTTCATATTAAAGGTTCTTGTTTAAACGAGGTATGCGATACTGGTGGGAATTTAAAATTTATATTAGACTCAGAAAAAAAATTACAAAACAAAATTTGCTTGAATAGTATCCAAAATGCAGCAAAGCAATTGTATTATTCTTTGGATGAGTTAAACATACATAATATCAACTATGATAATTTTACGTCAAGTAATAAATTGATATTTGACTATCAAGAAAAAGAATTTATGGAAATAAAAAAATATCATTTACTAAGTTTACTATCAATTGCTTTATTTGACTTAGGATTGCTAAATATTTTATAACTAAACGGGATATGGCCCTCCGTATTGGGAAATCACAATTTGGGCAAATTTAGGATTGGTATTTTTAATCTTAATCGGATACTGTAATCTTTTTTCATAATTCCACATTATCTATTCCTCCTCAATCAAAATCCCAGGG
>JAEZYP010000040.1 GCA_023418995.1 Bacillota bacterium | reverse complement strand
GGTGTGTTCAACTGAGACGCAATATCTCCTTTTTGAGTCTTTGAATGATACGCTTTTCCAAGCGGGAAATATAGGACTGGGAAATCCCCAGATGGTCTGCCACCTCTTTTTGCGTACGTTCCTGACCACCATTTAGACCGAAGCGCAGGGTGATGATCTCTTTTTCCCGGGGAGACAGAATCTTTAAGGCAGCGGCAAGAAGACTGCGGTCTACATCGTCCTCAATGGGGCGCATGACCACATCCGCGTCGGTTCCCAAAACATCGGAGAGAAGCAGCTCGTTGCCGTCCCAGTCCGTATTCAAAGGCTCGTCAAAGGAAACCTCCCCTTTTCGGCCCGCGTTTTTACGCAGATACATCAAAATTTCATTTTCAATACAACGGCTGGCATAGGTTGCCAGCTTAATATTTTTATCAGGCTTATAGGTTTCCACCGCTTTGATCAAACCAATAGTTCCAATGGAAATGAGATCCTCTATGTTGATTTTTGTATTCTCGAAACGGCGGGCAATGTAAACAACCAAACGCAGGTTGTGCTCGATCAGTTCCTGACGCGCGCCAGTCTCTCCGATGCAGGACAACAGTTCTGCCTCCCGCTCCCGGGTCAAGGGTGGCGGCAGGGTATCGCTGCCGCCGATGTAGTGGACAGGCGTTTGAGGCAGCAGGCCCAAACGGCGAAGCAGGTCTTGAAGTTTTTTCAGCCAGTGCGGCATGTCGCGTTCCTTCCTTTCGTCTTTTCCGGCGCGGCGTTTCATCCTTCCAATTCACCCCATAGGGCATCGCAGCCGTCCCCTACCGGTGTGGGTGACAGCGCCAGGAGCAGTCGTTCCCGCCTCTTTCCGTTGACGCTGGCCCAATCCGCACGGACGGCCAACAACAGCCCGCTTTCCACGCCTACGGCGCTGTATGGAAGCAGACGGAATCGCGCAACATCCCGACTGGATGACGCCAGCCGCTCCATCACCTCGGTAGGTGTGCGCAGGGCGGACGGCGTCAGCAGCGAACCCAGTTCTGGAGGCCAGAGCGGCTGGAGCTTTTCCGCGGAGGCTACCAGCACCGACCGTCCTGTCACCGGGTCCCGGAGCGTATTACCGGTGTCGCACAGGGCGGTCAGCGCCGTGCTGCGGCTGGCAAACCCCACGGTTACCGGAATCATAAATCCCCCGGCCCCGCTGCGGTGAGCGCTGGCGCGGAACACCACCGTCAGAACCAGATATGCCGCAGCGGCGGAAATCAGTAGCACCTTCATGTCCACATTTGTATAGAAGACACCATTTTGCATGGGGACCCCCCGCCCTGCCGCCAATCCCAGCGCCAGTACGCACCCGGCAAAGCCGCAGGACACCAACCCCAGCAGCAACGTCAGCCGGAGGAAGCGCGTTTCTCCGCCAAAGGCCACCAGCGCCATCAGAACACCTGCCGCAAGTTTTACCGGCGGCGCGGACATCCAGCCCAGCCCCGGCAGAAACACAGCCACAGCATAGGCTCCTCCCACCAGCGCCGCCAAAAGAAAACGAAGTCTTCGCAGCCGCGCCCCCGCCAGTTGGGCGGCAGCGTACACCAGCAGATAATCCGCCAGCATATTCAGTACAAATACGCTGTCCACATATACTACGGTCATTCCGCCGCCCCCTTTTTGATGGTTTTGATCACAACTGTAAATGCACCTTTCTGTTTCGGATCGCCCGCGCGGATTTTAATGTTTCACGCAGAGTATAGATTCGCAGCAGAGAGGTTGTATAAAAACGCAAGGGGAAAATAGCGGAAAGCGAATCCGACTATCAGATGACCACGACCTTGTTTGCTGAACAGTTTCCATTATAGGACAGACCACGTAAAAATCGGGTCGTAATCAAAGTAAAGCAAAGTCTTGACAGTGAGAAAAATCAGACGCGTTTTTTATACATAGCGACGAGATCAAAAAGCGTCATAAAGCAGATGGTTTACGGTATCAACTGCGTATCAAATGAATTGTACGAATGTTGCTGTACTCCCATCGCAGGCACACAGTCAAAACGTCGATTGTGTTTTTACAAGAAGAGTCATGGCATGCCGCTGCCATCCGTATATCATCTTTAAGATACGAAGTCTCGACACAAGCGTTCTCTCTACCGCAGCATAAAACAAAAAACTCACTTCTTTTAGAAGTGAGTTTTTTGTTGCACTCATTTGAGTTGGTGGAGAATAGCGGGATCGAACCGCTGACCTCCTGACTGCCAGTCAGGCGCTCTCCCAGCTGAGCTAATCCCCCAAATGTGCCAGAATGCATATATAAACTTTTGTTAGCTCAAAAGAAATAAAAAGCCCTTATTTGTGCCAAATATGAAACTTAAAACCTTTCAAACCGTTGTCCCGCAACACACCGTGTCGCTCAGAACAATTGTTAGTATAGCAAAGGAAGGTGGCTTTGTCAACAGCAAAATCCAAAAATTTTTCTTTTTCTTGAAAATTCTTTTTAGCGGGCCTATAAACCTTCTCCGACATATGTAAACCCCATTTTCCTTCTCCATCTCTAACGCAAATGCAAATAGTAGAGTCCATTAAATTCATTCACAACGGACCACCAAAAATAGAAGGAGCTGAATGCGAAAACACACGGCAATTCAAAATTTGACGCTAGTTCATCACAGAAGATGCGCTCCTTATAAACATTTCCCCTACAGAACAAAGTTGCAAATATAATGGGTTCTCATTCTCAATCCTATTCAGATAATCTGCACTTTTAAGTCCCCACAGATTGCATCGTCCCTGAAGGCAAATTTAAGCCGGTATAATTTTCCTTAACGCGCGGTATACTGCACATAGAGGTGAATTTTTATGGACAACGATATTTCCTCCGCTTTGGCATTTGGTGCGCTTCTGCGTGAAAATCCAGAAGCCGCCCGCATCTACGATAGTTGCACACCCCAGCAGAAACAACAGCTTCTCCTTCAGATTCAATCAATTCCCATTGAGGGCATCGCATCCTTTGTTTCTCAGCTAAGTTCGGTCTAATAACGGGTAACGCTCTAGCTTAACGAAAAATCCGACCTGCATTTTATGCATGAGTCGGATTTTCTCATATTTTGACCTGAACCCCGAAAACTGAACCAATGGAAATGTTAGTCACGATATGCTAGACTATGAAAAACGGAGTGATTGACATGAAGCAGCGATTTACAGAAGAACAGATCATCAAGATTCTCAAGGAACATACCCGAGGTAAACGGGCAGCGGACATTGTCCGTGAGTACAACATCACAGAGCAGACTTTCTATCGCTGGAAAAGCAAGTATGGCGGAATGGAAGTAAATGAGGCAAAACGATTGAAGCAGCTTGAGGAAGAAAACAGACGTCTCAAGGAGCTTGTAGCTGACCTCACGTTGGACAACCATATTCTAAAGGACGTACTCTCAAAACACGGCTAAAGCCTGCCGAGAAGCGCAAGATTGCATGTGAGATACAGGAACAGTACCGTCTCAGCGAGCGCCGCGCGTGCAGGCTTATGAACATATACCGAAGCAGCAAGAGATACAATCCAAGTGACAAAAGCGAAGATGCCGCAATCACGGCTCGACTGACTGCGCTGGCTGCTCGTTGGAAACGGTTCGGCTATCGGCGATTGCATGTTATGCTCCAGCGTGAAGAGATACATATCAACCACAAACGAACCTATCGGCTCTATAAAGATGCGGGTTTAGCCTTGAAGAGACGGAACAAGCAGAAAAAATACGAAAAGCGCGGCATGCCCGATCGGGCATGTCCGGAGTTCAATTCCCGATGGTCGATGGACTTTGTCTGTGACCGCACCCGGTATGGTGGGCATATCCGAATTATGACATTGATAGATGAGGCCACAAGGCAATGCCTTGCTCTGGAGGTAGATAGCTCCATCACGGGGAGGAAAGTAGCTTCCGTGCTTAACCGAGTAGCCCTGTTTCGGGGATTACCCAAAGAGATACTGACCGATAATGGTTCTGAGTTCACCGGAAATGCTCTGAATGCCTGGGGACACGATCACGGAGTGGAACACATCTTTACCGATCCTGGCTGCCCGACACAAAACGGATATATTGAAAGTTTCAATGGCACGTTAAGAGATGAATGCCTCAATCAAAACTGGTTTTCCAGTCTGTCAGAAGCAAAAGATATTATTGAAGAATGGCGGCTGGAGTACAACAAACTCAGACCTCATTCATCTCTTGGCAACTTGACCCCTGAAGAATACGCCCTTAAAATCTCAGGTGATTACTAACATTCCAAGTGGTCGGATTGGGGGGGCAGGTCACTAGAGGAGCTTCTCTGTTGGCTTTCTGTAAAGATTACCCAAAACTTTACATGGACAACATGGTAAAAGGGTGATTAAGCAGCTCGTCCGAGAGACGTACTGTGGCGCAAGAAAAATAAGCCCGTTTTTCGTGGCAATCGCACGGCGTTGGCAGTTCTGCATCACGATCTGAGGTGTTTATGGGATATCTCGGAAAAAATAAAAGCGCAAGAACTTAGGGCATTCAACGGGCTTTTCTGACCATACCCTCACCTTACCCTCATTCCCAACCGCTTTCGTCTGCATAGCAACCACAGGCAGACCAGTTTCTTTCATTCACCAAAAAAGACCAATGAGACGATTGAAACTATCCGCATCTAAACATGCAGAGCTTGCGTCCTCTTCGTCATTTTTTCAGAATTACAAAAAAGCAAAGCGGACAGTCAACTGACTGTCCGCTTTGTGTTGGCGCTACCTGTCTTCCCGGGCCGTTGCCAGCCAAGTATTGTGGGCAGAAGCGAGCTTAACTACCGTGTTCGGAATGGGAA
>JAEZYP010000031.1 GCA_023418995.1 Bacillota bacterium | reverse complement strand
TGTGTTAAGAGACAGGCGATGGATGTGCCCAGGGTCATAATGGAATGAATTATGTCCTGGCATCCCGCGAGGCGATTACTGATATGATAGAGGTACATGCAAGCGCGATTCCTTGGGATGGAATTATTTTTTCCTCCAGTTGTGACAAGTCCATTCCTGCACATTTAAAGGCAGCTGCCCGCATGAATATTCCGTCCATTTTCATTCCAGGTGGAAGCATGCGTCCGGGTCCTGATATGACAACCAGTTTGGTGGCAGGAAATATTTCGTTGCGCCTGAAGAGAAATGATGAAATTACCGAACAGGAAATTATCGATTATAAACTGACAGGCTGCCCCTCCTACGGTGCCTGTACCTTCCTTGGAACCGCCAGCACCATGCAGTGCATGGCGGAAGCCTTGGGAATGGCACTGCCTGGAAGTGCACTTGTTCCAGCAACCATGCAGGATATTCAGCGTTATGCCAGATCTGCAGGTCGTGCGATAATGGGACTATATGAAAGGAACCTGACGCCGGAGCGAATTATGACAAAAGAAGCATTTTACAATGCCATCGTTGTCCACAGTGCCATCGGTGGATCCACCAATGCCACGATTCACCTTCCCAGTATCGCAAGAGAATTAGGGTATGAGCTCCCGGTAGAATTGTTCGATGAAATTAATCATAAGATACAGCATCTTGGAAACATTAATCCCAGTGGTGTACAACTGACGGAAGCCTTCTGGTTTGCCGGAGGCGTCCCTACGATACAGCTCATGCTAAAGGAATATCTACATTTAGATGTTATGACTGTTACGGGAAAGACACTAGGTGAAAATTTGGATGATCTGCAAAAGGACAACTGGTTTGAGCGGAATCTCGGCTATCTACATAATTATGGACTACGCAGAGATGACGTTATCTTTCCAGTACAGAAGGTACAGGAAATAGGAAGTGTTGCAGTACTGAAAGGTAATCTAGCCCCTGAAGGCTGTGTCATTAAATACTCCGCGTGTGTTGAAAAACAACGGAAGGCAACTGGTCCGGCTCGTGTGTTTAATAGCGAGGAAGACGCATACCAGGCAGTTGTGGACCATAAAATCCATCCGGGGGATATCATGATAATTCGATACGAAGGCCCCAGAGGCTGTGGTATGCCGGAAATGTTAATGACCACAGAAGCAATTTCCTGTGACTCGGCTCTCAATGGAACGGTTGCGCTGATTACAGATGGTAGATTCTCTGGTGCTACTAGAGGAGCCGCAATCGGTCATGTAAGCCCGGAAGCTGCCTGTGGCGGCCCTATTGCTTTTGTGGAAGAAGGTGATATCATCTCTTATGATGTAAAAGCACGTACCATTGCAATTACAGGTCTTCACGGTAGAGAATGTTCCCCAGAAGAGGTTAATATAGCCCTGGAAGAGCGTGCTAAGAAGGGTGTGCAGTTCTCTCGAAAGCGAAAAGGCTTCTATAAGCGTTACACAGAACATGCTTTATCTGCTATGAAAGGTGCCGGATTTGTATAGAATAATATGATGAGGCACGAAATACCAATGTCATTTAATAGTTAAAACAAATAATAATCCCATAATCACAAAGACAACTGGTCGATAAGTCCAGTTGTTTTTTTATATGTGCGCTCAGCATGGGCATAATCTTATGGGTTAAAGTCCCTAGTCTGCCCTAGTAGTGGGAAAGACATAGCCAATGGCAAGGGTGTCGTGAGCGATTGCGAATCTCAAGGAAGCCGGATGGCAAATCTCTGGTCTGACGATAAAATTCGAGTGTCTACGTTATAGAATTAGGTTTCTATCATAATTCAGAAATGAAGGATCAGAATGTGGAGTAAACTGAGGTTTTACGAAAAAAGCAGCTTATTAAAGCTGCTCTTCTCTGGTCTATTACAATTTATATCGTATTATTAGAATTTGAAGCTATTGATTTTTTCCTTCAGCTGCTCTGACAGGTTCTGTAATTCTACCGTCTGCTGAGTTATTTCGTCCATGGTTACGGTTATCTGTTCTGTCGAAGCGGTTACTTCCTCGGTCGCTGATGCAGATTCTTCGGATATAGCAGAGATATTTTCAATTTGTGATACAATATTATTTTTTTGATCTGCAATTTCCTCTGTATTCTGTTTGATCTCAATTACCTTATCGGTTAAGATACGGACGGCATCCATAATCTCATTAAACAAGCTTTGCGTCCGTTGTACCAGATCAACCTGCTCTTTTACGTTTTGATTTGTGATTCTCATAGCATCTACGGAGAGGGCAGTCTTATCACTGATATCTTCAACAATTGACTTGATCTTAACGGTAGAAGCTCTTGATTGCTCTGCTAATTTTCTTATTTCATCCGCTACTACAGCAAAACCTTTGCCACTTTCGCCTGCTCTCGCAGCTTCGATGGATGCATTCAATGCAAGCAGGTTGGTTTGAGCGGTAATAGCGTCAATTGTGTTAGAGATTGCATCAATCTGCTTCATGCTTTCACTGGTTTCGTAAACTAACTCAGAAACTTTAGTGGTGGCGCTCATGGTACTGTCGGATTTCTATTTCAGATCTTCTACGCGATTTAATCCCTGTTTTGTGAGATCGGTTGCGTTATTTGCCAGGTTGCTCATTGCTTTCGTAGATTCGTCAATTAAGGTTAATTGATCCGATAAATC
>JAEZYP010000034.1 GCA_023418995.1 Bacillota bacterium | reverse complement strand
TTTCGGCGTCCCCTCTGCGAATGGTAAGTTCATACCCGCGAACAGTAATCTCCACCGGGTCGCCCAGAGGCGCAACTTTACGGATATATACAGTCGTTCCTTTGGTGATGCCCATGTCCATAATCCGGCGTTTCAGCGCGCCTTCCCCTTCCAGCTTTGCCACGGTAACAGTTTCCCCGCATTTTGCGGTTCTCAAGGTTTTCATGTTCCTCCGCCCTTTCTATCAAACCATAATCCGGTTAGCCATGTTTTTGCTGATCGCCACCCGGGAATTCTTCACGTTTACGATCAGATTTCCGCCAAGCTCGGAAATCACTGTCACGGCTCCGCCCTCCACAAAGCCGAGGCTTTCGAGAAAGCGCCTGGTCTCATCTTTTCCGCTTATTTTTTTTACTGTGGTAACCGTACCGGAACCCACCATCGTTAACGGCATCGTTGTTCCCCCTTTATGGCTGTTTTCATTTTGAGTTAGACAAAGCTAACTTTTACTCTATTTGTAGTTTACCATGGCTAACTCGGTTTGTCAACGCCGTTTTGAATATTTTACAGGGGTTGAGCTAAAATCATCATCGTGCTACAATAAAGCAGGCAATTATTTTCAAAATCATGCAATTTAAATAACTTAAGCATTTAAATTATACGCTGGGAGGCGCAGATTTGAAAATACACGAATCAGCCGAAAATTATTTGGAGACAATTTTGGTTCTTAAAAAAGAGAAAGGTGCTGTACGTTCAATCGATATTGCGCAGAAAATGAATTTCAGCAAGCCCAGTGTCAGCCACGCCATGTCGCTTTTTAAAGAAAACGACTATATTGTTGTGGACAAGGACGGCTGGATTGAACTTACAAAGTCCGGGCTTGAGATTGCGGAACGGATTTATGAGCGTCATCAGCTGATTACCCGCTGGCTGACAGCATTGGGGGTTCCGCCCGATATTGCCGCGCAGGACGCATGCAAGATTGAGCACGATATCAGCGAGATCACCTTTCAAAAAATGAAAGAGCATGTGGGAAATTTATAAAATTTCAGAAAAATTGTGTTGACATTTCCCTGTTTCTATGATACTATCCGCTTAGTTAGCCGATGCTAACTAAGCGGTATGATATTCTGGAAATGAGGGATTTTAATGAGTGTCGTCATTGTTGGCGGAAACGAACGCATGGAAACGCAATACAAGATGATCTGCAAGCAGTTTGGCTACAAAGCAAAAGTCTTCACCAAGATGTCGGCGGATTTCAGAAAACAGATTGGCAGCCCGGATTTGCTGATTTTGTTTACCAGCACAGTCTCTCATAACATGGTGAGCTGCGCAATACAGGAAGCCGATCGGTGCAAAACCTGTATCGCCCGTTCCCACAGCAGCAGTTCCTGTGCGTTAAAGGATATTTTGAAAGAACAGACATGTCCCAGAGTAGCCGTTTAGAAGAATACCAAAACGCCCCGTCCGCAAAAGCGGACAGGGCGTTTCTTTTTAGTCTCTGATATAATCACATGCAGCCAGTGCGGCAACCGCGCCGTCGGCCGCCGCGGTTGCAAGCTGCCGGACCGTCTTGGTGCGGCAGTCCCCCGCGGCGAAAATGCCATCCACATTGGTTTTGCAGTCTTCACCTGCGACAATATAGCCCGCCTGATCCAGCTGCACAGGCGGCGAAAATGCGCCGTTTTCCGGCATCTGTCCGATCGCGACAAACAATCCGCTAACCTCAATCACACGGATTTCATTTGTCTTCACATTTTGAACCTCAATGGCTTTCAGACGAGTATCCGCTGTCAGTTTCACGATCTTCGAATCAAGGACAAACTCTAAATTTGCTTTCTGCCGGAGTGCCTCCACCTGCTTATGCTCACCGCGGAAGGAATCGCGGCGATGGATGAGGTAGACCTTTTCGCAGTATCCGGTCAGAAATGTGGCATCCTCCAGCGCCGTATTGCCGCCGCCGTTCACGGCAACCGTTTTTCCCTTATAAAACGCACCGTCACAGGTGGCGCAATAGGAGATGCCCTTTCCGATCAGTTCCTGTTCCTTTTCAAGTCCTAAAGGTCTGTTTTTTGCACCGGAAGCCAGAATCACTGCCCGGCAGGCATATTCCTTTTCTTCCGTCACAACAATTTTTTGCGCGCCGTCTTCCCGAATTTGCGTTACCTTTGCGAAATCAATTTCCGTGCCCAGCTCCATCGCCTGTTCATATAGATTTGTGGCAAATTCGAATCCGGAAATTTTTTTGATTCCTGGATAGTTTTCCACTTCCGGGGAGGTGATGATCTGTCCTCCATAGGAAGCACTTTCCAGTACAAGAACTTTTTTGCCGGCACGAACACCATAGATCGCGGCGGAAAGCCCCGCTGTTCCCCCGCCTATAATGATAATATCGTACATGTTTCAGCCTCCCTTTTTTGCCCAAACCCTTTCCGCAGGCGCAGCAGCGGATGAAGCGGCTTTTATTAATCTTCAGAACATTCTCCTGTATTTGTTTTCTTATTTAAAAATTTTACCATATTATACAAGAAAAGTCACGACTTTTCAAATTCTGCCGATCTTTGATGACAGCTTGCGGCAGATACGGCGGCAACCACGCCGCCGTATCTGCCGGCTGTTATTCCGCAATCATTTTGAGGATTTCCGCTTTTGGTTGGACGCCGACCGAAGTGCTGGTAACCTTGCCGTTTTTCAAAACCGCGAGTGTCGGTATGCTCATAACCTGAAATGCACTCGCCAATTCCGGCTGCTCGTCGACATTTACTTTGCACACTTTCGCGTGAAGCGCTTCCTCAGCAACCTCGTCCACCAGCGGGGAAAGCATTCTGCACGGCCCGCACCAGGATGCCCAAAAATCAATCAGGACGGGTTTTTGAGATTTCATGACTTCCTGCTCAAAATTGTCTTTTGTTACTGTTACAATTGACATAAGATCGTCTCCTTTAAATTTCATATTAAGAACGGTAATGTAACTTGTTATATTTCTATTATATCCATTTGAATGTCTTTTTCTGTGAGTAAATCACAAACGGTTTCATGCATAAAAAGCAGATACAAGCTAGCTGCACCTTTCGGACATACGGGCACACAGCAGCCGCATGCAACGCATTTCTCCTGGGCGACAGCCGCACGTTTTCTTGCTTTCTTGGGCAAAAAACAACACCTCCTTCTTTTTATAGCTGCAGTATATAAAAAGCGAGCGGTGGTTTCTGTAACCAAATCACAAATAAGCCCCGCCGGTCCATAGAACCGGCGGGGCTTATCTCAGTCTGTCGAAGAAGCCGGATTATGCAGCGATGCAAACCGGGTTCTGGCTATATTTAAGCCAGAAAAGGGCATATCGAAAACGGAGCAAAGAAGCCCTCCACTTCCATTTGGCTAGCTTTTTGAGATTCATGGCAGCAAATTTAAGCTTCACCCAGTTGGTCACCTGAGTGAGGCCTCGGTACTGCGTATAACGCATAGCGTGTTTTTCCTTGGCGTCAGCAAAGACCCGTTCTATGGTTTCTTTGCGCCGCGCATACAGCTCCCGGTATTCCGGTGTGTAACGGGCATCCTCCGCCAGCTCCTCGTAATCCTTCCAAATGTGCCGCTGCACCGTCTTAATGCAATCTTTGGAGTGGGTGCACAGCTGTCGGGTGGGGCAACCGGCGCAGATTTTAGGGTCGCTTTTGTATTCCCGATAGCCGTCCCGGTTTGTCGTGGCGTAGCGCAGGGACTGGTATTCCGGGCAGATGATGCAGTCATAGTATTCGTCATAAACATACTTCCACCACTCATGGCCGCCTTTCATGGTCATGGGGCGCTTGTAGGCTGTGGACAGTACACGGGAATTCTCAAAAATCTTCTTGCAAATATGGGGCGTCTTATAGGCGGAGTCGGCAACGACAGTCTCAATCTCAGGAAAGGACGCTGTCACTTTGTCATATACATCATCAAAAGCCACACTGTCATGGACGTTTCCCGCCGTGACCACGGTTTCAAGAATAAAACCGTTCTTATCGCAGGCGGTGTGGGCTTCGTAGGCAAACTTACGCTCGTGCTCCCCCTTCACAAACAGCCCGCAGTCCGGGTCTGTTACACTCTTTGTCACCGTGCGGGTTTTCTTTTCCTTTTTCCGGCGGGCCAGCTTCTTTTTGGAGGTGTTGTCCCGGCGTTTTTTCGGCGGCACGGGCGGTTCTTCATCATCCTCAAACGGCGTCTTGCCGTGCGCTTCCCGATCGGCGTTCACCTCCGCCATCAGTTCCTGCGCATAGCGTTTGGATGCCACCGGAATGACTGCCTTTACCTGCTTCTTTGTGTTGGCGCTGGCTTTGATGTGGGTTCCGTCGATGAATACCGCTTGGGGCGAAAGATAGCCCGCGTTCGCGACTTCCTCCAGAATCCACGCAAAGATTCGATTGACTGTTTCCTCTGTGAAGCGGTGACGGAAATTGTAGCTCACGGTGGAAAAGTGGGGCGTTTCCTCCTGAAGCGTGTAGCCCAGAAACCAGCGGTAGGCCGTGTTTAAATAAACCTCCTCCGCTGTTCTACGCAGAGAGGCCATGCCATACAGGTGCTGGATGAGCACGATCTTCACCAGAACAACCGGGTCTACGCTGGGCCGGCCGTTATCCTTGCTGTACAGCGGCTCGACCATCTCGTACAGTCGTTCCCAGTTTACTGCTGCGTCAATTTTCCGCAGCAGATGATTCTGCGGCACCAGACTTTCTGTATCTACCATTTCCACCACGCCGCGATCCATTTTCCCGCGTTGTAACATTTTTCATCACCCATACCTATTTTACCGCATTCAAATGAAAAAGCCCAGCATATGCTGAGCTTTTTCGACAGACTGAGGCTCCCTGTACATGCACAGGGAGCCTCTTTTGTTATAAGATAAGCATTACAGTTCAGAACGGTAAAAATTAATCAGGCATCCATGAACCAGAATTTTCTTTTCATCCTCTGTCAGGTTTCCGATTCTGAGAGTTATCGTTTTGATTTGATCGCC
>JAEZYP010000017.1 GCA_023418995.1 Bacillota bacterium | reverse complement strand
TGCGGGTAGGCAGCAGCTCGCCTTCGTCGGGCGCGCATTGCATGCCCGCATCCACCTGAAAATCCAGATGCCCAAAAGCCAGGCGCTGCACCTGGGCTGCGCGGGCCAAGGCTGGCAAGGCATCCATGCCGGCCACGGTTTCGATCAGGGCCACCAGCGCGCAGCCGGTACCGGCTTGCTGGGCCAGTTGGTTCAGGTATTCGGGCGATTCGGCTTTGGGCACCACGGCGCCAGCCAGACCGCATGAGACCAGCGTAGCCACGGTGTGCACATCGTCGTCGACCCATGCGGTGCCCGCTGCATTGATGCGCACCAGCAGGCGTGTGCGCTGGGCCGCATCCAGTGTGGGCACCAGGGCTGCCAGCGCCGTGCGTGCGCTGGCTTTGTCGCCGGGGGCTACAGCATCTTCCAGGTCGGCAATCACCATGTCGGCGCTGCTGGCGAGGGCTTTGTGCAGGCGCTCGGGGCGGGAGGCAGGAACAAACAGAAACGAGCAGGCGTGGCGCAGCAAATCAGACATGGCAGCAGTTCGGTGGCAGGCAGAAAAATCGGCGTAAACCGCGCAGAGGCACAGCCCTGCGCGGTGCGGTGGGGGCAGCGCTTATTCCGCGCTCCCCCCGGTTTCCTTGATCACCTTGGCCCAGCGCTGCACTTCGGCGGCCAGGTGGCTGCGCAGGCCTGCGGGCGAGGCTTTCTCGGGCGAGACCAGGTCGGCACTCAGATCACTGATGCGGGCTTTGACGACGTCGTCCTGCAAGGCCACGTTCAGGGCTTCGTTGATCTTGGCGATCACGGCCTGAGGCGTGCCCTTAGGTGCGTACATGCCGTGCCAGACTTTGACGTCAAAGCCTGGCAGACCCTGTTCGTCCAAGGTGGGAATATCGGGCAGCGAGGCCAGGCGTTCGGGCGTGGTCACGCCAAAAACCTTGGCGCGTTTGCCGTCCTTGATCACCGGCACGGTCTGGGTGGTTTGGTCGCAGAGCAAATCCACCTGGCCGCCCATCAAATCGTTCATGGCAGGGCCGGCACCCTTGTAGGGAATGGTGGTCAGATTCACTCCCAGTTGGTGCATGAGCAGCATGCCGCACAGCTGCGAGACTGCCCCTATCCCGGCATTGGCCAGGGACACTTTGTCGGGGTTCTTTTTGACGTAGTCCTGCAGTTCCTGGAAGTTGTTGGCCGGGAAATCCTTGCGCGACAGCAGCGTCATGGGTACATCCAGCACCTGGCCAATGGGCTCAAAGTCTGCGATGGGGTCGTAGGGCAGTTTTTTGTACAGTGCCGGAGCGGTGGCCATGCCCATGTGGTGGATCAAGATGGTGTAGCCATCGTTCTTGGATTTGGCGACGCGGGTGGGCGCAATCGTGCCGCCCGCACCGACAGTGTTTTCCACGATCACGGGCTGGCCCAGCACCTGGCCCATTGGCACGGCCAGCAGGCGCGACACCACATCGGTGGGGCCTCCGGCGGAATACGGGACGACCAGGGTCACGGGCTTGCTGGGCCAGTTGTCGGCCATGGCCGAACCCATGCCCAAACTCATCAAAACGCAAGCGCTGATCAGGTGTCGGCGTGCCAGTGGGTAGCTCTTTGTCATGGTTGTCTCCTTGTCAGGGTGAAAGTGCGGGGTGCTGAAGCACCCTCTATGGGATGTAAGCCGCGCGGGTGCAGGCCCCCGCCTGCCCTCGCTGCGTGCGTTCAGGGCAGCAAACGCCCAATCTGAGGCCATTGCGCCACCTGCCACAGTCGCGCCACAGCCGCTTCGGCCTGTGGCGCGGCCACGGCCCCGCCATAGCGCGCCAGGCGCAGGGCTTTGTCGGTGATTTCTGCACGGCTCAGGGTGTTGCCGGGATCGCCCTTGGGCTCATCCACGCGGCCATGCAGGGTGCGGCCATCGGTGGTGGTGACAGTCACTTTGCCAATCCAGCGCTGGGGGTAGGCCTGATCGACTTCGCGGTCCAGCTGCATCACCACTTTGTCGCGCAAGGCTACGGTTTCCGGGGCCTGAAAGTGGGCGTCAAATTCGCTCAATCCGGCAAAGCCAAAGCGCGCGGCCAAGCCCAGCACGGTACCCATGGAGAATTTGCTCTGGTGTACGGTGCTGGGGTTCACTACGGGGCCGAGCACATCGATGGCGCCTTGGTGTACATGGCAGGTCACTTGCGCCAAATCGGCAGGCTGCAAGCCGTTGTGCTGCATGACTTGCAGTAGGGCATCTGCAGCTGGATGGGTGTGGCGGCAGGAGGCATGCCATTTGAAGCTGGTCTCTGCCGTGGCCCAGCGCGTACCCAGCCCTTCGGTGAGTTTTGCGGGATTGGCATCCGTGCTCATGCCGGCGGCCAGACCTTGCGGGCCGGTGAAGATGTCTTGTGCGCCCGTGAATCCATCTTTGGCCAGGTACGCTGCAGTCAAGCCTGCAGAGGCAGCATGTGCGGTGTGCAGCTGTTTGCTGTCTGCCGCCGTGCGCAAAAACTCCCACAAACCCGCAGCCTGTGTACCCGCAGAGCCCAGGGCATGCTGCATTTGGGCGGGTGTTAGCCCCAGCAAATTGCCCACGGCAGCGGCCGCTGCCAGCGTGCCTGCGGTGCCGGTGGTGTGAAAAATTTTGTA
>JAEZYP010000045.1 GCA_023418995.1 Bacillota bacterium | reverse complement strand
TCATGTTCGACGTATACGACAGTAAGAATAAGAGGATCATCAAATCCCACGCGTCCGTAAGGCTTACGGTGAAAAAGGGAACCGTTCCGAGCGGGAACTCCACCAGGCAGGTCGCGGTGTTCTAAGTGATAGGGAAAGGCAGCAGGCGTCAATGCCCGCTGCCTTTTTGTGCCGCTGGCTGTTCATAAGCGGCGTTTGTCATTTCAGGTAAAGAGGGTTACCCAAATAAATCAACCTGTTGGCGCTGGAATACAACCGGTTGGCAAACACCCCTTTTCAATTAAAAAAATGACGCTATAATAATGGTAGTAGGGGAGGCGACAGGGTGAAGATACGCATTGAGCTGATCAGTGACATTGAGGAAGACGAGGTGGTAATCCGATGCGGCCGCGTGGATGATACCGTTCAGAAAATTCAGCAGTATATATTGGAACAGACCTCCAAAACCAGCCAGATTACCTTCTATAAGCAAAATCAGGAATTCTATATTCCTCTGAACGAAGTTCTGTTCTTTGAAACCGAAGCAGAACACATTTACGCCCATACGGCTTCCGACTCTTATCTGATTAAATTTCGCCTGTACGAATTGGAGCAGATTCTGCCAAGAAGCTTCGTTCGCGCGGCAAAATCCACCATTGTAAATATCATGCAGGTATATTCCATAACACGTAACCTCACCGCTTCCAGTCTCATCCGGTTTAACAACAGTCACAAACAGGTGTATGTTTCGCGGTACTATTATCAGGAACTGCGGCAGCGCCTCAATGAAAGGAGCAGCTATGAAAAATAAAAATTGGTTCTGGGGAATCTTCTTTTTACTTTCTGCTATTTTTATTATCGGGAGCCAGACGGGCTTCTTTGGCAAGATTGGCGTACTAACTTTAGTAGCGACAATCCTGCTTGCGGCATTGATTGTCAGCAGCATCGTTGACCGCAATTATTTCGGCGTTTTTATCTCTTTTGCCTTCCTTTATCTAATATATCAACAGCCGCTGCATCTAATCGCAATTTCGGTATGGCTTCTGTTCGTGGCGGCAATTCTGGCGAGCATCGGGTTCAGTTGTATTTTTAATGTTCACGGCTTTGATCACTGCAATTGGCATGGTAAGGATAGAACAGGCTTTCAGTCCACTGAAAACATTGATGATAATAACCCCAGCGCGCGGCTGTCGTTCGGCTCCACCTGCAAGTATCTTCACGCCGACAGTCTGCAAACCGGACATTTTTCTACCTCCTTTGGTGAAATGTCTCTTTATTTCGATCAAACGCAGCTAAGCCCGCAGGGGGCGGAAATTTATCTGGAATGCAGCTTTGGTTCAATTGAGCTGTATCTTCCCCGTAATTGGCGGGTAAAAAACAATATTCAAGTAAGCCTTGCAGACGTAAAAGAGGATTTCCGGCGAATTCAGCCGGAGGAGGATGTTCCGCAGGTTACTTTAATCGGAAGCGTTTCCTTTGGTGATATAAAAATTCATTATATCTGATAAAAAAAGAGCGCCCTGCGGCTCCGAACTACGGATTCCGCAGGGCGCTTCGTATTTGGCTTTATTAGGATTTAGACTTAATCCTGTTTTTATAATACCAATATCCCAGTGCTAAGAAAAGGATGGCAAACAGAATGGTGACAACGATGGTATACGTGTTCAGATAACCGACGGCAATTTCCCAGGAATCTCCGAGGAAAGCGCCCGCAAAAACAAGCACGGTATTCCAAACCATAGTACCTACTGCCGTCAGTGCCAAAAAAATACCCATGTTCATGCGAGACATCCCTGCCGGAACAGAAATCAGGCTGCGAATAATGGGGATAAAGCGGCAAAAGAAAACCGTAAGCTTGCCGTGATGTTCAAACCAGTGCTCCGCTTTTTTAAAATCCTCTCTTTTTAATCGGAGAATTTTACCAACCTTGCTGTCAATCAGGCGGTTCAGCCGCCGTGGATTCAGCCACCTGCCCACGCAGTAAAGAACAATGGCGCCGATGACCGAGCCGATGGTGGAAGATAGAATCACGCCCCAGACTGTCATATTCGACATGGTTGTCATAAATCCTCCGAAGCAGAGAATTACCTCGGAGGGAATGGGCGGAAATATGTTTTCCACCGCGATTAACAGCGCGATTGCAATATATCCGAACTGATTCATTATGCTAATAATCCATTCTTGCATGAAAACCTCACATTAATTATCTTTATATTACGCGCAGGCAATCCGGTATCCATCACGAAAAATCCTTGAAAATACAAGGAAGCCTCTCAAGTTGAGTATCGATATCTTCATTAGTTTGTGTATACAAAAAGCATTCCAACCATCAAAATGCTCAAAATCTTTCATTTGAAGCGCGGAACAACTTAATTATACTATAGGATTGTGAAAAATGATAGCAGCGTTATAAAGAATTAAAGAACAAACTGTGAATATCTGGTTCAAACGCACGCTAAGCAGTTTATTATTTTACCTTGAATTGCCCGGGAAAACTGAGTTTAAAAAACGGGCGTTTCGGATTGACAGGCCGACAGTAAATCGACTATAATAAGCGTACAAGCAAATAACGGCTTTTATTACTGACGGATAATTGTGGGCAACCACAGGGGAATAAGAGCCGAGAATCAGCCGACCGTCTGGGCAGCATTTGGTTTTACCGAGTGCCGCTCTTTTTTATTTTGTACCCAATGAAGGTCAAGAGGAAAAGGAGTGGCCCCAAATGCTTACGTAACAGAAGGAGCAGAGTATGGAAGATTTGGCATGGCAAGGTTTTGTCAGCGGAAAATGGCAGGGCGAAATTAATGTGCGGAATTTTATTCAGACCAACTATACCCCGTATGAGGGCGATGAAAACTTTCTGGCCCCGGCTACGGAACGTACGGAAAAGCTCATGAAGAAGCTGAACCACCTGGTTGAGCTTGAGCGGGAGTTCGGCGGCGTTCTGGATATTGACACCCAGACGGTAAGCTCGCTTACCAGCTACCATGCGGGTTATCTGGACAAGGAGAACGAGATTATTGTCGGGCTGCAAACCGACCGCCCGTTAAAACGGGGGGTAAATCCCTTCGGCGGGTTGAATATGACGCGCAAAGCATGCGAAGCCTACGGCTACAAGCTTTCTGAGAAGGTGGAAAAGGAGTTCCAGTACCGCACCACCCACAATGAGGGTGTGTTCCGTGCCTACACCGATGAAATACGCGCCGCCCGCCACTGCGGTATTATTACCGGGCTGCCGGATGCCTACGGCAGAGGCAGAATTATCGGCGATTACCGCAGGGTGGCGCTTTACGGTGTGGACCGCCTCATTGAAGAGAAGAAAAAGGATAAGATGCTGGTTGGAACGCAGAATATGGAAGCGGACAGCATCCGGCTTCTGGAAGAATTATATCAGCAGATCACATTTTTGGGGTACCTGAAGGAAATGGCACAGCAGTACGGCTTTGATATTTCAGGTCCGGCTAAGAACGCGCGGGAAGCGGTGCAGTGGTTGTATTTTGGCTATCTCGGTTCTATTAAGGAGCAAAATGGAGCGGCAATGAGTCTTGGGCGCGTCAGCACGTTTCTGGATATCTACTTTGAACGCGACCTGAAGAACGGCTTGCTGTCGGAACAGCAGACGCAGGAAATTCTGGATGACTTTGTGATGAAGCTTCGCATGGCGCGGCATCTGCGTACTCCGGAGTACAATGAGCTGTTTGCCGGCGACCCCATGTGGATTACGGAAGCAATCGGTGGAATGGGAGAGGACGGGCGCACGCTTGTGACAAAATCCTCCTACCGCATTCTTCATACGCTTTATACCCTCGGTGCTTCCGCCGAACCGAACCTTACCGTGCTTTGGTCAGACCGCCTTCCTCAAAGCTTTCAGCGGTTTGCAGCCAAAGTTTCGTGCGATACGGACGCAATTCAGTATGAGAACGATGACGTAATGCGCCCGAAGTTCGGCGATGATTATGCAATCGCGTGCTGTGTCTCCGCCATGCGCGTGGGCAAGGATATGCAGTTCTTCGGGGCGAGGGCAAATCTGGCAAAGCTGCTCCTGATGAGTCTGAACGGCGGGCGCGATGAAAAGAGCGGAAAACAGCTTGCTCCCGCGCATTCTCCGTATCAAGGGGAATATCTGGACTACGATAAGGTTTTGCAGGGCATGGACGTTTACCGTAAATGGCTGGCAAAAACCTATGTGAGCGCGATGAACATCATCCATTACATGCATGATAAATACGCGTATGAAAAAACGCAGATGGCACTGCACGATACCTGCGTACACCGTTTCATGGCGTTTGGTGTGGCCGGCATGTCCGTTCTGGCGGATTCCCTTTCGGCGGTTAAATACGCGCAGGTAAGGTGCGTCCGTGATAAAACCGGATTAATCACTGATTTCGAGATTACTGGCGATTACCCGGCCTTCGGCAACGACGACGACCGCGTGGATTCCATTGCCCAGGAGCAGGTAAAGCTGTTCTACGAGGAGCTGAAAAAGAACCCCGTCTATCGCAATGCGGAGCATACGCTTTCCATCCTGACCATTACCTCCAACGTCGTTTACGGAAAGAAGACCGGCGCAACCCCCGACGGAAGAAAGGCAGGAGAACCCTTCGCGCCCGGCGCGAACCCGATGCATAACCGCGAAAGGAACGGAGCGCTTGCCTCTTTGAACTCGGTTGCAAAGCTATCCTATGATATCTGCAAGGATGGAATCTCCAACACCTTTTCGATTATTCCACAGGCACTGGGGCATGAAAACAAGGAACGCTACCGCAATCTGGTTTCCATTCTCAACGGCTATTTCCGCCAGAAGGCGCACCATATTAATATTAATGTGCTGAATAAGCAGACACTCATTGACGCCTGCGAGCATCCGGAGCTTTACCCGAACCTGACCATCCGCGTTTCGGGCTACGCGGTGAATTTTCACAAGCTTTCCAATCAGCAGCAAAGGGAAGTAATATCCCGTACCTTTCACGAGGTGATGTAATGAAGGGAAGAATCCATTCCTTTCAAAGCCTTGGAGCGGTGGACGGTCCTGGAATCCGCTTTGTCGTGTTTATGCAGGGCTGCACCCTCCGGTGCGCGTACTGTCATAATCCCGATACCTGGGGCTTAGCGGGCGAGGAATACGATGTCGACGAGGTTGTTGCGAAAGCCCTTCGGTATCGGCCTTATTTTGGAGAAACTGGCGGTGTTACCGTATCGGGTGGCGAGCCGCTCCTGCAGTGGGAGTTTGTCGCCGCGCTGTTTCGGAAGCTTCATGCGCAGAGGATACAAACCGCTCTGGATACGGCGGGGATTGGGGACTTGGGGGGCGCACGCGCCGTGCTTCGCGAAACCGATTTGGTGCTGTGCGATCTGAAATTTTCCACCCATGAGAATTACTTGCGCTACTGCCGGGGCAACCGGAACACGGTGCTTTCTTTCTTAAAGCTGACGGAGGAAATGCGTGTGCCTTTATGGATACGGCATGTCGTCGTTCCCGGTTTGAATGACGGAGAGGCTTCCATTGCTGAAATCGGTAAAACCGCCCGTCAGTTTTCTAATTTGGAAAAGCTGGAGCTGCTTCCGTTCCGCAAAATCTGTGTGTCAAAATATATAGCTTTAGGGATAGAGTTTCCGTTGAATGCTTATGAGGAATGTTCGCAGTCAGAATTAGAGCGGTTACAGACTTTTATCGACCGCCAGTAGAACCGCTGAAGAAAACAGGCTGCTATCGCTTTGATGGCAGCCTGCGTTTGTCTTTCTCCGGTATGCCGGGACGTTTAAAGTGCGTCAGCGAGGTCATGATCCCGCACGCCGTATTCATCCGGTTTATTTAAAACAGATAAAGTTTCAGCATTCTGTCTCAATAAACTGTTTGGTTAAGCTACAACCGTAAAAAATAGTTATATTTCTTTATGATTTCTTTATGCTCGGATACTGTAATTTTATGTAGGTTTATTGTATAATATCCATTTGTTGATTAGACCTTGGTCGCAGGTAAAATCGAAATCATGCCGATGGTTTTTCCTGTGTTTTAATAAAATAACATCACCTTTAAGGAGTGCAAATCAATGTTTAAAAAGATCAAATCCGTTTTAATCGGGAAAGCGATTAAAAGCGCGGAGGCTGAATCGGAAAAATTCAGTGTGATCTGGGGGCTCCCCATTCTGTCAAGCGATGCAATTTCATCCGTTGCCTATGCTTGTGAAGAGATTTTAATGGTGCTTATCCCGGTTTTGGGAATCGCTTCCTACCAGCCTCTTATGGGCGCGGCGGCGGCGATTATCGGTTTGCTTTTCATTTTGGTGTTCTCTTACCGCCAGACCATTGACTGCTACCCACACGGCGGCGGCTCCTACAGCGTGGCGAGTGACAATTTGGGTAAAATACCGGGGCTGATTGCAGCCGCTTCTCTATCCATCGATTATGTTCTGACCGTGGCTGTCAGTACCTGTTCCGGAACGGCGGCGATTATCTCCGCTTTTCCGGATGCACTGCCTTACCGAACAGTGATTACGCTTTTGATCATCGTGCTCTTGACCTTGGGCAACCTGAGAGGAATCCGTGAATCCTCAATTCTCTTCGGCGTTCCGACCTATCTGTTTATTTTTACGATCATTTCCATGATTGTAATCGGCATCTTTAAGGTGGTTGTTCTGGGGCAGATTCCTCAGCCAACGGTTGCGCTTCAGCAGCCGATGGAGGACTTAACCCTTGTGCTGTTTTTGAAAGCTTTTTCCGGTGGATGCACGGCGCTTACCGGCGTTGAGGCTGTCAGCAACGGCATCCCGAACTTTAAGGAGCCTTCCCAGAAACACGCCAAAACAGTTCTCGCAATGCTCGCCTCGATGGTTTTTGTCATTTTCGCCGGCGTATGCTATCTTGCGCTGATTTACAGGGTGGCTCCCCGTGAAAATGTTACGGTGGTTGCTCAAATAGCCACGCAGGTTTTTGGTTCCAACAGTGCGATGTTCTATGTGGTGCAGGCTACCACCGCGATTATCCTGATTATGGCTGCCAATACCGCGTTTGCGGATTTGCCGCTCCTGCTTTCCCTTTTGGGCAAAGACGGCTATGTTGCCAGAATGTTCAGCAGAAGGGGAACGAGGCTGAGCTTTTCCAACGGGATTTTGCTCCTGTTCGCCCTTTCTTCCATTCTTGTTATTGTGTTTAAGGCAGAGACCCATCTTCTGCTTCCGCTGTACGCTGTCGGCGTGTTCCTTTCCTTTACGCTTTCTCAGTCCGGTATGTTTAAAAAGTGGATTACGCATAAGGAAGGCAATTGGAAGCATAAGGCGGTTATTAACGGAATCGGTGCGGTTGTTACCGCGATTACCTGCATCATCATCGCTTCCAGCAAATTCTTTGCCGGCGCATGGATTGTTCTAATCTGTATCCCGGCTCTGGTGATCCTGATGCTTCTGGTCAGGACGCATTACACTAAAATTCGCAACGATCTGGTAATCGAAGAGAATGCCAGCGAGCTGGTCATCGATGAACCGACCGATAATTATATCATTCTTCCGGTTCAGTCTGTAAACAAATCTTTTTTAAAGGCACTTAACTACGCGATGACTTTGGGAGGTGCCATCGAGGTTTACCACGTGAGCACCGACAGTGCCATGACGGCGAAGGTAAAAAGGCAGTTTAAGGAGCTGAATGTGGATATCCCGCTGGTAATTGAGGAAGCTCCGTACCGCAATGTGAACGAAACCCTGCTGAAGCATGTTGATAAAAAGCATGCACTAATGAAAAAGCATGAGATGCTTACGGTTGTTCTGCCGCAGTTCGTGATCACCAAATGGTGGCATAACCTGCTGCACAACCAGACCTCCCTGCTCTTGAAAACCTGTTTGCTGAAGCGCCGCAATCTCGCGGTGATCACAATACCCTATATCATTAACGAATAAACGCGAAACCTTGTATAGCCAATTAACTCCAAAACCAACCAGTCTTTGCGATCTATTTTCCGTGTTGCCGCGTTGCTCGCCAGGCGCCAGCCTGGCTTCGTCGTCCGCCTTGCATCACGAAAAATATACTCGTAAATACTTAGCCGTTCGTTTTTAAAGTTAATCGACTATAAAACGGCAGCCCGGAATGTATTAACATCCGGGCTGCCGTTTTGTGTCTGTATGTTTTAAAGCTTTTGTTTATAATCGTCAATCCCAATCATCCGAATGAAAGAATCCGGTTTCTGTAACCCGGTTCTCAAATAAAAACTTGAATGTCAGCTTTCGAGCCCTTTCGCAGGCTTTTTGACAGTAATTGCTGCAAAAAGGGTCGCAGAAGCCGTGGCGTCCGTCCAGTATTTCTATTTTGGCTTTGCCGCTCAGGACGTTTGCAAGCTTAACCACGTCAAAGGTTTTTTCCTTCTTCGCAAATAAAAGCAAAGCAGGGCATTTCGGGCTGACGTCCGGATAATCCCGGATGCGGGAGCCGTAATATCCGACCATACAATCCAAAAGCCCACTTTCCGTGCTTCTCCAGGCGATCGTGGCGCCAACACTGTAGCCCAGAAGAACAATTTTGCGGTATTTGGGGCGAAGTGACTGAATCAGCTGGTTCACCATGTAATAAGCCTCGAATTTCACATGGTTGCTGAAGTAATCGTAGGCTTCCTCCTGCTCGGCGTAAGGAAAAACCTTGCCGGAAAAGAAGTCCGGGCAATAGATGTCGTAGCCCTTGTACAAAAAGTCTCTGGCAATTTTCAAGATATGTTCGTTCAGACCATAAATTTCGTGCAGAATAATTACAGCGCATGGCGACCCAATCTTATAGCAAAACAATACCGCTCACCCTAAAACTTTTTCTGGTGCAAATAAAATCTACACTTAGAATTAGTTTACTTTATAATTTCGGTAAAATCAAGGGTGGCGAAATAATCTGCCGGAGTTTCCGCGCGGCGAATCAGCTGAGCGGTGCCGTCCTCTTTTAACAGGACTTCCGCGGAGCGAAGCTTACCATTATAATTATAGCCCATGGAGTGCCCGTGCGCGCCGGTGTCATGGATTACAACCAGATCTCCAAGGTTAATTTTGGGCAGCATGCGGTCAATGGCAAATTTATCGTTGTTCTCACAAAGTCCGCCGGTCACGTCATACTTGTGGTCGCAGGGCTCGTTTTCTTTCCCCATCACCGTAATATGGTGATACGCGCCGTACATTGCCGGACGCATTAGGTTGACCGCACAGGCGTCAAGCCCGATGTAATCCTTGTGGGTGTGCTTTTCGCGCTTGGCTGTAGCGACCAGACAGCCGTAGGGAGCGAGCATAAACCGGCCAAGCTCGGTGAAGATAGAAATATCGCCCATGCCTGCCGGAGCCAAAACCTCTTCGAATGCTTTTTTTACGCCTTCGCCGATTTTTAGGATATCTGCGGGCTTCTGGTCCGGGCGGTAGGGAATCCCGACGCCGCCGGAAAGATTGATGAACGAGATGTGCGCGCCGGTATCCCGGGTAAGCTCCACCGCGGTTTTAAACAGGATTCTCGCTAGCTCCGGGTAATACTCGTTTCCGGTGGTGTTGCTTGCCAGAAAGGCATGAATACCGAAATTCTTCGCGCCAAGCTTGATCAACCGCTGAAAGCCTTCGGTCAGCTGTTCCCTGGTAAAGCCGTATTTTGCTTCTCCCGGATTATCCATAATGGAATTGCTGATTTGAAAGATTCCGCCCGGGTTGAAGCGGCAGCAGATAGTTTCCGGAATTCCGACGAGCTTTTCCAGCACGTCGATATGGGTGATATCGTCAAGATTGATGATTGCGTTCAGCTTGCGAGCTAAGAGAAAATCCTCGTCCGGCGTAACGTTTGAGGAGAACATAATGTCCCTGCCGTGAAAACCGCAGGCGTCGGAAAGCATCAGCTCGGTAAGGGAGGAGCAGTCTACACCGCAGCCCTCTTCCTGCAGAATTTTTAAGATAAACGGATTTGGGGTGGCTTTCACCGCAAAATACTCTTGAAAGCCCTTGTTCCAGGCGAATGCCTTTTTTAGGCTGCGTGCGTTTTCCCGAATCCCTTTTTCATCGTATAGATGAAATGGGGTGGGATACTGTTCTACAATTTTCTGAAGCTTTTCGAGGGTTACAAATGGTTTTTTCATTTCTCCTGTGTTCCTTTCATCATTTCAATCAGCGTTATTTCATTTTTTAAAGACTCTTTAAACAAATCGACAAGATTCTTTTTCCCGGAGTAAAGGCAGGTGGAGCGGGCTCCCTCACTCAGGTCCCCGGTCAGAACGCTGGAGGAATCCGCAATCAGCCGAATCTGTTTCTGCGTTTTTTCCGCGTGGTAGACGGTTGCGCCGCTCAGCCGGAACGGTTCGTCTGTGATAATCACAACTTTTAAGCCTCTGAAAACGCTGCTTTTCAGCTCCTCCAGAAGGCGTTCGGTAATTTCTACCGACATGGAAAGATATGCCCTTTCCTTTGATTGATTCAGCATATTTTTCATTTTATTGAGGATGTTTTCTTCGCCCTTAATCGTGAAGTATCCGCCGTCCGTCGTCTCCTTTTGCACAGGCGCGCAGCCGATCAAATCCTTTTTATATTGCCGAAGCACCGTGATTTTATTTTCGCAGAATTCTTCCAGCGGAACCGGCGTGTAGCGGGTTGCCGTGCCCTCGATGAGGTACGCGGCGCCCTTTTCCACCAGACCTGCAAGCGCGGTATAGGTATTGGACCTTGAAATTCCGGTAAGCTTTGCCGCTTCATAGCCGGTAAGCTGTCCCTCCGTGAACAGCATCATATATAGATTTGCCTCCTGTTTTGTTAAGCCGAAATGCGTCAGCAGTTCAACAAAATCCAATCTCTTCACCTCAATTATATGCGTGTTTCCATTTAGGAACACTATACATCATACACTGCCTTATGTCAATTATTTTTTAATATCCAGATTCATGCAGCCATAAGATTTTCTGTTTGCTGATATTTGACCCTGGAATGGTTACAATATTTTTTGGAAAGGAGGTTTTTTATGATGGACGATTCAAAAGCAAACCAGAGCATTCGCTGCACAGTTGAGGAGTGCAAACATCATTGCGACAGCAAGGAATATTGCGCGCTGGACAGCATTATGGTAGGAACTCATGAGCAAAACCCGACAGAACAGAAATGCACGGACTGTGAGTCCTTTGAGTGCAGATCATAACAATATAGAGAAATAAAAAACACTCTGTCTGTCAGAAGCACCTGACAGACAGAGTGTTGCTACATAGTTTTAAATAATTTTATCGGTCATTCCTGAGGAAAAACAACGACCAGGAACATCTTGAACGCTTCCTTTGCGAAAACCGCGTGCGATGTATTAGCGGGCATTACGATAGACTCTCCCGCTTTTACAATAAACTGCTCGGAACCAATGGTGATTTGCCCTTCGCCGTCCAGAACGACGACCATTGCGTCACCCTTAGACTCGTGCGAGCTGATTTCCTCGCCCTTGGCAAAGGCAAAAAGAGTCAGGCTCACTGCGGAATTTTGCGCCAGTGTTTTACTGACGACCTGACCGGGCTGATAGCTCACAAGCTCGGCGAAGTCCTGCGGTACTGCAAAATCAATGTTTTTCAGATAATTCCGGCTCATATAATTTCTCCTTAATTTAATATTTCTGCCAAATCCTGTTCCGGAGTGGTGATCGGACGGATTCCGAATTTCTCAGACAGTATTTTCAGTACATTCGGGGATACAAAGGCAGGGAGCGAAGGCCCGAGTCGAATATCCTGCAAACCAAGGGAGAGCAGGGTAAGAAGGACGCAGACGGCTTTCTGCTCATACCAGGATAGGATGATGGAAAGAGGGAGCTCGTTAACGCCGCAGCCAAAGGCCTCGGATAGCGCCACAGCAACCTTAATCGCGGAATAGGAGTCGTTGCATTGCCCCATATCCATAATGCGGGGGAGGTTGCCGATCGTTCCCAGATCGAGGTCGTTGAAGCGGAATTTTCCGCAGGCAAGGGTCAGTACAACGGAATCGTCCGGGGTCTGCTTTACGAGATCAGTGTAATAGTTGCGTCCCGGCTTTGCGCCGTCGCAACCGCCTACGAGGAAGATGTGCTTTAAAGCGCCGGATTTTACCGCGTCGATTACCTGGTCGGCAACGCCCAGAACAGTGTTGTGCGCGAATCCGGTCATCAGGGTTTTTCCGCCGTTAATTCCGGGGAATTCATGAGCCTCCGGGTATCCTCCCAACTCAAGCGCTTTCTGAATGACGGCGGTAAAGTCCTTCTTGCCGTCCGCTTCTTCAATATGAACCAGCTCCGGATACGCCACTACGCCGGTGGTGAATACCCGGTCCGCGTAAGATGCTTTCGGGCGCATCAGGCAGTTTGTGGTAAATAAAATCGGGGCCGGTACACCGTCAAGCTCCTTTTGCTGGTTCTGCCATGCCGTACCGAAATTCCCCTTGAGGTGCGAGTGTTTCTTCAGCTCCGGGTAGCCGTGGGCGGGAAGCATTTCACCGTGGGTATAAATTGAAATACCTTTTCCTTCCGTCTGCTCCAAAAGCTGTTTCAAATCAAGCAGGTCATGGCCGGAGATAATAATGAACGGACCCTTTTCAATGGTGTTTGGAACCTTGACCGGAACCGGGTTGCCGTAGGCGGTTGTATTCGCCCGGTCGAGGAGCTCCATGCATTTTAAATTCATCTGACCGAATTCCATTAACAGGCCGAGAAGCGTGTCGGCGTCAAGCTCAGAGCCGACAGCGTTCATTCCCTTGTAAAACCAATCCGTTACTTCCTCGTCTTCATATCCGAGCGCAAAAGCGTGATAAGCGTAGGCGGCCATTCCGCGCAGACCCAGAAGGAGCAGGGTTTTTAGAGAACGAATATCTTCATTGTCACTCCAAAGAGAATTCATATCAAAATTATCCGTGTTTCCGCACGAAGACGGGCAGCAAGCGCAGCCCGGTACAAGACTTGCTTTTTCCTGGTTTACGCGGTCGATCATCCTGCCAATTACATTATTGTCAAAATTGACGTTGGTAATACAGGTGAACAGACCCTCCATCATCAGTTTATCCGCAGCTTTTGTTCTGCCGGAATTTCCGGACGCTTTTGCCAGACCGACCAAAGCGCCGGTCAGTTCATCCTGCAAAACAGCGGTGTCCGCCTGCTTTCCGCAAACACCGGCATGAATACAGCCGGTTCCGTTCAGCGTCTGCTCACATTGAAAACAAAACATTTCACTCATTTATAAATCCTCCAGTACTTTTATTTGATTACTGATGTCAGTATAATCGAATTGGAAGGTAATGTATGTAGCTATAGCTACAAAATAAAATTTTTAGCGCAGAGCTGTCAGGAGGCTTGCGGATTCATTGAAAGCAGACATTGACAAGAGTTTTATACGTGGTCGGTGCCCCGAACGCACGATGCATCCGGGAGTTTTGTATCGCAAAAAAGAGAACCTCCGTAACGGCGGTTCTCTCAATGTCGATTAAGCTTGCAGATTATTTGCTTGCGGTACTGGAAGCAGAGCTGTTGGGGGGACTACCGGCAGAGCTGGTTGCAGAGCTGGCGGCTGACCCCGGCTTCGCGGTCGTAACCGGATATTTGTAAATGGTAATTTCCACGCGGCGGTTTTTTGCTCTGCCTTCTGGCGTGTTGTTTGAGGCAGCCGGGTTGAAATGGGCATAACCTTCAATTGACAGCTTATCCTGCTGCAAGCCATAGCCTACCATAGAGGTAAGCACGGTTACCGCCCGCTCAGAGGAAAGCCGCCAGGAAACCTGGTCGCTTGCCATTGTTCGCTCGCCGAGATCCGCGGTATTTCCGCTGATGGTAATATGGTCGACCCGGGAGTAAACCTGAGCAATCGCGCCTTGAATTTCCTTGAGCACCGGCTGACTTTCCGGCAGCATGGTTGCCGTATCCGGAACAAACATCAATTTATCCTTCAAATGGATTCTCACATAGTTGTCTGTGTCATCCAGACCAATTTGATCTTGCAAATGGTTTTTATCCACATAATCCTGCAAAATTCCGTAAACCTCTTCCAGAGCGTCCTTGGGCATGCTGCCGCGACCGGTTCCGCTCCCGCTGCCCGCTCCTGTTCCTGTTCCTGTTCCGCTGCCTGCTCCGGTGCCTGCTCCGGTGCCCGTGCCGCCGCCATGGCCTGCCGTGCCCGAAGTTCCGGTACCCAGAGCGGTAGCGAACTGCTCGGCCATCTTCGCCGTTTTTTTTGCGTCAATTGTGCTCATGGAGTACAGGATAATAAACAGCGCAAGAAGCAGCGTGATCATATCGGAATAGGTAAGAAGCCACCGTTCGGAATTTTCTTTCTCCGCTTCAGAATTTTGTTTTTTCTTCATGCTGTAATCTCCAAACTGTGATTAGTTGTTTATGCCCTCTTTATATTTCTTTTCGCCGCCTTCAAACGCGTGGTAGTAAAGGGCGAGGTTGTTCACAATGTCACGGGAGCCTTTTCCGCTTGCAATCATACAGATTCCCTCCACCATCATTTCACGGAATACTTTTTCGCGCTTCAGGCAAATCTTCAAACGGTTGGCAAAAGGCAGATAAAGGATATTGGCAAATACAACACCGTATAGGGTGGCGATAAACGCAACGGCGATTGCCGCGGTTAAATGCTCCGCGTCCGACATATTGGAAAGCACCTGCACCAGACCCATGACTGTTCCAATAACGCCCATGGTTGGGGAGAAGCCCGCCGCGCCTTCAAAAACCTCGATATCCAGCTTCTTCTGCATTTCATAGGTCTGCAGATCAGCTTCCAGAGCAGTCTGAATTTCTTCTGCCGGCTTCATATCCAGGGTAAGAATCATTCCTTCCTTTAGAAGCAGGTATTTATCATTGTTCAAATCCGGGTCGGTCAGAAGGGTTTGCAGCTTTAAGAGACCTTCTTTACGGCACAAATCCGCCATTTCACTTATTTTTGTAATCAGAGCCTCCGGGTTTGGCGCGTTCTTCTTGGAAAAGCTTTTCATCAACGCTTTAAAAGCGCCGAGCAGCCCTTTTATCCCGAAAGATATGATAACGGCGCCTACAGTTCCGCCGAATACGGTAATAAACGGACTCGGTAAAAACAAAGAGCTTACCACACCTTTTTCAAGGATAAAAGCAAAAATTAAAGACCCAAACGCGACAAGAAGCCCGACGATGGTTGAAATATCCACATTGTTTCCTCCCAGTAATTTGTTAAAACGAAAAAGTGTCAGTCAGTTGTACAATATGAAAAAATGTATATTTTTATCGAATAATTGCAAAAACTATCTAAATTTATATCGGCTGGCAAAAAAATTAAATAACACTAAATTGATATATTTTTTGAAAGTTCGCCTATTTTTTAAATAAAAAATGTTATAAAACAAGAATGAGAAAGCTGACACCGCTAAAATTGCGGCGTCAGCTTTGCAGCAGTCTTTGAAGAAAAAATATGGCGATATTCCGTTATACAACGGTGATCATACATTGGCGCACGGCGGACTGCCCGGATATGGTGGTATAAACGCTGGTGCAGCCCTTTGCCTTAGCCTGAACCTTGATATAGTAGCTGTTTCCGATTTTCTGGGATGAGATTACGCTCAATACACTGCCGTTTCCGGTCGTGATTTTCGGAACTCCGGTTACGCCGTAAGGAGTAAGCTTAAACTGATACACCGCGTTTCGCTTCATCGTAAATGGCATGGTGGTGTCGGAAATTACGCCGCTGGACCTTCCGCTCGCCGTAAAGAAAACCGAGGTGCCGTCGGGAGCGGTGGTTGTAATCTGAGCGGAGCCCGAGCCGGCATTGGTGATCTTGTAAAGATAGCCGCCCGACGTTTTCTGGTAGTAGGCTACTTTGACCGCAGAGGGGTTTGAGGATGACGCGGTCGGCGGTGCGGAGAGATTGGTCGTAATTTTATAAATATATGTAGTATTGGAACCGAAGGTATACGGGTAGCTTGTGTCGCATTTCATTGTTGTGGCGGGAACGGGCGGATTATTGGAGCCGTTGTCCGGAATCGGGGTAGGCTGTACTGCGGCATAATCCTTGTAGCTGTAGTCCATGTCAACAACGCCTGTGGTAATTCCGGGAACCGTGCCGTAACCGCACTGCCACATGGTATACGGCTTGCTGAAGTTCGGCATATTCACCCCCCAGTGCGCTACCCAGCGGTCATAAACATCAAGCCGGGAGCTGGAGAGGTTGGAGTTAAAGATGCTTGGCGAGCTGTAAACGGCTGTTTTGTAGCCGGCAGCCTGCATGGTGTTGAGGAAGGTGGATACCACATCGGCAAGTGCTTCGCTGTTCATTGTGCGATGTCCGCTGTACTCAATGTCATAAACGACCGGATAATCCAACGGGATGCCGTTGAGGATGCTGAGAACCTTGTTCGCTTCCTGCTCGGCCATCGCCACATTGGTGGCGCAGCTGTAGTAATAAGCGCCGACTTTAATTCCGGCCTGCAGGGCATTGGTGTAGTTTGCGCTGAAATACGGGTCGACCTGCGGAGTCAGGGAATCTGTTCCGGTGTATCCGCAGCGGATGATCGCGAAATCAATGCCGCTGGCCTTTACGGCGCTCCAGTTGATATCCTTCTGATATTTGGATACGTCGATTCCCTTTAAGGCTACGTGAACCTTGCAGGCTGCGGTCAAGCCGCTGCTCGCGGTTGCGGTTACAGTGGTTATTCCGAACGATACGCCGGTTACCATACCGTTGTTGTCTACGGTTGCGATACCCGGGTCAGCGATCGACCAGCTGACGTCCGTTGTAGGTATACCCGACAGACTGGCATTCAGCGTGGTGAAATCTCCCGGCTTCACCGCAATGAAAGAGTTGTCAAGCGTTAGGGTTTGGGTTGCGGCATCCGCTGAAGCGGGGATTACGATGGAGACCGCGATTGCAAATGCGATGATGAGAGAGAGAATCCTTTGTTTCAATTTCGTTCCTCCGTTTTCGTTTCGTTCTTCCTGTTTTTCTTCCTGCTTCCCATGTTTTCACTGAATCAAAGAGTATGCAAATCAATGGAATGCGTTTGTGCCATGAAGGATGGTAACAACCTTCCGCTGTATTTCGCGGATAACTCAAGATTAGGTTAACAGAATATAAATTCCCACCGCGAAAATTGTTTCTCCTACACGGATAACTGTCTAATTGGAAATATTATTGGAGTAAAAATAGCAACAATGCACAAACATAATGGGAATGATTACTTTTAATTATAAAAATTCTTCCGGATTATGTCAAGTAAACAGAAGCAAAACCATAAATTTACAAATTTAGACTGCAATTAAAATTTTGTAAGCTTCTCTATTGACAAAATTATCCCCAAAGATTATTATTTTGTTGAAAAGCAGAAATAGCTGGCCATCCGGGCTTTCTATTATTTATATAATTTTATTCAGAGGTTGAAAACGATGGAAATGAAGAGACTGCATCTTTTATATTTAGTCCGACCGGAACAACGCAATCTGTTCTCCGGGCTATTGTAAAGCCTTTCAACACAGAAATTGTGGAGCACGATGTAACGGATTATAACTTTAAAGATATCGAATTGAAGCTTAAAAAAGACGATTTCGTTATTTTCGGATTCCCCGTGTATAGCGGCAGAGTTCCCAAAACATTTCGGCAAAGACTGAACGGCATCAAAGGTCAGCGCACATTTGCCGCGCTGATTGCGACCTATGGAAACCGTGAATACGAAGATGCCCTTTTGGAAATGAAAAATCTTACGGAAGAAAACGGTTTTTTGACCGTTGGCGCGGCTGCTGTCGTTACGGAGCATTCCGTAATACGTTCGATTGCGGCAGGTCGGCCGGATGCAAAAGACATGGTATTTATTGAGGGCTTCTGTTGGGAACTGAAAAAGAAAATCGCGGGAATCACTTCGGACGAGAGCTTCACTAAGCTTTATGTTCCAGGAAAGGAACCATACAGGAAGTATATGGAACTTCCAATGGTTCCTGTAGCCGCAGCGTCCTGTACTGCCTGTGGGTTTTGCGTAAAAAGATGCCCTGTCGGTGCAATAAGCGAACAAAATCCTCGGAAAACAGACAAAGAAAAGTGCATCGGCTGTATGCGCTGTGTGCGGATATGTCCTCAAAAGGCAAGACATCTGTCAAAAATTAAAATGGCTGCAGGCGAATGCTATTTATCCAGCGCAAAGCGCATTCGAAAGGAACCCGAAATGTTTCTTTAAAAAGTTACATATATGAAGTAGTTGAGCAGGTCAGTTCCAAAAAGTTTAGACTCAGCCTGCTTATTTCATCTTATAAGCCGACTACGCTCCAAATATAGGAATGCGCTGTCCAATGAAGAATTCTGGAGTAAATCCCACTAAGTATACAAACGATGAATTGAGAGAAGCAGAAATATGGTGTAAGCAAAGAGGAATCATTTTTGAGAAATAGCAGCGCGGTTAGTTCTATAATCAGCACTGCAGATTCATCCGACAATTAGCGCCAAACATTGACAATCCCTCAAACGCTTATCTTCACAAATGATGATTAACCCTCCCAGGCAGATTGAAGTACCTGCCCGGGAGGGTTTTATTGGTTATTCAGCAATGTAGTCCAGTTCTCCGAACTCTTTTCCGCCCTTATAGAAAATTCGTGGCACCCGCTTGGAGACCATGCAGACCAGCTCGTAATTGATGGTCTGGTTCAGGTTGGCCAGCTCATCTACCGGTAGAAAGCATTCGCCGTCGCGACCGAATGCCGTGACCGTGTCGCCCTCCTGAACCTCTGGAACGGAGGTTACATCGAGCATGAGCTGGTCCATACATACCCGCCCGACAATTTTGACTCTTTTCCCCCTGACCAGCATACTGCCCTGCTGATACAGGTGACGGAGGTAGCCGTCCGCGTAGCCGATCGGAACCGTGGCAATTCTTGTCGGCTCCGAGGCGGTAAACTCACAGCCGTAGCTCACGCTGGTTTCCGGTTCAATTGTTTTTACCAGGGAAACGACGCTTTTCAGCTCCATCGCGGGAGTCAGGTCTCCCGGGTTTTTTAGCTTGCCGGAGGGCTGAAGACCGTATAAAACAATTCCCGGACGAACCATGTCGAGCTGCATTTCCGGATAATCGAAGATTGCGGCGGAATTCGCGCAATGTCGGATTTTAAACTGGATGCCGGACCGTTTCAGCCTGGAAATCGCATCCGTCAGGTTTTCAAACTGCGCGCAGGTGTAGGCACGCCCGTCGTCTCCTTCATCGGCGACCGCAAAGTGTGTAAAGATGCCCTCCGCCTCAATGCCGGGCAGCTTGCAGACCTTGTGAATATCCTCAATTGTCTTCGTGTCCCGCTCCTTGTTCTGATAAAAGAAGCCAATTCGGCTCATTCCGGTATCCAGCTTGATATGCGCGCGCACCGTGACGCCCGCTTTTACCGCTTCATAAGAAAGCTTTAGCCCGTAGCCCAGTGAAAGCACCGCCTGCGCGATATTCAGCTCGCTCAGCTTTTTTGCTTCGGAGGGCGGCGTATAGCCGAGGATTAAAATCGGCAATTTGAGACCCGCCGCGCGGAGCTGCTCCGCCTCCTCCAGATTGGAGACAGCGAACCAGTCCGCGCCAAGCTCCTCATATTCCTTTGCAAGTGCAATCGCGCCGTGCCCGTAGCCGTCCGCTTTAATCACGCAGCAGACCTTTGTTTCGGGGTTCAGCCGGTCGCAGATGATTTTGAAATTCCGATCGATTGCGTCGAGGCTGATCTCAGCCCAGGTCCTTTTGAGATATTTACTCATTTACCGTTCACCTGGTTTTATTTAAAATATTTTATGCCGGATTCAAAGATTTTCTGGTCTTTTTCACCCGGAACATTTGCGTATAAATGACCGCCCCTGCGCTCAGAATGCGCCATTTTGCCGAGAATACGTCCGTCGGGGCTGGTAATACCCTCCACCGCACAAACGGAGCCGTTCGGGTTCCACTCGATACTGCCGCTTGGCTCGCCGCCGGGGGTGGTATACTGCGTGGCGATCTGCCCGTTGGCAATCAGCGTTTTCATAACCTCGTCGCAGGCAACGAAGCGACCTTCTCCGTGGGATACCGGAACGGCGAAAACGTCGCCCGCGCTAACGCCCGCGAACCATGGGGATTTCACCGAGGTTACGCGCGTGTAGACCATACGCGATACGTGGCGGCCCAGTGTGTTAAAGGTAAGGGTGGGGGCGTCCTTGCTTGGCTCTGTGATTTCGCCGTAAGGAACCAGCCCGAGCTTAATCAGGGCCTGAAAACCGTTGCAGATGCCCAGCATCAGACCGTCGCGGTTTTTCAGCAGATCGCTGACCGCCTCGGCGATTTTCGGGTTGCGGAACGTCGTCGCGATAAACTTACCGGAGCCATCCGGCTCGTCGCCGCCGGAAAAACCGCCCGGCAGCATAATGATCTGCGATTGACGAATCGCTTTTTCCATGCGCTCAATGGTGTATTCGATATCAGCCGAGCTCAGGTTGCGCACCACAAGGATTTCCGTCTGTGCGCCGGCCTGCTCAAAGGCTCTTGCACTGTCGTATTCGCAGTTTGTTCCGGGGAATACGGGAATAAACACACGGGGCTTCGCGGGTTTGATTGCCGGAGCCTTTTGGCTGCGCTCCGTAGTCAGAGGAATATCATAAGCGACGGGCGTTTCCTTTGCGCTGCCCGGGAATATTTTTTCCAAGGTTCCGCTCCACGCGGAAATCAGGGCTTCCAGCTCCAGCGTTTCCCCGCCCACGGTGATTTGCGGCACTTCCGTTGTTTTTCCGAGAATTATGGCATCGAGCACGGGTTCCATGGCGATGGTGCTGTCTTTTGCCAACTCGACCACGATGGAGCCGGAAGCCGGGGCGAACAGGGTCTTAGCGTTCAGAACATGCTCGTTAAAGACAAAACCCAGCTTGTTGCCGAAGCACATTTTAGCCACAGCCGCCGCCATGCCGCCTTCCTTTACGACAGAGGCGGAAATCACGCTCTTTTCCGAAATCAATTTTAAAATTGCGGGATAATACAGCTTCAGCTTTTCCCAGTCCGGCAGCAGGGTGTCGGCATTTTCCGGCAGAGGGAAGAGCATAACTGTGGAACCCGCGTTTTGAAACGCGGCGGAAATGGTTTTGCTTGCCTTGGTCATTGTGACTGCAAAGCTGACGAGGGTGGGCGGAACGTTGAGCTGCTCAAAGGAACCGCTCATGCTGTCCTTGCCGCCGATCGCGGGAAGCCCCAGCTTGATCTGCGCGGTGAGCGCGCCGAGAAGGGCGGCGGCCGGTTTGCCCCAGCGCTTCGGGTCGGTGTTGAGCCGTTCAAAATATTCCTGAAAGGTCAGGCGAGCTTTCATCGGGTCCGCGCCGATTGCCGCGAGCTTGGAAAGGCTTTCTACGACCGCGTAGGCGGCGCCGTGAAACGGGCTGAATCGGGCGATTCCCGGAATATAGCCGTAGGACATTGCGGTTGCGTCGTCGGTTTCGCCGTGAAGCACCGGGATTTTTGCGGCCATTGCCTCTTCCGGGGTAAGCTGATATTTTCCGGCAAAGGGCATCAGTACGGTGGAAGCGCCGATGCTTGCGTCAAAACGCTCGCTGAGCCCCTTCTGGCTGCAAACCTCAAGGCGGGCAAGATTATCCTGAAACGCTTCGCCGAGAGGTTTATTGTGTAAGCATTCCGGTACAAGAGTGCGGTAATAGTTTTCGGGGTTGACCGCTTCTATGGTCACGCCGTTTTTCTGGGTTACACCGTTGGTATCCAGAAACGCACGGCTGATGTCCACGATGGTATCCTCGCGCCATTTCATTCGTAAGCGCGGCTCTTTCGTCACAACGGCCACTACCTGCGCGTTCAGGTTTTCCTCAGCTGCCGCCGCGATAAAGGATTCTACATCCGAGGGGGAGAGCACGACCGCCATCCGTTCCTGTGATTCGGAAATGGCAAGCTCAGTGCCGTCCAATCCTTCGTATTTTTTGGGAACCTGATTCAAATCAATCTTTAAGCCGTCCGCCAGTTCGCCGATGGCAACGCAGACGCCGCCCGCGCCAAAGTCATTGCAGCGTTTGATCCGTCTGGAAACCTCCGGATTGCGGAACAGGCGCTGAATTTTCCGTTCGGTAGGCGGATTGCCCTTTTGCACCTCCGCGCCGCAGACCTCGATGGACTGCTCGGTGTGCGCCTTGGAGGAGCCGGTGGCTCCTCCGCAGCCGTCACGCCCGGTACTGCCGCCCAGCAGGACGATGATATCGCCCTCCTCGGGGACAAAGCGGACGACGTTCTCCTTGGGGGAAGCGCCGATGACCGCGCCGATTTCCATGCGCTTTGCAACGTAGCCGGAATCATAAAGCTCGGTTACCTGCCCGGTGGCAAGTCCGATCTGGTTGCCGTAGGAGCTGTAGCCGTGCGCAGCGCCCGTGGTGATTTTACGGGTGGGGAGCTTGCCGTGCATGGTATCTTCAAACGCAACGCGGGGGTCGCCGGAGCCGGTGACGCGCATTGCCTGATAAACGTAGGCTCTGCCGGAAAGCGGGTCGCGGATCGCGCCGCCAAGGCAGGTCGCCGCACCACCGAACGGCTCGATTTCCGTCGGGTGGTTGTGGGTCTCATTCTTAAACTGTACCAGCCACTTTTCCGTTTTGCCGTCGATCGTGACCGGAACCTCGATGGAGCAGGCGTTGATCTCCTCGCTCAGGTCGAGGTCTGGAATCAGCCCTCGCTTGCGGAGCAGCTTCATGCCGATAACCGCCATATCCATGAGGGAAACGGGGCGGTCTGTCTCGCCGTAAACCTCACGGCGCGCGTCGTAATACGCCTTTAACGCGTCTTCAATCGCGTCGCTGACAGCGGAACGCTCGATTTGAATATTTTCCAGACGGGTGGAAAAGGTGGTGTGGCGGCAGTGGTCACTCCAGTAGGTGTCGATGACGCGCAGTTCGGTCACGCTCGGGTCGCGTTTTTCCTGGTCGCGGAAATAGTCGCGGCAGAAGGCAAGGTCCTCCATGCTCATGGCAAACCCCATCGTTTTATAATAGTGTTCAAGCTCCTGCCCGTCCCACCGGATAAAGCCTGCCACACGGGCGACATCTGCAGGCACTTCCGCGGTAAGCTCCAGCGTTTCCGGCTTTTTCAGAGAAGCGAGGCGGCTCTCTACCGGGTTGACCATATAGCTCTTGATTTTGTCAAGCTGCTCTTCGGTTAAGCTGCCCTTCATGGCGATGACGCGCGCGGTAATTACCTGCGGGCGCTCGCCCTGCGTCAAAAGCTGCACGCACTGCGCGGCGGAGTCGGCGCGCTGGTCATACTGCCCGGGCAGGTATTCCATCGCGAAAACGGAGAAGCCCTGCGGCAGGGGATACTCCTCGTCGTAAACGTTGTCCACATTCGGTTCGGAAAAAATGGTTCCCCTTGCGGCGGCGAATTCTTCCCTGCTCAGTCCGGAAATATCATACCGGTTAACCAGCCGGAGCTCCTCAATTGCTTCCATTCCCAGGTTCTCGACCAAATCCGACTTTATGTGCTGTGCTTCCACGTCAAAGCCGTTTCTCTTCTCAACAAATACTCTGATAACGTCAGACATATTTCCCCCGTTCCGCCGCTCAGATTAAGCAGCTTTCTATCCATTTCATAGAATAATATTAACACAAATGAACTCCGGAATAAAGCAAATCAGCCAACATTTCCGTTTTGTATAAAAATGACGGTGGGAGGTATGTTCCCACCGTCATTTTTTAAGCACGGTACTCAGAATATTTGCCTGTGCTGTGTTTATGAAAGTTTACTTGATAATGCATTCATTTTAAGAAGCTGAAGAATCACGAAACCGTTACGGAAATCGAGGCGGCCGCGCCGCCAATTAATGCATAGAATGTAATATCATTTGATCTTGCGGCACTCCATATAAAAGCGTTTGTCGCAGGCGTGACCCATGGAAAAGGTCTTGCGGGGAAGCGCGCCGTCGATTGCGACGGTCTGGAACAGACTGCTTTTCTCCATTTTGGGGAGGAGGAAGCCGATTGCAGCGCTGTCCTGCGCGCAGAGACGCTCCACAACGTCCTCGCCGTGGATATAGTCGGTTTTACCGCCGATTTTTGCGAGGCATTGATCAAGGAACTTTTGCAGGGTGCCCACTTCAAGGTTTGACGGCGGGTTCTTGACCCAGATATCCTTTTTCTCCGTGCCGATGACGCAGGTAATTCGGTGCCCGTCGCAGGGCGCATCGGAGACCTCGTAGTATTTGCGAAGCTCGTCCATCAGCTCCGCAGGTTTTGTCTGGAACACCACGCGGTGAATCGGCTCGAACTGTAAGGAATCGTCATAAAGGTTTACGACCTCCACCAGCGCCCAGCGGGCGGGGTGGGAGGCGGCCTGTTCCGGGGAAAGCGTTTTTTTCAGTTTTTCGTAGCAGGCTTTGGCGGTAGCAAGGGAATGGTTTCCGTCGCCGACGGCAAACAGCAGGTTGTCGTTCGCCGGAAGGCTGTCGAGGGCGGCCTCCATTCTGGCAGTTTCCGTGTCGTTCAGGCTGTATCCCCGAAGGCTTCCGCTGTCCTGCATCAGATTTCCTTCGTATTCAAGTGTCAGGTTGGATTGTTCGATCGGTTCGATGACGGTTTTGTCCGGGTCGTCAATCAATATCATGATGTGCGGCAGCTCCAGCGGAGCGTCGCGGCGGATTTTTACACGGGGCGGAATCCGTTCAAGTACGGTTCCCTCGGTGGCGCGGATGGGCGTTTTGCTGCCCGCTTCGTAACGGTACTGCTCCAAATCGAGAGCCATCATTACGCCGCGGCGGATTTTTCCATCCGCCTGCGTGCGTTCCACATAAAGGTAACGGCTTTTCAATTCACGGAAAACACTGTCCGCAAGGTAGCGCTCCATCGTGGAATTGATTTGAGAGGCATACGTGGCGGCATCGGTCGATTCCAGATAGCACTCCGGGTATACCATATGGTAGGTAGAGGGAAAATCCCCCGCGATTTCCTTTACTTTATTCCAGTACTCCGGCTCGGAGGTGTACTGGTCGCAGGCGACCACACACCAGTTTTCCGTGGGTACGTTTTTCGGCAAAAGGATATCTGCCGGTTTAAAATACGGATGCTTCATAAGGACCCTCCTGTGATATGATAAAATTCTGATTTCACACACTAATGCATTCATAATAGCACAGATGGATTCCCGCTTGCAACCCGTTATTCTTCCTCCTGTGCGGTTATAACCCCTGTTCTGCGAGAATTTTCTCAAATCTCTTTTCAGAGAGAATTTCATTGGTGAGAAATTTTCCGTTATAAAACAGACTGTAGGAGGTGAACGGAGCCGGAGCGTTCTGCGCCTGCTCCGCTGTTTCAAACCGAATCGCCTGAAACGGTACGCCCTTTTCTTTTGCCATATCCAAAATTATCGGAACATATTTTGCGGTAAAGGGGCATTGGTGCGCGTAGTACAGGCGAAAGCCCGATGCGGCGATCTGCGGTATTTTTACGTGTTCCTTAAACTTGGGAGCCGCCGCGTCCTTTTCAAACGGCAGATACATCAGCGCGTAAAAAGGCGCTGCGGTGTCGGTAACTATAAAACCTTTGTGTTCCAGGTATTTCGGGTCAGATAAATAGGGTCTTTTCTTATCCGAAGACAGAATCACAAGCCCCTTTTTGCCTTTTTTCCTGCTGTCGCGGATGCACTCGTCCAAAAGCAGATTGGAGTAACCATGCCCTTTGAACTGGCCGGAAACCCACATGCAGTCAATATACATATAGCCTTCGGCCTCAATCGGTGCCCAGGCTTTTTCCGCAGGAATATACTCAATAAAGCATTTGCCCCTGACGTCGCCCTTTTTAAACACAAGGCCGTCTTCCATGCGTTCCGCAAGCCAGGCCTTTTTTGCCGCCACCTGGCAGTCATTGTTGTTGGAAATCGCACAGCAAATATGCTCCTGCTCCAGATTTTCCTTTGTTACGGTTATGATATTCATGTTGCCACCTCAATTTCTATAACTTTATTTAATTATAAGTGAATTTTATAAAAATTCAATAAAAATACGCCTGCTCCAATCGGCAGGCGTATCAAATAGTATAAAATGTCTATATTTATACTTTTAGTCTAATCTTTGAGGAAAAGAAGCTGATAAAGAAGATACCCGCGGCGACCAGAACAATGGTTCCGCCGGCGGCGGTTCCGGTGTAGTAGGAAAGAATGAGGCCGCTGATTCCCGAGAAAAGGGAAATCAGAATTGCTGTAACGTGGTAGGAACGCATGCTCCTTGCCAGATAACGCGCGGAGGCGGCCGGGAGCACGAGCAGGGAATTGATGATGAGCACTCCGACCCATTTGATGGAAACGGTAACGATGACGGCGACCGCGATGACAAAAAGCTTTTCATAGCGGCGCACGCTGATTCCCTTGCTTGCCGCAAGGTCCGCGTTGATTCCGGTGAGCATAAAGCGGTTGAAAAAGTATGCCCAGAGCGCGACAGCCGCCAGCAGGAGGAAAGCAAGCATCCCGATATCCTCCGGCTGGACGGTGAGGATATCGCCGATGAGGTAGGAGGAATACTTTGCAAATCCCCCGGAGGCGGAGAGCAGCACAATGCCGAGCGCAAGCCCGGTGGAGGAGAAGACCCCGATAATTGTGTCCGCGGAGGAGGTGTTGGAGTCCATTACGGCGGAGATGCATAGGGCAAACAGCAGGGCAAAGCCCATCATAGAAACCAGATAATTATCGACTCCCAGCAGCACGCCGATGGCGATGCCGGTCAGGGCGGAATGCCCCAGAGCGTCGGAGAAAAACGACATTTTATTGTTGACGATCATCGTGCCGACCATGCCGAACAGCGGTGTAATCAATAGAATGGCAATCAGGGCGTTTTTCATGTAGCTGAATTCCGTCCATTCGAACGGCAGGGTAAAATCAATGAGGGAATAGATGGCGTTGATCATTTCGCACCTCCTGCCAGCTTTAACCCGAAGGCTTCCCGTACTTCGTCGGAACGCATGACGTCCTTCACGGAGCCGCTGACCAAAATGGTGCGGTCCAGAAGTGCGGCCTTTGTTGCGTACCGCTCCACGTGGGATAAGTCATGGGAAACCAGAATGGTCGGAATCTGGTGCTCCGCGCGCATAGAGGTCACCAGCTCGTAAAAGACCTCGATTCCCTTTCGGTCCACCGCGGAGACCGGTTCATCCAGCAGAAGAAGATCCGGCTTCGGTTCCAGCGCGAACGCGAGGAGCACGCGCTGCATCTCACCGCCGGAGAGGCTGCCGATGCGTTTGGGCAGCAGGGAAGCGTTTCCCCCGACCCGCCGCAGCATCTGTTCCGCCTGCTCCAGTTCGTTTTTTTTATGACCGAGCCACACGGGGAACTGGCTGAAATTTGCGCAGAGCATATCCGCCACCGTAATCGGCGTGGAACGGTCAAATACGAGATTCTGCGGAACGTAACCGATGCGCGGTTTGTCAAGGGGCTCCCCTCTGGAATTGGAATACGTGATGCTCCCTGCGTAGGGAATTCTGCCCAGAACCGCTTTCAAAAGCGTGGTTTTGCCCGCGCCGTTGCGCCCGATAAGCGCGAGGATTTCGCCGTGATGCACGTCCAGAGACACGTCGCGAAGCAGAAAAGTACCGTGGCTTTTCACGGAAATATTGCGTATTTTGGTGTTGCATTTACAGGTATCCATCGGTTACTCCTTCTAAGCCAGCGCTTTTTTCAGTACCGCAAGGTTTTTTTGCATTGCGTCCAGGTAGGCGTTTTTGTTGTCGGGACCGGTTACCGCCGGGTCAAGTGTATATACCTCGGCTCCGCTTTCCTTTGCGACAATATTTGCGGCGGATTTCGGGTACTGCGGCTCCGCAAAAACAGCCTTGACCCCGGTGCTTCGAATGAGCCGGATGGTTTCTGCCAGCTCGCGCGCACTCGGCTGGCTATCCGGTTCGCGGTTAATGACTTGGACAATGTTCAGGTCAAACTCCTGCGCGAAATAAGGGAACGCTTCGTGAAACGTGATAATGTCCCGTTGGGTTATCCCGCTCAGCTCTTTGTGCATTTGGTCGCGCAGAATACTGAGCCTTGCCATGTATTCCTGCGCGTTTTTCCGGTATGCACCGGAATTTTTGGGGTCGGCGGCGGATAGTCCTTTTTCAATATTGTCCACCTGCTGAATATAATTGGAGATAGAGACCCATAAATGCGGGTTCGGCTCTCCGCTTTCATCTTCAATAAACGGGATGGATTCACTGGAATCCACGACCTTCAGGTTCGGCAGCTGAGCGGTTACTTTATCCATAAAGCCTTCCATACCGGCACCGTTTATGACATACACGTCCGCCTGCTCGATGTTTTTCATGTCCTTGGACTGTAGCTGGTAGTCGTGCAGACACCCAGCCTGCTGGCCGGCCATGTTGTCCACCTGAATTCCGTCCACTCCGTCGGTGATGTTTAGCGCCATGATATATAAAGGATAAAAGGAAGTCACAACACGGAATTTAATCTCTTTTTCCGTTCTGCGTGAGCAGCCCGTGCAAAGAAACAGAATGACAACCGCCAGCAGGACGGCCGTTATTTTTTTCAAAGGGCAACCCTCCTCCTAAATGCGAATTGTTTGCAACAACAATAATAAGCCTATAATCTTTTCCTGTCAAGCAAAAAAAGTAAAAATATACGTTACAGAATTTTAATAAAGTATTATACTGAATATATATTATAATTCTAAATAATCTTTAAGCTTGCTGAATCTAATTTTTGGGAGTGATTATTTGTTACTTTTATTTTTCTCAGTTTTAGACAGCCAAACGGATCGTAAATTTTTCGAGCAACTGTACCGTAAGTACCAATGCAGAATGTATAATATAGCATATAAAATTTTACATAATCAAACTGATGCAGAAGATGCGGTACATAATGCATTTATACATCTAATTAACCATTTAAACAAAATAAAAGACGTAAATGAAAATAAAACAAAATCTTTCATTGTTATTATAACCCGAAACGCTGCCATTGACATTTATCGTAAGAACATGAAGCGGAGGGAGGAGCCTTATGAGGAGCAAGACGTGATGCCGCTTGTGGATGAGATGAACCCTGAATACATAGAAATTTCAAGGGAAGCTTTTCAAATGCGGATTAAACAGATTCAATCTCTTGATGATAAATTTGCCGATGTAGTAATTCTAAAATATGTTCATGAGCTTTCTAACGAGCAAATTAGCGAAATGTTGCATATTTCTCAAGATAATGTACGATTGCGGCTGTTTCGCGCCAAAAAAATGATTTTAGGAATATTGCGGGGTGAAACACATGGAGAACAGTAATAAAATAAAGACAGATGAGATTATGCAGATTTTTGCGAAACAGTGTTCCGATGACCTGGCAGATTTATTAGGTAATCCCGAATTTTGCAAAGGGCATAGGTTTTCTTTGAAATATTGGTTGAAACGTACAAATTTAGCACAGCAGATGGAGGGAAATACCCTATACCCTTTTTTACTCGCTGCTGCAATTTCGGTATTTATTTTAATAGGAGTTAGTGCGGTCATTGCTTTCTGGAACTATCCCAAGATTACTCAAAGACAAGGCTATACTAACTCAACAATTAACAATCAATCCAATGCAAATGCAAATGTACGCTTAAAAATTACATTTGGGTATTTGCCGAACGAATACTATCTGGAAAAAACAGATTATTCCAATGGAGCTTATTTTGATAAGTATTCAAACCGTTCATCTTCATTCATTGTTACGTACAGGGAAGATGGAGAATTAGTCAAACCGAAACAAGATTTTGGTAAACTAGTAGCTACAGGTGTCATTGATGACAAACATATCAGTATATATGGAGATGTACCAATAAAAGAAGCTCAAGAAATTCTTTCCAAAGCTATAATAATTAAATAATATGGTAATTTTTGTAACAAAACCTGTTTGCCTTTCGTTATTTATAGTAGAAAGGCAAACAGGTTTTTATTTTGAAGGGGGTACTATGAAGAAAATTATAACAATCTTTTTTGTATTAACTCTTTTGGGTGGAGTTACAGCTTGTGTAAATCAAACCGGTAGCAATAATCAAACAGAAAAAAATAAGGAGATTTCGTTTAAACAAGCAGTTAATCTATCAGAAAAAGATATTTGTAAAATTGTTCTTTCAAATGTGCGTACAGGTACAGAATCGGAAATAATAGAATTGGATGAAATTAAAAAGACTTTCGATGTTCTGGCCAATCAAAAAATGGTTAATACTACTGAAAATTTACCGGTAGAGCACCCGGCAGGACCAATTTTTGAAATAGATTTTTATTTAAATAATAATTGTGGGCATGTAAATTATTTGTTTAATCAAGGTTTTCGAAAGGAAGGTGGTTATACCGCTGAAATTGGAGCCAGCGGCTGTAAGGCGAGTGACTATAACAAAATGCTAATTTCATTATGTAATCTTTTCGAAAGTCATCATGTGCTTTTTGAAGGGGAACATAATAAAAATCAACTGTCAGATTTGCGTGAAGAAATAAAAAAAGCGAAAGAAGCTTAGATATGCCGGGCAAAGCAAACAATACATAAGAAAACGCGCCTTGAAATGGTCTTGAAAAGCCAATTTAAGGCGCGTTTTTATATCCTTTCCGCTGTCCAGTTGTTTTAGATGTCACCGAGCACTAGGCTTTCTTGAAAAGCTCCCGAACCTCCGCCAGCTTCTTTTCGCAGTCGCACAAGCCCATTTCATAAATCAGCCGCAGGTGCTCCGGGTCCTTTTCATAACGGCTGGTGATGATCGGGCGGCTTGGGCGAATAATGACCGCCGCGCCTTCCTGCTCCTGCCTGCGGCAGACCTCCAGCTCGCGGTTATAAACCTCCGGACGCTTCATCATCGCGTCCACAAAGTTTGGATAATCACCGTATTTTACGCGCAGAACGGAACGCGGAAACTCCGGCCGCAGGCTTTTTCGGTAGGTGCTGTCTCGGGTAAGTACAACTACATTGTACCGATTTCCGTCCAGAATAGAACGCTCAATTGGAATCGGCATCGCGCAACCGCCGTCCAACAGCTCATATCCCTGATACGAAACAACGTTGGAAACAAACGGCAGCGAGCTGGAAGCCTTTACGGGGGTAAAGTCCTTGTCCAGATTTTCTTTGTTGAAGAAGATCGCCTGCCCTGTTTTCAGATCGGTAGCGCCTACTTTTAACTCCACCGGGGACGCAAAAAAGGTCTCGTAATCAAACGGAAGAAGGCTGCGCGAAAGCTCACCGAAGATGAAGTCGAAACCGAAAAGCGAACCGGTTCGATTTAGATTTTCCACGCTGATGTACCGCTTGTCGGTAATGTAATTGTAGAAAATATCAAAATTACGGCGTGGCTGCTTGGAGATATAGCTGAGTGCGTTGCACGCGCCCGCAGAAATGCCGTAAACCGTTGGGAATTCAATTCCGTGCCTCAACAGAGCCTCCAGCACCCCGCTTGTGTAGGCGCCTCGCATTCCTCCGCCTTCCAGAACAATGCCGATTGACATAAAAAACACCTCGCGTTGCTTTTTTTAATATTATAGAAAATATGATTCTGAATATCAAGTGTTTAAAGTTCCCGAAATAGGAAAGGTACGATTGCGCAGAGAGCTTCGAGGGCTGTTTTTTCCGAACCAATATTTCAGCAAATCATATACTGTAATAAAAGGAAAAGGGGGAATTATGATGGATATGACAACCACACAAAAGCTTCAGATGTATATCACGGCGGAGCTGGGGGATTCCGCGCTTTACCGGGAGCTTGCGAACATAGCCGACAACGAGGAGGACCGGCAGCTCCTTTTGGAGTTTGCGGAGGATGAGCAGTCCCACGCGCAGGAATTCCAGCAGATATACCGGATGATGACGGGCAGAAGCTTTCATCCCTACGTGCAGCCTCCGGTGCTGCGGGGCACGTTCCGTGATGTGCTTCGCGAGCGGGTACTGGATGAAAGCGGAGATTTCCGCAAATACGGTCTGCAATACCTGGAAACGCAGCGGAACAACCGTTTACGCGACGCCTATTACAGGGCAAGAACCGATGAGAATGTTCACGCCCTGCGCCTGCTTTATATGCTCAGCCGGTAACAGAAATCCGTTTTTGCACGTTTTAAATGGATGGTTTGCAGAGAAAATGAGCGAAAAGCTGTTTTGCGCTCCTGTTGAAAAACATGGGGACAGCAGATATAATAAAGCAAAGGAATTGAGGCGACGAGCCGGATTATACAGGAGGATGACAACGTGGAGTATATTGATATGGAAAAGTGGCCGAGAAAAGAGCATTTTCGCTTTTTTCAGAGCATGGATTACCCGCAGACAAACGTCTGCATGAATCTGGATGTGACGCATTTCCTGAAATTTGTAAAAGATAATAATCTTTCTTTTTATTATTCTATGATTTTTGCCGCCACACACACCGCAAATGAAATTGACAGCTTCCGCTACCGCATCCGCGGAGAAGGCGTTGTTTTGCACGACAGGGTTCATCCGTCCTTTACCGATTTGTCCGGGGGAACTGAGCTGTTCAAATATGTCAGTGTGGAAATGGAAGATGATCTTGCTGCTTTCTGCGGTCACGCGAAAGAGGCTTCTGAAAGCCAGAAGGAGTATCTGCCAAAGGATGTTCGGGACGATGTGCTTTATATCACCTGTCTGCCGTGGATTTCCTTTACCGCTCTGACGCATACCATGACTTTCAATAAAAAGGATTCCGTACCCAGAATCTCCTGGGGCAGGTATTTCAGCGAGGGAGAAAAGGTACTGCTGCCGTTTTCCGTGCAGGTAAACCATGCGCTGCTAGACGGGCTTGAAATCGGAAAATATGTCAGCGTACTTCAGAATTACATGGACGGGCTATCCGGATAAAATCAGAAGAACGGATAATGCAGTGTGACCCCGACGAGTCCCCAGCAGGTTCCAAGAATGGCTCCGGCAAGAACATCGCGCGGGTAGTGCATTCCCAGGTACATCCGCGTTACGCCGACCAGAAGGGCAGCGGTGTAAAACAAAACCAGCGTGGCGGTATGAACCTGAAAATACTGGACGAAGATCGTCGCCATGTAAAATGCCTGGCTCGTATGCCCGCTGGGGAAGGATTTTCCCCGGGCCCGTGACCCGACAACCCTCACCCCGGGAAGCTTCGCAAATGGTCTTGAACGGCGGACAAGTACTTTAATCAGCTCTACGATCAGCCACAGCACCAGAGTACCGAAGATGAATTCATAGGACAACTGACGGTTTACTAAGAAGAACAGCGCAAGGGCGATTCCCATAGTGACAATCCCGTTGCCGAATTCGGTAATAATCTGCATAGCCCGGTCAAGCCACCGGGGTCGGGAACCTTTCATATTAAAAAAATGAAATATATAGGCGTCGATTTTTTGACCGGTTGCCCACACAAGCGAAACGGCAATCAGGCTAAATAGCAGCACCATGCCGACCAGTGGGGTACGCGCCCGCAGCAGCGATAAAAACCGCAGCCAGAAGGTTACGGGAACCAGGTAGGAGAAAAGAGCGATTGCAATCCCGATTGGCGGCAGCCAGTAAACGGGTCGGATTCGCCGAACCTTATTTACTACCGTGCAGGGTGTCATTTTTGCCTCTCCGTTGTGCGGATTTCGATAAAATGTCGTCATATTGATGCAGCCTCTTGCGTTTCTGTTAGATTACCCTGCTCCGGGTTCGGTGCCATGACCGCCAGAGCACGGGGGTGTATTTCTACATGAACCGCGCCCTCTCCCAGGGCGGTGCCGTCCGCCATGACCGCCATGCCGGGGTTGGTGTCAATTTCCGCCCTGCGAACCCGGTAGCGCTGAATGCGCGGGTCTGTCAGATCCTGCACCCGAGCGCCCTCCTTGAACGCGCAGCCTACCAAATCCAGCTTGGAGAGGCTGGAGCAAAGCAGGAGATCCAGGTAGCCGTCACGGTACGCCAAAGGGTCGCCGACCTGATAATGCCGCCCGATATACGGCATGTTGGAAACCAGAACGACATGCCCTGTGGTGATAATCTCCTGCCGACCGTCCAGAAGCAGTTTGATCTTAGACGGCGCGCAGGTGGCAAACTTGGCCAGAAAATCCCCGATTTTATCGAGATGACCGTGCTGGATATCATCGCCGGATGGGAACAGCGACGACATCAGACCAATTGAGCATATCTCAAGAAACGCCGTTTGTGTGTTTTCACAAATTGCCATGCCGATATCGGTTTTTATCTGTTTTCCGTTTCTTAGAACGGATATGGCTTTGAGAATATCTGGAGGAATCCCCAGGCTGAGCGCGATGTTATTCTGTGTTCCCATCGGGAGGATTCCCAGAGTTGCTCTCCGACCCTCGAGCGCTTTGGCCACCGCGTTTACGGTTCCGTCACCTCCGCAGGCGGCAAAGAATCGAATTCCGCGGGAGATGGTTTCTTCCACCAGCTTGGGAAGATCGCTGTTCATGCTCAGAACAAAAACCTCCGGCTTGAATTTCCATGCCTCCAGCTCCCTTACAATGTCTGTAAGCTGTATCGGAGAATGGTTGGCTTCACCCGAAGCGGGATTGAAAATCAACTTGATCCGTTTATGACGTTTGTCCGTATGATATGATTTGATATCCATAATGAGCCCTTTCGCTTTCGTTTGCCGTTATTATTTGTCTCTTTCCATCAAATATGAAAAAGAAGCCGGAAGGTTTGGAAACGGATATTCCAAATTTACTTTTTTGAGCGTGAGCGGTATAATAAAGAAAACAAAATCGGCTGAAAAACAGGAGGAAGTACCATGATATCAATTGAACGGGTTAGCGTGATGAATATAGAAAACGCAATTCGCGGAGCAAGGAACCCGCTGAGCAGCTGGCAGCGTTCCGACAGCTATTTTGATGAAAACGGAAGTTTTGTTCTAGGAGAGAATGATTTAAGCCTTGCACAGCGGCTCTGCGTTTCCGGCTCGGACCACCGCAAATTCATCCGCCAGATTTTTGTTTCAGCCGATATTACCGCGCCGCTTTACTGGTGGAAGGAATACGACACCTACAAGGTAAGCACGGTGGCTAATTCGACCAGCACCATGCATAAAATTCATAGCAACCCGTTTCGCCTGGAGGATTTCAGCTGTGACCGGATGAACCCGGAAACCCTCGCGTATTTTAAAACCCTTTTGGGGCAGCTTGAGAAGCTGCGGGTTTCCTATAACGAAACAAAGGACAAGGCCTTCTGGTACAGCCTGATTCAGCTTCTGCCATCCAGCTATAACCAGATGCGAACCTGTACGTTCAATTACGAAACACTGGTCAACATATACGGTTCCAGAAAAAACCACAAGCTGGATGAGTGGCATGTCTTCTGCGACTGGGTCGAGCAGCTGCCCTACTCGAAAGAATTAATTACCTTCAGTCGCTAAATCGCCAAAGGAAACTCCCAGCGGCCGCATGGCTACTGTGGATTGTTTGGTTGCGGAGGTACGCAACCCGTCCTAACAATAAATCCGAGGCAACCACACAAAAAGTGTTGGCTACCTCGGATTTTTTTCTTTCAGGGCGTTTTGCAACAGTTCCCCATTCTTCTGTGCTGGTAATTAAAATATTGCTGTCTGCCTCCATGAATCACCGGTCGGTTTTACTCCATTTTTTATGATGAGCCGAACAGAAGCGTGGCCCTTTTTAATCAGCCTGTTTTTTTCGTCATATACATCAAACATGATGTAGGTTAATCCAGCTTTCAAACCGGTTACTTGGTAGTTGCCATTCTTGAGTTTTTTAATTGACGCGGCGCCCTTGGTGGAAGAGTATACTTTGACACTGGTTCCTTGCGTGTTGATCAGCTTTATACCAATCTCATACTTGTTGTTGACTGCCATGGTATAGATTTTGGTGTCAAGTGTAAGGGAACGAGCTGCGTTTGGCAGCAATACATAATCAGAGCAGTGGAGGATTTGCACGGTTATATTTCCATCCGCGTCCACCGTGTGTTTGCTGCCTAAGGGATCAATCTGCCTTGTGGTAGGGTTGTAGTAATAGAAGTAGAGCGTTTGCCCCGGCTTAAAGCCCTTTTCCAGTGCAGAGAATTTCACGCTTG
>JAEZYP010000032.1 GCA_023418995.1 Bacillota bacterium | reverse complement strand
GCGGGAGGTAATCCACTCGTCGTTGGTGTCAACGATTTTCTCTAAATCGGCATTGGTTACCAGTTTCGGCGGGGTGTAGTGTCCCGCGCCGCAAATTTTAATTCCGCGCATTGGTCCTCCTTCGGGGGTGTCCCCATCTGTCTGAATTTCTGATACCGCCCGGCCGCCAGCGCGTCTCCGCTCTGCCGGGAGAGGGCCTTAAGAGTTCGGTCCAGCGCGGCGTCCAGCTCCCGCAGAGCGATCTCCGGCGCAAGGTGGGCACCGCCCGCAGGCTCCGGGATAATCTCGTCGATGACGCCCAACCGCTTCAAATCCGGAGCCGTCAGCTGCATCAGCTCGCAGGCCTCCTCGTGCCGGGAGGAATCCTTCCACAAAATCGTGGCAAAGCCCTCCGGCGAAAGGATGGAGTACACGGCATTGGACAGCATCAGCACCCGGTCGGCAACGCCCAGCGCCAGCGCGCCGCCGGAGTTTCCCTCCCCGGTGACGGTAGCCACCACCGGCACGGTGAGCCGGCTCATTTCCATGAGATTCCGGGCGATGGCCTCGCCCTGCCCCCGCTCCTCCGCCTCCATGCCGGGGTAAGCCCCCGGTGTGTCGATAAACGTGAAAATCGGGCGGCGGAACTTCTGCGCCTGACGCATCAGGCGCAGCGCCTTGCGGTAGCCCTCCGGCGAGGGCATTCCGAAATTGTATTTGAGGTTTTCCTCCAGCGTCCGCCCCTTACGTGTGGCAATGACGGTGACGGGCCGTCCATGGAACCAGGCGATCCCACCTAAGACGCTCTCGTCCTCGCCCGCGAAGCGGTCGCCCCGCTGGGCAAAGAAGTCCGTGAATAGTCCGTCAATCCATTCCCGCGCGTTGGGGCGCTGGGGATGGCGGGCAATCGTCACCTTCTGCGCGGCTGTGATCGGTTCAGCCATTGCGGCCTCCTTTCTCGTGGAGCGCCAGCAGCTGGGAAATCGTCTGGCGCAGCTCGCTGCGGGGCACCACCGCGTCCACAAACCCGTGCTCCAGCTGGAATTCCGCCCGCTGGAAACCCTCCGGCAGTGTTTGGCCGATGGTCTGCTCGATGACCCGGGGTCCGGCAAAGCCAATCAGCGCTCCCGGCTCCGCCAAAATTACATCGCCAAGGCTGGCAAAACTGGCGGTGACGCCGCCGGTGGTTGGATTCGTCAAAATTGATAGAAAGAATCCGCCCTTTTCGTCAAATCGCGCCAGCGCCGCGCTGGTTTTCGCCATCTGCATCAGGGAGAGAATCCCCTCCTGCATCCGCGCACCGCCGCTGGCGGAGAAAAGGACCAGAGGCAGCTTGGTTTTCCCGGCGTACTCAATGGCGCGGGTGATCTTCTCCCCCACGGCGGCGCTCATGCTGCCGAGGAAAAACCGTCCGTCCAAAACGCCTGCCACGCATTTATGCCCATCCACCGTGCCCACGGCGGTGACCACCGCCTCGTTCAGTCCGGTCTTCTTCCGGGCAATTTCCAGCTTTGCCTGATAGCCGGGAAAGTGAAGCGGATCTGTGGAGGTGATACGCGGGTTCAACTCCCGAAAAGAACCGGGGTCCAAAATCGTGCTGAGGCGGTAGTATCCGCCCAGCGGCAGGTGATGTCCGCACAAGGGGCAGACATACTGCGCCTGCACCAGCGCACCGGCGCTCACGGTTTGGCCGCAGCCGGGGCAGGCCGTTCCGGCGGGAACCACATGAGTCCGCCCGTCCCGGAACGCCTTCATCGCCAGCAGCTTTTGCCGCCGCTGAGCAAAAATCGAAGTCATTGTGTCGCCTCACTTTCCGCCGCCAAACGGTCCCAATCCAAAAGCTCTTGCAGGTGATTTTCGAGGAACGCGGTGGTGCACACGCCCCGCACATAGTCGGGATGGCATAAAATCAAATGGCTCAGTCCCGCGTTGGTGGGGAACCCCTCGATGGTCAGCTCCTCCAGCGCCCGGCGCATCCGGCGGATGGCTTCCAGCCGGGTGGGGGCGTGGACCAGAACCTTCGCCGCCAGAGAATCGTAATAGGGCGGCAGCATGTATCCGCTGTACAGGCCGGAGTCAATGCGCACGCCGGTGCCGCCGGGGAAATAGACAAAGCTGGCCGTGCCGGGACAGGGGCGGAAATTCGCCGCCGGGTCCTCCGCGTTGACGCGGCACTCGATGGCGTGACCGCTCAACTTCACGTCCGCCTGCTCCATCCCTAAGGGCAGGCCCGCGGCAATGCGGATCTGCTGGCGCACGATGTCAACCCCGGTGACCATCTCCGTGACGCCGTGCTCCACCTGAACGCGGGTATTCATCTCGCAGAAGTAAAACCGGTTGTCCTCCGCCAGCAGAAATTCCACGGTTCCGGCGTTTTCGTATGCAACGGCCTGCGCCGCCCGGACTGCCGCCGCGCCCATCTCACGTCGAAGCTCCGGCGTGAGGCACCGGGCGGGCGCCTCCTCAATCAGCTTTTGGTTCCGGCGCTGAACCGAGCAGTCCCGGTCATAGAGATGGATGGTACGGCCCTGACTGTCTGCCAAAATCTGAAACTCAATATGCCGGGGATTCACCACGAATTTTTCAAGATACATGGTTCCGTCGCCAAAACAGGCCACCGCCTCGCTTCTTGCCTCGTGAAACGCGGCGGGAAGGTCCTCGGCGGACTCCACTTTACGGATGCCCCGTCCGCCGCCGCCGGCGCTGGCCTTGAGCAGCACGGGATAGCCCACCTCCGCCGCAATTTTCAGCGCGGCGTTCTCGTCGGCCACCGGGCCGTTGGACCCGGGGACCGTGGGGACTCCCGCGGCCTTCATCAGTGCGCAGGCCGCTGCCTTGCTCCCCGCCTTGCGGATGGAGTCCCCAGAGGGGCCGATGAATTTCAGCCCCGCCTGTGCACAGGCGTCCGCAAAATCAGCGTTTTCCGATAAAAAGCCGTATCCGGGGTGAATGGCGTCGCAGCCCGTGGACTTTGCCACGGTCAGCAGTGCCGCCTGATTGAGATAGCTGTCGGCGGCCTTGGGCGGGCCGATGCAAACGCTCTGGGTAGCCAGCTGGACATGGAGCGCGTCCGCATCGGCGGTGGAATACACCGCCACGGTTTCGATCTCCATTTCCCGGCAGGCCCGCAGCACCCGCAGCGCGATCTCGCCCCGGTTCGCGATCAAAATGCGCTTGAACATGCTTATGCCTCCCGATAGCGGAAGATGGGCGCGTCAAACGCCAGCAGCTCGCCGTTTGTCGCCAGCACTTCCTCAATCACGCAGTCGCAGGGGGCGGTGACCTCGCTCATCATCTTCATGGCCTCGATCAGGCACACGGTCTGGCCCTTGCGGACCGGATCGCCCGCTTTTACCAGCGGCGGCTGATCGGGGGCGGGAGCGGCGTAAAACGTCCCCACCAGCGGGGCGCGGATGACGGGGCCGCTTTCTTCAGCAGGGGCAAAAGCAGGGGCGACTGCGGCGGTTGCGGCGGGGACTGCAGGAGCCGCGGCGCTTCCCGCTCGGCTCAACTCCAGCGTATCTCCGCCAATCGTCACCTTCATGGTCAAAACGCTGCTGCGTTCAAAGCGGTCCAACAATTCAAAAATTTCGGAATTGGTCATGGTTTTCCTTCCTTTTTTC
>JAEZYP010000055.1 GCA_023418995.1 Bacillota bacterium | reverse complement strand
AAAGCGGCTGGCCATGGGCAAATTGACTCTTGATTAGAAACTGCGTATCGGCCAATTTCGGCTTTTGACAGAGAACGAGCAGAATATGCTGCGGGGAAATATGGAAGAAACTTAACGAATGTTTAATTTTTGACAAAAAGAAGCCGATTTTTTTGTTGAAAAAAGAAAAAATGTCTTGCATTCTCACAAAAATACCGATATAATGTAGTCATTGACAAAATGCACAAAGCAAATTGACAAATTTGCGCTAGGAGGGCCGGCAATGTCGGGAAGAATTTTTCAGAACGTAGTCCTGCAGCTTAAGGAGAATACGGACCGGACGGTGGGCGTGATCGATGGCGAGGGCATCGTGATCGCGTGCAGCGAACTTTCCATGATCGGACAGCGGTGGGCGGAGTTCGTCCCTGCAATCAATACTGCCGGGGGGAACATGATCGCTTCCTCCGGAAAGACGTTCAAAGCGCTGAATGGCTGGGGTAATCAGTTTGATTATGCGGCTTTTGCGTTTGGCGATAACGAGATCAGCAAGACGGTCTGCGCCTTGGCAACGGTGGCGCTGAATTCCGCTAAATCCTATTATGAGGAAAAGCATGACCGGGGTTCCTTTATTAAGGATATCATTACCGACAACATCATGCTGGGCGATATTTACATGCGGGCAAAGGAACTGCGGGTTGCCAGCGATGTGGCCCGGGGCGTGTTTGTCATTCGCTCTTTGAAAAAGATGGAGTCCGTTCCCACGGACGCCATTCAGACTCTTTATCCCGATCGGCAGAACGATTTTGTTCTCTCCGTGGGCGAAGGGAATGTGGTTCTGATCTGTCAGCTGCCCGAAGGGTCCGGCATTCGGGAGTTGAACAAGACCGCCGCATCCATTGAAGAGGCTCTTCGGGCCAATGGCGAGTCTACCGTTGTGGTGGGCATCGGCACCGTGGCGACCCACCTGCGGGACTTGGCCAAGTCCTATAAGGAGGCCCAGATCGCCATCGAGGTGGGCAAGGTCTTTGACACGGAGAAATATGTTATCAACTATGAGAACTTGGGTATCGGGCGTCTGATCTATCAGCTGCCCACCACCCTGTGCGAAATGTTCTTGCAGGAGGTTTTCAAGAAGAACCCCATTGACGCGCTGGACAAGGAGACGCTGTTCACCATTCATAAGTTCTTTGAGAACAATTTGAATGTCTCCGAGACGGCTAGAAAGCTGTTCGTCCACCGCAACACGCTGGTTTACCGGCTGGAGAAGATCAAAAAACTCACGGGGCTGGACCTTCGGGAGTTTGACGACGCCATCACCTTCAAGGTGGCGCTGATGGTCAAAAAGTACCTGACCTCCCGGGGCATCGACGCCTGATCGAGCATGACAAAGAGAGCGGACGGATACGTCCGCTCTCTTTTTGTGTGCTGGAGAGAAAAACGAGCGCATAACGTCTGCCTGTCTCTCTTCCGCTTCCTCGCTGCGCATTTGGCACGATTGCCGCATGTCGTCCTGCTGCGTTCCGTCTTCCTCCTCTACCGCCGTCCTATTTCGCTCGGTTGAAGAGCCGAGAGGCAATCAAGCAGGAAGAGAGACACGTAGAATTAAAAAATGGAAAAAGTTTCTAAAATGAAATATCCTATATTCCCTCTTGCATGACAGGGAAAAAGCAGATATAATGTATTCGATTGTAGATTTATGTCGACCATACGGAAAATTCCGGCAGGCCGGCTGCAATAAAGCGAGGTGCGCGTATGATCCGTCTGAAAGACGTGGAAATGGAGTACGATAACGGGACGCAGGCCATCCGGGGCATCACCCTTGCCATTGAAGACGGCGAGTTTATTTTTTTGGTAGGCCCTTCCGGTGCGGGAAAATCCACCATTATCAAGCTGCTGACCGGCGAGGTGGAACCCAGCCGGGGACGCATCATGATCAACGGCTTTTCCGTCAGCAATATCTCTGACAAACAGCTGCCGTTGATGCGGCGGACGGTGGGCATCATTTTTCAGGATTTCCGCCTGATTGAAAAGAAGACGGTGTACGATAATCTGGCCTTCGTTATGCGGGCCGTGGGGGCCGGAGAAAAGGAGCTGCGCAAGCGCATCCCCTATGTTTTGAAGCTGGTGGGCCTTGAGAAAAAGGCAACTCACTATCCCACGGAGTTGTCCGGCGGCGAGCAGCAGCGCGTGGCTATTGCCCGGGCGCTGGTAAACAATCCCACAACGATCATCGCCGACGAGCCTACCGGCAACTTGGACCCGGAGCGGTCCTTGGAGCTGATGCGGCTGCTGGTGAAAATCAACTCGCTGGGGACGACCGTAGTGGTTGTCACCCATGAAAAAGACTTAGTGGACCGTTTTGAAAAGCGCGTCGTTACCATCGACGGAGGCCGGATTGTCAACGACTCCGTCGGCGGCTATGTGGGAGGACATATCCATGGGAAAGCATAATTTCCGCTATTTTTTTCGTGAGGGCGTTTCCAACATGTTCAGCCACGGATTCATGTCCTTTGCAGCCATTGGTATTACGGTGGCCTGCCTATTGATTATGGGTACTTTTACCTTGGTGGCGGTGAACGCCAACCAGCAGCTCAAGGACATGGAGAAGGACAATGAGATTCTGGCCTATGTGGATGAGAGCTATACCACGGAGCAGGCCCGAATGCTCCAAAAGACAATTGAGGCGCAGACCAACGTGTCCTCCGCCACCTTTATCAGCCGGGAACAGGCCACGGAGAATTTTCAGGAGAAATACGCCAATGAGTCGGTGTTTCAGGATTTGGACCCGGAGATCTTCCGGGACCGGTACGCCATCAAAACCGTGGATATCCAGAAAACCGGGGACACGGTAAAGGCGATTGAGAACGTAGCGGGGATTGTCAAGGTCAACGCTTACGAAGAGATTTCCGACGGTCTGATCACCGTTCGGAACATTGCAACGGTGGTGTGCGTGACGCTGATTGTCGTTTTGCTGGTGGTGTCTGTGTTCATCATCTCCAACACCATTAAACTCACCACCTTTGACCGGCGGGAGGAGATTGCCATTATGCGTATGGTGGGCGCCACCAACGGCTTTATCCGCTGGCCCTTCGTGTACGAAGGGTTCATGCTTGGCTTCACGGGCGCGGTGATCGCGTTCCTGTTGCAGTGGACGCTGTATGAGGCGGTGACCAAAGGGGTGGAGAGCAGCGATACGCTTCAGCTGATCAGTGTAGTGAATTTCGGGGATCTGTGGATTCCCGTTGCAGTTACGTTTTTGGTTGCGGGCATCGTGATTGGTGTGGGCGGCAGCCTTTCTGCCATTCGGCGGTTCTTGCAGGTATGATTGGAAAAATCACTTTTGCGGAAAGGACGGAGAGAACCAAATGAAACCGATGAAACGCATTGCGGCGGGCATTCTGGCGCTGATGGTGATCTGCACGGCCGCGCTGCTGCCCCAGCCGGTAAGCGCCGTGACACAGGCGGATATTGACGCGCTGAAAGGCGACGCCTCCGACCTGACCAGCCAGAAAAAAGAGCTGGAGGCAAAGCTGTCGTCTCTGTCCGACGACAAGGCGCAGGTCCTGAAGAAAAAGGAAGTGCTGGATCAGCAGATTGCCGTGCAGGTAAAGGAGATCAGCAACGTGGAGAGCCAGATTTCCACCTATGCCGATCTGATTACCCAGACACAGGCGGAGCTGGTTGACGCGCAGGAGCGGGAAGCCGCCCAGTATGATTTGTTTTGCCGCCGCGTGCGGGCCATGGAGGAGGACGGGACCGTCAGCTATTGGTCCGTGCTCTTCAAGTCCGACAGTTTCACGGATCTTTTAGACCGGTTGGACGCGGTGAATGAAATCATGGATGCCGATCAGGCGGTCATTGACCAGTTGAAGGCGCTTCAGGACGAAATTTCGGAGAAAGAAGCATCCCTGCAAACCTCCAAGTCCGAGGCAGAGGCGGCGAAAGCGGACCTGGTATCCAAGAAGTCTGCTCTGGAGCAGCAGCGCAAGCAGGCCAACCAGATGATTGCCCAGCTGGCTGCCAACGAGGAGGAGACAGAAGCCGCGATTGACGGAATGGAAGAAGAAGAGGAACGCATCCGAAATGAAATTCAGGAGTTGAGCCGAAAGCTGGCTGCACAGCAGGCAGCCAACGGCCAATCCAGCCACTCGAATCCCGGCGGCTATATCTGGCCGGTGGACAGCCGGTACATTACCTCTACCGTGGGTGGCCGTGCCTCTCCCGGAGGAGTTGGCTCCACCAATCACAAGGGTACCGATATCGGCCGGGTGGGCTATACCAGCCCCATCTATGCGTCCAAGGCCGGAACGGTCATTGTCTCTCAATACTCCAGATCCTATGGCAACTATGTTGCCATCTCCCACGGCAATGGAAACACAACCCTCTATGGGCATATGTCCAGCCGGAAAGTAGAGGTGGGGCAGTATGTCAATCAGGGAGATGTGATCGGAATTACCGGCTCCACAGGCAACTCCACCGGGCCCCATCTGCACTTTGAGGTGGTGGAAAACGGCGTTCGAGTAAATCCATTGAGCGACGGTGCGGCACCCAAAATGGGTTATCTCAGCGGATATACCCTTTCTTCCAGCGCTTAAGCCACATAAAAAGTCCTCCTGTCCCATAGAAATAGGACGGGAGGGCTTTTGCGTCCGGTCACACGGCCCGCTCCGGCGCGGGGAAGTCCGCTCCGATTTTCCCACGGGATGGCAGGGAGGTTCGTATGATTGGATTTGTGACATGGACAGAGGAGAAAG
>JAEZYP010000048.1 GCA_023418995.1 Bacillota bacterium | reverse complement strand
TGTAATTTATAGTTGAAATTGCGCCCCAAACGTGATATAATAACTCTCGTTGTGGGGGCGTAGCTCAGCTGGGAGAGCGTACGGTTCGCATCCGTAAGGTCGAGAGTTCGATCCTCTTCGTCTCCACCAAACAAAAAGAACACCCGTGTAGGGTGTTCTTTTTGTTTGGATGTTGCAGGGAGAGCTCCGGCACAGGGAGAGGGAAACCATGCGGAAAGAAAAACCCAAAAGATAAAATGAATCACTCGCGGCACGCGGGTAGGTAATCTGTTTCCGTGAGCTGCTGAATTATCGGAACGCGGTCGGAAGCAGGAGTCGTGAAATTTTGCAGCACTTCAAATTCGAGGATTTGAAATGATCCGCAGAAGGAATAAACATAAGTGAATCAGTTCATGCAGAGACTTAGCCATTGGGTTAAGTCTTTTTTAATTATTACTGGCAGAGTTTAAATAGCTTTATTATATTGGGCATTTCAACACCCAGTTCTAAGCCGGTGGAATAGATATCTTTAAAATTCTGCATCATCTCGTCGATACTGTCGGTTGCGTGAGCCGTATATCTTTGCATTACAGGATTCATCGTAAAGTTTAGTCGAAACATGTAATATAGGATGCATAACGGCAGTGAGAACATCTTTACTTCTCCGTACTGCTTTATATTTACACCGCGTTTTTTGCAAATCTGGTAGCTTTCCCGCATTGCCAGAAACGCGGTTTTTACCAAGGCTTTGTTTTTTAGCAGCTCTTCCATGTTTTCACACTTGGAAAGCGCGGCTCCTAAAGGAGCTGAACCGACATTATGAATCCATAGCCAGTGCAGAGGATTCTCCGCGATCTCCGGCAGAATGCCACAGTTTTTAAACATTTCAGTGACCGAATGCAAAAGCGAGGTCTGTTCCGGATATACCGCTCCGATCATGATATCCTTTCCCAGATTTGCCCAGAGCAGATCGTTCCGGAAACTTCCGCCGCCTCCCGCGTAGCCCATAAGATACTGTTCCTTTTTCAATAATCGGTCATAATCGTTTTGAGAGTTCCAATCAAGGGTGAACAGCAAATAATGAGCACCCGGAGCTTGTTTCGTCAGGGTGTTTAGAACCTCTTTTACCTGAAAAGATTTTACAGGAACTATAATAAGATCGTAATTTTCGCTTGCTTCCGTAACACAGTGGTAGGTATAACTTCCTTTGGTATTCTGTTCCTTTTTCTTCTGCCTTTCATCGATCAGATCATACAAAATGGTTTTATTGTTGAACGCCGTATACTTTTCTTTCCGTATGTAATGGGAGACCCTGTGCTTTTCAGACAGAGCGAAGCCATATAATGTTCCGATTACTCCTGTGCCTACAATTAATACATTCATGTCAGGTCTCTCCTTTATCAGATAAAATATAAGCCGTGATTTGTTTTTCTGCCTTTAAGGTGTTGGCAAACAGGTGTTGAAAGGCGAGCAGCCTAGCCGGCATATCCTTCGGCTCCCACCCAAAAAGCTTATCATCAAAATAAAAATTTGTGAGGGTAAGGATCATTTGTGCTGTTTCCAGCGGGAATGGAACATCAAAGACTTTTTCCTGAACACCCTGAGAAATGACGCTTGCGTAAAGGGGGGCAAGTTCTTTTACAAGAGCTGCCATGAGCTTTTGATGAAATACCGCATTGTCAGGTGTGTTGATAAGCCCGATGCTATTATTATTTTCCTGAAACAAACTGGAACATATTTTAATCAGATGCTTCATATTGTCTGCTGCTGAACCTTGTTGAATATTTTTTGCTGCTTTTTCGAAACAGGTTTCGGCAAACATTTTAACTGCGGCATCCACACATTCTTCTTTTGTACGAAAATAGTGATAAAACGCACCTTTTGAAATATTCAATTCTCCTATCAGGAAAGCAAGTGTTGTGTTTTCGTAGCCATGCTTCAAAAATACATCCCAAATATTACTCAAGAGGAGTTTTCTTTTTGCTTCATAATGGATATTTGTTCTAGCCATATAATTACCCCATGCTCTATTATTAAACCGACGGACGGTTTAATAATAGAGCGATTTTAATTTCCTGTCAATAGTTTGGAAAAAAATTTTTTACTTAGTAATTCGATTATTGCATGTCTACAAATCCTAACAAGAATTGTTTAATTGCGGAAGAACGGACGAATAATCGTGAGCATTAAAGTCAAGAATTCTATTGATTTACACATAAATCCAGTTAGATTATTAAGGACATCAGTAGGCATTAAGTTACATCTATGAAATAATCCCTATTACTTCGAAGTTGGATAAAACATGCTTTTCATGAAACAATAGTTATTAACTCTAAACTTTAGGATGGTATCATGTTCAAATTGCTTCAAAATTTGGATTGTTATACTCCAAAACACATTGGCAAAAATGATATCCTGATCTGCGGCGAAAAAATCTATAAAATTCAACCGGAAATCAAATATACGGATGAAACTCTGTTTGAAGGAATATATGATTGCACCGGCTTGCTTGCGGCTCCGGGTCTTATTGACCAGCATGTCCATATCATTGGAGGCGGCGGCGAAAACGGATATGCAAGCCGCATCGATGAAATCGATTTTAAACAGGTAATACAAGCAGGTGTAACCGCGCTTGTTGGGCTGCTCGGGGCGGACAGCTGCACCAAGAGCCTCGACGCGCTGTACGCGAAAGCAAAAGCACTCGAATCGCAGGGAATTTCAACCTACCTCTATTCGGGCAGCTATTCTATGCCGGTTATTACCTATACCGGAAGCATTGTCCGTGATCTGGTGCTGATTGATAAGGTGATTGGAATCGGCGAGATTGCCGTTTCCGACCACCGCTCATCCCACGCCGGTTTGGAGCGGTTGCTGAAAGCGGCGTCAGATGTCCATCTGGGCGGTTTGCTGGGCGGAAAAGCAGGCATTATGCATCTTCATATGGGAGATGGAAAAGCAGGGCTTGCTCCGGTTCTTCAAATGATTGAGAACAGCGAGCTTCCGTTGGGAATGTTTGTTCCGACGCATGTAAACCGGAACCCAGAATTATTTCGTCAGGCGGTGGAATTTTGTAAATCCGGAGGGAATATCGATCTAACCTCGGGGGAAACAGCGGGTCTTTCCGTACCGGACGCAATTGAACGCCTGGTTCACGCAGGGAGCGATTTATCAAAGGTTACAGTCAGCTCCGACGCCAACGGAAGCATTCCGAACGGCGGCGTAGGGTTAATGCAAACCCTGTATGACGATATCATTGATTGCATTCGTAAAAAAAGGATCAATCCGGAATTAGTTTTCAGCCTGGTTTCTGAAAATGTCGCCAAACGCTTGAAGCTGCATCCCCAAAAAGGGGTGCTTTGTGAGGGAAGTGACGCGGATATTCTGGTTATGAATTCCGGTTATAAAATTAAACAGTTGATTAGTTCCGGGAAGATTCTTCTGGAAAATGAATGAGCGGGAGCATAAAAATGGAAAACAATAAAGGTTACCTTATCATCATCGGCGGTGCGGAGGATAAGGAGGGCGAAAAGGATATTTTGAAACAGGCGCCCCTCATGATGTCCGACGGCGAGGTGCTTACGGTGTTGACTACGGCTACAGAAAAACCCGAAGAAGTCGGAAATATCTACTATCAGGTTTTCAGCAGTCTGGGCGTTCATAAAATATCAATTTTAAACATCAATACCCGTGACGACGCGGAAGATAGCAAAAACTGCGAAATCATCCGGAACTCAAAATGTATTTTTATGACCGGCGGCGACCAGCTGCGGATTACCAGCATATTAGGCGGAACAAACGCCTATCATGAATTGAAGGCATGTTATGAAAACGGCGGTATTATTATGGGAACAAGTGCCGGTGCATCCGTAATGAGTTCTACCATGGTGGTTCAGGGGAACGATAACGAGCCGGCGAGAAAATGCACCTTGAAAATGGCGCCGGGTCTGGGGCTGCTAAGCGGGGTTATTATCGATCAACACTTTGACCAGCGCGGCCGGTTCGGTCGTCTGCTGTGCGGCGTTGCGGAAAATCCGGATGTGTTGGGGATTGGAATTGATGAGGATACGGCTGTAAAGCTTTATCCGGATATGCATTTCGAAATCATCGGCTCAAACGCCGTTACCATTATAGACGGCAAATCCATTCAGTGCTCCAATGTGTCGGAGTTGAATCCGAACGAAATATTGGCGATTATGGGCGTTACCGTCCATGCTTTGCCTCAGGGCTACGGATTTAATCTAACAGACAGAAAGGTTTTACGTTTAAAAGATGGAAACTGATAAGATAAAAATCTGTGATTACGTGACATATCCCGGACGAAATATCTATAGTCACAGACCAGTTATGAAGCTTATAGTCGATATCGGGGATTACTGTGAAGTTCCAACCAAAGATATTCAAGGCTTCAATGAAAGATTATTAAAATCTTTCCCGGGGCTAAAAACGAATTACTGCAGTCTCGGCTATGAAGGGGGGTTTTTGGAACGGTTGAAGGAAGGTACCTATCTGGCGCATGTGCTGGAACATGTTATTCTTGAAATGCAGTATATGCTCGGCTATGATGTCCGTTACGGAAAGACCAGAGTACTTGAGGAACCCTCTATGTATTATCTTGCCTACGAATATAAAAATGAGGTCTGCGGTCTGGAATGTGGTAAAGCGGCCGTATTTATTTTAAACTATTTTTTAAATAACGAGGATTTGGAAGTTCAGGAGTTTATGGATTACCTGAAAAAGGTATCTATGGATGCGGAGCTGGGACCAAGTACATCCGCAATTGTGGAGGAAGCAAAAAAACGCGGACTTCCGGTATTGCGTATTGGCAATGAAAGTCTGGTTCAGCTCGGCTACGGAAGATACGGTATGAAGATTGAATCCACTCTTACCGAAGCGACCTCCTGCATCTCCGCCGATATTTCCTGCAATAAGCAGCTGACCAAATCCATTCTGGCTGAAAATCATATCCCGGTGCCATACGGAAAGGTTGTTTACACGGACATTTCGGCGATTATCGCGGCCAATCAGATCGGGCTTCCGGTTGTTTTAAAGCCCTTTAACGGAAATCAGGGGAAGGGAGTATTCTTAAACCTGAACAGTGAAGAAGAAATTCGCGGCGCGTTCCGGGAAGCCTGCAAATACAGCAGCGGCATCATCGTTGAAAAGTCCATAGGGGGGAAGGATTATCGGATTTTGGTTGTGGGCGATAAGGTCAGCGCCGTTTCCGAACGGCTGCCTGCTATGGTGGCAGGCGACGGAATCCATTCGGTGAGGGAGCTTGTTGACCTTGTAAATCAGGATGAAAATCGCGGCGAAAATCATGAGAAGCCGCTCACAAAGATCAAGCTGGACGGCGTGGCTGTCAATAAGCTCGAAAGAGAAAACCTGACGGTCGATTCCATTCCGGAAAACGGACGAAAGGTATTTTTAAGGGATAATGCCAACCTGAGTACAGGTGGTACGGCAGTTGACTGCACCGATATCATCCATCCGGATAATGCAAACCTTGCGGTACTGGCGGCGAAAGTAATTGGTATCGATATTGCAGGAATCGATGTTGTCACGGAGGACATATCCAAGTCCATTCTCGAAACCGGCGGCGCTGTGGTGGAGGTAAACACCGCCCCCGGAATCAGGATGCACATTTTTCCGAGTGAGGGAAAACCGAGGGATGTGGCCAAAGACATTGTGGACCATCTGTTTCCGTGTGAGGATGCCTGCCGTTTTCCGATAGTGTCGGTAACCGGAACAAACGGCAAAACGACCACGGTCCGTCTTATTTCCCATACTCTGACGGTTGCCGGAAGAAAAGTAGGGTATACCTGCACCAGCGGAACCTTTGTGAACGGAAGCTGTATTTGTAAAGGAGATCATTCCGGGCCGCGCAGCGCCAAAGTTCTACTCTCAAACAAAGCAATCGACTGTGCCGTGCTGGAGACCGCACGCGGCGGTATTATCCGCGAAGGCTTGGGCTATGATGCCGCAGATGTCGGAATTGTTATGAATATCGCGGAGGACCATCTTGGAATGGATGGAACGGAAACATTGCAGGATCTCGCCTTTGTAAAATCATTGGTGACCGAGGCGGTCAAGGAAAATGGATTCGCCGTATTCAATGCCGAGGACAGTATGACGCCATCTCTGATGGAGCGCACAAAAGCAAATGTAATTTTCTTCTCCAAGAGTCCGGAGGTTAGTTCATTACTTCACGCTGAGAATCATATTCAGGTTTACACGGAGAATGGTTGGATTACCATCAGGGATTCCGGAAAAAAAATCAGCGTGGTTCCAATAGCTGAAATTCCAATTACCCGTTCCGGAAAAATTGAATGCAATGTTGAAAATGCCCTTGCCGCCGTAGCCGCATTATATGCGCTTCGAATTCCGATTGAAACAATTGCGGAAGGATTAAAAACATATGACTGCAATGCCGGTCGTTTCAATCTTTACAAGATGAATGATTTTGAAGTCATGCTGGATTACGGGCATAATTCCCCCGGTTACCAGCAGGTGATCAAAGCCTGTAAGAATATCGGCTGCCGCAGGCTTGTCGGAATCATTGGCATGCCGGGCGACCGGAAGAATGAGGCGATCCAGTCAGTAGGCAGGCTTTGCTCCAAAGCCTTTGACCGCATTTATATCAAGGAGGACATCGATAAGCGGGGTAGAAAGCCGGGGGAGGTTTCGGCGCTTTTTTATCAGGCGATAACAGAAAATGGGTTTGCAAAAGAAAAGGTTAAAATGATAGAAGATGAGCTGGAGGCTCTGAAAACAGCGGCTGAACAGGCGCAAGACGGTGATCTTATCGTCGTGTTATATGAAAAGCTGGAACCCCTGCAGGACTATTTGCGATCCCAAGGCGCGGAGCAGATTTTATAATAAAAAAACCAAAAGGGAATGAAAAGCCCTTTTGGTTTTTTTAGTTGGAGTGCCTATTCGTATTATTGGGACTTTGTTTCATTTTGAAGAGATTCATTGGTATGTCATATTTGGCATATGATACCCTAAAGGGGAGGGATTGCGATGCACGGGACCTTCTATTCAAGCTTTCACTTTTATCCCGGAGATGGAATTGTTTCGCTTTCTAATCTTCCGCCGGATATCTTTAGCGGAACGGAGGGCACCGTTGTTTCACACCAAATGGAAACCTTATACGCGGTGCAATTGTCCACCGGCGAGCTGTACCGCTGGTTTGCCGGTTTTGAGCTTCAGGGCATTAAACCAAAAGAAAACAGTGATTTCCAGCTCGGAGATTTTGCCTTTACCGTAACGGATAAGGGACATCCAGCTGCGATCAAAATAGGGATGCCCGTTAGAATAATCAAGGCGCTTCCGCATACTCATTTTTATGATCTGATTTTGGAGGATGGCAAATACCGCCGCTGGCTGGCGGATTTTGATGTGACATTTCCAATCAGGCGCACTGAATATTCAGTTTGAGCAGCTGCTCAGGCGATTATTGCATAGGTTTCTATTTTATGATAATATAGAAAATAATTATTATAATTGGAAATGGGGAAAAGACATGAAGTTTGTATTAAGGAAGTGGGAACAGGAAGATGCGGAAAGCTTTGCGAAATATGCCGGCAATGAAAACATTGCAAGAAATCTGCGGGATGGCTTTCCCGTTCCGTTTCCGCAGGAAACCGCCGAAACGATGATCCGGTCTTTTCTGGATTACGACGGTAAGAATCAATGCTCCAGAGCAATCTGCGTCGACGGAGAGGCGGTTGGAAGCATCGCTGTTTTCTTCCGTGATAATATTTATCGCAAATCCGCTGAAATCGCCTATTGGCTGGGGGAACCCTTTTGGAACAACGGAATTACATCCTGCGCGATAAAAGAAATATGCGAATATGTATTTACCCATTATGATATCTGCAGAATCAGCGCGGAACCGATCGGATACAATATCGGGTCGCAAAAAGCGCTCTTAAAGGCAGGATTTGAGTTGGAGGGCATTTTGCGAAAGAGCGTATATAAGAACGGAGAAATATACGACTCTAAATTGTATGCGCTTATTAAATAAAAGTAATTATGTAATTAGTAACTTAAAGAAAAAATAAATCGCACCCGATTTGTTTCACCATATACTGGAAACAAACGGGTGCGGTTCATTCCTGCTGCGGCGTTGCGGCCGAACAGCCCCGCGGGCTTTTCACCGCGATTATCAACGGACAGAATCGATCTATGATAAATTTAACAATGCGAATCTTTATCATGATGTCTCTCGTGTTTCAAATGCCGCTGATTGATAATGAGATTCAGCGTTCCTATTACATCGGCAAAAAAGCTGCACATCACTTTCAGGGATTCCGTATCCAATCCTTTTGAAATGGTAACCGCAAATGTGGTCGCCATATAGGAAAGTTCTTCCGGAGTTAAATCACAAAGCATTGGATTCACCTCTGTGATATATTATGCGATTCGCTTTATGAGGATGAAATATGCTTTCTAAAACTTACAAAATAAAAAGGAGCGTACCCCATTGTACGCTCCCCAACAGCCAGAGAATATGACCTCTTGCCTGATCTGATTATTGCCATGTTTTGTCTTCATTATACATTGAAAAAACCGCCCTGGAAGGACGGCTTTTTCAAAAGGTTATTGAAAATCCTCAGCGAGGAACTTGTAATCTACTAACAGTATAATCTCTTCATGCCAAAAAATGTACAATTCACGGAATTTTATAAAAATAATTTGTCGTTTTTGCTTTTTTGCTATAAAATTATTCCAGATAGTATATTATGACCCTTTCTGCATTCTGGAGATGCGGAAAGGGTCTCTGCTATTTACCCGTAACGATATTTTCCAGACATTTTATCAGATCGTTCAGAGTATAAAGCTTCACATCACGTTTGAGTATCTCGTTTTTTAAATCAACGGATAATGACTCAAAACGGCTGCGAAGCTTTGGGTCAATATAAGACATCATATCACCTCAAATATAAGATGCCCAAATTTACAAAAAAATGCCGCCCTTTTCAGGCGGCTGTTAAAATTCATCGGCCGATTTTCAAACTGTCGTTTTTACAAATTGTGACGCGTCTGAAAAAACAAAATTTAAATCCTCCACGATGGAATCATCGATCAGATTCTTACTTGCCATTTCGCGCATAATATTAATCCCGATTTCATGAGGCATTGCCTTTCGGTATGGTCGGTCTTCCGTCAGAGCCTGATAGATATCAATACAGCCTAGCAGCCGGGATTTATAATCCAGCTGATCCTGAGTCAAACCAAAGGGATATCCGCTTCCATTCAATTTCTCGTGATGATTCGCCGCGCAGTTTGCAATTTCTTCAAAACCGGTAATAATCTCAAGTGCCTTACGGGTATAAAACGGATGGGATTGAATAATTGCCATTTCATGAGCCGTTAACGCCGCGGGCTTATCCAATATTTCGTTTGGTACCATCAGCTTGCCGAGGTCATGCAAGTCAGCAGAAATCCGCATTTTCCAGTACGTTTCCTGGTCAAACTCGTAATATTCGCAAAGAATACCGGTTTTTTCACTGATTCCGCGGGAGTGTGAACCTGTAAAGGGAGATTTCGCATCAATGATATTACAGAAAACCTGAGAGACCTTTCTCATGTCCTTGTAATCGAACTCCCGATGAACGTAGGGGGTTACTGCGCCTAAAGCCTGATAAACAAAAGAGTCGTTCAGGTTAAGCCAAAATTCAATATTGCGACTTAGCTCATAGAAAATATCACAAAGATCCGGGTCGAAAAACCGGAAGGAGCTCCTGATTGACTGAATAATATCATCGGATGATCTGCGTTCGGAATATTCAATTGCAATTAGATCCGCCAGGCCAATAATTCGGGAATATAGCGGAATTTCATTTCCGGTTAAACCAAAAAAGCCGCTTCCGTCATAGTGCTCATGGTGGTATAGAATGACATTTGGCGTTGGAAAAAAGAACGGAAATGATTTAATGTTCTTTTCGCCCTCCATGCAGTGCATATGATTTAATTCTGCCTTTGCGTAGTCAACGGAACCGTCGGTCTGAACCAAAGACTTTGTAACCCCGTTATCATGCATCAGTGCATAAGAAATTAAATCAAAAAGACTGTAGTCGGAAAATTTGAGTAGTCTTCCGATCCGGGCAGAAATATATGCGACACGGCGTCCGTGACTTTTTACATTCGAGATCAAATCTTTTTCAACAAAATCAAGAGTAAAAGAAAGTGAATTTAATACTTCATTTACATTAAAATTCATTGTTTTTATTCTCCATAATATTATAGGTAACATTATAACATATTTTTCCTCAAGAATAAACAACTTTTGGAATTTTATGACTATTATTAAGTAAATTTAAGTAATATTACCATAAAATTTCCATATTATTATAATATTTAATTCAATAAAAATAAATAGCAAATTATAATTTCGACAAAATAATTTAAAATATTTATAAAATTATATCGAAACTTTTTACGTAATATTAATATAATTCACCAAATGAATTTAATTTATACATAAAAGAGCCCGATGCTTTTATAACATCAGGCTCTTTTATGGTAAACAGAGTTTTAAACTATCGGGTGAGTGCCTTTTTAGCGACTTCTATGATATGTGCGGCATTTAATCCGAATTCATCCAGAAGGTCAGCAGCAGGACCGGAGTGTCCGAAAACATCGTTCACGCCGATTTTATAAACAGGAGTCGGCAATTCCTCGCAGAGAACTCCGCAAACCGCGTCACCGAGACCGCCGATTATGTTATGCTCTTCCACCGTAATAATTCTACCGGTCTCTTTTGCAGCCTTCAGAATAATTTCACGGTCGATCGGTTTAATGGTATGTATATTGATCAGCCTTGCGTCAATACCCTGATCGGCCAATGCTTTTACCGCTTCCAACGCACGGGAAACCATCAGTCCGGTTGCGACAATGGTAATATCCCTGCCGTCCTTCAGGGTGACTCCCTTGCCAAGCTCAAAATGATAATCGTCAGAATTGTTGAAGCTTTCTACGGCAAGCCTGCCCAAACGGATATAGACCGGACCGTGGTGCTCAATCGCAGCTTTCACGGCGGCAACCATTTCGTAATGATCGGAGGGGTTCAGCACGACCATTCCCGGAATGGTTCGCATCAGTGCGATATCCTCATTGCACTGGTGCGTCGCGCCGTCTTCACCGACGGAGATGCCGGCGTGGGAGCCGACAATTTTTACGTTCAGCTTCGGGTATCCCACGGAATTACGAACCTGCTCATATGCGCGGCCGGTCGAGAACATGGCAAACGATGTCGCGAACGGAATTTTACCGCAGGAAGCAAGACCTGCCGCAACGCCGACCATATTGCATTCCGCAATGCCGCAGTCAATAAAGCGTTCCGGGTAAGCTTTTTTGAAAATACCGGTTTTTGTTGCTTCTGCAAGGTCGGCGTCCAGTACCACAACCTGGGGATACTGACCGGCAAGCTCCGCGAGCGCCATTCCATAGCTTTCTCTGGTTGCTTTATTTATCATTTCAGCCATCTTATTCCGCCTCCAATCCGGACAGCACCCTGTTCAAGTCCTGCATCGCAACCTCGTATTGCTCTGCGTTTGGCGCGGCGCCATGCCAGTTTACTTTGTTTTCCATAAAGGATACGTCCTTGCCCTTAATGGTTTTTGCAATGATTACGCTTGGTTTGCCTTTTACCGTTTTGGCGTGGATAAAAGCTGATTCAATCTCATCGAAATCATTTCCGTTGATGACTGCAACATCAAAACCGAAGGAACGGAATTTTTCGTCAATCGGTTCCGGACCTCCGACTTCAGCGACCGGACCATCGATCTGAAGTCCGTTGTTATCCACAACGAGGCAAAGGTTGTCGAGCTTATGATGTGCGGCAAACATTGCGGCTTCCCATACCTCTCCCTCTTCAATTTCACCGTCGCCCAGCATGCAGTATACGCGGTAATCCTTCTGATCCATTTTTGCCGCGGCTGCCATGCCGCAGGCTGCGGAAATTCCCTGCCCGAGCGAGCCGGTGCTCATATCAACGCCGGGTGTGCCCTTCATATCCGGATGCCCCTGAAGCATTGCGCCAATATGCCGCAGCTTTTTCAGTTCGTCCATTGAAAAGTAGCCCTTTAGCGCGAGTGTGGCGTAAAGGCCGGGAGCGCAGTGACCTTTTGACAGAACAAAGCGGTCTCTGTCCTCGTTTTTCGGATTGTTTGGGTCTACATTCATCTCTTTAAAATACAGGTAGGTAAACAAATCCGCCGCGGACAATGACCCGCCCGGATGACCGGATTTTGCGTTGAAGACTCCTTCAATAGCTCCCATTCTGACCTTACACGCCAGAACCTGTAAGGTTTTCTTTTGTAATGTTTCCATTCCAGCCTCCTAAAATTAACATTATATTCCATTATACATCTAACAAAATAGTTATTCAATATTTAGAAGAAAGTCGAAAAAAGATTCTTTAAACGGTACAAACAAGAACAAATAGGAGTTGTTAATCGGTTACAGCAAATTGGCTGTTATAAAGATTGGCGTAAAATCCGTTTTTCTCAAGAAGCTGTTTGTGGGTTCCCTGTTCAACGATGCTGCCATGGTTCATGACCAGAATAAGGTCGGCTTCCTTAATCGTGGAAAGGCGGTGAGCAACAATGAAGGAGGTACGACCCTCCATCATTGTTGCAAAAGCCTTTTGAATCCGAATTTCCGTACGGGTATCGATGGAGCTGGTAGCCTCGTCAAGAATCAGAATCGGCGGATCAACCAGCATGACGCGCGCGATGCACAGCAGCTGACGTTGTCCTAAAGAAATATTGCCTCCGTCTTCTGAAATCAGCGTGTCATAGCCGTTCGGCAGACGCATGATGAACGAGTGGGCATGCGCGGATTTTGCCGCTTGCATAATTTCTTCGTCGGACACGTTTTCTCTTCCGTAGGCGATATTATCGCGTACAGTACCGGTAAAGAGCCAGGTATCCTGCAAAACCATTCCGAACATGGCGCGCAGACTGTTTCGCGTCACATTCAGAATATTGGATCCGTCAATCCGAATAGTTCCGCTGTCAACGTCATAGAACCGCATCAGAAGATTGATGATGGTTGTTTTGCCGCTCCCGGTAGGCCCTACGATGGCAATCCGTTCACCCTTGCGGGCAGAGAGGTTCATATCCTGAATCAGCTTTGTTTCCGGTCGGTAAGAGAAATATACATGCTCCGCAACAATGTTTCCTTCACTGTTTTTCATTACCACAGCGTCCGGCTCATCCTGTTTTTCTTCGGCTTCGTCCAAAAAGTGAAACAGGCGCTGCGCGGAGGCAAACGCGGTCTGAATCTGTGTGATGACCCCGGTCACTTCGTTGAAGGGCTTGGTATATTGGTTTGCGTAGGCCAAAAAAGATGAGATCTGACCGATTGTCAAGGGGCCGGGTCTTCCTGTAACCGCGCAGATGGAGCCAATCACGGCCACAGAGGTGTACACAATCCCGTTTACAAAACGGGTGCTCGGGTTCGACAGCGCAGAATAAAATTGGGCTTTTACACCGCAATGATAAAGGCGTCGGTTAATTTCGCCGAACTGCTTTTCTGACCGTTCTTCGTAGTGGAACGTTTTCACGATTTTCTGACCGCTGATCATTTCCTCCACAAAGCCGCTGAGCTCTCCCTGCGTAGCCTGCTGCTCCGTAAACTGCTTGTGGGATAGCTTTGCGATAAATCCGGCAACAAACAGGGAAAGGGGCGTGACCAGAACAACTACGGCCGTGATGACCGGACTGATCGTCAGCATAAAAATGAGGGTCCCCGCAATTGTTACAATTCCGGTGAATAATTGGGTCAGACCCTGTAAAAGTCCATCTGAAACCTGATCTACATCATTTACAATTCTGCTGATAATATCACCATGGGCATGTCCGTCGATATATTTCAGCGGAAGCTTACTGATTTTTTGGTAAGTCTGCTTGCGAAGGTCGCGAACGGTTTGGTAAGCAACCCGATTGGTACAGTACGCCATGACCCACTGAAAAACGGCGCTTACAGCAAGGGTAAAGGCAAGCAGAGCAAGGATGGGAACCATCCCGGCAAAATCTATTTTTCCGGGTCCAAGGATCTTATCGATTGCTTTACCGATTAAAATCGGACCGTAAAGGGTAAGAGAGATATGGATGATCGCGCTCACGAGGGCACCCATGAGAAAAATCCAGTATGGCTTTGCATACCGCATCAAACGATTTAAAACCGATTTTTTCATTACCTGTTCACCTCGTCTTTGCTGAGCTGGGATAAGCAGATTTCCTGATAAACGTCGCAGCGTTCCAGTAATTCTTCATGGATGCCGATTCCGGCGATTGCCCCGTCGTCCAGAACAATGATTTTATCCGCATGCTTAATCGTGCTCGCGCGCTGTGAAACCATCAGTACGGTCATCCCGGCTGTTTCGTTTTTGATTGTTTTTCGAAGAGCGGCGTCGGTTGCGTAATCCAGCGCGCTGGAGCTGTCGTCCAGAATCAGAATATCAGGGTCGGCGACCAACGCTCTGGCGATTGTCAGGCGCTGCTTCTGCCCGCCGGAAAAGTTTTTTCCACCCTGGTTAACCGGGCTTTTAATCCCCTTGGGCAGCGCGGAAACAAAATCGGAGGCCTGAGCAATGCGCAGGGCTTTTTCTATTTGCTCCTGCGCGGCACTTTCCTTGCCCCAGCGCAGGTTGCTTTCAATTGTGCCCGAAAAGAGAACGGATTCCTGCGGTACCATCCCAATTTTTCCGCGCAGCTCGGGGAAAGAATAAGCGCGCACGTCTGTGCCGTCAACAAGGATTTTGCCCTTCGTTACGTCGTAAAAGCGGGGAATCAAATTAACCAGCGTAGATTTACCAGAGCCGGTTCCGCCGATGATTCCAACGGTTTCGCCGGGCAGGATACGGAAATTCAAGTCGGTTACCGCGTACTTGTCGGAACCGTCGTAAGAGAAGCTTACATTTTGAAACTCGATCTTTGGCGCGGAGCTGTGTTTTGTAACAGAATCCCGGTTTGTTTCGGGAACTGAGGTGACGGTTTCCAGCACTTCGTTTACCCGCGCTGCAGATGCCGAGGCCTTTGTAAAGGTAACCACCAGGTTGGCAACGACGATGAGTGCGAGCAGCGTTTGCGTCATATAGTTCACGAATGCGATGATCTCGCCCTGTGTCATATTACCGGAGTTAACACGCCAGCCACCGAACCATATGATACCGATCACAGCAAAATTCATAATCATATAAGTCAGTGGATTCAAAAGCGCGGAGAGCTTCCCTACCTGAATCGCGGTATTTGTTTGATCCTCCGCGGCAGCGTTAAAACGCTGCTGTTCATTTTCCTGTTTGGAAAAAGCACGGATAACACGCGTACCGCTCAAGCCCTCCCGCGATACCAGAGAGATTCGATCCAGCTTTTTTTGCATAACACGAAAAAAGGGAACGGAACGGCTCATGATGAGATAGAGTACAAAAGCGATCAGCGGGGTTGCACTCAAAAAGACAAGCGACAGCGGCAGGTCGATTAGCATTGCCATTATAATTGCGCCGACCGCCAGAAAAGGAGCGCGGATTACAAGCCGGATCAGCATTGCTACCGCGTATTGAAGCTGGTTTACGTCGTTTGTAATCCTGGTAATGAGGGAAGGCGTACCAAATTTGTCAATTTCCGCGTGGGAAAAGGTGTTGATATGACGGTACAGCTCGTCCCGTATCACCGTCCCGAAGCCCTGTGACGCGATAGAAGCGAGCTTCTGGCAAATCAAAGCGCTGCATAGCCCGGTGACTCCAAGCAGCAGTAAAATTCCTCCCATATGCCATATATAATTGATGTTTCCGGCCTTAACGCCGTTATCAATCATTTTTGCGGTAATAACCGGTACGATCAGTTCGAAAATTGCTTCGATCAATTTAAACACCGGACCGATAATTACTTCCTTTCGATAAGCTTTTAAGTAGCGTGCCAGTTTAAGCATGAATGAATCATTCCCTTGTTATATTTAAACGTAATTGTATATATTATATCATAGTAACAATTTGAAAAATGGTTTTATCACAAAAAAATACTCAGAGAGTTTTTTAACGACTATATCAGATTGACAAAAAATGAGCGTCCCGATCAGGCGTTCAAAGCCTTTTCGAGACGCATAACGGCTTATTGCTAGGAAAAAGCCTCTTTCAAAAGCTATTCTTCATTTTTCTTAGCTGTTGCACGGACGATTGCTGAATAGGTTCCGTTGGCACTTAACGCGATTAAAACCGCATTGAAGGGAATCAATGCTCCGCTGGCCCAGGTGAGGGCGCCTGTAAAATAAGTCGCGCCTAATAAAAGGATTAATGCTACAAAATAGGATACCCATTGGGTCGCAATATTTTTTAAGAACGAAAGATTTTTAAGGAATTGCGTAATAATGGAGGTAGCTGCAACGCACCCCGCAAAGCTCGCTAAAAATTCCCATGTAAGAAAATTTTCCATATGATCCTCCCATAACATAAATTACATAAGGGTCTCCAGTCCTTACATTATGTGGGAAGCACCAGGCTTGTTACAATACTATTCTAAAAGTAACGAAAGGGCAGAAAAAGCTCCCGGACAGATAGATTATCCGTCCGGGAGCGTACGCTTCAGCACTTATTGCGTTAAATATCGCAGGAGCAATGTTCACATTCCGGGATTTCACCGACCAACGGGGTTGGGTCGATACCCTGCTTTTTATAGTAATCGGAAACCGCGGCTTTAATTGCCTGCTCCGCTAAGACGGAACAGTGAACCTTAACCGGCGGCAGGCCATCCAAGGCTTCCATAACCGCCTTGTTAGTCAGCTTTAAAGCGTCCTCGATTTTCTTTCCCTTAATCAGCTCGGTTGCCATCGAGCTGGTGGCAATTGCGGCGCCGCAGCCGAAGGTTTTGAATTTTACATCGGTAATGGTATCACCGTCGACCTTAATGTACATTCTCATAATATCACCGCACTTCGGGTTTCCGACTTCACCAACGCCGCTTGCGTCCGGAATTTCACCGACATTGCGTGGATTTGCAAAATGATCCATCACTTTTTCGCTGTATGCCATAAAATCTGTTCCTTTCTTTCTTTGGGCTAAAACAAGCCTGTATGATCTAAAAATAATAGTTATTCGAATTTCTTCTCGCCGGAGATAATTTCTTCCCACAGCGGAGACATGAACCGCAGGCGCTCCACAATCTTCGGAAGCTCCTCAAGAATATAATCGATATCCTCTTCGGTATTCTGGTCGCTAAAGGTGAGGCGCAGGGAGCCGTGCGCGATTTCTGCCGGAAGCCCGATAGAAAGCAGTACATGGCTCGGGTCAAGCGAACCGGAGGTGCAGGCAGAGCCGGAGGAAGCGCATACGCCCTTTTGGTCGAGCATTAGGAGAAGGGATTCGCCTTCAATGCCCTCAAAGCAGAAGTTTACGTTGCCGGGCAGCCGCTTTACGCGGTCGCCGTTTAAACGGGAACGTTCAATTTTTAAAACACCGTCAATCAGCCTGTCCCGCATTCTTGTGATACGTGCGGCGCGCGCATCGATGGTAGCGCAGGCCTCCTTCAAAGCTACACTGAGCCCGACGATACCGGCCAGATTTTCCGTGCCCGCTCTGCGCCCGCGCTCCTGTGCGCCGCCGTCGATCAGGTTGGGCAGCTTAATCCCTCTGCGGATGAAGAATACTCCGACGCCTTTTGGTCCGTGGAATTTATGTGCGGAGAGCGAGAGCAGGTCGATATGCTGCTCGTTTACATTAATATGGATGTTTCCGGCAGCCTGAACAGCGTCGGTGTGGAAGATGACGCCATGCTTTTTGCAGATTGCGCCGATTTCCTCAATCGGCTGAATTGTGCCGATTTCGTTGTTGGCGTACATAATGGAAACAAGGGCGGTATTTTCCCGGATGGCCGCTTCCAGCTCCTCCGGTCTTACCAGACCCTCCTTATGCACATCAAGGTAGGTTACCTCAAATCCTTCTTTTTCAAGAAACTCGCAGGTATGCAAAATTGCGTGGTGCTCAAACTTGGTTGTAATAATGTGCTTCTTGCCCTTTTTGGAAAGCTCGTGGGCAATTCCCTTCAAAGCCCAGTTGTCACCCTCGCTGCCGCCGGAGGTAAAAAAGATTTCACTCGGCTGAGCGCCAAGGCAGTCGGCGATAGTTTCACGCGCGGTCTCCAGCTGTTTTTTCGCTTCGCGTCCTACCGAATAAAGGCTGCTGGGGTTTCCGTAAAAATTGGCGTAGATGTTGTCCATCGCAGCAATAACCGTTTTAGAAACAGGAGTTGTCGCGGCGTTATCCGCGTAAACAAATCGAGACATTTTATCACCTTTACTTTATATAATATTAATCGTGTAGGTTTACTTCGGTTATAATATACACCATTTTAGTATAGATTTCAATAGGCAATATTCAATTATTTGAATTTTTCCGCCGCTGTGACCGCCAGCCTGTCACAGCGCTCATTTTCCGGGTAACCCGCGTGACCTTTTACCCACTGGATGATAACACGGTGCGGCTCCATTAATGTAAGAAGCGCATCCCATAAATCGGTATTCAGCGCGGGCTTTTTATCTGCCTTACGCCATCCGTTCTTCTTCCAGCTTTTTGCCCAGCCCTTTGTAATGGCGTCGCAGACGTACTTGGAGTCGCTGCAGAGAACAACCTCACACGGTTCCTTTAAGCATTTCAGCGCGGCGATTACGCCGCTGAGCTCCATCCGGTTATTGGTTGTGTCCGCCTCGCCGCCGCTGATTTCCTTTTCCGTTCCGTTGTAACGCAAAATCGCGCCCCAGCCGCCCGGCCCCGGATTTCCCGAGCAGGCGCCGTCGGTGAAAATCTCAACCTTTTTCAATACTATCATCCTTATTTCATTCATTATTATACTAAATTATAACACAAAGCTTTTCCGCAAACAATTCCGCCAGACGTTTAAATGGAATTATAACAGGCTATAATATATTTATTCACGCGTCGGCTTAATGACTTGACAGGTATAATGATTAAAGGTACAATAATAGCAATATTTGTGTCCGGATTTTTTTTATTTGCATTATATTTAGACATTAAATATATAGCCGCATTTATGCGGATCCAAAGCATTTTTGCGCAGCTGCCCGAAGCAGTGCGGAAAAAGCGTCAAATCAACAGGGCGACCCATGTCCGTTGGCACCGTTTTGCCGCGGACTTTAGTTGGTTGTACCCTGAATTAATAATGGAGGTTATTTCGTGACAGAAAACAAACTAAATAAGCCGGCAGATCGCAATAACAGTGCGGAAATGAAAACAAATGCGACAGGGGAGGTGCGTTCCTCTCTGTACCAAAAGGTAGTACCGCCGAAAAGACAGGCGCAAAGAACGGAACAGCCTGTCAGGCAGAAAGCCCAGAAGCCGGCAGATCAAATTATCGGCGGAGACCCGGTTCAGTTAGAGAAGCCGGTTCAGCCGAAGCGACCGCGCCAAAAAAGGAACCCGCAGAACACGGGGGCGCAAAAGTCACCTGCAAAAAAACAGCCGGTTCAGCTTCAGCCTGTTCCGCAGCAGAAAACACCGGTAAAAAACAAGCAAAATCAGCAACAGCAAAACAAACGCGGGCAGAAAAACACCCCCAAGCCGTCAATTCGGGTTTATTTTTTGGGTGGTTTAAACGAAGTCGGTAAAAACTTTACTCTTTTCGAGTGTGAAAATGATATGGTTATTGTCGACTGCGGAATGGCGTTTCCAGACGGTGATATGCTCGGCGTTGATCTGGTACTGCCCGATTTTACCTTTGTAGAACGCAATGTAGATAGAATTCGCGGTATTGTTTTAACCCATGGTCATGAGGACCATATTGGTGCGTTGCCGTACCTTTTGAAGCGAGTCAATATCCCTATTTTCGGAACTCCCCTGACCCTTGGCTTGGTGGGGGGGAAACTCAAGGAACACAATTTGCACAATAAAGCAAAATTGAATACACTGCACCCCGGTGATCACGTGAAGCTGGGCTGTCTGGATGTAGAGTTCATTCATGTGAACCACTCCATCCCCGACGCGGTGGGAATTGCAATCCATTCCCCGGCCGGAACGCTGATTCATACCGGGGACTTTAAAATAGATTGTACCCCGACGCAGGGCAGCATGATTGACCTGGGCCGCTTTGCCGAATTGGGGCAGCAGGGCGTTTTGGCGCTGCTTGCCGATTCCACCAATGCGGAGCGCCCCGGCTATACCATGTCTGAAAGCAAGGTGAGCGATTCCTTCGAGCGCCTCTTCAAACGCGCCGAAAACAGTCGGATTATTATCGCAACCTTTGCGTCCAATATCAGCCGCGTGCAGCAAATTATCAACTGCGCGGTGAAATACGGCAGGAAGGTCGCCCTTTCCGGGCGAAGCATGATTAACGTGATGGGCATCGGTATCGAAATGGGATACCTGGATGTTCCTGACGGCGTGCTGATCGACCTTGACCTGATCAACCGCTATCCGAAAGACAAGGTTGTACTTGTAACGACCGGCAGTCAGGGCGAGCCGATGAGTGCTCTGACCCGCATGGCGTTTGCCGACCACCGCAAGGTGGAGGTCGGACCCGGTGATTTCATCATTATTTCTGCGCGCCCGATTCCCGGCAACGAAAAGACCGTTGGAAACGTGATTGACGAACTGATGAAGCGCGGCTGCGAAGTTGTTTATGAATCCATGTACGATGTTCACGTCTCCGGTCATGCCTGTCAGGAAGAGCTCAAGCTCATGCAGGGAATTGTAAAGCCGAAATACTATGTTCCGGTTCACGGTGAGCAGAAGATGCTCCGGAAAAATGCCGGGGTTGCCTATACGATGGGTCTCGACGCCGCACATGTCTACATCGGCGATATCGGCGATGTGCTGGAACTGAATCAGGATTACATGAAAAAGCTTTCTTCCGTGCCGGCCGGCAGGGTGTTGGTAGACGGCCTCGGCGTCGGGGATGTCGGCAGCATTGTGCTGCGCGACCGAAAGCATCTTTCTGAGGATGGTCTGATTGTTGTCGTCTGCACCATCAGTTCTCAGGATGGTCATGTAATCTCCGGTCCCGACGTGGTTTCACGCGGATTTGTATATGTCCGCGAATCCGAGCCGCTGATCGATGAGGCGCGGGTACTGGTGGACGCCGTTCTACAAAACTGCGCGGAAAATAAAATCCACGATTGGGGCACTTTAAAGACCCGCATCAAGGATGAGCTTTCCCGTATGCTATATGACCGTACTAAGCGCAGCCCGATGATCCTGCCGATTATTATGGAGGTCTAATTGTCCGAAAGTCCGGTTGGCACAGAAAGCGGAAGGGGTGATTGTTTTGAAAAGAAAAGTATGGGTATCGTCGCCGGTGTTTTATATCATCTCGGTAGTCATGCTCATTATGGCCAGCCTTAGCTGGTTCTGGAACAGTTATGTTTTCACCTCGGAGCTGGTGCTTTCCGTTATTTCGGTAATCGCGGTGCTGCTTTCAACCGAACGGTTTAAGGTGCATGTATCAACTGCGGTAAGCAGCGCGCGAAAGATATTGTCCGGCGAGGAATACAGCGCTTTACAGGAATTTACCATGGCGGTTGCCGTGGTTGGAGCCGCCGGGGACATTATATGGGTAAACGATGCCTTTTTATCGCAGGTAAGCGCGAACCGCGAATGCCGCGGAGAGAATATTCTTAAATTTATCTATCCTAAAACAGTGAATCAGATTATTGAAGATAACGGTAGTGATATTACGGTTGGAAAGCGGCAGTTTACCGCTTTTGCGTCGAACACCGAGTGCGGGAGCATTGTTTATTTTATTGATGATACCTACTATAAAGAAATCAACCGGGAATACTCCGAAAGCCGCCCGGTGGTTGCTCTGGCCTGCTTCGACAATCGGGAGGAACTTGCGCGCGATTGCAGCCCAAGTGAAGATACCCGCATTGCTTCGGAGGTGGAGGGTGTCCTTAACGACTGGGCACTTGGAATGAACGGCTTTCTCAAGCGCCTGAGCGGCAGCCGCTACCTGATTCTGACCGACGAAGCGCACACACGCGACGCAATGGAGAAGCGGTTTCAGATTCTGGATACTATTCGGAATATCAAAGCGGGAGAGCGCCGCAGCGCCACCATATCAATCGGCGTCGCACGCGGAGCCTCCTCCTTGACACAGGGCGAGGAGTGGGCGAGAAAAGCGCTCGACATGGCGCTTGGCCGAGGCGGAGATCAGGTTGCGGTTAAGCAGAAGGATGATACATACGAGTTCTTCGGCGGTTTATCCAAGGGAGTGGAAAAACGCGACAAGGTGCGTACCCGCGTCATTGCCGCGACGCTTTCCGATCATATCAAGAACAGTGAAAACGTGCTGATTATGGGTCATAAATATTCCGATTTGGACAGCGTCGGCTCCTCCATCGGTCTGTGGAGCTCGATTACCAAGGGACTCAAAAAGCAGGCTTATATTGTTGTGAACCGCACGCAGTCCCTTGCTTCACCGCTGATCACTTCCATGGAAGCGGAAAGCCAGGGCAGGGTTTTTGTATCGCCGCTGGACGCGCTTTCCATGGTGAGCCCCAAAACCATCCTTATTCTTGTGGATACGCATTCTCAGGATTTTGTAGAAAGCCCCGAGCTTTTAAGCGCCGTGCCGCGTATTGTTGTAATCGACCATCACAGGATGATGGTGAGGCACATTGAAAACGCGCTGGTGTTTTATCATGAACCATACGCCAGTTCAACCTCTGAAATGGTGGCGGAGCTGATTCAGTATATCGGTGACAGCCTACTCACCCAGTCGGAAGCGGAGGCCCTGCTTTCCGGCATCATGCTCGATACCAAAAATTTCGTTCTGAAAACCGGTGTGCGAACCTTCGAGGCAGCCGCGTACCTGCGCCGTCGCGGTGCGGATACCGTGGAGGTCAAGCGGATGTTTTCCGACACCATCGACACCTACAAGGCGAAGTACCATATTGTTTCCAGCGCCGAGCTTTTTGGCGAATATGCCATTACCTACGCGGAAAAGGAGTTCCCGGATATCCGCATTACATCCGCGCAGGCAGCGGATGAGCTTTTATCTATTCAGGGTGTGAACGCTTCCTTCGTCATTTTCCCCACGGGAAGCGTCGTTAATGTTTCCGCGCGTTCTCTTGGGGATGTAAACGTACAGGTAATTATGGAAGCGCTTGGCGGCGGCGGTCATCTGACCATGGCAGGCGCGCAGCTTTCCGGCGTTACGGTTCAGCAGGCACGGGAGCGCCTAGTCGAAATTCTCAGTGAAACAAATTCAAAATAGAAACTTAATTAATTGGAGGGTTACTTATGAAAGTCGTACTGCTTGAAGATATAAAAGGCAGCGGAAAAAAGGGAGAATTAATTAATGTAAGCGACGGCTACGCGCGCAACTACCTTTTTCCGCGCAAGCTGGCTAAGGAAGCAAACAGCCAGGCAATGAACGAGTTGAAAAACGCGGAGGAAGCCAAAGCGTTTAAACTAAAAACAGATACCGAAACAGCGCAGAAAACAGCTGACCAGATCAATGGGAAAAGTGTTCGCCTTTTTGCAAAAGCGGGTCAGGGCGGGCGTCTTTTCGGATCAGTGACCGCGAAGGAAATTGCGGAGGAGCTGAAAAAGCAATATCAAGTTGACGTAGATAAGCGTAAAATTGTGCTGGATGGCGATATTAAGGCATTCGGTACTTATGAGTGCGAAGTAAAGCTCTACAACGGAATTGCGGCGAAGATTTACGCTGTGGTAGGGGAAAAAGAGTGACCGGTATCTCCCGGCTTTAAACTATGAAAGGAGGAAGAGAATGGATAATTTTGTAACCAGCGGCTACAGTGCGCTGAATTTGCCGTTTAGCCCGGAAGCGGAGCAGTCCGTACTGGGCGCGGTCCTTCTTGATTCCTCCTGCTTGGATCGGGTGGCGCAGATTCTGCCGCGTCCCGATTATTTTTACCAGACAAACAACAGCCTGATCTATTCCACCATGCTGGAGATGTTCACAGTCGGCCAGCCGGTTGACTTTGTTACCGTGCTGGAAAAGCTGAAGGAAGCTGAAAGCTTTGACGAAGCGAATGGGAAGACTTATCTGCTCCAGCTCGCGCAGCTGGTTCCCTCCATTTCTAACGTGGAGTCCTACGCGAATATTGTCCGTGATAAATACGATATCCGTACCCTAATCACCACCGCAAGGGATATTGTTGAAGAAGCCTCCACTGGCGCGGCGGATGCCTCCACTTTGCTGGATTCCGCGGAACAGCGTATTTTTGATATCCGGCGCGGCAAGAATATGCAGGGGCTGCAGCGCATCGATGAAATCATTGTTCAGACCTTTGACCGGCTGGACAGGCTCAATTCTCCGGACGCTGATCTGTATAAGGGTGTGCCCAGCGGTATCAAGGAGCTTGACGATACCATAACCGGACTAAACCGTTCGGATTTTATACTTCTCGGCGCCCGCCCCGGCATGGGAAAAACCAGCTTTGCTTTGAATATCGCGAGGCATGCCGCAGTTAAGGCAAACAAACGGGTTGCTTTTTTTTCACTGGAAATGAGCAAGGAGCAGCTCGCTTCCCGTCTGCTCTCCACCGAGGCGATGGTCAGCGGAACGAAGCTCCGCACCGGGAAATTGAGCGATGACGAATGGATACATATTATCGAGGCGGGTGATATCCTTTCCAAAACGCAAATGTATTTTGACGACAACCCGTCCATTACGGTCCCGGAAATGAAGGCAAAGCTCAGACGTCTGAAGGATGTCGACTTAGTCGTAGTAGACTATCTTCAGCTGATGAATTCCTCCGGCCGGATTGATAACCGCGTTCAGGAAATTTCGCAGATTACCCGTAATATGAAAATTATGGCGAAGGAACTGAATGTACCGGTACTTACGCTCTCTCAGCTTGCCCGTGACAGTGAAAAGCGTACCAATCACCGCCCTGTGCTTTCTGATCTTCGTGATTCGGGTTCAATTGAACAGGATGCGGATATCGTGCTGTTCCTTTATCGTGAGGATTATTATCAGGATTCCGAAACGCCGGGGGAAAACGGGGACAAAAACAGCGGAGAATGCATCATCGCAAAGAACCGCCACGGAGAAACAAAAACGATTCCGCTGCATTGGCAGGGCGAGTTCATGCGTTTTACAGCGCAGGAGGTTGTCCGGAGTGAAGGATAAAATTATTGATATAGAAAACAAGATGGAACGAGTAATCGTCAATTGGAACATGCTTCCCGAGGGCTGCACCGTAGTTGCGGGTCTTTCCGGAGGAGCCGATTCCATGGCGCTTACTCATTTTCTTTTAAAATATGGAAAAACACATCATATTCGTACCGTTGCGGCGCATATTAACCATGGGCTACGTGGTGCGGAGGCGGACGCTGACGAGCGGTTTGTCGCCGAATGGTGTGAAAAAAACGACGTGGAGCTAAAAATACACCGTGCGGATATCCGGGCACTGGCCGCAGAACGTGCCGAGGGTCTGGAGGAGTGCGGGCGAAATGTGCGGTATGCCTTTTTTCGCAGCCTATGCGGTTCCAGTACAAGAATTGCAACCGCCCACACGCTTTCAGACAGTGCTGAAACCGTGCTGCTCAATCTGGCTAAGGGCGCCGGAGCCAGAGGGCTGTGCGGCATCCCGCCGGTCAGGGGAAATATAGTCCGCCCGCTGATTGGCATTACCCGTGCCGAGGTGGAGGCGTATTGCGCGTACTACGACCTTTCCTATGTTACGGATAGTACCAATCTGGAGCAGGACTATGCGCGAAATAAAATACGGCATAGCGTCATTCCCGTTCTAAAGGAAATTAACCCCTCTTTTGAAATCGCTGTCGAACATTTAACCGAAAACCTGCGCGCAGACGAAGAATATTATCGCTCTTTGGCGCTGGAGAGTCTTTCTGCCGCAAAATGCAAAGAGGGGTATCGGCTTTCACAACTGAAAGCACTCCCTCAGCCGGTTTTAATTCGTGCCGTCGCAGCTGCTGCGAAAGAAGCGGCGAACGCAAGAATAGAAAGCAAACATCTTGGCGCTGTTGTGCGTATGATACAAAAGGGAGCCGGATCAGTTACCATTGCCGGAGGAATACAATGCTCCGTACAGGGCAATACTTTCTTTATCGGTAAAATGAATCGTGAGAAGAAATGGAGCGTACCGTTGGAACGGAACGAAACCCTGCTTCCTGACGGGAGGGTGCTGATTGTTTCAGAGGTAACCCAAAAAGAATATGAAAAGCGCCGCGAAATTCACAATTTGTTATTTAATAATCTAATTAACTATGATACAATAATCAGTATTACTTCTGCTCGAAACAGACGTGATGGTGATATTTTCCGTCCGGCAGGGCGTGGTATTACGAAAAGCTTAAAAAAACTGTTCAACGAGTCAAAGCTGGAGCCGATACTTCGGGACAAGGTTGTTCTGTTGGAAAGCGAAGGCAAAATCGTTTGGATAGAAGGCTTCGGTGCTTCTCAGGAAGCATGTGTTACAAACAACACTCAAAAAGTTGCGGAAATTATAATTAAGGAGTGCTAGATAGTTGAGAAATGATATCGAGTCCGTACTGTTCAGCGAGGAGAAGCTTGCGGAAATTGTGCAAAGAATCGGCAAGCAGATCAGTGAGGATTATAAAGGAAAAAACCTTTTAATGGTTAGCGTGCTGAAGGGTTCGGTTGTTTTTATGGCGGATTTGATGCGTGCCATAACCATTCCGTGCAGCATTGATTTTATGTGTGTTTCCAGTTACGGCTCCGGAACAAAGACATCCGGCGTAGTAAAAATCATCAAAGATTTGGATATCAATTTAAAGGGCTACGATCTCCTTGTGGTGGAGGACATCCTCGACAGCGGGCTGACTTTGAGTTACATACTCGAGATATTGCAATCCCGTTCGCCAAAGAGCGTAAAGCTTTGTACGCTGTTCGATAAACCGGACAGACGTACGGCTGACATAAAGCCGGACTATGTCGGAACTGTGGTTCCCGACGAATTCATAGTCGGATACGGCCTTGATTATGACGAAAATTACCGCAATCTTCCTTTTGTAGGCATATTGAAACCGGAAGTTTACACAAAATGACCCCAAAAGCTATAGCAACTCATGTAAGGAGTGAACTTCATTTTGGATAACAAAAAGACGCTGAAAAACATAGCACTGATTCTCGGAATCCCGATTATCCTGTTTATTCTGATTGCCATGATATATGGTAACCGTCCCCAAAAAGCATATAATTATTCCGATATTATCTATGATTTTCAGGATCAGAAAGTAACGGAATATTCCATGGACTGGGGCAGCGGTGAGATGATCATCAAGCTCAAGGACAAAACGCAGTTTAATTACGTAGCGCCGAATTCATTGCTTCTTTACAATGACATCAGACCCTATGTGGCAGAGTACAATAAAGCAAATCCGAACGCGCGCATGGTCGAAAATATCAAGCGCCCGACGGAAACCTCCTGGCTGACCAGCATGCTTCCTATGCTGATTACCCTTGCAATCATGATCGGCTTCTGGTGGTTCATGATGAAGCGCCTAAATACCGGAATGGGTGACGCCGGCAAGCAGATGAACTTTGGCAAGGCCAAAATTAAGCAAATGGCCGATGAAAAACGCAAAACAACCTTTGCCGATGTGGCGGGTGCCGATGAGGAAAAGGAAGAGCTCCGTGAAATTGTTGAGTTTTTAAAGAACCCGAAAAAATACAACGAATTGGGTGCCCGCATTCCCAAGGGCGTACTCCTTGTGGGACCTCCGGGAACCGGTAAAACCCTGCTGGCCCGTGCGGTCGCCGGGGAAGCGGGAGTGCCGTTCTTCTCTATTTCCGGTTCCGATTTTGTCGAAATGTTTGTCGGTGTCGGCGCGTCCCGTGTGCGCGACCTGTTTGAGCAGGCAAAGAAGAATTCTCCCTGTATTATTTTCATCGATGAAATCGATGCGGTAGGCCGCCAGCGCGGCGCGGGATTGGGCGGTGGACACGATGAGCGTGAGCAGACCCTGAATCAGTTACTTGTGGAAATGGACGGTTTCGGTGCCAACGAAGGCGTCATTATGATTGCCGCGACCAACCGCCCGGATATCCTTGACCCCGCTCTGATGCGTCCCGGCCGTTTTGACCGTCAGGTCATGGTCGGCTACCCGGATATCAAGGGGCGTGAAGAGATTTTGAAGGTACACGCGCGCGGCAAGCCGATGGCGCCGGACGTTGTACTGAAAACGATTGCGAAATCCACCGCCGGTTTCACCGGGGCGGATCTTGAAAACCTTTTGAACGAAGCGGCGCTTCTGGCCGCGAGAAAGAGCCAGAAAGCGATTACCATGACGGAAATTGAAGAAGCAACCATCAAGGTGGTTGTCGGCACCGAGAAAAAGAGCCATGTGATGACGGAAAAGGAAAAGACCCTGACCGCTTATCACGAAGGCGGGCACGCGGTTGCCGCGTACTTCTGCCCGACACAGGATCCGGTCCATCAGATTTCTATTATTCCCCGTGGAATGGCTGGCGGCTATACCATGCATCTTCCGACGGAGGACCGTTCCTATAAGTCCCGCAAGGAAATGCAGGAAGACCTGATCAGCCTGCTGGGCGGCCGTGTTGCAGAAGCGCTTACACTGGATGATATTTCTACCGGTGCTTCCAATGATATTGAGCGTGCAACGAAGCTCGCGCGCAGCATGGTAACCAAGTACGGTATGACGGACGCACTTGGCCCGATTACCTACGGGCAGGATGACGGCGAGCCGTTCCTGGGGCGCGATATGGGTCATATCCGCAATTATTCCGAAGAGACCGCGTCTGCGATTGACCACGAAATCCACAGTCTGATGACTACCGCTTATAATAAGACCGAAAGCATTCTACAAGAGCATATGGATAAGCTTCATGAGGTTGCGAAATTCCTTTACCAGAACGAAAAAATGTCGGGTGAAGAGTTTGCAGATGTCATGGGCGGTAAAAAAGCGGAAGAATTGATCACTCCGGATGACATTGCCGGCGATACAACCGAATAAAGAATCAGGGGGAATGTTACCGCATTTCCCCTTTTGCTGTTTAAAAACAGATTTTAAGTATATAGTCAATTAACTCCAAAACCCCCCGGTCTTTACAGGCTATTTCTTGTATTGCTGTGTTGTCCTTCTCGCAAGGCGACAGCCTGGCTTCGTCATTCACCTTGCATCACGAAAAATATGCCCGCAAATACAAGGATGTGCTTCAGGTTAATCGACTATGCTGTTTTCTTTTTTTGTGCTATAATAACCGATGAGAAATCAGTTAGGAGCGAATGGAACTATGGCAAAAAAACCGGTATATGGCAACGAGAGCATATCTTCCCTGAAAGGTGCCGACCGTGTCAGGCGCCGTCCTGCCGTTATTTTCGGGTCGGACGGTATCGAGGGCTGTGAACACTCAATATTTGAAATCCTGTCCAATTCCATCGACGAGGCCAGAGAAGGCTACGGCAAGCAGATCACGGTGACGCGCTACAGTGACCTGTCCGTCGAGGTGGAAGACCACGGCAGGGGAATTCCGGTGGACTTCAACACCAACGAACAGCGGTTTAACTGGGAACTGGTGTTCTGTGAGCTTTACGCCGGCGGAAAATACAACAATGATTCTGATGAAAGCTATGAATACTCTTTGGGATTGAATGGCTTAGGTCTTTGCTCCACGCAGTATGCGTCGGAATACATGGATGTAGACATCCGCCGTGACGGAATCCGCTACACGCTACATTTTGAGCATGGGGAGAATGTCGGCGGGCTGAAAAAAGAGCCCTACAGTAAAAAGGATACCGGAACAAGGATTCGCTGGAAACCCGATTTGCAGGTGTTCACCGATATCAGCGTTCCCGTCGAGTATTATCACGACATCATTCAGCGTCAGGCAATTGTAAATGACGGAATCAGTTTTTTATTTCGGAAGGAGGCTGGCGCCTCCTTCGAACAGACGGAGTACCTCTATCAGCAGGGAATTGTCGATCACGCCAAAGAGATTTTGGGCGAAGAGTATCTGACCCCGGTTCAATTCTGGCAGGCGGAGCGCAAGGTGCGCGACCGTGCGGACAAGCCCGAATATAAAACGAAAATCAATGTGGCTGTTGCGTTTTCAAACCGGAGTAAGCTGATTGAGTATTACCACAACTCCAGCTGGCTGGAGCATGGCGGCGCGCCGGATAAAGCGGCTCGCAATGCTTTTGTTTATCAAATTGATTCCTACTTAAAGCAGACCGGAAAATACAATAAAAACGAGAGCAAGATTACCTTTGCGGATGTGGAGGATTGTCTTGTTTTGATGATTTCCTCGTTTTCCAACCGGACTTCCTACGAGAACCAGACGAAAAAGGCAATTACCAACAAGGGGATTCAGGAGGCGATGACGGAATTTCTCCGCCACCAGCTTGAGGTGTATTTTATTGAGAACCCGATGGATGCCGACAAAATCGCGGCGCAGGTACTTATCAATAAGAGAAGCCGTGAAGATGCGGAAAAGACGCGTCTGAACATTAAGAAAAAGCTGACCAGCAATCTGGATATTACGAACCGTGTCGCAAAATTCGTAGACTGCCGTACCCGTGACGTAAACGAGCGCGAAATTTTTATCGTAGAGGGCGATTCCGCTCTTGGTGCCTGCAAGCAGGCACGCGATCCGAACTTTCAAGCGATCATGCCGATCCGCGGCAAGATTTTAAACTGCCTGAAGGCGGATTATGACAAGATATTTAAAAGCGATATCATTACCGACCTGATTAAAGTGCTCGGCTGCGGGGTTGAGGTAAAAACGAAAGCGAACAAGGATTTATCCTCCTTTGACCTGTCTTTGCTCCGCTGGAATAAGATTATCCTCTGCACGGATGCCGACGTAGACGGCTTTCAAATCCGTACCTTGCTGCTAACCATGCTTTACCGCCTCACCCCGACTTTGATTGAGGAGGGAAAGGTTTTTATCGCGGAATCCCCGCTGTTTGAGGTATCCACCAGGGATCAAACCTATTTTGCCTACACGGAGCTGGAAAAAGACGATGTTTTGAAAAAATTGAACGGCAAAAAATTTACAATTCAGCGCTCCAAGGGACTTGGTGAAAACGAACCGGATATGATGAACCTGACCACGATGAATCCGGCAACCCGCCGCCTAATCAAGGTGGTCGCGTCGGATGCCGCGAGAACAAGCGAAGTTTTCGACCTGCTTCTGGGCGATAACCTGAGCGGGCGAAAGGATTTTATCGCAGAAAACGGATACAACTATATTGATTCCGCTGATGTAAGCTGATAACGAATGCTGAAACCTGAATTTGAAATTTAATGAATGATGGGTGGCAAAGAAAATGCCTAGAAAAAAAGAAGAAAACAGAACGGTGGTTCCGCGCGCACAGGGGGTCATTGAGGGCGCGGGGGAGGTTGTGGAGCAGCGCATTACGGATACGCTGGAGAAAAACTACATGCCCTATGCGATGAGTGTAATCCTGTCGCGCGCAATCCCAGAAATTGACGGTTTTAAGCCGTCTCACCGCAAGTTGCTGTTTACCATGTATAAAATGGGGCTGCTTGGTCCCGCCAGAACCAAAAGCGCCAATATCGTCGGTCAGACGATGAAGCTCAACCCACACGGGGACTCCGCTATTTATGATACAATGGTACGGATGAGCCGTGGTTATGAAGCACTGCTGCACCCCTATATTGACTCCAAGGGCAATTTCGGTAAGTTCTATTCCAGAGATATGGCGTGGGCGGCCTCCCGTTATACGGAGGCGCGGCTGGATAACCTGTGTCAGGAGCTGTTCCGTGACATTGACAAGGACACCGTCGACTTTGTGGACAACTACGATAACACGCTGAAGGAACCGACTCTGCTTCCGGCGACCTTTCCGTCCATTCTGGTCAATGCCAACACCGGCATTGCCGTCGGTATGGCCAGCTCCATCTGCCCGTTTAACCTGGGCGAGGTGTGCCAGACCGCGGTTGAGCTGATGCGCGACCCGGCGCACGATGTGGCGTCTACCCTTCCGGCACCTGATTTTCCGGGCGGAGGTCAAATTATTTACGACCGGAACGCGATTGCCGATATCTATAAATCCGGTCGTGGCGGAATTCGGGTGCGCGCCCGTTATACCTATGATAAGGCCGCAAACTGCATTGATATCACGCAGATTCCTCCGACGACTACGGTAGAGGTTATCGTAGAAAAGGTGGTTGAGCATGTGAAACAGGGTAAAATCAAGGAAATATCGGATATCCGCGATGAAACAGGTCTTGACGGTTTAAAAATCACCATCGATCTGAAACGTGGCGCGGAACCCGAAAAACTGATGCAGCGCCTGTTTAAGCTCACGACGCTGGAGGATACCTTCTCCTGCAATTTTAATGTTTTGGTAGCGGGTGTACCGCGGGTTATGGGCGTGAGCGAGCTGCTTGCCGAATGGACGGCGTTCCGGATTGAGTGTATCCGCCGCCGCACATATTATGACCTGACCAAGAAGAAAGAGAAGCTTCATTTATTGAAGGGCTTGCAAGCCATCCTGCTCGATATTGACAAGGCGGTTGCAATCGTGCGCCAAACAGAGGAGGAAACCGAGGTAGTACCCAACCTGATGATTGGCTTCGGCATTGATGAACTTCAGGCGGAATATGTAGCGGAAATCAAACTCCGCCATCTGAATCGGGAATATATTCTGAAACGGACGGAGGAAACAAGCCAGCTGGAAAAAGATATCGCTGAGCTGCAATCGATTCTTGACAGTAAATCTAAAATAAAAAGCATCATTATTTCCGAGCTGAACGATGTAGCGAAAAAATACGGGCAGCCACGCAAGTCCATGCTGGTTTACCCGGATGAGATCGAGGAATACTCCGGTCAGGAGGAGGTTCCGGATTATCCCGTCAACCTGTTCTTTACCAGAGAGGGCTATTTTAAAAAGATTACGCCCCTTTCCTTGCGTATGAGCGGAGAGCAGAAGCTAAAGGAAGAGGACGAGATCATACAGCATATCGAAGACAGCAATTCCGCTGATCTGCTTTTCTTTACCGACCGCTGTCAGGTCTACAAGGCGAAAGCAAACGATTTCAGCGATACCAAGGCGAGCGTGATGGGAGATTATATTCCGGCCAAGCTCGGCATGGACGAGGGCGAGAATGCGGTCTATATGGCTGTTACCGGGGATTACGCGGGATATATGCTATTCATCTTTGAAAACGGCAAAGTCGCTAAGGTGGATTTGTCAGTTTATGCCACAAAAACGAACCGCCGTAAGCTGATCGGGGCATACAGCGACAAGTCTCCGGTTGCGTCGGTTTTGCATATCAAAGAAGACTGTGAAATTCTTTTGACTTCCTTACAGGGGAAAATGCTTCTCATTCACACCGGAGCGATTCAGAGCAAAACGACCCGCAGTACCCAGGGAGTTGCGGTTATGACGCTCCGCAAAGGCAGCCGTGTCTTGAAGGCGCAGTGCTTCGCGGAGGATATGTTGAAAAACCCAAACCGATACCGCAAAAATATACCTGCCGCGGGCTCCCTTCCGGCGGCTGATGAGACAGACGCGGAACAGCTTCAACTATAAAAAACGCCGCTGAATAGCCAATAGCTGTTCAGCGGCGAGACGTCTCAATGCGGCAAACGCCTTCGCCTTGATAGGTCCGAATTTAGATTTCCCCCAATCTTTTTTAATATGCATAATAAATAAATCCGTATTATAAAATTGTAGGTTTGTCAATGATACGTTACACCAAGGGTAAAGAAATCGTGGAGGACTAGTTTTGGAGACTGCCACTTAAGAGGACGCATAGGAAAAGCATTGTATTTTCTGGTGTAGACAGCAAGTTGGT
>JAEZYP010000033.1 GCA_023418995.1 Bacillota bacterium | reverse complement strand
ATTGCCATGCAGCTGGGTCTGCCCACAAATTTCCTCAAGCTGCTCATGGCGGTTCTGTTCACCATCGCGCTCGTTTCCAATAATATGTTTGCAGGCAGGAGGAAGAAACAAAATGTCAACCCAACTCAAATCTGAAATCAGCCAAAGCTTTGTCAGCCTGCAGCATATCTATAAAACCTTTAACGCCGATTCGGTCAACGAGGTCGTGCTGTTTACCGATTTTAATATGGAGATTAAAAAAGACCAGTTTGTATCGGTGGTCGGCAGCAACGGCTCCGGCAAAACAACGATTCTGAATCTTCTCTGCGGCAGCATACCGGTAGACAGCGGCAGGGTGTTTGTCAATGCTAAGGAAATCAGCGGACTGAAAGAATATCAGCGTTCCCAGTTTATCGGCCGCGTGTTTCAGGACCCTTCCAAGGGCACCTGCCCGGAGCTGACGATTCTGGAAAATATGGCGCTTGCCGACAACAAAGGGAAGAAGTTTAATCTCAATATCGGGGTCAATAAAAGGCGCGTTGACTTTTACCGTACCCAACTGGAGCTTTTAAAGCTCGGTCTGGAGGATAAACTGAATCTGAAGGTTGCCAGCCTGTCCGGCGGACAGCGTCAGGCGCTTGCCCTGTTGATCTGTACCATGACGCCGCTTGACCTGCTGATTCTGGATGAGCATACGGCTGCGCTCGACCCGCATTCCAGCCAGAACGTTATGGAGCTCACGGAACGTTTTGTCCGCGAGAAAAAGCTGACGACCCTGATGGTTACCCATAATCTGAAGTTTGCTGTCAACTACGGCGATCGGCTTGTGATGATGCACCGTGGGAATATTGTGCTTGACGCGGCAGAGGAAGCCAAGTCGGCTTTACACACGAAAGACCTGACCGAGAAGTTTAACGAAATCAGCATGGAAGACGGGAACTGATTTTCAGCTTAACTGCAACGTGCTTGTGCGCGATCCGAATAAATTATCTGTTTAAAGCAATCGGGGAAATCCGGTTGCTTTTTATGTTCCAAAATTTATTTCTGTAAAAAGCTAAAAATTCTATTGACAATATGGCTTGGTTGGGATATTATATTAATAACAAAACAATACTAAATTGATATGATTAATATGTAATGGAGGGACGCAATGAAAAAGTATCACTATCTGCGGGCAGAAAGAAATATCTATTGTTGCGGCTACTGGATGATTTATAATTAGTTTAATAAGAAACTTTACTTAATTATTTAGGAGTGATTGATATGAAAATTGCGAAGAATCTTACGGAGCTCATCGGTAACACACCGCTTCTCGAGCTGTCAAATTATGAAAAGGCAAATCAACTGGAAGCTTCCGTTGTTGGTAAGCTGGAATATTTTAACCCGCTTTCTTCTGTAAAGGACAGAGTCGGCTACGCGCTGATTAAGGACGCTGAAGACAAGGGGTTAATCAATAAGGACACCACTATCATTGAACCGACCAGTGGAAATACAGGTGTGGGTCTTGCGTTTGTGGCCGCGGCAAGGGGCTATCACCTCATTCTGACGATGCCCGAAACCATGAGCATCGAGCGCCGCAGACTTGTTGCAGCTTTAGGCGCGGAGCTCGTGCTGACAGAGGGCGCAAAGGGCATGAAGGGCGCGATCGCCAAGGCGGATGAGCTGGCGAAAGAAATCCCGAATTCTTATATTACCGGTCAATTTATCAACCCGGCAAATCCCGCCATTCACCGCGCAACCACCGCGCAGGAAATCTGGAAGGATACCGATGGGAAAATTGATATTTTCGTTGCCGGAATCGGTACGGGCGGAACAATTACCGGTGTGGGCGAAACCTTGAAGCAGCTGAATCCGAATGTGAAGGTAGTCGGTGTAGAGCCAGCAAGCTCTCCGATGATCAGCGAAGGAAAAACCGGACCGCATAAAATTCAGGGAATCGGCGCGGGCTTTATTCCGGATATCCTAAACACCGGGGTTCTGGATGAAGTAATTACTGTGGCAAACGAGGATGCCTTTGCGACAACAAAGAGCCTTGCGGGCGTAGAGGGACTTTTGGTCGGCATTTCCTCGGGTGCAGCGGTTTTTGCTGCAACACAGCTTGCGAAGCGCCCCGAAAACAAAGGGAAAATTATAGTCGCGCTTCTGCCGGATACCGGTGAGCGTTATCTTTCTACAGGAGTTTTTGACTGATCTGCTAACATGCGGTATCTTAAAAGTCGGTACGGAAATAAATCCGTGCCGGCTTTTTTGCGTCAAAAAGTTAGATAGAGATCAAACAAAAAGGAAAGAAGCTTTAGCACGAATTGGATATGATATGTTTTGGAAGGATTGTTCGGCGCCGCCTTTTGTGAAAGGAGCTGTTCTCACAGAAAAACCGATATTTGTGTTGAAAACATAGCCTTGTTATGGTATAAGTAAACTTAACAGAAGGAGTGATTATATTTGAATATATCCGTTATCGGCTGCGGCAGATGGGGCGCTTTTCTGGCGTGGTATCTCGACCAGCTCGGCCATAAGGTTACGTTATATGGTCGAGAAAATTCGAAAAGGCTGCTTCAGCTGCAAGGGGACCGAACCAACGGGATGGTGACATTAGAAGCTTCCGTTCAGCTGACAAGCGATTTAAAAGCCGCGGTAGCTTCAGCGGAAATTATCGTTATTTCCATCGGCGCGCAAAGCCTGAGGGAGCTATTACGGCAAATTGCAGAATATGATTTAAGCGGAAAAATGATCGTACTTTGCATGAAGGGAATCGAAGCGGCAACCGGAATGCGCCTGACCCAAATCGTCGCGCAGTACGCGACAAAAACACCCGTAGCAATTTGGGTGGGTCCCGGACATGTTCAGAACTTTACCAAAGGAATCCCGAATTGCATGGTTATCGACAGCGATTGCACAGAAACAAAAGCATATCTGGTGAAAGCTTTTTCAAGCGATTTGATCCGTTTTTATTACGGAACAGACCTGCTTGGGAATGAAGTGGGAGCCGCCGCCAAAAACGTAATCGGCATCGCCGCCGGTATGCTGGACGGTCTGAACAAAACCGCGCTCAAAGGGGCTTTAATGTCCCGCGGAACCCGCGAAATCGCACGGCTGATCCGTGCGATGGGCGGCAACGAAATTACCGCCTACGGGCTGAGCCACCTCGGCGATTATGAGGCGACGGTTTTTTCTCAATACAGCCACAACCGAAAGTTTGGTGAACTGTTTGTGCGCGGCGAACCTTACGGCGAGCTGGCGGAGGGTGTGGCAACGACCACTGCCTTACTGAATCTTGGAAAAAAATATGATGTGGAGCTGCCGATTTGTAAAGCGGTTGATGAGGTTATCAACGACGGCAAAGACCCCAACCGCGTCCTGAACGACCTTTTCCTGCGCAGTCTGAAAATGGAATTTTAATCATTTCAGGGTTTGGCCCACAATGGGAGAAGCCTGTTGCTGCGGATAAAATAAAGTTGACAAATTTAGTAGATAATTTTACAATAATAATATAAACCAAATAAAAGGATGATAATAAATGAGCGAAAATTGTACGCATGATTGCGGTTCCTGCGGTGAGGAATGCTCCTCCCGTAAGACAAATCCGGCTGATTTTATTGAAAAACCGAATTCTCTAAGTAAAATAAACAAGGTAATCGGTATTGTCAGCGGTAAAGGCGGCGTAGGCAAGAGCATGGTAACCTCGATGCTAGCCGTTCTTCTAAGCCGTCGCGGCAAGCACACCGCTATCCTTGATGCGGATATTACCGGTCCCTCCATACCAAAGGCATTCGGACTGAAGGATAAGGCGATGGGCAGCGAGCAGGGATTAATCCCGGTAAAAACCGGAACCGGAATTGATGTAATGTCCGTAAATCTTCTGCTTGAGGACGAGAGCGCTCCGGTTGTATGGCGCGGCCCTATGATTGCCAATATGGTCAAGCAGTTCTGGACGGATGTGATCTGGCAGGATGTGGATTATATGTTTGTCGATATGCCTCCGGGAACCGGCGACGTTCCGCTGACGGTATTCCAATCCATTCCGCTTGACGGAATTATTATTGTCACCTCTCCGCAGGAGCTGGTATCCATGATAGTCGCCAAGGCGGCAAACATGGCAAAAATGATGAATATCCCGATTCTCGGCATTGTGGAGAATATGAGCTACGTGAAGTGCCCGGATTGCGGTAAGGTAATTAATGTGTTCGGGGAAAGCCATGTGGATGAAATCGCGGCGAAATTCCAGTTGAAGGTTTTGGGAAAATGCCCGTTTGACGCCAGCGTTTCTAAAAACTTTGATGTCGGTCTGGCTGAAATGGTAAACGCGCCGTGGTTGGAAACTGCCGCGGACGCGGTGGAAGCAATCAAACAGTAAAAGCTTAAAATGACCCTTGCGAAGCACGCTTTGATTCGGTTTAACCGTTTTAAAGCGTGTTTTTTGCGTTGGTTGATTCTGTCGGTTTTCTCAATTATTGCCAAAATCAACCAGTCTTTGGGGTCTATTTTCCGGGTCGCTGCGTTGTCCTCCTCGCCAGGCGCCAGCCTGGCTTCGTCGTCCGCCTTGCATCACGAAAAATATACTCGTAAATACTGAGCCGTTTTTAAAGTTAATCGACTACATTTTTTTAAAAATTTTTATTGACATTAAAAAAGAGTCTGATATAATAGTTAACATCATTAAATATTAATGTCATAAATTAAAAAAGATCAGGTTAACGCAAAATAAAAATGATCGAAGGGAGAAGATAAGATTATGGACGCGCATATGAGAATTGAATTGCTTGAGGCGGTTTCGAAATTTAAAAAATTTCATTCTTCCATTCCATCGCCCGAAGACCTATCACACGGCGAATTCTTTATGTTGAAAGTCATAGAAAAAAGCAGAAAGCAAAAGGAGAGGTCTGTGGAGCAGGGAGTAAAAATATCAGATTTGAGCGCCGTAATGCATATGTCAAAACCGGGGATATCCCAAATGCTCAAATCTCTTGAAAATAAAAAAATGATTCGGCGGGTTATGGCTCAGGATGATCGCCGGGTGATCTATGTCGTTATTACGGAGCTTGGATACGAAATGATGGAAAAGGCCAGCCAGCTGTTTCAATATTACACCGATCAAATTTTGAAACAGTTCGGCGAGGAAAATACAAAGAAGCTGATTGAGCTGCTGAACCGCCTTTATGAAATTACGCAGGGCATGAAGTAATCCGCCTATCGAGAATAAGGATTGAAAGGAAAACGCTACATGATAAAATTAGCAAAATATTTAAAACCATTTGCGCTGGCGGTTTTGATTGCCATTGCACTGCTGTTCGGGCAGGCGATTTGCGAGCTGAACCTGCCAAACTACATGTCAGATATCGTGAATGTCGGTATCCAGCAGGGTGGAATTGAAAACGCGGCTCCAGATGCGGTAAGCGCCAAAGGGCTGGATTTTATGAAAAGTTTTATGACCGACGCGCAGAAAAAAGAAGTGGAACAGAACTATACACTGTTCCGTTCCACTGATTCCACTTCTCATCCTAATGAGGTATCGCGCTATCCGCTTTTAAAAAGCGAGGATATCTATGTTCGCGGCAGTGTGAGCGAGGAAACGCTCGAAAGCCTGAATAAAACCTTTGGGCAGGCGGTATGGACCTTTATCAACACCATGAAAACCATAGAGAAGCAAACCGGAAAACAAATGACCGCTTCTTCAAGCGGTAAAATGAATGTTTCGGATATGGACTTATCAAAATTATATTCACTGGAGCCAATGCTCAACAAGCTGCCCCCGAATATTCTGGAGGATGCGAGAAAACAGGCGGAGGATAACCCAGATATCATCCTGCTGCAAAGCGGCTCAGTAATGAATAAGGGCTTTTACCGCGAGCTGGGCATGGATACTGGCGCAATCCAGATCGGCTATATCGTGAATAAGGGCTTATGGATGCTTTTGATTACGCTTGCCGCCGGAGCCGCCGCTGTTCTGGTAGGATTTCTTTCCGCGAAGCTCAGCGCCGGCGTTGCGCAAAACCTGCGTAAGGATATTTTTTCAAAGGTGGAAAGCTTTTCGAACGGAGAATTTGACCGGTACTCCACCGCTTCCTTGATCACGCGCACCACCAACGACGTGACACAGATACAAATGCTCCTGATGATGGGGGTAAGAATGATCTGCTACGCGCCGATTCTGGGAGTCGGCGGCATTATCATGGCGCTGCACAAATCAGTTTCTATGAGCTGGATTATCGCGCTGGCCTGCGCTGTTCTAATCGGACTGATTTTTGTCGTGTTTGCGGTCGCGCTTCCCAAATTCAAAATTATGCAGAAGCTGATTGACAGGCTGAATCTCGTGGCGCGGGAGAATTTAAACGGGCTGATGGTAATTCGTGCGTTTGGCACGCAAGAATTTGAGGAAAAGCGGTTTGACAAGGCAAACGAAGATCTTACGGGCAACTCCCGTTCTGTGTTTCGCGTAATGGTTTTTATGATGCCAGCCATGATGCTGATTATGAATTTGTCCACGCTGCTGATCGTATGGGTCGGTGCGCACCAAATTGCCAGCTCCGCTTTACAGGTCGGTGACATGATGGCATTTATGCAGTACGCGATGCAGATCATTATGAGCTTCCTGATGATCGCTATCATGTTTATTATGGTGCCGCGCGCGGCTGTTTCGGCGGACCGGATTGCCGAAGTGCTCGAAGTGACTCCCGCCATTACTGACCCCGATAAACCAGTCGGCTTCCAATCGGATAGAACCGGGTATGTGGAGTTCCGTAATGTCAGCTTCCGCTATGGCGGTGCCGACGAAGATGTGTTACAGAATATCACCTTTACCGCCAAACCGGGGCAGACTACCGCGATTATCGGTTCCACCGGCTCAGGCAAATCCACGCTGATCAACCTGATCCCGCGCTTTTACGACGCGACCGCGGGGGAGGTGCTCGTAAACGGAACGAACGTAAAGCAGGTCTCCCAGAAGAAGCTGCGCGACCAGATCGGATACGTGCCGCAAAAGGGGATCCTTTTCTCCGGAACGATTGCTTCTAATCTGCGTTACGCGGATAAAGACGCTACCGAGGAGCAGTTAAAAACCGCCGCAGCCGTAGCGCAGGCGGCAGAGTTTATCCACGAAAAACCGGAGGGCTACGAGAGCGAAATTGCCCAGGGCGGCGGTAATGTGTCGGGCGGTCAGAAGCAGCGGCTTTCCATTGCCCGTGCGCTGGTGAAGAAGCCGCCAATTTATATTTTCGACGACAGCTTTTCCGCTTTGGATTTCAAAACGGACGCCACTCTGCGGCGCGCGCTGAAGGAGCACACAAGCACCGGCACGGTGATAATTGTTGCACAGCGCGTCAGCACTATTATGGGTGCGGAACAGATTATCGTACTGGATGAAGGGAAAATAACAGGGATCGGTACCCACCGGGAGCTTTTGAACAGCTGCCCGACATATTATGAAATCGCTTCGTCACAGCTTTCAAAGGAGGAATTGGCATGAGTGAAAAACAAGAGGCACCCATGCGCAGGCGCGGACCTATGGGTCATGGGCCGGGGGCGATGATGCCGGGTGAAAAAGCAAAGGATTTTAAAGGAACCTCCCGTAAATTATTGCAGTATTTAGGCTCTTTTAAGATATCAATTACTGTCGTTATCATTTTTGCGGTCATTTCTACGGTGTTCAGTATCGTCGGTCCGAAAATTCTCGGGCAGGCTACCAACACACTTTTCGCGGGGGTGATGGGGCAGATTTCCGGAACGGGAGAGGGCATTGATTTTACAGCTATCGGTACGACGATCCTATGGCTGACCGGGCTTTATCTTGTCAGCGTTATGTTTTCCTGGGTTCAGGGCTATATTATGACTGGTGTTTCCATGAAGGTCACCTATCAGCTCCGCCGGGATATCGCCGCGAAAATCCAGCGGCTTCCCTTTCAGTATTACGATACGACTACCAACGGCGAGGTGCTGTCCCACATCACGAACGACGTGGATGCAATCAGCCAGAGCTTAAACCAGAGCCTGATTCAGATTATCACCTCCGTTACTACCTTGGTAGGTATTATCATCATGATGTTTACCATCAGCTGGCAGATGACCTTTGTAGCTCTGTGTATTGTGCCTCTTTCCGGCGGAGTAATCATGCTGATTGTAAAAAAGTCGCAGAAGCACTTCAAATCGCAGCAGGAATATTTGGGGCATGTCAACGGTCATATTGAGGAAATGTACTCAAGCCACGTTGTGGTTAAGGCATTTAACGGGGAGGAAGAATCCAATAAAACCTTTGACCGGTTCAACGCAAAGCTTTATTCCTCCGCCTGGAAAAGCCAGTTTCTATCCGGTCTGATGATGCCGATGATGAACTTTATCAGCAATCTCGGCTACGTGCTCATCAGTATTCTCGGCGGTTACCTGGCGGCAAACGGAAGACTGTCTGTCGGCGATATCCAGGCGTTTATCCAGTATGTCCGCCAGTTTACTCAGCCGATTACGCAGGTGGCGAATATCTCTAACATTTTGCAGCAGACCGCGGCAGCGGCGGAGCGTGTGTTTGAATTTTTGGAGCAGCCGGAGGAAATTCCGGAAAGCAAAGCTCCCATTCGCGTCAATACATCGGATCAGCCGGATACTGAGCTGAACGTTCATGTGGAAGGCAGCGTTCAGTTTGCCCACGTTCACTTCGGCTACCAACCGGATAAAACCATTATCAAGAATTTTAATGCAAGCATTCAGCCGGGGCAGCGAGTTGCCATTGTAGGGCCTACCGGAGCCGGAAAAACCACGATTGTGAAGCTGCTGATGCGCTTCTACGACGTGACTGACGGTGCGATATTAGTAGACGGCTACGACATCCGCGATTTCGCGCGAAATGATTTACGTTCCCTGTTTGGGATGGTTCTGCAGGATACCTGGCTGTACAACGCGAGCATAAAGGATAATATCCGCTACGGCAAGCTGAACGCGACCGACGAAGAGGTAGTCGCGGCGGCAAAAGCGGCGCAGGTACACCATTTTGTGCGAACTCTGCCGGATGGCTACAACATGATATTGAATGAGGAAGCGAGCAATATCTCTCAGGGACAAAAACAGCTCCTGACCATTGCGCGCGCGATTCTTGCCGACCCGCAGATTCTGATTCTCGATGAAGCAACCAGCAGTGTCGATACCCGGACAGAAATCCTCATTCAGAAGGCAATGGAGAATCTCATGAAGGGACGCACCAGCTTCGTCATCGCGCACCGCCTGTCTACCATCCGCGACGCGGACATGATTCTCGTCATGAGCGACGGCGATATTGTGGAGATGGGGAACCACGAAGAGCTGATTCAGAAGAACGGATTTTATGCGAACCTATACAACAGCCAGTTCGAACAGGCAGAGCTTGGAGCATAATATCATTTTATTTTAAAAAGGCCATGCGTTTTGCATGGCCTTTTTACTGTGTGCAGAGGCTTACAGCGGTATAATTGCAATAAACCGGCAGCATACTATTATTCTATTATTAGGCGGGAGGAGACGGTAATTTGTTCCCGGAGCAGGTTTTTTATGAAACGAGTGTTTTGAATTATCCCTTAGGGGAACAGCTGCGGGCACAATACCCGGATGTGCCCTGGATTCCAATCGAGAGCCATAACCGGATCCCGGAGCTTCAGGCCAGCCCGAACAGCAGCTTCCCGAAATTGAAGCGGCTTTTAATTGTCGGTGTACGCAAAACACACCATTATGTCCCGAACCATAAGGTATCCGATTTTCTGGTTCCCTATACCTCCTCCGGCTGTACGGCGATGTGCATGTACTGCTACCTGGTCTGCAACTACAATAAATGCTCCTACCTGCGCCTTTTCGTAAACCGGGAGGAAATGATGCAGAAGCTGGTGAAAACCGCCGCAAAGGCTGACCGTGACCTGACCTTCGAAATCGGTAGCAACAGCGACTTGATCCTGGAGAATACCATAACCGGTAATCTTCCGTGGACGATTGAGAATTTTGCAAGGCATGAAAAAGGATTCATTACATTCCCCACAAAATTTGAGCAGGTTGACCCTTTGCTTACACTGAATCATAAGGGCAGAGTGATTGTCCGTATGAGCGTAAACCCGCAGGACATTATCAGCAGAGTGGAGTTTGGAACCTCTCCGCTGGAAAAAAGAATCGAAGCGATCAATAAGCTGGGAGAGGCAGGCTACCGCGTAGGCTTGCTCATAGCCCCGGTTATCCTTCTGGAAAACTGGAAAGCGTTATACCTCGAGCTGCTTGACGTTCTGGAACAGCGTTTGTCTGAGGCTGTTCGGGACCAGATGGTGATTGAAGTGATCTTCATGACCTATAGCTTTGTCCAGAGAGCCATCAACCGGGATGCATTTCCCAACGCGGTCGAGCTGTACCACAGAGAGCAAATGACGGGAAGGGGTCGAGGCAAGTATTGCTATCAGACGCCGCTGCGCGCCGAAGCAGAGGGTTTTTTGAGAAAAGAAATAGAAACGCGTTTCGGACCTTCAAAAATTCTCTATGTGGTTTAAAATGTCAGATGAGCTTCCTCAACGGCCTAAAAAAACAGTCGGTAAAAGCCGACTGTTTTTTAGGCAAGAGCATTGCTGGAGCTGCACTGGCGGGGCGGAGAAAAAAGCAACAATGTTTTTTGACTAAAAATTGGTATTGTTCAATTTTCTATTACTGGGTTATCCTTTGCCCCAGATTGTTTAATATTGTAAGAAGGCGAAAGCTTTAATAAAATTCGCAAATAAATTTCCGTATTATGGTAATTTTGTATAGTAATTTATGGTAATTCTAGTATATAATTGACAATACATACAGAAATTAGGTATACTATTGCACAGCACGAGGTGGAATTTTTTGAAGATTTTTTTTGATAAAAATTTGTAGTAATGGAACTTGGCGGCTAATTGAAGCAAAAACTGGTACAGCCGGCAGCGAAACAGTAGGGTTGATGTGTCGGTCAATAAAACGCAAGAAAACATTGCTTGGAACTTTTATCGGGATGGGAGTTTGTTTGATAGCAGAATTAGACGATGTTTGCCATTTGTGGTTGAACGCGGCTTATTTTATATCGCGGTTTCACTACGGCAAGGATGTTTGAAATTCTCATAGCACGTATCAAATACATAAAACGACCATTTTGCGGATAAAAGGGAAAAATCAAAGAAATAGTCATTTCACTTGTGCTCACTTTAATTAAGGAGGACAATTAGGATGAGAAAAACTACAGGAAGAGTTGTTTCTCTGGTGCTTTCTTTGGCACTCGTAGCAACAAGCTTTTCGACAAACTTCGCTTTTGCGGCTACAAAGACCGTCAGCGGTTCCGTCGATCTGAAGGAAGACGACGCGAAGGTTCTGTACATGGTTAACGGCGGCACAAAAGATTCTCAGGTTAATCAAACTCGTGTTGATTTAACAGCATGGATTAATACGCAGTCAAAAACAGGTGTAACAATGGATACGACAGATCATCAGGATGTATCCGTAAAAGGTATCCTTGATGTTTCCCATGTTTCCGGAGACAAGCTGTTAAAATGGGGTACAGATGAGGGCAACTCCATTGATGAAGAAAAAGATACCTGGCTGACCCTAAAGAGCGGAACGGCAGACGGCAGCGAAGTTCTTTCCGTTCTTTACAAAGGTACCTATACAAACGATGACGGTGATGAAGTTGTTGTTAAGGCAAGAGCAAACGTTACCGTTAATGTATTGGATTACGGTACGGTAATTGTCGGTAAAGCTTATTCGACTTCCGATATTACCGGCGCCTTTACAGCAGCGAATCGTGTAGGTAAGTCAATCAAGGCGATTGATGATTTTGCACAAAAATCTGACAGCATCGCTACTGTTGACGGGATTGCCGACGTTGTTGATAAGCATGAAATCGGTGTTTACTACGCGGTGCCTTCGGCAGCTGATGCAGCGGCTTCCTATGTTTATCAGAGCGTCGCGCTCAGCAGCGATACTTCGGCAGTGAAGAATGCGGCTGGCTTTACGCTTGGCGCATCCGGCAACATCGACAAGCTTAAGCTTGTTAAAGATGGTTCGCAGGTTGGTAAAATCGCGGCTTATGTAACCAAGGATGTTAAAGTGGGGAATATCTCCTTTACAGCTTCTCATACATCTTCCGGTACAGATATGAATGCCGCTCTTGCACAGAATGTTTCAAAGGATAAAGTAACTGCAAAAGCTAAGGTAGCCAATAAAGTACTTGCGAAGCAGTTCTTGAATATTGGTAAGGATAAGAATACATATCTGTTCAATGGCTCCAACAGTTCCCAGAATACAACACGCATCGACGTAACCGGCTATGATATCAACTTTGCGGTTGGTTCCGGTGTCGTTACGGTTGATGATAAGTCTTCCTCCGTAGGCAAAATTACCGGTAATCTGGGTTCAATTGATGTCAAGGCAGGCAGTGTATCTGCAATTGATCTTGATTCCGGCAATGTGACTGTTGACAATGCAAAAGTTGGCAACATTACAACCGATAACGGCGGAACCGTAAAGGTGGACGGCGGATCGGTAGGTAACATTGATGCATCCGGAGCGGTAGTCGTAAACAGCGGCACAACAGGCGACATTAAATCCGGATCAAACATTGATGTTAACGGTAATGATGACGAAGTCACCACTTCTGTCGGCGCGATTACTTGCAGCGCGGATACTACCGTTGATTCCAGCAGCTCCAAGGTTTCTTTCAAATCCTTCAAAGCGAAGAGCGACAGCGCAAAATTAATCCTAAAGGGCAACAACGTTACCTCTGGCAAGATTGATTTTGATTATCGCGACAATACCGTACTCTCCTTTGATGATTTCCAGGGTAAGTTAACTTCCCCTGTTAATGCTTCCAAGGCTACGATCGAGACAACAGACGAAGACGATGATGTTATTTTCACCGGCTCCGCTAAGGTTGAAACGGTTGACATCGCAGACGGCAGCAAGGTTTCTTTCGACAGTGATATTACAGCGGAATATATAAGCGGCTCGGGCTCGTTGAAGGTTCTTGCCGGTAAGCTGTACATCATTGAAGGTGTTTCCGGCAATCCGATTCTGAAGATCACAAATGACTTTAAAGTCGGTGACACTGCATTCAAGGCGGATTCTGATGCTGTTGAAGCAGATGATTTTGAAACCTTCGGCTTCACTCTTTCCAAGTCTGAGGGAAGCAGCACGGATACCTTTAAAATCTCTACGGTCAATTTTGCCGGTCTTGTTATTACAGGCGGCAGCACGGAAATCGCAAAGGGTTCTCAGTATGCCCAGACCTTTACGGCGGTTGCTTACCCGACTGGAACCTCCATTCCTTCCGGAGATAAGATTGCATGGGAATTTGACGGCAATGAAAACAACTTTAAATTCACTTCCAATGCAAACGGCACCGCAACAGTAGAAGTTATTAATGTTGATGCCAGCTTTGCATCTGAAAACAAGGGCACCTTGACCGCGAAGCTTGTTGACGCTGAAGGCTATGACGACAGCGACTATGATACAGTAACCAAGGATGTTACCGCTGTTGCGGTACCCCAGGCTGTTTCCGATACCAACGCGGCTCTCTCTGTTGCAAAGGGTGCCAGCTACGTTATGAAGGTTACCTCTGCATCTGCTCCTACAGTAACAGCCGGAACCGGTGGTGTGTTCACAATAACACTCATTTCCAAGAACGGTAACGACTATTTCTACAAGCTTACCGCTACTGGAGATGCTGGAAAATCCACTGGTGTTTACCTCAATAACAGAAAGATCTTCGTTGCTACGGTTAAAGCATTTGCTTTCACCAGCGACACAACTGTAAACACTTCCGTTAAGGGTGCTTATACCTTTAAAATCAATTCTGCCACAGCCCCGGCGGTTGGTTTGGGTACATCCGGCGTGTTTAATCTAGCCCTCGTTTCCCGCAATGGAAACGACTATTTCTACAAAATCACTTCTGTTGGCGCGAAAGGTGTGGCTGCCGGTGTTTATGTTAACGGAGCGAAAATTTTCGTTGCTACAGTCGGCTAAGGCTTAAGAATTAAGCGAACCCTTTTGTATTGTCCCAATTAATATTCGTTGTATTTGCGCTACGGCAGTCCGGAGAATTTCTCCGGGCTGCTTATTTTTGTGCAATGATTTAGCTTATAAATATTTTGCAGATATGCTTTCTCGCCAAACTCACTTTCACTATACGATAAGTATTGACAATATATCATTGGTGATATATAATTTTTGATATAAGGAGTGATGGAATGTCTTTGAAACATGCAATGCTCGGTCTGCTCAGCATACACAGTATGAATGGCTACCAAATTAAAAAATATTTTGACGAGGGCATCAAACATTTTTGGAATGTAAGTATCAGCCAGATTTATCCGACTCTCGGCAGTATGTTGCAATCAAGGCTCATCAAAATAGAAAATGACGGAGACGGTACTGCAAGGCCTTCAAAAATATACGCTATTACAGAAAAGGGTAGAGAAGAACTGCTTCAATGGATTTCTACCCCTTCCAAAGAGGATCCATTTCGCAGTGAAATGCTGCTCAAACTGTATTTTAGCTCTCCTCTGGAGAGTAAAACGCTGATCCGTCATTTTGAGCAAATCAGGAAGCAGACGCAGGCACAGGTCGATTTATTTGAGTCGAAGCTCAAACATTTGAATAGCTGCCACGCAGATCAACAAAATTTTGAAACGGATGCAGTTTACTGGGGAATGACGGCTCGTTATGGAATTTTAAGGGATATGGCGCAAATCGACTGGTGTGACGAATGTATTCGAATTTTGAAAGGACGGGAGCAAAATGGAGATTCTGTCGGGAAGGGCGAGAAAAGATGAAAGCCACAATTATTAATGGATGTGAGGAAAGCAGCCAACTGCTTGAATCGGTATTAAACACCTGCCTCAAAGGTCTGGAATGTAAACATATTGAGAGCAGTCTGTTTCATCTGAGAGAAATACAGCCAAAGCCCTGCACCGGATGCGATTATTGCCAGACTAAGAATCCGGGCATTTGTGCGATTACCGACGGTGTAGGAGAAATTTGGCGCCAGTACCTGAACAATGAAATCGCAATCCTGATTTCTCCGATTTTATTCGGATGCTTCAACTCCTTAACCAAGAACTTTGTTGATCGTGCGGAACCGCTTTGTATTCCGTATCAAGTGATACATAACGGAAATACCGTCATGAGGCCGCGATATGATCGTTATCCGAATTTACTCATAATAGGACTTGCTCAGGATGAAAACAGCTGCCCGGATATTTTCAGGCAGGCAGCATTAAATAGCATTTTTGCTCATTTTAGTGAACATTCCGTGGTTGAGATAATTGAAGCGGAGAAGGATGCTGCCGAGCTCAGCGCCTGGCTGAATTCGGTGATATCGGAACGGAGGCAAGTGGGATGAAGCAGAATGTAATGATTCTAAATTGCAGCCCTCGTGGAGAAAAAGGCAGTTCTTACGCTATAGCGGCTTATTTTAAACAGTGTATTGAACAATTCGGGTACCAGAGCGTTCTTTTATCGCTTGCCAAGGAGCGGGAAAACGCACAGAACCTTTTTTCTAAGATGAGTCTTTCTGATGTTTTGATTCTATCCGTACCGGTTTATGAAAATATGGTTCCCGGTATGCTGATGCGTTTTTTTGAAGAGGCTTACGTAAGCCGGGAACAATTCGGCAACAAAGCTCGTCGGATTTTTGTCATTACAAACAGCGGTTTCGCGGCGGTTCAGGCCAGCCAATCGACAGTTGCAATCTGCAAAGCCTTTTCGAAAGCGATGCGGTTTGAGTGGCTAGGAGGAGCGGCCGTTGCCCCCGGAACCCTGATTGAGCAGGGAGACCTCATCGCGTCCGCGAAAACCTACCGGAAATTAATTGAAGCGATATGCTTGATTTCCCAGAGCATCGTGCAAAATCGGCAGATACCCGAGCAGGCATTTCAAATGTTAAGCAAGACTTTTATATCAAACCGTGTCTATCGTTTTGCAGGATATTTGATACAAAAGAAAGAAATGAAGCGGTTAGGAAAAGCACGTTATTACGCAAAGCCGATGGTAAGATGAGAGCGCCCTTTTATTTACCGTATATAACCATAGGAAAAGCGCCCGTGAGAACAGTTTGTTTTGACGGGCGCTTTCTCTTGCAATCGGCTGAAAACCAATTAAGTCTACGCTCTTTGGTTTTACATGTCGCTTGGAAAACCATCTGTGGTTCGAGGTTACAGCACTGGCGGCAGACGCCCCCTTTAGGGGACGCCTTTTTAATTTAAAGTCATTAAAACGCTCTGCTGTTTTTTGAACGAATAGTTTTCCCTGGTAAAAAAGAGTCTTTCTACGCACAACGCTGTGTGCAGAGCGCAACTGGTTGAAAAATAAATTCGCCTACAAATGAAGGAATTCTAAAAATGTACTTTTCTTTTTCATTTTGAAGGGATATATTAAAATAAAAGTAGATTTGCTGCTGCAAAAATATAAATCTTATTAAAAATTTTTAAAAAGAATGAATTTTTTATGAATAATGTTATGTAAGATATTTGTAGCTCTTGAAGAAATTTCCTTTATCACTTATAATAACAGAGATAGGGGATAGCAAAATGAAAGTAAATATCAATGAGATCAGCCGTATTTCAGGATTCTCTCCTGCTACGGTTTCCAATGCGTTAAATAACAAAAAAGGAGTCAGTTGGGAGACTTCGCAGAAAATTCTGCGTATTGCGCAGGAATGCGGATATCAAACAAAGACAAAAATCAACAATATCAAATTTGTAATATATAAAAACAGCGGATTGGTTGTTTCTGACACCCCCTTTTTTTCGTCCCTGATTTCCGGAGTGGAGAACGAGAGCAGAGGGTTCGGGTATGAGACAGCTATCTTTAATTTGGATAAGGAATCGCCGGATTATGAAAAAACCTTGAACCAGCTGCTCAGCGACAATCGCTCCGCTATCATTTTGCTTGCTACGGAGATGGCTGAGAAAGAAATTGAGCCTTTTCAGAAAATATCCTCGCCGATTGTCGTTTTGGACAGCTGGTATGAAAATATGACTTTTAACTCGGTTCTAATTAATAATACAGATTCCGCCTGCTTTGCGGTGAAACACCTGATTGAGAAAGGTCACAGGACTATCGGCTATTTAAAGGGCAGTGTCCGTATCCAGAATTTTGTTTACCGGCAGCTGGGCTATCAGTGGGCAATGATTAGCAGCGGGTTGCAGCCGGACCCGGAATATACCTTTTTGCTGACCCCCACTATGGATGGCGCATACTGCGATATGGACAGGCTTTTGAGCGAGAACCCCAAAATGCCGACGGCTTTTTTCGCGGATAACGATATCCTTGCCTTGGGTGCAATGAAAGCCCTTCAGGATCACGGGTATCATATTCCGGATGATATTTCACTAATTGGATTTGATGATTTGCAGTTTTGCAGTATCTCAAGTCCCGCCCTGACCACCATCCATGTATTCAAGCAGGAAATGGGAAAAATGGCGGTACGGCGCTTGATTGAACTTATCGACAGTGGAGGCGGTGTAAAAACCAAAATCCAGATCTGTAATGAATTCGTCGAGAGGGGAAGCGTCAAACAGATTAAGTAATTCTAAGTTCGAACGCCTTCGGCAAAAAAGGAGCTGTCGCAAAATAGCCTTGCCGAAAAGTAGTGCAAAAAACGCGTCTTGATTGGGCTTTCAAAGCTGATTCAAGGCGCATTTTTTATCGTTATGCCTACGGCCTTGCGCAGCTTGTCATTATAAATTCATTTTGCGGCAGCTGATTATTGGTCCCCTTCTACCGCTAGGAGATATAAAACCCTGAGTTTGGCCGGCTTGCGGAAGGAAGAATTGAGCACAAACGGGCGAATAAAAATGAATAAGTGCTGTTCTTTGAAACAAGAGGCGGGTAATATTCGGCGGCACAGCACGGAACCAAAGTGGATAGAAAAGGACTCAAGATATCGTTTGAAAACGAATCTATTCCTAAATTTAGTCAAAAAAATAGCTTAAATGGTAAAAAAACTCCAGCTTACAGTCAAAATTATGCCTTTAAAAAGGCTGCTGAAAATATTAAAATATAAATACCAAAAGGAAGCAGTAAAAGGAGAGTCGGCATAAGAATGGACCTTTTATTGAAAAGGTAATTGAGACGACTCCAACACTTGTCCTTTGGGCATTTTAGCAATCAAGTGCAAAAAAGGTTAACAATAATCATTGGAAGGGAGCCACTCTATTGAAACAGCAGGATGAAGCAGTTTATCAAAATACTTCATTATCTTTTGAAGAACGGGCGTCTGACTTGGTTTCCCATATGACGCTGATGGAAAAGGTTTCGCAGCTTCGCTATGATGCGCCGGGAATTTCTCACCTCGGTATTCCCGCCTACAACTGGTGGAATGAAGCGCTGCACGGTGTGGCGCGCGCCGGAACGGCGACGGTTTTTCCACAGGCAATCGGTTTGGCGGCTATTTTTGACGATGCGTTTCTGTACCGCGTTGCGGATGCTATTTCAACCGAGGGCCGCGCCAAGTATAATATGTATTCTTCAAAGAACGACAGGGATATTTATAAAGGAATGACATTCTGGAGTCCTAACATAAATATTTTTCGTGACCCGCGCTGGGGAAGAGGGCAGGAAACCTACGGTGAAGATCCCTATCTAACCTCGCGGCTTGGCATTGCATTTGTAAAAGGGCTTCAGCAACGGGATCAAAAGGGATATTTGAAAGCGGCCGCGTGCGCAAAGCATTTTGCAGTGCATTCCGGTCCCGAGGAAACCCGCCACGAGTTTAATGCAAGGGTAGACGAAAAGGACCTTTGGGAAACGTATCTTCCCGCGTTTGAGGCGTTGGTGAAGGAAGCGGATGTAGAGGCGGTTATGGGTGCTTACAACCGGACGAACGGGGAGCCTTGCTGCGGAAGCAAAACGCTGCTGAAGGAAATTCTACGTAAGAAGTGGAAATTCCGGGGTCATGTGGTTTCCGACTGCTGGGCAATCTGTGATTTTCACGAGCACCATAATATTACAGCCACGCCGCAGGAATCCGCGGCAATGGCCTTGCGGAACGGCTGCGACCTAAATTGCGGGCGGGCGTTCCAGTACATTATGCTTGCCTATGATATCGGGTTAATAACAGAAGAGGAAATTACACAGTCGGTAATCCGGCTGATGACAACACGGATGAAGCTCGGCTTATTCGATCAGGATTGTTCCTACCATTCCATCCCTTATTCCATGGTGGAATGTCAGGAGCATCTTGCGCTTAGCGAGGAAGCGTCGGTAAAATCGATGGTGCTCCTGAAAAACAACGGGTTACTCCCGCTGAAAAAGGAATCACTTCGCAGCGTAGCGGTAATTGGCCCAACGGCAAACAGCCGGGAGATACTCAAAGGCAACTATAACGGTACATCCTCCCGCTACTGTACGATTCTGGAAGGAATTCAACAGGCACTGCCGCAGGAGGCTCGCGTTTATTATTCCGAGGGCTGTCACCTCTATAAGAATCAGGTGGAGCCGCTCGCGCAGACAGGCGACCGGCTGGCTGAAGCAAAGGCGGTTGCTCAGGAGAGTGATGTGGTAATTCTTTGCCTTGGTCTTGACGCAACAATGGAGGGAGAAGAAGGAGATACCGGGAACGCTTACGCGGCCGGAGACAAGCCGGATCTTTCTCTGCCAAAGGCACAGATAAAGCTGTTGCAGTCGGTTCTATCCACCGGGAAACCGACGGTTCTGCTCCTTAGCACAGGGAGCGCGATGGACCTGCGGGAAGCGGATGCCCAATGTGGCGCGATTCTTGAGACATGGTACTGCGGGGCGCGCGGCGGAGCGGCAGTTGCGAAGCTCTTATTTGGAGAAGAGGTTCCCTCCGGGAAGCTTCCGGTTACCTTCTATAAGAGTATTGACGGGCTGCCGGATTTCAGTGACTATTCCATGAAAGGCCGCACCTACCGTTATCTGGAGAATGACCCGCTTTACCCGTTTGGGTTCGGATTGTCCTATGCGGATATTCATTACGACAGGCTGGAATCCAAGGGTGGCATCATAAAGGACGGCGAAGACGCGGAGCTTTCCTTCACCGTAAGCAACCGTTCTTCCTTTGCATGTGAAGAGGTTGCGCAGGTATACATTCGAGTTGAGGGTTCTTCTCTCGCCGTTCCAAACTGGAGCCTGTGCGGGTTTCGCAGGATTGCGCTTCAGGCGGGCGAGACAAAACAGATATCGTTTTCTATTGATACGAAAGCGTTTCAGGTTGTAAACAGGGACGGAGCACGTATTTACGACGGAACCGCCTACCAACTGTTTGCAGGCGGTTCACAGCCGGATTCCGTCAGTGTAACGCTTATGAAACACGCTCCTCTCAGCATTCGTCTTCAAAGAGAGCCCGGGAGGAATCAATAAAATATGCCCTGATTCGAGTGTGTAGACAAACTCATTCCTTTAAAAAACTTACTTAATAATGAAAATTTTTTTGTGTCCCCATACAGATAAAATCTCTTTTAGCCCTAAACTGAAGGAGATTTTTATTTGTTATCAGGCTAATTTCGCCGCTTGGTTCGGTTAAAAAGTATTGTGTTTCCTTAAAATGATGTTATTATTATTTAATATGCAGTAAAGCTTCTTTAAAAAGGGAATGTCGGTAGACTGATTTTGTGCCAATGGAATTCAGCCGACTTTAGCCGCGCAGCCACAAAAGGCAGGAGGAAGAATTAGAAATGTACGAGCTAATTCAGGCTGGTGAAAGAACCTATTATATTAACTGTCCAGCAAAAATCGGAATATATCAGATCAGTGATACAGAAGTATGTCTGATCGACAGTGGCAACGATAAGGATGCCGGCAAAAAAGTGCTTAGAATCTTGAACGCGAATAACTGGAGCCTAAAAATGATTTTCAATACCCATTCGCATGCGGATCATATTGGTGGCAATCATTTTTTGCAGCAGCAGACGGGGTGCTCCGTGTATCTTTCCGGAGCGGACAGGGCGTTTGGGGAATATCCCGTTTTAGAGCCGTCCTTCCTTTATGGCGGATACCCCGGCAGGGAGCTTCGCAATAAATTTTTGTATGCACAAAGCAGTGAAGTACGGGAGTTGACAGAGGATGTTTTGCCGCAGGGAATGCGTTTACTTCGTCTGGACGGGCACTCGCTCTCTATGTCTGCATTTCAAACTTCAGATGACATTTGGTTTTTAGCAGATTGCCTCACCAGCGAAACGGTTCTCGAAAAATACCACGTTCCTTTCCTTTATGACGCGGCAAGTTATATTAAAAGCCTGGAGACCGTGAAAACACTTGAAGGCACGCTGTTTATCCCGTCTCACGCGGAACCGGCGCCAGATATCAGACCGCTTGCGGAGATTAATCTTAAAAAAATATCGGAGATTATAGCTCTGATAAAAGAGATATGTAATCTTGAAATTTCTTTTGAAGATATTTTGAAGGCCGTATTTGACCATTACCATTTAAATATGGATTTCAACCAATATGTTCTGGTTGGAAGCACCATTCGTTCATTTTTGGCTTACCTGCACGATTCTGATATTCTCTCGGCTCGGTTCAACGGAAATAAATTATACTGGTTAACCTCACAAGGTTAGAGGGAGGATAAAAGCGCCGCCTGGAGTAGAACTGTTTGAGTGTGCGCGACGGTTCATTTACACTGTAGAAAGATACTTATATACATATATATTTTGCCGAGCTTCTTTTCACGCAATTGTTTCTATTTGGGCACAATGAAATATCATTTTAATTAATTTGTAAAAAAGGGTTGACTTACTGGAATGTATTTGGTATTATAGTCAAGCGCCTTACAAAAGAGCGCTCGATGAATGCTGAGGAATGCCGAAGCGGAAGTCGGACCCAGGACCTTGAAAATTAAACAACG
>JAEZYP010000067.1 GCA_023418995.1 Bacillota bacterium | reverse complement strand
TACTCCTTTCGCGGATTGATTGGTACAACCATACAATTGTTCAACCAAATTACTGATAATTATAGCGTATTTTTACAATAATTACAATGGTTAAATGCTTAATTTTGTATTGTCCTTGACAATAGTAACTTCACTTTTTTATGCATAGTGCCAAATTTTAAGATTTATTTAATTCGTATTGTTAATTTTTAATAAGAAATTACGATAATGTAGTTATATGCGAAAGCGATATTTTCAATAGCATTAATTAATTACGCTCAAAGCTTATTTTTAAACTTCACTTAAAACAATGAAGCACACGAGATTGTGATTTAACCTTAAAAGCTCCATCGATTTGCTTTCATACGTCTGCACTAACGGTATTTGTTATGATAAATTATGTACGACTAATTTTAAAATCAGAAAAATTCGGAACGATATGCGGCGAAATCGAAGCGATACGCAAAAAAGCCCGTCCGGCGAACCGGACGGGCTAAATTCTTTATGAGGGAAAAAATCAGGCTTTGCCTGCGCAGCCGAGAACCGTGTTGATCTTGTGGGCAACCATGTCCTTAATCGCTGTACGCGCCGGAGCAAGGTATTGTCTTGGGTCAAAGTGGGTCGGGTTCTTCGCCATATACTCGCGGATAGAGGCAGTCATAGCAAGACGGAGGTCGGAGTCAACATTGATTTTGCAGACAGCCAGCTTCGCGGCCTCGCGGAGCATTTCCTCCGGAATTCCGATTGCATCCGGCATTTCGCCGCCATACTGGTTAATCAGCTGCACAAACTCCGGAATAACGGAGGAAGCGCCGTGCAGAACGATCGGGAATCCGGGAAGGCGCTTGGAAACCTCCTCGAGAATATCAAAACGAAGCTGCGGTTTCTGGCCGGGCTTGAATTTGTATGCGCCGTGGCTTGTCCCGATTGCGATGGCAAGGGAATCCACGCCGGTTCTGGTTACAAAGTCCTGAACCTGTGCCGGGTCGGTGAAGGAAGCGTCTTCGGCGTTGACCGCGACAGCATCCTCGATGCCGGCGAGCTGACCGAGCTCGGCCTCTACGGTTACATTATATTTATGGGCATATTCCGCAACCTTGCGGGCCTCTTCCACGTTCTCTTCATATGACTTGGAGGAACCGTCGAACATAACGGAGGTAAAGCCGCCGTCAATGCAGTCCTTGCAGAGCTCAAAGGATGAACCGTGGTCGAGGTGGAGCGCAATCGGAATATCGGGGTTTTCAATCACAGCGGCCTCAACAAGCTTTGTGAGGTAGGTGTGGTTGGCGTATTTGCGGGCCCCGGCAGAAACCTGAAGAACAACAGGAGCTTTCAGCTCTCCGCAGGCTTCGGTAATGCCCTGAACGATTTCCATGTTGTTCACGTTGAACGCGCCGACAGCATATCCGCCGGCATATGCCTTTTTAAACATTTCAGTGGTATTCACTAATGGCATGAGTAGTCGACCTCCTAAATAATAATTATCCATATTATAGCGCAAATCGCGGACAAATAAAAGGATATATCTTAAAATCGGATAAATTGTTATTCCGTTCCCGGATTTCGGGCAGGTTTTGGTCAAATTGGGGAGAGACAGCGAACCGCGCCTAGCCGCACAATTTTTCGCTTTCCAAAAACAGCTGCGGATTGTTCCGGCTGTAGTGGAAGATGTACTGCTGGGCAATGCCCGCGTAGGGGCCGAAATACGCCGGGTCTTTTCCCGGGAAAAGCGTTGCCATGGCGCGCTTCATCCACACATCCATCGGGAACGCCTCCAGCCGGTGAAGTCCGTAAAGCAGAACACAGTCGGCAACCTTGGGACCCACGCCGGAAATCGCCGTCAGCTTTTCTCGTGCCTCCCCCAAAGGCAGCTGCCTCAGCTCCTGAAAATCAATTTCGCCCGACGCGGTCCTTCTGGCAGCGTCCAGCAGGTATTTTGCGCGGAACCCGCTCCGGATGACGCCGAGGTCGTCTTCCTTCAGAGCAGCGAGAGTTTTCGCATCCGGAAACGTGCGCACGCCGCCGGTCTCATCGCCGAACGCTTCGCAGAGCCGCGCCACGATTCCCTTAATCCGTTTAATATTATTATTTTGGGACAAAATAAACGAAGCAAGCGCCTCCCACGGCTCCTGATTCAGAATCCGCATCCCGGGCGCAAATTCCGCCGCTTTCGCCAGAACCGAGTCAAATGCGGCAAATTCCGTACGGATTTTCCCGTAATCCAACGTAAAATCAAAGTAATTTCGCCAGAACGGGTCGCTCAGCACCTGCCCGATATTTGATTCCGAAATCGTCAGGCATCTACCGGAGACGATCCCCCTGTAGGAGCCGTCTTCCTGCCGGTTCCAGCGGAAGCACTGCCCGCATTCCAGTGTCTGCGCCAGATCAAAATCCTCTTTCCGATACTCCATAGCTTCCCCTTTACCATTCTGAATTTTTTATTTTTTTATTATAACACAGTCAAGTAAAGGTTAGAATACGGAAAGTTTTGAAAATTGAAGCGCCTAAGTTTACATAAAGATTTATTCAAAAATTTTCCCCGAAATTTGAAAACGGGGTATGGCCGCGACTTATCAACATTTTCCACAGAGTTTTCCACCGTAAACCCTTGAGTATTCCACAGTTTTATGTTAACTAATGTAAATACAGCCTGTATAATGGCTCTTTTTTGTCAGGCAGAAGCATTCCTTCCTTTAAATAGGTGCTGTCCGTTCCTGATTACGGCAATGTTATAAAAGGCGCTGCTTCTGTGCGCGTTGTTCAGCAAAAGTGTTTCACGAAAAGGCATTATTGTCAAAATAGAACTCTGTTTAGGGCGTATTCCGATCTGATTTTTTTATTTGTGCAATTTTGTTGTATTTATTGAAAATTTTTTTCTAATTCAATTGGAATTGTGTTATAATAATAAAGTATATAAATTTGTAAAAATAAGGGAGTTTATTCATAGATGGATAACGAAAAGAACACGCGCGGCGAGGATATTATCGCCGGCAGAAACGCGGTAACCGAGGCGCTGCGCAGCGGCCGAACCATCGACAGCCTGTATGTCGTGCGCGGGGCGCACACGGGCAGTATCAGCGCGCTGATCGCAAAGGCGAAGCAGAAGGATATCGCGATTAAGGAAGCCGATTCGAAAAAGCTCGACTTTATGTGCGGCAACGCGAACCATCAGGGCGTAGTCGCCGTTGCGGCGGTCAAGGAGTACGCGACTGTTGACGATATCTTCCGTCTGGCGGAGGAACGCGGCGAACCGCCGTTTATCATTATCGCCGACGAGCTGGAGGACCCCCACAATCTGGGCGCGATGCTCCGGGTGGCGGAATGCGCCGGAGCCCACGGCATTATCGTTCCGAAGCGCCGTTCGGTCGGCCTGACCTACGCGGTGGGCAAAGCCAGCGCGGGCGCGGTGGAATACGTTCCCGTCGCCCGGGTAACCAACATCGCTTCTACCGTAGATGAGCTGAAAAAACGGGGCGTATGGGTATATGCCGCCGAAATGAACGGTGAAAGCTGGTGCGGCGTGGATTACGCCGGACCTGCGGCGGTGGTCATAGGCTCCGAAGGATTCGGTGTGAGCCGCCTGGTAAAAGAAAAGTGCGATTTTATCATATCCCTGCCGATGAAGGGCAAAATAAACTCGCTTAATGCTTCCGTCGCTTGTGGCATTATCTGTTATGAAATCCTCCGCCAGCGCAGCGGTATTAAGACAAAATAACACAGGAGCGGATATCTTATGGCCGACAAGAATAAATTTCCGCAAGGCGATTTTTCCATTGACGAAATTTTGGCGGAAGCGCATACCATAAAAAAGGGAGAACCTCAGGAAGCGGCCGCAGAAATTAAAGTAGTGCCGGAGAATAAAAATTCTACCGGCATAAAAAAAGAAGTCTCTGCTCCGGATGAGATTGCAGAGCAGGCAAGGCGCGCGCTGGAGAACCAGGCTCCCCCGGCGCCCCCTGCTTACACCGCTCAGCCGGAAAAGAAAAAGAAAAAACCGTTTTCGCTGTTCAACCGCAGAAAACGCAAGTTTGCGGAGCTCGAAGAGGAAGAGGACATTTACTACGGTCTTCAGCTCAAAACGCTGGAGGATTACCGTGACGCCTATGAAAAAACGCTGATGCGCTCCGGCACCACCAAAAAGCAGGAGGGCGATTCCGTTTTTTCCTACCTGTTCCAGGATTCCGACGATAATTCCATTGACAATGAAATCGCCGAACAGTTTGAACACATGCACCGGGATCGCCGAAATCGCGTGGAACGTGCGATTCATCAGGCGGGCGTGGAGCACGACGATATCTTTTCGCTATATGATACAGCTTTGGAGAGCACACCGGAGCCATTACCGGAAGAGCCTCCGGAGGAGCCGGTACACCCGACAATCATTCCCGGTCCCGAGCCGACTCCCGAACCCGCGCGCCCCACACCCAAACCGGAGATTCAGCCAGCCCCCCTTAGCGAACCGGAAATCCCGGAGTCCTCTCCCTCACAGCCTGCCTCCCCCGCGCCGGGAGCCTCGCCGCAAATCCGCTGCCGGGATTCGGAAGAGCCGGTAAAGGAGCCGGTTCCCGTGCCGCAGGTAAAGGAAGAGGTTCCTCTCCCCGCGCAGAGAAGGGAGCCCCCCGTGAAGCCTGCTCCCCGGATGATCTCCGGCTACCGCGCGCTGACCTGCGCGCCGATGCATATGGTGGAAGCGGGCGGTCTTTCAGAGGTTCTTTCCGCAGAAGCAGTATTTTACCCGGAGGCAGTACCGGAGCCTCCCCCCGAACCGATTCCCCTGCCCTCTATGCCCCACCCGGAAAGCACGGAGTTCAAACCTCCGATCATAGTGGAGCATACCCTCGAATTCAAGCTGCCTGTAAAAAAACCGGTATCAGATGAGCCAGCACCGGCGCAGGAAGCGGCAGCACAGGAAGATCTGGAATCCGAACCGATTCCGTTCCCCGACTCCGATGTCCTTGAAGCACAGGAGGAGGAGATTCCAGAAGAAGCCCCCAAAAAAAAGAACGGATTCCATGTTTTCGGCAACGAGGAGGAAGACAACGACTCCGCCGACGCCCTGCCGCAGGAGCAGGAAGAGCTGGATGATTATTCCATTCCCTCTGACGCACCCTCCATCTCACACGACCTCGGCACCGACCTGCGAAAAATGTATCTTCGGCTCGCGGTAACAGGAATCAGCACGACTCTGCTGTTCTTGAATGGATTTATCGGTGAAATGCAGGGACTGCTGCCGCGCCAAATTCAGATATTCTACGGGATTCAGCCGTATCTGATATTAAATTTGATATTTTCCGTAATTGCCTTTGCGTTTTGCGCGACTGCAATTTTCAACGGCATTAAGGGAATGTTTACCCTTCAGGCAAATTCGGACAGCGCGATTGCCGTTGCTGCGGTAGCGGCTTTGATTCAGGACTGCGCCCTGTTTTTTTCACAGGAGAACGTAAAGAACGGAAGCCTCCATCTCTACAGCGCACTGGTCGTAATGGCGCTGTTTTTGAATACGGGCGGCAAGGTAAGCCTGCTGAAGCGCATCAACAAAAATTTTGCCTATGTGGCCGCACCCGACCAAAAACAGTCCATCCAGATATTCGACGACCATAATACCTCCCTGCAAATGGCAAAGGGCTGTGTCATGGATGCACCGGTCATTGCGTTTCAGAAAAAAACAAACTTCCTCAAGCATTTTCTGCGGCTTTCCTATGAACCCGACCCAAGCGAGCAGCACTCGCAGACCCTTGCGCCGATCCTGTTTGTATTATCCTTGGTTCTCTGCATGGTAACGCTTTATCTCACAAAAAATATGTACCGCGCGCTCAGCGCGTTTGCGGCGGCGACCTGTATCAGCGTGCCGTTTGCCAATATGCTGTGCGTTAACCTGCCGCTGGGTCGCCTGAGCAAAATCGCCTCCCGCTGCGGCGCGATGATCGTGGGATATCCCTCGGTGGAGCAGTTCAGCAATACGAACGCGGTAATGGTGGATGCAAAGGATTTGTTCCCAAAGGGCACCGTAATTTTGAATGGAATTAAAACCTTCGCGGGGCAGCGGATTGATGAAGCGATTGTGGACGCAACAGCCCTCATGTGTTCGGTGGGGGGTCCGCTGAGCGACCTGTTTGACCAGATTATCAAAAGCAGGCGCGACATGCTTCCAAAAATCGAAAATCCGGTTTACGAGGATAACCAGGGCATCATTGGCTGGGTATCCGGGCGCAGAATTCTGGTGGGCAACCGGCAGCTGATGGAGTCCCACGGTATCGAGCCGCCCTCACATGATTATGAGGAAAAATACATAACAAGCGGAAAACAGATTATCTACCTCGCATCGGGCGGGGATTTGGTTGCAATGTTTGTTGTTTCCTATAATTCAGACCGTAGGCGGGCTCTTGAGCTTAGGCGCATGGAGGATAACGGGATCAGCCTGATTGTGCGTACCTGCGACCCGAATATTACCCCGGAGCTTCTGGCGCAATGCTTCGGTCTGGACGCGCACTGCATCAATGTTCTTCCGCAGAGGCTGGGCAAAATATACACTGAGCTGACTGCCGAGCCGCAGGAGCGTTCTACCGCGCTTCTTTCTACCAGAGGGCGGCCGACCGCCATGATGCGGATGCTGACCGCCTGCGTACGCCAGCGCTCCAACATTTCCATCGCGCTTGCCTTGCAGATGGTTGCCGTCATTCTCGGATTTGTTCTGGTAGCATTTCTGACCTGTTATTCCGGGCTGCAACAGCTCAGCACCTCGGCGCTTCTGATTTACCAGGCATTCTGGCTCTGGGCAATTTTGTTTGTACCCAGAATCCGAAAGCCATAGACGATACAAATGAGGCTGTTGCTATATAACACCTTTCTAAGATAACGCATAAAAAATGCACCTTGATCGGTTGAACCGTTTTAAGGCGCATTTTTTATAGTGATTTTGCGGTTGCGAAAATTTGTCAGTCAGTCTAAAAAACAGCGCCCCGTAAGGAGCACTGTTTTTCTATGGTCCGTTGCGATTACCTACAACTCTTCTTATTGCTTCTTATTGCCCCATATTACGAATCAGCTTGCGCGGGAGGGTGTGTGGGGTTTCAACAGGGTGGTAATCCTGGTGAGCCGCCCGCGCCGCTCTATTCGGGGGGCAACAATAAAAAACGCTATGTACGGAATTATTTTTCCATACACAGCGCAGGGTTCCTTCGGCAATCGCAAAAATCTTATCACTTCCCTCTGTACAAAATGTGACGAAAGAAGTATAATAATGTTTGCAAACGTGCGGGATTTCCCGTTGTGGTATGGAGGT
>JAEZYP010000018.1 GCA_023418995.1 Bacillota bacterium | reverse complement strand
GGCCGAAGTACTCGTCAATGTCCCGGCCGTTGATGGTGATGGAGCCGGTGCCGTTGGGGAACAGGTGGACGCGGGCCACGGAGGACTTCCGCCGGCCGGTGCCGTACAGATAGGGCTTCTTAGACTGATACATTCTGTTCTTCCTCCTTATTCCGCGTCGAGCGCCACGGGCTTCTGGGCCTGCTGCTCGTAGTTTTCATCGGCATAGATGTGCAGACGGGTCAGAGAAGCGCGGCCCACGCTGTTCTTGGCCAGCATGCCGCGGACAGCCTCGCGCATGGCGAGCTCCGGCTTCTCCTTCATCAGGATGCGGTAAGGAGTTTCCTTCAGGCCGCCAATCCAGCCGGAATGAGTCCGGTAGAACTTCTGGTTGCCCTTGTCGCCGGTCAGCACAGCCTTGCCTGCGTTGATGATGATGACAAAGTCGCCGCAGTCGGCATGGGGAGTGAAGGTGGGCTTGGTCTTGCCGCGCAGGATGTCAGCAGCCCGAACGGCCGTCTTGCCCAAGGGCTTGCCGGCGGCGTCCAGGATGTACCACTTGCGCTCAATATTGGACGCGTTCGCCATAAAAGTGGACATATTTTTTCCTCCGTATATGAAATTCTTGATTTTCTTTACAAACCTGATGGTTCAGGGTAAAATCAGAGCAAAATTATTTATACCACCTGATGTCTGCAATGTCAACACGAATTTAATTTATCTCCACCATTGCTTTTGTTTTCTTTGTTTTTCTTTTAATATCTCTCGAATTCTAACTTTCCATTTTTATTTTTTTACGCAGAAAAACGGAGGCGGCGCACCGCCTCCGCTGGGAATCGGACACCCTATATCATATGTAACCGCTACAAGATCCACTGCACCAGCAGCAACAGGATGAACCCCGGCAAGCCTAAGACCCCCACAATCAGGGCGTTCCATAGGTTCAGCCCCAGCGCAATGCCGGTCCACGGGGCCGCCAGCCCCGTCAGGTACAGGGCAAGGAACCCCAGCAGCGTGTTGGCAAGCAGCTTGAGTGCCAGCCGCAGCGGCGCTTTAAAAATGCGCAGAAGGGCCGCCAGCAAAAAGACCGCCAGCAGCCCCGCGATTACTTTTTGACTCAGGTCCATGTGGCGGCCTCCTCCGTCTTTGCCATCGCCGCCGTATCGGGGCAGCGGGCCTTGATCGCGCGGATCAGGTAATTGCACCGGGCTTTGGCAGCGCTGATTTGAAAGATGCAGGATTCCACCAACTCCGGGTCCGTGGCCAGATCAAACTGGCGGTACGCCAGAGACAGCTCGCCCTGCGCCATCCGCAGCTCCGCTTGCAGGGCCTCCAGCATAGAGTCCTGCGCGGGACGTTTGGAAAAGAACGCGCTCTTCATACGACTCCCCCATTTCCTTACGCTCTATATCTTACGGAGAGTTTGGACAATTATTCCAATTTCTATACAGGAGAGTACCATATGGAACATGAGAATTACATGCGCCGGGCATTGGCCTTAGCTCAAGAGGCGGCAAACGCCGGAGAAGTGCCGGTGGGCTGCGTCATCGTCCGGGACGGATGTATTGTGGGCGAGGGGCGCAACCGCCGGGAGGAGCTGTCCGCCGCCGCCTCCCACGCGGAGATGGAGGCCATCGCCGCCGCCAACCGGCATCTGAGCAGTTGGCGGCTGGACGGCTGCGCGCTGTATGTGACGCTGGAGCCTTGCCCCATGTGCGCCGGGGCGATTTTGAACGCTCGTATTTCCAAAGTATTCTATGGCGCGCGGGACCCCGCCTTCGGCGCTTGCGGCGGCGTGACAAATCTGTTCATGGAGGACTTCCCCAATCCGCCCGCGCTGGTAGGCGGCGTACTGGCGGAGGAATGCAGGGCCGTGCTGGCGGCATTTTTTCAAAAGCTGCGAGGCAGCGAAGATACAAAACGGTGAAAATTTGTTGGACAGGCGCGGGATTTAAGACTTTTGTAATTATAAACCTTTATAATTCAGCACTTACAATAGATACTGTGTCGCAACTGTGTATCACCAATCCAAACGTAAAACCCGTTCATTGAGGTACGCTCGTTGGGGCCTGCCGCAACTGTCCGGGATTTCGGCCTCAAAAAACATCTGCTCAAAATTGAGCACATCTTTTTTCAGAGCGTCAATGTCTCTCAGAACATTCTTGTGCTCCTTCTCGAAGTGTTCCGCGATATCGCAGCTGCTTGCAACGGCTTGTCCACTGGAGTTGATCTGGATTAAATCGTTCATGAAAATCCCTTCTTGTAAGATTTCCCATTTTGCTGTAGAATGACTGCAAAAGGGGGCGAGTTTTGCAGAAAACATTGAAGTTGCAAATGAGAGTTCATTTAAGCGAACATCAAAAAACATGCGAAAGGATATCGGACTATGGAAAATACGGAACGAAAAATCGAAGCAATGGATTCTGTGGAAGTTTATCAAAACCAGCAGGGTAGAATATGCTTGAGGTAAGAAGACCCGTTCACTGGAGAAGACCATTGCGTTGTTTTCCCAACAGTGTATGCAGATAAGATATCCAAGTGGATTCTTGAAGTAAAAGAAGAAATACAAGAATCAGAAGCGGACTAAATTTACAACATATCCCGGATAATTTTTCTGGGTCTTTCTTTGTATCTCACCTAAAGAATGGGCTCTTCCAAAAATGCGCATTTGATATGATTCTCTGTCAGCCCACAGGTATCTGTGGGAAGTGTCCTTGAAGTTCTTTTTGCGAAAATATACATCCACTCGCCGCTCTTGTAATGCAACTACGAGGGCGGCGATTTCTTTGGGTTCGCCGGTAATAGTAATCATACGTTCTCCTTTTCCGCCATCGAAGCGGTGTTGTTTTTGGTTTCCCATTTCTTTTCTGGATGGTTGCCATCTGCGATGTTGAACCCGGATTTTATATATCCGGTTTCATAGGCAATTCTTGTGACCTGAGATCGGATGTCATCTGTCAACTGGCAGATAACGCAGTCCTTATCCGGCATTTTGAAAAAAACATAGCTCCAGATAAGATTTAGTTCACCGAAGATGGTAAGCAGCTGTTCTTCGTGGTTGTTCTCGTCTGTGCCTTTGGGGAATGCGCAATCCATGTTCATGCCTCCTCCTTCCTCGCCATGCAGCGAGCAAGCGTGGCCGCGCTGATATAGCC
>JAEZYP010000057.1 GCA_023418995.1 Bacillota bacterium | reverse complement strand
GCTTGATGCGGTAACCCATCTGCTCAGCGTATTCGATGTCCGTGATCGAGATGTCCCGGATGCCGGCGGTGAATACGTCCTCGATCCCCACTTGCGTATGGAATCCTATGGACGCGAGGATGGCGATCTTAGCAGCGGCATCGAACCCATCCACGTCAGCGCTGGGCTCCGCTTCCGCATAACCCTTCTCCTGGGCGTCCGCCAGCACCTCATCGAACGACGACCCCTCATCCTCCATGGTGGTGAGGATGTAGTTGGTGGTTCCGTTCACGATTCCGGCGATGGTCTGCACCTCGTTCGCCGGGAGCGAATCCTGCAGAGGCGCGATGATGGGAATCCCGCCACCCACGGAAGCTTCGAGTCTGATCTCCACGCCGGCTTCCACCGCCTGGGCGAGAAGGTCGTTACCATGTGTGGCCATGAGGGCCTTGTTGGCCGTGACCACGTCCTTACCTGCAGCGATTGCGGCTTCCACGATCTCACGTGCCGTGGTGGTGCCGCCGATGAGCTCGACCACGATGTCCACTTCGGGATCGGCTATCACGTCTCGCCAGTCGGTGGTGAAGCGTGATGCCTCGATACCGACAGCGTCCAGATCCTTCATCGAGCGTGCCGAGGCTCTGACCACCTCGATGTCCAGCTGCAGTTCATCCGCGAACCCACGGCCATGCAGATGGAGAACCCGAGCAACGCCGTAGCCGACGGTGCCCAAGCCGATGAGGCCTACACCAACTCTATGCATACGAATATCCTCCGCTGTGGATCTATCTATCTCATCGTTCCAGTGTAACAGCGTCGCGCCGTGAGCGCGTCAACACCATGAAGGCGTCGTGCTGATTGTTCACACCTAACGATTCGTACCCCAGGCGGATGCGTGATGAGACGGTGTTCTCGGAGAGATTGAGCGCTCGCGCCACTTCGCGTTTGGAGAACCCGAGCACGCAGAAGAGGAAGAGCGTCTCGTACACCGCGGGCTTGAGGCCCATGGTGGACGCCGATCCCATGATGCGCGCCGTGCCCATGGTGGGCGAGAAGGACGCGGAGAGCGCCAGTTCCGCGACCGTGGGCGAGAGCACGAACGCTCCCGCTGCCACCTCCCTGATCGTATCGGGGAGGGTATGGTCGACTTCCGAACGCAGGAGGATGGCACGGATGCCGGTGTCCGATACGCGCTCGAGCACGCGTGCACTCACCCGCTGCAGGAGGAGGACGGAGGAGATCGAGTCGCCTCGGAGCGTCTCGAGGTATTCGAGCGCATCCGCATCCGAGCACATGGCTATCACGTGGATAGCGTCCTCGGGAGCCTCCGCACGTGGAACGATGAGCATGTCATCGGGCTTGGAGAGGAGCAGCGTCAGGATAGCCCACGAGAGCTCATCATCCGTTCTGAGTGTGATAGGTGTGATACCCACAGGTGACTCCATTCCCCAGGAACAGAGTGACACCTTCAGGACTCGTTTTTACATCTGTTTAAAACGTTATATTTGACTCTTTTTATATCATTCTATTGCGAAATGTCAGCTACCCGCTGCCGATTCACCAACACTCCCGTGCCATGACGTCGTCGTAGGTCTCACGGCGGATGACCATGCGCGCTTCGCCGTCCTTCACGAAGAAGACGGCAGGGCGAGGTTGCATGTTGTAGTTGCTCGCCATCGTGTGACAGTACGCACCTGTTGAGAAGACAGCGAGGATATCGTCGGCTTGCGGCTCCTGCAGCGAGCCGTCGATCACGACCACGTCTCCGGATTCGCAGTGCTTGCCGGCCACGGTCACGATCCGGGTCCGTGGTTCGTCCGCCCGGTTGGCTATGACGGCCTCATGCTCCGCGTCGTAGAGCGCGGTACGGATGTTGTCCGACATCCCACCATCCACGTTGACGTACGTGCGCACACCCTCGATCCGCTTGACGGATCCCACCGTGTAGAGCGAGATCCCCGCCGTAGCCACGATGGAGCGGCCCGGCTCTATGTAGATCCGCGGCTCGGGAAGCTCACGGGATGAGAACTCTGACCTCACTGTCGCAGCTATGGCTTCGCAGAGCTCACGCGGCGCGAGAGGCTCCTCGGTGGGCTCGTACGCGATGCCAAACCCTCCCCCTACATCGAATTCACGGGTCACGAAGCCGAACTCCTCCGCCACCTCCTGGATGAAGCCGGCCATGATCTCTATAGCAGGCTCGAAGGGCTCGGGAGTGAGGAGTTGCGAGCCGATGTGCATATGGAAGCCGAGGACGTCTATGTTGGGGAGCTCCAGTGCGTGTGCGAGCGCCTCGTGTGCTACACGACCACGCAATGTGAATCCGAACTTGGAGTCCTCGGAGCCCGTCTGTACGTAGGAATGCGACCCGGCTACCACGCCCGGGGTGATGCGCATGAGGACCTCCTGGATCACTCCTGCTTCACGAGCCACCTCGTCGATCCTGTCGAGCTCCTCCGTCGTGTCCACGACGAACCGACCCACGCCGGCATCCACTGCTTCCCGGATCTCCTGCACGGTCTTGTTG
>JAEZYP010000027.1 GCA_023418995.1 Bacillota bacterium | reverse complement strand
CAGCACAGGTTTGTGTCTCCACTTTGTGCTACTTGCCCCCACCTTTCACCACTTTGTATTTTTGATTATAACGTATCCGATTAAAAATTGCAACCCTAATTTTTTTGGCTAATTTACCCATGATTCTATATTTTTTTATCTATTAGCCCATCATAAAACATAAAATTAATGCCAGATTGGATATTATAACAAATAAAAAAATAAAACACGTCGCAAATCTGTGACGTGTTTTATAATATTATAATAATTAATTTTGACCGGAACGCTGCGAAGCCTTAATATTCTGGCGGGTCTGCCTCAGCTCCGCCAGATTCGCGGCAAGCCCCTCGTCCGTTCTTTTCATCAAATCTTCTATGTAATCGTTGGATGCCTTTCGCATTTCGCGGATTTTTGTCTGCGCCTGAGAAATCAGCTCGTTCGCCTTTTGTTGTGCCTGCCTGACGACTTCATCCTGATTGATCATTGCTTTTGCCCGCTCCTCGGCTACACGGACAACCGTCTCCGCTTCGCGCTTTGCGTCACTGATAATCTGAGAGCGGTCGGCGCAGATTGCTTTCGCCTGTCGGATTTCCTGAGGAAGATTTTCGCGAATCTCATCCAGAATCTGCTTGACTTCGGCACAATCCAAAACTGCACGCCCCCGGCTAAGCGGAAAATTCCACGCTTTTTCCACCATGTCATACAATTCGTCGATCAGTTCTTCCACATTCAGTTCGCTCATTGGTTTTTTCCTCCTGCTCTTAGGATTCTTTCCCTGACATCATCGAGAATACATTCCGGTACAAAATTTGATATATCGCCGCCAAAGCTGGCGATCTGCTTTACAATACTGGAGCTTAGAAACATATTCTCCGCGTTTGTTGTTAAAAACATGGTTTCCAGACTCGGGTTCAGCTTTTTATTGGTCAGCGCCATTTGAAACTCATATTCAAAATCGGAAAGTGCCCGAAGACCTTTTACAATTGCCGTTACCTCGCGTTCTTTGGCGTAATCCGCCAGCAGTCCGTCAAACCCTACAACCTCGATATCCTTCATATCACAGGTGCACCGTTTCAGAAGCTCAATACGCTCGTCCACAGTAAACAAGGTATGCTTTTCGGGGTTAACCAGCACCGCAACGATCGTTTTATCGAAAACCTTACGGGAACGGTTGATAATATCCATATGACCCACAGTTACGGGATCAAAGCTGCCAGGACAAATTGCAGTTTTTATCATTCTTGCGTCACATCCTTGTGCCTGTATAGCGTCAGCACGATCTTACCGTAACGGTAGGAACGCGTCTTGATGAAATCACCGGCAGACTCCGGAATTTCTTCTTCACCGGGATTTTCACAGATAATCAGCCCGCCTTTGTTCATTGCCAGCGCGACCATCGGGAGCGCCCGCTGCAACAACCCGGTGCGGTAAGGCGGATCAAGGAATGCCAGGTCAAACAGCTCCGCATTCTGCAATAAGAACGCGGAAAAATCCATATGCTTTACCTGCGCGTTTTCAGAAAATCCGGTGTGCTCCAGATTCCCCTGCACAACAGCAACAGATTCCTTGCTCGTGTCTACAAATACAGCCTGCCTCGCCCCCCGGCTCAATGCCTCGATTCCCAGCTGACCGGAGCCCGCGAACAGGTCAAGCACCCGCCTGCCCTCGATGTGGAACTGTATAATACTGAACAGCGCTTCCTTCACCCGATCGGGAGTCGGACGCACATTATCTCCTTCCAGCGTCGCAAGCTTTCTGCCCCGCGCTGTTCCGGTTATTACTCTCATATAGAATACTCCTTACCTATAAGAATACGGTTTTAAAAAAGAAAAAACGGTATGCCGGCTTTCCGAATTATTGATAAACACTTTTTTGATAATTTTCAGTCATTATAGTTTAAAAACAGCTAAGTATTAGCGCGTACATTTTTTGCGAGGCGGATGACGAAGCCGGGCTGACTCCTGGCGAGCAACGCAGCAGCACGAGAAACAGACCGGAATCACTGGGTGGTTTTAGAGTTAAGTGACTATATTATCCCATTATAACGCAGACATGTCAACTTGCTTTCCTAATTTTCTCCGTCCGTGTGAAAATATTCATACACCTTCTCCGCGCAGGGCTTTGTCATACCGGGAGCGCAGGCAAGCTCCTCCAAATCCGCATTTTTAATTGCGGTGATCGTCTTAAAATGCTTTAAGAGTGCTTTTGCCCTTGTGGCTCCGATTCCCTCAATAGAAGTCAGTGTGGAGGATATGGTGTTCTTTTTTCTCATTTGCCGGTGATAACCGATGGCAAACCGGTGAACCTCATCCTGGATTGAGGAAATAAGCGTGAACGCGCTGCGGTTGGAGTTGATAGCGATTTCGCCGCCGTCCTGCGCGATTGCCCTGGTACGGTGTCTGTCATCCTTTACCATTCCGAAAAGGGGAACCGGCAATCCTGCCGCCTCAAAAATTGGTCTCACCGCTGCCACATGCCCCTTCCCGCCATCCAGCAGGATAAGGTCGGGCAAACGCCCGAAACCCTCTCCGGTATCCTTTTTTTCGAAATATTCGTTCAGACGACGGCTGATAACTTCCCGCATGGACGCGTAGTCATCCTGCCCGACCACTGTTTTAATTTTGAACTTGCGATAAGCGCTTTTCAGCGGTCTGCCGTTTTCAAAGACAATCATGCCCGCCACGTTTTCGCCGCCCGCAAGGTTGGAAATATCGTAAGATTCTATGTAGACCGGGGGTTGCTCCAACCCCAGAAGCCGAGCCAGCTCATCCAGGGCGGAGGCCTCGCGCCCTGTGCGCCCGATGGTCTGTGCGAGCTGCTCCGCCGCATTGTTGCGACACATCTCGACCAGCTGTGCCTGCTCACCCTTCTGCGGTACGGAAATAACAACCTTTCTCCCCGCTTTCTGCGAAAGCCACTGCCCCAGAAGCTCGCTGTCCTCTGCCGCGCCGTCCAGACACACACGGGGGGGAATACGATCCCTGATGGAATAATACTGTTCAACAAACTCACTGCGGGCAGAGCTCGGGGCTCCGGTTTCCCCCAAATGGAATGTTTCCCGGTCACAGAGGCGCCCATTTAAAAAGCGGAACACCTCAAAGCAACTGGATTCGGCGCCCTGCGCCAGTGCGATGATATCCTGCTCCTTTACTTTAGCCGCCACAACCTTCTGGCGGTCGCCCATCTTTTTGATCGCAGCCAGACGGTCACGGATTTTTGCGGCACGCTCAAATTCCAGGTTATCCGCCGCCTCGTTCATCCTTCTGTTTAATTCCCGCACAAAGTCCATGCTCCCTCCGCGCAAAAACTCAACGGCTTCCGACACGGTCTCATTATATTCCGACTCGCTCACCCTGCCGCGGCAGGGCGCGCAACATTGCTTAATATAATAATTCAGGCAGGGTCTGCCCTTGCCAATATCCTGCGGAAATTTTCTGGAGCAGGTAGGCAGCCGGAAAATTTTAACCGCCTCATCAACCGACTCTTTTACCGCCCATGAGCTGACAAACGGTCCGATGTAATTCGCGCCATCGTCCGCAATTTGCTTCGCCTCGGAGATTCTGGGCCAGGGTCCTGCGGTTACTTTTATATAATGATAGCCCTTGTCGTCCTTTAATAGGATGTTATACTTCGGATTATGCTGTTTGATTAGACTGCATTCCAGCACAAGGGCCTCAAATTCGCTGTCAGTTAGAATGTATTCGAAATATGCCACATTACTTACCATGCGGCGTACTTTTTCATCATGGTTTTTTTCGGAACCGAAATATTGGCTGACCCGGTTCTTTAACGCCTTGGCTTTTCCGATATAAATGATTTTTCCGGTCTTATCATGCATGATATAGACACCCGGATGAAGAGGAAGACGCATGGCGCGGCTCCGCAGCTCCTTGATATGCTTTTCGTGGTCGGTCATGGCAGCCTCCTTGTCGCTGTTTCATCAAATCGATATCTTGATACTTTTAAACAGATATCTTTGTAATTTTTACCGTCAATGACAAATGAAAATGGGGATACCGGGGGTGAAGGGGAATTTTGGGGAACCCGCCTGCCCGAGAGCAAAAAAATCCAGCGATGCTGATAAAAGACTTTATTAAATAGCAAAAAGCACCGCCGGTGAAGCGGTGCTGTTTAAAAAACCAACTTATTCGGCAAAACCGGACTGAACCAGTTCAACTAGGCTGTTGACGGCTTCTTCTTCATCAGCGCCGTCCGCAATAATACGGATAGTTGTACCACCGACAATTCCCAGTGACAAAACGCCGAGAAGACTCTTTGCGTTTACGCGCCTTTCTTCTTTCTCTACCCAAATGGATGATTTATATTCATTGGCTTTTTGAATAAAAAAAGTTGCCGGACGTGCGTGAAGCCCAACCTGATTCTGGACCAACACTTCTCTAACACACATTCTATTCCCCTCCTACAATA
>JAEZYP010000014.1 GCA_023418995.1 Bacillota bacterium | reverse complement strand
AAAAAGCTTTCAGAAATTAAATTTGAATAAAGTTCCTTTGAAATAGAGAAGGAACAGCCGAAAGGTGCAGACGTTAGGACTTATCCGCCGGAAAACGCGCGGATAAGTCCGCCATTTAAACTTTTTTCATTATTCACCACCGGAAATTGACGGAGCCGTTGTGCTTTGTCAGTTATCGGTAAAATATTGCAAAGTGCAAAATAAGCAAAGGAGAGAATTTATTATGTTGGAAGTCATTTCAACCAAAGAGGCTCCGGCCGCGATCGGTCCCTATTCTCAGGCAATTGCGGCAGGGGGCATTGTTTTTACCAGCGGACAAATTGCAATTGTTCCGGCAACGGGTGAAATTGCGCAGGGAGACATTACCGTTCAGACCGAACAGGTCATGAAAAATCTGGGTGCCGTTTTGACCGCTGCCGGCAGCAGCTTCGAGAATGTCGTAAAAACCACATGCTTTTTAAGCGATATGGCGGATTTTGCCGCCTTTAACGCGGTGTATGAAAAGTACTTCACCGGAAAACCGGCGCGTTCCTGTGTAGCGGTCAGGCAGCTGCCGAAAAACGTGCTGGTGGAAGTGGAAGCCATCGCGCTGAAATAATTCATCGCGGCTTGAAAAGCAAGTGGATGATAAAACGGAACAGGGAAGGAATTACAGTGAAAATAGAGATTGAGAAAGATTACGCCGTAGAAAGGCTGGGAACAAACTGCACGAAGTGGGACGGACTGTCCGAACGGTTCGGCGAGGAGGGGCTGCTTCCCCTTTGGGTTGCCGATATGGATTTTAAAGCGCCCGATTGTGTACGGGAAGCAATGCAAAAGCTGATTGACCGGGGCGTTTACGGCTATTCGATGACAGCCGAGGGTTACTTTCAGTCGTTTATCAACTGGGAGGAAAGCAGACACGGATATTCCGTGAAAAAAGAATGGCTACGCTTTGCGGCAGGGGTCGTTTCCGGTCTTTACTGGTTCATCAACGCGATGACCCAACCGGGCGACGCGTGCCTGATTCTGACTCCCTGCTATTATCCCTTTATGGACGCGGTACGGGATACGGAAAGGAAGCTTGTTTGCAGTGAGCTGGTCAATACCGGCGGCTGTTATACGATTGACCTAGAAAAGTTCGAAAAGGATATACGGGAAAATGAGGTAAAGCTGTTTTTGCTCTGCTCCCCCCACAATCCGGTGGGCAGGGTATGGAAGCAGGAGGAGCTGAAGGGTCTGCTGGATATCTGCAAAAAACACGGTGTTTTTGTAATCAGTGATGAGATTCATCAGGACATTTTATTAAGCGGACATAAGAACATCCCGGCGGCTAAAGTCGGCGATTACGATGAAATTCTGGCAACCATTACCTCTGCGTCCAAGACCTTTAACCTTGCCGGCTGCAAAAACTCCTTTTTGATTATACCCGATCAGGCAATCCGGGAAAGGTTTGACCGCTTTGCCAAATCCATCCGTATGACGAGGGGCTCCATGTTCGGATATGCGGTGGTCGAGGCAGCGTATCAGGGCGGTGCGCCGTGGCTTGAAGCGGTTCTGGAGACAATAGAGGGGAACTACCTTTATCTGCGCGATACCCTGAAAGCGGCGCTTCCAAAGCTTACGGTGACTCCGTTAGAGGGTACCTACCTGATGTGGATTGACCTTGGCGCTTATGTATCCCCTGAGCAGATACAAGAGCTAGTACAGAAAAAGTGCAGGCTTGCCGTGGATTACGGGGCATGGTTTTTTGAAAACAGCGAGGATACGCATATTCGTATCAATCTGGCAACTTCGCGGAGAAATATTGAAACAGCGGCGCAGAAATTGATTCAGGAAATGAAAGAACTATCTTAATTTCGAATTGACATAGGCGTGTCGGGTGGAAATATCCGGTGCGACAATTGGCGTAAGTCAATTCATAAAAATGTGAGGGGGGCATTTAAATGATTAAAAAAATGAAAATTGGAAAAGTCTTAATTCTTACTTTTCTTCTCGTGACGTTGATCTCGAGTATTGCAAGCGTTATTGGCTTGTATATGATGAAGACGATCGATTCAAGCTATTCCGCTGCTTTGATCAACTATGGATTTTCACAAGGGGATATCGGTCTGTTTAACTCGGAATTCAACCACAACCGTGTCGTTTTAAGTAATATCGTACTTGACCCTGACGCACAGAAGATGATGACGGATACCGGAGAACTCGCGGAATCGAGCGAAAGACTGGAGCATTATTTCACCGCAATGGAAAGGGCAATGCTGACGAAAAGCGAAGCAGACAGCTACAACATACTCAAAGGAGATTTGAGTAATTATAAGGATTTGCAGAATCAGGTAGTTACTGATGCCGTACAAAACAAGGATAAGGAATCCATGGAGCTTCTTACGCAGAAGGTCGACCCCCTTGCTGAAAAAATAGCGGGTGCGACAGAAGCGCTGATCAGAGGGAAAACAGAGGCGGGAAAAAAGGTAGCCTCAGATCTTTCCGCGCAGGAGACGGTCGCGACCGTGTTTATTCTGGCCCTGATTATCGGCTCGCTCGTAATTTCCTTTTTCATTGCGCTGAATATTTCGCGCGGTATCAGCAAACCGGTTCAGCAAATGGTAGTCGCTGCGGAAAAGCTGGCGGAAGGAGACCTCAACACTCAGGTAAATACAGACTCTGAGAACGAAATCGGCAGGCTTGGAGTTGCATTTTCAAAAACCATCCACACGCTGAAGGCATACATAACCGATATAAGAACCAATCTGGAGATGGTGGAGCAGGGCGATTTGACCGCGGCGTCGACTTTGGAATATCAGGGAGACTTTATTCAGCTCCAAAAGTCCATCAACGGCATTGTCGCCTACCTCAAGGATAGCTTTGTCCAAATTAACCGCGCGGCGGAACAGGTCTCCGTCAGCTCTGAACAGGTCTCCGGCGGAGCGCAGGCCCTCGCGAGCGGAGCAACGGAGCAGGCCAGCTCAGTAGAGGAGCTTTCCGCGACGGTGAACGAGATTTTCACACATGTAAAGGCAAACGCTGAGCATGCGGTCGAAGCGGGAGAAAATGTGAACCGCGTTCGTTCTGAAATTGAAGTCAGCGACAGATACATGAAGGACATGGTCGGAGCGATGTCGCTGATTAACGAATCTTCCAGCCAGATCGGTAAGATTATCAAGACCATTGAAGATATTGCTTTCCAGACCAATATTCTCGCTTTAAACGCGGCAGTTGAGGCTGCGAGAGCCGGCGCCGCCGGCAAAGGCTTTGCGGTGGTCGCCGATGAAGTCAGAAATCTGGCGAGCAAAAGTGCGGATGCCGCAAAAGACACCACAGCCTTGATCGAAGGTTCTATGCATCAGGTGGAGAACGGAACGAAAATCGCGAACGATACGGCGCAGTCTCTGGTTCGTGTTGTCGAAAGCGCAAAGGTTGTTTCGGAGACGGTCGGGAAAATTTCTCAGGCCTCTAACCGCCAGTCTGACGCAATTGCACAGGTTACGCTTGGTCTTGACCAGATTTCAAATGTCGTACAGATCAATTCCGCTACGGCAGAGGAAAGCGCCGCGGCTAGCAAAGAGCTTTCAGAGCAGGCGCTTGCGCTGAAGGAATTGGTACAAAAATTCAAGCTGGAGGAAGAAGCGGAGATTGGGAGGATCGATATGGATGAGATCGAATAAGACAGCCCCGGGAAATAGGAATGAGGGGCGTCATAAAAACAGCTTATAAGGTTTACCTTTTGAATTAATTGCAGACGGGCGGCTGACTGATTTTACGGTTAGCCGCCCGTTTGCGCGCTGCCGCCGGGCTGACCGAGCTGTGTTAGCATCGCGGTATTTTCTCCTGCGAAATCCTTATTACACATTCAAAGCACAAAGCGCATAGAATAGGCATGCAATATTCTAAGAAAGGACAGGGGAAGATGAATCGTAATAATCCCAGCCCAAGCAACCAGAATCCAAGTGGAAACGGCTCAACGGACTCAAGCAGCAGGACCTTTGGCATTGCTGACCACGGTCCGCAGCCCTTTGTCGTTAATATTGAAAGAATTACCAAGCTGAATCAAAATTATCGCACCGCGCTGTGGACAGGTAATCATTTGCAGCTAACCCTGATGAGCATTGAACCGAAGGATGATATTGGTTTGGAGGTTCACCCGCAGGTGGATCAGTTTCTTCGAATTGAAGAAGGCAACGGATTTGTAAAAATGGGCGACCGAAAAGACCGGCTTGTTTTTCAAGCGCCGGTATCCGCAAATGATGCAATTATCATCCCGGCAGGAAAATGGCACAATGTAATCAACACGGGCAGTGTTCCGATGAAGCTGTATTCCATCTATGCGCCTCCACAGCATCCCCGCGGCACCGTACATGAAACAAAGAGAATCGCCCAGACCGCAGAACAGCGGTAATTGAAAAATATCCTGTTATAGTTTGCAGCTTATTAGTAAATAATAACGATTGTCAATTTTTGTTTTGGCAATTTATATTTGTGAATTATGAGGGAGATTTTAAAATGCATAAGAGTATGGAAGAAGCAAAAAAACTAAATCAACAAAGCAAACAGGGCGCAAGTCTTTTTTCCGGGGGAATGAATGCGGTAAATAGGGAGGCAGACCAGATGAATTTTCAGGTTTCCGATTCTTCTCCATCCGGCTCAGGTTCCGACCAAATGGATTTGGAAGAGACCAAACAGCAGAACCGAAGAGCGAAGCGGAATCAGCAGGAATAGGAGTCGGTATTTTAACTCCGGCGTTCGCCGGGGAAGCTCGTGCTTTTATGATACATATATTTAATTACAATAGAAAAACAATCTCAGCATATTTTAGATATGATGTCGGGTGTTTTAATCGGCAGCCACATCAGGGAACGGTGTTCTAAATCAATATTTTCTATTACAGGCAGCTCTGTTTAATTTTGAAACAGAGCTGCCTGTTTTTTTGGCATTAATATTCCGAATAGTAATACTTTATAGATAAAATATCGTGGATAAATGCGTTAATTTTTTAATTATGTCACAACAGGAAATATATTGTTAAATTATATTCAATATAGTAAAATAAAGAATACAATTATTATACTTATTGCAAACATGTTCTTGGGAGGATTTATGAAAACAATCTCATGCAAGGCACTATCTTTATTGCTTATTTTCTCGCTGCTATTCAGCTTTTTTCCAGTAAGCGAGCTTGCCGCTTTAGCGGCAACTGACAGCGGTTCCCCGTTTGGTGTTGTATCGGACAGCAACGCAAAGCTGACCGGCGCACTGGATGGCGAGTTTGCGGGGGGAGGCGGCACGCCGGACAATCCTTATTTAATTGCAACGGCGGATCAGCTAAAAAATGTAAAAAAATACTTGAGTTCATGCTTTAAGCTAACAGATGATATAACGGCAAATAATATATCTCCATTGAGCGAAATGTCAGGCACTTCTGAGGAGTTCACAGGAATATTTGACGGAAATAATAAAACAGTTTCTTTTCAGTTATCGACGGAAACATTGACAGTAACGCGAGTTTGCTATCAATTAGGGTTGTTTAGCACTGTGGGGAAATCCGGTACAATAAAGAATCTTTATATAGCAGATTCGTTCGTAGAAGATAAAAGCGATATCCAATTTGTGGGAATTCTTGCGGGCTTAAATGACGGACTGATTACAAATTGCCATATACAGTCATCCAAACTGGAAAGTACGGCACTGACAGCAATGAAGTATGTTGGAGGAATGGTAGGGTTTAACCGCGGAACTGTAACCGATTGCGATGCATCGGGTGATTTCAGCGGCACAACAGAGGCTGATGTTACAATTGGTATTGGCGGATTAATGGGGCGGAATCATGGTAAGGTTTCAAATTGCAGGTCAGATGTAACCATTCATGGGAAGCGTATCTGCGCCGGGGGGTTAATTGGTATAGATGATTCAGGAAACACAGGCGCAGTAGAGAGCTGCCAGGCGAAAGGGACGGTTCAGGGAAACGCACCGGGTGAGAGGCTGGGTGGATTTGTCGGCTTCACGATATACGGCTCTACTGTCACAAATTGTGACTCAGAAACGGAAGTGACGGGGTTTGCGGAAGATGATGATAGTAGTTTTTATATTGGTGGGTTTTCCGGATATTCCTCGGGTACAATTGCAAACTGCCATGCAACAGGCAGTGTAAAAGCAACGGGCAGCAAGCAGCTTACGGTTGGCGGCTTTAGTGGTCTAAATACCGGCAATATTTCTGCCAGTTCAGCGAAGGGTGACGTGATATCAAACGGCAAAAGTATAGTTGCTTCCGGTGGATTTGTTGGATTTTTCTCTAAATATAATGATGATCCAATTATATCGGACTGCAGTGCTGAAGGAAGTGTCACAATAGAGGAAGGCGGAGTCCACGGACGCGCCGGCGGTTTTGTAGGTCAGTGCCAGGGCGGAAGCATTAAGCAAAGCAAGGCTTCCGGCGAGGTAAAGGTTTCCAAGAGTGCAAACGCGAAGGTCGGCGGCTTTGTGGGAGTGAATACAAATTCGAGTGCAGTAAAGGGGTCCATTACAAGCTCGTATTCCACAGGAAATGTAAATGCGGACGCACAAGGCACGAAGGCGGAGTCAAAGGTTGGAGGATTCGTAGGAAATAACAATTCAAACTCGGAAATTTTGGATTGCTATTCCACCGGAAAAACGGATGGCAGCGCTTCAGGAGATGTTACCGCAGTTGCAATCGGCGGTTATGCGGCGGCAAACTACGGAACAATAAAGAACTGCTATGCGACCGGAATGGTGTCAGGTTCCTCAACAAATACCATCAGCAGTGTAAAAGATGTGGCAAAAGACTCTTTCAAAACGGATGTGACAAGTGGTTCGGCGATGAGTGTCAGTGGGTTTACAGCTTTAAACGCGGGAGCCGGAACAATAGAAAACTGTTTCTTTGATACACAGACCACTCAAAAATCAGACGGCGTGAAAGAAAACTACAATGAAAAGTCAGGCAGCGTCAGCGCAGTCGCTTTAGAAACGCCAAAAATGACGGGTGACGCGGCGAAAGACAATCTGGCAGGCCTTGATTTTACCAACACATGGAAAACAACCGTCAATACAAAGCGGGCGTGGTATTATCCGCGGTTAGAATCAGATGATTCTTTTGACCAGGTAACGATTCCAATCACAATCACAGGTTTTGCCGATTTAGACGAGAGTATAAAAGCGCAGAAAATATATTATAAATACATTCCTTCCAAAACTCTTTTACCTGACAAAATAAACGCCACGGCAAACGGTATTTATAACATAGAGATTAGTACAGCCAAATGGAACAATAATCTGCCGGAGATTCCTGCCGCGGGTACTTATACCTTTGAACCGGATTTAACGGGTTACATGGTAAAAGACGGCGTAGCCGCACCGACAATCATAGTACAGGCCAGTGCCGCCTTGCCCGCAGTGTCTGCGTTTGCAGCGCTCCCATCGGGTGTGGCGGTGCAGAACGTGGCCAACGGGACGGAAAAACGATCACTGAACCTTCCGGACTCCCTTGAAGCAACGGTGGAGGGTGCGGCGGTAACAATAACGGGGGTTACATGGTCCTCGAGCCCGGTCTATTATCCGAACGTAGCGGGCACGTATATCTTTACACCGGTCATAAGCGATTATGACATTGCAGAAGGAGTGAAGGCTCCTACCATTACCGTAAATGTTGCTACCGCAAAAGTAACCGCGTTTACTCCCCTGACTCCGAATGTAGTAACCCAGAATGTAACAAACGGAACAGCAAGAACATTGCTGAATCTGCCGGCTTCTTTGGAAGCAACAGTGGATGGTGGGAATAAGACCATATCGGGAATCACCTGGGCGGAAAGCCCGGCATATCAGCCGGATACCGCTGGAACCTACACCTTCACCGCCGTTCTTCCGGCAGGCTATACCCTTGGGTCTGGCGTGAGTATGCCGATCATTGCGGTAACGGTAAAGGCAAAGCCGAGTAACAACAGTTCCGGCAGCAATACCACTCCGCCCGCTCAGCCAAAGAATCAAACCGAAACCAAGGTTGACTCGGCAAGCAATACGGCAACCGTAACCACAAAGCCGGACAGCGTAACCACGAACGGAAACACCGCAAG
>JAEZYP010000062.1 GCA_023418995.1 Bacillota bacterium | reverse complement strand
CCCTTGAGAAGGACCCCTGCAAGACCTATGAAGACGCGATGCTGGAGATCTACCGGAAGCTCCGTCCCGGCGAGCCTCCCACGGTGGAAGCCTGCGAGACGTTGATGAACAACCTGTTCTTCGACCCCCGGCGCTACGATCTGTCCATCGTGGGCCGCTATAAGTTCAATAAAAAGCTGTGCCTGTGGCCCCGGATCACCGGCTATAAGCTGGTTTATCCCGTGGCTGACCCTTCCACCGGCGAGATCCTCTTTGAAGAGGGGCACCTGCTCACGGCCGACGAGGCCAAGAGTTTGGATGCCTGCGGCGTCAGCGAGGTGACCATTGAGGCGGACGGCGATCCGATCCGGGTCATTTCCAACAAGATGTGCGATCTGAGCCACTTTGTGGACTTTGATCCCTTGGCTGAGTGCAAGATCAAGGAGCGGGTGCGCTACGATGTGCTTCAGGAGCTGCTGGGCCAGTATTCCGGCGAAGAGTTGAAAGAGCAGATCAAGTTCCACAAGGATCAGCTGGTTCCCAAGCACATCATTATCGACGATATCCTCACCTCCATTAACTATATGAACGGCCTTGCCCGGAACGTCTCCAACCGGGACGATATCGACCATCTGGGCAACCGCCGTCTGCGGTGCGTGGGCGAACTGCTGCAAAACCAGTTCCGCATCGGCTTCAGCCGGATGGAGCGGGTAATTCGTGAGCGTATGACCATTCAGGACATGGACATCGTCGCGCCCCAGAGTCTCATCAACATCCGGCCCGTTACCGCCGCTATCAAGGAGTTCTTCGGTTCCAGCCCCCTGAGCCAGTTTATGGATCAGACCAACCCGCAGGCAGAGCTGACCCACAAGCGGCGTCTTTCCGCTCTGGGGCCCGGCGGCCTCTCCCGCGAGCGCGCCAACATGGAAGTTCGAGACGTGCATTACAGCCACTATGGCCGTATGTGCCCCATCGAGACGCCGGAAGGCCCCAACATCGGCCTGATCTCCTATTTGGCGACCTATGCCCGTATCAATGAATACGGCTTTATCGAGGCGCCCTACCGAGCCATTGACAAGAAGACGTTCCATGTGGCGCAGGACATCACCTATATGACCGCCGATGAAGAGGATAACTACATCGTCGGCCAGGCGGCGGAGCCGCTGGATGAGAACGGCTGTCTCATCAACTCCCGTATCATTGCCCGCCACCGCGACGAGATCGTGGAGGTTGACAAGGAGCGGGTGGACTATATCGACGTGTCCCCCCGTATGATGGTCTCCATCGCGACGGCCATGATCCCCTTCCTGCCCAACGACGACGCAAACCGCGCCCTGATGGGCGCGAACATGCAGCGGCAGGCCGTGCCTCTGCTCAAGCCCCACGCCCCCATCGTCGGCACCGGCATGGAGCACAAAATTTGCATTGATTCTGAGGTTGCCGTGCTGGCAGAGGGCGACGGCGTTGTCGTCTCCATGGATGCCCGGCACGTAGCCGTGAAATATGATTCCGGCGAGACGAAGGACTATAAGCTGGTGAAGTTCCTTCGGTCCAACCACACCACCTGCATCAATCAGCGGCCCATCGTGGAGGTGGGTGAGCGGGTTCACGGCGGCGCGGACCCCACCGTGCTGGCGGACGGCCCCGCTACCGAGCAGGGCGAGATCGCTCTGGGCCAGAACATTCTGGTCGGCTTCATGACTTGGGAAGGCTACAACTACGAGGACGCCGTTCTTCTGAATGAGCGGCTGGTCCGCGAGGACCTGTATACCTCCATCCACATTGAGGAATTTGAGATCGACTCCCGGGATACCAAACTGGGTCCCGAGGAGATCACCCGGGATATCCCCAACGTGGGCGAGGACGCGCTGAAGGATCTGGACGAGAACGGAATTATCCGCATTGGCGCCGAGGTTCACGCAGGCGACATTCTGGTGGGCAAAGTCACCCCCAAGGGCGAGACGGATCTTACCGCCGAAGAGCGGCTGCTGCGCGCCATTTTCGGTGAGAAGGCCCGCGAAGTCCGCGACACCTCTTTGAAGGTGCCTCACGGCGAGACGGGCATCGTGGTGGACGCAAAGGTGTTTACCCGAGAAGCTGGCGACGAGCTGGGGCCGGGCGTGAATCAGGTTGTCCGTGTCTATATCGCACAGCGCCGTAAGATTCAGGTGGGCGATAAGATGGCAGGCCGCCACGGCAACAAGGGCGTTGTGTCCCGCGTTCTGCCGCAGGAGGATATGCCCTTTATGCCCGACGGCACACCGCTGGACATCGTGCTGAACCCCTTGGGCGTGCCTTCCCGTATGAACATCGGACAGGTGCTGGAGGTCCATCTGGGCTATGCCGCCCACGAGCTGGGTTATAAGGTGGCCACTCCTATTTTCGACGGAGCCACTTATGAAGATATTCAGAGCGAGCTGAAAAAGGCCGGCCTCGATCCCGAGGGCAAGAGTGTTTTGTACGATGGCCGTACCGGTGAAAAGTTCGACAACAAGGTCACCGTCGGCTACGTGTACTTCCTCAAGCTCCACCATCTGGTGGATGATAAGATCCACGCCCGTTCCACCGGCCCCTATTCTCTGGTGACCCAGCAGCCTTTGGGCGGCAAGGCCCAGTTTGGCGGCCAGCGCTTCGGCGAAATGGAAATGTGGGCATTGGAGGCCTATGGCGCGGCGTATACCCTGCGTGAAATGCTGACCGTCAAGTCCGACGACGTGACGGGCCGTGTCAAGACCTATGAGGCCATCGTCAAGGGCCACAACGTGCCTGAGCCGGGTGTGCCGGAGGCATTCAAGGTGCTGGTGAAGGAGCTGCAGTCCCTGTGTCTGGATATCCGTGTTTTGGATGAGGACGGCAACCAGATCGAACTGAAGGAAGACGAAGACGCCATGGATACCTTTAATCTGGCCCGTATGGATGCCGAGGACGACCGCCACCACGCCGTGGCGGAGGAGACGGAGTTCCAGGAGTCCGGATTTGACATTGAGGATGCTCCCGAGGATGCCGGCGCGGACGCCGGATTGGACGAAGGAGACAACGCCGGTTTTGACGACGAGTGATTTGGAATTGAGAAAGAGCGACACTGCGAAAACTCAAAATTCTGAATCATGATAGGAGGAAACCATATGATTGATACTACTACCGGCAACAAGGTTGCTTTTGACGCCATTAAGATCGGCATGGCCTCTCCTGAGCAGATTATGGAGTGGTCTTACGGCGAGGTCAAGAAGCCGGAGACGATCAACTACCGCACGCTGAAGCCTGAGCGGGACGGCTTGTTCTGCGAGAAGATCTTTGGGCCGACCAAGGACTGGGAGTGCCACTGCGGTAAATATAAGAAAATTCGCTACAAGGGTAAAATCTGTGACCGCTGCGGCGTGGAAGTCACC
>JAEZYP010000051.1 GCA_023418995.1 Bacillota bacterium | reverse complement strand
CCGGGTTTGCACGGTGTTTACAAAAAGCGGCGGAGCCTCGGGCTGCGGCTTTACCGGGCTGCTTTCCACTGTAAATCCCGAGTATATAAAGCTCACCACCGAATTGCCCGTTGCGCCTGTGAATCCGCTGGGTGAAAACTTTAACGGCGGGAACCGGAGAAGCTGCGGGAACCAGTTGGGAACGTCATGCATCATACCCGTCAACGCGATCTCATGCTTCGCAACCAACCAGGTTTAATGGCAGTTAAATAAGGCGGCGGATACCCTTCCGACGCCTTTCGTCTTTCTGCGGATTTTTTAGAGCCGGAGTGCGGACAGGCTGTTTTAAAAAGAACGCAGCGCAGGATTAAAAAAACAAGGGCAGTCAAAAACGTGCCCCACGCTTAGCGTAAGGCACGTTTTTTTATTCAGCAATACGGATATTCGGGCGCCAATTGGTTTACGGGTTCGCCCGGCCATAAATATCGGCCAGCTGGCGGAAGTTCGGGCGTCCGGCGGAATCCTTCAGATAGGCGGTTTCGTCCGCCCCGTCGCTTCGGTGCTTGTTTAAGGAGCTGATGATTCTGTCTCCGGTCGTGATTCCGATTCCATGACCGTAATAAAGGTTTCCGTTCAAATCAATTACATTTTCGCCCTGCCACTGCGGGGTCAGCGGGTCTACATCCGGGTTCATAAAATATCTGCGGTCTCCCGGCAGATACTCGGCTCGTTTTTTCATCTGTCCCACATCCTGCAAAAGCCGGTCGATATGGTGCCAGTTCATTAACTCGATGCGTTGAAAGGTCCTGTTAAAAAGATCATCTCCGTAAATATCCAAAAGCGATTTATAGTAAACAATCATCATCGCGGTAGCGCATTCGGTGGCATACTTTGAGCTGTTGGTAAAAATATCGCGGATGGCGTCACTGGCTTTGACTCCGTTTTTCAACTCAAATCCGCCTTCGCTCGTACGGTTCCAGTATTCCGGGTTGCATCTCGATTTACGGAATTCGGCAAAGCCAAAGTTGCTTTTGTTCAGTTCATAGGATGCGGCGATGATTTCCTTTCGCATCCGAAGCTCAAATTTCAGCTGCCCCACTGTGTCATAGCTGTATTTTTCACTGCTTGAAGCCATCTGACCAATAATTTTGCGTTCAACGGAATCCGGCGCGTAGTCTGCGCTTAGCTTCTCCGGATCAGCGGCTTGACCGGCGATAACAATCATACCAAATCCCTCCGGCCGTAGTTAGCGATATTGAGCTGCTTGCTTACCGGGTAATGAATCCACTGGTTCCAGTCGCTTGGATTTCTTCCGTACAGACTGTGAGAGTAGTTGGCAAGCGATGCCCTCTCTTCCTGCTGTGCTTCCTTAAAGTCCTTTAACCGCTCAAGCTCTTCTTCGGTATAGGGAATATCCGCTTGACGCCTTCGAACGGGAACCTGCTTGTTCAGATATTTCGCCTCCAGACTCAGGTTGCAGGGGTTTGGGCTGTTGGAAAACTGAAAGCCCTCATCCGTAAAGGAAAGAAACGGACTGTTTTCCTTCAGCCAGGAAAGGTATTGCGCGTATTCATTGGTTCGCCGGGAATTCGGCGCGGTATCCCGGTTAAAATGAAGGAGCGTGTGCGCCAGCTCCACATCCTTCCGGTAATTTGAATTCAGATACTCAGCGATATATTTCAGGGAAAAAACGTCCTTCGTGCGGTAAAAAGCCCAAACCAGATCGTGGTAGAAGCTGCCCCTGCGGTTCCGCTGAAAGATCAGCCTTGCCACGGTCGGAAGGATACTCTCATCCTGATATGTCCTGATAATTGCCGAGGCGATGATATCCAGTACCTCGTCAAACTCATTGCTTAACCCATCCTCCGGAGCACCGGTTTGGAACATCCAAAGCAAGGTTTGGTGAGCCTTCTCGCCTTCCATAGACCGGGGAAAATGGGGAACCTCCTCCGTGTTTTTTCCCTCTGTGATTCTGTCGCATATGTGAAAGGCTATCCGGTTGCGCTCCGATAGCGCATCCGCCAGATTCCATCCGTAAATTAACGGCTGCAAAACAAAAAGTGTGGGAAAAAGCAGACGGTCGTCATTCAGCAGAAGAATGACTTTTTGGCTGTCCGTCATTGCGACCTGCCTAAAATACTTTTTACAGGCGTCCGTACCCCGGCTGCGCCTGACCCAATCCAGCTCATTTCTGGATTCGGCATCTTGCGATCTCATGCTGTGTCACCTCTTTCATTCATTTCTGCAAAAGGGTTTCACACCATAATATCTGGAACGGCTTAATTTGTTTCATTTCAAACAGGCAGAATAAGATAAAAAATACCGCCCATGTTACCATTACATGAGCGGTCGAATATTTTTTCTTTTTATTTTTTAACAGCTTTATATCGTTGATTGCCTATCAATCTCCGGCGGGTGTTCAGAGCGGCTTTTGTGTCTATAATTCCTCGCTTGGATTCACAATCCCTTTGAATACGGTCAAAAACAAAATTTTGATATCGAGCAGGAAGGTCCAGTTTTCAATATAAAAAATATCGCATTTAATCCGTTCTTCAATGGAGGTATCGCCCCGCCAGCCGTTTACCTGCGCCCACCCGGTGATTCCCGGACGAACCAGATGCTTGAGCATATAAAGCGGGATTTCCTCCCGGAACTTGTCCACAAAAAACGGTCGCTCCGGGCGCGGCCCCACCAGACTCATATCCCCCTTCAGCACGTTTACCAGCTGGGGCAGCTCATCGATGCTGCATTTACGGATAAACGTTCCGAATTTCGTTCGGCGGTCGTCATTTTTCGTCCCCCAGGTCGTCATATCCGAGCTGCCGTCGTCTGTTTTCATTGAACGGAACTTGTACATCTGAAACGAACGCTTATTTCTGCCCACTCGCTCCTGCCGATAAATGACCGGCCCCGGAGAGGTCAGCTTTACGCCGATTGCGGTGAACAGCAGAAAGGGAGAAAACAAAACCAGTGCGAACGCGGATACCGCAAGGTCAAAAAAGCGTTTGCAAAAGCTGTTGAGCATATTGTCGAGAGGAACCTTGCGAATATTAATCAGGGGCATACCCTCGATTTCGTCGATATAGGGCTTGGTGGGAAGGTACTTTGTGTAGAACGGAAGCAGGTTGGACTTCACCCCGGCTTTTTCGCAGGCTTCGATGATGCCGCCCAGCTCCGAAAAATCGCTGTAATCCAGAGATATAATCACTTCGTCGATGCCCTTCTGCTCCAACAGGTGCGTCAGGGTGCCGAAGCCGCCGGCATACGCGATTTTGCGCCCCGCCGTGCTTACCTTGCTGTGGCTCAGGTAGCCCATAAAATCATACCCGAGGTTGCGGTTTGCCGTTACCTTGTCGTAGAATTCCGCTGACACCTCATTCCAGCCGACCAGCAAAAGGTGCTTCAAATTGTAGCCCTTTGCCCGCATGCCGCGAAGGATTTTGCGGAGAATAAACCTGCTGAACGAGGAAAGTATCGCGTCGATACAACCGAACAGGACGATTACCATTCTGGAGGGGTGAACCTCCTTGAGCAAAAACATCAGTACGAATATAAAAATAACACCGATAAAATTAGACTGAATTATTTTTCCGACTTCTGAAATCAGCGATTTATGGCGGAAGGAATTGTGAAGGTCAAAGTAATTGAAGATGAGAAAATAAATTGGGATGATAAAAATCATCAGGTTCATATAGTAGTTTAGCCCGATATAAAAGGAACCCTGATAATTAATAAAATGCAGCGCAAAAGCAGAAACCATTGCGGCGAAGCATATTCCGGCGTCAACGAGCGCGAGAAACGCGTTTAGAATTCTTTGATTTTCTTTTATCATAAAATTTCCTCTGCACGATGTAATTTGCTTCTATTGTATCGAATTTTGTACGCGATAGCAAGGTTTGACAATAAAACAAGTGCGAATCTGCCAATATTCATCTGGATTGGGTGTTACTGAGTACTAGGATTGCAGCAACGCGATAAACTGGCGGATGGGAGCGGTAATATATTTGTTCCTGTGATAAATAATTTTAAATTGCCTTTTGAACTTAATCCCGTTTATTTCCTTTTGGCACAACAGACCCGAATTCACTTCATTTTGCACGGCAAGCCGCGAAATTACGGAAATTCCAAGGTCGGCAGCCACCGCGTTTTTTATCGTATCCGCATTGTTGCAAACCCATATCGCCTTCCAGACCAAACCGTTTTCGCTCATCCGGTCTTCAAAGGTCTTTCGGGTACCGCTCCCCTGTTCCCGGATAAGAAAGGCTTCCTGCTCCAGCGCTTTGGGCTCGACCCTGTTCCTGTTCGCAAACGGGTGGCGCGGGGAACAAATTAAAACCAGCTCGTCCTCCATGAACGCGCGGCTGACGATATCCGGGTCGGCGGTTTCGCCCTCCACCAGACCGATATCAATCTCATCCTTGCGAATAAGCGCTTCAATCTTCGCCGTGTTATCTTCTATGACCTCGACACCCACCGAGGGATTTGTTTTGTGAAACTGCAAAACAATGCCCGGCAAAACGTGAGCGCCGACGGTGACGCTCGCGCCGACGCGAACGGTTCCGCTCTGACACAGCGCTTTCATATCATTTTCCGCCTCGGCGTTCATCCGTATCATATGGCGGGCATAGCCCAGCAGCTTCTGACCGGCCTGTGTAAGGTAAAGCTTTTTGGAAAGCCGTTCAAAAAGCCGCACGCCGTAATGGCATTCCAGCTCAGAAATCGCCTGGCTCACCGCAGATTGCGAGATAAAAAGCCGATCGGCGGCGAGAGTCATATTCATCGTATCGCAGACTGCCGCAAAAATTTTATAGTGCCGTAACGTCATAGCTCCCCCGCCTGTTATAAGTATTTACTAATGATATTGATTTGATAATAATATTTTACTAATTGTTTGTCAAGGCGTATGATAAACGGCGGAGGGAGAGAAATCTATGAAAAAAATCTTGGATAAATTGCCCGGTATCGCTCTTACCGTAATTCTCGCGGTTCCGGCATGGCTGATCGGAAAATGGGTTCCCGTTGTGGGCAGCCCTGTTTTGGGAATTTTGTTCGGAATGCTGCTTGCCTTTTGGAAAAGACCCGGGCAATTAAACGACGGCATCGCTTACACCTCAAAAAAGCTGCTGCAATACGTGATTATTTTGCTGGGCTTTGAGATGAATCTGTTTCATGTCTTCCGAGTAGGAAAGCAAACGCTTGTACTCATGATTTTTACGCTTACCGCGGCGTTTTTAACCGCTTATTATGTAGGTAAGCTTTTAAAGCTGGACGGCAACACAAAAACCCTGATCGGAGTCGGCTCCGCGATCTGCGGCGGCTCGGCAATTGCCGCGACTGCTCCGGTAATTCACGCCAAGGACGATGAAGTCGCCCATTCCATATCGACTATTTTTTTGTTTAATGTGCTTGCCGCGTTTTTATTTCCGTTTCTGGGTCATGCGCTCGGTATGAGCGACCAGAGCTTCGGGCTTTGGGCAGGAACTGCCGTGAACGATACCTCCTCGGTTGTCGCCGCCGGTTACACCTTCAGCAACGCGGCGGGAAATTTGGCGGTGATTGTAAAGCTGACCAGGACGCTCATGATCGTTCCGATTACGCTGATCCTTGCGGTCTACACCGGAAAAAAGGAGACAGGCGACAAAAAAGGCAGCTACCGTATCCTAAAAATTTTCCCGTGGTTTGTTCTCGGTTTTATTCTTGCTTCGGTTATTAACACCTTTGCCGGTCTGCCGGGCGGGGTAGGAAGCTTTCTGTCACAAGCCGGCAAATTCGGAATCGTCATGGCAATGGCAGCAATCGGGCTGAACACCAATCTGGTTCGGCTGGTCAAAAACGGCGGCAAGCCGATTCTGCTTGGCTTTGCTTGCTGGACGGTGCTTTCCATTACCTCTCTGCTGGTGCAGTGGTGGATCCTTCGTGTTTGAGCGTTGGCATTTGCAACCTCCGGCGCAGGCAGATATCTTTTATCTGGTGTTGGGCTGTTTGTGCATCGGAATTTTGCTGCTGTGCGCGGCGGCGGTCTATCTGCAAAATAAACGAACGGGCTCCTAAGCCAACCGTATCTTATGCTTGGAAAGCACAGGTACGGTTTTTTCGTTTTTCTGCAAGGCTTACCGCTGACCGGATGAGCCCGGCACGATTCTTCCGTTTGCAATGGTCATCCGCAGGGTGAAGTCCTCATCCACAACGATCAAATCGGCTCGCTTCCCTTCCGCAATGCTGCCGATTTCCCGCTCCGCGCCGATTTCAGCGGCAGGATTGATCGTCGCGGATTTTATAGCCTGCCGCACCGGAATTCCGAATTGAATCAGGTTTTTTACCTCGTCGAGCAGGGCGGCGGTTGAACCGGCAATTGTTCCGTCTCCCAAAAAGGCGCGCCCTTCGCTTACCCGCACCCGCTGACCGCCTAGCTCATATTCACCGTCCGGCATTCCCGCCGCCCGCATGGAATCGCTTACGACAACCGTGCGGTCTTCGCCCAAAAGCCGGAAAGCGACGCGCAGCACCGCAGGATGAATATGGAACCCGTCGCAGATCAACTCCGCCTTAACCCGGGCTTCGTCGAAAACCGCGCCCACAAGACCCGGCGTTCGGTGGTTCATCCCGTTCATTGCGTTAAACAGATGCGTAACATGGGTGGCTCCCTGCCGGAACGCCTCCCTGGCCTGCGCGTAGTCGGCTTCGGAATGCGCCAATGAAACGCGGCAAAGCCGGCTGGCCTTCTGTACGAACGCCATGCCCCCCTCCTGCTCGGGCGCAACGTCCACAAGCCGGATAATGCCGCCGCAGCCATTGTAAAGGCGCTCGAATTCCCGGTAGTCCGGCTTGCGTACACAACTCTGCAGCTGCGCGCCCCGCCTGTTCGGCGACAGATAAGGACCCTCCATGTTGGCGCCCCGGACCGTCGCTCCTTCCGGAGGGCGCTCCATGCAATCCCGCACGGCGGAAAGCGCCCTTTCAAGCTGTTCCAGCGGAACCGTCATGGTAGTGGGACAAAAAGACGTCACGCCGTTTTTTGCCAGATGCGCCGCCATTTTTGCGATTGCCTCGCGGGTGCCGTCACAGGTGTCCGCCCCCATACATCCGTGAATGTGGATATCCACCAGACCGGGCGCAATCAGGCAGCCCGAGAGATCAAGGGCATCCGTTCCGGAAAGCTCGGCTGCGACCCGGGTGATCCGATCTCCCGAAACGGCAAGGTCCGCCCGAACAAGGTTAAAATCCTGATCAAATATTCTCGCGTTTTTTAAGATCATACCCGCAGTCCCTTCTCCGAATTTTCATTTGAAGTTTTATCCTATATTATTTTAAGCGGCAAATTAAGCTTCTGATCAGATTGCATTGCAAGCTTATTGTAGTAAAATAGAGATTAAGGATTTGCCCGTTCAAGGGTTTCAACAGCAAGCTGCTGTGCGACGCAAATACCTTAAATAGAATAACACGAATTCATTTGTATTGAAACGATCGGTAAACTACCGGTCGACCGAATTAAACTGCTGGTCGGTTGAGGAAACCGAAAAGGACTGATATGGTATAATCATTAAATATATGGAGGAATGATTCGATGAAAAAGCAAACACTTGGAACGGTGATTACATCGCTCAGAAAAGAGAACGGAATGACTCAGCTGGAATTAGCGGAAAAAATGAATGTAACAGACAAAGCTGTATCAAAATGGGAAAGAGATTTATCATGCCCTGATGTGAATTCTTTACCAAAGCTTGCTTCGATATTTGGAATATCGGTAGATGAACTGATGCAGATTAAATCTGCGTCTCAGCTGAAAAACGATCCAAAAGATATAGAAGGCATTATTGCGCTTGTTCTCAAGGCGGTTTCTTTGGCAATGGGCATTGCGGCGATTGTTTTATCAATCTTAAAAAAGCTCGATATGTATTCCGGTTTTACGATTTTAGGAATCGGGCTGGCATGTGCAGGTATCTCTCTCTTACAGAGAAAAGATCAGGACTAAGGGGAATAGCCGCTTCAGTTTTTAGTTAATAATTTTTGATTTCTCTATTCATATCGGTTTTAATTCAATTTATAAAATCAGGTTTATATGATTGCATTATAAAATTATAGTAGTAAAATAAAAGTATCTTTTAAGAACTTAACAGAAACATTTAAGCGGAGGGACACATGAATCCTGATTTTATAAACTTAACAACAGAAAACCTATTTGAGGAGCATTTATGCTGCATTATCCGCAGTAAAAAGCCCCATCAAGGAATTGATGCTAAGCGGCAATGGCTTTCAGACCGTCTAAAGGAGGGTCATGTCTTTAGAAAGCTAAACGCAAAGGCTACGGTTTTTATTGAATATGCGCCGCTGGAAACAGCTTGGGTCCCCATCATTGGCGACAACTATTATTATCTTTATTGCTTATGGGTCGACGGCAGTTACAAGGGAAAAGGATATGGAAAAGCGCTGATGGAATATTGTTTGGCGGATGCCAGAGAAAAGGGCAAATCCGGCGTTTGTATGCTGGGAGCAGCAAAGCAAAAATCATGGCTTACTGACCAATCGTTTGCGAAAAATTTTGGCTTTGAGGTTGCTGATACGACAGACAATGGGTACGAATTACTCGCGCTTTCTTTTGACGGAACAACGCCAAGGTTTGCACAAAATGCTAAAAAGCTAAGAATTGAAAGCAAAGAGCTGACGATCTATTATGATATGCAATGCCCCTTTGTCTGCCAAGGAATTGAGACAATCAAACAGTATTGTGAAATCAATGATGTTCCCGTATCTCTAATACAAGTGGACACGTTACAAAAAGCAAAGGAATTGCCCTGTGTTTTCAATAACTGGGGCGTGTTTTATAAAGGAAATTTCGAGACAGTGAATTTGTTGCTGGATGTCAACTACTTAAAACGAATACTAAAAAGATGAATGATTCAATAAAAAATTGATAAGCGATGCCGACAGAGCAATAAAAGAGGAGCGGTGTGATGCTTGAATGGGCTTTTATACCGAGGATGCGGTTCTTGTTGTCAAACCTCGGCTGGAGGTTCCAGGCAAAGAAGCGATTAAAAAGCAATTATCGTCTATAATATAAAAAATCGGCTCAAACCGGAAAGGTGTGAGCCGATTTTTAATCGTCAAGTAGTTCTATTTGATCACGAAGGTCGTTAATGATGGGAGCAAAAATGACCATTCGTTTCAAATCTTTAGCTTTCTTCGCTTCTTCATAGCATACTATATACACCGATAATTTGCTTTTTAAGACAGCTTTCATATTTGGATTCATATATAACCTCCGTCAGTAACATTTGTTTACATAATACATCAAATATATGTCGCTGGTATGAACGCTAACGCAGTATGCACCGCCTAAAGAGCGACTCCCGGAAAAAGCAAGAGCACGAAAAAAATGCGCCTCTTTCGAAGCGCATTCAAAACCCAAGTTTATATTATTATCTGTTTGCAAAGCACTCGCTGCAATATACAGGGCGATCCTCACGAGGCTTAAATGGAACTTTGCAAGTTTTGCCACAAGCTGCACAAGTGGCTTCGAACATTTCTCGGTCTCCGCCGAATGAATTCCCCTTGGAATTCTTACGGGCATCACGGCAGGATTTGCATCTTTGTGGTTCATTTGTAAAACCTTTGGATGCGTAAAACTCCTGCTCACTCGCAGTAAATTCAAATTCAGCTCCGCAGTCTCTGCAAATAAGTGTTTTGTCTTCGTACATGTAATAGTATACCTCGATTATAAAATATATGCTTACAATGTAAACATTAATATTTATTATACAGGAGTAATTGTGAAAAGTCAATTAGTTTTTTAAAAAAATGTAATATTATGTTTTTCATGTTAAACTGCGGACAATTTCGCTTATAATTCAGAAGCTGAAATAAATTCGTATTGATCGTGCACGTTGTTGTCATACATGTATTTCTGCTGTTCATACAAGGTTCGGATGGTCTGAAGTCTCTTTTGATGTTTTTCAGTGAGAACCTTTCCGCTTGCCAGCATCTGATCAATTACTTTCAAGTTCCGTTTCAAATAACCTAACTGCTGTTTAACAGATTTTCGGATTTGTTTTCTGGTTCTTTTTCTGCTGCAAGCAGATTTCAGATAGTTTTTGCGCGCTACTTTGCGGTAAGTGCGATGTCTTTTACCTTCTACAGTACCATGCATTTCGTCTATCATTTCTTCCGTGTTTTCACGGGCTTCATTGAGGAGTTCTGTGTCTTGCGGGTATTTTATTTGAGAAGGATCACAGGTGGCATCGACAATTTATGTTCCGCTGTTTGAGGGCGGTTCCGGCTTGTCATGGCTATCTTTGTCATCGTCGTGGCAATCTGTTCCCTTTTTCTCCTGTGCTTTTTGAATAATCAGCTCATTGATTTCGCCTAGGATTTCAGGCGTTAATCGTTTGCGAAAGTAGACCATCAGTGACGAATCAAACGGACGCGCGTCCACATATTCTGAAAATCCGCAAAAAAATTGGAAATACGGATGCTCTTGAATCATCTGAACTGTTTCTTCATCTGAAAATCCATATTCCGCTTGAATGATACAAGCACCAAGAGCCCGCCGCAGTGGCTTCGCCACATTGTCCTTCTTGTTTTTAAAAAGCTCTGCGTATCGCTTCTCAATTTCATCCCACGGTATACTTTCCGCTCTTTTTATCCACCGATTTTCCCGATTCATGTGCAGCCCCACCGGCTGTCCAAAATCTTCAAATTTCATCTGTTTACTAGCGTATTTATACATTCCATACCACTCCAAAGTGCAAGGTTTTTCCCACTTTTCCTACTTTTCCATGCGCTTATTTTACCACTTTTTGCTCTGAAAGCCAGTAGTGGTGTGGCACTATGAGTTGTTCAGCAGACATTATTATAGAACCTTAAAAGAGCAAAAAACGCTTCAATTAGCCCAAAAATGGCTATCTGATGCGTTTTTTTTGGTGAACCATCGGGGACTCAAGAACCCCGATAACTTTCATGACAGGCGTATGCAACATTTTCCTCTTGAATTCAATTTTTGTAATACATTTAAGACTTGTAAGTATAGTTAAACATTGTAAAATAGTATTATGTAATTAGGTAAGAAACTGATCGAAATTGTTTTACCAATTAATGGATTCTTGAGAGTACCGCCATGGAATAAAAGATGGATAGATCTATTCAAAGTGGATTTACGTTAGTCGAAACACTGCAATTACAATAATCATCGTTTTTGTATTCTTACTAATTCCACTGCTATTCATTCGAGCGCCGCGACAATACATTCAGTTGTACCTCAAAAGAATGGTTTTGCTTTGTGGTGAGATAGAGAAAAAGCCAAGGATTCGGTGCTCTTCAATAGGGATATTGTGGAACCACTGGCTTTGGCTTAACTTCTCCTGCAACTAATTATTTATTGAATGGTGCACGGATTGCATTTGCTTATGTTATAATAGATACAACAAAAATTTCCAAGTCCATTAATACAATAACTTTGGAGAGGAAAGAAAGGCAATGAAATGGAACAAAAACTGTGTTCTGTAATTATACCGATGTATAATTGTTCTGAAACTATAGGACAAACTATTCAGTCTGCGCTAAGACAGTCTTATCGCAATTTAGAAATATTAGTTATTAATGATCAATCGACTGATAGTTCATTGAATATTGTAAAAAGTCTTGCAGATAAAGATGATCGAATTCATATCATTCAAAATCAAAAAAACCTTGGTGTTGCTCAAAGCCGTAACAAAGGCTTTGAAAGCGTCACAGGAGAATATGTTGCTTTATTGGACGGAGATGACGTTTGGGAACCAAAAAAATTAGAAAAGCAAATCGCTATTCTAAAAAATGTCAATTGTGACTTTTGCTATTCTTCATATTTATACATAAACAACGCCGGAAAAGAAATCGGGCTTCCCCACATTATACCGGATACCTGTACCTATGAACATCTTTTAAAAGAAAATTTTATATGCTGCTCATCTGTTGTTCTGCGTACCGAAGTAGTCCGAAAGCACCAAATGACATCTGAATTTTTCCATGAAGATTTCGTCTACTGGCTTGAATTATTAAAATCCGGCTATAACGGAATTGGATGTACCCAAGTGTTGGTAAAATATCGCGTTTCACAAAGTGGAAGGTCTTATAACAAATTCAGCTCTGCGAAAAACAGATGGTTAATTTACAGAAAATATTGTAAAATTAGCTTGATAAGCAGTTTATATTATTTTTTCATATATACGATTAATGGAATAATAAAATACAAAAAAATACGGTTGAACCATATCTGATTCAGCCGCTTTATTGGAGAATGTTATAATATTTTGAGGTACTTTCTGATATATTTAGCCCATTCAGAAACCTGAATATCAAAACGTAGCAAGGGTTTATTTGGATAATCATAGCGCGAAATCGTTCCCTGAATCCAATAAGACTCGCGAAAATTTTTAGAGCTTCTTTTGATAAACAGCTTGCGGAAAATTTTTCTCAAAGCTTTCTGCTGCTTCAAATCATCGGAAGTCAATTTCTCCGCAAGCGAAACCATATATTTTTCAGTCAAATCGTCGCAGAATGGAATACTCCCGTACACACTTGCCTCCTGGCAGCTGGGATAAACCATAAAGCTTTTTAAGAGACCGCGTACCATTTTTTCGCTCTGAATGCCCACAGTCGGCAGTTGCTTGTTTACACTGACAAAACTTTTTGTATAAGAATCCACCATTTGAAGCTGCAATTTCAGATTCCATGTTTTCCGAAACGGTTTCAATATCGGCTCAATTTTATTGTCCCCTTGTTTTTGATAGCCTACCGTCATCCCATGGTCTGCAGTACACAGGCATTCAAATAAATTGTTATTAAAATTCACGCATCGAAAATAATGTCTGTTCTTTGAAAAGTAGTAACAGGAATACGTACCGTCCTCAGTCTTTCCCCGTTCAAACATGCCGAAATAATAACCGTACAGCTGAGCGTCGCATCCGGAATATTGCATGATCTGACGAATGGAACGTTGCATTGACCCCAGCCAACCGGTATCCACGATTGCAAATGGAACCGCGTCGAACAGGCCCTCCTGCTTGAAATACCCATGCACCAACGAGTAAACGTCTTCTGACTTCTTAGCGGCAAGATTTAGAAATGGCTCGCAGCCAACTAGTGTGTCCCGTAGCTTACTTAGTCCGTTTTCACTTAACATTCCATTTTTTTCTTTTATATTGAGTAGAGATAAAATTTGTTTCCGCTCCCGGTCGTCCAGTCCGGCGCGTTCCAATACAATTTCAGGAGTAATGCGGTTGCCGTTGATACAGAGCTTATTCAGCGCCTCTTCCTGATCGATTAAAAAAAGCACTTTGCGTAAGGAGTAACGGCTACAATAAAAATAGCGGCATTCTATGTCCAAAAGATACGATTCGCATAGTGTTTTCGCTATTGAGTGCAGAATATAACCGTCTCGGGCTAAGAAATACAGTTTCCTGATTCCGTTTTTCATGGCGTCCTGAAGTAGCCATAGGACATAACTTACCAGAACCGGCCCTGTGACAGAGGCAGTCGTCTCAAGTAAAACTTTATCTGTTCCATAAAGCCAATTGCTAGAAATCGTTTGCTCACAAGGCGTAAAAAACTCCGCATCTTTATTTCTATTCAGAATTATAGAATAATCATTTATTTTATTTTGCATGATTTAGCTATTCTCCTTACTTTCTTAGCAATTAATAATCCCAAGGCTACCAATCTAACACCAAAGCACAGGCTTAGTTTGTAGAGGATGGCTGTTTTTCCACTACATGTTTTTAAAACTCCTAGATGTTCTTTCAACAAATTGACTGTTCTTTTGCGATCTTTCGATTGGACTTCATAAACCGAAGTAAAGGAAAAAAGATATTCCAGTCCCAAATGATTGCGAATAGACGAGAATGCAGGCTGTTGAACAGCATTATCTAAATGCGGAATCAAGTCACTGATTATTGTAATAATTGAATAAACCCTTTGAAAGCTCACGTTACTCATAATGGAATCCTGCCTACCCATTCGGTAGCAATAGTAAGGTTCATGAATAAATTCCATTTTACCGCCGCTAAGAAATGCTCTTGTTGTAAAATCGACATCCTCGCATAGGAATCCTTCTTCAAACCACAGATCATTCTTCAATAAAAATTGCCTTCTGTAAATGGTTCTCCACACATTCCAGTAGCTTCCTTTTGCTGAGGCAAACTCAGAAAAATATCCATCGCCATTGATTCCTTTAATTTGAGTCGTTTCCTCAAAAATAGTTCCTTCTTCATTACAACGGTAAAAGTCATTGACAATTAAATCAACTCCACGTTTCTGGCTTTTTAAAACATAATCGATACACTTGCAGAGCTTATTGTGAACTACAAGATCGTCGCTGTCGAGAAACAAAAGGTAATCTCCTTTGCTTGCACGCATTCCGGTATTTCTTGCACAGGACAAACCACTATTGTTCTGATTAATTACGGAAATACAGTTGTTTTTTTCAGCGTATTCCACGCAGATCTTACTGCTCCTATCTGTTGAGCCGTCATTAATCAGCAGAATTTCAGCATCCTCCAACTCACAGCGCAAAATACTATCAAGACATTGAGAGAGATACCGTTCCACATTGTAAACCGGTACAATAATGCTTAAAAACATAACGGCTCCTTTTCAATACAATCTAGGAATGAAAAAGCATGCATAAATGATTACATTATTCGCACAATTATCAATTCATTGACTTATTTTTTAAGTGCTTGATCATATATTTTACTCCGTATTCCTTTAAACGGCAATAACTTCTTTCTAGTAAATTAATACACTCTGTAGCAAACTTTATTTGACATCTCATCATATGTGAGGTGCACAAAATAATTCCTAATTGGACTTTAGCGATTGGTACATTCTGTTGTAATAATTCAAATATTCTCCGGATGTTACCTTTTCCATCCATTCCGTGTTATCCAAATACCATTGAATCGTCTGAACCATTCCTTTTTCAAAGGTATAGATCGGGTTCCAGTTAAGATGAGTTGCGATTTTGGTATTATCAATAGCATAACGTCTGTCGTGTCCTAGCCTATCCTTCACAAAAGTGATCAATGTCTCAGGCTTATGTAGATTTTGTAAAACCAGCTTAACAATTTCAATGTTTGCTTTTTCATTATTGCCGCCGATATTGTAGGTTTCACCCAAATCACCTTTATGCAGAACCGTATCAATTGCCCGGCAGTGATCCTCCACATACAGCCAGTCGCGTATCTGCATACCATCACCGTACACTGGTAGCGACTTATCATGTCCGCAGTTATGGATCATAAGCGGAATTAATTTTTCAGGAAACTGATAAGGACCATAATTATTTGAACAGCGTGTGATATTCACTGGCAGTCCGAAAGTTACAAAATATGCATGCACAATCATATCTGCACTGGCTTTGGAAGCCGAATAGGGGCTATTGGGAGAAAGAGGGGTCGTTTCCGTAAACATATCCTCTTTACCTAAAGCGCCATAAACCTCATCCGTCGATACCTGTAAAAATTTTACGTTATCTTTGTATTCACAGCAATATTTGTCTTCTGGCCTTAGTTTCCAGTATTTTTTTGCGGCTTCTAGAAGAATCTGTGTACCAATCACATTCGTAGTAAAAAAGATTTGTGGATTATCAATACTGCGGTCTACGTGTGACTCTGCAGCAAAATTAACAACAGTATCAATATCAAATTTTGAGAAAAGCTGCTCCACTAATTCAGAATCACATATATTCCCTTTCACAAAGGTATAATTGGCAGCATTTTGAACTTCTTTTAAATTTTCCAGATTTCCGGCATAAGTTAAGACGTCAAGATTGATAATATTGTAACTATGAGAGGAGAGCATGTGTTTGATGAAGTTTGAGCCAATAAAGCCTGCTCCTCCGGTAACTAAAATATTTTTCATTAATTTTCCTCCGCTATTCGTATCAAATATTTGCCATAATCAGTTTTTAACATGGGCTGTGCTAATTCTATTAGCTTTTCTCTTGTTATATATCTCTTTCGGTATGCAATCTCTTCTAAGCAAGAAACATACAATCCCTGTCGCTTTTGTACGATAGAAACAAAGTCTGCCGCCTCCAAAAGGCCTTCATGCGTTCCTGTATCTAACCAAGCCATGCCACGGCCAAATAGATTCACTTTCAACTTGCCACGCCTGAGATATTCGTTATTGACAGCCGTTATTTCCAGTTCTCCACGTGCGGATGGTTGAATATTCTTAGAAATCTCAACTACCTGATTATCATAGAAATAAAGGCCAGGCACCGCATAATTGGATTTTGGATGCTCTGGCTTTTCTTCTAAAGAAACTACATTCCAACTATTATCAAATTCCACCACACCAAAGTCCGTAGGGTTAGGCACGTTATACCCAAAAATAACTGCACCTTCTTTAAAAGAAGCAGTCTTTTGCAATAGTTCTGAAAACCCTCTTGCATAAAAAATATTATCGCCTAAGACTAGCGCCACCCTATCATCCTTAATAAATTTCTCTCCGATAATAAACGCTTCTGCTAACCCCTTTGGTTCTTTTTGTACCAGATAAGCTAAACTCAATCCCAGATCACTGCCATCACCCAAAAGTTCTTTAAAACAAGGTAAGTCACGTTCTGTTGAAATAATCAAAACTTCTCGAATCCCTGCCAGCATAAGAGTAGACAGCGGATAGTAGATCATCGGCTTGTCATAAACCGGCAGCATCTGTTTTGAAACAGCTTTAGTAATTGGATAAAGCCGAGTACCCGAGCCACCTGCTAAAATAATTCCCTTCATTCATCTTACCCTTCCACATTGATTCTTAAAAATAAAAAATTTACTTAATAATTAATCATTTATAAACACTTTAGAAATTAATTTATCAACTCCAATTTCCACCAAAAACATGATACCAACATTATCAATAATCAGAGTGCCTATCTTAAATCTGGAAAAATTGTTCTATTATTCATAATCCCATTTTTAACTTTAGTTTTTCGTACTTTTCAAATGTACTTTCAATGGTTGCATCCATATTATAATACTTATATTCCGCCAAACGGCCGCACAAAAACAAATTTTCGTATTTTTGCGCATCCTTTAAATATTGGTTGTATTTTTCTATATTTTGGTCATTAATGATAGGATAGTATGGCAAATTACCACGTTCGGAATGCTTGTCGTACTGTAGCGGATATTCAATAGAAATAGTTGTATACCCTGTATCTTCTTGGCAATTGAAACGCTTATATTCTGTTTTTCGAGTATATCCGTCTGCTTGTGGATATGATACAATATCTGAAGGCAATAATCCTAAATTTTTCTCAGTATGGTAATGAATGTCTAATGAACGATATGGTAAACTATCATATTTTTCTTTAAATAATTCATCAATTGCACCCGTAAAAATGATTTGTTTATACTCTTTCCCTTGATATAATACGCGGTGATTTTTTTCATCTAATGTCAACTTATCTAGAGCGTTACAATTTAGGTGTACTTCAATATTAGGATGATTCAGCATATTTTCAAATATTTTTGTAAATCCGTATTTTGGCATATACTGGAAATCTTTATTTATATAACGTTCATCATAACTCATTGCCATAGGTACTCTGTTTAATACACTCCTGTCAATTTGGTCTGGCCTTAACCCCCACTGCTTTGCTACATAGGTTTTATATGCTTTATCAAACAGCAACTCACCATACGCACGAATCTCTGAATCGGTATGCTCTACTAATTCAAAAATTGGAACACGATCTCTGCCAATGAAAGTTTTTTTCAATTTATTTATCAAATGTTCTGCTTTTTGGGGCCCTAGCAACTGCTGTACTGTTTTAAAATTAAATGGAAGCTGGATATAATGTCCGTCTACAAAGCTCAAACATTTTACATCATATGGCACCAATTCTGTATAATGGGAAACAAAATCAATAATCCAATATTTATCCGCATACAAAAAATGAGGACCGTAACGCTGCACTAACACCCCATTTTCGTCAATTTCGTCGTACATATTTCCGCCAATATGCGGTCTTTGCTCTAAAATCAAAACTTTTAAATTATTTTCTTCAGCAAGCTTTCTAGCCAGAATGCTTCCCGCAAAGCCAGCTCCTACTACAATAACATCTGCGTCCTTGCTTTTTTTATCAACTATTTTTTTAGAGAAAATAGTTTTAATCCATTCAGCCGTTTTTAAAATACTTTCTTTGAAGTCACTTGTGGGTTCATACCCCATATCTTCATAAATAGAATTAACGTTAATTTGGGAATAGTCAAAAGCAGAACTGTCATTTAACTCACCAAACACCAATTGCATATTGGGATTAATGATATCTCTAATTTCCAAAATAGTTTGTTTCATTGTTTTAATATTTCTATTTCCAAGATAATATATTTTTTTATCTTTTCCTTTTTCCCCAACCAAAGCTAACATATTTACGACATCATCTATGTAAACTAAATCATATGGATTATTTCCGCTCACCAGTTTTGGTCTTTCATTTTTTATTAATTTTTCTATTAATATATTTTGCAATCGAACGGTTCGATCGCCAGGTCCAAATGCGTAAGGCAGCATCGCAGTACAATATTCTATTTTCCCGTTATTAGCCAAGGCTTTACATATAATATCTGCTGTTAGTTTAGCTGCTCCATAAATGCCAGCCAGCCTAATCTGACTATCATCCATTTCAACACATTGTTTTGCTTCGAACTCTCCAATTGTTCCAGCATATACAAATTTTTTGCAAGATAATCCAATTGCAGCCGTTACAGCATCACCAGCATATCTGACATTACTAAGTTGCAAAGCATAATCCCCAAGGGAAAGTCCTGATGTTCCATTCCACGCAAAATGATAGAACACTTCTATGTCCTGATCAATCATTTTAGGAAGTTTCAAATAGCCATTAAAATCAGCTTTTATCACTTTTAAATTACTGTATTGCTTTAAATCTGCCAATTTTTCCGGATTTCTCACAATCGCATAAACATTAGTTCCTTGTTTTAAAAGACACTCCGTCAATGCTTTCCCAACAAATCCACTGGCTCCTGTTACAACTGCTGTTTTCATATCATTGATTCAACTCCATTGATAAATTAACATCACTGTTTTTTAAGAAAGGCGCACTAATATCATTTTGAGAAATAACAGGATTATTGACGTTCCACTCAATTGCAATATCCGGATCGTTCCACCGAATCGCTCTAACTAAATCTCGATTATAATAGTCGTCAAATTTGTACAAGACCACAGTATTATCCGCATTGGTCAGGAATGCATGCCCATAACCACTTGGAATATAGATTTGTTTTCTGTTTTGCGCCGAAATTATATGACCTATCCATTGTTTATAAGTAGGTGAATTTTTTCTCAGATCAACAATCACATCATAAATTTCTCCAACCAAAACTCTTACAAGTTTGGCTTGAGGATGTGGGTTATTTTGAAAATGAATCCCACGCAAAGTACCTTTTGAGAGGTTAAGACACTGATAGTCTAATATAAACTTCGTTGTGATTCCATTTTCGCTAAGCGTTTTTTCGTTATGAGTTTCTGCGCTGTATCCTCTATTATCATCGAAATAAGTAGGTTCAATAATCTTGGCTCCTTCAAGTTCCAGTTGTGTGATTTTCATAAATATTTTTTCCTTTCTACATTTAATATACTTTCAATTAACTTTGATTGCAGTTCCATCTTATTATAACTATCTTCTCTTAACTCATCGCTTTGGACATATTGATAGAAATTTACTATCGAATTTAAGAATTGATCATCAGATTCTAATTCTATCGTTTTTATATCTGAGGAGGATTTTAAAATTATTTGTGGTTTGAAACCGTCCCCCGCCGTAAAAATTCGTGGCGCGATTAATGTCTGTTTACTTCCCCATATTTCCAACTGGCACTGATAGGCATTATCCATTCCGAAAGAAACCTGCGCTGTCAAGCCATCTTCATTCTCAAAAGTGGCACTACCAAATAAGTCCACATCAAATTCATTTGTATAATTCAACCGCGAAGCAGTCAGTTTTATGGATTCTCCCAATAAAATCGTTGCCAGTTTAACCGTGTACCCTCCGCAATCCAGCAGTGCGCCCCCTCCAAGCCTTTCGTTATACCGAAAATCACTTGTTCCTCGCATAGGAAACCCAAATGCAATACGAATCAAACGAAAATCTCCCAGTTTGTTTTCCCGCTGCACTTTCTGCACATAACTAAGCTGGCTATGATACTGAAACATATAGTTTTCCTGCAAGGCTAAATTGTTTTCTTTGGCGATAGCAACTAATGCTTGCGTATCTTTCAAACTGATAGTCGATGGTTTTTCCAGTAAAACATGTTTACCATGCATCAATGCTTTTTTCGCCCATTCAAAATGAAGTGCCGGGGGCAGTGGAATATAGAGTACGTCCACATCATCGCTGCAAATCAATTCTTCATAGTTTGCATAGCCCTTCCCACCAAAAGACTGTATAAACGGCTGTGTCTTTTCAATCTGACGCGAAGCTACTCCGGCATAAGTAAAATGACCACCCTTTTGCAGTGCCGGAAGGAATCGACGAAATGCAATATCGGAAGTCCCAATAATTCCAAGCCTTAATTTTTTCATTTTATGCCTCCAAAAGGGAAAGTAAATTTCGTAATTGAATATTCAGGCAGTTATTGATTTGTATCAGCATGTTAAGCGTCTTATAATCCAACAAAAAATATCCATCCGGTAATCCCGGCAGTTCCTCATAGGGTATTTCCAAAATAATATTGTAATTCTGTTCCTGATAAAAACGCCCTCCCTCCTCTGAGAGAATAACACGATGGCGAACATTTTTTTTATCTGCTAATTTTGCAATGAAAAAATTTGTCATACCATTATAATTTTCAGGACTGTCAGTTGGTTCCAACTGAACTGTGGGGCCAAGTTCCAGCTTATCAAAACTGCCGATCTCCGGCATCGCTTTTACAAGAAATTTTTTTACTCCGTCCACATTACACATAATTAAGCCGAAGGTTGCCATTCCAACTGCTTCAAACAGTGGCTGCGTCCAATGCCTGACTTCGCGTCCTTCAATAGAAATATCACAAAAAATTATCTTAAAATTGTATCCATCCTTGCTTATAAATTCTTTGTCCTTCATTTCCCACGACTGCAAAGAAAATAAAGGTACTATCCTAGTCTGACTTTCATCAAACATTTTATAATTATTCATATATTGATAGATTTCCGTCAAATGATTTTTACTGTCTCCCTGAAAAATAGAACGAAATAAACTTTGATCGTTAAAGCATTCCGACACTTTTTGACCAATTTCGCTATCAAGATTGCCCATCATGGAAAATGGGATACAGGAAAGTACTGTACGGGTATCCATGTTCACCAAGTTATCGTACTCCATCAGTTGTTTAATTTGCCCCAACGTCATCCAGCGATGACTGGGCAGCAATTCAATTTCGTCTTCTATCCGAATCAAAATATTGCGGTTCCGTTTTTTATAAAAGCGGGAGGATTGTTCAGATTGAATTTGATCCACAATAATTTCGTACTTCTTGGCATTAATGAAATAATCCAAATAAGCCGGCTTTCGCCCACCATGCTTCTGTGTAAAATTACTTTTCGTCGCCTGAATCGTCGGAGAAATTTGAATTTTATTCACATTACCCGGTTCGATTTTTGCCTGCATTAAAAAGTGTAGTACCCCGTTTATCTCTTTACATATAATTCCAAGATAGCCTATTTCATTCTGAATAATTATGGGCTGCTCACTAATGAGTTTATCCGCACACCATTTTTGAAAGCCTGCAATCGTGAAAAACGTTCGATTTGGATTTGCTATTACTCCACTCAGTTCGTCGTAGTGCCAGACGGCATCTTCTTGTAAATCAATTTTATGAATGTCGACCTGTATCGTTTCGTTCAGATGGCGAATCCATTGCAGCAAACTGTCCGTTGAAGAAACGTTTCCCTGCGTATTTGCCCACGACTCAATTATTTTGTAATTTGTTTTTACATAATCAATCATTTAAAAGCCTCTTCTGACACATACATATGGGAATTTTCTCATGCTATCTTTTCCTGTTTCGTTTCTTCGCTTTCCTGAAAATTAATTCTTTTTTCTACCACTACCAAAGGGCGTTTCATCGATCTGGTATTAATGCTTAATATGTATTCGCCCAAAATACCTGTGAAAAACAGTTGTACCGCGCCGATAAAAAAGATACCTATGATAATTGTTGCAGTTCCCATAGGATAATTGTTCCAATTTAAAAGCTTGCTGATGAAAATAAAGATAGCAAATAGTGCACTTACAATTCCCAATCCTGCTCCTACAAAAGTTGCCAGCCTCATCAACGATTTTGTATATGATGTAATACCCAGCATTGCCGCATCATAATATTTTATAAAATTAAACCCTGATTTCCCCCTCTCGCTTGCCGCCTGCTCATAAGGTATTATGCACTGCTTCATCGCAAACTCTGCAACAATTCCTTTTAAGTAAGGGGCCGGATCATCCAATTCTTTGATAACATCGATAAAGGCTTTGTCATACAGACCAAATCCATTGAAATGTTGAATTTGTTTAGAGGAAGACAGTTTGCCAATAACTTTATAATATAAAGATCTCATAGAATACATAAAATGATTCTCATCACTATGTGTTTTTTGACCTATTATTACCTTGTATCCTTCTTCCCATTTTTTCACAAATGTTGTCAACAATTCCGGGGGATCCTGCAAATCGCCAAAAAGCATAAATGTTACGTCGCCGCTGCCTTCCTTTAACGAAGCAAACACATTTCTTGTAAATCCAAAATTTCGTGCGTTAAACACGGCTTTTACTTTTCTGTCTACTCCACATAATTTCTCAACTTCTGCTCTGGTATTGTCGGGTGAATAGTCATCCACATAAATAATTTCATAGTCGTAATTCGACAAATCATTTCTAAAAATATAAGTCAACCGCTCATACATTTGCTGAACACTTTTTTCTTCACTCCAACAGGGAATGACCACGCTTATCTTCTTCATGATTTCCACCCTCATCTCTTAAAATACAGTATGACAAACACTTAGTCCTATTTTGACTTAAAAAGTATTTTAAACCAAAAATTCCAATATACTTGATTCCAGTGCCAAAGACGATAGCCCATAATATTGGTAATGATAAACACTGTAATTATGATTGCAACAACCCCATGCTTCCATTTTACAAAACTGCTTGCGTAGGTTCTGAGAACATAAAGGCTAATGATAAAGATTGACATAACAGTTGCAAAATAGTAACGATGATAATCAGAGCCAAAATATATAGCAGCATACCCAACAAAGCCACTTGCGAATGCACATACCGCATAGGTTAGTATAACGGTGGTATTCGCCCGGATAATATATAAAAACAGCGTGGTCAAGCCAATGAGCAGTGCACCATAAATTACAACCTGAGGGGGAATGTATACCCAAGAATGCGGTGTGGTATTCCCTAAATTTTTCATTTTAAAGAATGCACCATAATAATCGAAATCCGTTGAGTAATAGGAGCGTGCCTGGCTTTGTTTTAGAAAAATTTCTACCGCCTGCAAATTGGGTTGCAAAAGCTTGTAAATTGCAATCATAATAATTGTAGGAATAAATACAAAGCATATATTACGGCAGTCATGCAGTACAATTTTACTCCGTTCAGAAATTACGCGGATTGCCGCAATAGATGCTATAATCGGACAAGCAACAAATGCGCCAGTGTCCAATATAAGAGGGCATAACGCCGATAATATGCCCCCAAAAATCAGGCATGTTTTAACTTTTTGACGTAATGAAATTTCAATGTAAATAGCAACTAACAAATATAAAATATGATCAAAAAATCCAATTTCCGATAAATAAAACATACAAAAAGTGCTAGTAAAAAATACAAACATTACGAGCGCAGCAATTAAATTGCCATTGGCATAAATAAGTTGGTACACCATATAACAAAGATAAAAAATAAATAGCCAGGCTAATGCATATTGAAGCAGTGACAAAAAAGTTTGAGAATAATACAAATTGCCAAACAACAGCCGTCCTATGGTACCAACAAAACCGCGGGGAATAAATCCGTGAAACCAGTTAAGCGTATAATTAAAATACCCATATGCCCACGGTTTCGTTAGGCCACGCACCGCAAAGGTAAGCATAACCACAATCATAAATATTGTAAGAATTGTTTTCGCTCGTGCGCTTTTAACCACAAAAGGCAATTCCATTTTTTCCTTGAGTGAAGATTTCAAAAGTCTTCCCCCCTTTTTAATCTGCTGGGTATGCACGGTCAATATAATAGTTTGCTCCTGGGTCAACTTTGAGCAGTTCAAATGATGTTAACCCCGTGCTTTCATTAATTTCGGTTAGCAACATGCCGGGCGTTTCACTGATGCCCCAACTTATTATATACTTACCTGCATTATTCGTACACACAGAACCATATAACTTTGATTTTTGATGCTGCCCAATAAATTTTTCCGTAATAATGCTATTCTTAGGATTATATATAAAAGCCTTAGACTGCCCCGATTTATTACTTGCGAATATATCAATGAAACCATTCGGTCTTACTGAAAACTGCGCCTGCTTGTAAAATTTTTGTATATCAGCTAATCCAAAGTTATCGCCTTTACCGCCAAGCAGCCAAACCCGTATGCCGTTCTTGCGGTTAAGTTTCAGCAGCGCATTTTGGTTTTGCAAGGAACAAATGACGCTACCATCTGTTGGATCGAGCTCGAGATCATTTAAATGCACATAATCTGCATAAAGTGTATTTTGGTTATAATAATCATTTCCAGCTGCACTATATGCAAACAGTGTTGTGTCACTAGCACTATCCCACTGCCACAGGCGTTTTCCTTTTTCAATTTCCTGTATATAATTGCACACAACGCGCACACCAAGTGTATTGTGTGCAACTGTTTTAGGCAGGGAACTTTGCGTTTGTCCCTTTGCTGATGCGACAATATAATGCCCGTCGTCTACATAGACAAACCCGTATTGGCAAAGGCCTCGGCCATCTGTGTCAGCAGAAACTATATCAATAACATTATAATGTTCATCCAGAACAACTGCCTTATAAGCGGGAAGTTCAGGACTTTGAACAAGAACTTTACCGGTTGCTTCCATGAAAGTATAGCGAGTTTTCCCATTCTGCTTGATTTGGCGAAAATCACTGGCTCCATTGGATGCACGATAGTAAAGCACGTTTCCTTTGTGATCCATTTTGACTAGGTAGTTATCAAGAGCAAAGCACAAATTCCCACCAGCATTAGGCCTACTAGTCGGAACATCAAACTCAGGGAAAGTATCAGGTAAAGTTCGAATGTAGAATTTGTGTTTCCAGTCCGTACGTGTATCCTGCAGTTCCACCGTAATATTATTATCCTTGCGCAAGGCATTAAGTTGCAGTGAAACAGTTCCACCGCTTTGAACCGGTATGCCGTTGATTTGCATTTTGCACCCGGAAAATGTGCCTATTGTAATATTGGTTGCCTGTTCACTTGAAAGCCAAGCCGTATTATAGGTGGCTCCATCCTGATAGGTATCAACAGAAATTTTAAAATCATTAATGGTAAAGGATATCATCTGCGTACCGTTTTCTTCGGAATAATCCTTAAGTCCACGGTATTCTTGTCCTATCTTATAAGGCTGAAAAAATACAGAGACGATACAAATAAAGACCAATACCCCTAAAATACTCCCCAGTAAAATCACACGGTTTCTATTTTGTTTATTCATATTTTACACCACATATCAGAGAATTTCGCTTAAAACCCACCATAGTTCTGCATGAATTGAGCAAACGTCTGTAAATTCCTATCTTTATCTGCCAAAATTACGTTTTTCATCCCGCCCACGAGGTCAAGTGGCCAGTTAACACCAATATCAGTGTCGTCCCACATAATTCCGTCATCATATTCTCCGTAGAATTTTTCCCCACATTTATAAGAAACAACGGAGTGTTCCAAAACAAGATAGCCGTGGCCGCAGCCTTCTGGCACATACAGTTCGTCCTTGTTTTCTTCCGAAAGGTCAAAGCCCTGCCACTTCCTAAAAGTTTTAGAATTTTTGCGCAAATCCACCACTACGTCGTAAACATGTCCCCAGACGCAGCGCACTAGCTTAGCCTGCTGCTTTTCACGCTGAAAATGAATGGCGCGCACCACGCCTTTGTGGGAATTGGTATAGAACACTTCTTTTAAGTCATGATGGATGTTATTTTGCTCAAACACTTCCTGCGAATAATCTTTGATAAAATAACCTCTTTCATCATATGCCACAAAAGGCTTTACCAAAATAAGCCCTTCAATTTCTGTCGTATGAAAGGAGAATTTTTGCATCATCTTTATTTTTCCTCCGTTTCTTTAATCCAATCCATGGTCCTTCTTACACCGTCAAAGAAAGAAATTTCCGCACGAAAACCCGTATCCTTTTCGGTATCAGAGCAATCAAACTTCTCAAGCGGCAAATCGGTACCGGTAAACGGTACGTCACCGAAAATCAATTCTTTGTCGGGCGCAAGGGAACGGCCCATTTCCATAATAAATTCCTTGAGCGGCCTTGCATTTGAACTGCCAATTACATACTCGTGGAACGGTTTGCCATTTTCACCGATCAAATAAAAAGCACGTGCTACATCTTCAACATGCACAAAATCATAATTTTGAGTTCCAGCGGTAAATGTGAGTGGTTCATCACGAAGAATCTTTCGGATCGTTGAATTCACAAAACGTGGAGAAACCTCGCCCTCGCCGTAAGCATTGGTAATGACAGCCCAAACATGTTCAATCCCTATTTGCGCTGCCACAGATTTACTCATACAGTGCGCAATTAATTTCCCGCCTCCGTAAATATATCCCATTCCTGGCTGGTTGCCCTGCGTGTAGGCGGCTGCCATGGTCTCCTTTTCCATAATGCTACCCGCGCAAACGAAGCGTTTGCATCCAATTTCTTTTGCTGAACGCATACAATCAATTGTCCACTGTGCATTTTGCAGCTGAAGAGCAGTATCCGCTCTTGCCGGTCCGGCAGACCCGGCCCATGCAAAATGATAAAACACATCAATATTCGTATCATGAACCTTCTCTTTCAAGGCGCTGATATTGCTTAAATCCAACGGAATAAAACGAACCTTATCATCTGTTGGAAGATTTCCGTTGCATCCATCGCGATCTAATGCAATCACCGAAACATCGTGCTTTAGCAGCTCTCTGATAAGAGTTCCCCCTACAAAACCATTTGCACCCGTTACGATTACTTTTTTCATAGATATCCCAGCCTTCCTATCACAGTATCCTGCACTTACTGATTGCTCAAAAATGCAAGAATTTGTTCTTTCATTACAGAAGACACATCTTCCCCTGATAAATACACTTTGCTCCACTCCACTGTTTTCTCAATTGCGTCTGAAATATGCCAATGAGATTGCCAGCCAAATGTACTTTTGATCTTTGAACAGTCCAATTTAAGGAACTTGGCTTCGTGGGGCGCATTTTTCTCGGCAACGTTTTTCCAGGAAGCATGCTCACCCCAGGCATTGCAAAACAAATCCACTAGAGTCCCGGTTGTAACACAGTCCATATCATCCGGACCAACATTGTAATTTCCAGCATACTTTTCCCTGTCTTCATACTGTTTTTGAGCAATCATTAGATAGGTGCATACCGGCTCCAAAACATGCTGATAAGGCCGTGTGGAATAAGCATTGCGAACTATAATTTCTCCGCCGCTTTCCATGGCCCGTACACAGTCAGGAATGATGCGATCTTTTGCAAAGTCACCGCCCCCGATCACATTACCCGCCCGGCAGGTAGAAATTGCACAATCGCGCTCTGAGAAGAAAGATTTTTTGTATGAACTAGTTACCAGTTCAGAGCAGGATTTGGAATTGGAGTATGGGTCAAAACCATCCAAGCGATCATTTTCACGATATCCCCATTCCCATTCGTTATTAAAGTACACCTTATCTGTTGTTACGTTTACAAAAGACTTCACACTTTTGCAGCAACGCACAGCTTCCAAAATATTCACCGTACCCATCACATTGGTTTCATAAGTATAAACGGGATTATTGTAAGATTCACGCACAATCGGCTGTGCTGCCATGTGGATGACAATATCTGGCCGATAAGTATTCATGCATTTTTTTAAGCTTTCCAAATCTCGGATATCTCCAATAACGGAGGTGATTTCTTTTTCAATCTTAGCTGCTTCAAATAAACTTGGATTGGTCGGCGGTTTTAGCGCATAGCCGACAACTTTCGCGCCATGCAGAGTAAGAACTCTACACATCCACGAACCTTTAAATCCAGTATGGCCTGTGATCAAGACTGTTTTATCTTTATAGAAATTGTCCACTTTTATTTCTCCCATTTCATCCAAGGAGCTTGCCCTTTTGTAATTAGTTCTTCCAGATATGTTTTTTCACGAAGAGTATCCATACACTGCCAAAAACCATTATACATATAGGCACATAACTGATCTTCGTTTGCCAGTGTTTCCAACGGAGCTCGTTCTAGGACAGTGTCATCACTATCGATATAATCAAACATCTGGGGTTCCAAAACCATATAACCAGCGTTAATCCAGCCACCATCTTCTTTTGATTTTTCAACAAAACTTTTTACATATAAATCGTTATCAATGTTTAGGATGCCAAACCGCCCACCGGGCTGTATCGCCGTAAGCGTCGCAAGCTTACCTTGTTTCTTATGGAAAGCGACAAGGTCATTAATATTTACATCGCAGACGCCGTCTCCGTAGGTCAACATAAAAGGTTCATTACCAATATATTTCTGTATGCGTTTTACCCGTCCTCCGGTCATTGTATTAAGCCCTGTATCTATCAAGGTTACCTTCCACGGTTCCGCTATATTGTTGTGTATCGTCATTTCATTATTATTTGAAAAGTCAAAAGTTACATCACTGAGATGCATAAAATAATCCGCAAAATATTGTTTGATTACATATCCCTTATAACCACAGCAAATGATAAATTCATTATAACCGTAATAAGAATAAGACTTCATAATATGCCAAAGTATAGGCTTATCACCAATCTCAATCATAGGCTTAGGCTTGAATTGGGATTCCTCACTTATTCGTGTGCCGTAACCTCCGGCTAATAATACTACTTTCATCTCTTATTCTCCTTTAAACAATATTTTCTTCCAAGTGCGCACTATTACCGAATACTACTTAAAAATAGCTCGTTTAATACCCCTTGGAATGCTGTAACAAATTCTCATTGTCTTTAAAAGAAAAGTATGATCGGAAAATTTAGTTTTGACCTTTTCTTTCAAAACTTTGCGATCAAACAGCATTAAAACGGCAAGTTTTTTCCATCTTGCAAGATAATCATAATCAAAATAAGGATTGTAATTGTTTGGAGCCTTATGCTCGCATACCAGTTTTCCCCAATAATCATATAAACTGATTTCCTTATCAAAGCATAATCCATCTTTCCACATAGCAGCACTAAATATCCTCCGGTCAAAGTTTTTTGCTTGCTCCAATAAATAATGAAAGGGCAAAGCTGCATCTTCATTTCTGAAATAAAGCAAATCCATATACGCGCCATAAGTTTTTTGCATATCTGTTACAAAATCAAGAGCGGCATTTTGCATTGCTTTTATGATAAATATAGTTTGATAATTAAACTCCATTTCACCCCAAATGGGTTCTAATTGATTTTCCGAAATTTTATAGCCAACACAGCTTGGTCCCGAGTCGGAAATAAAAGTCTCTAAGAGCATCATGTGTGAAACAGATACACTGTCTTTTTCAAATGCTGTAATGTTAAAGTCAAATTGCCTCGCGCAGTAAAGCGCCCTTTCTTCATTGAAGTAAATATAAAAAGCGTCCAACCGAATATTGAGCAGACCGCAAAGCAGCGCTTCTGTCCTTCCGCTGTATCCTACATCAAAAGTACAATCATGAGCATTGACGATACTACCAAAGTATGTACGCATTTTTTGCCTATACTCAGTAATAGCGGTTTCGCAATAGAAGTTGTCCTCATAAACATTCATAAACTGATCCCATTCGTACTGAGTAGCAAAATTCTTACGATAAAGAATTTTACGCTCAGCACAAATTTGTTCAGCTTTTAATAACTTTTCTGCCTTAATGATATCCTTCAGATCATTAAGAAGTTTCTCAGGCGAATATGCGAAAATATTAATAAAACTACCAAGCGCAAGCAAATCTTTTCTACATGAAACCATCAGTCCCATCATAGATTTACGTGAAACGTACAAATAATTTGCTTCAGGCAATGCAAGGGGACTGCTGGCCTTTATAATTTCATAAGCTTGTTTTACTAAATATCCGTCTCGAGAAATAAAATGAATCGTCTTATATTTCTTTCCGGCTACCTGCCTTACCAGCCAGTTCGCCAGAGTATAGACGTACATTCCCAACGGATAATATCCTATATACTTTGGATCAGCATTAAAATCAGATAAAGAATTAAACTCCATAAACGGGTTATCAAATATATGATTCGCGACCAACCCCAGCATACACCGAATTCCCATATACCCTAACGCGGCATGGTTGTTACTAAAATTGTAAATGTTTCTAAAGCTTTCACCCGTATATATGGACTGGTTTAAATTCTGGAACAAATCCACAGATTTAACAAAATGTATAGCTCGAATCCCTATGCCGGAAGGGGTAGAATAATCAGAATAGTAATTATCCCCTATATGTATCATTGCACTACTGTTTTCAATTTTAAGATCCTTCAGCACAGCTTTAAACAACTGACTGTTATATTTACATAATCTGAATTCAGATGAAATAAATATCTTATTAATTTTTTCGTAGCCGTTTTTTTTGAGGAGTTTTTGAATCATATCCTGCGGCAAATACATATCAGATACACAAATGATTTTTTTATAGTTTCTAAGCGCAAAATCATACAACTCCCAGCCCGCTTTTCTCATAGTACAAAACTCAAGTTCCAGCTCAAGTTCCTTTTCCATCAATCGTCTGCTGATATCAGGCGTGATATTGTATGTTTCGGAAATCTCTTCATATATTTCCTGAAGATTAACTTCCTCATAAGAGGAATGCTCCGCCATGCATTTTTTCCTTGCGGCAGACTCCGCTTCCTGACGTATTTTTGAAAAATCCACAAAATTTCCGCCGTTATATAAAGAGTTAAATTCTTTGTTCAATAGTTTAAACAAATCCGCAGGTTCCCAGAATGGGCGTGTTATCAAAGTATCAAATATATCAAAACTTACATACTCGATATCATCACAGAGAATTTCTTTTTTGACTTTTTCTATCCCATTATTATATGGAGATAAGCAAATTTCAAAAAAACGTTCCCGCTCACTCGGGTATTCAATCTTATCTATCTGAAATACACGCTTACAATAGTCGTACAACTTTTTCTTTTTTATCGGATCAAAAAAGCCCAATTTAATGTTTGCCATTACAACTTTTAAAATATACCCTTTATAAGCTTTATAATTTATTTTGTATTTTTCATACAATTCGTATTTTTTCAAATAGTTTTCAATAATACCATATGCTATTAATTGATCATTCAGACTCATCATCATCTTATCATAGCTAGCTCCCATGTTGGATGAAGCCGCTTGCTTTGAAACAGCATGATAATAATGGACACCATGAATGTTTGTAAGCTTTTTCGCTTTTGACAGCAAAATTGTGCTGAAAACAATGTCCTCACTTAAAACAAATTTATCCGTGATATGTTTTATATCCTCATAGACCCTGTCCCATAAATCTTTTTTGTAAATTTTCGTCCATACCGCATGCCAGGTGAAGCATCCACCTTCAGATTCGAAAAAAGCTTTTAAACAATTTTCACCGTATAATTCCATATCAGACATGGCAACCGGATTTAAATTGTAATATTGAAGACCTCTTTCTTCAAAATCATGCAGATAATCAGCCATTACAACATCGGACCCGGTTTTGCAGGCATTTTGAATAAGTTTATAATGGAAGTCAACCGACACAGCATCGTCACTATCCATAAAAGTGATATAATCACCACTTGCTATTTCTACGCCGCTTACTCGAGCTAAAAACAGCCCCTGATTTTCCTTGTGTTCTACTACCTTCATTGCATATTTGGGGTATGCCAAGCGATAATCTTCTATAATTTCATTTACATTACCCATTGAACCATTATTAACTATAATCAGTTCAATATTTTTATACGTCTCTGCAAATATACTGTCTAAACATTTTGGCAAATCTTTTTCAGAGTTATAAACCGGAATGACAATTGACAACAATGAAGTTATATCATGCATATTTCTTCTCCTTAAAAATCGTTCTATAATTTTAGATACTTTAAAATAGTATAAATTAAATAGAAAGCTGACAGTTTAAATGAGTAATCCATTTGTACAAATATTTATACTGGCAAGCAAACCCTGAATTCCAAACGATTCACTATATGACTTTTTCTTCTGCCTTCCTAAGGCATCACTTAATAAAGCTGAAGCTGTTACACACAATGTTGTTTCACTCAGTACTTTATTCCGACCTTGAAATTAGAATCTTGAAGCATTTCAGGGGTAGAAGAATAGAAATCTACTTTTATTTTTGCAAAATCTTGTTATAGTATTTAATTTTATCATACATGATTATCCTCCGCTGTGAACATCGTTCTTACTGATTCAAATACTTATTAACAATAAACTCTGCTTCCCCAATATCCACAACCTGTCCGTGCTCCAACCAGACTGCTTTATCGCACATATCAACAATTTCCTGAGCAGAATGCGACACAAAAAGAACCGTGGTACCTTTCCCTGCCAGTTCCCTCATTTTTTTATGACATTTTTTTTGAAATTCAAAATCTCCAACAGATAGGATTTCATCGATAATCAAAATATCCGGCGTATGACAGGTCGCAATTGCAAATCCTAAGCGGGCTACCATACCGGAAGAATAATTTTTAATTGGAACATTTTCAAACTCTTTCAACTCTGAAAAATCAATAATTTCACTATAATGGCATTCCATTTCCTTTTTTGAGTAACCAAGAATCGCCCCATTTAGAAATACATTTTCCCTGGCAGTTAAATCAAAATCAAAGCCAGCCCCAAGCTCAATTAAAGGAGCTATGTTTCCCCTTACACAAATAGCCCCTTCTGTCGGTTTTAGAACACCAGAAATGATTTTCAGCATCGTACTTTTTCCGGAACCGTTTAGTCCGACCAGGCCTATTTTTTCTCCTTTGTGCACATTGAAACTGATATTCTTCAACGCCCAAAACTCCTGAAACAGCAACTGCCGTTTGAGAAGTTTAATGACGTATTCCTTAATGCTGTCTACCTTTTCACTGCTGAGATTAAACATCATAGAAACATTTTCTACGTTTACAATAATTTCCTCAGCCGGGCTTAACACTTGCGTGTAGTAATTATTAATACTCTGTGCTTTTTGCGTAGAGTATTCCAGCGTATTTTCAGCAGGTTTCTCAACAGGAACATCCTGTCCCTGCTCTTTGATAAGCGCTTCCTTCTTTGCCTTGTCTGCATAATACCGATCTCTAAGCGGCTGATAAAAATAAGCGGTAATCCCGGTATGCCTTAATATTTCGAAATCAGACTGCCAATTATCTCCAATATGCAGCCAGGATTTTGGATCAATTTGTTCCGATTCCAAGATATGCTGATATAATTTTCCGGTCGACTTTGAGTTACCTGTTTCTCCGGACGAATAGACTGTTTCAAATAAATCGAAGCCTTTGTTATGTAAAAGGGTTGTAAGGAAATCATTTGAATAAATGGAATCAGCAATAATAATAATTTTCTTCTTACTTTCAACTGCAATCTGATAAATCTGTTTCATTATGGGATTGGCGAAAGTATGGTTTTCAAACTGATGCAATTCCTCTTTAGCGACTTGAGAACAGTCAAGGTTGAGCCTCTGTTGGAGCAACGCATAAAGCTCACTAAAAGGCACTTCATCCTTCTGGCTTGCCTGTTGTGCTCGCATTGATTGCAGCATTTCTGAATAAATATAGGAGAATCCTGTTATATTATAAGTCTTTTGAACATAACCTTCAACCGATTTCATAATATCGCCAGGATTCATCACATTGTACAGGAGCAATGTATCATCAATATCAAACGAAATAACAGAGTACTTTTGTATTTCTTTCTTCAAAGTCTCTACCATATAGTAATTTTTTGCTCTGTAATCTTCCATTCAAAGTTCCTTCCTTGCATCTACTATATATGCAAAATAAATTTATCTTGCAGTTTTTGAAACATATACACTCCAATTATTAACATTGCTGCACCCAATCCGAAACAAAATAAATTCGTCCTCCACGCGGGAATAATTCCATCCATTATAAGTAGCCGAAAATATTTAATATATTGATACATGGGGTTCCAATTTATTACAGCTTGTATTTGTGGTGGTAACATATCCATTGGATAGAAAATAGGTGTCAAATACATCCAGGCCGTAATAAACACACTATATAAATGCGCAATATCTCTGAAGTACACTGTAATAGCGGAAAGCGTAAAGCTTAACCCAATAGAAAAAAGCAGCAAATAAAAGAGTGGAATAAAAGACAGCAGCATTTCTATGTGAAATTGCGACCTAGTTACAAGCATTACGATAATTAAAGCGACAAATGAAAAAGCAAAATTCACAAGACAAGATAATACTTTTGAAAAGGGAAACAAATATTTTGGGATGTAGACCTTTTTAATTAATCCTGAATTTCCCACTATTGAAAACAATGCCTGAGAAGTCGATTCAGAATTCATGGAGAAAACAATATTCCCTATAAGCAAATAAACTGGAAAATTTTGAATCTTTGATGTAAAGAAAGTCGAGAACACGATTGTCTGAATCGTCATCATTAACAAGGGATTTAAAACCGTCCAAAGCAGACCTAAAACAGATCTTCTATAGCGTACTTTGATATCACGTATAACTAATTCATGGAGAAGTCCGTTATAATGTAAAAAAGTAGATGTTTGTGTTTTAATTTTATCAATCATAGTCATTTTCCTTGCATTATTTAATAATTTTTCCGTATTCTACGTGAAATCATTTTACCTGAACACAGAATAAATATCAAGTAAATGCAACAATTAATGCATTTATATTTCAAATTTGAACTTTATAGTTTTTATCAATTAAACTCCTATACAAAGTTGCCTTCTTCACCCCGGTCAACTCCTCAATCTCCTTAACGGAATACTGCCGAGTGTTATAAAGCTTCACTGCCTGCTTCACCTTGGCTTCGTCGATCTTCGGCCTTCCTCCCATGCGGCCACGGGCTTTCGCAAATTTCAGCCCTTCTTTTGTTCGCTCGGCGATCACATCCCGCTCAAACTGAGCGAGGGCACTCATCAAAGTGAAGAGAAGTTTCCCTGTGGGCGTACTGGTATCAATGGATTCTTTCAGGGATACCAAGTGAACCTTTTTGCTTTCAAATAGCTCTACCAGTTCAATCAAGTCTTTTGTACTCCTACCAAGACGGGAAAGCGACTCTATCACAATCGTATCGCCCTCAGTGATCCTATCCAGCATCTTCGTTAGCTCCGGGCGGTCTTTTTTCGTGCCGGTCATCTTTTCGTGCCGGTCATCTTTTCGTTGTAGATTGTATCCACCCCGTACCGTTTCAACGCATCGAGTTGGCGGTCAAGATTCTGCGCTTCCGTGGATACTCTTGCATATCCGAAAATATAATTTTTCATTTCAATTTCTCCCAACATAATAATAACGGAACGTGCTCGCGTCCCGATTTAAATACACCCATTCCAAAATCGTATGGGTAATGCGTCATAGATTTTGCATATAATTTTGTCGTATCATAAACGACCGTTTTTTCAACCAATTATTTATGACAGTTAAGGAATAGGTGTAAAAGCATACCGTGGATGCATTATAAAATCATCGTCAACTTTAACGTTAAAATGTTTTTGCACAGCTCTAAAATCATTCCAAGGTAATGCACAGGGCTATGCAAAACAGCAAGGTTATCTTTTTGTATTTCATAATATTTCACCTGTTTTTTTATTTTTAATTCGTCAGCATGGCCTGCTGAATGGTATATGCGATTTTCGGTACATCTCGGATCAGGCACTGATAAGTAGATATATAGGAGCGATAATGATAGGACACTTGAAAATATCCTTTTTCATTGTTTAGCTCCACTTTATACATAAATAAGCCGCTATGACTGTTGGCGCAGTCATAGCGGCTCACCACCAACACTAGGCTGACAGTATAATGGAAGTCCTAAGTTTCATTGTACTGCATCAGCCTCATCTTTACAAGGAGGAACTGCACATGGCAAGACACCAAAAGAAGCCCCGAACCACGGTAATTTGTATGAGGTAAAAATCACCTTGGGCAGAAACATGGATAGAAAATTAGAACGCAAATCTTTTTTCAGTCCCAAAAGCAAACAGGATGCCAGAACAAAAGCAGAGCAATTCAAACTAAACTGTCAAATGGGTCAATTCAGCAGCACGAATGTTTGTTTTGCAGAATTAGCGAACAACTGGCTGGAAAACAGCAAACAAAATTCTGTGCGGTCAAATACATATGAATATACCTATAAGAATTGCGTTAAAAATCACTTGATTCCATACTTTGGCCACTTCCAAATAGCATGTATTCATAAAGCTGACATTCAAAAGTTTCTTAACAGCAAAGCAAGCATGTCAAAGAGCATGCTGCATAAGTTGCGGCTGACGCTGAATCTGATTTTTGAAGATGCCTGCGACAATGACCTTCTATCTAAAAACCCTTGTAAGCACGTGAAAGTTCCAATTTCTGCACAAGCAGAAAAAGCTATCATTCCTTATACCGCGGTGCAGGCACAGACAGTCATAGAATACGCCAAACTGAATCCGTTGGGTATTTCCATTATGATTCTGCTAAAATGCGGTCTAAGGCGCAGCGAGCATCTGGGATTGCGTTGGAATGATATTGACTTTGAAAACAGGTTAATCCATATTCGACAAGCCATTACGGAAACAAACGGAATCCTTATATGTGGTGAACCCAAAAGCAAAGCCTCTGTCCGTACACTCCCGATGGATGAGGAACTAAGAACAGCCTTGCAACTGATACCACGTACGGTAACTCGTCATAAGGGCAAAGGAAATGACCGTGTTGCCTACACGGTGAAGATTAGATACGTTATTTCTGACATCAAAGGTAATGCCATGCGCCCTTCAAACTGGGAAAAGCGCATATATAATACCTTTATGATTGCATTCCACTGCGAATATCCTGATGTTCCGGTATTACGCCCCCATGGCTTAAGGCATACCTATGGATCACGCCTGTATAACAACGGAAAGGGGCTGGATATTTACACCATTCAAAAGCTGGTGGGACATTCCAGCATTGAGGTCACGACCAGAATTTACGTCAAGCATGATCAGGACTTCTTGAAAGCGGCGTTTCAGCTGGATAATTAATTTTTTCTCCGCTGTATAGGTTAAAATGATGTGACCCAATAAAAGAGGAAGTAAAAGCCCTCCATGTGATAGAATGAGTTCACCACAAACCATTCCACAGGAGAGGACAGAAACTTCCCATGAAGAGATTAGCACAGGA
>JAEZYP010000030.1 GCA_023418995.1 Bacillota bacterium | reverse complement strand
AAGGCGCTGTACACCCTGCTCGATTACCTTGGCGTGGAGGACATCGAATTCAACCGCCCCAAGAGCCTTCTTTACCACAACGAGAATCCCTTTGCTTGATTTTCCTTAACACTTTTCATAACTTCCTTTCAAAAAATCAGGCTGAGATTATCCCAGTCTGATTTTTTGTCATTTTTGCTATATGCCGTTATTCCGGCTTTTCCTCCGCCCGCATCTTTTCAAGCAGCGGAAGCAGTTCCTCCCAGTCGCTGCTCAGCGAGTTCTGCTCCAGCTTTAAGATCAGAGTCTGCGGATTGATTACCAGCATCGCCTGACCTCCGGCGTTCGGGAAGGTAACGATGCCATCGACGGAAGAGGCGCTTCCTCCGATTTCCGGTACCGGTCTGATGTCCTTTTGATTGACTTCAAGGACATGGTTCAGCTCATCCGCCTCAAGAGCGATCAGCGTGTTTTCGTCCGGTCTCACAATCAGCAAATGAGAAGCCGTCCCGAATTCTTCGTCCGACCTGCCGAGCATCGCGTGGGTATCCACCACTGCGACAAAGGAATCATTATAGGAAACCGCGCCCTTAATCAGCTTGTTTTTGCCGGGGATTGGAATAATGCCCCCGGCGTCGGTCGCTTCCACCACAGTGGACTGCTCGAGAGCAAACAGCTGATCATTAATTCGAAAGGTAACCAGCTTTTGGCGCGGCTTGTTCTCCTCCAAATTGATGTCAGACTGCTCCACAGCACAAAGCTTTAAAACTGCCGCGCTGTCCTGTTCGTAATCGGCAAGCTTTTCAAATACAAACGCAAGAAGATCGTTTTTGTAGCCGTCGCTGCTCTTGTACTCGCGGTAGCTGGAAGAACAGCCGCAGCCCACGGCATAGTAACAGCCGTCGTAAACCATAATCTGCGACGCCGAAGCACCGTTTTCCAGCTCAAGCAGCTCCTGCGGCAGTTTGATTTTGCTTCCCGGCTGTATTGCTTTGCTGGTGGAAGAAATCACTTTTCCGCTCCGTGTCACAAACAGGGCGAACGAACCCTCCTTCGATTTGATGGAATCCCTGAGCATCGCTTCAAACTGAAATTCGCTGTCGAATACAATACCGATTCCGCCCACGGTAAGCCTGTTGTTGGCAATGTCCGTAATCGACGCGCTGTAAATATAGGTATGGCGGTTATTATAAAGCTCGCTCGCGGCGAAATGGGAAACAAAATACTTGTTTTCGTGCGCATTGTTTAGAACACGGCGAATGTAGCTGTCGTCGAGTATTTTGCCGATATCCCCGCTGCGTTCGGGGTTGGAGACTGCGACGATCCTGCCATTTTTATCGAACACAAACAAATTGCTGTAAACGGTATAGAGGCTGTTGATATAAGTCAGGATTTTGGTCAGCCTTGCCCGATCGGTATCCGTAATTTCCTCGTGGGCCATAATCGTGCGGAAGGTGGAATTCAGAGCCCACCACCGGCAATCGTCCGACCGCTCGTATAGATTGCGGTCCATAATATCGATACAGAGGGAAGCCAGAAAGCGCTCATCCAACAGGCTGGTTGTAATAACGGTGGTAAACAGGTTCTGGATCGATTTTTCAAAAAGCTGGCTAATGCCGCTTCCGATTTTGCCAATGGAGCCGAGCAGGGGCTTCAGCTTGTAATACTCGCCGTTGAGGTCATCCGCCTTGGTCAGTATCTGCCCGTTGTAAACGATACGCTTCAGCGAATGGTTGATCTCCTGTGTTTTGCCAACAATGCCGTTGAGCTCCTTGGAGAAAGAATCTGCTTTGTTCATCAGACCGGTCATAATTTGAGGGTTGCTGTCGCTCAGGGCGGCTTTTTCCTTGAATGCGAGCTTCAGTGGTATCATTACGTGACCCTTCCAGCCCAGCCCGAAATATCCCTGATACCCCTGCGTCGGTACGGTTTTCGCAATGTATTCCAGCCCGCGGTAGTACACAACGCCGTCTCTTCCTTCTCCCACCGGCTCAACCTGAATGCCTTCCGGAACATGATTTGCGTCGCTGCTGGCGATCGCCGTATTATTTTCGTCAATGATCAGAATCACTGAACCGTCGTAATCGGTGCACAGCTTTTTAAAAATACCCTGCATTTCGTTTTCAAAGCGGAAGCACAGGCAGATTACGCCGACGATCTCCTCCGTGTCTGCCCCTATTATTTTACAGGAGAAGATATGTGCCTTTTTCTTGCCGAATTGAAGCGGAGACTGCTGAAAGGTCTCCACAAAGCTTTCGTTTGTGGTAAGAGCCTCCTCCAAAAGCGGGTCGGATATCCGCGTTCCCGCAATGGGATTTGCCTGATCAAGGTTGGCCAGCACATGAAAGTCTTTATCCAGTATAATTATTTCCTCATATACGGAGTATTTCGCGACATACTCGCGCAGGCGGTTCATGATATATACCTGATCCTCCGGCGTTCTCTCGCGTTTGCTGACAAAACGGCGAATTTCGTCATCTGTGGCTAGAAAACCGACATCCGCCGTTCTTTCGTACAGATTCCGAACCAAAATATCTACGGCAACCTGCGCCTTGGATACAGTTTTTTGCTCCATTTTATTAAGGGTCTCCGTAATCAGGGTGTCAATGAGTTCTTCCTGCAAATTATAAAAGCTGTCCTGAATTACTGCCATGCTGGGCAGTATTTTTTTGGACTGTACGGGGCAGTCGATTTCACACAGCAGCTTTACATTATCCCATTGGTCGTTAAGCGCGGAAATGCTCCTGCTGTATTTTTTTACATGGGGCATAAATTCCAGAAAATCCTTATGTCGGTAGGTCACCATTCTTCATCATCCTTTTGGATAAAAAAATAAAAGGCGCTTTCAGGATTAAATCCCAAAAGCGCCTTTGCTTTATCTTGTGAAACATAATACCATATTTTAGCATTAATATCAATAATAAAGCTTAACATTCTAAATATATTTTTTGAATTTTAACTTTGCTCGCTCTTGCGGATATTCCCAAACTGCCATGCCGCCAGCACGAACATCAGCAGGGCAAATCCGGCTACCACCGCCAGACTTAGCGTCGCGTTGATATCCGTATTCATTTGATAGGCAAGCCCGAAAAAGGATTGCAGCGCATGCGTGGCAGGGAACACACGACCCAGCCACATTGCGGGCGCCGGAAGCATATTCGCGGGAAACATTGTGCCGCTCAAAATAATGGTAGGCATGAAAACGACCATGGAGCACATCGTGGCAAAGGACTGGCTGCGGGAAGCAACTCCGATGAGCAGCCCGATGCCGATGCTGGCCAAAAGGAACAGGAACAGGATGAGAAAATAATACGCCGGAAACTTCGGGAAATCGGAATGATACGCCAGCGGGGAAACGATGTAGATAATCAGCGCAACCAGAAGCAAATGCAAAAAGGTGCTGACCGCCTGAACAAGCATCACCGTTAAACCGGAGATGCCGTTGACCTTAAACGCACGGAAGGTTCCGGATTCCCGCATTTTGATGATGGTAGTCGGCGAGCCCATAACCGCTCCCATCGTAATTGCGAAAACCGTCATAGAAGCTGCCAGAGTCGGTTTCATCAGCGGATTGATGGATGAAAAAACGGCACTCATCACCAGATAGAACATCAGCGGCACCAGATAGTAGTTTAAAAGAGTCCCCTTTTCCCTGATATCCAGCCTGAACTGGATAGAAAGGTATTTCAGAAATGCTTTCATTTATGTCCATCTCCTTCTACAAGCTCCAGGAAGCGCTGCTCCAGTGTGGGACGCTCCACACGCAGGTCTTCCACGGTATCGCCGGCATTCTGTACCCGGTTCAGCAGCTCCGTAACGCACGCCGCAACATCGCTGCAATCCCATTCCAGATAGCCGTCCTTGCTCTCGATAAATTTCGCTCCCTTAGTATCTCCGCCGGGCATCAGGGAATTATTAGCTGTACGGAGCCGGACATGGGTATCCTTGTTTCCCGCCGCTGTTACCTGCACGGGTGTTCCGCACACGGCGATTTTCCCGTGGATCATGATCGCAATACGGTCGCACAGTTCCTCCGCTTCCGCCATATCGTGTGTGGCGAGTAAAACGGTAACACCCTGTTCTTTTACCGACCGTATTTCCTGATGCAGCTGCGCCCTGCTCTGAACGTCAAGCCCCGCGGTAGGTTCGTCCAAAACCAGTACCTCCGGGTTGTTCAACAGAGCAAGCACCAGATGAAGCCGCCTTTTCTGCCCGGTGGAAAGCCCCTTATACTGCTTTTTCAGCAAATCCTTAATTTCGAACTTCTCAATCAATTCCTTGCACTCACGCCGTCCGTGCCAAGCGCCGATTAAATCAATCGCTTCTCCTACCTGAATGCTTTCGGGCAGAGCAGACGACTGGAGCTGAACGCCGAGCTTGCTCCGGAGCCTGCGCTCCTCCGTCTGCGGGTCGCAGCCTGCCACTGAAAGCTTTCCGCCGTCGACCTTCCGCATTCCCTCAAGACATTCCAGCGTGGTGGTTTTCCCAGCGCCGTTCGGCCCCAACAAACCAAAAACCTCTCCCTTGGTCACCTCGATGCTGATTCCGTTTACCGCAGTAAAGGAACCGTACCGTTTGACAAGACCTTGAATGGATACTGCCGTTTCCGTCATAGTTCAATTGCCCCCTTTTTTAAAAGATTTATTCCATTCCGTAACAAATAAGTGCTGAGTGCTTTGGACAAAAAATTTGAGAATGCATCTTTTATGGATTCCGTTTCGTTGGGCCAGTTTTTTATGTCCATGCCCGCAGAAAGCAGCGTTTCAATCAGCTTTTGATCCCCGCTGGTAAAGGTCATTACCATCTTCCACCAGCTCTCCGCCATCTTCTGTCCTTCCTCTCCCTCCGGATCCGTACCCTTTCGCTCCAGACTGCTTACCGTTAAGATTAAATTTTTTGCCATCTCCATAAACTGATCGTATTCCTGCTTGGAATGAAATCTTTCCGATAAATCCTTCAGCTGGTCTTCCCCAAAGTAACGAACCATAAAACGGTAGGGGTTACCCTGCTTCATCAGCTCAATCATGATCATCAGCTTGCCAACGCTGAGTTCCCCCGCAGTCTTGATTTCAGCAATAACCTCATTGAGCGTATCTGCCATTTGATTATAGCTTTTGATCTGGGCCAGCAGGATATCGCGCTGCTGCTCAAAGACCTGCGCAAGGTTCAGGGACGCCTCGTTGTTCAGCAGTATGTTTTTAATTTCCTGCAGCGAAAAGCCAAACGATTTCAGAAACAATATCTGTTGCAGCTTTAAGATGTCATCGTGTGTATATATTCTTCTGCCGCCTTCGCTGCTGGTGGATTTAAGCAGACCTGTTCTGTCGTAATGTTGGAGTGTTCTTACGGTTATGCCGAACTTTTCCGCCATTTCGCCAATTGTGAAAAAACAATCTCCTGCATTTTTCATGTTTGACCTCCTAACAAGTTTTATTATATTACATGACGTAACGTAATGTGCAAGAGGTAAAAAAATTAATTCTGTAAAATGACTCAAATTTTGGATTGTCTTGGGTTAGGAAGCCGCTGTTAACAAAAAGCCCTATTTTACAATCTAAGAATTAACTATACTGCTGAGGTAATGACCAATAGGGCTGAAAGATAATGTAAAAACAGAGCATTCGGAGAAAAACCTTTAAAGTGGAAACTGTTAACATCTCCATTTTTGCAGGTCACCGATATGCTCTGTACTCATTCTACCGAAAAACTACGCGAATTAAAAGAGGCAACCGTAAAAACATCAAGCAATTTTTAGATTGAACAGAAGTTGTCAGTGAAATGTATAAAGGGGGGGCTGTTCTGCCCCCCCCGCTTTAGATTGTGTTGAGTTTTCAGCTCAATTTGGCATCGGTGAAAATTATCCTTTTACAGCACCGGCAATCATACTTTTCTGGAGCTGGTCGCTGAGCAGGAAATAGATTAGTAGTGTTGGTATGGTCGCAATAACCAACCCCGCTCCGATGGGACCCCATTCCGTACCCTGTACGCCTCCGGAAAGGGCCATAATCCCTACGGTCAGTGTCTTTAAATTATCGTTGTTGACAAAGGTGTTGGCAAACATCAGCTCGTTCCAGGACGAAAGGAACGTAAAAATGGCGACAGTTGCAATCGCTGGGCGCAGCAGCGGAAGAACAATATTGAAGAAAATCTGGTAAATATCGCAGCCGTCCAGGCAAGCGGATTCTTCCAGCTCCTTCGGAATGCCTTTTAAAAAGCCAACCATAATGAATACGCCCATTGGCAGGGCGAAAACAACATAGGGCAGTATTAAGGAAAAATAGGTGTTTAAAAGGTTCAGATTCCTTAATATGATAAACAGAGGAAGCAAAGTAGCGTGAAGCGGCACCATCAGGCCAAGGAGGATATAGGTAAGAAATAAATGATTGAACCTCCAGCGAAGCCGGACAATGGAATAAGCCGCGGTGGTAACAAGAATGCTGGATGCTATAATCGTAATTGCAGTTATAATTACACTGTTTATAAGAAAACCGGCCAGATTTCCCCGAGTCAGAACGGTAGGATAGTTGGACACGATCCACTCCGACGGAAATCCCATGGCGTTTCCGCTGTAAATTTGGTTATTGTTTTTAAACGAAAATAAAACCAGCCAGATTAGCGGATATACCTGTATGAAGGTATAGATACTGAGGAACAGGTACATCAGCACGGAAGAAAAACGGATTTTTTCGGACTTTCTTACAGGAACCGTGATATTGTTCGTAATTGAAATAACGGCTGTGTCATTTGCTCGCATTTCCATCCCACTCCTCATATCTCTACATCTTTACTAAAAAGCTTCTGGATAATTACGGTACAGATCAAACACTCCAGAATAATGAATATTGCCATAGCGCTGCCGTATCCGTATTGATACCTTGAAAAAATAGTGGTATACATCAGTGTGCTTGGAACATCAGTGGAATGCATTGGACCTCCGCCTGTCATAACGAAGATCAGGTCAAATGCTTTAAAAGATCCGGTTACGGCAAAAACAACGCTTACGCACAGTATGGGCTTCATCAAAGGAACCGTGATCCATAGAGCGGTTTTAGCTTCACCGGCTCCGTCAATCTTTGCCGCGTCGTAAATATCGGGAGAGATGGACTTGGCGCTTGCGTACATTAGCAGCATGTGATAACCGACATACTGCCAAAGCATGGCGACAAAAACCGAGCCAAGCGCTGTGCTGGGGTTTGCAAGCCAGGAATTTGTGAGAGAACTAAGCCCGACGCTTCGAAGTACGGTATTGAGGACACCGTAATCCTCGTTATAAATTTTCATCCATAGCTGCCCGATAACAACCGTGGAAATGATGACAGGGATAAAATATGCGGTTCGGAAGAATCGCTCCTTGCGAACTCCTCTGGCCAGGATGAGTGCCAGCAATAAAGCAAGCGGAAGCTGGATTCCCACTGAAATCCCGGCTAAGATCAAAGAGTTGATAACCGACTGTATAAACCCGTCCGTATTATTTACAAACAGATTTAAATAATTGGAAAAACCCACCGACAGAGGGTTGGAAAATCCATCCCACTGCAGTGTACTGTAGTAGAGAGAATAAAAAATTGGTACGACGATAATTACGGTAAAGAGCAGGAAAGTGGGGAAGGCGAAAAGGAAGAGCGCCTTTTTGTCTTTCATCAGTTTTTCCATTAGCAAACCTTCTTTCTGGTATCAGGAACCAGCAATTATACTATTATCGCATTAAGTAAAAAATGTTTTCCCTGTTACAAGCAAAAGCCGATAACAGGGAAAACAGACTAAAATTTAATCAGGAAGCCTTGTTAACCTTCTGCTGCATTTGTTCGCCGAATTGCTTTGGTGTAATTTGTTTTCCGAACAGGTTCTGTACCAAATCCAGATGTGTCTGCGCGTCGTTGCCCATCAGGTAAAGATCCCACGCTGGAACGCTTCCGGTCGAGCCTTTTACGATATCATCCATGATTTGTTTGGAAAGAGGATCAATTTTAGACTGATCAATGGAATCAAATTTCCACATTGGCAGGCCGCCGCCAACAAGATACATATTGGTTGAGTACTCGGAGGCCAGGAACTTAATGCACTGAACCGCCTCATCCTTGTATTTGGTGTTTGCGTTAACGATTAACGCATCCGCGCCGCCGCCCAGATACTCGGTGTCAACACCTTTTCCGCCGGTGGTCGGGAATTTTACAGCGCTTACTTTTCCCTTCAGATGATCCTCAATAACCTGTGCGTCAAAGTTTCCGCCGAAATACATTGGTACCTTTCCCTGCGTAAACTGTGCGACAGCTTCGTCTCTTGATGTGCTCAGTGCACTTGGAGAAAATGCACCCGCGTCTACCAGGTCTTGCAGCTTTTTCGCGGCGTTAATGAACGAATCCTGATTGTAGGAGGCCTTCTTGTTCAAAGCGTCGAGTGAGGTTTGTGCGCCCGCTTCGCGAAGAGCGATCATGTCGTAGTACCACATGCCCGGCCATTCGTCTTTTTCACCGACACCCATCGGTACAAGTCCCTTTGCCTTAAAGGTTTTTACCGCTTCGAGCAGTTCTTCAAAGGTTTTCGGTACCTTCACATTGTTTTGCGTGAACAGATCGTTGTTTGTGTAGAGTACGCCTGCCTGCTGGTTGTATGTAAGACCGTAAACCTTTCCGCCGTAGGTTATGTTTGTCAGAGCCCCTTCCAGCAGTTTGTCTTTTGTGCCGTCATTCAGATATTCGTCCAGAGCCAGAACCTTTCCCGCATCCACAAACGGCTGGGTGAATCCGCCCGCCCATGTGTAAATAATGTCGGGAGCGTTGTTTGCCGCCATTGCCGTTTTTATTTTCATCTTGTATGCGTTGTTTTCCGTGGCGCTTGGCTCGACCTGAATGTCCGGGTGTTCCGAATTCCATTTGTTGACGCCGTTTATCATAACATGCTGCGTATCGTTGGTGTAGTTGTTCCAGAATGTTAGCGTCACCTTTTCCTTGGGTGCAGCAGCTACGGCCGCGGAGGATGCCGGGGCATCGCTTGCAGCCGGCTGCGACGACGGTGCGGGAGAATTGCAGGAGGTAAAGCCTGCCGTCATTATGCCTGCCAGCAACACTGTGCCGATTTTAGAAATCAAATGTTTCAAATATATCCTCTCCTTTTTAGAAAATAACTTATACTACAATATTACTGATTTTTAGGAAAATATGAATTAATTTTTATTACTTTTTCCTTTATTATTTTTACCTGGTTGAACCGCAGGTTTCAATTTATCAGAAACAGAGAGAAAAGATTATCTGGTGCGGAGGGGAGGGGGGTCAGCGTTCGCGGAGGTTCAGCGATTTTCGGTACTGGCTTACGGAAACACCGGTATGTTTTTTAAAACAGGTGCTGAAATAATTTGGGTCGGTAATTCCGACGGCTTCTGCAATTTCAAAGGCTTTCAAATTGCCCTCCCGTAAAAGCTCGGCGGCCTTCGCCATTCTGATTTCCATGAGGTACTCTGAAAAGCTCACCCCTGATTTTTTTCGGAAGGTTCGGCTCAGGTAGCTTGAATTAAAATATAGTTTTTCCGCCAGGTCCGAAAGTGAAAGCCTGCTGTCTCCATAGTTCTCCCGCACGTAGCTTTTTACGGTATCAATTAGCCCGCTGATCTGGTTGTTTTGCCGCTGGTCGATCAGGTACAGGCATTTTGCCGCGGTATCCATTAAGAGCTTTTCCGTTTCCGGCAGGGTCTGAAGATGAAAAATACTGCGGTAGGTTTCATGCTCGAAACGGTAAATTTCATCGGGCTCAACGCCCGTATCCGCCATGGACCGAAAAATGGAAAGGGAGATGTTCATCGCGGTCATCCGCAAGGTTTCCTGCGCGGTAATTTCCTTTAAGTCGATGCTTTCACAGACTTCGCGAATGATATCCTCAATTCGTTTGCTTAACCCTGTTTTAATATAGAAATTCAGCTGCTCCTCGTAGTCTCTGGTGCCCAGAGAATCCTTCCTCACAGGGAACCGGATCATATCGTATAAAATTACCGCATTATTCCCAAAAGCAACCCGATAATGGGCTGCTTCCAACGCCTCCCGGTAAGAAACGCAGATTTCATCCGCCTGCTTTTTAATGCCGCCCAAGCCGATACAAAAAGAAAACGGAAGGTTCTCCAGAATCTGTTTCAGCAGAATTTCGCATTGCTCATAAAGATCCATTCCGGGGTCATTATTCAGAATCACGATCCGGTCCGTTGTTTGGGAGAAAAAGAAAACGTTTTCCCAAAGCTGAAAATAATTCTGCATAATTTTGCGAAGGCGCAGGTTTAACAGAAACCGCGCTTCCTCTTCGGTGGGCTCTGACACTGACGTGATTTCAAATACGGCAACCTGAAAAACCGTGTTATCAAAATGGACACCGAGAAAAGACATTTTTTCGCGGACACTCTCCACTTCGCCGAACATTAGCTCGTTGAGAAAGCGTTCGCGCAGATAGGGAAGATTATCGTAGAGCTGGTTTTTCAGTTCCAGTTCTTCCCGCTCAGTTTTTTTGCTGCGCTCAATTTCCTCCCGCAGCTTATCGGCGGTTCTCTGAACTTCCTCACAGTCGATTGGTTTCAGAAGATAATCCGAAATTCCGGCCTTGATGCTTCGCTGCGCATATTCAAACCGATCGTAGCCTGTAAGAACGACAATATGTATCTGCGGATTCCTCTTTCTTACCAGTTCACTCAGCCCGAGCCCGTCGATCCCGGGCATCTGGATATCGGTAAAAAGCACGTCCGGATTCTCGCGGCTGATCAGCTCGAGCGCCTCAGCCGCGTTTTGCGCCTCACCCGCTATTTGCATATTGCACGAAGCCCAGTCGATGCAGTTTTTCAGCAAATTGCGCTCCAGGTATTCATCGTCGACAATTACAACCCGTATTTGTTCATTTAGTTGATTCATTTTCTACTCCCTGTTCTGCCGGTATGGTAATCGTAATTTTTGTACCGCAGCCCTTTTTACTTTCTATGGCAAGTATGTTTTCGGTCTGAAAATAAAGATTTAGCTTTTCCATGGTCGCTCTCATCCCGACTCCTTTTGAATGATATTTCAAGATTTCAGACATTTTTTCCGCCTCCATGCCGACTCCGTCATCCTCCACAGTGATTTGGACGGAATGCTCCAGACGCCGGACTTGAATGCGCAGAGTTCCCGTATCGGGCTTACAGCGTATCCCGTGGTCAATTGCATTTTCGACCAGCGGCTGCAGCGTAAGGCTTGGAATTTTTACCTCCAGAGCATCCGGGTCTATCTCCTTAACTACCGTAAATTTTTCCGGAAAGCGAATCGTTTGAATTGTCAGATAGCTTTCGGTGATTCTAAGCTCCTCCCGCAACGTAATCGCCTCGTCACAGGCGCTTAAAAATCCCCGGTAAAACCGACCGAGCGCCTGAACAAGCCGAAACACCTCCATACTTTTGCCTGATACGGCAAGCGCTCCAATCGCGTCGAAGGAATTGTAAAGGAAGTGAGGCTTGATCTGCATCTGCAAAACCTCAAGCTCTCTCTTTCGCTTAATGGCCTGCTCTTTGAGGATATCGTCGATTAATATAACGATTCTGCGCACCATCATGTTGTAAACATCCTTTAGATGCCCAATTTCATCGTTTCCGGTTTTTATGCTGATTTCCTTGAAATCCCCGTTTTCTACCGCCTTCATGGAAATCGCAAGCTTTCGGATTGGGCGGGTAATCAGGAGCGATATCACGATAAACGTTGCAAAGAACAAAACCCCGAAGGCCAGAATGAAAATGACAAGAGTGATATTGGTCGCCGTGCTTTGCTTTGTATATTCGTTAAACGGCGTGATATCGGTAAGCACCCAGTCGTTACGGTTGACAAGAGAAGAGACAATATAGCTTTCACCGCCGATTTTCAGAATCTGGGAGCTGCCAGAGGGGATCTTTCCGATAAAATCCGTGGACTTCTTCAGCTCTGCCGGAGTGGAATCCAAAATATTCCGGCCTGTTTCGTCCGTCAGAACAACTCCCATATAGGCGTTGTTCTGTTTCATGGCGGTTTGCAGAATGGAATTGGCGGAAACGTTCATCACCATGATACCCATTGGCTTTTGTGTGTTGATATTATTAATGACCCGTATGAGGGAAATATAATTATCTTTTTCGGAGGCAAATGTTCCTCCGCCGTTTAGCTTCAGCAAATATCCGCCGTTTCGATCCACAAGCTGCGAATACCACTCCGCCTTGCGAACCTTTTCACTGCTGATGTTTTTAAAAGAGCTGCGGTCAACATAATACTCAACCCCGTTTAGGTCAAATATGTAGACGGAGGAAATTATGTCGTTGAAATTCATAAAATCAGCAATATAATAGCAGACCTTTGTTTGCAGCAGACCGTCATATTTTCGGCAGGACTGTTCCAAAGCGTCCTGCATGGTCTGGCTGGATAACAGGATGATACTCTGATTATTCATCGTATCAAATATAAAATCCAGGTTATTGTTGACAGATCGGGTGTTTTCGGTGGACATTTGCAGCACTTTGCCCGCGGTAAGACTCTGGTATTGATGGTAGGTGATGTTTCCAACGGACAGGAAGATAACCAGCATGGCAATATAGCAAATCATAATTTTTGAAGTGATCTTTAAATCCAGAAACGATTTCAATAAATATTTCATATAACCTCCTTTTTATGATTTGACATCGCTGAAATTTTTCGTTCTATGTTGACTTTTTCTGTAAAAAACTTAAAAATTTGTCACTTGAAACATCGGAATAAGATTTTGTTGACAATTAATATTAAGATTGTCCAATAATTAGATACGATAATAATTATACAGTATATTTTATAAGAATCAAATCCCTTCATAAAATTAAATTAAAAGAAACAAAGGCGTAAAAAAGTTTGAGGATTTTTTGTATGCGAAAAAATGATGGGAATAGCTTATGAATATCGTTTATGCCTAAAAAAAATTCATATGGGGGTAGATCTTCTCCATTTCTTCATTCCCGTAATATTGATCCAGAATGATATTCAGCAGACCGTTTGACGGCAGGCCGCGCAGCCGTTCATTCCAGCGCTCCACGGCAAGGGAGGAGAAGAGCAGGTTCAGCACCATAAATATAAGCAAGGTCCAAGTAGCAGTAAGCGCTGCCCTGCCTTTGATTTTTTCCAGCAGGTGATCCATCCCCGGAAATATCCAGCGGACAAAAGCAAAGCCGAGCAGACCCCAGAAAAAAGCGTATTTTAAGCAGGTCTTTCCGCCGATATTCCATTCCTCGTTGCTGTAATTCCACGACTGAGAACCAAACGCGAGCTCCTGGAAAAGGCCGGCGGCATACTCAAACGCCGCTCCGCAGAGCATGGCGGTCACAAAGATGATAATCGGGCTTTTGATTTTACGGAGAATCGCATAAACCAGTACGGCGCCGAAGCCATAGATTTCACTGAAGGAACCCCAAATGACCCCGGCTCGACTCTCCCAGATTCCGCAGAAGGAATAATAACCGAACTGCTCCATATAGCAGCCGAATACACTTCCGATAAGAAACACCCAGAAGAGCTTATAGAAATTGCAGCCCCGAATAAACACAAGGCTTTTTTGTTTGTTCGAAAGGCGCAAAACAGGCTCCGGCTTTACGGATTTTAACCTATGGCGAAGCATCACCGTTATAAGCCCCCAATAAAAATACTTTTGATTATAGTTGATAAAACCGAAACCAATCTGGCTTCAGAACGAAGAAGTTAGTGTAATATAAAATTATGCTGAAAAAACAAAAAAGTTTCCTTTTGTTTTTCTTTCGGTGAGAACGGGATACACAAAAAGAAACAGCCGGACGTATTTGTCGTCCAACTGTTTCTTTTGCTTTGCATGACTATAAATGTTTTTTCAGCTCGGTCGGTTGAATTTGGTTTTTTCGGTGAAAATAATGGAAAATGGCTATGAAAGGAAATATAATTGAAAAAGAGTGAAAAAAGGTTTAACCGAAACCATCTAATTATTATGTCGCTCGGGAATATCATAGGTTCAGGCATCTTTCTGGGCAGCTCGACGGTAATTGCCGCTGCCGGACCGGGTGCCATCCTCTCCTACCTGATCGGCGGGCTGATCATGACGTTTGAGGTGATGTTTATTACAGAAATGTGTGTGGTGAATCCCGCGCCGGGCGCTTTTCGGGTGCACGCCTCTGAAATTTTCGGCCCCTGGATCGGCTTTGTAAACGGTTGGATGTTTTGGCTGAGCGGAATTCTGGGTATGGCAGGCGAAGTAACCGCAGCCGCCATTTTTACCCGCTTCTGGTTTCCAAAAGTACCGCTTTGGGTTTTCTGTATTCTCTTCACGGTGATTATGACGGTTATTAATCTGAACGACCTGAAGGGGCTGAGCCGGATGGAAAGCATTTTGGCTTCAATTAAAGTAGTCGCGCTGACGCTGTTCATCCTGTTCGGCCTGCTTGCGTTGATAGGGCTGGTCCCGCTTCATTCCCTAAAGCTCAGCAACCCTTTTCAATCCGCGGAAAGTTTTCTGCCCAATGGCTTTGGAGGTGTTGCCTCCTCTATGATAATGGTAATGTTCTCCTTTACCGGAACCGGAATTATCGGGCTGGCGATTGCGGATACGGAAACCCCCGAAAAAAACGCGCCGCCGGCTATCACGGTGATCAGTGCGTCCGTGACCGCCCTGTATACGCTCTCCATCCTGTTTTTAATCCTGCTTACGCCGTGGCAGTCGGTTTCGGAATCGGAGAGCCCGTTTGTCTACATCTTTCAAAGAATTGGTATCCCTTTTTCAGATAGTCTCCTGAATCTCATTGTTTTATCGGCCGCGCTTTCGGGGTTGAATTCCTCCATGTACAGTTCCTCCCGAATGCTTCATTCCCTCAGCCGGGACAAACAGGCTTCCCGATTATTTTTAAAAACCAACAAGAATCATGTACCTGTCTGCGCGCTGGGAATGAGCAGCCTCGCACTGCTCTTTACCGCGATTTTATCCTACTTCATTCCGGATAAAATTTTTGTGATACTGGCGGTAACAAGCGGCTTTCTTGCCATGTTTAACTGGCTGACGATTTCCGTGACCCATTACTTCTACCGGAAAAAGACCTTAAAGGAGCACCCTGAGAAATTGAAATACCGGGTTCCGGGCTATCCGTACACAGCGGTCTTTACCGCGTTGATGGTTGTAGCCGTTCTGGCTACCTCTCCGCTCTATCCGGGGCAGGTTTCCGGTTTGGTGGGAAGTGTTTCCCTTTTTCTCTTTCTTGTCGCTGTATATTTCATTTTAAAAAAATTTCATGTTTTACGGTGATATTCTCACCGATTAAAGTCAAAACTACCCGGTCGTTACGGTTTGCCGCGCTGCTGCGTTGTCCATCCTGCGTCACGATTAATGCCCTCGCAAAATGCGCTTTTTAAGCTGTTGTACGATAAACAACGAGCGCAAGAAAGCCGGGAGCCAGTGCAGGTTCCCGGCCTTCTTTGGTATCCAAGCAAAGCGCCGCTCGGTATTTTATTGCGCCAGCATAAATTTATTGACGACAAAGGCGACTCCGTCGTCATCGTTTGCGGGAGCGATATAGTCCGCCGCCTTTTTTACCACATCCTGTGCGTTTTCCATTGCCACGCCCAGACCAGCGTACTCGATCATGGTCAAATCGTTAAAGCCGTCGCCGCAGGCGATCATTTCCTCTTTTGTAATCTCCATATAATTCAGAAGCTTTTTCAGAGCATGCGCCTTATCGATATTCTGTGGCATGATTTCCAGAAAAAATGGCTCTGACCGGTAAACGCTCAGGTTGTCACCGACCTCGGCTTTTACCTTGCGCTCCACTTCCGCCAGATAATCTCCGTCATCTACCATCAGGCATTTGGTGACCGGGAAATCCACATAATTCACAAAGGAATCCACTTTTCTCGCTTTCATCCGGTTGACCTTCAGTTCCAGCTTGACGTAAGCGTTCTCCGTGTCTTCCGTAATCACATATTCATCCTGATAGGTAAGGATGTTTACCTTGTTTTGCAGCGCCAAATCATAGAGGCGCCGGGTCATGCTTTTTGGAAGCGTTTTTTCATAGATCATTCGACCGGTGCCGCATTCCTCGATTTTTCCTCCGTTGAAAGAGAGGATGAAGCCGCCGTATTTTTCCAGCTCCAGTTGTTGGGCAATCGGTACAATTCCGCAGGTCGGTCTGCCCGAAGCCAGAGCAATCTTCACCCCGTTCTCCTGAAGGCTACGCAAGGTTTTTCGGGTATGCTCCGTTACCTCTTTTTGCGAATTGGTCAAGGTTCCGTCAATGTCCAGAACCAGAAGCTTATATTTCATATACAGTTTCTCCGTTCCAACTGATCTTATCTTCAATTATCCTTCAAAACGCCCGCTCCCGCCGAAACCGGGGTGGTTCATTTTACAGGCCTGTTCTATCATACCAGTTTTTTCGACAGGAAACAATATATTGTGCACGAATCTAATTATATTACAGGATAAAGAAATCCGGCTCTGCCTTTCAAAAGCAAAGCCGGTTCGTACTACTTATCTCACCTTTGGAGAAACAGGGCAAACCCAGTCGTTCTGGTTGGTGTGCAGCAATTCATGAGAACGATGGGAAAGCGGTTTGCCGAAATAATCCTCATAGATTTTAATGACGGACGGATTCTCATGGGAAAAGCGCAGGCTGTTCGACTTATCCAGATTGTAAAGCGCATCTCCTCTGGTTTCCGCGAGCTCCATACCTTCTTTGATTGGCTGACCGCCGCCGCCCGCGCAGCCTCCGGGGCAGGCCATGACTTCGACAAAATCGTAGGAAACCCTGCCGCCGCAAATCGCCTCCATCAGCCTTCTCGCGTTACCAAGCCCGTTGACGACAGCAACGTGTAGGGGAGTATCGGCAATGGTGAACACTGCTTCCTTCCAGCCGTCCATTCCTCCGACTTCCCGGAATGCGTCCGGGTTCGGATTCTTGCCGGTCAAAAGATAGTGAGCGGTACGGAGAGCCGCCTGCATCACACCGCCGGTCGTGCCGAAAAGCACAGCCGCTCCGGTGCCGACGCCGAGAGGTGTATCAAACTCCTCTTCTTCCAGCTCGTTTACCAGAATGTGCTCGGAACGGATCATACGGTCAATTTCACGGGTCGTAAGCACCAGGTCGACATCCTGACCAGCGCCCGCGTCATTCAGCACCGGCTGGGCACATTCGTCCTTCTTCGCCAGACAGGGCATAATGGAAATGGAATAGACCTGTTTTGGATCAATCTTCATCTGCTTCGCATAATAGCTCTTCGCCACCGCGCCGAACATTTGCTGCGGTGATTTTGCGGTGGAGAGATGGCTTACCATGTTGGGATACTGGGATTTCAGAAAACGAACCCAGCCCGGGCAGCAGGAGGTAAACATCGGGAATACTTCCTTATTTTTGTTCTTCAGTTTCTCCAGCAATTCGCTGCCTTCCTCCATAATCGTAAGGTCAGCGCTGAAATTAGTATCAAAAATGTATTGAAAGCCCATTTTACGCAGCGCGGATACCAGGCGCTTGACGGTTGCCTTTTCACTCGGCAGACCGAGCGCTTCTCCCCACGCCGCGCGAACGGCGGGGGCAATTTGAACAACGGTTACCTTATTTGGGTCTGCCAGCGCGTCAAATGCCTTGTCGGTATCATCGCGCTCTCTTAACGCGCCGACCGGGCAGTGTGTGATGCACTGACCGCAGAGCGTGCAGTCGGAATCCTCAATTTTACGGTTCCAGGTAACGTCGACGGTTGTGCGGGAGCCGGTGTTTGCAACATCCCAGATATTCATGCCCTGAATCTTGTCGCACACCTGCACGCAGCGCATGCACTTGATGCATTTGGAAAAATCCCGGATCAGCGGAAAGCTTTTGCTCCACGGGGAATAGGGGAGCTCCCGTTTGTAGGGGAGGTCGAGAATTCCAAGATCGTTTGCCATGCTCTGAAGGCCGCAGTTTCCGCTTCTTACGCAGGTGGAGCAGTAACAGTCGTGCTGAGAAAGAATCAGCTCCACATTCACCCTGCGCGCTTCCCGCACGCGGGGGCTGTTCGTGTAGACTACCATGTCCTCTTCGACCCTGTTGTTGCAGGCGGCTACCAGCTTATCCTTGCCAGCCAGCTCCACCACACAGACGCGGCAGGCTCCGATTTCGTTAATCCCCTTTAAATAACACAGTGTAGGAATATGTACGCCGATGGATGCCGCGGCTTCCAGTATCGTAGTGCCTTCCGTTACTTCAAAGGTGGTATTGTTGATGGTTATCTTTACCATTTGGCAATCCTCCCTCCCTTGAATATTCCGTAACCGAAATGGTCACAACTCAGGCAGCGGGATGACTCCTGGTTTGCCTCCTGGCAGGTCATTCCATATTCCATTAAATCAAAGTCAGTCCGGCGTTCAATGGCTTCTCGCTCAGTCATATTAACTCTGCCACAGGCTGGTCTGTCATCCAGCCTTGCCTGCGGAATTTCAACATCTACTGTAATTTCATGATTATAGCCGAGATAATTGTCGATATTTGCCGCGGCTACCTTACCGGCGGCAACTGCCTTGATTACCGTGGCAGGGCCGCTGACGCAGTCGCCGCCCGCAAACATATTCGGGATGCTGGCAACCTGACTGCAGCTTTGCGCCTCGATATTTCCCCGATGAACCGGTACGCCGAATTCCTTGAAGGGGTTGAAATCAATGCTTTGACCAATGGCGAGAACAACAAGGTCGCAGGGCAGGCGTTTTTCCTCCACCTGCGCGTTCTCCGGGCGCGGGCGCCCGGCGGAATCGATTTTGCCGATGATCTGCGGCTGAGTCCACAACGCGGCTACGTTCCCCGCTTCATCCGTCTCTATTCGAACCGGAGCCTGCAGGCTGAGGATTTCGCAGCCTTCGTTTGCAGCGCCCTGTACTTCTTCCGGCAGGGCGGTCATATCTTCCTGACGGCGGCGGTAGACAATCTCGACCTTTTTTGCGCCGAGACGTACAGCGGAGCGTGCCACGTCCATTGCCACGTTTCCGCCGCCGATTACCGCTACCGTTTTCCCGGTGAAATCCGGTTTGCTTTCATTTCCGATATTGCGGAGCATATCAACAGCAGAGATTACACCCCTGCTGTTTTCGCCTTCAATCCCCAGCTTCCGGTCAGAATGTGCGCCGATTGCCAAATAAACCGCGTCATAGTTTTTGGTCAGGTCGGAAACAGGAATATCCGTGCCAACGTTTACGCCTCTTTTTACCTCTACCCCGGTAGAAAGAATCGCCTCGATATCATCCCAGAGCCTTTCCCGCGGCAGGCGGTAGCTTGGAATCCCATAGCGGAGCATACCGCCCAGCTGCGGCTGCTTTTCAAATACCGTTACGCTGTGCCCCATCAGGGAAAGGTAATAGGCAGCGCTGAGTCCTCCGGGACCCGCGCCGATTACCGCGATCTTCTTTCCGGTGGAAGGCGCGCAAACGGGAGGCGGAACCATGCCGGAATGATCTACGGCATAGCGCTTCAATCCACGGATATTGACGGAATCATCAATCATATTTCTCCGGCACCGCGCTTCGCAGGGGTGCTCGCAGACAAAGGCACAGGCGGTCGGGAACGGATTGTCCTTGCGAATCAGCCGCACGGCGTCGGCGTATCTGCCGGCGTTTACCAGGCGGATATAACCGGGGATATCTACTCCGGCAGGGCAAAGCGCCACACAGGGAACCGGCTGGTTCAGGCTGCAGGTACACCTGTCGTTTACAATATGCTCCACATAATCTTCGCGAAACCCCTGTGCGCCCTTGAGTACCATATTAGCCGCCTCGTAGCCGATTGCACAGTCGGCAGAATTCACGATCACTCTCGCGGTTTTTTCAATCAGGTCAATGGTTTCCAGAGTAGCCCGGTGTTCCAGCACATCCTCCAGAAGATTATCGAGCTGAGCCAGCCCCACGCGGCAGGGAACGCATTTACCGCAGGTCTGGGCGCGGCAGAGCCTTAGAAACGAGGCCGCCATATCCACCGGGCACAGGTTTGGCGGGCTTGCAACGATGCGGCATTCGAGGTCACGGTACAGCCCTTCCACCACAGTTTGGGCTTTATTTGGCGTTACAATTTCAAGCCTGCTCAAAGTTTTCTCCTCTCTGCACAATTGGCTATGCAAATAATTTAACAATGTCTTTATTATACTATATAATTTCCTTTTCTGCAAAGAAATTCAATTAGTTTTTTAATTATATTTATAAAATAATTGAAGGTAACCATATTAATTCTGTCTATTTTTATTAATTTTTTTTTGCGTTGCCGTAGATGTTTATATTTGTGGGCGGCTAGACTGCCTGGCCCAAAATTAATATTCTGACGATTAATTTACGTTGATTTTTTATAATGCAGCAATTGAATTTGTTTCCCGCATTATGCGAGTTGCATTTCGCGGTAAATATGATAAAATAGAACGCATGCTTTTTGATTGCCGGCAATGGAAGCCGGGGCAGAATAAGAAAGAAGATATCAGGAAAGACAGGTCAGCCATGAAAGCCAACAGAACAAAAAATGCATTAAAAATAGTATCAGCAAGTATGATAGAGCAGGTCGTTATTGTGATATGCGGTCTGATTCTTCCGCGCCTGCTGATTCAGGAATACGGCTCAGAGGTCAACGGGCTGGTTAGCTCGATCAAGCAGTTTCTAACCTATTTCAGCGTGGTAAGTTCCGGAATCAGCGTAGCCTCCAACGCCGCGCTCTATCAGCCGCTTGCCCGGAATGACCACAAAAAAATAAACGGAATATTATCCGCCACAGCGGTTTTCTTCCGAAAATCAGCTTATCTGTTCATCGCGTTGCTTTCCGTTCTGGCGCTGGTTTACCCCTTTGCAGTAAAAAGCTCGGTTCCCAAGACGGATGTATTTCTCTTGATTCTGATTCTCAGTGCCGGGATGATTATGGAATACATGTTCCTTGGAAAATACCGCACTCTGATTACCGCGGATCAGAAGCTTTACGTCGAGGCAAATTTGCAGTCTCAGGGCTTTATTCTGAATTTAGCTTTTTCCGTCGTATTAATTTATCTTCATTTCTCCATCCTGATTGTTCAGCTGGTAGCCACGCTGGTTTACATTCTGCGAGCGTTTCGGTTGATCCGGTATGTAAAAACAAATTACCCCTATGTTGATTTTAAGGTAGAACCGGATATGAATTCGATTTCAAACCGGTGGGCTGCGTTTTCCTATCAGGTCTCAAGCATTGTGATTGCCTATACGCCTGTGGTGTTGTTAACTTTTATGAGCGGGTTAAAGGATGTCAGCGTATATTCCGTTTATAACATGGTGTTTTCGGCTATCCTGATGATTGTTAACGTGTTCTCCAGCGGCCTTTCGGCCTCCTTCGGCAATCTGATTGCCCGAAGCGAGAAAAGGGCTCTGCTGAAAAGCTATAATACCTATGAGTATATTTACTTTACCATAACCTTCTTATGCTATGCCTGCGCGCTGAAGTTGATTCTTCCGTTTATTTCTGTCTATACGAGGAATATCAGCGACGCGAATTATATTGTTCCTCAGCTTGCGCTCTGGTTTGTAATCAGCGGTCTGGTGCGTATGCTCCGCACGCCGTCTGTTACGCTGGTGGAAGCCGCGGGGAAGTACGCGGAAAACAAGAATCTGAATCTGGTCGAGGCTGTACTGAATATTATACTTTCTGTTCTATTTACTTTGATTTTTGGAATTTCCGGGGTACTGATCGGAGCGGCTGTCGCTTCGTTCCTCCGTTCCGTCTGTTACATTTTTTATGTCCAGCGCCACCTACTCCAAAGAAACCTTACTGCGATTTTTTTGCGCCTTCTGGCAAACAGCCTGATGCTCGCGGCGGTTTACTTCATTCCATTCCATATCCGCTCGGATTCTATCCTGTCCTTCTTTGTGTTGTCCATCTCCGTTTTCTTCGCTTCAGCGCTTCTGTTCTTCTTCACAAATTCCGCTATGGACCGCGAATCCTTTCTGGATACACTGGAAAGATTGAAAGAAATCAGAAAAGGCAGACTGAGAAATTAATATTGTAATATCAAAAATATAATATATAACTGCTATTATTTAATAAGCCTAAAAATCAAATGCAAGCACACTGAAAATAACTGTGTGTGATGGCGGAAGGAGTTAATTAGACTATGATTACAAATAACCGAAAGATAATGAAAGTTGCTGCGGCTGCCCTTTTATTTTTATTCATTTCGGCCTGCGGCACGTTTGCGGATGGCTCACAGGGGAAAACGGATCAGCTGGTTTTATCGTCTGCTCCCTCTTCATCTGCCCCCGCAAAAAATAATTCCGGTAACGAAGACGCAACGCAACCAGCTTCCTCGGAACCTTCCTCGTCGCAAACCAGTCAGATGCCGGAAAGCTCCGAACAGATTTTGCCCGCAGTTAGCTTTATGGGGATGCGCGGAACCGATTTGATCAAAAAATACGGGAAGTACACTGTAGATGAACAGCGGTACGGAAGAATTAAATTTGATTCGCTGCCTTACTTTTTTTACTTTGACGATGAGAAGGTTACAGGGATCGTGAGTTGTGTTGAGGCTACGGATTCATCCGACACGGGAAGTCTTATAAAAGGCATGGAAATCGGTATGTCCGTGGAGCAAATTCAAAAGGAATTGGGAGTCAAGCTTAATGTCGAGATATCTGATATGACGGATCTCCCTGTTTTCATATTTCAATATGATAAATACAGCATTTACGGCGATTTAGATGAATCAAATCGATTGATTTCCGGTCGTATCAAGGTATCCGATGTTATATCATCTTCTCCTCAGGCGTAATGCAGACTATGAACATTTTATGATGCTTGACAAACCGGAATTATTAATCTAGGCTATGGCTGAAATTAAATTCAAGTATGAGCATAATGAATACGGAGAATTGTCTATATAAAGCTGCTGGACCCCTCATGCTACTGAGAGCTTCAGCAGCTTTTAGCATCATAATTAGGAAACTGGCGGCAAAATACTGACTGTCATGAATCGTCAGGAAATTTTGGATTCCCTGCGATTCCGAATCTATGCTATAATGAAACAAATAAAACGCAGGAATTCAAGAAACGGAGTGCGCCAATTGAAAGAATTTACAAAGAAGCCAATAAAAATAAAGCCGGTAAAACCGGGTGTAACCGAACATAATCCGGAGCCGTGCCCGCTTTACCGCAAATGTGGCGGATGTCAGCTGCAAAACATGAGCTACCCGCAGCAGCTTAAGTGGAAACAGGCAAAGGTGGAGCGTCTCTTGGGTAAATTCCATTCGGTAGAACCGATTATCGGAATGGAAAACCCTTACCATTACCGCAACAAGGTACACGCGGCGTTTGCTCCGGATAAAAAAAGGCAGGCAATCATCTCGGGAATTTACCAGTCCAGCACGCACCGCGTCATTCCGGTGGATTCCTGCATGATTGAGGATGAAACCGCCGATAAAATCATTGTGACCATCCGCGGACTGATGAAAAGCTTCCGGATTGAGCCATATGACGAATTGACCGGCCGCGGCTTACTGCGCCATGTTCTGGTTAAGCGCGGCTTTTCAACAGGGCAGGTGATGGTGGTTCTGGTTCTCGTTTCTCCCATTCTGCCGGCGAAAAACAACTTCGTACGCGCGCTCCTCAAGCAGCATCCTGAAATCACGACTATACTGCTGAACATCAACAATCGATTCACCAGCGTTTTGCTTGGGGATACGGAGAAAGTGCTTTACGGCCCGGGGTATATCGAGGATAAGCTCTGCGGCTGTAACTTCCGTATTTCCGCCAAATCCTTTTATCAGATTAATCCTGTGCAGACGCAAATCCTATATGAAAAGGCAATTGAGTATGCCGGACTCACCGGTACGGAAACGGTGATTGACGCCTACTGCGGCATCGGCACCATCGGTCTGGCGGCAAGCGGCGGCGCGAAGAATGTTATCGGTGTGGAAGTGAACCGAGACGCGGTACGCGACGCAATTACGAATGCCCGCAGCAACGGGATTAAGAACGCTTATTTCTATACAGCGGATGCCGGAGAGCTCATGAGCGGTATGGCGGAGGAAAAGGAAAAAGCCGACGTGGTTTTTATGGACCCGCCCCGCGCGGGAAGCGACGAGCGTTTCCTTTCTTCGCTTGTGAAGCTTTCGCCGGAGAGAGTTGTTTATATTTCCTGCAACCCCGAGACACAGGAGCGCGACTTGTTATACCTTACTTCCCATGGTTACCGTGTGGAAAGAATTCAGCCAGTTGATATGTTTCCGCATACGAATCATGTGGAGACGATAGTATTGATACAACGGGTAGATTAGTAGAAATCCTCAATTTTACTAGCTTTTTTCAGCATATAATGTTTTCTGAGGATGGCTGTAAATCCCGTAATAAACAGATTGAAAAGGGATTCAAGGTTTCTGTGGTTGTTCGGCTAGTATGTGGGAACACAGTATCTTTATTATTTTAAGAATATCCGTTATAATAAACACCAAAAGCCATGCTACTCCCCTCGTCTCCACCAATTATTTTTTAAGCCCTTGTAAAATCAGTGTTGACGCATTTCCCGAAACTCCGTACACGCCAAAACGCTAAAAAATTTATAGCTTAACCTCAAAATAGAAATCCACTCTCCAAAATTAATGGAGGGCGGATTTCTGTTGTTTACTGTAACATTTGCGGGGTTATGCAGCATTTCGTCAAAAAACGCTTACCGGTTATTTCTAAGAGCATGATGCTACATGGTTTTTAAGAAGAGATTTCTATGGCTAATTAAAAATATAGGACATTTTGTTGAATAAACCGAAGGTATATGTTAGTATGTATACAAACATACTTAATGGAGGTGAGAGTGGGTGGAAAATAACAAAAACCGCTTTGGTGATTATCTTAAAGAACTCATTAAAGAAGCTGGCTTGACACAAAGTGAATTTTATACAGCACTCAGCATAAAAAAGCCATATTTCTACGACATAGTGTCTGGCAGAGTGAATCCTCCTCCTCATCCCTTGCAGTTCAAATCTATGGAAATACTCAAGGCTGATAAAAAAACCAAAGAAATTTTTTTTGATTTAGCAGCCAAAGAACGTGGCGATATTCCAGCGGATATTACCAAGCTTATAATCGATAACCCTTCTATGGTTATAACTATTAGAGATGGGCAAAAGCTGACGAATGCTTGCACTTAATAAATGATTGGTGGAAAGATAATGAGTGATCATAAAATAATTGTAATCCCCGAAGGAAAAATCTGTGACTATATTGACGGCAAGTTTAGAAATGATACCCCTGAAGAATATGTTCGCCAAACCATTGAAAAACGGCTCGTAAATGAGCACAAATATGCGCCGTCACAAATAAAAATTGAATTTACGCTACAAGTTGGATCGAATAAGCCTCGTGCTGATATTGTTATCTGGGAACGTGGTGCTTCTGAGCAGACACAAGGTACAATAAAGCTCATAATCGAATGTAAAAAAGAAACGGTTGATGCTCGCAACGCCAAGGACGGTATTGCTCAGCTACAATCATATATGTCTGTGTGCCCAAACTGTGAATGGGGCATGTGGACAAATAGTATTCAAAAGTTCGTTTTCAAAAAGTGTATCGATGAAGCAGGTAATATCAACTTTATGGAATACAACGATATTCCTTCAGCTGACGGAAATCTTGATGATGTCAATAGGCCTAGTCGTAAAAGCTTAAGGAATGCATTTGACGATAATCTTCTATTTGTTTTCAAAACCTGTCATAATCACATTTATGTAAATGATGGCTTGCAAAAGCAACCGGCTTTTTTTGAATTGCTTAAAGTGATTTTCTGCAAGATTGAGGATGAACGAAACATACCTAACCCACTGGAGTTCTATACTACATCAGAAGAACGCTCCAACCCAGATGGACAGCTTACAGTGCAAAAACGTATATCTAAGATTTTTGAACGAGTAAAAAAACGCCATGGTAAGATATTTGATGCCAATGACATAATCAAATTGAAGCCGAGAAGCCTCGCCTATATTGTTAGCGAATTGCAGCAATACAGTCTGCTGAATACAAACATCGACATTAAGGGCAAGGCGTATGAAGAAATCGTTGGAGCGAATCTTCGTGGTGACCGTGGCGAGTTTTTCACGCCTAGGAATGTCATGAAAATGGTAGTTGAAATGATTAACCCCAAGATTGACGAACATGTATTGGACAGCTCCTGTGGCACCGGAGGTTTTCTCGTAACTGCAATGACCCATGTCATTGCACAGCTTGAAGAACAGTTCTCTCAGCAACTTGGTGCAAAGCGAATAGACTGGGATTCTGACAGTGTTCGAGCCTTCCAAGATAAGATTTCCGAAATGGCAGCATCGAATTACTTCGGCTTTGATATCAACCCTGATTTGGTTAAAGCAACGAAGATGAACATGGTTATGAACAATGACGGGAGTGGGAACATCTTGCAAACGAACTCGCTCCTTCCGCCACATGAGTGGTCGGACGAGTTCAAGTCAAGACTTGCTGATGCTTTGGGTATCCGTAAAGCAGATATAAGGAATCACAATTCAATTGCTTTTTTTAACGTCATTGTAACGAATCCACCGTTTGGTAGCAAAATACCAATCAAGGATAAGAATATTCTTGAACAATTTGAACTGGCACACATCTGGGCAAACGATAAGAAAACAGGCTTATGGAGTATGACAGATAGACTGCAATCATCCGCTCCTCCCGAAGTCTTGTTCATAGAACGTTGCACTCAGTTTCTAGTTCCCGGAGGAAGAATGGGAATTGTCTTGCCTGACTCTATTCTCGGTTCTCCTGGCCTCGGATATATCCGTGAGTGGCTTATCAAGAATCACCGCATCATTGCAAGCATAGATTTGCATGTAGACACCTTTCAGCCCAGAAATGGCACTCAAACCTCCGTTTTGTTCTTGCAAAAGAAAACGCAAGCTCAGAAGGATGCTGAAGAAAAAAGAGGTACAATGGCTGACTACAGTATTTTTATGGCAATGGTCGAGAAAATCGGACATGATAAACGTGGAAACCCAATTTTTAAGCGTGATAAGGAAGGTAACGAAATACTCGTTCCTGATACCAACAGCGTTTTTGTACTTGGAGAGATAGGCGAAGGAAATCGTACTGTCGCCCATGAGCAGAAGAAAAAGGTTGAGGATGACCAGACACCCGATGTTCCAGCAATATTTGGTGAATGGAAAGCCCAGGAGGGGTTATCATGGTAAACCAGAGCGTGGCATTTAAGTTTGATGTTGATTCATCAGCGGGAACCATCATCAATAAAGCGCCTGTCAAGTGGTGTGCAGTAACTCTATCCGAGGTGCTTGCACGGGGGAAACGTCTTGAGGCGAGCGTCTTCGATGTAGTGGCAAAGCAAGCGAGAACGACTATTGTGAATGGAAAATATTCTTGTGTTCCTCTTGCGGGCGAGAATGGGCTTATTGATAATGCCTATTACCCGGGAAGATTTAAAAGAATATATTCCGATAGCGTGCATGGTGAACCATTTTTTCTTCCGTCACAAATGACGGATGTATACCCAAAAGCTGAAAAATTCATTTCGGCAATCACGAAATGTGATATGAAGGAACTTAGGCTAAAAAGCAATACTCTCCTACTCACGAGATCAGGCACTATTGGGACAATATCCTATGTCTCAAAAACGAATCTTGAGAAGGTATATTCCGATGATGTAATACGAATTACTTTTAAAAAGCAAGAGAATTTGGGTTATGTTTATACATTCTTAAAATCAAAAATTGGTAACACAATCTTAAAAACAAATGGATATGGCTCCGTGATAACCCATTTGGAACCTGAACATCTATGTGAAATCCAAATACCAGATGCTCCCATTGAAATTAAAAGAAGAATTAGCAATCTCATTGCTCGCTCCTATGAATTAAGAGACGAATCGAACGATTTGATTGATGAGGCTACTCAATTTCTCATTGATGAGCTGCAGCTACCTGCACTCAACGAATTTGAGGTTGAGTATTACAAGAAAGACGCTACCGTTGGTACATTTAGTGTGAAACTAAGTAATATGGTCGGGCGTTTGGATGCTTCCTATCATGTTCCTATTGTCGATGCCATAATGAAACATTTAAACGAGTACGCTGAAGAGGTCACAACTATCGGAGATAGCCGAATCAGCAAAGAAGTAATTCTGCCAGGAAGATTCAAGCGTGTCTATGTGGAAGAGGGATATGGACATGTTCTTTTTGGAGGTAAGCAGATACATGAATTAGATCCGTCAAACAAAAAATACCTTTCAAACTCAAAACACAATAAGCGTATTATGGACGAGTTGGAGATATCAGAAAACACTACGCTCATTACTCGCAGCGGAACAATTGGAAAAGTCGCAATTGTTCCAAAACATTGGGAGCATTGGGTTGCAAGCGAGCATATTATCAGAGTAGTTCCGGCAGCAAACGATATTTCTGGTTATCTTAACATCTTTCTTGCATCAGACTATGGATCCCAGCTTATCACACGTTTTACATACGGCGCAGTGGTAGATGAGATTGACGATAACCATGTAAGACAGATACCCATTCCATTATTGAAAAATCATGAGGTTCAGCAGCGCATCAATAGTCTTGCTTTAGAAGCAAATCAAAAGCGCTATGAGGCATATCAGCTTGAACAACAGGCGCTGAAGATAATGGATGAAGAAGTCATTTATGCCAAGAAGTAATTCCAAAACATAGTGAAGGTTTAATTAACTGCCACCGTTCTATCCATACTTCTAAACAATTGAAAAGGATTTATGGTTTCTTTGTAATTTTTATTTTTTAAAGAAGTGGTAGGGTATTCTCTATATTCTCCACCGCCTAATTGCAACACAATCAAATAAAAAAATAAGTCAAGGCCACTGAAAGCGTTCATTTCAGCCTTGACTTATTTTTGTTTTGATTATACTTTTACAGGCGGTGGACGCTAAAATAATATCAAAATGACTATTGCACTACTAGAACAATCGCGGTATAATTTGGTAGTAAGGCACAAATAAAAAGTGCAAAGCAGGAGCAAGGTGGTGGTACACCCTGCCCCCTGCATACGGAGAGTTAGCCTCCATACGCAACGGAAATATCCGCGCAATGCAATCATATTATACTTCTTCGATTGGAACTTGTACAGTAGGAGTATTTTGTTTTGTTGCACTTGTCTGTCGGAGCGCTGTGTTATGGGATGTAATTCCGTAACAGCGCTCTTTTTTGTTGCCTTATCACTGGCACGCTGCGGGGATATCCCCCTAATAGGAGTCTCCGCAAAGCGTCCTTTGATAAGACCAGAATGCTTTCATGCGGCAGAAACCCAAATGAAAGGGGGCAAGACGGACAAGTGCAAGAGAAAGCAATGCGCGGAGTACAAAAATTAAATACTGCTTTACTCAAGACTGCCGTTAAAAGCGTTTGGAACCCCGATAAGAAGTGGTATAAATTCTTTTATATCAACAAGAGGGGCGTACATTGGTGATCTATCTAGTATAACTGTTAGGCCGCCTTATGTAAGATATGAGAAAAGGAGTATTTAGACAAAATGAAAAAGTTAATATCTGGCCTTTTAGCTGCTATTATGGTGGTTAGTGTCTCTACAGTAGCATTTGCGGATTCGGAAAATGAACAATATGATATGACACCTCCCTCACAAAGAAGCGGGTTAATCGTATTACGTGGAGACCCGTCGAATTTGCAGCATGGCGGGTTCAAAATCAAGAGTGGCAATGACAATTATGTACAAATCTCATTTCCAAGCGATTATACCGGCGCTCTTATTGGAGAGACAACCGTTTCCGTTACAAACGACAACCCGGATTTATTAAAAATTGCTTTGGTGGATAAGACTTCTGACTCTTATGGAACGAACAACAACGGAGATTGGGTTACTATGCCCGGAACCACATTTACCCGGATTTCTTCCACGCAAGACAGTATTAATTCATTTCAAGCAATTGGCGCACAATTTATGGTAATCGGTGTAAAATCTGGAACTGCCACACTTACCTGCACTTATACCCCTGTTACCGGCTCCCATGCCGGACAATCCTTTACAGAAAAAGTTCCTTTTGAAATTGTTGGTTCGTCTTCCGGCAATAATTCTTCTAAAACTACCGGCATAGTCCTTTCCAATAGCAATACAGTAAAAATTGATACCGGCAAAAAACTGACTGTAAAAGCTGGAAAAACATATCAATTCAAGCTTACGTCAAATACAAAGCCAACCTTTGTATCTGGAAATTCCACAATATTTAAAGTTACTTACAATGGTAAAAGCGGAAACAATTATTTCTATAAGGTTAAGGCAGTCGGTAAAGCTGGACAGGGAACCGGGTTCTACCTGAATGGTTCAAAAACGCCGGTCACGGTTGGAACAGTTGGATAATTAAAAGAATTGGATAAATATAAGAAGCACCCGCTGATTTTAACGTCAGCAGGTGCTTTTTATAAACTAGTGGGGATTGGCTAATCATTCTTTAATTCCCTCAATGTCATCTTTTTGACTTAATTCTTGAGCCTTTTCTAACAGTCGCTTTTGGTCGGGTTGAGTGCATGCTAAAAAACCTAAAAGCAAATCAATGTTATCTATACTATCTACAATTTCTGATAGAAGCAATAGCGCAAAGGGATTTAAAAATATAGGTGTTGTTGGATTGTTTTCTATAAATTTCTTTATTTTAATTTTAAATTTTTCCCAATATTCATTTAAAAAGTATCCCACTGAGTTATTCATTTCATAAAATTTTAATGATTTCGGTAAGCAATTTTCATCAAGAGAGATTTTATAGTTTTTGAAATTTTTTTCGTATTTGGCCAACTCTTGCTTTGCCAATTTTCCATAGTTAGCATTACGTATTTTAAACCATTGTTGAAAAGGTTCGTTGTGCAATAATTGAACAATTTCACCGAAAGTGTTAGAAGTATCCATATCCATTAAAGCCTTTTTTGATTCTTGCTTACAATTTATAATACAAATACAAAAGTTTATGATATCTGGATGCTCCAGACTAGAAAAAACATCTATGTTTTGAGTAAAAATATAAGCACTTTCAGTTGATATAGTATAAAAAAGACTTTCTAAAACATCCAAAAATTCATTTTCTACATTTTCATTTAAACAACAACTATTTATGAGAGGGGAGTTTGTAATACAGCATAAAGCTCTAAATATATCGTTGCCATAATTACTATTTGATATTATTTCCTTTAGCATTTCATTCTTAATCTTCTGTTTAGCACTACATTTTTTCTGCTTTTGAATTTTTTTAATGTGTAATTTAGCAGCTTCTTTTAATATTTTTAGGCTATCTTCGTAGGTCAAAATTAAGCTAAAATTACCACCTCTTTTCATACCTTTTTTTACGCATTCGAAATCATATGGTCTTCCATCATTACAAAGTGCATCACAAATATCCGTTTTATCAATACCTATTTTTTTAGCAAATTCAATCAGTATTAGAACGGAATTCAATTTGCAACACTTTTCTTTACTATCTTGCAATGTACATATCTCCTCTTTGTAAAGTCAAAAAATGGCGAAATTTTTCCATCCCTTTTGTCCCTGTTGAAAATCGGCAGCTTTAGTTATTCTAAATGTAACAAAAACAACAAAGGTGCCTTTGTTGATATATAGAATGATTGTAGTAGGCCGCTCATTCATTCCCCCCAAAAAAACATATGGAGATGAATTTTATGAAACAACGTAGTGATTTTCCAGCAGTTCTATCATTGTCACTCGCGTTTTTAGCTCAGCAGGGCAAATTCGAGAACGAAACCGACATCCCGGCATCCGCAACCCCTGAAATTATCGCGGTTGAACCCTCCAGCACAGATACTTCTTTGCCACCTGCATTTAATTATACCATGCAGCTTCGCGGAAGTCATCGGGCAAGACTGGTGATTAAGGTAAAAGAAACTGTTCCAAGCATCACCAGTGAAGAGTTGGAACGGTTTGGCGGCGAGGTGAAAGCTTCCGTGACAAACTTCCGCAGCGGATTCATCGCGGACAGAAAAGGCAGCGGTTTCATTTTCTACGCCTCAGCAGATAGTGTGAAGCCGCTCAACAATCCCTTGAATGGAAAGTCTGAGGTAAAATAATGAACATATTCCTTTGGCTGTATAACAAAATTAAAAATGAGGTTATCTCCCTGTGGGGCGCCTCCAAGGAAGCCTTGGAAAGGGACGACCTGGGTCATGCCGTCTTAAATATTGTTGCTATAATTCTAATGGCAGCGGCTGGTATTCTCGGCGGCTACGGATTTTTTATTTTCATATGGATGCACTGGAATTTGTTCTTCTGGTGGGTATTACTCCCAGCCGCGACAATTATTGCATTGGTCGCTTATTTTGAAAATAAAAACCATGATGCCGGATGTGCTTCCGATTATTCCGACGAGGATGAATTGTTGCGCCAACGTGCAGCGGAAGTCTATGATTTTGTTCGCGACGCTGCGTATTCAGTTATTTCCGATGTCTCGGAGTATACCCCACTTATCCGACCTGCTAGTCCAAGTGCTGTCGAAACCAATGTTCGCATTTATGTGCGTGAGCATGTCGCTTTTTTTCAGTTCAACAACCCCATCTCTGATACAGTCGATGTTAATGACTTGAGGGAACGGCTTCAAACCCGTCTAACCCAAAAATTGCGGGGGCATGAGCTGCCTGGAATTCCGTCAGAAATGGTGGTTCGAAATGCGCGTCCGTATGCCCCGCTACAAGTCTATTCGGTCTCGGACACCGGGCCCAGTGTAAACATCGATTTTGTTTTTGCGGATGATACTTCCATTCCACTTTTGGAAGCAAAAGCTCGCGCACGACTGGAACGTCAACGTCAAACTTCCTATAGGGACACTGATTTCAAATGAAGCCGTTTCCGTATCTGCTGGAAAGGCTCCCCAAAGGTGGGGGGCCTGCCCGGCAAATTAATATTGATTTGCAGCACACAAGTCATGCACTTATCATAGGTGCGAGCGGCTCAGGTAAGACAATGGCTTCGGCTTTACTGACTGCGAAGGTTGCGGTGCACATTCTAGGCGCTAAGGCATGGATACTCGATTTTAAAGGCGACGATTTCTTTAATTACCTTCATGGAATAGAAGGAGCACGTTATTATTCCTATATAGGTACATTGGATGGTTTAGTAAATTTTTACAATTGCTTTCAAGAGCGTTTGTCTGGCAATCAAGACAGGCAGCTTTTATGGCTCTGGGCAGATGAATGGTCGGCATTTATATTAAGCTTGCCCAAGAAGGATGCAGAGACTGCAAAAGCCATGCTATCATCAGTTCTCATGATGGGAAGAAGCCTAAACTGTTTTGTACTTACCAGTCTCCAACGGGCATCGGCTGAATTATTCTCCCAAGGAAGTAGAGATAACTACGGAGTTAATTTGTCACTAGGAAATTTAAGCCGTGAATCTGCTCTTACCTTAGGCTTTGAGCGAGAAAAGATGATTCCTGTAACCAAAATCGGCGGTGGACATCTCATTTTGAATGGCGGTACGCAAATACCCGTTCAGACGCCTATCATTGACGGAAATGGCCTGAAACACATGAAGGAAGCCATTCAGCAAATTATTACGGTATGATTTTTGGAATCTGGGCGGCGCGCCCGTAGGGCAGTGCCGCCCGCGCTCCGAAGGAGCGTATTGATTTAATATCTCTAATACAATAACAGATTACATAATGTAATTTCCGAAATTTTTAAAATGAGGACGTGATTTTATTGGGCTAACTATTAAAAAGGTTGACAACATTTCTCCTGCACCGGGGAACTTGGTAAGATTGAAACAGACGGGCTTAATATATGAAATTCGGTATATGATTCGACCGTCAAAACCACATATTCAAAAGCTGGATACTGAGAATTATGTTTCTCTCAAAACAGGAGAAGTCCGGCAGTTTGAAAAGGATGCCGTTTCCCGTGCAGACAATTTATCTACTGTCGCGCAATCATTGGCACGACTGCGCGATATTATTAATACAAACGTCACGGAGTCGTGCCAATGCCGATGGACGACTTTAACCTATAGAATTAACCAAACAGATGAAAACCGCTTGTATGAAGATTTTCGGCGATTTTGGCAACGCTTTCGCTACTATTTACAAAAGCAAAAATATCCAGATTGTGAATACATAGCGGCGGCAGAGCCACAAGGAAGAGGTGCTTGGCACCTACACGTGATTTTTATTTTTCAGCGAAAAGCCCCTTTCATATCAAACGATAAACTTGCCGATATATGGGGACACGGTTTTACCAAAATACGTAAGCTAAATAATACAACCAATGCGGGGTTATACCTTACGGCATACTTGGGCGACATGACTTTAGAAGAAGCCGTTATAAATGGACAGAATGTTGCCGGTAACAGGTTAAAGGCTGTTGAGAGCATAGACGAGCAAGGCCAAAAGCAACGCAAAGCTATTGTAAAAGGCGCTCGGATGCATTTGTATCCTGCCGGATTTCGTATCTACAGAACCAGCAGAGGAATCAAGAAACCAATTGTCATGGAATGTACGGAAGCCGAAGCGCAAGCACAAATTGGAAAAGCAAAACTTGTTTATGAGAAAACGATTCAGATTATGGATGAGCAAGACACGGGAATCAATGTTATTAATTACCGGCATTTTGAAGCAGAGCCTTTTACTCACAATAGCGAGGCGATTCTATGAAATGTGATTTACTCCGTTACAGTATACAGATTGCCATGTTGAAAACTTTGCTGCTGCGGGGGCTTATCAGCGAAAAGGAATTTGCGACCGTTAAAAAGCAACTAATGAAAGATTACCACATTATTTCCGATTTGACATCTTGATTGTGTTCCCTTATTGTTTTATAATGAATACACAACAAGGGAACACTTTTTTGAAAGGTGATTAAAATTATGGGCAATGTAGAAGTCATAAAAGCAAAAAATACAGCAATCAACCGGACGCATAGCCAAGCAATTCAAAAGCTGAGAGTTTGCGCCTATTGCCGTGTAAGTACCAACAGTGAAGATCAGTTGAACAGCTATAAATCTCAGAAGAGATATTATACTGACTTGATTCAGAAAAATAACGACTGGCAATTCGTAGCGGTTTATGCCGATGAAGCCATTACAGGAACGCAAGTTGCCAAGCGTGAAGATTTTCAGCGCATGATAAACGACTGCATGAATGATGAAATTGACATGGTTATTACTAAGTCGATTTCTCGCTTTGCCCGTAATACACTTGACACCTTAAAATACGTCCGTATGCTCAAAGAAAAAAATATTGCTGTCTATTTTGAGGACGAGAAAATCAACACCCTCACAATGGACGGAGAACTGCTTTTAGTAGTCCTTTCATCAGTCGCACAGCAGGAAGTCGAAAACATATCAGCAAATGTTAAAAAAGGTCTTAAAATGAAAATGAAGCGCGGCGAGTTAGTAGGGTTTCAAGGCTGTTTGGGCTATGACTACCACCCCGATGATAAAACCATCACCGTAAATCAACAGGAAGCCGAAATTGTGCGGTATATCTTTAAGCGCTATATTGAAGGTGCGGGCTGCATGGTAATTGGTAAGGAATTAGAAAATCTCGGTTATAAAACAAAGCGTGGAAGTGTCCAGTGGGCGGAAAGTACTGTTGCAGGAATCATCAAAAACGAAAAATATAAAGGGGATATTTTAATGGGCAAAACCTTCACGGTTGACCCCATTAGTAAGCGAAGGCTAAACAATTTCGGAGAAGAGGATAAGTTTTATATCAAAGAACACCATGAACCGATAATCAGCGAAGAAATATTTGAGAAGGCTCAGGAAATCTTGCGGCGCAGGAGCAGGGCGCGTAATTGTCACGTTGAGGGCGGAAAAAGAGAGAAATTTAGCCGGCAATATGCCTTTAGCTGTATGTTGGAATGTGGATTTTGCGGGGGAACCCTTACCCGGCGCAGTTGGCACGCAGGAACTGAACATCAAAAAACAATCTGGCAATGTGTCACTTCTACGAAAAAAGGAAAGACAAATTGCCCGGATAGCAAGGGGATTCCCGAAGAAGCAATCGAAAAAGCATTTATTGAAAGTTACCGCCTTTTGTGTGATAATAATAAAGATGTACTAAGAGAATTTTTACAAAGAATGGAACACGTCATTAGTTCTAGCAATGTAAGTAAACAGTTGAGTAAGGTTGAAAAGGAAATTTCATCACTGCAACAAAAGCGAAGCAAATTAGTTGATTTGCACTTAGATGGAAGCATTGACAAGGCAACCTATCAGGAAAAATCCGCTGAAATTAATAGCACGTTGGAGCAATTAGAAACAGAGCGTCAAGGACTGCTTGGAATGGCAGATGATGAAAAGGACAATAAGCGGCGGCTACTGGAGTTTAAGAAGACGTTGGAGCAGAACGGTACATTAGAGAAGTTTGACCGCTATGTGTTTGAAAGCATCGTCGAAAAGGTCGTTGTGGGCGGCATGGACGAGGCAGGGAATAAAGACCCATATAAGCTAACCTTTGTTTACAAAACAGGCTTTGAGGATAGCAGAGACGGTAACAAATTCAAGTCATCGCACAAAGGTAAGACAATCAAATCCGGTTCCGGTGAACTGTGTTGCAATACAAGCGACGAGGTTCAGCAGCCATGTTCCGATACAAGTGTAAACACACGTTGAGTGCGTGGTTCTGATGACGAATTGTGGTTCTGAGGGAAAATAGGACAAATTAACCACTACATGTAGTGGTTTTGGAACAAAAAACGAGCAAAATTTAAGGCAAAAAACTGCGATTTTTGACCCCAATTTTTGAGGCGTTTCATAGATGACATTCGGATTTCGGAGTCCATACTTGAACTTTTAATAGCCGGGCAATAGAATAATAAAGGATGAGTCACTTTATAGAGCATATAACAAACTGAAACCTATGGCACACAGGACAAAGACTATGCCAAAGCAGTATTGCATCTGCTATATAAGGCAATGATACAGTGCTATGGCACGGACTGCTTGACGGAGGGCTTAACCGATTATGTTATGGTCCCCGGCGTGGTGCAGTCAAAAGAAAAAGAAAATCTTTGCATTGTCCTTTTGGAGCTTGACCTGACTTCCTCCGGGGAACATTATGAAACCAATTTCCTGACAGGGTATGGCATCCTATCCCAACGTGATCCTGAATTGCCGGATCATATTCGTGCCTATATTCAGGATACCTTCATTCCCTATGATTACGGCTATACAGCAGCTATTCCCTGCGATATTCATGTGGAGAAAAGCAGTCTGCCAGAAGCTGTCAGGGAGATGCTTTCCACCTTTCAGATGCATACAGCTACATTGGAAAGTATGTCGGAAATGTCGGAAGCGGAAGAATTAGAGCGATAATCGTCCTGCAAAGTTCATAATTACTACGTTGAAAAGAACGACTTTATTTGGTATAATTTTAAGTTAAGAACAGGAGATGATGAAATGGCAGATGGCATGAAACGATATATACTGATGCACAAAAATATTTCGGTAGCCGATATAGAGCTGGATGAAGCGTCCAGCGCGATTTCTGCTATCGGCCATATCTATGAAGCACCCCATGTGCCGCTGGGTATTCCGGTGAAAAAAGGTGTGATAGACCGCAGCGCACTTAACGAATGGTGGCGTGGACGAGCAATCCCTGCAAGCCGTGCCGGAATCAAAAATGCACTGACAGAACTGAATCTGTCTACAACACAAAAATTGTTGGAAAAATGCCTTGGTTTGAGTCTTTCCGATCAGTATTGGATCTGTCCGGCTGATTCTGGCATTCAGTGGTCACAGGTCAACTTCTTTGATAATCCTTTTTCGGAGGATGTGGGAAATATCCTGTTTGGACAGGGTTCCTCTAATGACCATATGAGCCTGATGTCCCCGGATAATACTTCGGACGGCTGGCTCAAGAAAAAGTGGAAGATTATAGATGGGAAACGCTGCCTGATTAAGGGCGGAAGCGGTGCGACTCAGCAGGAGCCATATAACGAGGTGATGGCTGGAAAAATTATGGAACGGCTTGGAATTCCCCATGTTCCATATACCCTGCTTACAGAGGATGAGTATCCTTACAGTGTATGCGAGGACTTCATTACACCGCAGACAGAACTAATCTCGGCATGGTATGTGATGCAGACGGAGAAAAAGCCGAACCATGTGTCGATTTATCAGCATTACCTTGATTGCTGCGAAAAGCTTGGTATCCTTGGTATGAAGGAAGCCCTCGACCAGATGATGGTGCTGGATTACCTGATTGCTAATGAAGACCGGCATCAGAATAACTTCGGTGTGGTGAGAAATGCGGAAACCCTTGAATATCTTGGAACGGCTCCCATATTTGACAGCGGAACTTCTCTTTGGTTTGATAAGCCCATTTCTATGATTGGCTCGAAAGCTAAGCTGTCCTGCAAGCCTTTTAAGAACAACCATGAGGAGCAGATCAAGCTGGTAAGCTCTTTTGAGTGGCTGAACCTGAACACACTTTATGATATTGACGAGGAGCTACGGGAGCTGATGCGCGGGTCCGTGTTTATAGATACTGCCCGTTGCGATGCGTTGTGCTTTGCCCTTCGGGAGAGAGTGGAACTGCTTTCGGAAGTGGTAAATACCCGCAGAACATGGATTCCGGTAGACGACCACCGCAGCGATGTGACGGAGGATACTGCCTATAGTGGTAAAGATGATTTAGAACGATAACAAAATACCAGATAACAAAAGTGCCCCCTGAAAGCGGATTGAAACTGCTTTCAGGGGGCACTTTTGCGTGGAATGGAGGTGACAACCCATGCGTACATCGTCAAAGCCTATGCCCTTTACGGAAGAGCAGATGAAGCAGGTCTTTGACACCAATATCATTGACTTCGCCGTGGAAAATGGTTTTCAGATTGAAAAAGGCGATAACTACACCGTTCATGTGAAGAACAGCGGCGGACTGTATCTGTTTAACCATGGGCGCGGCTACTACTGTTTTTCTACACAGACCAAGGGTAATATCGTGGATTTTGCAAAGGAATATTTGGGTGCATCGGATTTCAAAAGTGCGGCAGAACTGATTTTGGGCTGCCGTGCCTATGAGGGAACGACTTCCTTGGTGCCACCTATTGAAAAAGGTCCCAAGGGCGAACTGGTACTGCCGCCCAAGGACAAGAGTTTTGACCGTACTATCGCCTACTTGACCCATACTCGTGGCATTGATAAGGAAATTGTCTACGCTATGATTGAGGCTGGGAAAGTGTATGGAGCAAGGACTGAGAAAAACGGTTATACATTCCATAACTGTGCCTTTGTAGGTTATGACGAAACAGCTAAGCCCCGGTACTGTGCACTCAGAGCGCCAAGCTCAGACAGTAAGTTTCGTCAGGATGTAGAAAACTCTGATAAGACATATGGTTTCTGCATGGAGGGGCGTTCCAACCGTGTATATGAATTTGAAGCCCCCATTGATGCTATGAGCCACGCCAGTCTCTGCAAGCTCCACGGCATTGATTGGCGGGAGGATCATCGGGTTGCCGAGGGATGTCTGTCAGATAAGGCTCTTTACCGCTATTTGCAGCACCACCCAGAAATTGTCGAGATTGTGTTTTGCTATGATAACGATGTGGACGGCAAAGATGCCAAGGGTCAGCCCCATAACCACGGACAGATTCAGGCGGGAATCTCCGCTGAAACCTTTGCGGATTTGGGGTACAAGACCTTTATACAGACCCCGCAGACAAAGGATTTTAATCAGGATTTGTTGGCTTTTCGTGGGATACAGGAGCAAAATCTAAAAGAGCAGGATATGGAGAGGTAGCATCATCGATTATACTTGAACTATATTGTGTTTATAAGAAAATGAAGCAGAGTAACAGTAAGTTTAGTTTGCCGTTGCTCTGCTTTAAGATTAAATTTGACTTTTATATTTTACAACATCCTTTAAATATTTAGTATTTATATTTTTTTATTGCGATTGTACGGTTATTAATTTCAATAATACCTTCCTCTTTTAATTTTTTCATTTCTCTGAACAAAGAAGGTCTTTGTACACCAAAATAATCTGCCAGTTGTCTTTTACTCATTGGAAGCAGAATTACCGAAGATTTCTGTATGATAGTTTGCTGTTTAAAATAATTCATAATATTTTCACGAAGTGTTCTTTGTGTAAACATTGCTATCTTCTGATTTATTCCTTGTGAATTTTGTGAGATTGAGTTTATATAATGCAATGTAAAATTGTAATCATGCAAAAACTCCAAAACAGCATTTATGTCAATATGGATAATTTGACAATCTGTAAGACAATAGATAGTAAGAGGATAACTGTGGTTGTCACCAAATAATAAATTTGCTCCTATCACACTTCCCTGACTATCCTCGTTTGGATCGTTCAGAACATTCATTAAACAAAACAGGCAATAATGTTTTATGCTATTCTGTTCCTGTCAAAACAACCTTTTTCCATCTGAAATATTGATAACAAGCTCTTTTGCTATACTGGTTTGCTTAAATGGATTTATTTTTTCCACTACACCGTCACGTTTAAAAAGTGAGCCTGTGTTTTTGAACCAAAATGTTACATTTGCTTTTACGCATTGTTCACGGATATTAAGTACCCAATCATAATCACATTCACGAGCTTCTCGCCCCGTTTCACCCCCAACTGTAACATGGTCAACTTCATGAAGATATGGTGTTAAATCTATCGCTTCTAAAAGCGGTGCGCAGGCAATAAACCGCCTCTTTATCGGATAGGATAAAAATAATGGAAGCCTATAATCGGCTAATTTTTGATTTTCCACAGTACACCCAATATTAACATTATCATATCCAGAACCCCAATCTGACGGAAGCGATACAAGGAAGCGGTCAACCCGCTTTGTCAAAATCAAAAATTCTATATCTGTTCTTTCCTTGATGATAGCCCATATTTCCTTACGCCATTCATCTGCTTCTGGAAGAAAAAAGTCAGTTGCAAAACAAGTTGCAAGAATTTTATTGCCTTTAATGTTGTATTCGCCTTTTATATTCTTCCTTATAGGCCAATCAAATTTGTCTGTCTTTTCGATCTCATTTTGACCGTATCGTTTTGCATTGGGTCCATAAAAATAACAATATGTGCAACCATCACTGATTTTATAACAGCCTGTCCACGGTTTCCAGTTCATAGCATCCTCCTGTTAGGTGAGTTTTGCTGTGTCTATATATAGATAATCTTTAGTATGTAGTTAACTATGAATAGATATGTCCATCATAAACATAGCACTAAACCGCTGGCGCGGTGGTATCTAAGCCCCAGCAACTTCTTCTATTGAACCTGCTGCAATTGCGGCAGGTTTTCTCTTTTTCTTTACAATGGAAGCATCACTTTTAAGGAGATGATTCCATGACGAATGAAGAAGTCTTTGTTCGAGCCTACGATGAGGTACGACTGCGAGGCCTGTCGCCCAAAACAGTTGAATCGTATCTGGGACGGCTCAAGCTATTCCTAAAGTATTTCAACGACCGCCCCATTGAAGAAATGGGTGAAATCGAGATTCGCGAGTACCTGCTGTATCTGTTGGATTCCGGGCACAGCGCAGGATCAGTCAATGTTTGCAACAGTGCTCTGCGTTTTATTTTCGGTGCTGTTATGGGGCGGAACCTAAACTATCAACTAATTCATCGGCGGCGCGAATACCGAGAGTTCCCGGCATTGATGAGTCAAAAAGAGCTTGCTCATTTCTTTTCAAGCATGGACAACCTTCGTGACAGGGCGATGTTTGAAACTGTATACGGTGCAGGGCTGCGCCTATCCGAAATAACACACCTTCGTGTTCAAGACATTGACAGCGAACAGATGAGGATCTTCGTCCATCACGGGAAAGGTGGCAAAGATAGATATACGCTGCTCTCTCAGCGTAATCTGGAGGTACTGCGTGAGTATTGGAGAGAATACAGGCCAAATCATCCGGAAGGTTATTTGTTTTATCCCAGAAAACAGCGCCAAAAAGTATTGACACCTCGCTCTGTGGCAAATGCCTTTCGTAACTGTTGCAGAAATGCAGATTTGTCAGATACTTACACAGTACATACGCTGCGCCACTGCTTTGCGACGCATCTCCTGGAATCCGGTGCGGAAGTCTGCCAAATCAAAGAACTGCTTGGACATACGTTCATTCAGACAACCGCATTTTATCTTCATATAGGCAACATGAACAAGCAGATTCAAAGTCCGTTGGATACGCTGCCTAAAAAGCGCGGGCGGAAGCCTAAGGTAACGCAAAATGCCTGAGGTACAAGATATCTTTGCGCAATACGGTGAAGGCTACCGTCAAAGCCACCGGCTATCCATGGTTCAGCACAAGGCAATGAATGCTATTCTGGGCTGCCGTACTGCCAGGCTTGGTGGTCATATGGATCAGTGTCCGGAATGTGGCTACCAAAGACCATCCTACAACTCTTGCCGCAATCGCCATTGTCCGAAATGCCAGACGCTCTCTAAGGAGCGCTGGATTGATGCACAAAAGGCGAACTTGCTCAATGCGGGCTATTTCCATGTGGTATTCACAGTACCACAGGAATTGAATATGCTAATCTACCAAAACCAGCAGGGCTGCTACAATCTTCTCTTTCGCTGCGTATCGGAAACCATACAGGAGCTGTCGGCTGATAAAAAATATCTCGGCGCCGCCACCGGCCACACCGCATTGCTCCATACTTGGGGACAAAATCTCTGCTTTCATCCGCACATCCACTGCATTGTTCCGGCTGGCGGACTTACTACGCTTCGCAAATGGCTCCCGTCCAGGAAAAAGTTCTTTCTTCCGGTGAAGGTGTTGTCCAGAAAATTTCGTGGCAAGTTTTTGGCGTTGCTTAAGCAGCAGTTTCCCAACATAGAGCCATCCCTACTGAATGAGTGTTATGGCAAAGAGTGGGTAGTTTACTGCAAACCGCCTTTCAAGGATGCAGCCTGCGTTGTAGAATATCTTGGACGCTACACGCACCGGGTTGCTATTTCCAACAATCGCATTCTAAGACTGGAGAACGGACAGGTATCTTTTAAGTGGCGCGATTACCGAGACGGCGGCCGACGGAAGGTAATGACGATACCTGCCCAAGAATTTATACGTCGCTTTCTCATGCACATACTCCCAACCGGTTTTATGAAAATACGGCACTATGGTTTTCTGTCCAGTCGTGGCAAGCAGAAAAATCTACGTATCTGCAAAGTGCAGACAGGCACATCCCTGAAAAAAAGGGAAAAGCTTTCAACGGAGACTCTCATCCAAAAGATTCTCGGCAGAAAGCCCTCTCAGTGCCCAAGCTGCGGCTTTTGCGGTCTGCTTCGAACCGGACTCGCTCCACCAACAGCCTGCTGAAATTACAAAGCCTTGAAAAAGTCTGCTTTGCGGGCAGGCTTGCTTTGCTATACGCATTCTACCATAGTAAGGGGGTAATTGACATGGCTGCTGCAGGAAATTGTGCTTTTCAGGTATCTGGGCCGCTATATTTTGAGGAACACAAACAAATGCTTTTCCCATAGCTGCCAGCAAACTGACCGCGGTTTCGTGCTATGGAATTATCCAAACATGGGCGACGCAGTTTCTGCTGTGTCGTTCATTTTTTTGTGCCCATGTTCAGATAATTCTCTACTCATAATCGGAAG
>JAEZYP010000061.1 GCA_023418995.1 Bacillota bacterium | reverse complement strand
CATGCATAACTTACATAAGTTGTGCATGGGTCTTTTTATTTTCTCCCATCCGCAATTGGAAAGGAAGAATTGAATGAAATACTATTTGGAGAAAACCAACGCAGTTCTACAGCAAGTAAAAAGCGAGGAAACAGGGCTTACCGCTGCGCAGGCACAGGCGCGGCTGGAGACCAACGGAAAAAATAAGCTGGCGGAAGGGAAAAAGGACTCTCTGCTCAACCAGTTTTTGATGCAGCTCTCCGAGCCGATGACGGTCATTCTGATTGTCGCCGCGATCATCTCCGCCTTTACCTCCGCTTACGCGCACGAATCCTTTGCAGACGTTTTTATCATTATGATCGTCGTGCTGATCAACGCCGTGCTCGGCGTTTACCAGGAGAACAAGGCGGAAAAAGCGATTGAGGCTTTGCAGGAAATGTCCGCGTCAACCTCCAAGGTACTGCGCGACGGAACGGTCGCCATGGTGAAAAGCGAAAACCTTGTTGCCGGGGACATCGTCATTCTGGAAGCGGGTGACGCGGTTCCGGCGGATTGCCGGCTTCTGGAAAGCGCCAGTATGAAAATTGAAGAGGCGGCACTGACGGGCGAATCCGTTCCGGTGAATAAAATTGTTGACGCGCTTTCTCTGGGGCAGAATAAGGAAATCACGCTCGGCGACCGCAAGAATATGGCCTATATGGGCAGCACCGTGGTATACGGGCGCGGCAAAGCCGTTGTGGTAGCAACCGGCATGGAAACAGAAATGGGCAAGATCGCGGACGCACTGGCAAATGCGAAAAAAAGCGAGACGCCGCTCCAGATCAAGCTGAACCAGCTGAGCAAAATCCTGACCTACTTAGTCGTTGGAATCTGTATCTTTATGTTCGCGTTCAGCCTGATTAAAGAGGGCAATTTCCATTTGCAGTCGGTGCTGAATACCTTCATGGTCGCGGTCAGTCTCGCGGTTGCCGCAATCCCGGAAGGGCTGGCGACGGTCGTTACCATCGTTCTCTCCATCGGCGTGACCAATATGTCGCGGCGAAACGCGGTCATCCGCAAGCTTACCGCGGTGGAAACCCTCGGCTGTGCACAGGTGATCTGCTCGGATAAGACCGGAACGCTTACGCAAAATAAAATGACCGTAGTGGAGCATTACAGCGACGACGAGCCTCTGCTGGCAACCGCCATGGCACTTTGCAGCGACGCGGAGCTGAACCGCGACGGCGAGGTGAGGGGCGAACCGACGGAAAACGCGCTGGTTTCCTACGCTGCCGCGCTGAACCTGAAAAAGTACGACTTAAAGGAAAAATCCCCGCGCGTCGGGGAAGCGCCGTTCGACTCGATGCGAAAAATGATGTCCTCGGTACACCGGGCAGAAAACGGCTTTATCCAGTACACCAAGGGCGCTCCGGATGAAATTCTGAAAAGGTGCACCCATATTTTCCGCGCCGGCAGCGCGGTGGAGCTGACTGAAACGCTGCGCGCGGAGGTTATGGCGGAAAACAAGCGCATGGCGGACAAAGCGCTGCGCGTGCTGGGCGCCGGTTGCAGGGAATACGCCGAATTGCCGGATTCCTTTGAGCCGGAGGCTCTGGAGCATACCCTCATTTTCATCGGACTGGTCGGCATGATTGACCCGATTCGCCCCGAGGTCGTGAGCGCGATTGAAGAGTGCAAGGCGGCAAGCATCCGCCCGGTTATGATTACAGGCGATCATAAGGATACCGCAGTGGCAATCGCAACCCAGCTCGGCATTATTCAGGACGCCTCGCAGGCGGTCACCGGAGCGCAGCTGGATGACCTCAGTGAGGAGGAGCTTCAAAGCAGCATCGAACAATATTCGGTTTACGCCAGAGTCCAGCCGGAGCATAAGGTACGCATTGTGAACGCGTGGAAGAGCAAGGGCATGGTTACCGCGATGACCGGCGACGGCGTGAACGACGCACCTTCCATTAAGAGCGCGGATATCGGCGTCGGTATGGGTATCACCGGCACGGACGTTACCAAGAATGTCGCGGATATGGTACTGGCAGACGACAACTTTGCCACGATTGTTTCGGCGGTAGAGGAGGGTCGTAAAATTTACGACAACATCCGCAAGTCGATTCAATTCCTGCTGGCTTCAAACCTCAGCGAGGTACTGTCGGTATTTACCGCAACTATTCTCGGGTTCGTCATTTTAAAGCCGGTTCACCTGCTCTGGATTAACCTGATTACCGACTGCTTCCCCGCTCTGGCATTGGGCATGGAGCGCGGAGAACGGGATTTGATGACGCGCAGACCCAGCGACCCGAAGAGCGGAATTTTTTCGGAGGGGCTTGGCTTCGACGTCGCTTATCAGGGCGTGCTCGTCACCATTATCACCCTTGCGGCTTATCTCATCGGACATTTTATGGAGACCGGAATCTGGGAATTCACCAACAGTGCCGACGGTATGACGATGGCGTTCCTTACCATGTCGATGGCGGAAATCTTCCACTCCTTTAATATGCGCTCCCAGAGAGGCTCCATCTTTACCATCCGGCATCAGAATCTGTTCCTGATCGGGGCAATGGTCGTTTCCCTGCTTCTGACTACGGCGGTAATTTATATCCCGTTCCTCGCCACAGCCTTCGGCTTTGAAACCATCAGCCTGGCGGAGTATACCGTCGCAATGGCGCTTGCTTTCTCGGTCATCCCGGTTGTGGAGCTGGTAAAGCTGATTCAAAGAAGGCTTGCCCGCCGTCCATAATAAAATAGATCAGGAGAGGCTGCGCCCCTCCTGATCTGCTATCCGTGTCTTGCAGCGCGTTATCACCCGCGCAGCTATAGACTGCCCGTCAATCAAAACCACACAGAATATTGACATAGCCATGGCTGATGGGGATACTGGGGGTGCAGGGGGATTTTATGGAACCCTCTCGTTGGGAGTTAAAAATCCCCCTGCGAGTCCTTTGCATCCTTTCGGACGATAGCGAAAGGATGGGTCTGCCCGACCTGGGGGCAAAGCAAGAAGTTTGATGCATTTCAGCTAAGAGCCGCCCTTGTTCAGCGAACATTTTTGCAATAGGAAATTCAAAGATACTTCTTGATATAAAATATTGTCAAATATAAAAATAAAATCTTGCAATATAGAACCAAACGCGCTATAATTCTGTTAGAGGCACAATAAAAAACACAAACGCAGAAGCAGGTGGCCAAAACACCTGCCTCCTGCGATACGGAGACCAAACCTCCATACCACAACGGGAATCCCCGCACGTTTGCAAACATTATTATACTTCTTTCGTCACATTTTGTACAGAGGGAAGTTTTAAGATTTTTGCGATTGCCAAGGAACCCTGCGCTGTGTATGGAAAAAGAATTCCGTACATGGCGTTTTTTATTGTTGCCCCCGAATAGAGCGGCGCGGGCTAAAAAATTCCATAAATCCCAATTTGAATTAATTTACGGCATATCCCTTCCCTCAACGACCGCCCGCGCAAGCTGATTCGTTATTATTCGGGGTGCAATAAGAAGAGATAAAGGTGATCGCGGAAAAAAACAGCGTCCCGTTCGGGGCGCTGTTTTTTTAGTTTAAGAACCAGTTTAATTGGTTCGTTTTTTCGCGTCTGCCGAGAACATCTTCTGCAAGGTTTGCTGGTCGGCAACCCCGGTTACGGTCAGACCGTTCAGGAGCTGAAAGTCCTTTACGCTCTGCACGGTACCGTCGCCGTAAAGCCCGGTGGGCTTCACAAATAAATAGCCAAGCTCCAGCAGACGGTTTTGCAGCTTCTTTACCTCTTCCCCCTGATCGTCCTTTTTCAGGGTTCCGGCCGGCGCGCCGACCGACGGGGCACCGGAGGAGACTGTAGAGGAAGCCGAAGAGGAAGAATTCCCCGGCGCGGAGGAAGAACTGTTCAACAGCTCTGGATAAACGGTTCCGGCCATAAAGCTCACCGCCTCCGTCATCCCTCTGCCCTGCAAGAGCATCAGGCTTGGCTTCATCTCATAAACGCGGTTTTCCTTCACCGCGGTCAGCTTTTGGTAATCTGCGGAAGCCTTCAGCTTTTCCTTGAGCCCCATCGGGCAGAAAATATACTTCGGGTCAACCCTCAGCAAATCGCTGATATTCATTTGATTTGCGGAACCGTCGGAAGCAGCGTTAATCAGCCCAGCCGATTCAATCAGCTTGCCCTCCAGTGTATCGCCCGTTACCACGCCGCCCTTGTCATCATAAAGATAAGCGACCGAGGTTGGGATATCGGTTTTTGGAATGATACGGCTGATATCATCAATAGTAAGAAAAATGCCCTGAGAAATCTTCTCCCCGCGCGTATAGCCTGTTTTCGCTCCGTTAAGCGCAGCACCCACCTGAGAATACAGCCTGTCTAAATCCTCGCGCCCGGTCGCCCGCGCAATCGCAAGCACAGTGATGCCGTTCTTGCCCAGCGCTTCGGTCTGCTCCTTGGTCAGCTCGGCTTCGGTCAAAACAAGATTGACGTCCAAGCCCTTCAAACGCTCCGCGTCATCGGCGGTAACATCAGGAAGAACAGATAGATCACTCTGGGTACACTGTGCGCTCTTTGCTTTCAGGCTAACCTCGTAGTCCATCGCCAGAATCACGTCCGCCAAATTTTCAGAAAGCACCGCAACGCCGGTGGGTTTTTCTTTAATGGTAACCGACCCCACGGTAACGGGATAATCCTGCACCCCCGCGCCGGAGGATATATCGTTTTGCGGACCACAGGCGGCAAAGGCCGACAGCAGAAAGCTTATACAAAGAAATACCGCGGTAATCTTTTTCAGCATGATAATCTCCTTTTGTTTCAGTTGTGTTAAATCTCCTGCCCAAGTCTGATCCGTGCCTGCGCGTCGTCGATAAACTGCTTGGCACAGCGCGGAGAACGTCCGCCGCGCGCCGTTGCCCAGCGCTCCGCACCCTTTTCCAGCTCTTCGGTTCGGTCGTCAAGACCGCGCTGCTTCGCAAGCTGGCGGATAATTTCAAGGTAACGCTGTCGGTCGGGCAGAATATAATTGATCGAAAGACCGAAGCGGTCCGCCAGCGAAAGGCTTTCCTGAATGGTATCGCCTCTATGGATTTCGTCCCCCTCGCGGTCGGAGAAGGTTTCCCGAATCAGATGGCGGCGGTTTGAGGTGGCGTAAATAAGGGTGTTGTCCGGTCGCGCCGCCAGTCCGCCTTCCAGCACGGCCTTCAGCGAGGCGTAGGTATCGTCCTGCTTGGAGAAGGACAGATCGTCGATAAAAATAATAAACTTAGATGGCTTTCCGGCAATTTCCTCCACAAGAATCGGAAAATCCATCAGGGATTCCTTGGGCATCTCAATCACGCGCAGTCCTTGCGGATAAAATTCGTTAAGAAGCGCCTTTACCGTAGAGGATTTTCCCGTACCGCGGTCGCCGTAAAGCAGACAGTTGTTTGCGGGCAAGCCCTGTAAAAACGCCAGCGTATTGTCAATGGCAAGCCTGCGCTGCAGCTCATAACCTTTGAGGTCGGCCAGCTTCGTTTTATCGGGATAGGCAACCGGCTCGATCTTTTTGTCACGCCAGATGAAAGCACGGTAACGCGCATACATACCGCAGCCGTTTTCGCGGTAATACGCCGTCATTTTTCGGATGCAGTCCTTCAGGTCGCCCCGCAGCGCGCCGACCGGCTCTCCGGTTTTCCAGAGCGGGAGCTGAAGCGCTTGGACTTCATCCTTCCATTCACAGTCCGCCAGCAGCTCCTCCGGCGTAACGGAGGAAACCTCCAGAATAATCTTTAAATCGCGCTCCACCGCCTGCATCATCGACGGGGGAAAATCGGTTTTCCCCGCGGCGGCATCCAGTGAAAATGCATTTTCATCATACAGTGCCGTACCGGTGATGCATTCAGCAAGGTTTTCGCTGCATCCGCGCTCACAGAGAACGGCAAAAAAATCTCCCCATGCGGTCAAAAACTCCTGCGCGGATTTGTCCGCCGACCAGACCAGCCGATAAAATGCCTTCGGGACGGTTCGTTTCAAAATTCCTTTATAAACGGAAAGGGACGCCATTTTCATGGCAGCCTGTTTCATTTTATTCATGACAAGACTCCCTAATATGTAATACTCGTATTTTACCCTTGTTTGGGGTATTATGTCAAGTTATAGGGCATGGTAATTCTCCTGCTCTTCCAGAATTCGCAAAGTTTTTTACCGGCGCGCACATCAGGAGGAAGGGGTTTTGGGGATATTCGACAGCAAGTCCGCTTCTCCGCCTTGCAAGGGCGTATTGTGTCGGCAAATTTCTTCAGTTTCGGGTTGCGGGAGATTGATTATTTTGCTATGATTATACAAAGATTAAATCCATTCCGGAAAACATCGAGGTAATTATTTCAATGAAAATACATAAAAAAAAGGCGGTATCCCTCTTTATCGCCGGATTATTTCTTACACTGACCGCGTGCACGGGCAACCCGGACGCGGAGGTTCTTTTCCGCGAGGCGAAAACCAACGCGGAAACAATTTCAAGCTGTACCGCAGCGTACCATAACGATTTGGCTTTTGCGGCAAACGGAAAACAGTTTTCCTTTCAGAACGGAAATGAAATTGTGTACCACGGCAAGCCGTTTGCCTTAAAGTCCAACCAAACCGCGCAGGCCGGCGGAAAATCCACCTCAATGGTAACCTATACCGTCGCGGACAACAAAGGTCTTTGGTTTTACTCCGACGCGGGAAACGGCTGGCAAAAAACCTCCGCCGGCAATATTGATTCCTCTCCGCGCGCTCAAATTGATATTCTCCGCCTTCTCTCAAACGTAAAAAGTGAAAAATACGTGCGCGATCTTACCTTAAACTCGAGAAAGGTGCAAAAGCTGGAGCTTGCCTTTCAAACCGAGGTGCTACGGAGCACAATTGAAGCGATCGTCACCTCCTCCGGCATGGGAGACGGTTCTAAAACCATTGTGCAGACCTTGCTGGACAGCGCAGAGGATTTATACGGTTATTGCTACATCGACATCGCAACCGGAGAAATCACACGGATTGAGCTGGACGCGACCACGGTTGTCAGCCATATCTTTAAAAACATCGACGGCGGCTCGGTTTCAATCAATGTAACGAAATGCGTAATATCCGGAGATATTAACAACATCGGTAAGGCCCCTGCCGTCGAGCTTCCGCCGCAGGCCGCGGCAGCCCAGAGCGTGGAAGCGGCAGGGTAACAAAAGAGCGTCTGTTCCAAAGCCGGAACCGACGCTTCTCTTTTTTAATAATAGAATTTGATAAATTTAATATTATAGAAATCGCAGGCCACAACATCATCTGTTTCTATCTCATTAAGCAGAATATAGTTAACGCCGACGCCGAGCAAAGTTCCCGTACGGTCAACCAGCGTGTTGGTTCCGATGAGGAACTCAACGGTAACCGGTCTGCCGATCTGGGTCCGCAAAAATCCGTTCATGTATTGCAGGCTTTCTGCTGTCATCGGCATCGGCTGTGTGTTCGGCGGAATTGGCGCAACAACATTTTGTGGTGTTTGAGCCAGATTCCTTGGGTTTCCGCGGAACGGAGAATAGCCCAGGTCATGCAGACTTTCTCTCTGGTTCTGCTGCTGCTGCGGACTTAAATAGTTAAACTCCGCAATGTCCTCCAGCGAGGGAAGGTGTGAAGATGCAGCCGAGCCGCCTCCGGCTCCCGGGAAGCCGCTCATGGGGATTCCCTGCTGCATACCGGTTGTCATTGCGGTAGTGTTGCCTGCGGTCGGCATCCCTCCGGGCATTATTCCTCCGGCAGCCATACCGCATCCTCCCCCCGGGCACGGCTGCGGGGAATAGATTCCGGACGGGTTAAAGCTATCCATACTGAAATTCCTCCTTAACGTCAAGTATTCGCGTAATTGGATGTAGGGGTGTAGAAGCAATGCTCATGTATCCGGTTATAAATTACACCGGCCTGATTTGCGGGGAAATAAGGCGGGCATTGGGGATTATACGGGTTAAAGTAGAACAGGCTGTCGCCTACAGGACCGAAAATATTATTTGCAATTGCCCAGTCCGCAATCTCGTAGTGAATCTCCTCCGGGTCCATATTCCAGACATTCTGCGGGTTATACTGGCCGCCAACCGTCGTTTTCATGCAGGTAAACTGCCCTGGCTGCTCCATGATATTGCGGAAGTTTCCGCCCTGGCTCACCCGCGCAAATTCCCCGTAATTTACGTTTGCACGGTTCGTAATGATAGAGGAAACCGCACGCATTCCGTCGTCGCCCTCGCCGCCGGCTTCACATTTTATCATTCGCGCTAATAATTCTCTGGTTGTAATTGGCATTTGTATCACCTTTTTATAAGTTGTCTGCTAGCATAATATGTGCCGTTATCCTCTCATGGCACAATTAACCTCCATATATTTTCGGCAAAAGCCGAAAAACAGGAAAAACACTTGACATTTCCCCCTATTCTATTTACAATAATTAAGCATCTATAACGGGATTATGAATAATCGGCAGATGTGAAAATAAGATAAGGAAGCGTATCGAAGTGGTCATAACGGCCCTGACTCGAAATCGCGTGTGGTCAGCAATGGGGCAGGCTCAACAAAGCCTGTATTCATGCGGGTTCGCGGCTCCGATTTGGCAGAAGTTTTAATTTTCATCTTGCAGTTTTCTTGCAATTTTGCAATCAATTGAATATCGCCTTTTCACCGAGAAATCGGTTGAAAATACAATGGAAGCGTATCGAAGTGGTCATAACGGCCCTGACTCGAAATCAGGTAGACCGCAAGGTCTCGTGGGTTCGAATCCCACCGCTTCCGCCAAAACCCGCATGAACACTGCGTTTGTGCGGGCTTCTTCTTGCCTTTTTGGGCCTCTGAATTTTCTCAAAATGGAATAAATTTATCATTTTGCAGCCTTTTTTTGAAATTTACGATTCCCGCAAGCCTTACAGTAAGCGGCTTTGCGGCCCTTTTGCAAGAAAATTTGCAAGATGAAAATGTGTTCTGCATAAAAAGCATGTATGGGTTCGGATGATCTGGTAGCCTTATTCTTCACTTTCTGTGTCCTGAGCTTCTGCGTTTTCCTGTTCTGGTTCATCTCCCAGAACTTCCCCAATCGCGTTCGCGCTGGCCAGCTTGCTGGTGCTGTCGATGTGGGAGTAGATGTTGGCGGTGGTTGCCATGTCGGAATGTCCCAGCCAGTCCTGAATCATTTTCATTGGAATGTTGTTGGCCAGCAGGAGCGAAGCGCAGGTATGCCGCAAATCGTGGAAGCGGATTTTCCGCAATCCGTTTTCTTTGAGAATCACCTGAAAATGGTTGCTGACATACTGCGGGGTGATCAACCTGCCCAGCGCGTCCACGCATATGTACTCCGCATATTCCTTGCTGTAAGCGCCTCGCATGACTGTACGCATTTCCTCCTGCCTCGCTTTTTCCGCCAGAAGTTCTTCCTCAACATGGGGGATCAGCGGCAGAGTGCGGTAGGAGGATTTTGTTTTCATTACGTCATAACCCTTGAGTACAACACCGGACTTGGTTTCCTCCTCCAAAATCTTGTGACGAATGCTGACCGTCTTGGCGGTAAAATCCACCGCCGACCATTTCAACCCCAGCACCTCGCTGCGACGCAGACCGTAGTAGGCCGCGAGCATAATCACTAAGCGGATGGGGTCGCCTTCTACACAGTTCAGAAGCTCCTTCAGTTCATCCGCATTATAATAGTTGCCGATGAACGGTACAGACTTAGGCCGATCCGCCTGCTGACATGGGTTTGATGCGATGATACGCCGCTTGACAGCCTGTTTAAAGGCTCTGTGCAGCATGGCGTGGTGACGCTGCGCCGTCGTGCCTTTCAGCCCGTCTGCGCGAATCTCGGCGTAATAGGCGTTGACCTCGTCGCCGGTGACCTCTTTTACTTTGAGCTTCATCGGCTTGAAGAAGGTCGTCACCCGACCGTCAATCATCCGCTTATAATTCACGTAGGTCGAGTTGCTGATATTGGGCTTGTGCTGCTCCAGCCATTCACGGAGATAATCCTCCACCATCATATTGGCGATCCGGTTGCGCTCCCGTTGCGCGTGGGTCATGGTATCCTGTAAATACAGATCACCAGTATTGTATTGCATCAGCAGCTTCTCCAGACGATAATTGGCTTCCGTTTTAGTCCCGCGCTTCTCATCCAGATCGAGGTTCATCCATTTTTGCTTGCGATTTCCCTCGGTGTCGTAAAGATTCAGCACAGCGTACCATTTTTGATTTTTGGTAGCCAGACGTCCTGTAATTCGTTTCATTTCTGCTCTCCTTTCGTTAGATTCTCTGCTTTTCTACCGTCGGCAGGACACACGATACCACACTCTGACGGAGAAGTCCATGCATCAGACAGCACAAACTTGCACGGGTTATTTTCGACGAGAAACGCGATAACGGACATTTTGGGAATCAGGACCTTATTGGTTACCCGAATGCTTCCAAGCCTTCCGTCGCTGGCCAACCGATAGGTGTTGTTGATACCGATGCGCAGCAGTTTGGCGGCTTCGGGAACCGTCAGCACTTCTGGTTCATCCTTGAACATCGACAGAAATACACGTTCCGAAACGGCGATCATAACGGAACCTCCTCTGCGGAAATGCGTCCCTCCAACGGAGAGATCACTTCAACTCCGAGACTTTGCAGTTGCCGCACATATTGAATTGCCCGGCTTCGGTCATGGTGGATATAAAAAAGGCTACTGACGAGGAGTACGTCAAAATGCTTCACGACAGCAGCCTGTATCTGTTTTTCCAGATCGCGGTTGCCACCCAGATCACTGCTGGTACCGACAGGCTGGTATCCCAGCTGTTCGCAAAATTCAAATAACTGTTTCTCCTGCTTTTTCAGTGCACCATTTTGATCCTCCGGCGCATCAATGCGACAATAAAGCCATGCTCGTTTCATACTGCTCCTCCTTTATCTCAGGTTGCTTTTTGCAAAACCCCAGACTGACACCCAGTGCCCGGTCCACCTGCTGAAGGTAATTATTACTGATGTGTCCCAAATAAGTATGCAGACGCGAACGGTCGATCGTGCGAATCTGTTCCAGCATAACAATGGAATTCTTCCGCAGGCCAATTTCAACGCCATCCAATGGCACATGGGTCGGTAGGTGGTTCTTTCCCATGCGGCTGGTGATTGCTGCAACGATGATGGTAGGGCTGTGCTTGTTGCCGATGTTGTTCTGAATAATCAAGGCGGGGCGTACGCCGCCCTGCTCACAGCCCACCACCGGAGTGAAATCAACATAGAAAATATCGCCCCTGCACACTTCCATGACTCGTCCCCCTTATGTAACGAAGGACAGCCGTTTTGACACAGCTGTCCTCCGATTTATATAAACTTGTTCTTCGCTTTCTTGCTTCTATTCGGCACTGCTTCCCGAAGCTAGGGCGGAAGCACAGGCGGTCTGACGGTTAGTCAGGCACCATAGGATTTTCACCTCTCCCAGGATCTCTGCGAGCCGCCCCCATTGCGTGACCCCGCATTCAGGCGGGACTGTGGCTGGACGGAAGTAGCATTGTCCTTGTCCGTTTCATGGCGAAACAGCCCACCACAGGCTGTTATATGACCGGGCCTTGTCGCTCATCACCTTCGATGCTGTCGGTTCGGCGGATGTCTGTCACCCATCCGCAGGCAGTCGTGGCGCGCCCGTCAATGTCGCTGCCGCTCATCACGGTCGGACAGTTCATGTACCGGTGCTTCCGGATATGTAATTTTCAAGGTACCGAAATAGAGGATGAGAACTTCTTCTCACCCTCTATGACACATTAACAGGGTATTTCTACAACCAGATTACAAAAGATTCTTGATTTTCTTTAAAATTGCCCGCTGCCGCTTACTGACCGCCTGCTGCGATAAATGATAGAATTCGGCCAGTTCCGCCTGCGTATACCCTTTTTGAAACTTTAAAAACACCAGCATAAGTTCTTGCCTATTTATCTTTTGTAAAGCATAAAACAGTCGCTGATCTTCAATGAACATCAGCCAATCCTCGGGGCTGTGTTCTGGAATGCTGAGCTCCAGCAGAGAATCAAACTCTACAACCTGATCTGATTCAAACAGTTCTTCCCCAACCGGAACAATGTACTTGGCGGCATTATCATTCTGCCGGTACTCGTTTTTCAGAGAATTGAAAACGACACATTTATAGTAGGCCATCGGTTTTTGTTTTTCTGACATAAGCTTGTCCTCCAAATTTTCAAAATTGAGTTGAAAACGAAGGACAAGAAGGCGGTGACCGACACTGGGGAATGATTATATGCAACAAAAAAAGGGCATACCTGCAGACATGGCTGTCCGTTAGTAAGCTCTTATAATTGTGTTCGCATTGAACATTCTCTGTTAGTTTGTGTTGGTGACCGATTTGCTTCCATAGACAGAAATGGCCTTTTTTTGATAGTTTTCGAATTAAAGCAGCGTATACAAAGCTGTTTGCTTCATCACGCTCGACCGCTACGTAATAGCGGTCGCTTAAATTTTAAGACATATAAAGTATACATAAAAATACCCTCCGAACTGTAAGTTCAGAGGGCGTTATTTATAGCCATCCAGGCATGAAAAAAATCCCGCCAAACCTACGTTTTTTTGTTGGGCGGGCAGCGCCTTCAATTTTTGTAAAACGCATATTATTTTGCAAGGCAATCTAATACACGAAGAGGTCTATCGATAGTAATTTCCTGCTTTTTCTGCTAAATCATCTAACCAGCTGCCAAATTGAAATTCGACTACAGCTTTATCAACCCGAGTCATAGCGCCCTACAATTGCATCGTTCTAGTCTGTGCATGCTATCGTAAACTGTTTTGCTAACACAGATACGGAGATACAAATGGCAAATAACGCATCCCCAAACGATAATTTTTCATTATAATCAATTATAGGTATTAAGTATAAATAGAAGTCATAAAGCTATAGACCACAAGCCTTCACCCGTAATAAAATAAACCAAGGTGGATAATGTGGTGGTAAGCGATAGAATTATTGGATATTTAGCCTTTCAAAAACAGTATGGAACGAAAGAAGACTGAAATTATGTCCCCGTAGCGTCTATTCCTAACCGTTTGAACATGTTTCATAATAAGTATAAAATTTGTCTTCTATACATAAAGACAAATCAGGAAGGCGTTTTGTGACAGAATTTTTTGAAGAATTCTAATTTTTAACTGACACACTTCCGTCAATCTGAAAGTCCGTTTTACAGTCTAAAGTAGACAATAACATGTAAATGAGTAAGGAAGCCAACTGATACAACGGAAACTTTCAGAGATTCTTCCAAGTGGTTGATTCATTTTCTATTATATTGCCATAAAAAGTGGGGAAAGTTCCAATTGCAAACCTATGGCAGCATTCTCATTATACGACAAATGGCTGACAGCCACTATTGAAGTGACTGTCAGCCATTTTAGTTGTCTAAAAAATTCTAAAAGTCGATGCTATGCAGGTATTTTATAAAATTTGGTTTCTGCATCGTAAGCGACCCGATCTCCGCTTGGATAAGTATAACGAATCGTATAGGTGGCTACAATTTGATTTCCATCTCGATTATAGCTGCGGAATGAAATTTTGTCTTCGGAAATGTTGGTATCCGATTTTTTCTTCTGCTCAATATATTTCTGAACCTGAGCGTCTAATTGTTGTTTATGCACTTGAGTAATTGGATGGTCTGCATCAACATTACAATAATTTACGTTGATACTGGCGATGCTTCCGTCGGGATTGATTCGCGCCGTAATGCTATCAGAGACATCCTGATCAACTTTTCTCCTCATGAGAATATGATAGCATCCACGGGTAAACGAATTTTTATCGACTATAAAGTTACCGCTATTAGGAACCGTATTCTTTATAGCGCATTGAAGCAGATCAACCGGATCAATTTCTTGTGAGTTTGAAGAAGATATTTTGTTATTCGCTTTTGAACTGCCTTCCCAAAATGTGGTTAGACGGTTTTGGTCGTCAATCATATAAATGTTTTTACTGGAATCTTGGTAGTAGTTTTCTGTTTTTTCTCCTAAATTATCTGCACTGATGCTAAATTGAGATGCGACTGCAGTTTTATCAACCTTCGTCACAGGAATATTGCTTTGCATAGTAATATAATTGTGATTTTTTGCTTCCTGTAACAACTGATTTGATGGAACCTGCATCGCTGAAGCAGAAAAACTTGCCCCTACTGTGGCTAAGCAAATAGCAGAAACCGCAACAATCATCATGAACTTTTTATTCATAATCTGTCATCCTTTCAAAAAATCAGTTAACACGAACAATCGTACTGGTATCACCAAATGGACAAAGATTGCCATCATAGGTTGGGGAAGTTTCATTGTTTTGCATGGACGGGTATTTTTTGTTAAAGAGATCGTTGGCAATATCAATTGAATTAGCTACAGTATATCTATTATGCAATTGCCCAACAAATTCCTTTAACCACTCTCCCCCCATGGACACCTCATTATAAAATCCAATACTGCAGCCCGCTCCTTTATCCACACATTGTTCGGCCATGCTATAGCCATTATAAGGCTGTGCGCTGTTGCATGTTATAAAAACGATCAGCTTATGCCTGCTTAGCGTGTTATTTCTATAATTTGCGAGAGAGGCATCGTTACTGTTTGATAGAGTGGTAGGGTAAGCATATAAACCTGACCATGCTCCACTCTGAGTATGGTCACAGTGTATCATACCTACGTTGCCATGGCCGTGTATAATTGTAAAATGATTATATGGTAAATTATTGTAAATATCAATAGCACGTTTTAGCGGAAAAGATTGTGCCGAATATCCCATTTGGGTAACTATATTCTGCACATACTTAAATATTGCTGTATCAGAAGTCCCTAACGAGGTTATCGCCATATACCGCTCATTATAGGATGATCGAGCCTTGGAATCAATTATAGGCTGCTCAACTCCGGAATCTTTTATCATATACGAACCGGAATCCTTAGTTTGTGAATCATTGGGTTCGGCCGCAAAAGCCGGAAGTGAGACGGCCAAAGAAAGTGCAAGAACTAAAACCAAACTGACGAGTTTTTTGAAACTTCTCAGCATTTTAAAAACCCCCTTGATTTTCATTTGTTGTGATTGACACCTACGCTTTCATCCGAAGGGGAATCTTTCACCCCTCTAAAAGCCCATTGGATCCACCTCTTTCGAAATTTTATTTCGCTGTTCACATGACTACCGTTTAGATTCTAATGTGCACTTTGAAAGTGCTGGGGAACTTTTCTCTAAGCCGAAAAATGGATTTCAGTATGAAACAGTTTTGCTATAAAGAGTATCTGACTCCGACCCGCTCGTGCCGCTCACAGAGTAATAAGTTGCGACGCGGTAAGTCCCGCCGGAAACCCTATAAGTCTTAGAAACCGATGCCGAATTGGAATTCGAAGATGCGGACCAACTCGCTACTTCATCCCAAGAACCCCCGGAGTAGCGTTCCAGAGTGGATTCCACATAAATTTTCTTTCCGGAAGTCGTCCTTTGCACATACCCGAAGATATGGGCTGTCCCATTGGAAATACTCAAAGTGCTGCTGGCCCTGTTGATATAAACATAATCAACGTGTATGGGCGATGGTCTCTCAGTAGACTGGGGTGCACTGGTGGCCAAAGCCGGACATGCAGCGGAAAAAACAATCAAAGCACTTGCCGCGAAGGAGATCCTTTTTATGTTTAAGAGGAACGTACTGTTCACAGTCACTGTTGTCATTTAGCATGCAGTTATATTTTCCGTGCTCGGCGAAAATGCTTGCTGCGCCGATGTAGTTTGTCGGCGCTTCAAGAGCATAAATAAAATCCCTCGGAAACAGATCATCATCCAACATTTCCTGTGAAGAATCCGGATCAATAAAAATATTTGCGTAGGGAGTGGCCGTAAATCCTACATAGCTTGCCTTAGAAAAGAGCCTGAGAATTTTTCGAATATTTTTGTTGATTGCTGTTGGGTCGTCTTCACCCTTGGTGTTTACAGAGGCATTGTCGGCCTCATCATCGATAAGCAGCATGGGAATATCAATTTTCCCTGTGTTCTGATTTGCGTTAAAAAGGCGAAGCCAATTCTCAAGTTTCTCCAAAACACTTTTATTTTTTTTAAGCACAAACACAACCGGTGAAGTGACGTTGGAAAGCTTACCACTAAGCTTTGACGCAGTCGATGTGTTGAAGTCACTGGTGGTCGAGGTTACTGCCCATCCAGAAACACTCTGATCGATGTTCCCCACGCCAACCAGAACACTGCTTTTATCACGGTTGAATGCAGTACTGTCCAGACCGACGAAGCCTTCGTCGATTCGTCCCTGCGTCTGGCGTCTTAGTTTTTCGATGGTACCGGAAAGGAGAATCACAATGTGATATCCTGCATCGGCAGCTTTGTTCATGAGTGCAATATAGTTTGATGTTTTGCCGGATTGCACATCACCAATTACCAGACCTCTCCGCTGAAAATCAAATCCGGCCTTTGGGTTGCTGAGCAAATCCATCATCTCATCTGTCGAGGCATCCAGTGCATTAACCACGTCTGAGTTGAAGCCAGCATCTTTAAACAGATAGGTCCTGTAACGATCCCAGAATTTGGACTTTATTCGACCTTTTGCGGCATAGTACCATGGCATATGATTTTTCTCTTTGACACAGGCACCGCGGTCCATACGAACAGAAAGCCGTGACTGCAGTTCTGCAATCACCTCGGCTTCTTCCTCTTCAGTGAGATGGGAGGCTCCAGGGTCTGTTATCGGAAGCAGTCTGGAAATGCCGGAAACAAGCTGCGCAATTATAGATTCATCGACAATGGTACCCGGATTTATTTGGAGCATTACTGCTGAAATAATCTTGTTTTGATTACTGGTCATTCAAATAGTCCTCCCTGATCTTTTTCACAACATCGGGATATTTTACAAAGAAGTCGATATTGTCCATGTTCTCAAGAAAAGCCTTAGTGTTAATTCCAACGGCCTTCAAATTTGCGATCATATCTTCGGCAACTTTATATACCTCTTCAAACTCAAGTCCGGTTGTTTCTATGCTGCAGTCATCCTTTGCCAAGTGATAATACACATCTCCATAAGGAAAGGAATCCTCCAGCATTTTAACAAAGGAATCTAGATAGCCAACAGCTTTTTCATCCAGTGATTCTTCCAACAGCTTAAATATTGGAAGGTCTCTGTTAATTAGATATTGAAACTTTCCGCGGTTGTCAACGGTGTTCCAGACATGCTGGAGGCTGTCCTGATTGGCCATGCGGCCGCGGTATTTATAAACACGTTCACTCCGGCCAATAGAGTTGAGTACAACCGCCACAAGGTTTTTCTTAATCATATCCGGCAGTGAAGCTGTTGATTTTTTTATATCAATTTCCCAGATGGGATCTAGTGTATTTGGAATATCCACACGGATTCTGGCCAGTTTGTTGAGCTCCTGCTGCTTGATTAGACGAAACCATGTCCCCCAGATTATAAGGCGCCTGTTTCGATAAATATAAAAGCCCTGATTCTGTCTTAGGTCGCACAAATCTCCGAGTTTCTTTTTGTCCTTTCCGGACACTTTGCTTGAATACGGCAATATGTATGGCTTTACAAGGATTGTGCTGCCGTTAATGCGGATGGCCTGCTCTGTGAGAGGCTGTGTTGCCGGATTGCCAGTCAGGAAAGGATCAATCGGCTCTAATAACGAGTTATTAAAATATATCTTAACTCGATTGCGTAGATTTTCTTTATCCATGAATCGATGAAACACCAACGAAACATGGCTGCGAGCTTGCTCAATTTTTTCATCAAATACCTTTTGTGGATTTGCCGCTCCATTCAGAATGCGATCAAATTCCTGCCAGATCACAACTGTGCCACTTTTCTGTTGACTGAGAATACCTGCATAGGGCAAATCCTCGATTTCCGCTTCACCATACTTTATGAGTATCCAGTCACCACGACTTTTGATAGTATCGAGATCCCAACATGCCGCGTGCATCTTTGATTTTTTTTTGGTAATAACAGTAAGTTTACGGCATTGCGACATGGATGCAGTCTTTAGGCCCAGACCAAAACGTCCCAGATCATCTTTGTCACGGACGTCAAGAGAGCTTTTGCTTCCATAGCGCATGGCTGTTTCCAGTTCATCAGCATCCATTCCGCAGGCATTATCCATAACCACAACATACTGCGGCTCACGTGACGAATAATTGACATGAACCTCAGATGCGTTTTTTCCAATACTGTTATCTATGATGTCTGCAAGCGCAGCTTCAAAAGAGTAACCAATGGATCTTGTGGATTCAACAAGAATCGGTGCAAATGGCAGAAGAACTGTTTCCTGCATCGTGCGATTCCTCCCATTCGAATCAAAATTCCTCTATAGGCAATGGATCTTATTTTTATCTGACAATATAGCATGTTTGCTGTCCAATAAAATGGGTCATGAATTCTTTATATATTTTCCACTCTTGACCCGTGCATCAACCGGTTTCTCGGCATCTTTTGGGATTGCCCAGACATAGCCCATACGGGCAGCGCCGGGGATTCGGTCCTGGGAGCAGAGGACTTGAATTCGGCGGGGAGAGATGCCCCACTTTTTTGAAGCCTGAGAAATCGAAATGTATTCCATCACTACACACTCCAATGGATAAAATAAAAGCCCAACATTTACCGTAAGGCTAGATCACGGAATTATGGGAGGCCCTGTAGCTTTGCGTCGCTTCCTTTCGACAGTTTTACCTTCAATTTAACAAAATATAATTTCATTATAGGCTATGGTGCGAACAAAGTCAACGATAAACGACTGACCTGTTGGTAAGCTATAGACACAAAAGTTTAACCGCAGCACAGGGTTAGCATAATCTTCACCTATTATTTATGCTTGTACATTTGTATAATTGCTGTTATACTGATACATAATGATACCATATACTATCGATTCAAGGAGGGGCTATGACTATGGATGCGGAGCTTTATGCCAAAATACTCTCGGATAAAAGCATAACAGATTTGAAAAAAATCAAATACAAATTCCCTGATGTCGACATAAAGGAACTCATATCGCTGTTGAAATCCAGCGTTTATAAAACTATGCCCATCCATGACTTTTCCGGGAACGATCTTGTCTATATGGAAAATGCGGCACAGGTACGGATGAAGGTGGTGAAACTCCTCCTCACGCCTCAAAGCTCAAATGAAGCTTTTGGGCTGAAGGCAATGGAGGACGAAATTGCATCTTCGCTTACCATAGAAAGCATTGATTTCTCACGGGATAGCGTAAGAAGAATACTGCGCGGCTACGCGCCTGCCGACGAAAGTGAGAACCGTATCTATGGCATGAAAAAGGGCCTTGAGTTTATCTCTGATCCCGACAACAAGATCACTGAGGAAACCATACACACTCTTTATAACACGGCTATCGGCCAATACCTGCCGGAAAATGACAAACTGAAGCCCGACATGTTCTATCGGCACGACAGTGTATACATCGTTGGTCAGGAGCTGGAGCATACCGGCCTGCCTTATGAAAAGCTTCCTGAATATATGAGCAAATTCATCACCTTCATCAATGCTGAAAGTACGATGAACGACTTGCTCAAGGCGGCGGTAATCCATTTCTATGTTGCTTATCTGCATCCGTATTTTGACGGCAACGGCCGTATGGCCAGACTTATGCATCTATGGTACTTGAGGAGGCAGGGTTACTCATCTGCGCTGTTCATCCCGTTTTCAAGTTACATCGAGCGAAGCCGGAAAGGGTACTACAATGCCTATTCGCTAGCTGAGGAAAACGCAAAGATCAGCGGCGCGATGGATGTGACGCCGTTTCTTGTCTACTTTATTGAAAATGTATACAATAAACTCGGCAGTGCGCTGCCTCAAACCAATACGTTGGACTCCTTCCGCAACGCGTTGGATAAAGGTAAAATTACCGAAAAGGAAAAGGACCTTTGGAACTTTGTTCTGTCTGCATATGGAATCGGTGAATTTTCAACCAAACAGCTTGAACGAGACTTCGGCAATGCTGCCTATGCCACAATACGTGGTTTTGTACTTAAGTTTGAGAAGCTTGGCCTCTTGTCGGCACAGAAGTACGGAAATAAAGTCAAATACTCCATGCGAAATAAATAATTCAGATCAAAAGACTTTCTTACCGACACCGACTTTCCACACACAGATCGAATTTTCTGTGTCTTATAAGTAAGCCTTTGTTCATGATCTCGCAGTTCCACGATGGTACGATTGATAAGTGTATTGCCCCTTTATTCCAACGAGATGTATAGGAAAATAACCAAAGTCAAAAGGCACGGTCATGGGTGATTCATCACTCCATTTCCGTGCCTTTTTCCGATTGTAGGCTTTTGGATTTTCCGGCTTGCGGGTAACGGGATTCAGCGAGCCCCAACTTCCTCGCCGTGCTATGGAAAGCTCCCGTCGCTTTTTCTTGGACAGTTTCTCATAGGGAGTGAATTTTTCCATCTTGTCAACCTCCTGGCTGAATAAAAACTCAGGCTAAAACAGAGCCGGTTTCTATTTTAGCCTAAGTTCATCAAAATATCAACGCCGCGCGGGTTCGCCATGATATTCCCCAAAAAAACGGTTCAGCAGTTTCTGGTGCTTTTTCGATTTATGTATAATGAGGTAGCCGTCATGGCAGTAAAAATCAATTAACCATACCTTAGCTGTCACAGATTGGTTATAGAGTAAAACGCACCTCAATTTTCCCGTAGAGATCCAATCTTGAAAGGCGCTGTCGGAATAGCCTGTCAGCTGCGCCATTTTTCTTTTAGTCATGGCATCCGGTGCGGCGAACCACTCATCCTCCAGCCAGAGGCGGAATTCTTCTACAGGCAGCCTTTGTGCCCCTTTGCCGTGCTGATGCGGAGTGGCAGAAGAGAAGGCTCCGCTGGGAAGCATATACTTTTCCGGATGCTCTTCCATCTCCTCCAGATAAGAAATGACATCCTTCAGCTTGACCCGAAAATTGCGCGTCTTCTTGCCGCTGTCCTTGCAGGGGATGTAGCCGTTTTTCAGCATATAGCTGGCTTTACGCTTGCTGATGTGCAAGATCGTGCGCATTTCGTCCAGAGTCAGGTCTTCAGGATACCGACCCTTCAAATCGGCATACTTGCTCATTTTTTGGAGCCTCGTCCGGGCTGTTGCTCTTTGCACCGATATAGCACTACTCCCTTGAAACGGTCGTTACCTGAGGAAACATAGGATTGCAACATCTTCTCCCGGCACATGGGTGCCAGCAGCACCTTTCGGCAGTATTGGTTGGATACCCCCAGTATACTCGAGATCTCAGAAGCGGTTCGCGGCTCCTTGGCGCAGTACTTTTGGATTTCCTTGCGCTGGTCGGTGGGTGAGATGCATTCGGTGTAGCCGCTGGCGAGAACAAAGTCAATCACGTCCTGTTTGGCCACATGATATTTGTTAGTCACAAGATAACAGGAGATCAGGTTGCCCTTCAGCATGTGGTAAACGGTGTTGATACCGAGGCGGAGCATTTTGGATACGTCCTCGGGAAATACGCAGTCGGGAT
>JAEZYP010000005.1 GCA_023418995.1 Bacillota bacterium | reverse complement strand
AGGGTTCCATAAAATCCCCCTGCACCCCCAGTATCCCCATCAACCAAGGCTGTGTCAATGTTCTGTGTGATTTTCATTGACGGGCAGTTTATTCCTGTGTGGATGATAATGAACACGGGGTATTAGGGCAGCAGGCTGGGTGGTGCTTGTTGCCGAAACAAGGGTGTCCCTTATCTGAATGAATCTGGTTTTTCCCTTTGCCCTCAGGTCGGGCGGGCCCATCCTTTCGGTATCGTCCGAAAGGATGCAAAGGACTCGCAGGGGGATTTTTAACTCCCAACGGGAGGGTTCCATAAAATCCCCCTGCACCCCCAGTATCCCCATCAACCAAGGCTGTGTCAATGTTCTGTGTGATTTTCATTGACGGGCAGTTTATTCCTGTGTGGATGATAATGAACACGGGGTATTAGAGCAGCAGGTTGGGGTGCTTTGATAATGGTTTATAAAATTATTGCAAAATAGAATTGACAAAATGACAATAATTAATTATAATCTAGAACAATGTGTAAAATAAAGGAGTTTAATAGGGAAAAATGAAAAATGGAATAAAATTGGATTCCACCGCCCTAAAGCTGATTGCGATTACAGCGATGCTGATTGACCACCTTGCCTGGGTGTTTGTATCGCCCTTTACAATTGGCGGGCAGCTGATGCACTTCATGTCGCGGCTGACAATTCCGCTGATGTGCTATTTTATTGTGGAGGGATATTACCATACAAGAAGCGTTAAAAAATACGCCCTTCGCCTTTTTGCGTTTGCGATTATTTCTTATCTGCCTTATGTTTTGTTCCAGACAAAAAGCCTACCGACGAAGGATACTTTTCTTAACTTCAGTGTGATCCATTCTTTACTGTGCGCCCTTTTGGCGCTTTGGGCCTGGGATAAAATTGAAAACAAGGCGCTGAAGGTACTGGCGATTGTTGGTCTGTGTATTTTGTCGATTCCCGGAGACGGAATGTTCATCAATGTGCTTTTTGTGCTGATATTCGCAATCAATCGGGGCAACCGAGAAAAGCAGCTGAAATACTTTGCGATTGCCTCCCTGATTTTTGCCGTGCTTATTAATTTTACATCACCCCTCTATCACATCCCGTTTTACGCACAATTCTATCAATTCGGGGTAATTCTTGTAGTACCGGCGCTGTATTGTTACAACGGAGAACGCAGAGGCGGCAAGTTTGCGAAATGGCTGTTTTATATTTTTTATCCGGCGCATCTGCTTGTTCTGGCATTTTTAAAAATTTATTTTACATAAGAAAACCGCTGTATTACAGTCAAATGTAATACAGCGGTTTTTTACTGTAGTTCAGTTCACGATAATAAGCTCTTCCGACCGCAGGTCCAGAAGTATTTCTTTTCCCAGTGGAAGGGACATGCTCGGCAGGCTGTGCCCGCAGGCAAGGTTCATCACGGTCGGCTTTCGCTCGGGGACGAGCAGTTCCTCAAAAACCTCATCCAGCGTAAGGGATTGCTCCGGCTGTTTGGCTCCGCAGTTGGTGTAATACCCCAGGAGGATACCGGCGCAGTCCCGAAGCTTCCCCGCGTTTTTCAGCTGCAGCAGCATTCGGTCTACGCTGTAGGGTTCCTCATCCACATCCTCCAGAAATAAAATCTTTCCTTTGGTGTCGATTTCATAGGGGGTGCCGAGGGAGGAAACAACCAGCGACAGGTTGCCGCCCGTCAGGATGCCCCGGGCACAGCCGCCCACGAGTGTTTTCAGCGGATAGCCCTGAGGGTTTTTCAGCTGACCGAGGCAGATGCCGTCCATCAGCTTTCTAATATAGCCGAGCGTGTACGCGTCCGCACCCTTGTATAATTCGGTGGAGGGCATGGGGGTATGGTAGGTTACAAAGCCGCAGTACTGGTTGATCATGATATGTAACGCGGTAATATCGCTGTAACCGCTGAAATATTTTGGATTGCGGCGGATGAGATCAAAATCGATCAGCTTCATTAGGCGCTGTGAGCCGTAACCGCCGCGAATGCATAAAACGCCGTCGATTTCACGGTCGGCGAACGCACGGTTCAGGTCATCCGCACGCAGGCGGTCGTCTCCCCCGAAATAGCCGTGTTTGCTGTAACAGCTTTCATATACCTCGGGCACCAGCCCCAGAGCCTCAACGGATTTTACCGCGGGAGCAAGGCGCTCCGGCCCAACGGGACCCGCAGGCGCAACCAGCGCGACGCGCGCGCCCGGCAAAAGAGGTTTTGGTGTATACAAATTGAATCACTCCTGTAAAATGGTTGTTTTCAGAATCGCAGGGAACGACCCAAACGACGGTTTACCACAACGGAATTTTGAACCGCGATTTCGCCGCTGATGAGAACGGATTCGATGCCCACGGGCGGTTTAACCGGATCCTCATAGGCGGAGCAGTCTGCAATTTTTTCAAGGTCAAATATAACAAGGTCGGCGTCCGCCCCGGCGGATAGCCGCCCTTTTTGCGTCAGACCAAACCGCTGCGCCGGAATTGCGGTCATTTTTGCGATCGCGTCATCCAGGCTGAGTTTTCCGGTACGGACATAGTTTTTTAGAAAGCGCGGGAACGTGCCCGCGGCGCGCGGATGCCCCTGCCCGTTGTGCAGGTAACCGTCGGTAACGAGAATTGTGTTCGGGTGAAGCAGCGCGAGGTCAATTTCCTCCGGCTTCATCACGTGGCAGACGGTAATCGTTCCTGGCGCGGTTCTTCTTAGCTCGCGAAAAATTTCTTCGGTGCAGCGACGCCCCCTGTAAGGACCGCTGCAAATTTCAATACTGGAATAATCTGCGCCGTAATGCTCGAGCCAGCCCTCGTCGTAGGTGGTTTCCCCGATATCCGTACTGAAGGCCTCGTAGGGGTAGCAGTCGATTCCAAGGCTGGTCCCGTTCAGGGCGTATTCGTCAAGCAGGGAGAGGGTCCGCTCCATTTGCCCGAAGCCCGCCATGCTTCCAATGTGAGATATTTCCACGGAAATTCCCAGCTGACGCCCGACCTCAGCGATTTCCCGCGCCGCGTCGGGTCCGCCCGCCGCGTCCTCGCGAATGTGAGCGGAAATCGGCTTGCCGCTTTCTTTGCAAAGCAGACAGACCTGCAACAGCTCTTCAAAGGTGATACCGGGCGTGTATTTTATGCCGAATGAAATTCCGATGCAGCCGGAAGCCAGCTCTTTTTTTAAAGAAGCGAGCAGAGCGTTCAGCTCGCCGTCACGCAGGGGTGCGTATTTATCCGTGGCACCGGCACGGAAACGCGCGTCGGTGTGTCCGGCAAAAAGACCGAGATGAACGGGAATTCCCTGCCAGTCGATCAAATCCAGATATTCACCCGGCGAATCAAAAGCGTTGTTGCCGCAGTTCCCGCCCAGCGCGGAGGTAACACCCATTTGCAGAAGAGCGAGGAACATGCTTTCATCCAGCGTTCCGTCGGGGTTTCTTCCGCCCTCGTGCATATGGGCGTCGATAAAGCCTGGCGCAACAATTTTACCTGCTGCGTCGATTACGCGGTCGGTTTGAGGTTCCTCGCCGGTGCAGCACAAAATCTTTTTTTCTTTTATAAGCAGGTTCCTTTTTGCGTGAACCCTATTAAGCGGATCAATTAAAGTTCCGTTTTTGATTAGAGTTGTCATAAATATTCCCCTTCCGGACGATACTAACCATACATAATTTTCTATATTACAGACAGAAATAATTGTGCAAAACAAGCCGGGACATCAAAATTCGAAGGCGAAAAGTACTTTGAAATTTCCCGTGGCTTTTCATCAGCTTGAAAGGGGTGGAAGGGACTCTGCCTGCATATCATACAAAGCCCTAGTAACACACTGAATTGTTCTTTCAAAGCGAGGTACATCTGTTTCATTGGAACAGAAACAAACCACAAACGGCTGCGGAGCGTATACAATTCCCACATCGTGTGTAATCCCGTCGTCCTCTCCCGTTTTATGGGCAATAGTTACTTTTTTGGGAAGCAAAAACGGCATTTTTCCGTTTAGCCGCTGATTTTTGAGAATACCAAGCATTTGCTCCGAAGCGGCCGGAGAAACAAGCTCCCCTCGGTACATTTGCTTCAACAGGAGCCCGATCTCCGCGGCGCTGATATAGTTTTCGCGGCCCCTCGCGGCTTCTTCCGCGTCAAACAGCAGGCGGTTTACCGTCGTTACGCTTAGCCCCAGTTCCCGCATTCGCCGGTTAATCGCGCCGATTCCAAATTTTTTAAGCAGCAGGTTGGTGGCGGTATTGTCGCTTAGAATAATCATCAGGGTGCAAAGGTCCTCCAGTGTGACCTCCAGCCCACTGTGCAGGTAGGTCAGCGCGCCGCAGGAAGGGAGTTTATCTTCCTCTCGGATACGGAAAGCTTCTGTTTTCTGCGCACCGCCGGATTCAAACTGAAAAAAAGCTTCCGCCAATACCGGAATTTTAATTACGCTGGCGGCCAGAAGAGGCAGAGAAGCGTTCCACTGCCAGGTCTCGCCGGTAACGAGGTTTTTATAATAGAAACCGATTTTACCGGAATTTTCCCGCAATTGGTTAAGAATATTTTCCTTCATATTATGACCAGCTTCCGTTTTTCTCCATTATATCCCGTTTCAGGGGTGATAACAAGTACGCGGGATGGTATGGGTGAACAGGTGCTTTTTTCTTGATTATTTTAGCCAATCAGAAATTATCCGTTGTTTCTTACAAAAAAACCGTATTTTGGAGTATAATATGCACAAATATATTTCACTTTTTCTTTGAGCTTTGAGCAATAATAAAAAGAATTTCAATAGAAGTGTAGAGAAAATTATATGGATTATTCTTTGTTGCACGGTTATAATATCCAACAGAAAGCAGCAAACGGATTATTATTTGTGCAATTGTACAAGGTGATTACGGTTTGCAGATTTTTATGAAAGTTGAAGAAAGTAGGGGATTTTACTATGAAGAAAATAGTCGCGTTGACTTTGGCTACTATGATGATTGCTACCGCAGCCACAGGCTGCTCCAGCCCTGCCACTGCCTCGAGTGCGGCACCGGCAGCCAGCACCGCGCCGGCAGCCAGCCAGGCTGCGGCATCCGACGTAAGCGTTGGTGTATGTATCTACAAATTTGATGATACATTCATGACCGGTGTACGCAATAACATGACGGCACAGGCAAAAACGCTGGGCGCTTCTCTCGATATTGTGGACTCCCAGAACAAACAGCCAACCCAGAACGAGCAGGTTGATACCTTTATTACAAAGGGCGTAACCGCTCTGGCAATCAACGCGGTTGACCGTACCGCAGCAGGCCCGCTGCTTGAGAAAGCAAAGGCAAAGAGCCTTCCGATCGTATTCCTCAACCGTGAGCCGGAAGCAGATGTTATGAAGAGCTACGACAAGGTTTGGTATGTTGGCGCGAAGGCAGAGGAATCCGGCACCATGTCCGGTGAGATTATTGCCGATTACTTCAAGGCAAACAAGGGCGCAGATAAGAACGGCGACGGCAAAATCCAGTACGTTATGCTGCAGGGCGAGCCTGGCCATCAGGATGCAACCCTCCGTACAAAGTATTCTGTTGAAGCAATCCAGAAGGCTGGCTTTGAGCCTGTTAAACTCGCTGCCGACACCGCAATGTGGGATAAGGTTAAGGCAACCGACCTGATGAAGACCTTTATCGCTTCTCAGGGTATCGATAAGATTGAAGCAGTTCTGGCAAACAACGACGATATGGCGCTTGGCGCAATCGAAGCTTTGAAGGCACAGGGTTACAACAAGGGTGACAAAGCAAAGTATATTCCGGTTGTCGGCGTTGACGCAACAGCTCCCGCGCTGGCCGCAATGGCGGATGGTTCCCTTCTCGGCACAGTTCTGAACGACGGCGAAAACCAGGGCAAAGCAACGGTCAACATCGCTGCAGCCGCCGCACAGGGCAAAGAGATCAGCAAGGCAAATGTAGGCTATGAGGTAACCGACGGCAAATATGTTTGGATTCCTTACGTTAAGGTAACCCAGGAAAACTACAAGAAGTTCCAGAAGTAATTACTATTTTAATAGAATAAAAACGTGAATACTTTGAAGTAAGGTTCGGCGGGGAACGCGAGGCTGGCGCTTTTCGTTCCCTGCTGTATTTTAACAAAAAGGAGGAATGACTGTATGGGTGAATATGTGTTGGAAATGAACAATATTACGAAGATTTTTCCCGGTGTAAAGGCGTTGGACAACGTAAGCCTTAAGGTAAGACCGGGCAGCGTGCATGCGCTTATGGGCGAAAATGGCGCGGGAAAATCAACCCTGATGAAATGTCTGTTCGGAATCTACCAGGAAGACGGAGGAGAAATCATCCTTGACGGGGAAACAGTAAAGATTACCTCTTCCAAGCAGGCTCTGGATCTGGGCGTATCCATGATCCACCAGGAGCTGCATCCAATCCGCTTCCGGCCGGTAATGGAAAATATCTGGCTGGGCCGCTTCCCGATGAAAGGAATCGCGGTCGACAAAAAAACCATGATCCGCAAGACAAAGGACCTGTTTAAGGAAATTGAACTGGATATCAACCCGGAAGTAATGGCCGGTTCGCTTTCCCCTTCCAATCTTCAGCTGGTGGAGATTGCCAAGGCGGTCAGCTATAACTCGAAAATAATCATTATGGATGAGCCGACCTCATCGTTGACCGATGTGGAAACGGAGCATCTGTTTAAAATTATAAGGAAACTCCAAAGCAAGGGATGTGCGATCATCTACATATCCCACAAAATGGAGGAAATATTGAAGATTGCCGACGAAGTCACCATAATGAGAGACGGACAGTATGTAGGCACGTGGTCCTCAAGCGACCTGACCACCGATCTCATTATCAGCCGCATGGTTGGTCGTGACCTTACAAACCGTTTCCCTCCAAAGGATTATACCCCCGGCAGTGAAGTGGTGCTTAAGGTTACTGACGTCTGCTCTCCTATTCCCAAATCCTTTCAGCATATCAGCTTTGAGCTGCACCGCGGCGAGATTCTTGGAATCGGCGGTCTGGTAGGCGCACAGCGCACCGAGCTGGTTGAAGCCCTCTTCGGGCTGCGCGCGATTGCGTCGGGAGAAGTGGAAAAGGATGGCGAGCATTTTAAAGTAAAATCCGTAAAGGACGCAAAAAATCACGGCTTTGCTCTTCTCACTGAGGAACGCCGCCAGTCCGGTATCTTTGGAATTCTTTCCGTACTGGATAACACCGTTATTGCCAGCCAGAAGAAATTTGCAAAGAGCGGAGTGCTTCAGGACGCTAAGCGCCTGAAGGCGGCAAAGGAAGCAAATAAGCAGCTGAATGTAAAAACTCCGACCCTTGAAACCTTAATGGAGAATCTCTCCGGCGGCAACCAGCAAAAGGTATTGATTGCGCGCTGGCTGCTCACAAACCCGGATATCCTGATTCTGGATGAGCCGACCCGCGGAATCGACGTCGGTGCCAAATATGAAATTTACACCATTATGCTGAATCTCATAAAGCAGGGGAAATCCATTATTATGATTTCTTCTGAAATGCCGGAGCTGCTGGGGATGTCTGACCGGATCCTCGTCATGTGCGAAGGTAAGGTTTCTGGTATGCTGGACTCCAAAGAGGCAGATCAGGTCAGCGTAATGCGTTTAGCGGCTAAGTTTGTCAAATAGAAAGAGAAAGTGAGGTATAGGTATATGCAAGGAGAAAGAATTGTACCACGCAGAAAAGTAGCGGTCGGCTACATGATTTCCGGCTCCGTCATCTTAGTAATTGGGTTACTTTTAAAGTTTGCCTTATATACCAAAAAAATGTACGACCTGCCCTGGTTTTTGGTCGGCCTCGGTGTGATTGTGGCGGGTTACGGCTTGTTCCAGTTTTTTGCGGAGGAGCGGCTTGGCTCCGAAGTAATCTTTTCGGGCAAAACCGCAAAGCGGTTCCTGACCAATAACGCGATTATGCTGGCACTTCTTGTGCTGGTTATCATCATTATGTTTATTGAACCCCGGTTTATGCAGCTTCAGGTACTGCTCGATATTATGACGCAGTCCTCCACCAGGCTGATTATCGCTCTGGGTATCTGCTTCACCCTTTTGATCGCGGGTACCGACCTTTCCGCAGGGCGTATGGTAGGGTTAGCGGCTGTTATCTCTACATCTATGATGCAGACCGCTACTTATGCGAACCGGTTCTTCCCGAACTTGCCTCAGATTTCCGTTGTGGTTCCGATTATCGCGGCGGTTATTGTCTGCCTGCTGTTCGGCTGCCTGAACGGCTTTCTGGTAGCAAAATTCGATATGCATCCGTTTATCGCCACCCTTGCGGTGCAGGTTATTGTTTACGGTGCATGTTCGCTCTACTTCGATCTCCCGCCCAACAATTCTCAGCCTATCGGCGGTATCCGTCCGGATTTCTCCGCACTTGGCCAGACCCTGATTTTTGGAAAATTTTCTGTTTTAATTCCAACTGCTTTGGTTTTTACCGCGGTTATTTGGTTTGTACTGAATAAAACCGTATTTGGCAAGAATGTATACGCAATCGGTGGCAACCGTGAGGCGGCTGTCGTATCCGGCGTAAACGTGTTCGCCACAATTATGGGAATCTTTATTCTCGCCTCCGCCCTTTACGGCATCGGCGGCGTTCTTGAAGCGGCCAGAACCGCCGGCGCAACCAACAACTACGGCAACGGCTATGAGCTGGATGCCATTGCGGCCTGCGTGGTGGGCGGTGTTTCCCTGAACGGCGGCGTCGGCAAGATTGGCGGCATTGTAAGCGGCGTTCTGATCTTCACCGTTATCCAGTACGGTTTACAGTTCATTAATGTTAGTCCGATGTGGCAGCAGATTATCAAGGGGATTATCATCGCAATCGCTGTTGCAATTGACCTCTCAAAGTATAAGAGAAAATAATGGATTACGAGAATGTGCATGATAGAATGTGCGGTTCTCCTCATACAAACAACAAGTGCTTTTCCAACATATCTCAGTGGTTCAATACTCCTCCCGTTCAGTCCGTGCAGCCATAACTGCACGGACATTTCCTTATGTTGAAATATTGAAAACAGAAAAAAACAATACATTATGCATAATGTTTCATTGAACATTTTACGTAAAAATGGTACAATTAATTAAATTTAGAGAGTTGCTGGAGGCGTTTAGGAATGGGGCTGTATCGTCTGATGCTGGTGGACGACGAAGAAGAGATCCGCGAGGGAATTATTCGGAAAATAGATTGGCAGAGCCTGGGGTACGCGGTCGTCGGAGACGCGGAAAATGGATTGGAGGCATTGGAAAAAGCCGAGCATCTTCACCCGGATGTTGTGATGACGGATATTAAAATGCCGTTTATGGACGGGTTGGAGCTTGGCGAAAAGCTTCAAGCCCTTATGCCTTCGACCAAGCTGATTATCTTCTCCGGATTCGACGATTTTGAATACGCACAGAAAGCAATCAAGCTGAATGTATCGGAATACGTATTAAAGCCGATTAATGCAGCCGAGCTGACCGAAACACTGGCCAGCCTAAAGCAAAGGCTCGACCGGGAATACGATGAAAAACGGGACTTGGAAACACTCCGCAGAAATTATCAGGAGAGCCTGCCGGTTCTTCGTGAGCAGTATTTGGTCGGGCTGATTGAGGGGCGCGTTCCCGAGGACAGAGTGATGACGCAGGCCAGGCAGTTCAACATCTGCCTGGAGGGTACAAGCTGGGCGGTTGCGCTGGTACGGGCGGAATCCGCCCTGAGGGCAGAGGAAACGCTTCATGGGCAGGAGGAGCTGATTCCGATTTCCCTGAAAAGGACGGTCGATGAAATGATGGGGAAATACTGCCGGTTTGCCGGGTTCCTGTACTCCGACTGCGTGGCTATCCTAGCGGACATTGACCCGCAAAGCGGTGTGGTGCCGCTGATTACCGGTCTTAACGTTGTATGCAAAGCCGCGGAGCGGATTCTTGGTGTCAAGGTGATGGCAGGCGTGGGAATTCCCTGCTCAAGGCTGGCGGATATCCGGCACTCCTATAACGAATCGCAGAGCGCGCTGGATTACAGCTCTGTGATGGGGGAGGGGAAAGCGGTTTATATTGCGGATATCGAACCGGATACCTCTACAAAGCTTCTGTTTGACGACCGGGACGAGCGCGAAATTGTAAACGCGATTAAAATGAATTCCGAGGAGGAAATCCGCCGCAAAATCGGTGTTCTTTTTGCAAGGTTTGAAGCGCGGCTCCTGCCTCTCAGCCAGTACCAAATTTATCTGATGGAAATTATGACTGCGCTGTTGAAGGTCATGCAAGCCTACGAATTTGGCACCGAAGAGATTTTCGGAGAGGATTTCAATTACGTCAACATCATTACATCACTGCGTTCTCCGACGGAGATGAAGCAATGGTGTATTGACAGCTGTGTCAAAATCAGCGCTATGATCAGGCGCGAGCGGGTCGATTCCTCTAAAATGCTGGCGCAGAACGCAATGCAGTATATTGGCGAAAACTACGGCAGTACAGAGCTTTCGGTAGAAAGCCTTTGCTCCTACCTGCATGTGAGCCCGGCTTATTTCTCTACGGTGTTTAAGCGTGAAACGGGGATGAGCTTTGTAGCCTACCTTACGGAGACACGCTTGCAGGAAGCAGTAAACCTTTTAAAAACCACGGATGACAAAACCTATATTATTGCGGAAAAGGTGGGTTACCCGGAGCCAAATTATTTTAGCTATGTGTTTAAGAAGAAATACGGAATTTCGCCGTCGAAATACAGGAGTAACGGTTGAGTCTGCAAAGGCGTTATAAGGACAGGGTTACAGTATGCGGAACAATTTTCAAAATTTTTATAAAAAGTCGAAGCACTTTTTCCGGAAGCGAAGCTTGCAATTTACCATTTCGCTTACCTTTACCGCTGTGGCGGTCATCGGAATGATTATGGTTTCGGCGTTCCTTTATCTGCGGTTCGTCGAATCCTCCGAGCATATGGCGGCGGCGGACAGCTCCCGTATGGTCAATCAGGTAAACCTGAATCTCGATACCTATCTGCGAAATATGCTCCGAATTTCCGATTCGATGTATTACCGTGTCATTAAAAACGCGGATTTGGCGACCGACAACATCAGCGGCGATATGAGCCTGCTCTACGAGACCAATCGCGACCTGCTCATCAGCATCGGGGTGTTTTCCGGCGAAGGAAAGGTCATTGCCGCCGAGCCGCTGAACCAGCTCAAGCCCTCGGCGGGTGTGGTGGACCAGAACTGGTTTATCAACGCGAAGCGGAAGATCGAGAACTGCCACTTTTCCACGCCCCATGTGCAGAACCTGTTTGTGGACCCCGACAACAAGTACCGCTGGGTGGTTTCGCTCAGCCGCGCGGTAGAGCTGACCAATGCCGGCTCCATAGCGCACGGTGTTCTGCTGGTGGATATGAATTTCAGCGGAATCGAGCAGATCTGCAAGAACGTTGATTTGGGAGAATCCGGCTATATTTACCTGATTAACGGAGACGGCGAAATTATTTACCATCCGCGCCAGCAACTGATTTATTCCAATCTGGCGCAGGAAAATAATATTGCCGCCTCGCAGTATGACGACGGGAACCACAAAGAGACCTTTCAGGGCGAACAGCGTCTCGTCACGGTGAAAACTGCGGGCTATACCGGCTGGAAGATTATTGCGGTTACCCCTATGACGGATATTACCTCAAATTATTATCAGCTTCAGCTTTTCGCGCTGTTCTTTGTTTTATTCGCGATTTTTTTGCTGGTCTTCGTCAATATGTTTCTCTCCTCCCGCATTGCGTATCCCATTCAGGAGCTGGAGCACTCCGTTAAGGATATCGAAAACGGAACCCTCAACGATATCAATGTTGACCATTTTGGCTCCGGTTCTTACGAGGTGCAGCATCTCGCAAGCACCATCCATTCCATGGTAAACCAGATGCGCAGCCTGATGGACGATATCGTAATGGAGCAGGAATCCAAGCGGAAGAGTGAGCTTGACGCGCTTCAGTCGCAGATTAACCCCCATTTTCTGTATAACGCGCTGGATTCCATTGTCTGGATGATTGAAAACGAGCGCTATGAGGGCGCGGTGACCATGGTAACGGCGCTCGCCAGGTTGTTCCGCATCAGCCTCTCGAAGGGAAAAAATATCATAACGGTAGCCGATGAGCTGGAGCATGTGAGAAATTACCTGACCATCCAAAAAATGCGTTACAAGAACAAGTTCAGCTTTGATATTGACGCGCAACCGGGCATTCTGAAATGCGCCACAATCAAGCTGATTATTCAGCCCTTGGTGGAAAACGCCATTTACCACGGCATGGAATTTATGATGGGTGACGGAGAAATCACGGTCAAGGCTTACCGAAAAGAAAGTGAGCTATACATTGATATTATTGATAACGGTCTGGGGATGACTCAGGAGCAGGCGGATTCCCTGCTTACCAAGGATACCGCAAAGGAACGGGGAAAGGGCTCCGGCATCGGGCTGAAAAATGTAAATGAAAGGATTCAGCTCTATTTCGGAGGAGAATACGGTCTTTCGATTTACAGCGAGCCGGATGAGGGCACGACGGCCCGCATCCATTTGCCTGTGAAAACGCTCGAAGAACTGGATTTAGGCAAGGAGGATGGGGTAAAATGACAAGAAAGCGATTACTGATCTTCCTTTTGGTTTTCCTGGCGTTTTCCCTACTGTTCCTGTTTGTCAACCGCGACAGCTTTCTGGAAAAAAAGAGCAGTAACCCCTATGAGATATCTGTGATTATCCGGGGAAAGAGCACCGAAAGCTGGACGACAATCCGCCAGGGAATTGATCAGGCGGCAAAGGATATGAATGTAGAGGTCAGCTTTGTCGCTTTATCCGCTGAAAACAATTCACAGGAACAGGTTACATTGATGCAGCGTGAAATCAACAACGGCGCGAGTGCGATTGTAATCGCGCCCGCGAATCCGGATGTTCTGAAGGACACGATTGTTAAGGCGCAGAAAAGCGTACCGGTGGTGACCATGCAGTCCACGGTGGACAGCATTAAGAATTTGCCGAATGTTTCCTGCGATAACTATGGGCTGGGACAGGCGCTGGCAAAAAAACTGGTTCTGGTCAGCCAGAGGAACGGAAGAATCGCAATTCTGCGCAACAGTATGGGTTGCAGTAATATTCGCCAGCGTTTTCAGGGAATTCTTTCGGAGCTTGGAGAAAATAACGGAGATATCGAGTACTGGGATATGCCGGACGATCCGCAGGAGGCCTACGAGACCGCGAAAACACAGCTAAGGAGCAGTAAGGCAGAAACGGTTATCGCAATGGACGGTGCCACGCTGGAGGCGGTGGGCCGTGCGCAGCGCGACCTGATGAAGACTACGGCGCGTAGGGTACAGATATTCGGTCTGGGCAGAACCAACACGGTGGTGTCTCTGCTGGAAGAGCAGGTCATTAATTCTATCGGTGTTGAAAATGAATATAATCTGGGTTATCTTAGCATCCAGTCCGCTGTAAACCACATCAATAAGAAGCAGGATCTCAACCGCGTAATTAATTTTGCGATTGTAGACCATGATAATATGTATAATTCCGATAATCAGCGGCTGCTTTTCCCCTTTGTAAGATAAGGAGGACTTTTATGAAACGAATCATTCAGGCAACGGCGCTTCTTTTTTTACTGGCTGGGCTTCTTTTGCCCTTGCAGGCATGCTCAGCGGGGCAGGGAGGCTCGAAGGTAGAAACCATAAAAATTGGTGTTGCGGTATACCGCAAGGACGACACCTTTATCTCCAGCCTCTGCACATTTATAGAGCAGGCCGCGAAGGATAAGGAAATCCAGAGCGGCAAAAAAATTACCGTGAATATTGTCGATGGACAGTCCAGCCAGGCACTCCAGACCGATCAGGTAGACAGCTTTATCGCGCAGAATTACGATGTCGTATGCGTGAATATGGTAGACCGCACCGCCGCCGCCGTGATTGTGGATAAGGCAAAGGCGGCAAATGTGCCGGTAATCTTCTTTAACCGCGAACCGGTTGAAGAAGACCTGAGACTCTGGAACCGTGCGTACTATATAGGGGCAGACGCGGCGGAATCCGGAAGGCTAGAGGGCGAAATTATCGTGGATGCCTACCGTAGGGACAAAAGGCTTATTGACAAAAACGGCGACGGAAAAATCCAGTATGTCATGCTCGAAGGCGAGCAGGAGCATCAGGACGCACTTCTGCGCACGGAGTATTCCATTAAGGCGGTAACCAGTGCGGGGATTTCCGTGGAAAAGCTGGCGAACGATACGGCTAACTGGCAGCGTGCACAGGGAACGGCAAAGATGGTGCAATGGATTGAAAAATACGGAGACCGCATCGAGGTGGTGTTCAGTAACAACGACGATATGGCGCTTGGTGCAATTGACGCCCTCAAAGACAGCGGGCGTAATTTAAAACCGGTCATTGTGGGCGTGGACGCCACACAGAACGGCTTAAAGGCAATTGACGACGGAACGCTTTACGGTTCGGTGTTTAACGATGCGAAGGGACAGGCAAAAGCGATTTTTGATTTATCCTATTCCCTTTCTTCGGGAAGTGAGGGAGTATCCTCCTCGGATACGGGGAACCGCCATTATGTGCGGATTCCGTATTGGACGGTCACAAAGCAAAACCTGCAAAAGGCTTTGGAGGAATTGCGTTCATAAATCACCCGTCTTTACGGTCTGTTTCTCGTGCTGCTTCGTTGTCTTCCCCGTCAGATGACAGCCTGGTTTCGTCGTCCGCCTGTGTCACGAAAAACACACGCACAAATACGGAGCCGTTTTTAAAGTTAATCACTATAGAATTTCGCCGAGTGCGCGCAGAAATTTTAAGCCGATGATATGCTTCAACGCCTATAGAAAAAGACTCCTCCAATAATTGGAGGAGTCTTTTTCGGGAAAGGGAAGCCGCGCGGCGGACTGCTTATTTGCTTTTTTTATGGATAAAATTCCAGCTGTCGCGGCACATGTCATCCAGACTGTAATGCGCTTCCCAGCCGAGCTCTTTTTTTGCCTTGCTGACATCCGCGTAGCATTCGGCGATATCGCCAGGTCTGCGCGGTGCAAGCTTGTAATTGACCTTTTTGCCGCTGGCCTTCTCGAACGCGTGCACCACATCAAGAACGCTGCTGCCGTTGCCGGTTCCGAGGTTATAGGCCTGTGCGCCTTCAAAACGGTCAAGCCTTTCCAGCGCCTTCAGGTGCCCTTCGGCAAGATCACAGACATGAATGTAATCACGGACTCCGGTGCCGTCCGGCGTCGGGTAATCATCGCCGTAAACGCTTAAACAGGGCAGCACGCCAACAGCAACCTTCATGATATAGGGCATCAGGTTGTTCGGGATTCCATTCGGATTTTCGCCGATGAGTCCGCTTGCGTGCGCGCCGATCGGATTGAAGTAGCGAAGGAGCGCGACCTTCCAGTCTTTTTCAGCAAAGCAGAGGTCCTTCAGGATGTTTTCAATCATCAGCTTGGTGGAACCGTAGGGGTTGGTGGCGGAAAGCGGCATATCCTCGTGGAATGGCGCGGTATTGTTCATGCCGTAAACGGTCGCCGAGGAGCTGAATACCAGCCTGCGTACGCCGTGTTTTTTCATCAGGCGCAGCAGGTTCAGGGTTCCGGTAATATTGTTGTGGTAATACTCCAGCGGCTTGCTGACGGATTCACCGACTGCCTTCAGACCCGCGAAATGAATGACCGCATCAATCCGGTTTTCTTCAAAAATCTTTTCGAAGCCGTCGTAATCGAGAAGGTCGCATTCATAATACGGGAACGTTTTGCCGGTCAGCTTTTCAATGAAGCCGATTACCTCGGGGGAGGAATTGCTGTAATTGTCCATAATGACGATTTCATGACCGCTGTTAAGAAGCTCCACACAGGTGTGGGAGCCGATATATCCGGCGCCGCCGGTGACTAATACTCTCATGCCTTTTTCTCCTTATATCGTTGATAGGCCTCGCGGAGCTCCTCAGAGGTTTCCTCGGGGCAGGTCGGGTTGCAGCTGGCCCACGCGCCTGTTTCGCTGGAAGCGTTGAATTTCTGCTTGTCTCCGCTTCTCATCGGGGGGAAGAACTCAATATGGAAGTGATAATCTTCGGAAAAATCCCCCATGTTGACCGGAGCATTGTGCATACACATCATATAGGGGAAACGGAATCCAAACAGGCTGTCGAGCATGCCGCAGGTATCCCGGATGGTAACGCCGAGGGCGGATTTTTCTTCCTCCGTAAAATCCGTTATATATTGCGCGTGACGGTTGGACATAATGTAAACACCGTACGGATACTCGGTGAAGAACGGCAGAAATACCGTAAAATGCTCATTGCTAAAAATGATGCGCTTGTTTTCCTTCTCTTCATTCTTCAGCATATCGCAGAACAGGCAGGTATGCTTTTCCATATAATACTCTTTTGCCGCGGAAGTTTCAAGCTCAAGCTTTTTTGGAAGAAAGGGGTAGCCGTAGATTTGACCGTGGGGATGAGGCATGGTAACGCCAACCATCTCACCCCGGTTTTCAAATAGAAATACATACTTTATTTTTGGATCTCCGCTGATTGCCCGAAAACGTTCGCACCACAAATCAACAAGCTTTTTCATATGTTCTTCAGATAATTCCGGCATGGTAACGGTGTGACCGGGAGAATAAAGGATTACCTCGCATTTGCCGTAGCTGGGCTTTACTTTGAAAAAATCGGTCGAAACGTCGTCCGGCTCGGGCGGGTTCTGCGAAAGCGCCGGAAAATCGTTGTCGTATTCCATTACCTCATAATCGGGTACCTTGCCGAAGCTGGGGCAGAACGGGCAAAAATCCTTCGGCATTTGCGGGCGCCCCTGCCGGTTCGATGCAATCATAATCCAGTCCTTAATCAATGGGTGCCATCTGAGTTCAGCCATTATGAAACCTCCAGTAATATCCTCTCTGCCGCAGCTTCATTCCCATGGCAGAGCGCGGTTTGTGATCCTATCATTAAATCAGTTTTGTTCCGCCCACCGGTCGGATGGAAAGCGTGTGGCAGGCTCCTTTCCCCAGTACGTCTTCTATTGCCGGAATAAATTCCGGCAATAGGTTCGTCGGGACAAAAACCTGAATGGTTCCGGCAAAGCCTCCGCCATGAACACGGTAGGCGCCGCCCGCTTCCTCCAGCAGCCTCTGGCAGAGAGCCAGTGCCAGAGAAACCCCCTGCTCCTGTACGTGGGTGGGTGAAAAAACATTCTGCAAATACATGTAGGAGGAGCGGCCGCTTTCTTTAACCAGCTTCAGAAAAGCATCAAACTGATTTTCTCTCAGCGCGGCGACTTCTGCGAGCACCCGCTCGTTATCCGCGTAGTAGTGCATTGCGCGCAGTATGCAGCGGTCACCGACTGTTTTACGCAACGAGGATAAAGAGGAATAAAACACGCGCTCATCCACCTCGGAGAGAACCTGTTTGCCGAAGAAGGCAGCTACCTGCTTCATTTCATCCGGAATCGCGGCATAATCCGGTGTCAAGTCCGCGTGGCTTCCCCTTGTATCAATAATACAGAGGGTATATCCGCATTTTGCAAAATCAAAATGCACCGGGCTTACCTTTGGCGTTTCCGGGTCTTTAAAGTCAATCATTACAAATCCGCCAACAGAGCTTGCCGTTTGGTCCATTAAACCGCTGGGCTTGTTAAAATAGACATTTTCCGCGTATTGCCCAATCTGCGCGATTCTTACGGCGCTTTCCCTTCCATTGCAGAACAGGTCGTTTATGATTGTACCGACCAGGACCTCAAAAGCGGCGGAGGAGGAAAGTCCGGAGCCGCTGAGAACATTGGAGGTGGTGTAAGCGTCGAATCCGCCGACAGGGTAGCCAAGCTGGGTGAATTTTGCGACGATGCCCCGGATGAGCGAGATGGAAGAGTTACGCTCCTCCTGCCTTGCCTGAACAGCGGCGGCGTTCAGCGCATCCATCCGGTAACCTTCAGATTTAATATGAATCATATTGCTCTCATTCTTGGAAACGATGGCAATCACATCAAGGTTTACGCTCGCGGCAAGTACCCGCCCGCACTGATGGTCAGTGTGGTTGCCGCAGATTTCCGTTCTGCCCGGCGCGCTGAAAACGCTGATATCCCGGTCAGTTCCATAAAGCTCTTCAAAGGCTTCAACGGCTAGAATCAGCCTTTTGCGGTAATCCGCCGCTTTGATGGAATCACAAACATAAAGATAGGAAAGGTTTCGGTCGTATTTGCCTTCTATTAAGAATTGCTTTACTTTTGACGACAGCATATGTCTGCCTCCGTTTTTCATCACATTTATGTATTATCTGTGTATCCGATAAATTTATTCTATCGCTTAAAATCATAACATTCAAGGATGAAAACGTTCAAAATTATAGAAATTTGTTGCATTTCATTATCCTTGAAAGCGGGAATGTGTTGTCAAGGGGTTTGGGCGAAAATGCGTAAACAAAAACCTGCATGCACACCTGTCAGCCCGCGGATTATCCATGTGGAAATATCCGGTAAGGGGATTGCAAACCTTTATTGGCATAACGAAGCGGGGGGAGTTAACATATGCCGTTGGGGTACACTATGTAGCATACAGTTTTAATTCTGCTGTGATTTGTAGGTTTGTCAAACATTTTGGACGGTAAAGGAATGAAGAAATTCAACAGGAGAAAGCCAACGAAGCGGGCGCATCGGTAGACTGTTGGAGCGATTTTGGTGGGCAGCTAGCTGCCCACCAA
>JAEZYP010000060.1 GCA_023418995.1 Bacillota bacterium | reverse complement strand
GGGGTTTCAAAGGTTGGCAGCAATGCGTAGAAGCAGCCGTCCTCGTTGTCGATTACGTCTAATATTTCAAACTCATGCTCTTCACCCTCGTCATCAACCAGAGTGATCAGATCTGCACCGTATTCGTCGTTCATCGGGGTCATCTCCTCACGAATTATTTGTCTGTGTACCATTTTACAGTTTCTCAGGGACTAAGTCAACAGGAAAATTTATAGACATAATATTATATATAATTTTTTAAAAAATATTCAAAAAAGTATTGACTTTGACTAAAAATGACCTTATAATATAGACAGAAAGAAAGAGTAAAGAAAAAAGACGACGCCTCGAATTCCGGTCAGCAAGCCTTTATGATGGGTTGAATCCCAAGCCGGAAGCAGAAGAGGGCGAAGGAACAAATTCAATTGAGAAAGAGGTGAGTCCAGTGGGCACAGAGCCGATTCATTCGGAAAGCAGTTGTTGGTCTGTTGGGCTGCAACTGCTTGAAAGATGAAGAAAGTATAGGACACAACAAATTTACGGAAGAGGTTATTCCAATGTACTAATTTGAACGGTGTCTGCTAGAAAGAGTTATTTGGTGGTTTCTGTCAGGTAATTTCCAAATAAATAAAAAAGGAATGAGTCCAACGAACACGTAAATTTAGCCGACCGTTATTTTACAAGGAAAGGTTAAGGTAAATTGATCGGTATAAAAACGGAATCTGAACTTAGTCCCCATCACAGCCTGTTCGCTTCTGCGTGACCTGTCTTTTTCACCTGATTTTTGCTTTTGTTAAAAAGCATATTTTGTTTGAATAGGGGAGAGAAAAGTATAGTTTCAAACACGCTCAGGAAGCGGTACGGTAAAAATTTGAACAGTTTGGTGATGATGATGTTTATTTAAATTCTCTTTGCGTCGGGCAGCGTTAAAGCGACCCGTTTTGGCAAGGAATAAACAAAAAGGTTAATTGAAATGAAGGGCTCCGGCAAAAGAGATTTTGCCGGAGCTTTTTGTATCCTTTTCATGTAACGGCAAAAGGATCAACCAGCAAAAATGGTTGGGTGCCAGGCAAACATCGATTCAGCGAAGTAAGCACACACAAATATATAAACAATCTTTGAGGAGGGAATTAATATATAATATGCAGCTTTGCGTAAAGTGGAACCGAATTAGAAATAAAACCTGCGATGTCGAAAAAAAGCGAAAAAGGCGCTTCAATTATTCCATTTGAAGATTTACAATATTTAATATGTGTTAAAATGTCGTTAAAATGATAAAGATGTGATGTTGTGACAAAAACAAATTTAAAAATAAAGACGCGGCAGATTCTTGATCGGCGGTTCACCGGCGAGTTTCTGAATTACCGGACCATCGTGGCAATCTTTCTTCCCATTCTGGTTGATCAGGCCTTTGTGGTTTGCTTGAATTTGCTGAATACCGCAATGATCAGCTCATCGGGAGTCGCGGCGGTCAGTGCGGTAAATATGGTGGACTCCCTCAATATTTTTTTGGTAAATGTGTTTATCGCGGTTTCTACCGGCGGAACGGTGGTTGTCGCGCAATATAAAGGGAACGGGAACGAGCCCATGGTCTCCAAAGCGGCGGCCGGGTCGGTATCTTCCGTTTTTTTATTGGCGTTATTTGTTGCTTCGCTGGTAATGGTGTTTCACAATTCCACACTGAATCTGCTCTTTGGCGGAGCGGAGCCGGAGGTTTTTCATAACGCCAGAATTTATCTGATCGGCTCCTGTCTCTCCTATTGCGGTATTGCCACCGAAGAGGCGGTCTGCGGGGCGCTCCGGGGGGTGGGGGAGACGAAATCTTCTCTGACGCTTTCTCTGATCATGAATCTCTCGTACGTATTTCTGAATCTTATTTTCATCAATGTGTTCCATATGGGCGTACTCGGTATGGTAATTGCGCTGAACATTTCCCGCTACACCGGCGCGGTGTGCGCGATACTCTACCTGGTAAAACGAAACGAATCTCTGCGTTTCCGCATAAAGGATGCCATACATTTCAATTTATCAATGCTGAAAAAAATTCTGTATATCGGTCTGCCTTTTGCGGCGGAGCAAATGTTTTTTAACGGCGGAAAAATTCTGACCCAGACCTTTATCGTCAGCCTCGGAACCTTTGCCATGGCGACGAACGCGATTTGCAATTCCCTTTCCACCCTGTTTCAAATTCCGGCGAATGCCATGATTCTAACCACGGTTACCGTGGTGGGGCAGTGTGTGGGGCATCGGAATATCCCCGACGCGCGAAAATTTATCAAATCTTTTTTGGTCGCCGGTTCGCTTTCGTTTGTCGTTATGTCGATCGTCATCCTGCCGCTTTTCTACCCGCTGGTTTCCCTGTTTAATCCCCCGCCGGAAATTGTACCGGATATCCTTATTATTGTAATTACCACGGCAATCGCCATGATTCCGCTCTGGGCAGCCAGCTTTTTAACTCCGGCGGCGCTGCGCGCGGCGGGCGACTCAAAATTTACTTCAATGATGTCCATGCTTTCTATGTGGCTGTTCCGTGTGGTGTTGGGCTATGTTTTGGGAATTGCAATGGGTTTCGGCATTCTGGGCGTCTGGATTGCGATGGATTGCGAGTGGGGCGTGCGCAGCCTGATTTTTCTCACACGCTTTCGGGGAAAGAAATGGTATCAGCACCATCTGATTGATTCATAGGCTGGAAAAAATAAAGTAGCCCACCGTCCATCCGCAGTGCGGAGGAACGGGGGCTTATTCTTTGAGAGCGGGAGCTTCTTGCTTGCACATTTCCTTTGAATAAAGTGTGATATTTGTTTCATGTATTTCTTTCAAATCCTGGTCATTTAGTTTGGACCATACCTCCGGTCTTGCTAAAAGCATCTTAATCCTTTCGTTTTTAAAATAATCCGGGGAAGATGCTTTTTCATTGTGGTCTGTATGGCTATACATTTGAAACAGGATAGGTGCCGCGTCTTTTCTTGAAAATAATTCAATGAAGCCGTTGAAATCCAGATAGCCATTCAGAGCTTGAGCGCGGTTTGTGAAAAGCTCCTCGGGCGGAAAAATCGGATACGCTAAAACGGTCGCAACCAATGCCTCGATTGTCATATTCTGAACAATGCTTTTAGGAATCTGACAAACTTCCTTTTTCTCCATAATTGTAGTTAGCTTCTTCCACTCTGCTTTGTTTTCCGGTGTAACCGGGTATTGATATGGTTCGGTTATCGTATAAACCGGTTTTTGGAAATTCGAAAGATAAGAACCTATTAACAATCCACCTCCTATGAAAAGAATTAAAAAAGTAGCTCGAATTTTTTTCATTGTTTCCACTTCCTTTCAATTTGGTTAAGCCGGAAGACAAATAAACCCAGCCGTTGGAAGTGCGAAAAGCACGTTCTGAGGCTGGGTTTATTCGGTTTTTTCAATCTCCGTCTGAATCCGCTTTGAAAACGTTTTTACCACAAGGCCGTAGGAATCGCCGATCATACGAAAGACCTCCGCGTCCGGCACGTCTTTGTTCAAAGATACGGTGTTCCAGTAGGGCTGATGACTCGCGGGGCAATGGTATCCCCGCACGACGGTGCCGGGGTATTGCCGCCGGTAAAAATCGGACATCATAGCCTCGCTCTTCAACGTGAGCTTATAGTTGTTCTCGGCAAGGTATACTTCCGCGAAGATTTTGCCGTTTACCTTGAAGCAGACCGGCTCATCCCCGAACGGATAATCTGAATAGGCTTTTGAAAAAGAGAGACAATAATCAAGTAATTCCTGACGTTTCATGTTTCACCATCCTGCTTTCAATTCCGTCAGGGAATCCGGCAGACCGTCGATTCCGGCGAACTCCTTGACAACGATGGATTTCAACGGTATGTACGGCAATGCAATCCCCTCTAATCGTCTGAAATGACCATGTGATCCAAAAAGAAATGGTCGAACATAGCCTGCGGTATCGGTTTTTTTACCCGGATAGTTGCGGAGCGGACATACTGACCTTCCGATTCATATGAAAAAATAACGCCGCCTACCGATTCCCTGAAAAAATCGTAGCACCACATTTGCGCCAGCTTATCCTTTGCCCATACCTTGTATACCACAGCTTTATCCACCGTCCGATTATTGTGAATTTGTTTGTTTTTTGAGATTATAATTATTTTACAAAAATTGTCAGCACTTTACAAGGCTAAAATTAAATTATAATCGTCGCGGCATTAGACTATTTTGCTGAATTATGATATGATTCAAGCATAGACTATTTTTACCAGATACCAAAGCCCCAGGCAGAAGGTAAATTTCAGCCTTTGAAAAAGAAAAACTAGGAGAAGACATGGATTTTAAAGACTTAAAAATTTCTCAAAGAATTTTAGACGCACTAGAAAAAGAAAATTATAAACAGCCCACTCCAATTCAGGAGCAGGCAATCCCGCCCGTGCTGGCTGGCAGAGATTTACTGGGCTGCGCGCAGACCGGAACCGGCAAGACCGCGGCGTTTGCCGTTCCGATCTTGCAGCTTTTAAGTAAGCAGACCGCGGGAAAAGGCGAACCGCGCAGGATTCGTGCTTTGGTGCTGACCCCGACCAGAGAGCTTGCGCTGCAAATTTATGAAAGCTTTCGTGCCTACGGCAGATATACGAAGCTGCACACCTGTGTTATCTTTGGCGGGGTATCCCAGAAAATGCAGGTAGAAAAGCTGCAGCGTGGCGTGGATATCCTGGTCGCGACGCCGGGTAGGCTAAATGATTTAATGAATCAGGGCTATATTAAACTAGACCATGTTGAAATATTCGTTCTCGATGAGGCGGACCGAATGCTGGATATGGGCTTTATCGCAGACGTAAAAAGGATTGTGTCAAAGATCCCCAGGCAGAAGCAGACGCTTTTGTTCTCCGCTACTATGCCGCCAGAAATTGAGGAAATGGTCAACAATATTTTGGTTGACCCGGTCAAGGTGACGATTACTCCGCCCGCAACAACGGTGGAGGCGATTGAACAGTCGGTTTACTTTGTTGATAAGGGAAACAAGGCGCAGCTGCTGATTTATCTGCTCAAAAACCCCGGAATCCGTTCCGCGCTGGTATTCACGCGTACAAAACACGGCGCCGACCGCGTGGTTAAGGAGCTGGAAAAGGCGAAGATCAGCGCACAGTCCATTCATGGAAACAAATCGCAGCTTGCGCGCCAGACCGCGCTCGGCAGCTTCAAAAACGGAACCATCCGTGTTCTGGTAGCCACCGATATTGCAGCCAGAGGCATTGATATCGAGGAGCTTTCCTGTGTGTTCAATTATGATCTGCCGGAGGTTCCCGAAACCTATGTCCATCGTATCGGGAGAACCGGGCGTGCCGGAATGAGCGGAGTTGCAGTTTCTTTCTGCTGTATCGACGAAAAGAACGACCTGAGAAATATCCAGAAGCTCATTGGAAAAACCCTTCCTGTAGAAGAGGAACATCCTTATCCGATGCTGATTACTACCCCGACGCCAAAATCCGAGCTGCGCAGGAGGCGGCCTGCGGCGGGTGCGCCCGAGCCGCGCTCAAAGCAGCCGAGAAAAACCCTTTCAAAGGATTTTTCTCCGAAGCCCAGAAAGGATGGGTCGGGAAACGAGCCGCATAAAGCGGAATGGAGCCCACAAAAACCATATATCTTTCAAAAGGACGCTCCGAAGAACCGTGCTCCCAAATCCAGAGCCAAACGGGCGCCGAATGGGCGGAGAGGTTAAAAAGAAAGACCCCTGAAAAGGGACTTTGAACGGAGCTGCACCCCATTTGTCACACAGTACGATATACTGAAAACAAATGGGGTGCAGTTCGCTTTTTTTAATCAGGACTATTATTCTTCCATGTGGCGGGGGCTGTTCTTAACAATATCCACGGCTTGATAAATTGCATTGAGCAGATCCGCTTCATATTGAACGGAGAGGGTATCCAGCTTGGAGTAGACCGAGCCTTCATAGGTAGCAACGTATTTCGGAGGCATCCTGTTCAGCGCGTAGGACGCGATATCCATGCGGCATTTTTTACATTTACAGCAGTCCAGCTTGTCCCCGAGCTCATCCAGCTTGTCAAGGATTAAAGTTTCCATGATGTTTTTCAATACAACTTCCACTAAAAACGCCCGCCCTTCTTATGTTTGTTGTGTATAATATAACATTGTTAGTAAATTTTGTAAATCATCAAATGCTCATGACAGGTAAAACAGATGAATACTTTCTCTTAAAAAATAAGAGATAATAGATTTATGGATGCCCCCTACTTGACAAATGTTTTGTCTCAACGTAGAATTATTGTATTAGTACAATAATATAAATCAAGAAAAAGCAACTTCCGCATCGGCGGAGAAAAGGAGAGCCAATATGAACAAAAAGCAGATAGCGGGAATTTTGGTCGCGGCCTTTGTGTTTGTCTTTGTGTGTGGAGCGAATGTTCTGGTGACGAATTTTTCAAACAGCCACCAAAATGCAAAACTGGCGCAAAGTCTGTTAGAATCCGCAGAAACAAAGGTGGATCTTCCCAATTCACCCTATGTTTGTGTGGTTAAAGTGGACGGCACGATCATGCGTTCCAGTTCTAACTCCTCGTTGTTTGAGCAGGAGGGCTATAACCACCAAAAAACACTCGATTTGATTGATCAGCTACAGGCTTCCGGTCAGAATAAAGGAATTCTTTTGTACCTGAACACGCCGGGCGGAGGAGTATATGAATCCGACGAGCTTTACAACCGTTTGGAAAAATATAAAAAGGAAACCGGCAGGCCGGTTTGGGCTTATATGGCGACGCAGGCGTGCTCCGGCGGTTATTATGTATCTATGGCGTCGGATAAAATTTACGCGAATCGAAACACATGGACCGGTTCCATTGGCGTAATAATATCGCTTGCCAATTACAAGGGTCTTTACGACAAGCTGGGGATAGAGACCATTCTGTATACCAGCGGGCCCAACAAATCCATGGGAAACCCGGGCGTTACGGTGACCGAAGAGCAGAATAGGATATTCCAGGGGCTTGTAGACGAATCGTACGAGCAATTTGTCGGAATTGTGGCGCGCGGCAGAAAAATGAGTGTGGATACCGTAAAGCCAATTGCCGATGGCAGAATTTATACGGCGCAGCAGGCGTTGGATTTAAAGCTCATCGATGGCATTCAGGATTACGATACCACGGTGGAACAAATGAAGTCGCAGGCGGGTGGAAACGTGACGATGTTCACCCCAAAAACGAAAAGAACTTATCTGGGCTCCCTGCTCTCCATGGCGCAGAATTATACACGCACCGACATTGATAAAATGAAAGATTTCTTAGAAACAAAAGAGAGCGGGGTGCCGATGTATTATGCCGTTACAGGAAAATAACAACCCGACAAACGCCGGATTTTTTGTCCGCCTGTCCGCTTATCTGATTGATCTGATACTTATCGGCGCCGTTTTACTAATTGTTGGCATTCCGATGTTTTTTATCCGTCTGGGCAATCCGGAGCTTTTTCTGTTCAGACCAATTCTGTTTCAGTTTAATATGTATGATGTTTTTTCCTATCTTGCGGTTGCAGCCTATTTTATTATGCTGACCTATTATTCAGGCGCCACGGTTGGAAAAAGAGTGATGAATCTGAAGGTCGTTTCCACAGATGATGCGCCTCTTACGCTTATCAATGTGCTTTACAGGGAGACCATCGGGCGGTATTTAAGCTCCCTGCTTTTTATCGGTTACTTTATGATTGGTGCCAGCGGGGAGAAACGGGGTCTTCACGATGTTCTGTGCAACACAAAGGTGATTTATACCTGCAGGGTTATTCAGGCCCCGCCCCGCACCGCGTATCAGACGGTACCCGGATACGGTTCTATGTACACCTACGGGCAGCCGGTCGTATCGGCGGCCCCCCCGGCGCCGGTGCAGGAGCCGCTTCCATTGGAAACCCCGGAAATCCCCGAGGAGCCGGTGCCTGCACAGCCTCAGGCAGAATCAGACCAGACGAAAGATTAATACAAAGAGTAGCAGCCCGGCTGTTGGCCGGGCTGCTTTAGACTGCTTTTTTTGTTGCTGTACTTGCGAACTCCAGCGACCTTCAATTAATCGTGGACTTCGTCGCGGTCCCGGAACAGAAGGGTAATGCACCAGATTGCTGCGAGCGCTACCAGAACATAGATGATACGGCTGCCAATCGCGGCTTGTCCGCCGAAAATCCAGGCAACAATATCAAAACTGAAAATGCCGATAGAACCCCAATTCAGACCGCCTATGATAACCAATAGCAAAGCAATTTTATCAAACATTTCTATCACTCCTTTTTTATTTAGTTTTCCATTTTCTCACAACAGTATGCATAATATTAAAAAATATGTAAGGGCAGGAAAATTTCTGCCCCCTGGTTTTAAAAACGCCTGCTTATTCATCGTCCCGCAACAGGTTTTCTGCGTAATCCCGAAGGCTGTCAAGTGAATTAATATTTTGGGAACGGCAGCTGATAGATTGCTTTACGTAGTAGGGCAAAGAAGCATAATACGAATTCGCCTCGTGGTCTTCGTCGATCAGATTGTATAAGTCACTATATTTTGCCGGCATATGATTCACCTCCGGTTTTAGTTTTTGCGAAATTTTTGAAAATAACAGGAAATAATAGATTTATATTTTGGCCACATATGCGTCATGGGATAAAGCCTATTATCCCCTTTTGTATAAATGTCTCATTTATGATATAATAATTTATCTTTTGCATACAGAGCAGTATTTAAGTATAAATTAACGCTTAACAAAAAAATATTCGGAATTTAAAGGATGATGTTGAGACTAATGATCAATCGTTTAAAAGCTTCCATCCGCAAAAATCTTTTTGTGATTATAACCTTATTCCTGACCATAGCGGTCATGCTTTACTTTTTCTTCACCACAGACGGAATCCGTACGCTTGCGGGTTTGGTTACGAAGCTGGAGCCCCAGTGGATGCTTTTGTCCATTCTTTCGGTAATTGTCTGCTGGATTATGGAGGGCTATGTTCTGAATCTGATTTGTGTTCATATCAGCCCGGAGTGGAGCTTTGGAAAGTCATTTTCCATTGGCATGACGGGACTTTTATACAGCGCCCTTACCCCGTTTTCGACCGGTGGACAGCCAATGCAGATTTACTCCATGCATAAGATGGGAATGGATACCGGTAAGGCAGGCTCCATTATCGCGGTAAAAACGCTCACCTATCAGGTTATCATGGTGTTGTATTCTCTGGTCGCGGTAGCTGCTAAGCTGCATTTTTTCCAGACAAGCGTCAGTAACTTTTCCTTTGTTACAATTATTGGTCTGTTTTCCAACACGGTTTTTATTCTGGCGGTATTCCTGTTTATGGCCAGTGAAAATATAACGGATAAGATTGTAACCTCAGTGATCCGATTCCTCCATAAAATAAGGCTTTGCAAGCATCCGGAGGAACGGTATGAAAAAATCCACAGCCAGCTTCAGATTTTCCACGATGCTTCAAAGGTTATGGGGAAATCAACAAAATTATATGTGCTTGTTTCCATTTTTACTGTCGTTCAGATTACATTAAATAGTCTGATTCCCTATTTTATTTATCGCAGCTTCGGCATGAACGCCGCCCCGGTCACCACAATGGTTGCCGCGCAGGTGTTTGTGGCAATGGTCTCCGCGTTTGTTCCTCTTCCGGGCGCTTCCGGCGGCGCGGAGGGCAGCTTTTTTATCTTTTTCGGTATGTTCTTTCAGGCTGCAATCCTTCCGGCAATTTTGCTGTGGAGGCTCCTAACCTACTACTCCAATATCCTTTTTGGCGGCATAATCTCATATATGGGCGGCAGAAAATACAACCGGATTTCCGGCGAGTAATTTTTGGGCGGCAAAATAAGGCAGACCTCAGAATCATCCGGCATTGGTGCCGGGGTTTTTCTGAGATCTGCGTTTTTTATTTTTATTTTGATTGGAATCTGGAGAACAGCGCCTTTTCCAGCTCGACAATCACGAGTGGAAGCAGAGAGAGAAGGATTACAATCAGCCATTGATGGAATGTGAGAACCGCGGTTTTGAATATGACTGCCAGAGGCTGAAAAACAATCACGGAAGCTTGTAAGATGATACAGATAATTGCAGCTAAAACCAGCTTCGGGTTATTGGGGATACCCGGCTTGAAAATGGAATGGGGAGAACGCATATTGAAAGTGTGCGAGATTTGCGACAGACTTAGTACCGCAAAGGACATCGTGCGCCCGATATATGGCGAAACGGGGTCCGGGTCAAAGAAAACTCTGCCAATGATATATGCAAGCAAAGCGAGAGAGCCAATGAAGCAGCCTTCGATAATAATGTTATACCCCATGTTGCCGCTGAAAATGCTCTCACTCGGTTTAACCGGCTTTCGATCCATAATATCATCGTTAATCGGTTCTACGCCCAGCGCAAGCGCCGGAAGCGAATCGGTTACAAGGTTTACCCACAAGAGCTGAATGGCCAGAAGCGGAAGAGGGAGACGCAGCAGAAAGCTGATGAAAACAGTAAGGATTTCACCAATGTTGCAGCTTAACAGGAAATGGACAGTTTTTCTAATATTCTCATAAATCCCTCTGCCTTCCCGTACAGCGGATACAATCGTTGCGAAGTTATCATCCGTCAGAATCATATCGGAGGCCGCCTTGGCGACGTCCGTGCCCGCAATACCCATGGCGCAGCCGATATCCGCAACCCGGAGCGCGGGCGCGTCGTTGACGCCGTCGCCTGTCATCGCAACCACCTCGCCGTGGGATTGGAATGCCTGCACAATTCGCACCTTGTGCTCCGGCGAAACTCTTGCAAATACCGAATAGGAATAAATGTTTTTTTCCAACTGCTGCTGGCTCATTTTATCCAGCTCCGCGCCGCTGAGTACGCGGCTGGTTGCATCCATAATCCCGAGCTGCCTTGCAATTGCCGCCGCGGTAGCGGCGTGGTCGCCGGTAATCATAATCGGGCGGATTCCTGCTTTTTTACATAAGGCAACGGCATTCTTTGCCTGTGGACGGGGCGGGTCAATCATGCCGATCAAGCCAAGGAAGGTTAGGTTGCGTTCGATATCCTCCTTGCCTTCGGGTAAATGGTCAATATCGCGGTACGCTACCCCGATCACCCGAAGCGCGTGCGCCGCCATATCATCGTTCTGCCTTGGAGCCCCGCCGGTACAGCGGGAAAACAGAATATCGGGCGCACCCTTTGTGATGACCCGGTATCGTCCCGATCCGATTTTATGTACAGTTGTCATCATTTTACGTTCCGAGCTGAACGGTATTTCCAATACCCTTGGGAATTTAGCGTCAAGCTCTGCTTTTTTCTCCGAAGCGGCGTTGACGATTGCCGTTTCGGTAGGATCGCCGTGAACGGTGAGCCCGGATACGGTACAGTTTGTGCAGAGAGAGGCGAAGCTCAGCAGCTTTTGCCCTTCGGCGGAGTGTGGAGAGATAACGCCGCTCGCGTTCCTCAATTCCACAACAGTCATACGATTTTGGGTGAGAGTTCCTGTTTTATCGGAACAGATTACGCTTGCGCTGCCGAGCGTTTCCACTGCCGGCATACGGCGTACGATACTTCGTTTTAACGCCATTCTCCGGACTCCCATCGCAAGAACGATTGTAACGACGGCAGGCAGCCCTTCCGGAATCGCTGCGACGGCAAGGCTGATGGAAATCAAGAACATTTCTATCGGCTCTACACGCTGGAACAGCCCCATTATGAATATGATAAAGCAGATAACAAGGGCACCGATTCCAAGCCAGCGACCGGTCTGCGCGAGCCTTCGCTGAAGCGGGGTCTGCGGCGCTTCCTGGCTGGAGATCATGTGTGCGATATGGCCCACCTGCGTGTCCATTCCGGTTGCAGTGACCAGCCCAGCCCCATGCCCGGTAGAAATAGAGCTTGTGGAAAACAGCAGGTTGTGCCGGTCACCGATCGGAGTTCCGGCGGGGTAGAGGATGTCTGCCCGCTTTTCGCTCGGAAGGCTTTCACCGGTCAGTGCGCTTTCCTCCGCTTTCAGGTTAACGGCTTCGGTGATCCGAAGGTCAGCGGGGACCAGGTCGCCCTCTCTTAAAATGACCAGGTCGCCGGGAACAAGGTCTCCGGCGGGAATCACTGTTTCCGCGCCGCTGCGAATAACATGCGCCTGCGGGCTGGAGAGCTTTTGTAAGGCCTCAATTGCTTTTTCAGCGCGGCTTTCCTGTACCAATCCGGTAATGGCGTTGACAATTACAATTGCCAGAATAATAATGGAGTCAATGTAATCATTGTCATGCTTTATAAAAGAGGTAACATAGGAAATACCGGCTGCGATCAGCAAAATGATAATCATAAAATCAGAGAACTGTGCCAAAAAACGGATCAGGATGCTTTTTTTCTTAGGCTTTGCAAGCTCGTTTTTTCCATATTTTTTTTGCCTTGCCGCGGCCTCTCTGGAGGATAGTCCGCTTTTCAGGCCTGTGCCGAGCTCCTTTGCGCATTCTTCTTTTGTTATGTTTTGCCATTCCATTTTAATCAACCCCCTGTTTCTAAAAGTATATTCAAAGGGTATGGAAAATATGGTATCGATCTATTGTATAATCATTTGAAAGCACGGATATTTTCTTTGGGTAAATTTAAGGCATACCGTCAATTTCAACAGAGATTTCCTCATATAAATTAATTTTAAGTTAATTTTGTTTATGCTTCGTCATAGATTTATTTACTAAAGTAAAAAAACTGTAGAAATATAAATTATATGTGACGAATCAGCACAATATATGCTTTGCAGGAATGAATTTATATAAACATGTTGCGATTTTGCAATTTTTAACTGAGACTCATTCATAATCTCTTGAAAAAATTCTTATTTTGCTTTATTATTAAGTTATCACGGTGTGGTTATTTTTCACCTGAAAGGAGGTATAGAATGAAGAAGTGTGTGGGGGATATTGAGTTGGATGGTAAACGTCTGAAATACTATGTGTATGGAAACCGAAGTGTAGGCTTCGGTGTTGAGATAACCGAAACCTATATTGAAAAAACAGATTCGATGATATCCAGAAGTTTTGAAACAGCGCGTAATCTTGCTAAAAAGATGCAGCGTGGTTCTGTTTTTCCGGCAAACTTAAATGAGATTATCGAGGATTATCAATACAAAAGCGATACGGATTGACAAACGGTTTGCGCTCTATTATACTAATGGAAAATAAGCTTTAAGGGAGTGTAATTTATGTCTAAATACATTTGCAACGCATGCGGCTATGTTTATGACCCGGAGCTGGGTGATCCTGATAACGGAATTACGCCCGGAACAAAGTTTGAAGATCTTCCCGACAGCTGGACCTGTCCGCTTTGTGGAGTCGGTAAGGACATGTTTTCTGAAGAATAAAAATCAAAAAGGAAGTTTACCATTAAAATGAGCGCAATAAAGTTAAATAGCAATGTCTATTCGGTAGGTGTTTTAAATCCTTCGCTTCGCGTATTCGATATCGTTATGGAATCCCGTTACGGCACGAGCTATAATGCATTTCTCATTACGGGGCAGAAAAACGTGTTGATTGATACCGTTCACGTCTCGTTTTTTGAGGAGTATCTGCAAAATGTGCAAAGTGTCGTTGATATCTCAAAAATTGATTGTCTGATCATGAACCACACAGAGCCGGATCATTCCGGCAGTGTTGCAAAACTTCTGGATGTGAATCCTAATATCACGGTTTACTGCACAATGGCGGCCAAGATGTATCTTTCTGCCATTACCAATGAGGATTTCAAGTGTGTTGTTATCAAGCAGGGAGATAAGCTTTCGCTGGGCGGTGAAGAACTGGAGTTTCTTGTGGCTCCGCTTCTGCACTGGCCGGACTCCATGTTTACGTGGATGCCGTCATCCGGTACGCTTTTTACCTGCGACTTTTTGGGCACGCATTTTTGTGAACCCTCAATGTTTGATACCAATATCCATTATCCGGACAAATATCAGGGGGAATTCCGCTATTACTACGATGGGATTTTCTCGCCGTTTAAGCCCTACGTACTGGCCGGTCTTGATAAAATCAAAGACCTGCCGGTCGAATTGATTTGTACAAGCCACGGCCCCTGCTTAACGGAAAGCATTCAGGAGTGTTTGAAGCTTTACCGCGAATGGAGCCAGCCTGTCCGGCATGAAAAGAAAATTGTCGGTATTCTGTATGCTTCTGCTTACGGCTGTACCTCAAAGCTTGCAAAGGCTGCTTATGATGCGCTGAGCGCGAATGAAAATCTGGATGTAAGAATGATGGATATCGTATTCGCCCCGTTCCCCGAGGTTGCGTCGCTTGCCAATGAGGCGGACGCTTTGCTGGTAGGCTCCTGCACAATTAATCGGGATGCCCCGAAAATTGTTTGGGATACGCTTGCTTCTATTGACGCGATTAACACCAGGCAGAAACCCGCGGGTGCATTTGGGTCATTTGGTTGGAGCGGAGAAGCTGTGCCGATGATAAAATCCCGTTTAGAGCATTTGAAATACAAATTTATCGGCGACGGACTGAAGGTTAACTTTATGCCGACCGACGCGGATTTGGCTGCTATGCTTTCTTATGCCAATGAAGTAATTTCGGCAATAAAAAGCGAATAACAAAATGGGCTGGGGCAAAAACGAAAGTTATTCCCAGCCCATTTTTCTGATGTCATACGAAGAATTGCGCTGCACCGGGAGTTACGAAAGCTTTTGCACTGCGTATAAAATTCGTCCCCTCCTGCTTTGCTCCTCGTGCGCACAAATTGGATTCTGTATTTTGCTTGCTCCCTGTGTGGTAGGGCTTGGGGAGATATATTTCTGTCACAAATCAAATTCAAAGCAAAAAGCCGGGGCGGCCAGCACTTTGTGCGGTTGCTCCGGCTTTTTTATGCTGTGCTTTGCAACAGCACATTTTTTATAAATCCCAACGTATTATTGAAGCCATTGATACTTTTGAAGTACCGCGTTGGTTCTTGCTGCGGTTTTCTTTATATAAAAGCCATTTCTTCCGTTGATGTAGACCTTTCCGTTGTGTCCGCCAAGCAGTGCTTTCAGCGGTCCGTCTACCAGTTGTATGGAGCCCTCGTAGTTCAATGCCAGTACAAAACCGTTGCTGTTTTCGTCACGCAGCGAGGCGTCTACATTGCCGTCCAGACAGTCCTGCCTCATAGCTTCCAGTAGCTCCCGTTTGGCTTCGGGGGTGAGGGAAATTTCGGGCTTTTCCTTCTGGTTATCTTCCAGAATAGCTGCCGACTGAATATATTGCGGTTCAAGGTAGAATAAGAGATTTGATGTTTTCTTGAACTCAGCCATTTCAGAAATCTGTTGTGCCATTTGCTCTATAAGCTTCTGGTGCTTTGGGGTGCTCTCCTTTTGGCTGATGTAGCTGTAATCATAATAGGATCGTTCCACAATGCCGCCGTTTTTCAGGTGATAGGTGAGTAAGATCTCAGAATGGTCGGAGCTCACGAGGGAATATGGAAAAGAGGTGCTCCGGATTTCGTTAACGAGGGAACGGTGCAAATTCAGTGTTTTGTCAATATTTGATTTATCCTTTATAACAGGGGAGATTTTAGCAAGCTGACGATGGGTTTCGTTATCGTAAATCGTATTTTCCGAAGCGTATTGATATTGATTTGGGAGATTTATCTCAATGCTCTCTACCTGGTCGGCGCTCGGTATACGGGTGTCGTAGCCGAAGCCTCCGGTTGCGAGAACACCGTAAAATAGAAGGAATACCAGTACAAAAATGCCGTAATAAACAGAGCTTTGCTTCATTTGCTTAAAGCCGCGAGAATAAACAGCCTCCACGACGATATGGGCGGCCAGAGAGCCGGAAACTACTCCGATGTAGAAGTTAGACGGCACGGAGGATGAACTCAGCAGAACAAGCCCGAAACCGATGCCGGAAACGGCGGTGATCATAAACCGGATAATGATTTTGGGGATTGGGAATGCAAAATTGCTTTCCGCGCACTCGCTTTTCCGCCTTTTATAAAGGAGAGCGGCTCCCACCAGCAGGACGATGGTAAAAAGCACCCACCAGGTTGGGGAAAAGCCGGAGTAACTCTGTAACGATCTGGTATTATAGAGTTGGGGCATCAAAGCAGCCAGATAGGGAGAAAAAGCGCTGAGAAGAGGAGAATCCGGTTTTAGGTCGGCGTTGAAGCCTGACAGAAGGCTGGAAACAAATCCATTCAACACCACAATTAAAAGGGGATATGAAATATTGATACCCGCCAGAGAAATGACCATATCGAAGGTCGTACCGGTACAAACCGCCATAAACACGCAAAAGCTGAGAATAGCCGCACTTACCAGGAGAAAGAAGAGCATCCGGGTTGCAACGGCGGTGAAGGCATACTGTAATGGAATTCCGTAGGAAAAGCCGATTCCTGATACAATAGCAAAGTTTAAGAGCGCCGGAATGGCAATCACAGTCAGGGCGGTGCAGTAACGCGCCAGAAGCATGGGAACCCGCGTAAGAGGCAGTGCGTGGAATAAATCGATGCTTCGTTTTCCGTGAAGATAACTGAATTGCTGAACGGAGGCTACCGTGACGAAGATCAGGTTTAACAGTGAGGCGGCAATAGAAAGCGTGGAAACGCTTCTGGAATAAACGTTAATCCATTCTTCGAGGGTAATTATGCCGGGATTATGACGAGTGTTTTCCATTGTAATCATCAAGATCATTGGAAACACGATGAACAGAAGCAGGGAGTAAAGCGCCGTCAATCCAAGGCTCTTTTTGACTGCCCAGCGATAGGTTTCACGGAACTCGCCAAAGCGGTCAGTTGAGGATGTTTTCAAGGTCATATCCGGCCGCCTCCATTTCACTGATAAATACTTCCTCCAGCGTAAGCGGGAGAATTTCAACAAAGATTGGGTTAAGGGAATTGATTTTATCCAAAATATTTTCCTTCCTGTCTTTAGCGACAAGGCTGATCATGGAACCACGGACTTCCGACTTGATAATATCCAGCGGAGAAAACGCGCTCAGCTCCGGCATTGGCCGGAACACCGCCTGTACCTTGTTAATTCCCAGCTTCAGCTCATCCAGCTCACGTTCAAATATGACCCCGCCCTTGTGGAACAAACCGATATGATCGCAAAAATCTTCCAGCTCGCGCAGGTTGTGTGAAGCGATGATTACCGTCATACCACGTTCCGAGACTTCTCTGACGACAATCCGTTTCAGCAGCTGCCGCATAACCGGGTCCAGCCCGTCAAATATTTCGTCCATAAGGAGGTAATCGGGTTGGGTGGAAAGAGCCAGGATTAGAGCCGCCTGCCGCTGCATTCCTTTCGACATGTTGACAATTTTGTCCTTTGAACCGATCGGGAACAGGGTGCAAAGCTCCTTGTAGCGCGGCTTGCTCCAGTTTTTATAGATCCCTGCGTAAAAATCAGCCATGTCTTCGAGCGTTGCCTGCGGGATAAAATACGGATAATCGGAGATAAAGAACATCCTCGATTTTACCTCCGGATTTTCAAACGGACTTTCGCCGTCTACCCGGACTTCACCTGAGTCCGCATAATAGATGCCCGCAAGAGTTCGTAAAAAAGTGGATTTTCCCGCTCCGTTTGAGCCTACCAGCCCAAATAGACAGCCGGAGCCGACAGAGAAAGAGATTCCGTCGAGTGCGGTGGTTTTGTCGAATATCTTGGTAAGGTTTGTTACTTCAATCATTGCTGTTCTCCTTTCCGATAAAAATATTATGAATTCGCAATAAAATGGATTCTTCCTTTACACCGCAGTCTACTGCCGTTCTAACCGCGTTTTCCACTTTATCCAGCGCAATTTCCCGCTGCTGACGGATGGCGGACCCCCCTGGGGTAAGATAGGACCCTTTTCCGGGGACGGAATAAATAATGCCATCCCGTTCCAGCATTTGATAGGTTTTCTGCACTGTGTTGGGGTTGATCCCCAGCTCCTGCGCCAGCGCGCGAATACTCGGCAGAGAATCGCCTTCCTCAATCGCACCGAGGGCGGCCATCTTGGTTATTGATTTATAGAGCTGTTCGTAAATAGGAAGCCTGCTTTTATAGTCTAAAGCGATCACATGCTCACCTCACTGTAATAACTGTATTAATTTGATTAGTACACATAGAGTATAGCATCTCTTTTTCATAATGTCAATGCAAAGCAATATTTTGTAATAAAAGAAGAATAAGAACCCGCGACGGAGCGCGAACCCTTATTCCTCTGAGCCTGATATGCTAGGGCTTTGTTTCCGTCGGTTCTTCCTTTGCCTCCTCGCGAGGAACGAAGACAGCTGGAAGAACTCCGATGTGGTTTAGAATTTGATAAAGAATAATCAGTAGAGAAAAATAGATTAGAACCCAAAAATTTTGGGCGACCAGTGCAAAGTATATCGCCGCAAGCATGGTCAACGGATGAACATTGATGGAAGAGGAGACAATCTTTGGTTCGATTACCTGCCGAATTGCCGTAATCAGCAGCCAACAGACAATTAATGCGCCCGCCTTGAAAAAGTCGCCGAGGATGAGGTAAATAAACGCCAGTGGGATATAGATGGTTCCCGGGCCAAGAACCGGCAGCACATCGGCGATACCGGTCACGATGCTGATAACAAGGGGATACGGAATTCCAAGTGCATAGAAGACGACCAGAGTTTCAATAAATGTGATGAAATAAATGAGCAGGTAAGAGCAGATGTATTTTCCGCTCATATTAAATCCGTGTTGCGAAGCCGAGCGAATGTTAAGCACGGTGTTTTTTGAAAAAAACGCCATTAAATGCTTTTTAATTGCGCGCATGTCCTTGGAAAAGAAGTATGTGGAAAAAATCATGACGATAAACATCGTGAAGATTGCCGGCAGCGAGGTTAAAAATTTGAGTGTTGTTCCAAGCACGATAGTTGCCAGACCGGCGCCGGACTGAGCAAAGCTGAGAATCTGATCCTTGTTTTGCTGGAGGAAGTTCGCATCTATGCTTTTCAGGTATGATCCGATTTGTTTTAGCGTGGAATTGATGGGAGCAGCAATATCGTCGAATCCGGTTTTAGAAATAACAGACAAATAGTTCAACAAATTATTAATTTCATAAATCAGCCAGTAACCTAAAAGGAACAGGATACCGAACAGAACAATGTATACAATAACCGTGGAAATCACGGCAGCAGCGCCCGGTTTCATTTTCATGCGCCTTTGCAGAGCCCGAATCAGAGGCTGTACGAGCAGGGCGAGCAAAAAGCCCGCGACAAAGGGAAATGTAAAGTTCAGCGATATTGCAAAAAGAAAAAACAGTACCGTGTAGGCTATAAAGAAAATAAACAGCGGCTTAAGCCTAACGAACTGAGGCTTATTCAACAAAATAGTAATCCTCCTATCAAATAGTATCTTTGTACTTTAAATGGACATTATTTATTATAACCCGTAAACATGAAAAAGAAAAGAAAAAGGACGCTTCGCAAAAATCGCGAAGCGTCCAAGACGGGACAATTCTTATTTTTCTCTGCCTAACAGCCAATCTACAGAAACATTAAGGATATTTGCTAAAGCTGAAAGCTCAAAGTCCGTGACATAACGGATTTGTCCCTCAAGCTTCGATAATCCAGATGCATTCATATCAACGCCGTTGACCTGAAGCTGAGCAAGAAGCTCCTTCTGTTTCATGCCTTGATTTTTGCGGGCCATTTCAACGCGCGCTCCAACCAAATTACGAGTGCCAAGTGCCTGTTTGCGTAGTCTCACTCTAATTCATCTCCCCTGTAACATAATTTTGTTTCACAAACATTCTCTGCCTAATTCATCTCATCCAACATAGTTTTCCAGAAAATTACATATTCTTGAAAATTCAGCGGAATATATTGTCTCATCAACATATAGTATAATATTATTTTGTGAAAAATACAATAAAGTAGTGAAAATATTTCATGTTAATCAACGAAAAATATTGTATTTCCAAAATTGTGTCTAAGAAAATCATTCCACTTTCGTTATTTTGTCATAAACTTATAATAATATTCTTATAACATTATTATAGCTGCAAAATTGTTGTTTAAAATTAACACCAAAGGAAAATAAAGTGATTTTGCCTATTGATTTCTATGGTGTCCTTCTATAATATGATAACCATAAGTATAGGAGTTACAGCTAATCTTTGAATATTAATGTTGGAGCTGAAAATTATGGATTATAAAAATAGTTTGAAAACAAATTTAACCATGCTGACTGATTTTTATGAAATCACCATGGCAAACGGTTATTTTACGAACGGATATCAAGATACCATTGTTTATTTTGACATGTTTTTCCGTAGGGTCCCGGATGACGGCGGGTACGCGATCATGGCGGGAGTCCAGCAGGTTGTGGAATACCTTGAAAACCTTCATTTTACAGAGCAGGATATCCGTTATTTGAAGAATTGTAAAATCTTTAATGAAGATTTTATTGAATATCTCGCAAATTTCAAATTTTCCTGCGATGTCTGGGCGGTGCCCGAAGGCACACCGATTTTTCCGGTTGAGCCAATTATAACGGTTCGCGGCCCGGTTATTCAGGCGCAGCTTATTGAAACGATGATTTTACTGTCGATTAACCACCAAAGCCTGATTGCGACAAAAGCGAACCGGATCGTCCGTGCAGCGCAGGGAAGGGCGGTTATGGAGTTCGGTTCCCGCCGCGCGCAGGGACCGGACGGTGCGGTTTTGGGGGCGCGTGCTGCCTATATCGGCGGGTGCTGCGGCACAGCCTGCACAATTTGTGACCGTGACCATGGTGTGCGTGCTCTGGGAACTATGGCGCACAGCTGGGTACAGCTGTTTGACAGCGAGCTGGAAGCCTTTCGTGCATACGCCAAAGAGTATCCCAGCCAATGTACCTTGCTGGTCGATACCTACAATGTTTTAAAGTCGGGCGTTCCAAACGCAATCAAAGTCTTTAATGAAGTGCTGCTCCCGCAGGGCTTTCGCCCGTCAGGAATCCGCATTGACAGCGGGGATATTACCTATCTTTCCCGAAAAGCGAGAAAGATGCTGGATGACGCCGGTTTTGAGGATTGTAAAATTTGCGCGTCAAATTCTCTTGATGAATATATAATACGCGATATGCTGATGCAAGGTGCGTGTGTCGACAGCTTTGGGGTGGGTGAGCGCCTGATCACTTCTTCCAGCGAGCCGGTTTTTGGCGGCGTTTATAAATTAAGCGCGGTAGAAACCAAGGATGGAAAAACAATGCCGAAAATTAAAATCAGCGAGAATGTGGTGAAAATTACTACACCATGCTTTAAAAAGCTGTGGAGGCTGTTCGACAGGGAGAGCGGCAAGGCAATTGCCGATGTGATCACCATGCACGATGAGATAATCGATGACTCAAAACCGTATGAGATTTTTGACCCGGATCATATCTGGAAACGTAAAACCGTGACAAACTATCGGGCCGTTGAATTACAAGTAAAGCTGTTTGAAAACGGTAAGAGTCTGACCGCGCCGCGCGATCTCGATCAGATAAAGGCATACTGCCTTCAGCAGGTGGACACGCTCTGGGAGGAGGTAAAGCGTTTTGAAAATCCGCATCAGTACTATGTGGACCTCTCTCAAAAGCTTTGGAGCGAAAAGAGCCGCCTGATCTCCCAGTATTCTTATTAATGCTCTTAAGGCGCGCTGAAAGGCCTGTGTTTCCGGAATTAATGACCATAGGGAATTTTGTCTATTTCTATTATAATCCAACTTATTCGTAAAGTAAATTGACTATTTCACATTTTATTGTTAATTTAGGAAATAATAGAGGTTGGGCTGTGTTATTTTGTGTAATTTTGCTGATGATTTGGTGGCAGAATATACGTGTTGACATATCATTGAAAATCAAGTAAAATATTTTTTGCGAGCAGGCTGAGCAGCTGCGGGTGCAGCCCGAAAGGGCGTATCCGAGGAAAGTCCGAGCTCCATAGGGCAGAATAACGGCTAACGGCCGCCGGGGGCGACCCCAGGGAAAGTGCAACAGAGATATACCGCCGTTTTACGGTAAGGGTGGAAAGGCGAGGTAAGAGCTCACCAGCGCGCGGGAGACCGCGCGGCTCTGCAAACCCTATTCGGAGCAACACCGCAGAGGGACATTATGCGCCTGCCCGGCGCGTCCCGAGAAGGTGGCACTGAGCCGCGATGGCAACATCCGGCCAAGATAGATGGCTGTTCACGACAGAACTCGGCTTACAGGCCTGGTCGTACAAAAAGGGGATTTACGCTTTGCGTAAATCCCCTTTTTGTACGACAGAAGGAAAGAAGTGTTTCAACTTCTGTTATACTACAGCTCTAGAATCCCGTATTTTGTTTTCATTCTCCGCAGCTTTTCCGTCATTGGCCGCGATAGAAAATATAGGAAGATTACACTCGAAGCAGCGTGCATCAGGTCAAACGGTAAAGCGGCGGCACAGTAGGTCAGGTAAGCCGAAAGCGTTGGTTGAATTCCGCTTACCAGCAGCGTGCCGAAATTCACGATGCCGCCGTACAGCAGGAGGGTTGATAAACCTCCAAAAATACAGAGCGCCAAACGGCTTGGTTTTAGCGCGCCCTTTGAGAACAGCAGACCAGCCAAAAGACCGATGATCCCGAACCCAAACATCTGCCAGGGAGTGTTTGGACCCTGCCCAAAGAAAAAGTTGGAGATAAATGCGCTCATTGCCCCGACAAGAAAACCGGACTGTCCGCCGAGGCACACGCCGGTAATGATGACAAGAGCGGCTACCGGCTTTATCTGTGGCAGAAGGAAAAACACCGCCCTTGAGGCAACGGTCAGCGCGCATAAAACGGCGAGCGTAACCAGCTCGCGCGCCTGTGGCTTTCTGCGCTCGAAGAGCAGAAAAAATGACAGGATGGAGAGGGTAAGAATCAAAAAGCTGACATAAAAAAACTTTCTGCCATCCAGACCGTAAACCCCAAACAGAATAGAGGCCGGAACGAGAATAAGAATCGCCGCGGCGCTTAAAATTTTTCTAGGGCTTATTCGAGGTTCTTTCTGCAAAGTTCGATCACATCTCCATTCGTCACGGCGTTGACAAACCATCCACGCGTCATGCGGCTGGCAGCCGTAGTATAAAAGCTGTTTCCGGCGAAAAATTCCCGGGTACATCCTGTGGAAATGACGCTTCCGTTAAAGAACAGTGCACATTCGTCGGCATGCTCCGCGCAGAATTCCACATCATGTGATACCATTACGACGGTTATTCCGGAGTGAATCAAATCACGGAGAATTCCGGCTAGCACCTTTTTATGGAATGCATCCAGTCCCTTGGTTGGCTCATCAAGCAGCAGAATATCCGGTTTGGTTAGCAGAACCTTAGCCAAAGCTGCGCGCTGCTGTTCGCCGCCGCTCAAATCATACGGGTGGCGCCTAAGCAGACCGTCAATTCCGACCGAAGCAGCAATATTCTGCACGAGCTTCTTTCTTGCGTCAGCAGAAAGCTTTCGGTCGAGTACTTCGTCAAGGTCGTCGCCGACACTGTTTTTAAGAAACAGGGCTTGCGGGTTCTGTGGCAGAAGTGCCGTTTTGCCTTTCATCGTCACTTTGCCCCGATACGGTTTACAGATTCCTGCCATCAGCTTCAACGCGGTGCTTTTTCCCGTGCCGTTCCCTCCGACAATGCAGAAAAGCTCTGATTTTGGTATAGTCAATGAAAGATTTTGAATTGCGTCCGTTTCCCCTCTTTCATAGGCGAACCAACACGCCGAGAGACGAAGAGCCTCTTCCTTTTTTGCCGGACGCGCTGAGCTGATCAGGCGGGCATATTGCGGGGCGTTTTCTTGGAACAGCCCCTCGAGCCACTGTCTGCCTTCCCGTACGGTTATCGGGCAGGGCGATGAAGCGTTATTGAGTTCGCCATAAACCCGCATCGGCGCAGGCAAAGCCTGCGCCATTGGATGATTTTGGATTACCAGCTCGGCGCCTGCCTGTTTTGGAGCGGCGTCCGTCAGGATTGTTCCCTTATCCATTGCCACTACGCGGTCTGCGAGCTGAAAAGCATCCTGTAAACGCTGTTCGATGAGAACCACGGTAATGCCAAGCTCGGTGTTGATTTTTTTAACCGCCGCAAGAAAATCCGCCGCCGCAATCGGATCAAGCTGAGAGGTTGGCTCATCCAGCAGCAATACCTTCGGCTGCATCGCCATGATGGACGCCAGGTTTAATAGCTGCTTTTGCCCTCCGGAAAGTCGGGCGGTATCCTGACTAAACCATGCCTCGATTCCGAAAAAGCTTGCCATTTCCGCCGTGCGCAGCCGGATGGTCTGGGTATCGTACCCAAGACTTTCCAGACCGAACGCCAGCTCGTGCCAGACCTTGTCCGTAACAATCTGTTCCTCGGGAAACTGCATCACATAGCCGATTTCCGAAGCCAGTATTCTTTCCGCACAGTCTTGAATAGGTTTGTTCCAATAGCTTATCGTGCCGCCGTGCTCTCCATGCGGGGTCAACGCGGGCTTAAACTGGCGCAGAAGGGTCGTTTTTCCGCAGCCGGACATTCCGCAAAGAAGAATGAATTCGCCCTCGTGAATGGTCAGACTGATATCCTTCAGTGCCGGTTCTGTTTGTTCCGGATAAGTAAAGCAAAGGTGATCCAGCTCAAAAACGATCATGATCAATTACCTCGAATGCTGAGTTTACAAGAATCGGAAAGACGCAGAGCAAAAAATACAAGAAATACAACAGGATGCTTATCCCGGTCGCCGGCCTGACGGAAATCGACGGAAAGTACTGAACACCAGCTTCTCCCCTCAAAAAGCCCAATAATAGGGTCGAAATCAATACTAATAGTATAATTAAAATCGATTTATCCCGATTGGTGATGGAATAGATTCGAAAGCTTGTCCGCCCGCTTAAACCGTAGCCTCTGGCCTTCATGGAATCGGCGGTGAGAATACCGTTTTCCAATGCCCAGGTAGAAAGAATGGAAAGAGCCTTCATCCCGCTTTTCACCCGCGAGGGAAACCCGGTTGGCTCTGTGCCGCCTCGAATTCCCCTCTGCGATTCTTGAATGGTTTTTGCCTGCTCCCGGAATCTGGGTACGAACCGCATAACCATGGAGAATACCAGTGAAAGGGAAGGAAATGGTCTGCCAAAAAGATAAATTATTTTATCTGCGGTCATTACTGTATTAAAACAGGAGAACCACGTGAGCACAGCGGCAAACATAGCCGCCGCCGCAATGCCGTAAAGGCAGGCTTCAAGTGTAAAGGGATTGTCGTTTACATACAGGAGGATTGTTTTCCCTGCGTGATTCACAAAAGGATTCACAATACTCATTACTGCGATGATTGGCAGGAGGAACCGGAATAGATAGTGTACCGCTTTTCCCCGATTCAGCCGGGCAAAACAGGCAAAGCTGCCCGCCAGGGAAATACCCAGCTGAATTGGATGCAGAAAAAACAGCGAGAAGAAGATGGTTGCTGTAAAGTAAATAAAGCTTACAGCTGGATGCAGGGAAGTAAAGTGATTTCTAATCATCGTAATCCTTCTCCCAGCCAGTTTATTTGCCGCATACGTAAATAAACTGAACCGAATCTCCGTTTTTCAGGTGGTAGGAGCTGCAGCCAACCACGGGCTGCTTGCCGTTTACGGCATACATCCATCCGCTGCCTGCACCGAAGCCGTTTTCATAGATATTGTCAATCCCGCGAATATATTCTGTTTGAAAAGCCGGGGAGTTGAGATGATCCATTGGAATTTTCTGCTGTTTCGTTTCTCGGAGCAAAACGTCGTAAACGGTTTCACCATCGGTTATTGTAATTTTCTGTTCACTGAGAACTATGCCGTCCTCCGGTACAATGGAAAGCTGCTCCTCGGTGAACCGGTCTTTTTTATTTAAAATATCGGCACACGATATAGAAAGCGTGCAGGTTTGCTGTTTCATCTGCGAAGAGGATGAAACTGTCGGTTGTTGGGATGCAGGCGCTTTAGAAACAGCCGGCGCAGATGATTCCAGCTTGGGGGAATTGCTTTGCGGCGTGGAGGATGGGGACATTTGGCTTTGCGGCGCCGTGGAGGAAAATGCCGACGCCAATGCGTCTGGTTCCCGGGAAGAGACTTCCGAACCGATTATGCTTGCAGATGCGGAATTGGTTGCCGCCTGCTCCGGCAGCTCCACTTTGCAGCCCGCTAGGACACAGAGCAGTAAAACGATTGCTATAATCCTATTCTTCATGGTATTCTCCAGTATTTCAATGAATTAGGCTGCGCTGCCTTTTTATTCTAAAGGCAGCGCAAAAAGACTGAAAAGCCGCTTAATCTGTGCAGCTCAAATCAGTCTGATTTCGCTTATTTCATTCGTTTTTTTGCCAGAATAACAGTCGCACCGCTCAGAATGAACAGAACAACACCCCCGGCAACAGACGCTTCTCCGGTTTTCGGCGAGGTGAGCGGCGATTTGGAGCCAACCGCGTAAAGCGTGCCGCTGTCGTTGAAGTAGTACAGCATACCGTCTTTCGATGCGGCGAGGCTCTGCGTACAGGACTGCGCGGACGAGGGAGTAAACAGGGTTTCGTAGGAAGCTTTGGTTTGTCCTGCTTTATCCCTGATAACATAGACACTGGAGGAATCTTTTGCAAATACGCCGTCCTGGTTGGCGGCTCCGTATTTCGTCAGATAAATGCAGACCTGCTTTTGATTTTTATCGTTCGCGTAGGCAGTTGTTACCAACGCAGAGGATTGCGATTGAATCTCTTTAATTTGGTAGACTGTTTTCAATGTTGCCGCGTCCAGTACGGAGAAGGGAGTTGTCGCACCGAAGCCGCCCCCGGCGACGTACAGTCTGCTGTTATAAACGACGGGGCTTGAACTGATGCTGTTTCCGAGCACAGCGGATTTTACAGCGGTGCTGCCGTATAGATTACCGTTGGAGTCCGCTTTTACGGAGTAGACATAACCGGATTTCACGGAAGCGTAAATTCTGCCTTCTGCACTGCACAGAGTGGAAAAAATAGGACCGCCCGCAAAAACGGAACTGATTTTGGTTCCGTTGGTTCGTTGATAGGCTGTGATGTTGCCCGCGGTGTCCGCAATCACAACGGCGCTGCCCAGAATAGCGGCACCGTTCCAATAGTAACCAGCCGCGCTGTTGGTTTGCTGCCACACAGCTTTGCCGGAATCGGCATCCAGACACGTGTACACGCCGGAACGATAGGCGTAGGTAGAAGCGTCCTGTGCGTATGTGCCGAAATAGATATGTTTTTCATAATAGGTGAGGGGAGAAGCAATCTGCTGTGCGCCCTCGTTAAAAGTCACCGCGTCGCTTTGCCAAAGAAAAGCAAGGGTCTTGGCGTCAAAAGCGGATATTTGCACGCCGTTTCCGAACTGCTGTGGGACGAATATTTTGCCGTCGCCATAAGCGATTTGAGAAAAATAGGGCGGAATGTTATTACAGGGTGCGGAGGCCTCGGTTTTTCCGGTGCTTGCCGCAAGCTTCAGCAGTTTTCCGTCCGATACCGTTACATAAAGCGAATCGCCGACAAGAATGGGGGTTCCAAACGCGTTGCTTTCAAATTTAGCGCCGTTGTATTCACTGGTCACCGTCCGCTTTGCCGTCCACTTCAGCTCGGCGGCGGAAGCGTTGACCGGTGTTTTCGCCTGTGTGATTCCCGGTGTTGCAGGTGAGCCTAAAAACTGCGGCCAATCCTGAACGGATGCCGCCCGGGTACCTGTCGCAACAGAGCAGGTCAATGCAACCGCGCAGAAAAGCGCGGAGATCTTCTGAGTTTTCATGATAATCCCTCCGATTAATTTCATTTACGGCAGGTTTCCTGGCTTGAATTCATCCTCCCGAGCGCGGCCTTCCCGGCAAAGCCAGTGACCTTTATTTGTGCGCTGAAGTCCATCGTACAGTAGCGGGGGCTGCTGCGGATTTTAACCGCATTCCCTTTCCGTAAATCAAGAATAGCTTTCGTCAGAACGACAAAAACATACTATTTATTATTATATGAAGCACGGCGTCTGTCAAGCGGCAAATCACCAGCCGCAATAAAGAAAGCAGCCTGCCGGAAGGCAAACTGCTTTCTTTATATAGGAAGATATGTAAAGATCTTGTAATTGAATATCATAAGCTTCTGTGCCGCAGGAGCTTAAGGGAAACAGCCGCATCAATTGATCCATGTTCTGACTTATATTAATTGGCGTGTATTCTGCCGTTGACAGAATACACGCCATTGTGTAAATAATGAATTAGAGCACGCTGAAAAGCATTTCACCGTAGGTCGGATATGGCCAGTATTTCTCACCGACAAGAGTTTCGATTTCATCTGCGGTGGCACGGGTGTCTTCCATTTGTGCGAATACGGTGTTGCGGTAGTATTTTGCTTTTGCGAGAACATCGTCTATTTTCTTGTCATCTGCAACGGATTCTTCCAGCTTGCCTGTTTTCTTGTACAGCTCGGAGGTGAGGCTGGAAAGCTTCTTCAGCAGCGAAATTTCAAATTCACAGTCGATATCCTTACTCAGCTGCTGCTTTGTGACTGCTTCTCTGCTTAAATCGCTCATATAGGCGCTAACTGCCGGGAGAATCTCTTTTTTAATCATATCAATCATAGTCAGTGCTTCAATGTTGACCTGCTTGTAGTAGTTTTCAAGCTGAATCTCATAGCGGGAATGAATTTCCGCCTTGGAGAATACACCGTGCTTCTCAAACAGGGCGACGTTCGAGGCGCTGATATAGTACGGGAGTGCGTCCGCGGTGGAGCAAAGATTCAGCAGACCGCGCTTTTTGGCCTCTTCGACCCACTCGTCAGAATAGTTGTTGCCATTGAATATGATACGCTTATGCTCTTTGATGGTTTTCTTAATAAGAGCGGTGAGTGCGGCGTTGAATTCGCCGGCCTTTTCCAGCTCATCCGCAAATTCGGCAAGCGTGTCGGCAATGATAGTGTTGAGCATAATGTTCGGGCAGGCGATGGAAACGGTGGAGCCGAGCATACGGAACTCAAATTTGTTGCCGGTGAACGCAAACGGAGAAGTACGGTTTCTGTCGGTGGAATCCTTTGGGAAGGTCGGAAGAGCATCTACGCCGATCTTCATAAATACACGGTCCTTTTTTGTGTATTTACTGTCTTCCTCAATGGATTTCAAGATATCGGAGAGCTCATCGCCAAGGAATATGGACACAATTGCCGGAGGTGCTTCGTTCGCGCCAAGGCGATGGTCGTTGCCCGCGCTCGCAACGGAGATACGCAGTAAATCCTGATGCTCGTCAACCGCTTTGATGATTGCGGCGAGGAAAAGAAGGAACTGGGCGTTTTCGCGCGGAGATTCTCCGGGCTCAAGAAGATTAACACCGGTGTCGGTAGAAATACTCCAGTTGTTGTGCTTACCGCTTCCGTTTACGCCGGCGAACGGCTTTTCGTGGAGCAGGCAGGTCAGGTTGTTTTTGGTTGCTACTTTCTTCATAATCTCCATAGTAAGCTGATTATGGTCGGTAGCCACATTGGAGGTAGAGAAAATCGGAGCCAGCTCGTGCTGGGAAGGGGCTACTTCGTTATGCTTTGTCTTTGCGAGGATGCCGAGCTTCCAGAGCTCTTCGTCCAGCTCCTTCATATAAGCGGAAACACGCGGCTTTAAAACACCGAAATAGTGATCTTCAAGCTCCTGACCCTTCGGAGGCTTTGCACCGAAAAGGGTTCTGCCGGTGTAGACAAGGTCTTTTCTCTGCTCGTATTTGGCTTTGTCGATGAGGAAATACTCCTGCTCGGGGCCAACGGTAGTAATAACTCTATGGGCGGTCGTATTGCCAAAGAGTCTTAAAATACGCATCGCTTGTTTATCAATCGCGTTCATGGAGCGGAGCAAGGGAGTTTTCTTATCAAGAGCCTCGCCGCCGTAAGAGCAGAACGCGGTGGGAATGCACAGGGAGCCGTCTTTAATGAAAGCGTCGCTGGTGGGGTCCCAGGCGGTGTATCCTCTCGCCTCAAAGGTTGCTCTCAATCCGCCGGAAGGAAAGCTGGAGGCATCGGGCTCGCCTTGTGTCAGCTCTTTGCCGGAAAATTCCATAATGACCTTTCCGTTGTCAACCGGGTAAATAAAGCTGTCGTGCTTCTCCGCGGTGATGCCGGTCATCGGCTGGAACCAGTGGGTGAAATGGGTCGCGCCCTTTTCAACCGCCCAATCCTTCATGGCGTTTGCAACAATGTTTGCCACCTGCGGCTCAAGAGGCTTACCCTGTTCTCTGGTTTTTTTCAGAGCTTTGTAGGTATCCTTTGGCAACTTCGCTTTCATAACAGAATCATTAAAGACCATGCTGCCGAAAATTTCAGGAACATTGCTCATAATCAGTCACTCCCTATACAAATTATATAACCAAAAGGAATTAAAAAAAGGCACTATAGGGGTCTATCCCTACAGCGCCTTTGCTGTTATGTTTTTATTATAAGGCTATCTTGTGCCGTTGTCAACTGCCAATATTCAATTTTGCAAGTTTTGATAATAATTCATGCAAAATTAGGCTTAAATTATTAATTTTTATTAAATTTTACACAAGTTTGCAATTTAAAGCATTTGATCATGCAAAACTACCGTTAAAAGTATTGACATTACTCAATAAACAATATATGATAAAAAACGTTATATAATTTCGTATATTGCTGGATTTTATTGCGAAATTGTAGTTGCTTATTTTGATGGTGTGGAAAAAACACCGAAGATATAATTGCAGGGAGGTCAGTTTTTTTATGCAAAAAGAGGGAGAAATAAGAATACCTTCGGGCTGCGCCATATCGGGTATCTTTTCGCGAACAGGCAAAAAGATGAGTGGTGAGGCGATCATTCAGTCCATTTCCACCATGCACGACCGGAGCAATGGTCTGGGCGGAGGCTTTGCGGCCTACGGGATTTATCCGCGCAATAAGGATCTTTACGCGCTCCATGTTTTTTACGACAGTGCGCGCGCAAAGGAAGAATGCGAAAAGGTTATTATGGCAAACTTTGATGTAACCGTCGCAGAGAAGATTCCAACGCGGGAAATGCCGGAAATAACAGATGAGCCTGCAATTTGGCGCTATTTTGGTTTGCCCTTCGAGAAGTTGCTGAAGGACACGCGTCTGAATGAAAAAGAATTTGTTGCCCGCTGTATTGTGAAAATCAACACGGAGATTAAGGGAGCCTATGTCTTCTCGAGTGGAAAGAACATGGGTGTTTTCAAAGCAGTCGGCTTCCCGGAGGATGTGGGACGCTATTACTGCCTGGAAAACTACGAGGGCTACTGCTGGACGGCACACGGCCGTTACCCGACCAATACGCCGGGCTGGTGGGGCGGGGCGCATCCGTTTGCGATGCTGGATTACTCTATCGTACATAACGGAGAAATTTCATCCTACGACGCCAACCGCCGCTTTATCGAGATGTTTGGCTATAAATGTACTCTGCTGACCGATACCGAGGTAATTACCTATATCATAGATTATTTAAACAGAAAACGAAGCCTCAGCCTGAACGAAATCGCGGAGGTAATCGCGGCGCCGTTCTGGAGCGAGATTGATAAAATGCCGGAGGATAAGAGAAAGAGGCTGACTTATCTGCGTAACACGTTTTCCAGCCTTCTCATTACGGGCCCGTTCTCCATTCTGCTGGGCTTCAGCGGCGGAATGATGGCTCTGAACGACCGCTTGAAGCTGCGCTCCATGGTAGTCGGCGAAAAAGACGATATGACCTATGTGGCCAGCGAGGAGTGCGCCATCCGGGTGATTGAGCCGAACCCGACGAAGGTCTGGTCGCCCAAGGGCGGCGAGCCTGTCATTGTGACACTGGATAAGGGGGTAGATGCATAATGGCTATCGATTATATATATCCTGAATATGAAGTAGTACGAAACCCGCAGCGCTGTATCGCCTGCCGTGTGTGCGAGCGTCAGTGCGCGAACGAAGTGCATTCCTACGACGCGGATCTGAACCTGATGAAGAGTGACGATTCCAAATGTGTGGATTGTCAGCGCTGCGTTTCCCTGTGCCCGACCCACGCGCTTAAGATTGTTAAGTCGGATCACACTTTTCGGACGAACGCGAACTGGTCGAAGGAAACGATTACCGAGCTTTACAAGCAGGCCAGCTCCGGCGGCATGCTGCTCTCCTCCATGGGCAACCCAAAGGAATACCCGGTTTACTGGGATAAGATTCTAATTAACGCGTCCCAGGTTACCAATCCGTCCATCGACCCCCTGAGAGAGCCAATGGAAACCAGAACTTTTCTGGGCAAGAGCCCGGAGACAATCGAGCGCAATCCGGATGGCACTATTGCCACCGACAATTTGCCCCCGAACCTGAAATTATCCGTTCCCATCATGTTCTCGGCAATGAGCTACGGCTCCATCAGCTATAACGCGCATGAGAGCCTTGCCCGCGCCTCCAAGGAGCTCGGAATTTACTATAATACCGGCGAGGGCGGACTTCACGAGGATTTTTATCAATATGGCCCGAATACCATTGTTCAGGTTGCATCCGGACGCTTCGGCGTGCATAAGGATTACCTGGAGGCGGGCGCGGCAATCGAAATTAAAATCGGTCAGGGCGCGAAGCCGGGCATCGGCGGACACCTTCCCGGTACCAAGATTGTGGGCGACGTTTCCCGTACCCGAATGATTCCGGAAGGCTCCGACGCGATTTCTCCGGCACCCCACCACGATATTTACTCCATTGAAGATTTGCGTCAGCTTGTTTACTCCCTAAAGGAAGCGACCAACTATAAAAAGCCCGTCATTGTGAAGATTGCGGCGGTACACAATGTTGCAGCTATCGCCAGCGGTATTGCCCGAAGCGGCGCGGATATCATCGCGATCGACGGCTACCGCGGCGGCACCGGCGCGGCGCCCACCCGTATCCGCGACAATGTGGGCATCCCAATTGAGCTTGCTCTAGCGTCGGTTGACGAGCGTCTCCGCCAGGAAAACATCCGCAACAATGTTTCCATCGTTGTCGGCGGCAGCATCCGCAATTCCGCCGATATCGTCAAGGCAATCGCGCTCGGCGCGGACGCGGTCTACATCGGAACCGCTGCGCTGCTCGCGCTTGGGTGCCACCTTTGCCGTACCTGCCAGGCCGGTAAATGCAACTGGGGCATCGCAACCCAGCGGCCGGATCTTGTAAAGCGCCTGAACCCCGATATCGGTTACAAACGTCTGGTCAACCTTGTTTCCGCGTGGCAGCACGAAATCATGGAAATGATGGGTGGAATGGGAATTAACTCGATCGAAGCGCTCAGGGGCAATCGCCTTATGCTGCGCGGCATCGGCTTAAACGAGAAAGAGCTTGAGATCCTCGGAATCAAGCATGCGGGGGAATAAATGATGAAACGTGTTTATGTGAATGAGAAATGGTGCCTCGGCTGTCATCTTTGCGAGTATAACTGTGCTTTTGCCAATTCCGGCTGTGACGATATGGTAAAGGCGCTGAAAGATGTGAAGATTCATCCCAGAATTCAAATCGAGGAAGGGCAGGGCATCAACTTTGCCGTTTCCTGCCGTCACTGTGAAGAACCGCTTTGCGTAAAGAGCTGCATCACCGGCGCGCTCAGCGTAAAGGACGGCGTGATTTCAGTCAATAAGGATAAATGCGTAGGCTGCTACACCTGCATCCTGGTGTGCTCCTTCGGTGCGGTAATGCCGGGAAGCGACGGCAGCGTCATTCAAAAATGCGAGCTCTGCACCAACAATTCCTGCGGAGAGCCTGCCTGTGTGACCGGCTGCCCAAACAGTGCAATCGTATTTGAGGAGAGGTGAGCAGAATGAAGTATGTAATAATCGGAAACTCAGCCGCAGCAGTCGGCTGTATCGAGGGGATTCGTTCGGTTGATAAAACCGGCGGGATTACGGTGATTTCCAACGAGTCATATCACGTGTATTCGCGTCCGCTCATATCCTACCTGCTTTACGGCAAAACGGATGAGCAGCGCATGAAATACCGCCCCGACAGCTTTTATCAGGATAACGGCGTAACGCTCATGACAGACGTTAATGTAACGAGGGTTGATTATGAAGGCAAAAAGGTAATCGTTGACAGCGGTGAGCCCGTAGCCTTCGACAAGCTTCTGGTCGCGACCGGTTCTTCCCCCTTTGTGCCGCCGATGGCAGGTTTGGATGAAGTAAAGCAGAAATTCTCCTTTATGAAGCTGGATGACGCAAAAGCGCTTCAGACCGCAATTAACCCGGAAAGCCGCGTGCTGATTATCGGCGCGGGACTAATCGGGCTAAAATGCGCGGAGGGGATTTTGAACAAGGTTAAAACCATAACAGTGGTTGATCTTGCGCCGCGTATTCTGCCGAGTATTCTTGACGAGGCAGGCTCCGAGATCATGCAGAAGCATATCGAGAGCAAGGGTGTGCAATTTATTCTGAACAATAGCGTCTCCCAGTTCCACGAGAATTCCGCTGAGCTGAAAAGCGGTGAAAAGCTTGATTTTGATGTTCTTGTGCTCGCCGTCGGCGTTCGCCCGAATACAAAGCTTGCCGCGGATATCGGTTGTAAGGTGAATAAGGGAATTCTTTCGGATAACCACTGCGCGACCAATCTTAACGGCGTTTATGCCGCAGGCGACTGCAGTGAGAGCTACGATATCACGGACGATACCTACCGTGTGCTTGCTTTATGGCCGAACGCTTACATGCAGGGCGAGACCGCAGGTATTGATATGGCCGGAGGCAAGAAGGTTTACGATAAAGCAATCCCGATGAACGCGATCGGCTTCTTTGGTCTACATATTATTACAGCCGGCAGCTACAACGGGGAAGCCTATACGGTAAGGACCGACAGCGCTTATAAAAAGCTTGTAACGAAGGATAATCTTTTGAAGGGCTTTATCCTGATTGGTGAAATCGCCAGAGCCGGTATTTACACTTCGCTGATTCGCGAAAAGACCCCGCTCGATACGGTTGATTTTGAGCTGATTAAGGAGAAGCCGCAGCTTATAGCATTTGCCGCGAAGGAGAGAGCCGTTAAGCTTGGAGGTGCCAAAGCATGAATATCAATGCCAAAGATATGGATTTTACTCAGCTAAATAACGAAGTTCGCAATACATCGGCGGAAGAGATCATTATTGATAATTGTAACGGCCAGCGTTATATCGCATCGGGTATGGGCGAAAAACAAATGACCATCAACGGCGTTCCGGGGAATGATCTGGGCTGTTACCTCAACGGTGCTACTATTCGAGTCAAAAGCAACGCGCAGGACGCGACCGGCGATACGATGAACGAGGGAACCATCATTATCGAGGGCTCCAGCGGCGATGCGACCGGCTACGCAATGCGCGGCGGCAGGATTTTTGTGAGGGACAACGCGGGGTACCGCGCCGGAATTCACATGAAAGCCTATCAAAAGCACCATCCGCTTGTGGTAATCGGAGGGGAAGCAGGATGCTTTCTGGGCGAGTATCAGGCCGGTGGCACCATCATTGTGCTTGGTCTCAATTCAAAGAAAAAAATCCCGGTTGGCGCATTCTGCGGCACCGGAATGCACGGCGGCAGGATGTACCTGCGCTGCGAGGAACTCCCCTCCGACCTCCCAAAGCAGGTTCAGGCAGCCAGCGCAACTCCGGAGGATATGGCGGAAATTGACGATTACCTTGAGGAGTTCTGCCAGAACTTCGGCATTAGCAAGCAGGAAGTGCTTTCCAAACATTTCTTTGTTTTAACGCCGAACACCAAGAATCCGTACAAAGCATTGTACACAGCGAACTGAGGTTAAGCTAAAAAGGGTGGGGCAGAAATGCTTCACCCTTTTATCTGGCTGGAACTAAGGATATTATGTTAAAATTATAAACGGGCAAAATCTGATCTTAATTATATGTTAGGTTCTGTCTTGCAAGCTTCGTCGGTTTGTATTATAATAATTAATTATAAAATAATGGTTGATAACATATAATACATTCAAGGAGGGAAAACGAATGCTGAAAAATCTTTCATTTGTGAATATGTTTATGTGGAACCTCCTGATTATCGGTCTTTGGCATGTTGTGGTTTTCTTACTTTGTGTAAAGCTGCCGCATTCGGTGTACAGCCCGGCGAAGGAACGGTTTGCGGCTAAATCATGGGAGCATGGCGGTCGGTGGTACAGAGATAAGCTGAAGATACAGCTTTGGAAGGATAAGGTTCCGCAGCATATCGGTAAGGATGGTTTTTCCAAGGAACATCTGACCGATATGTCGATTGATTATTTGGATGAATTTATTTTGGAAACCTGTCGCGGCGAATGGATGCACATGAAAAACTGCATCTGTGTAGTCGTTACCTTGCTGATTAATCCGCTTATGGTAGGCTTGGTGTTTTCGTTCCTAATTTTATTGGGAAACGCGCCGTTTGCCGTTATTCAGCGCTACAATCGTTTCCGTTTGGAGATTCTTCGCAAAAAGCGTCTTCGAGATTTGCAGTCAGCCGGCATGGGGAATACCGTAACAGCTTAGAAGAGTTCAGTGGTAATAGAGGGAGGACAAGCAATGAAAAAAGTTTCATCTGCTGTCCTCTTTTTCTTATTTTTGCTGATTTTTACTTTGCCGGTAAAATCGAGCGCAGATACAATCCCTTATTTTACTTTTAGCACAACGGCCAAAAACGCGTCCTGCGGTGATTTGGTCAAGCTGCAAATCCGTGCTGAGGAAACCGTCGATCCGGCGGCCGGTTTTCGCATGACCATCCGTTACGATGACAAGGTTTTAAGCTTTGTGCGGACGGAGACGTCCTCTCAAATTAAAAGCGGAACTATGGCGACAAACAGTGCCGGAAATCCTATTTACAGTGCTTATGTCTGCAATGTAGATGAGAAATCCGCACCGAAGCTCTCCGGTAACATTATCAGCTTTGTGTTCAAGGTCAAGGACGGCGTTCCCGACGGGAAAACGGGCATCGGCGCCCACATCGACCAGATTTGCAATTTTCAGGCACGGCAGCTGAATCTGGATTATGACGAGGAGCTTCCCCTTACAATTGTACGCCCGGATGTAATATCCAACGAAGCCTATCTCAGCGAGCTGGAGCCCGTTGACGGAAGAATAAGACCGAATTTCTCTTCCGATGTTTACGAGTATGCGATGAACGTTAATTATGATGTAAATTCGGTGGAATTCGCCGCTTCGGCGGCGGAAAACGGCTCTGTCAAAATTAGCCGTAAATCTTTGGAAAAAGCGGGAGCAAAGACCAGAATCGTAGCGACAGTCACCGCGGAAGATAAGAAAAGTAAAAAAGAGTACGTGATTCTTGTCAGTCGTGACGCCGCTCCGAGCTATGCGGCGGCATCCGCCGGAAAAGCGGAGGAAAAACCAGAAAAGGCTTTGCAGCATGCGGCGAGGGATGACCCGCCGGAAGAAAGCGAGGCGCCCAAAAAGTCCGTGGCAGGCGCGTCGACTGAGAAAAAATCCGAGCGGACGGAGCACGCCAAAAACACGGAGAACGCTTTGGATACCGCTGCGAATTCCATGCTTCTGCCTGAGCAGGCTCAGCCGCAGGCGAGCGGTCAGCAGGGTGCGAGAGCTCTTTATATTATCGGCAATCAAATGCCCGTATATGTCGTAGGAATGCTGGTGGCACTTCTTTGTATCATGGTGGGAATTGCGCTCAGCTTCTGGCTCAAAATCAATCAGCTCAAGCCACTGATACGGGATGAAAAAGCGAAGCAATAGAGACCGTTTTGCAGACGGTCTTTTTCTTTGTTGAAAACAGGCGCGCAAATCTTTGCTTTCCTGTTTTCGAATTCTGGAATCGGTGTTATAATAAACTTGCGCAAATTTTATCGGAAATGTAATTTTAGAAGGATTTTTGATGTTCCTCGAGTATCAGGAATCAATTAATACACAAACATTCATGGAGAAGTAAATGAAACAGATTGCACCAACTAAAAAGAAATCAAACCCGGGTCAGAACCGTACCTGCATTAGCTGCGAATTTAATGGCGGAGATATGTGCCTGATTCATGGACAAGGGTATAAAGCCAAAGAAGAGTACCATACCTGCAACGACTGGAGTATTTCTGCTTCCGCGCTGGATCGGCAGAAAAGGCGCGGCGGAAGGTAAGCAGATGAAACAGACACTGCGCGCGGCAATCTGCGTGTTGAATTCCAAGTACATTCATTCCTCTCTGGCACCCTGGTGCCTTCTGGCAGGAGTCGGCGCTTACGGCGAAGAAGGAGTATCCGCAAAGGTGATCGAGGGTACCATCAATGAAAAATTAGAAAATGTTTTCCTTCGAATTGTCGAACAGCGCCCGCAGGTCATCGGTTTTAGCTGTTATATCTGGAATATTGAGAAAACGAAGCGCCTGATTCGTCTTGTAAAGCAGGAATTTCCGGACGCGATAATTATTTTGGGAGGGCCGGAGGTCAGCTATTGCGCGCAAGAAATTCTGCGCGGGGAAGCTAAGGTGGATTACGTCATTTCCGGCGAAGGAGAGAAGCCGTTCGCGCTTTTGCTCAATTCCATTCTGCGCGGCACTGAAGCGTGCGGGCTTCCCGGGGTATGCTGCCGCAACGGAGACAAAATCGTGGTTGCAGAGCCTTATGTGACGCACGAGGAGCCCCCCAGTCCGTATACAGAGGAATATCTGGGTGCGCTCAAAGGGCGGATCGCCTATCTGGAAACAAGCCGCGGCTGCCCTTATTCCTGTGCGTTTTGCCTTTCGGGGCGCTGCGGCAACATTCGCTTTTTCAATTTTGAACGAGCGAAAAAAGAACTCTTGCTGTTGGCGAACAGCGGAACACAGACCGTAAAGCTGGTCGACCGCACCTTTAACGCCAACCGAAAGAGAGCAAATCAAATCTTTCAATTTATTATTGATAACTATGGTAAAGCAATCCCTCAGGGTGTTTGCTTTCACTTTGAGCTTGCCGGCGATTTGCTGGACGAGCCGACGATCGGCCTGCTCGCAAAAGCGCCGACCGGAGCGATGCAGCTTGAAATCGGGCTGCAAAGCTTTCACGCGAAAACCCTGGAGGCAATTCACCGCAGAACCGACGTGGAGCGCCTGAAGCATAATATTGCGCGGCTGGTATCCAACGGGAATATGCATATCCATATCGACCTGATTGCCGGCTTGCCTCAGGAGAATTTTGACTGCTTTGCCAAAAGCTTCAACATCGCCTACGACCTGAAGCCGAATATGCTGCAGCTGGGGTTTTTGAAGCTGCTTTACGGCGCACCCATGCGGGAAGAGCCGGAAGCGTACCCATGCTGCTACTCTAAGGAGCCGCCCTATGAGGTGACGGAAACACCCTGGCTTACCCCGAAGGAGCTGCTTACGCTGCACCATACCGAGGACGCGCTGGAGCGCCTTTACAACAGCGGCCGCTTCCGACGTGCCTTGCAATACTTGCTGGAGGAAAGCGGTCTTACCCCGTTTGAACTGTTCCGGGGCTTCGGGGAATACGCGGCGGAACAGGGTACGGAACGGATTGCTTTGGATGATTATACCGCCCTCGTTTTTAACTATTTCAGCGATTTGACCGGCATCGATCGAAGCATACTGCGCGACCGTATGGTTTGTGACCGCCTTGCCGGGAATCCTTCCGGCAGACTCCCGTTTGTTCTGCGTGTAAAGGATAGCCAGCTGAAACAAGCCGCGGTCGAGCTGAAACGGATTGTGGGAGACCCCGAAAAGGGCGTGAAGCGCGGGGTGGCCTTGCTCTATTCGGAACAGGCAGTGATTTATGCGGATTATGAAAAACGCAATCCCGTGACGGGAGAATATTCTCTGATAAAAATGGATTCACCGTTATGCTGAAATGATTTTGAAGCATTTGGCGATGACAACTAGAACTTATAGAGGCAGAGGTAAAAATGGAAAAGCATCAGGGTGTAGAATTAAGCATCATAAAAAAGTTTCGCAAGCAAATCTGGTACAGGTTTATCGGCGGAATTAAGGATTATCAGCTAATCAAGGAAGGGGACCGGATTGCAGTCTGCATTTCCGGCGGAAAGGATTCCATGCTCCTCGCGAAATGCATGCAGGAGCTGCATAAGCATACGGAAGTCCCATTTGAACTTGAATTTTTGGTAATGGATCCGGGCTATAACCCAATGAACCGTCAGCTGATCCTTGATAACGCAAAGCTGCTTGAAATTCCGGTCAAGGTGTTTGATACCAGAATTTTTGAAATTGTTGCGGATGTGAAGCAAACACCCTGCTACCTGTGCGCCCGAATGCGCAGGGGTCATCTTTACAAGCAGGCGCAGGAGCTTGGGTGTAATAAAATTGCGCTGGGGCATCACTTTGACGATGTAATTGAAACGATACTGATGAGCATGCTTTACGGCGCGGAAATTAAAACCATGATGCCGAAGCTTCACAGCACAAATTATGCGGGCATGGAGCTGATTCGCCCGCTCTATCTGGTCAGAGAAGAGGATATCCTCGCCTGGAAGCGGTATAACGACCTGCAGTTTATCCAATGCGCCTGCCGTTTTACGGAAAACTGCGCGCACGACGATAACGGCGGCGGCTCCAAGCGGCAGGAAATGAAGGCTCTGCTGAAAAAGCTGCGGCAGGTCAATTCTCATATCGATATGAACATTTTTCGCAGTGTCCACAATGTAAACCTTGAAACCATCATCGGCTATCGGGATTCAACCGGAAGTCACAGCTTTTTGGAGGATTATGATGATATTACTTGGGCGTCGCGGGAAGAGGATTAGAACCTTCAAATTACGGAAGGAGCGATAGCCGGTAACAATGATTTAAAGGACCGCTGCCCTTTCCAAGGTCAAGCCCGGCTTTCAGCGCGCCGGTGATAAAGTCCTTCGCGTTTTTTACCGCCGTGTTTATATCAAACCCCGCCGCTAAATTACAGGCGATTGCGGAGGAGAGAGTGCAGCCCGTACCGTGTGTGTTCGGGTTGTTAATTTTCTCCGAGCGAAACCACTCTTCCTTTCCGCCGGTGTACAGCAGATCGTCCGCGGTCTGCACAAGATGTCCGCCCTTGATCAGGACGCTGCCGTGAAGCATTCCACTGATTTTTTGAGCGGCCGCAACCGCCTCCTCCGCCGTTTCAACAGAAAAGCCGCAGAGGCATTCCGCTTCCGGCAGGTTGGGCGTGATGATATCCGCAAGAGGAATCAGTTTTTCGACCAAGGTATCTATCGCTCCGTCGCTCAGAAGTTTGCTGCCGCTTGTTGACACCATCACAGGGTCTACAACAATATGATTGGCTTTATACTGAACCAGCTTTTCGGCGATGACCGATATGATATCTTTATTGGACACCATTCCGATTTTTACCGCGTCGGGGTAAATATCGGTAAAGATACTGTCAAGCTGCCGTGCAACGAATTCGGGGGAAGTCTCTTCCACGCCGCAAACGCCGGTTGTGTTCTGCGCGGTAAGGGCGGTAATTGCGCTCATGGCGTACATTTTATGGGCGGTAATTGTTTTGATATCCGCCTGAATTCCGGCACCGCCGCTGCAATCGGAACCCGCTATGCTCAGAACCTTTTTCATAGAATAATCTCCTCCCACTGTGAAAAATCTTTGATATAATAATCCGCGATGCTTTGAATCTGCTCCGCGTCGTCACCTGCGGAAAAATCCTCCACACCCACAACGTAAAACCCCGCGCTCTTTGCCGTAATCACAGCATGGAGCGCGTCTTCAAATACAACGGTCTGGTTTTTCGCAGTACCGAGCCGTTTCAGCGCCTGTTCAAAAAATTCGGGCTGACTCTTGCCGCAATTTGCTTCTGTGCAGGAGAGGATAAAGGAAAAATAGGGGAGAATGCCCAGGTTTTCCAGGGCGGCCTCCGCCTGCTTATGTGCAGTTGCCGTCGCAACGCACATCCGAACATCCCTGCTTTTCAGGTTTTCCAAAAGCTCCGTGACATGAGGCTTGAGCTTGACTTCATAGCGGTACTTCTTTTCGATTTGTACGCCGAATTGCCGCATCATTTCTTCCGATGTGTCGGTAAGCCCAAATGTTTTTCTGAAATAATCAACCGCCTGCGGCAGGCTCATGGGCTTGAGTGTCTGATTCAGGTCTTCGGGCGGAATAATGCCCTTTGCCCGAAGGTAATCCGCGCCAAAATTGTCCCAAATCGCCATGGAATCCAGCAGGGTGCCGTCCAGGTCGAATATCGCTCCTGTCATGAGGTCACCATCTCTTTCGAAAGCGCACACAGCTGCTTTGCGGCGGCGTAGATATCCGGTTTCGCGAAGATAGCGGAAATTACCGCAACGCCGTCCACGCCGCTGCCTCTTAGCTGCAGGATGTTTTTTTCATGGATTCCGCCAATGGCGACAACGGGGATGGCTACCGCTGCGCAGATTTCCTTTAAAGTCTGAAAACTGACGTCCTGCGCGTCCAGCTTGGTAGAGGTAGAAAAAACCGCGCCTACGCCGAGGTAATCCGCGCCGGTTTTTTCCGCCTTTATCGCCTGTTCCACGGTTTGCGCGGAAACGCCGAGGATTTTATCCTCGCCAAGCAGCGCGCGCACATCGCCCGCCTCCATATCGCTTTGCCCCACATGAACGCCGTCCGCGCCCACAGCGAGCGCCACGCCAATATTGTCATTGATAATGAGAGGGATGTGATGCCGGTCGGCCACTTCCTTCATTTTCTTCGCTTCAGCAACGAACGTATCAAAATCCAAATCCTTTTCGCGCAGCTGGATTAAGGTTGCTCCCGCTCTTATTGCTTGCTCTACCTGCTCGGTCAGAGAGCGACCGTTCAGCCAGGTTCGGTCGGTGACAGCATAGAGAATCATTGCACCTTTATCGATTTTCAAGCTTGATTCCTCCGTTCAGAATTTCCGTGTTCAGATTGCTCATCGCGTCAATGAGATAGGTTCGGTAGGTGGAAGTCCCGCCGCCCTCCGTTTTCAGCAGCCGTTCGCGTGCGATTTCGCCGCAAAGTCCCATCGCGCTTACTGCCGCCGCCGTAGCGTCCAGTATATTCTCGGGGTTCGCGCCGGAGAAGCCTGCGATTATGGCGGTAAGCATACAGCCGGTTCCGGTAATTTTTGACATCAGACTGTCCCCGTTGCGGATGGCATAGGCCTTTTTTGCGTCCGCGACAATGTCGATGGCTCCGGTAATGGCGATGACCGCGCCGGTTCTTTTGCTCAGCTCCTTCGCGAAGGAAACGGCTTTGCCGAGGCTTTCCTCCGTGACCGCGTCGTTGACATCCGCGTCAACCCCTTTTGTGGTTCCGCTGCCTTGCGCGATTGCTTTGATTTCAGAAATATTACCCCGAATCACGGAAAAACGAATGTTTTCCAGCAGCTGAGCCGCGGTATTGGTACGCAGGGTAGAAGCTCCCGCGCCGACCGGGTCCAGCACAACGGGGTGAGAAAGTTCATTCGCCTTTTTTCCTGCCATTAGCATAGAGGTGATGGTTCTTTGATTCAGCGTGCCGATGTTAAGGTCCAGCGCTCCGCAGATCGAAGTGATTTCCTCCGCTTCCCCGCAGTCGTCCGCCATGATGGGCGAGGCGCCGCAGGCCAGAAGGATATTGGCGCAGTCATTTACCGTGACATAATTCGTAATACAGTGTACCAGGGGCGTTTTTGCCCTGACGTTTTCCAGTATGGCTTCAAACATATTGATAACCTCCGTTTGCAGTTTTATTTATTTGATATCGGATAGACGGCATTTTTGATTTTGTGAACCGCTACACAGAGAATGCCGACGAAAATGATAACGGGAAGGGTCGTTCCCACCGAAGAATTACAGTTTAAGAGAATTTGGTAGCCTGCAAAGCCGATTGCCCAAATTACAAGATTAGTTATGTTTAATAGCCTGCCTTTTCTCCCTTCCGTGATATGGAGAATAAAATACTCGGTGATCAGTACGGCGAAGAGCGGAGCAAAAACCGAGCCGATAAAATACAAAAAATTCACGTACTGCTCCATGGATACAAAAATGGCGAGAACAGTACCGACAATGCAGACACCCAGTGCTGCGTGTTTTTCGTTGATTTTATGATACAGGTTAACAATGCTGACGCCTCCGGAGTACGCGTCGAGAAATGTGGTGGTAACCGTGGAGAAAATAACGATGAACAGAGCAACTGCGCCCAGTCCGGCGGCAACCAGAATTGTGGAGATATCCGAGGTGCCGGTGCGGATTGCGGCGGCAAGCCCGATGACATACATCATGCAGCTGCCGATAAAATAACCGGCGGCGCTCGCAGCGGAACCGGCTCTGGGGTGCTTCACGGTACGGGTGTAGTCGGAAATCAGCGGCAGCCACGAGAGCGGCATGGTCACGCTGAGCTCCACCGCCGCGCCGAAGGTCAGCGTTTCGGAAGATGGCATATTCGTTCCGGTAATCCCGTGGAACACGATAACGCCAAGCGCAACGGAGGATACAAAAAGCAGCGTTATCACGACAGCGTTTATTTTAGAGAGATTTTTAATTCCAATCGCGATCCAGATCAGAATAAAGATGCCGATTACCACGCACCAGAGCGGCTGATTTTTGTAGTTCATTGAGGAGGAGGTTACCGCGTCAAGAGCCTGCGCTCCGCTGACGATCATAACCGCCGTCCAGCCGAGGAGCTGGATGACGTTCAGTATGGAAAAAAAGTAGGAGCCATATTTGCCGAAGGAAATGCGGGTGGATTCAATGGCCGAAAGCTTGCTTTTCGCGCCAATCAGACCGGTAAAATAAAGAACGGCGCAGCCGATGAGGTGCCCGACCAGAATCGCGAGGAGTCCGTTCCAAAAGCCGAGCGGCGCGAGCAGCGCGCCCGTAAGGATTTCCGCTATGGAAACGGCGGCACCGAACCACAGCAATCCCTGACTGAAGCTGCTTGTTTTTTGTGTGTTGTCCATTTAAAATCTCCTATTTCTATATGCATTAAAAAGTGGGATATACCCGTAAGGCATATCCCACTAAAACATGTTCAGCATCGGTATCCCTACGTTGGCATTATCCAAATCAGGTATAAGGGTCGAAGTTGACTACTTCCTCTCAGCCTGCAAAACAAGCTCCCCTAATATGAAATTTGATAAGAGCATAACACAGGATACCCGTTTTGTCAATTTTAAACGGCGGCATTTGCTGGTACTACATACTGAAATAATTTGGGACTGCCGCAAGGTTCCGTTTTTGCGGCAGTCCTATTATATCGGACTGCGAACAAGCTACGTCCCGGCTTGAAACGTAAAGCAAAGAAGCTGAACGGTTCCAATCCGGTAGACCTTGCGTGCGTTGATTGATTCCAGAACCCCGTCAGCCACGTTGCAGTGGTGAAGCTCGTTGCCAAACGCGATATACCCCTGTGCGGATAATCCGTTCATGCCGCTGCCCGCGTTTTGTTCAAAAATCAGCCGGCGGTTCGTCGCGCCATTCGGAAAAGGCTGCCGAAATCCTGCGCCGCCGATGGCTTTTTTCAGGTTGACGGACAAATCCTCCACATCCGATGTAAGCTGTTTTCCATTCAGCGAATAAGCGTATGATACAGAGATATCCCTTAGGGTTTTATCTGGATAGTCCGCTGCCAGAAGAAAATCATTCGGAATTTCATCCCCGTCACGGAAATATATTTCAATTAATCCGCGCGTCTCTCCATTTGAAACAGGATTCATTTTTACACTAAAATCAAAGCCTTCCAATGGGATACGTTCTCCGTTCTTCACGGTTCCTAAATCCTTTGTTTCCACATCCGGGATGATTGTGGCATGTAGAATCCAGGCGGCAGGACCAACAGCAGGACGGTGTAAATGATATATTTGGGCTTCTCAAGCAGTTTTTTCATCATATCACCAATTAGAGAGAGTTCCAGTCAGGCAGGAGTATTGGTTCCCGCAATTCCCTCTTAGTCTCCGTTATTTGAAACCTGTTCTTACCCGTTTTGGACTGGTCTATAGAAAATCTGTGGAGATATTGCATTCCATTTTCGTTGCTGTTTAGGATAATCCCGCCGCTGTAGTCTTTGTTAATGAAGTATGCCGGATGGCTGTCGAAATTCTCATAGGAATCTATGGTGCCGCCGGTTAATAGCGCTTCCTTTAACGCCGAATTCAACAGGGAAAGCTTTGCTTCTCTGTACGGCGGGCTATAGGAGTCCGACGCCTTGAAATAGGAGGATAAATCAATTCCAAATGTGTCGGCAACCTGATGAATCCGTTTCTCATAGAATTGCTGATATTTCACTAATTTATCAACAGCCTTTGGGGACTGCGTGTTGATTAGCCCGACATGTGTAGCTGTAACATTTGATCGGTCCTTAAAGTCAAGTAAAATAACATCATATTCACCGGAACCACTTTTGCGGCATAGTAGACCGGAGGAAACGCTAGTTGTATTCTTGCTGTCAACCAGAAAAGCAAAATCGGAGCTTGACGGGAGGCTCTCGTTGCTGTTTAAGTATTGATTATAATGGGTTTCTGCCTGAGCGCATGAGCTTCGGACATCTTCGCGAAGCTTTAAATCCTTGTAGTCGATATAGTCTTTAAACATGGATTCTTTCAGGCACTGGTATAATTGATTTTTACTGTTATCTGCGGCGATGATTTCTTTGGAAAGCGGATTGGTGACCGGCAAACCGCCGTAATTTTCAGCAAGGACTGCATTTGAGCCGAAAGCCACCAGACCTGCACCAAACAGACAAAGCAAAATTGTTATGGCATTTTTTTTTCTAGTACTCATTATAATCCTCCTCCGATTTATGTTTTAAGAGTTTTATTAAGAGGTACTACCCTCCTTAAATATGTTATAATTCATAATTATAATTTTGTCAAATTATAATTACACAAAAATATTAAAATACTTTGCTAAAATTGTAAAATTTTCCTATTGTTGGAGAAAATATAACAGCCAAGAAAATACTATTTGATTATTTATTCAAAAAGATTTACAATAAAGTGTAAATCTTTAAGTGGAGGAAGTATTTTGTCTAACTACGTCAACGAAATCAAGAAGAGAAGAACTTTCGCGATAATCTCCCACCCGGATGCCGGTAAAACAACGCTGACCGAGAAGTTTTTGCTTTACGGCGGGGCGATTACGCTGGCGGGGTCGGTAAAAGGCAAAAAAACTGCCAAGCACGCGGTTTCCGACTGGATGGAAATTGAAAAGCAGAGAGGAATTTCCGTCACATCCTCCGTCATGCAGTTCAATTACGATAACTATTGCATCAATATACTGGATACTCCGGGGCATCAGGATTTCTCCGAGGATACCTACCGTACGCTGATGGCGGCGGATTCGGCGGTCATGGTGATCGACGCCTCCAAGGGCGTGGAAAAGCAGACCCGCAAGCTTTTTAAGGTCTGCATGCTGCGCGATATCCCGATTTTTACGTTTATCAATAAAATGGACCGCGAGGCGCGCAATCCGTTCGATTTGCTGGAAGAGATCGAAAAGGAGCTGGGGATTAAGACCTTCCCGATGAACTGGCCCATTGGCTCCGGCAAGGAGTTCAAGGGCGTCTATGACCGCAGCAGGAAAGAAATCATCGCGTTTAAGGCGAATAACGGCCAGCGCGAGGTGGAGGCCACCGAAGCTGATATCAACGACGTAAAGCTGGAAGCTTTGATCGGCAGCGACCACCGTCAGATTCTGGTGGACGATATCGAGCTGCTCGACGGCGCAGGCTATGATTTTGACCTTGAGGCGGTACGGCACGGAAAGCTTTCTCCGGTTTTCTTTGGCTCCGCCCTGACCAACTTCGGTGTGGAACCGTTCCTGAAGGAATTCCTGAATATGACCACGCCGCCGCTGCCCAGAGAGGCGGATGTGGGAAAAATAGACCCGTTCAGCGAGGATTTTTCCGGGTTTGTCTTTAAGATTCAGGCCAACATGAACAAGGCGCACCGCGACCGTATTGCCTTCATGAGAATCTGCTCGGGCAGGTTTGAAAAGGGCATGGAGGTCATGCATATCCAGGGTAACAAGAAAATTAAGCTTACCCAACCCCAGCAGCTGATGGCGCAGGAGCGGGAAATTATAGAAGAAGCCTACGCGGGCGATATTATCGGCGTATTTGACCCCGGAATTTTCTCCATCGGCGACACGCTCTGCACCTCTTCCAAGAGGTTTCAGTTCGGAGGCATCCCGACCTTTGCCCCCGAGCATTTTTCGCGCGTACAGCAGGTCGATACCATGAAGCGCAAGCAGTTCATCAAGGGAATGTCGCAGATCGCGCAGGAAGGCGCAATCCAGATTTTCCAGGAGCTTGGAGGCGGCATGGAGGAGGTTATTGTCGGCGTGGTGGGAACCTTACAGTTCGATGTTCTTGAGTACCGCCTTAAAAATGAGTACGGTGTGGACATCCGGATGGAAGGGCTGCCATATCAGTATATCCGCTGGATTGAGAATGCGGGTCTGGACCCCAAAACACTGAACCTCACCTCCGATACCCGCAGAATTCAGGATTTAAAGGGGAATAAACTTCTGGTTTTTGCCAATGAATGGAGTATCCGCTGGGCGGAGGAACACAACAAGGAGTTAATTCTTTCAGAATTCGGAAGGTCTTAATAGAAATACAGAAACACCCCGGCTTTGAACAGCGGCTTCACTTCACCTGTTCATCTGCCGGGGTGTTTTCATTTAAGTATTCATCTGGTTTAAAATCACGCGGATTAATTTGCCTTATTCCAGCATTGCAAGGATGTCTTCCTTACCGCGCACACCCACGGTGCTTTTTGCGGGCGCACCGTTTTTAAATACGATCAAAGTCGGTATGCTCATAACATTAAACTGTGACGCCAGCTCAGGCTGTTCGTCTACATTGATTTTTCCTACCTTGAATTTACCATTCGCCTCTTCCGAAATTTCATCCACTATCGGAGAAACCATGCGGCACGGTCCGCACCAGGAGGCCCAAAAATCTACCAGAACAGGCTTGTTGGATTCTAATACTTCACGCTTAAAATTATCGTTTGTTATTGTTATGACTGACATATCTATTCCCCTTTACCAAAATGTTTAATTTGTAGCTTTATTATAACACATTTTTAAGATTTGTATGTGATGAAATCACATAGTTTCGCGCCCGAAATATAGCCGCAATTTGCGGGCTTCGGCAAAGGGTTTGTCATGTGCGCGAAATAAACTCATATAAATAGGACATATGAGGAAAAGGGGGAGGATTGTATTGGCACATTCCGCAATTAATTATTTTATCAATTCCAACAGCGCGAAAGGATATGTCGGCTTCTATGAATCAAATTTCGGCGGACTGAACACCGTTGTCCGCCTTGGTGGCTATCCGTCCATGGTGGCTTCCGACCTGATCAGAGGAATTTGCGTCAGAGCCTCGGAAAAAGGAGATCACCCGGAGCTGATTCACAATTGTATGGATAATTCTCTTGAGGGAATTATTTTGCCGGAAAGAAGCGCAGGAGTGCTCAATTTTCCGCTTTATGATGAAGACGCCTGTCTTTTGGAAACACTGCTGGACGATGAGAATCTCAGCAAAACACGTACCTGTCTGGCGGCGGCGCACCGGTATCTGGCAGAGGCGCTTAAAATCCACGATAGCTGGGAAACTATTTATATTTCCAATATGGACTTTGCCGCGGCAGACCGACTCACGGCAGATACGATTCAAAGCCTGATCGGGGAAAAAAGTCTTTCGAAAAAGGGCGTGGTAAAGCACCGGTTTTTCGGCGGGCTGACGGTAAACGGTTCTTCCGATTACATTGAGAATCTTACGGCGGATATATCCAGTCGATATTTTATAAAAGGACGTCCCGGAACGGGAAAATCCACTTTTTTAAAGCGAATAGCAAAAAGTGCCGCCGAAGCCGGTTTTGACGCCGAAATCTACCACTGTGCGTTTGACCCGGACAGTCTCGATATGGTGATTCTAAGGGAATTGGATCTTTGTCTGTTTGACAGCACGCCGCCCCACGAATACTTCCCGTCGCGTTCCGAGGATAAAACAATAGATTTCTATCGAGAAGCGGTTGCGGATAAGACCGACGAAAAGTACCGGACGGAGCTGACGGCGATTATGACCGACTATAAGGCTGCTGTTGCAAAGGCAAACAGACAAATCGGAAAAGCAAAACGTTATTACGACGAGGTGCAGAGAAGCTTCCTCTCCAAAATCGACGCGCAGACGCTTGGGCTCATGGAGGTACAGCTGTTAAAAAAAATATTCGGGGAATAATGGAAGAGGGCAGGCTTTTCGCCTGCCCTCTTCGACTGATGACAAAATCGCACAACCGCAAATTGAAAGGCTGTTTTGCTTCCTGCTCCACCGTTTTTATGACGCAAACTCCGCGTCTGCCGAAGAGCGGTTCAGCGAACCGATATAACGGGAGATCGTTTCACCGATCAGCTTGTGCCCCTTTTCATTCGGATGAATTCCGTCCTCGCAGATCAGCTGCTGGTAATTCTCCGTTTGCAAAAACGAACTGCTGATGTCAATTAGCGGAATCTGGTTGGCGATGGCCAGACGGTATACCGCCAGGTTATACATTTCATGCCAGCGGTAAATATACTCGATATCACCGAGGAAACGCAGAATGTTATCCGCGTTCAGCCCACGCGAAATCCATTCAAAGTACCTCTTGGCATCGATCGGAGGCAGCGAGAGCAAAACCGGAATGGAGCCGCACTTTTTCACTGTCGCAATCAGCTTGCCGTAACGCTCCTCAAATACGGAAACCGGGGTTTTGGGAAGATGTTGACCTTCGGGGGAAGCGGCGACCTCCCGCCAGTCGAAGTCACAGTCGTTTCCTCCGAATTCCAATACGGTGTAGTCATATTTGCGAAGCTCTTCCTGGTGCTTTTTCAGCAAATCGCAGCCCTTTGTTATGGTACACCCGAATTTGGAGTAGTTATTGATCACGATATTCGCGCTGTTTTGCAGCATATTGACAAAGCAGTCCTTTAGAAGGGTGTATTTTTTCTGGACGCTGTCAAAAACGACCCCCTTTGACACGGAGTCTCCGAACACACAAACCGATTGAATCATAACAGCACCCCTTTACAGTTTCTATAAGCTTTAAATCTAGTATTAAATACTATATTACACAATTATTAATATGTCAATAATTTCGGGGATAATTCATGGAATGTTAAAGAATTTACATTATTTTTTCACACACGGTCATAATTAAACCAAAAGAAAAACATCCTCTGCTTCCATTTTTTGAAACAGGGGATGTAAAAATGCAGTGAGGTTGCCTTTAGAGGCTGATTTCTCCAACAAAATTAGTGGAAAAAATTTGCTTGATTTCATCTTGCCGGCTTGTTTTTCCCAGTGCCCACATCAACTTGGTCACGGCCGCCTCCGTTGTCATGTCAAACGCCTGTAAAACGCCGGTCTCCAGCGCCTTTTGCCCCGCCTGATAAATCGTAAAATCGCTTCGCTCATACAGGCACTGGCTGCAAACAACGACCGTAATTCCGCATTCCACAATTTTTTGAAGCTTTGAAATCAGATCGCGCCGTACAAAATTCAAGCCGCCGGCGCCGAACGCCTCTATGACAATTCCTTTGTAATTCATTTTGAGAAGTATATCGAAAATTTCGGGGTCGAGCCCCGGCGTAAGCTTAATTAAAAAAACCTGGTTGCACAGCCCGTCTTCCAGTAAAAAGTCCTTCGCGGCTTGCGGCAGCACATTTTCGTTGAGCTTGAGACCGCTGGAGTCTACGGTTCCGGCATAGGGGCTGTTTACGCTTTCAAACGCATCAAACGCGGTGGTTCGCACCTTTACCGTCCTGGTTCCCAGCATAATCTTGCGGTTGAACGCAACAAATACTCCCGCTTTGCCGCAAGCCGCCATCGCAAAGGCACAGCGCAGATTTTCTACCCCATCGGTCAGGGGGTGGCTGATGGGGAGCTGCGAGCCGGTAAGCACCACGGGAATTGGAATGCCGCGCAGCATAAAAGAGAGCACAGAGGCGGTATAAGCCATTGTGTCCGTCCCGTGCGTCATCACAATTCCGTCATAGCTTTTATACGCGTGCGCGACTGTTCGCGCAATGCACTGCCACTCCTCCGGCTGGATATTGGAACTGTCCAGTTGGAACAGATTGATGATACTTACGTCGTATCCGGCAATGATTCCTGAGATAAAGTCGGAGAAGCCCTGTCCGCTGCGGGCAGGGGCAAGACCCTCGCCGGTCTGCTCCGAGGCGATTGTGCCGCCGGTCGTAATCAGTAAAATATTTTTCATGGCTTCCTCCGGGATGAAAGAAATTTTTTATATATACTACCACCAAAGGCGGTCGTGTAAATGCCGCGGTGGTCAGAATGAAATGAAAATGTTTACGGGATTGCGGCACCGCCGGGGATGGACTATAATAAAACAAATGGAAACACCAATCGTTTGAAACGGAAGGATGGTAGCTGTGGCCGCTATTTTTATTGTGGAAGACAACGACAAAATTCGGAACGAATTAATCAAGCTTTTGGAGAAGTATGGATTCTCCTGCTATTCCTCTGATGATTTTGCGAATATTACACAAGAGATTCTGAGTAAAAACCCCCAGTTGGTTCTGCTGGATATCAATCTGCCGGTTTACGACGGCTATTATATCTGCCGAGAAATTCGGCGCCATTCCCAGATTCCCATTATTATCGTGACCAGCCGCGACAGCGAGGCGGACGAGCTGATGAGCATGAATCTGGGCGCGGATGATTTCGTGACAAAGCCCTATAACACGCAAATTCTGCTGGCGCGCATTGCGTCCGTACTGAAACGCGCGTATCCGGCGGAGCCCTCCAGTATTCTTTTCCACCGCGGCGTGGAGTTGGATTTATCCAGAAGTATTGTCAGGTATGAGGCGAATGAAGCCGAGCTGACAAAAAACGAGCTGCGGATTTTGCGTCTGCTCATCTGCAACAAGGACCGTATTCTTTCCCGTGATGAAATCATGAACGATCTCTGGCAGTCTGAGGAATTTGTGGATGACAACACACTCACAGTAAATATCAACCGCCTGCGTAAAAAGCTCGACGGCATTGGAATACACGATTATTTAATCACGAAACGGGGGCAGGGGTATCTGGTATGAAGCTGATAGATTTTTTAAAGGATCGGCTCGGCTCCGTTCTAATTGTGATATTTGTTGCCCTATTTGCTGCCGCTCTCCTGAATGTTCTTGGTGTCGGCGGTTACGCGGCAGGGTTTGTGTCGGGTATGTTTCTGCTGGGAGAAATCTTTTCGCTTGCTGTAGAATATGCGCGGAAGCGCTCGTTCTACAAGGATATTCTGAAAAGCGCGGAGCAGTTGGATAAAAAATATCTGCTTTCGGAGGTGGTGGAGGAGCCATCGTTCACCGAGGGGAAAATTTTATATGAAATGCTCCGGATGACCAATAAGTCGATGAATGATGAAATCGCGCAGTACCGCCGCGCTTCACAGGAATACCGCGAATACATCGAAACATGGGTTCATGAGGTAAAAACACCGATTTCCTCCAGCCGTCTGATCATGGAAAACAATAAGAATGAAGTGACCCGAAGCCTCTCCGAGGAACTGGTCAAAATAGAGAATTATGTTGATCAGGCGCTTTTCTATTCCCGAAGCAGTAATGTGGAAAAGGATTATCTGATCAAACAGACGACTTTGAAGGAGCTTGTGAATTCCGCTATAAAGAAAAATTCCACCTTGCTTATTGAGGGCTCTATCCGCGTGCAGACCTCCGCGTTGGATAAGACGGTGTTTACGGATGCAAAATGGACAGACTTTATTATTGGACAAATTTTGATGAACTCCGTGAAATACCGGAGCGAACAGCCGGAAATCAAAATTTGCGGCTTGCAAAATGAAAACAGCGTTACCCTCATTATTTCAGATAACGGAATTGGAATTGAACAGAAGGACCTGCCGCGTGTTTTTGAAAAGGGCTTTACCGGAGCCAACGGCAGAAAAAAGGCAAAATCCACAGGGATCGGTCTTTACCTGTGCAAAAAGCTTTGTTCCAAGCTGAATCTCGGTATTTCTATTGCTTCCACGGAGGGTGCGGGAACGATGGTCGCGATTGTATTCCCCAAGAGTAATATGTTCGCTTAGCAGAAAGCTGAATTTTCAAAGCCGGGCTTGCGACCTTACAAAACTGTAAGGATACTGTAAGCAAAAGCAATGGTAGAATCCTCTGCATGGTATTATACTAAAAGCACAAAAGAAAAAGGAGTTAATCATATGCAGAATATTCTTACCGTTGAACATATTGAAAAATACTACGGCAATAAAGGAAATGTCACCAAGGCGGTTGACGATATCAGCTTCGAAGTCGGAAAGGGCGAATTCGTCGGCATTATGGGCGCTTCCGGCAGCGGAAAAACCACATTGCTGAACTGTATCTCCACCATAGATACCGCTACGGCGGGACATATTCATATCGATGGCATGGATATCACCAAGCTCAATTCCAAGGGTCTTTCAAAGTTCCGCCGGGAGCAGCTCGGGTTTATTTTTCAGGATTTCAATCTGCTGGATACCCTCACGGCTTACGAAAACATTGCGCTGGCGCTCACCATTATAAAAACCCCCGCCAACGAGATCGATGTGCGGGTTCGCCAGGTGGCTAAGGAGCTGGAAATTGAGGAAGTGTTGGAAAAATACCCGTACCAGATGTCCGGCGGTCAGAAGCAGCGCGTGGCGTCTGCCCGCGCAATTATCACCACTCCGGCGCTGATTCTGGCAGACGAACCGACCGGCGCGCTGGATTCCAAATCGTCCCGCATGCTTTTGGAAAGCTTTGAGAATCTGAACCGGAATCTGGAAGCCACAATCCTGATGGTAACGCACGACGCGTTTACAGCGAGCTACTGCCACCGTATTTTATTCATCAAGGACGGCAAAATATTCGACGAGCTCATTCGCGGCAACGACACCCGCAAGCAGTTCTTCGGCAAGATCATTGAGGTCGTTACATTGCTCGGAGGTGACAATTCCAATGTTTTATAAGCTTGCCTTAAAGAATGTTACGAAGAGCATTCGGGATTTCACGGTCTATTTTTTGACCCTGACCTTCGGCGTTTGTCTTTTCTATATGTTTAATTCTATTGATTCTCAGGCTGCTATGATGGTTCTGAGCAAAACCAAAACAGACAGCATGAAAATGCTGACGGAAGCGATCTCTTATATATCTGTTTTTATTTCCGTCATTCTCGGCTTTTTAATTGTTTACGCAAACGGGTTTTTGATTAAGCGAAGGAAAAAGGAACTCGGCATCTATATGACGCTCGGTATGGAAAAACGGAAAATCTCCCGTGTTGTGATCCTGGAAACTCTCTTGATCGGTATATTTGCGTTGGCTGTTGGGTTGATTATCGGCGTGTTTGCCTCTCAGGGACTCAGCGTAATCACCGCAAAGATGTTTCAGGCGAATTTGAAAGCCTTTCATTTTATTTTTTCGGTCAACGCGTTTTATAAGACGCTGCTCTACTTTGGCATTATCTTTTTGATTGTTATGTTTTTCAACACTGTATCCATCTCCAAGCTAAAGCTGATCGACCTTCTTACAGCGGGAAAGAAAAACGAGAGCCTCAAAATCAAACGGCTCTGGATGTCGGTCGTCCTGTTTATCATATCCGTCGCTTGTCTTGGTATCGCTTATTCTTTAATTATTAAAAACGGCATGTTCATGTTAAATGACATGTTTACCGCGTCCATCGTTTTAGGCTGCGTCGGTACGCTGTTGTTCTTCCTGTCCCTTTCCGGCTTTCTGCTCCGCGTGGTAAAAACAAGCAAGCGGATGTATTTCAGAAATCTGAATATGTTTATCCTGCGTCAGATCAACAGCAGAATCAACACAGCTTTTGTGTCCATGTCCGTCATCTGTATTATGCTTCTCATCACAATCGGAACGGTTTCTACCGGGATGGGGATCGCAAACGTATTAACCGAAAACGTGAATCGGTTGACTCCTTTTGATATTTCGTTCACCTATAGCTATGAGGAGAGTCAAGAAAACAAGGTGACCGATATTGCAAAACAGATTAAGAGCGATAAAATCGATCTGGACCGATACGCAAAGGAATATGCGCAGTTGAACATTTACATTTCCGATGTAAAATATGGAGATCTTCATCTGAATGTCGCCTCGCTGCAACAGGTTTTGGGAAACGAATCCTCGGAAAAATTCCTGCGGGCTCCGGTGAATGCGCTTTCACTGAGTGAATATAACAAAGCACTGAAAATGATGGGGAAGCCGGAGGTTGTACTCCGGGACGACCAGTTTCTCGTGAACTGCAATTTTGAACAGATGATTGCTCCTTTTAACCAATTTTTACAAAGCAACGATACCATTACAATAAACGGAATGGTATTGCACAGTGCCCAAAAGACAGTGACACAGACGAGCCTTCTTACTTCAATGTCAGGCATGGATTCCGGTACGCTGGTCGTTCCGGATAAAGCAGTCAGCGGCTTTCGGTGGAGTATGCGTATCCTGAATATGAATTACAAAAACGGAATCGATGAGCAGGAATTTCTGCAGAAGCTGGAGAGTGTCTACAGCAGGGAGGCGATTCGGAAAAAGACCGTGATTTGCCCTTATGATATGGAAGTGAATAGAACGCACATTTATGAGCAGAGTCTGGGTCTGGGAACGATCGTATCGTTTATGGGAATTTATATCGGTATTGTATTTTTGATTACCAGCGCCGCAGTGCTTGCCCTTCAGCAGCTTTCCGAGGCTTCGGACAACGTGGAGCGTTACGGGCTCCTGCGAAAGCTCGGAACTGAGGAAAAAATGATTAACCGCGCGCTGTTTGAGCAAATCGGAATCTACTTTTTTCTGCCTCTGTCTCTTGCCGTTGTTCACTCCGTTGTGGGCGTTCGGGTGGCGAATAATGTGATATCAATGATTGGTCATTTGAATACCGCGAGCAGCTCTCTGTTTACCGCATCCGTTTTTCTGCTGATTTACGGCGGGTACTTTATCGCGACTTATCTAGGCAGCAAGAGTATGATACGCCAGAAATCATAATACAGGTCTGCCAATAAGGCCACGCCGCCAAAAACAACAACAGCCGTCCGCTTTTGCGGGCGGCTGTTGTGTTTTTTAGGGATTCAGATTATAATAATTTTACCTTAATAATCCAAAAATGACGGGGGAAATAAAATGGAGAGCAGCTTTCAATATTCTGATTATCAGGCTCTTGTCAGCTATATTAAATCGCTGGCGGACGAGCCTTATTTAAGGATTCAGAGCAAAATAGTCCCCGGGGTCAAAAACATTCTCGGCGTTCGCGTGCCCAAGCTGCGTGACCTGGCAAAGCAGCTTGCCAAAGGGGACTGGAGGGTCTATCTTTCCGAAGCAAGAGACGACAGTATGGAGGAAATCATGCTGCAGGGATTGGTCATCGGCTACGCAAAAATGGAGGTTACCGAGGCGTTGGAGCGCCTTACTGTGTTTGTACCCAAGTTGGATAACTGGGCTGTGTGTGATGTTTGCTGCTCCAGTTTTAAATTCACGCAGAAAAACAGAGATAAAGTGTACTCTTTTTTAAAGACCTATTGGAACAGTACCAAAGAATTTGACCTTCGCTTCGCCGTTGTTATGCTGATGGATTTTTTTCTGACCGACGAGTATATCGACGAGGTACTGGAGGTTTACTATCACATTCGTCATGACGGATATTATGTAAAAATGGCGGTTGCGTGGGCGTTGTCCGTTTGCTTTGTCAAGTATCCGGAGAAAACAATGCGTTATTTGGAGACGCCCGGACTGGATGACTGGACGTACAATAAAGCGCTGCAGAAAATCGTGGAATCCTACCGGGTGGACGATGCGACAAAGACCGTAATTCGCTCCATGAAGCGTAAGGGGAAGTGACATGGAGTATCAGCTCATCCGTTCCCGGCGAAAAACGCTGGCAATCTGCGTCCAAAGGGGCGGCAGTGTGGTCATCCGTGCGCCGCTAAAAATGGCAAACGCTACAATTGAAGCCTTTGTGCAAAGCAGGCGGAATTGGATTCGGGAAAAATCCGACCAAATGGCGGAGCTTGCGGAGCACAGGGAATTTGAAATTGTGGAAGGTTCCGCGCTGCCCCTGCTGGGTAGGGAGTACCCGGTGCTTTTTGGGAGCCGGACTATGTTTGACGGAAATCAATTCGTTCTTTGTTCGGATTCCCCGGAGAACCGGAAGAAAGAACTCATCCGGCTTTACCAAGCACTTGCTGAAAAATATCTTTCGGGGCGGGTTTCTTATTTTTCCGGCCTGACGGGTTGGACGCACACGGGGGTGCGAATCGGAAAGTCCAATACCTATTGGGGCTCCTGCTCCGGGAAAAACAAGCTGAATTTTTCGTGGAAGCTCATTCTCGCCGAACCGGCGCTGGTCGATTATGTAATCGTTCACGAGTTGGCGCATACGGTGGAGCATAACCATTCCGCAAATTTCTGGCGGCTGGTGCAAAGCCTTCTGCCGGATTACAGGGAGCGCAGGGCAAAGCTCGGAGCGCTGGCGAAGACCCTGCAAAAACAGGGCTGGAATTAGAGAGTGCCTAGGGAAGTATAATTACAATGGGAACGATGCAAATTAATATTATGCTTCATAGAAAGAATAGAGGGAAGAAAATGATTTCAGAAAACATCTTGCGAAAATATGCCCGGCTTGCGGTTCAAGTCGGCGCCAATGTGCAAAAGGCTCAACTGATCGTGATCTCCGCTTCGGTGGATTGCGCTTATTTTGTCCGGCTGTGCGTCGAAGAAGCGTATCAGGCGGGAGCGGGTGAGGTTCAGGTGAACTGGAACGACGAGCTGGTGACCAAACTGGCGTATCAGCATGAGAGTACCGAGGCACTTACCCATATTGCCCCCTGGAAGGTGGAACAAAAGCGAAATAATATCGATCAGAAATGCTGCTTTTTATATATTGAATCCGCAACCCCCGGCTTGCTTGCGGATATCAGCGGCGACAAGCTGCAGGCGGCGAGAATGGCGAGAGAAACCGCCTTTGAGCCGTTTGAGTACTACACGCTGAGCAACCACGGTCAATGGTCGATTGTTGCGATTCCTACGGTCAGCTGGGCGAAAAAGGTGTTCCCTGAGCTCGACGATGAAAAGGCGCTGGAAGAGCTGTGGAAAGCGGTCTGCGCGAGTGTCCGAATTACAGAGGAGAACGACCCGATAGCAGAGTGGCAGAAGCATAATCAGGAGTTGGCGCATCACTGCAAGGTGCTCAACCAGTTTCATTTTAAATCCCTGCATTTTACCAATTCTATGGGTACGGATTTAAACCTGGAGCTGGTTGAAAATCATATTTGGTCGGGTGGCTGTGACAAAGCGAAGAATGGTGCGGTTTTCAATCCTAATATGCCCACTGAGGAAGCGTTCACCATGCCGCATAAATTCGGCGTTAACGGCAGGGTGTTCGCCACGAAGCCACTGGTATATCAGGGGAAAATGATTGAAGGCTTTTGGCTGGATTTCAAAGAAGGCAAGGTCGTTGATTATCACGCGGAGAAAGAAGAGGAAAGTCTGAAAAACCTGCTGAATTTCGATGAGGGCAGCCGGTATCTGGGCGAAGTAGCGCTGATTCCCTATGATTCTCCAATTTCTAAATTGGGAATTCTGTTTCTGAATACGCTCTTTGACGAAAATGCCTCCTGCCATCTGGCACTGGGGGAATCCTATCCGGATACGGTGAAAAACGGCTCCGATATGAAACGGGAGGAGCTGGACAAAATCGGGTCCAACCACTCGAAAATTCACTGCGATTTCATGTTTGGCAGCGCGGACATGAATATCGTCGGGACGACACAGGACGGCAAAAACGTTGATTTGTTTCGGAACGGTAATTTTGTAATTTGACCGTTAGCAGTGTTGAAAAAAAGAAAGATGGTGACAGGAATGGTAAATATCAGAAAATGTGCAATGATCGGCTGCGGCTTTGTCGGCGCCAGCTCCGCGTTCAGTCTTGTGGAGAGCGGGCTGTTTTCTGAGCTGGTGCTGATTGACGCGAATCAGGCGAAAGCCGAGGGCGAGGCAATGGACCTGAGCCACGGAATGCCGTTCGCGCGGCCAATGGAGATTTACGCGGGGAGCTACGATGATATCGCGGACTGCGGCCTGATTATCATTACCGCGGGCGCGAACCAGAAGCCGGAGGAAACGCGTCTGGATTTGGTACACAAGAACGTCGCAATCCTGAAAAAAATCATCCCCGAGATCCAGAAAAGAGCCTGCGAAGGAATTCTGCTTATTGTTTCCAATCCGGTGGATATTCTGACCTATGCCGCCCTCAAGCTTTCTGGATTTCCCTCCAACCGGGTCATCGGTTCGGGAACGGTTCTAGATACCGCGCGGCTGAAATATCTGCTCAGCCGGCACCTTGATGTGGACAGCAGGAGCGTGCACGCGTTCATTATCGGGGAGCACGGCGACAGCGAACTGGCGGTTTGGAGCAGCGCGAACGTTTCCGGTATTGAGCTGAACCATTTCTGTGAACAGTGCGGTGAGTTTAAGCACATGGAGACAATGCAGCGGCTCTATGAAGGCGTGCGGGACAGCGCGTACCATATCATTGAACGAAAAGGCGCAACCTACTACGGAATCGCGATGGCGGTTCGCCGTATCGCGGAATGTATTCTGCGCGATGAGCATTCGGTTCTGCCCATTTCCAGCTTGATTGAGGGACATTACGGCCTGAGTGATATCTGTATGGGCGTTCCGACGATCGTGGGAAGCAGGGGGGTCAAAAAGGTCCTGGATATCCCCCTGAACGATGAGGAACAGCAAAAGCTCCTCGCCTCGGCGGACGCAATTAAAAAGGTGCTTCGTTCCATTGACCTTTGAGAGACCGCAGCTGCCGTGAATATTCCACACTCAGAATCATAAACAGAAAATGCGTTTTGACTGGGCCGATAAACCCGTTCAAGGCGCATTTTTTTACGGTTTGCGGCTCGCTTAGTCCTGTTTTCTTCTATTGAATTTTTCAATAGGAATGACTCTCTTTGCCCAATCCCGGTAGAAGGCTTCCTCGTGTGAAACCAGAAGCACCGTGCCGGAAAAAGCGGATAAGGCTGCCCGCAGGGATTCTTTGGCCTGTAGATCAAGGTGGTTTGTAGGTTCGTCCATAATCAGAAAATTGCAGGGCTTCAGGGTGAGCAAACACATTTTGACTTTTGCCTGTTCGCCGCCGCTCAAGGTCTCAATCGCCTGCAAAGCGTGCTTGCTGGAAATTCCGCAGCGGGCGAGGTGTTTCCGCACCTCCTTGACTGCAAGAGAAGGAAAGGCTTCGGAGATGATTTGGATCGGGGTTAGTGTTCCGTCCGCCCAAAGCAAATCCTGTTCAAAATATCCGATCGCTACCTGTTCGGAGAAAGAGAGGCTTCCATGGAAAGCCGGAATCTGGTTCACCAATGTTTTCAGCAGTGTAGATTTGCCGATTCCGTTGAAGCCCGTAATCACAACCTTCTGCCCGCCTTTGACGGAGAAATCAAGCTCGGATAAAATAGAATAATGATACCCTACGGACAGACGCTTCACACGCAAATGCTCTGTTTGGGTTGACGGAAGTTCGGCAAAATGGAAAGACGGTTTGATTTCCTTCTGCTCCAGTGCCTCCATCTTATCAAGGCGATCCAGTTGTTTTTGTCTGCCCCTCGCCATTTTTGATTTTCGCCCCGCAATGTTTTTTCGGATAAACTCCTCGGTTTTTTTGATTTCTTTTTGCTGGGCGGAGAACTGCCGGATATAATCCTCTCTCAAAAGGGCTTTCTTCTTCAAAAATTCTGAATATGTGCCGTAATACTTTGTGATTTTTTCGTTGTCGATATCGCAAATTCGGGTTGCGATTTTTTCCAGAAAGCTATGGTCGTGAGAAACAACCATAAAAGCGTTCGGAATACCCGAAAGGTATGCCGCAAGCCATGCGATATGTTCCTTGTCCAAAAAATTAGTCGGCTCGTCTAGCAGCAGAACGTCGGGCTTTTCCAGAAGCAGCTTTGCGAGAATCACCTTTGCGCGTTGTCCGCCGCTCATCTGCGCAATCGGGCGATCCAATCCAATGGAAAGCAGACCCAAGCCGGACGCGACCTGCTGTATCTGTGTATCGACCGAGTAAAAATCATGCAGTTCCAGCTGTTCCTGACAGTGTGCCGCCAGTTCCAAAACGTCCGTTTCGCCGTGTGAGGCGCGGTTATAGAATTCGTTCATTTTCTCCTCAATTTCATAGAGCCGCGAAAACGCCGATTGCAGGAAGCTTTTCATGGTCAGGCTCAAATCTATTTCGGCATACTGATCCAAATAACCAATTACGATTTTCGGTTGCCAGGATATCTGACCGGCGTCCGGGCTAATCTGCTCCGTGCAGATTTTGATCAGGGTACTTTTTCCGGCTCCGTTCTGGCCAACGATGCCGATATGTTCTCCTCTGTGGAGGGACAGCGCAGCGTCCTTAAACAGCGGGTTATCTCCAAAGGAATGGGATAATCCGGTAATTTTCAGTAAACTCATAATAACAAATCCTTTCTCTTACTAAACAAAAAAGCAGAAGACATAATACGAAAATCGCATACGCCTTCTGCTGAACTCAGGAATTATTAGTTCCAAATAATAACAAAAGGCTATGGACAAAACATTGTCCATAGCCTTTTACATACAAAATATCAACGGGAAAACAAGCAATATACGAATGGCTTTTTCATAGCCTTCCGTCCTATTGCTCAGATTTCCCGATGAATATAAAGCGCTTGTAAATTCTGCCATGCTCTGTACAATGCTTCATCGGATTCAATTGCACAGAGCTGATTCTGTTCTTGGGATGATCTTTTTTATATAAACCCATAAGTGTAATCTCCTTGACTGTTTTCATACGTATGTTAACATAACGTTTTTCCTTTGTCAATGTTTAGGAATTATTTTATTAAGAATCATCAACAAGCCCAAACAGATGAATTTCGAAAGCAAAACACAGGATAAATTATAGAGATGGAGCGGAACAATGCATCACTTACTATGTAATTTAAAACAAATATACCGGGATAATATATGGCAAAACGTCTGATTTGTCATTGACAAACCCGGCACGAAAACATACAATAAAAGTAAAGTTAGCAACAGCTAACACGATATTAATGATAAGAGGCTGGTATATGACGCTGAATGAATTGAAGATCGGTCAAAAATCGAAAATCCTTGCGGTGAACGGGGAAGGGGCGCTGCGCCGCAGACTGCTCGATATGGGTCTGACTCCCCGTACGGAGGTGATGGTGCGTAAGGTTGCGCCAATGGGAGACCCGATAGAAATTCATTTACGGGGCTACGAGCTGACCCTGCGTATTGAGGATGCCAAAAAGATAGAGGTAGAGGAATCATGAGCAAAATGACTTTTGCGCTTGCCGGGAATCAGAACTGCGGAAAAACCACCCTCTTTAACCAGCTGACCGGCTCCAACCAGCACGTGGGAAACTTCCCGGGCGTTACGGTGGAACGGAAGGACGGCGTAATTCGCGGTCACAGCGGTGTGACGGTTGTTGACCTTCCGGGCATTTATTCACTTTCTCCTTATACGAACGAAGAGATTGTCACCCGGGATTATTTGCTCAGTAACCATCCGAACGGAATCATTAATATTGTGGATGCCACCAACATAGAGCGCAACCTTTATCTCAGCATGCAGCTGATCGAACTGAATCTTCCAATGGTAATCGCGCTGAACATGATGGACGAAGTGCGTGCAAATGGCGGAACCATCAAAATCGAACAGCTCAGCAAGGAGATTGGGGTTCCGGTTATTCCGATTTCCGCCAGCAAAAACGAGGGGATCGACGAGCTGATCGAAACCGCCGTCAATACCGCCGAGGCAAAGCAGCTGCCGAAGCGGCAGGATTTCTGCTCCGGCGCGGTACATAGAGCGATTCACTCCGTTGCCCATCTGGTTGAGGATCACGCGGAGCGGATCGGCGTTCCTTCCCGCTTTGCCGCCACCAAGCTGGTGGAGGGCGACGCGCCTATGATGAACGCCCTTGGTCTTTCTGAAAATGAGAAGGATATGGTTGGACACAGTGTTACAGAAATGGAGCATGAATTAGGCACCGACCGGGAGGCTGCCCTGGCGGATATGCGGTATACCTTTATCGACAGGCTTTGCCATGATTCTGTGGTAAAATCGGGGGAGTCAAAGGAACACCGGCGCAGTGTGGCAATTGACAGCGTGCTTACCCACAAGTACTTCGCGATTCCAATTTTTCTGCTGATTATGATACTGATATTCTGGCTTTCCTTCGGGGTGTTCGGCAGCGCGCTGAGTACTCTGCTCGCTTACGGAATTGACTGGGTTACGCAGCTGGCTGACGCGGGGCTGACCGCCTACGGGATTAACCCGGTGGTGCATTCACTGGTTATTGACGGCGCGTTTGCGGGAGTTGGCAGCGTGCTTTCCTTCCTGCCGATTATTGTGGTTCTGTTTTTCTTTCTTTCGATGTTGGAGGACAGCGGATATATGGCACGGGTTGCGTTCGTTATGGATAAATTGCTGCGTAAAATCGGTCTTTCGGGTCGAAGCTTTGTTCCAATGCTGATTGGCTTCGGCTGCTCCGTTCCCGCCATTATGGCGACCCGCACGCTTTCGAGCGAGCGCGACCGCAAAATGACGATCTTGCTGACCCCGTTTATGAGCTGCAGCGCAAAGCTGCCGATTTACGCGATATTTGCCATGGCTCTTTTTCCAAAGCATCAGACTTTGGTGATGATCTTCCTGTACCTGTTCGGGATCCTTACCGGGATTCTCAGCGGGCTTATCTTGAAGAAAACCATCTTTCACGGCAAGCCGGTTCCGTTTGTGATGGAGCTTCCAAACTACCGCTTTCCCAGCTGGAAGAGCGTATCCCTGCTGATTTGGGATAAAGCAAGGGATTTTCTGAGCAGGGCGTTTACCGTGATTTTTGTTGCGACAATGATTATCTGGTTTTTGCAAACCTTCGACAGCCGTCTGAACGTCGCGCCGGACAGCGCGAACAGCATTATGGCCGGAATCGGAAGGTGGATTGCGCCGGTGCTCGCTCCGCTCGGCTTCAGCGACTGGCGTGCCGCAACCGCTCTTATTGCCGGGTTTACGGCAAAGGAAGCGGTGGTCAGCACCCTTGCGGTTTTAACAGGAACCTCAGTTTCCGATCTTCCGCGTGCCCTTGCGGCCTTGTTTACGCCTTTAACCGCAAGCTCGTTTTTAACCTTTACGCTTCTTTATACTCCGTGCGTTGCTGCAATCACGGCGGTAAAGCGCGAAATGAACAGCGTGCGCAGTGCCGTGGGGGTGGTGCTCTACCAGACCGGTGTTGCCTGGATCGCTTCTTTTCTTGTGTACCAGGTCGGCTCCCTGATTTTTCATTGATGGAAGGGATTGTATGAATACCGCAGATTATGTGCTGCTTATTGTTATAGCCGCATTGATTTTTTTGGCGGTTCGCTATGCAGTCAAACACCGGCACCAGTGCGGCGGCAGCTGTTCAAGCTGTCCTTATGGTGAAAGCTGCGGACGTAAAAAAAGAAAATAATAACTTTGAAAAGTCTGGCAGTGCTTCCTGAAACGGATTGCGCAGCCGGACTTCTTATTGGCGGTGGTTTCTGCTTGCAGGGAATATGCGCGAATGTAAACAAGCTATGAAATCCATTGTAAATATCTGTTGAAAGTGGTAAAATAGATTACATAATCCGTATGGATAAGAGACAATCAGGAAGAGTTGAAAGGATATTGAAATGGAACAGGCCAATAGAAGGGCTGAAGAAAATCCCGTTACCGCAGGAATCACGTTTCACGAGCTTGAAGCAATCATAAACAGCATTCCGGAGGGTGTTGTGCAATTTGCGCTGGATGCGGAAATGACCCTTCTTTACGCCAACGAAGGGTTTTACCGGATTAACGGTTATAGTAGGAGGGAACTTTCCCAAAAAGCGGGATTGGATATGATGGAGCAGCTTGTGGTCGGTGAGGATATTCCTTGCCTGCTTCGAGATATATCCCAGCAGCTGGAGCAGAGTGGATCCGCTTTGGTGGAATTTCGTTCCATACATAAAGATGGCAGCATCGTTTGGCTGCGCATGACGGCAGTTAATAAGATTACGGAGCGCTGCGATGTGCTGCAATGTACTCTTGTTGATATTACACAGGAAAAAGCACTGCGCCAGCAGCTTTTAATTGAACAGGAACGGTATCACATAATTACGGAAAAATTCAACGATGTCATTTTTGAATATAATTTTGGGAATGATTCCTTGTATGTTTCATCCAAATGGGAGGAGCTTTACGGTTGGCCGCTTCCGCGGGAAAATATTATTTGGAATTTTTTGAACGGGGATATTGTTTACGACGAAGACAAGATTGCACTTTCCAAAATGCTGGATCAATTTATGGAAGGTGTTCAGAACTGTGAATTTGAGGTTCGGCTCCGGAAAAAGGATGACGGTTACGTTTGGACGAATGTTACCACCACGATGATTTGCGATGAAATCGGCAATCCACTCAAAGTGATCGGAAAAATTTCCGATATTGATATCCGGATGCGGGAGAGGGAAAAGCTGATCTACGACGCCCAGCGCGATCCGTTTACCAAGCTGTATAATAAAACGGCGGCGGAATCCTATATCCGCGCCTGCCTGAGGTCGACGGACTCCGATTCCCGGCACGCGCTGATGATCATAGACATTGATAATTTTAAAGACGTAAACGATAGCCACGGGCATTTATTCGGTGATATGGTGCTGACCGAAATTTCCGGAAAATTGCGCGATATGTTTCGCAGCTCTGATGTTCTCGGGCGCTTTGGCGGCGATGAATTTATTGTTTTTCTCAAAAATGTGACGGATAAAGAACGGATTGCCGAAAAAGCAAAAATGGTCTGTGATATTTTCCGGGATACCTATACCGGTGAAAAAAAAGACTATAAAATATCAGGCAGTGTCGGTGTTTCCCTTTTTCCCGACCATGGAAAAAACTTTCCCGAGCTGTTCCATAAGGCGGATGCGGCTTTGTATGACGCAAAATGCCGCGGCAAGGACTGCTATGTCATTTATAACGATTCCAGGCATATAAATGGTATGGAGGAAAAGCGAATTATCCATTACTTTGAGAAATAGGAGTATTATGATAAAGAATATCGTGTTCGACATGGGCTGGGTGCTTTTGGAATATAAGCCGGAGGAATATGTTCGCCGGTTTGTTACGGATGAGAACGATGTAAAACAGATATGCCAGGAATTTTTCGGCGGTCCGGAATGGCCGCTGAATGACAGGGGAACGATCAGTGAAGGGGAATTCATCAGCAAGGTGAACGAAAGACTCCCGCCGCGCCTTCATGCCAGCGTTAGGCGGCTTTGGGAAGAATGGCACCACTACTTGAAGCCCATAGAAAGCACCAACCGGCTTGCCATCGAGCTAAAGAAAAAAGGATACGGTATCTACCTGCTTTCCAATGTCTGCGTAAAATATCACGTTTTTCGAACGTGCTTGCCCGCTGTAGCGCACATGGACGGCGAGTTCATCTCCGCGGATATTCATTACATAAAGCCGGAAGAAGAGATATACCGGCAGTTTTTTAAAAAATTTCATTTAAATCCTGAGGAGTGCTTTTTTATTGATGATAATCCCGGTAACCTTGCCGCGGCAGCGTTGCTCGGAATGCGTGGCTTTTTATATGAACAGAATACCGACAAGCTGATTCTTGCGCTGCAAAATCAGGGAATATCGATATAGGGCAGGGAAGACTCTGAAGAATTTTTTGCGGCTCCCTTTCAAAAAGAAGGAATGCGCCTTGACGCGGCTGTTTTAAGCCGCGTCAAGGCGCATTTTAGCGGGGATAATTATACGGTCAGACTTCGTAATCAACGCACTCCCTGCCGCAAACCAAGGGGTGGATTATTTCTTTTATCGCGGCATGCGCCGGGTGGTTCTGATAGTTTTTCTCGGCTTCCTTTGTGGCAAAGCGGCAGTAAAGAGCCAAATCGAATGGACCGCCGTTGTAGTTTTGACCCACTTCAATGGAAACCAGACCGTCAACCACGCCTAAAAGCGCGTGAAATCTCCCATTGAGGTCCTTTGCAATACTGTCGCAATTTTTCTTTTCCTCTGCCTTTAATGTCCATAATACGATGTGTTTTACCATTTTATAAACTCCTTCGCTTTAAAGATCCAATATGTTTAAACCTGTTTCTGCATCGAGCCTTCTGCCGATTTCTCCGTCGAGCCGCTGAATAAACATTTCGCAGGTGCCGCTGATTACCGCCTCGTTTAGGTGTCCTCCAAAGGTGTGTCCGCTTCCATCCGCGAAATCGGCGTGCATATGAAGGTAAACCGCTCCGTCCTTCGTGGTAACATTTCCTGTCAGAGAGGTCATTTCCATTTCACCGTCAAAAGAATTTGGAGAATATTTTCGTTCCTCCACCAGATAGAGACCGACAACCGCGTGGTCAACCGCTCCCAGTGCCGAAATGCAGGCAAGACGGATGTTTTCCTTTTCGCAGACTTTTTTTACGCTTGAAACAATCTCCTCACCGCGGTCAATCCGCAAGACGACCATGCTGCCGAATTCTTTGTAAACCATGTTTTCTCCTTTTCGCTTTGGATTCTCATTCTTTATTTGTATCAATATCATGCTCCTCAATCCCGATGTCATTCTTCAGAATGCCGCCAAAGGCTACCGAACCATTTCCAAATTTGGAACGGATTGAGTCAAGGGCGTTTTCCAGCTGCTCCTGCTTCTTCCGCTGTTTGCAGTCGCCGGTATCAAACAGGCTGAGCTGTTCGCAGGGGAAGCCATCGGATACGAGGTTTGAGCCGGTAATGGTGAGCATACGAATGGGCGCGTTCAGATTCCAGTTTGACTGAATCAGCTCCATAGAAGCATCCGCCAGTTCCTTTGCCAGGTGGGTGGGGGTTTTCAGCGTTTTTTGTCTCGTAATGGTTTTAAAGCTGGGGTTTCGAATCGTAATCTGAACAACACGGCACTTTACGCCGTGCCGCCTCATGCGCCGGGCAACGCTGTCAGCCAGGGTTGTGACCCCGACGCGAATGTCGTTCATTCCTGTGAGGTCGCGTTTAAAGGTCATTCCATTGCCAACTGACTTGATTTCCCGTTTATCATGGCAATTTTTTACCGGACTGTCGTCCAGTCCGTTGGCGTAGTCGTGCAGCAGACCGCCTGCTTTTCCAAGCCGGGAGATCAAAAGACCGCGCTCGCTTTCCGCAAGCTCGCCGATGGTGTGAATCCCCAGCTTGCCCAGAGTTTCCCCGGCACTTCTCCCGACAAAGAGCATGGCGGTTACCGGCAGGGGAAACAAAATCCTTTTCCAGTTTTCGCGGTTAATTACCGTGGTGGCGTCCGGCTTTTTGTAATCGCTGCCCAGCTTTGCGAAAATTTTGTTGAAGGATACGCCAACGGAAACGGTCAGACCGGTTTCGCGTTGTATGACCGACCGAAGCTCGTCTGCAATTTGGGCGCCGCTGCCGAAAAGGGTTTGGCTGCCGGTTACGTCGAGCCAGCTTTCGTCGATCCCGAAGGGCTCCACAAGATCGGTGTATCGCTGGTAAACCTCATTGATTTGAACCGAGTATTTCTCATACTCCTCATGGTGGGGAGGAGCCAGCACCAAGCCTGGGCACTTACGCTTTGCCTGCCAAATGGTTTCCGCAGTCTGAATTCCATATTTTTTTGCTTGTTCGTTTTTCGCCAGAATAATACCGTGCCGATTTTCGGGGCTTCCGCATACTGCCATGGGAACATTTTTGTATTCCGGATGTAAAATGCACTCAACGGAAGCGAAAAAGCCGTTGCAGTCGCAGTGAAGGATAGTTCTGTCCAAACATGCCGCCTTCCTTCTGAAAAGGTAGAGTCGCATTAAAACAGATGTAAAGATGGTAGCTTTGGAGTTTGTTGACGATCTGTTTCTACCCGGTAAATAGATTATAGCACGGTTTTTTCAATCAGAAAAGACGCCGCCCCGAAAACAAAATCCGGTTTGGCTTCGTTTTCGGGGCGGTTGCCTTAGCTTTCCGGGGTTACCATAAGATGGCTGCCGTCGCAGTCGACGGTCAAGGTGGTTTTAGGTTTTAAATCGGTGGTGATAATCTGTTTTGCAATGAGGGTTTCTACCTTGCTCTGTATCAGCCGCTTCAACGGTCTTGCACCGTACACCGGGTCGTAGCCCTGCTCGACGATGAACGCTCTGCCAGCCGGAGTCAGCTTGACAAAGAGCTGCTTCTCCTCCAGTCGTTTTTGCAGGTCCGCAATAAGAAGATCGACAATTCTATCGATTTCCGTTCGTGAAAGCGGTTTGTAAAATACAATTTCATCGAGCCGGTTGAGGAATTCAGGGCGGAACTGCTGTCTCAGCAGGGCGTCAACCTCATTCTTCGCATCCTCACTGATTTGTCCATCCGCTCCGATACCCTCCAGAATGGAGCCGGAACCCAAATTCGAAGTCAGTATAATAATGGTGTTTTTAAAGTCTACCGTGCGCCCTTGGGAGTCGGTGATCCTGCCGTCATCCAGAACCTGCAGAAGGATATTGAATACATCCGGGTGCGCCTTTTCCACCTCGTCAAAGAGTACCACGGAATAGGGATGACGGCGGACCGCTTCGGTAAGCTGGCCACCCTCCTCATAGCCGACATAGCCCGGAGGCGCTCCAATCAGGCGCGACACGGAGTACTTCTCCATGTATTCGGTCATGTCAATGCGTATCATGTTGTGCTCGTCGTCGAACAGCGCCTGTGCCAGTGCTTTGGCAAGCTCGGTTTTGCCGACGCCGGTTGGGCCAAGGAACAGGAACGAGCCAATCGGGCGGTTGGGGTCCTGAATTCCCGCGCGGGAACGGAGGATGGCTTCGGTCACCTTTTCGACAGCTTCCTCCTGCCCGATAACTCTTCGGTGCAGGATATCCTCCAGCTTGAGAAGCTTTTCGCGTTCTCCTTCCATCAGCTTGGAAACCGGAATTCCGGTCCAACGGCCGATAATTCTCGCGATTTCCTCATCGGTTACGCGGTCGCGCAGCAGGGAGTCGGAGGCCTGTGACTGTTCGGCAATCTGTTCTTCTGCCTCCAGCTGTTTGGTCAGCTCCGGCAGCTTGCCGTATTTATATTCCGCCGCTTTGTTCAGGTCGTAGCTTCGCTCCGCTTTTTCAATTTCCGCGTTGACCTTTTCAATTTCTTCACGTAGCTTCTGCACCTTGGAAATCGCCCGCTTTTCGTTTTCCCATTTGACCTTCATTTCCTTGAATTGAGAACGCTGGTCAGCCAGCTCCTTTTGAATCTCTTTCAGATGCTCCTGTGAAAGCGAGTCAGTTTCCTTTTTCAGCGCGGCTTCCTCAATTTCATGCTGCATAATTTTACGGGAGATTTCATCCAGTTCCAGCGGCATGGAATCAATCTCGGTACGGATCATCGCGCAGGCTTCGTCCACAAGATCGATTGCTTTGTCGGGCAGGAAACGGTCGGAAATATAACGATTGGAGAGTGTCGCCGCCGCGATCAGAGCCTGATCCTGAATTTTCACGCCATGGAATACTTCGTAGCGCTCCTTGAGTCCGCGCAAAATCGAGATGGTGTCGGCGACGCTCGGCTCCTCCACCATAACCGGCTGAAAACGGCGTTCCAGTGCGGCGTCTTTTTCAATATACTGGTGATATTCATTGAGCGTGGTCGCGCCGATACAGTGCAGCTCGCCGCGTGCCAGCATTGGTTTTAGCAGGTTGCCCGCGTCCATAGAGCCTTCTGTTTTACCAGCGCCCACGATGGTATGCAACTCGTCAATAAAGAGGATGACCTTGCCTTCGCTCTTTTTTACTTCGTTCAGCACCGCTTTGAGCCGTTCCTCAAATTCGCCGCGAAATTTCGCCCCGGCGATCAAAGCGCCCATATCAAGGGAAATGAGCTTGCGATCCTTTAGGTTATTCGGCACGTCGCCCCGGATAATACGCAAGGCAAGACCTTCCGCAATGGCGGTTTTACCTACGCCGGGTTCGCCGATCAAGACGGGGTTATTCTTTGTTTTGCGGGAGAGGATACGGATGACATTTCTGATTTCGGAATCCCTGCCAATCACCGGGTCAAGCTTGTGGTTCTTTGCCAGCTCGACCAAATCCTGCCCGTATTTTGTGAGTGCGTCGTAGGTCTCCTCAGGGCTGTCGCTGGTAACGCGGGTGTTTCCGCGAACGGAGGAGAGCGCCGAAAGAAAATTGTTTTTCTGGATACCGAACGTTTGGATTATGCCGCGCATCGAGGAGTTCGGTCTGTTCAATAAGGCAAGCATGATATGCTCGACCGAAACATACTCATCCTTCATCCGACTGGCTTCCTTTTCCGCGTCTGCCAGAACCGCGTCCACATCGGTTGAAACATAGATTTTTCCGGCTTCGCGCCCCGGACCTGTTACGCCGGGCAGCTTCGCAACCTGATTTTCCACGCTGCGGAGAACCGCCTGTGGGTCAATGCTCATCTTTTTCAGCAGCTGGGGGATCAGCCCGTTTTCCTGCGCCAGAAGAGCCTGAACAAGGTGCTCCTCCTCAATCTGCATATTGTTGTTTTGAATCGCGATGTTTTGCGCTTCCTGAATCGCCTCCAGGGATTTTTGGGTAAATTTTTGAGCGTTCATCGTCAAACCTCCTCGCTCACAGTTAAAATTTGATTTTATAAGATTTCTCTGCCGCGAATAAATTCACGGTATCGGTTTTCCAAGTCGTACTCCGCGTCCTCCAGATCATCCAGTTCAGCAAAATACTTTTTGAGGCTTTGGTCAAACATCTGGATATAATCCGAAATCGCACTGGCCACCGCTTCATTTGTACGCGTATCCTCATTTTCCGGCGGCAGGAATTCACGAATATATTTGCCTGGCTCGATTCGGCAGTATACCCGTCCCTCCGGGAAGCTGCGGCCGATATATTTGTTTTCCAGACCCGTCCAGAATGCAAAGAAGCCGGTTAATAGCTCAATGAGCGACGGACTCTGCGTTCGCATTGAGACCCGAAGCTCTCCAACAGTGGGCTCGCTGACCCTGTAAAGCTCCAGAACATAGCGGACGGTTGGTTTGTAGCGATATTTCAGTGCGCTGCGAATCGAGATCATGGTGTCGCTTGGCTGGAACTGAACCTGAAAGCATTGAATATCTCTCATTGACTGTTCCACGCCCTCAAAAATATCCCTGATGCGCATTTCGGGAGTGGGGCAGGAGAGATACTCCGCGAGTATCTGATTGATCAGATTGCTGCGGCTTGTGTTTCGTTCATAGGCCATTCTGTCTACGGCATCCACGATATCGTCAAACAATACCAGGCTGTATACGTTGCGGTCCATCCTTATCATCCCAATCTGACTTTTGATTAATTTAATATTATATTGATATTATATAATTTGTCAATAGCTTTATATAACTTTAATAACAAAGTATATGTATAAAAAATTATGATTAATACATAACGTATAAAAGAGCCTCCGTTGGCTGGAGGCTCTTTTGAATTTGGGTTGGAAGGCAGTTCAGGGGCATTAATCATGCATTTTATATCCTGTGCTGAAATCCACCAGGTTATTCAGTTCTTGTCCGCTCAGATATCGGGTCAGGTTATCTACGCTAAGCCGAACGACTCTTTCGAGGGTTTCGGGAAGATTGTAATTTCCGGAAACATGCGGCGTTATAACCACATTTTTTGCTTTCCATAAAGGATGCTCCGGGGGAAGCGGCTCCGGGTCGGTCACATCAATTGCCGCGCCGCCCAGGTGCCCGGAATTCAAAACGTCGCAGAGGGCGGCGGTATCGAGTGCCATGCCCCTGCCCACATTGATCAACACCGCGCCGGTTTTTATCCGTTCCAGCCGCTGCCGGTCGAAAAGCTTGTGCGTCTGCGGTGTTTCCGGCAGACTCAGTGCCACAACATCCGCGCGGGGAAGAAGCTCGTCCAGCTGCTCGGTCAGGTACAGCTCGTCCAGATAGTCCGGCTTTCTGGTGTCGGTTCGCCGGATTCCGATGGTGTAGCCGCCAAGGGCCTTAAACCGTTTTGCAAACTCGCCGCCGATATCTCCCAGACCGACAATCAGCGCGGTGGAGCCGTATATCGATTTTATCCTGCCTTCGCTGTGCCACAAATTATTTTGCTGATTTTTCTGGTAAAGCGGCAGCTTCAAGAAAAGGCTAAGCAGAACGCCGACCATGTATTCTGAAATCGCAAGCCCGTAACATCCGGTCGCGTTGGTAAGCAGCACATTTTCAGGGAGGATTCCGTCCTGCACATATAAATTTGCCCCGGCGCTGCTCAATTGCAGCCACTCCAGATTTTTTGCAAAGGCGAGCATTTCCGGCTTCGGAATGCCGATAATGATGCTTGCCTGACCGATCAGTTCCTCTGTAATATTTTTTGGCTTTTTATAAATCAGGTTCATGCCCGGCGCGGCATTCGCAAACAGTTTTTTATGACTTTCAGTAACAGGAAGGTCGATTAATATATTTTTAATTTTGTTCATATGAACCCTCGACTATTCTATAGATTCAATGGCAGCGCGGTGCGCGTGCAGGTAGGTGGTATCGAAGAGGGGGATGGATGTGTCGCTTTGCTTTATCAAGAGACCGATTTCGGTACAGCCCAGAATGATGCCCTGCGCTCCTGCTTTAGCCATTCTATCAATAATGTTCAAATAAGCTTTTTTAGATTCTTCTAAAATAGTCCCGAGACAGAGTTCCTGATAGATAACATTGTTAACGGTTACTCTATCCGTATCCTCCGGAACAAGTACCTCAATTCCGCGGTCAGTCAGCTTCTTTTTATAAAAATCCTGCTCCATGGTGTATTTTGTACCAAGCAGGGCTACTTTATTGATCTTATGCTTTAATAGCTCATCGGCGGTTACTTCCGCAATATGGAGAATCGGAACACCGATATTTTTTTGAATCTGATCGGCTACTTTATGCATGGTATTGGTGCAAATTACGATGTAGTCTGCTCCCGCCTTCTCAAGACTTTTTGCGGCCTGTGTAAGGATCTCCGCGCTTTTGTCCCAATCTCCCTTCGACTGGCATTCCTCAATTTCGTGAAAATCAACGCTGTATAATACACATTTTGCGCTATGCAGCCCTCCGAGCAGATGTTTTACGGTTTCGTTGATGATTTGATAATAGGCAGAGGTGCTTTCCCAGCTCATGCCACCGATCAAGCCAATTGTCTTCATTTTTTTCCTCCTTCAGCAAGCTGATTACGATAGTATTTTACCATAATTATCAAAATAAAAACAGAGAGATGAAAAGCTTTCATTTCTCTGTTTATGGATTAATATAATTGGTTTGATTCAAATTTCTCCCGCCATAAATCCTCCAGCGTCTTTACGTCTTCTAAAAATTCTCTGGAAGACTGATCTTCCTTCTTTTCCAGTTCCTCCAGTATTTCAAGGCGAAATGCACCACATCCGAATTTGTTCCAATCGTTTTGCAGCTTCGTATGAATGCAGGAGCCGGTTTTCAGGGAAAATTCAAACCGGCTGCGGATCCCGTGTAAATCGGCAGTGGATTGGAGCAGCATCTTTCCGTTTTCATTATTTTTGATTGCATAAACTCCGCCGACTACTTTTCTTTCCTTATATTGCAGGATTTGTTCCTTTTTGCTTTGCTTTTCCATGATAACTCCTTCGTCTTAGTAGCCTAATTCCGTCAATAGACGTGAAAGTGTTTTTAACCGTTCACTGATCAGTTCATCATCATCGCTCAAAGCCTGAGAAAACAGCCGGATATCTTCGTCAATCATCGGGTTATCGGTACAGACGGATACAGTCATGGCATCTCCCTGCAGGCCAATCCGGTCGATCATCGTATGCTCCGGGTCATACAGTTTTTCCAATCGGTAGGCTTCCTTGAAATGCTGTTTTGCCCTGCAAATTAATATTGCAAGGTCAATTACGCGGTGGAGGGGAAGCTCCTCAGACTGTCGGGACCATTTTTCTCCCGTATAGCGCCAAACTTTTGCGGAAATATCTACCTTACCGCGGTCATTCCATTGTGCCAGACCAAGAGACAGCCCTTTGGCATCCGAATGATACGCGGAACGCCCATCAATATTTTCATAATTATCCGAAATAATGACGGGTTTGTGTTTGAGCGTGGTTGGTATTTTCATTGCTTCACATCCATTAGTAAATTAGTGATTTAGTAAATTACTAATATAATATCTGTATTTCGCAAAAATGTCAAGTGTATTATGTATAATCAAATTGCGTCCAACGATACAGGGTTATACTGTTTTGGCTATAAGAAAAGCGGAACGGGAAAATCCGTTCCGCTTTAAGATATTTAGTTGATTAACCCATGCAGACGTGAACAGAATGCTCTTTTCCGTCTTTTAAGATGGGTAGGATATTTCCTTCAACCGGCTTGCCGTCCAGTGTCATGCTCTTGACACCCTTCTGAACGCCCGCGGTATTGTCAACCTCAATCACATAAGTTGCGTCGCAGTATTTGCGCTTTACCGTAAACCCGCTGAACTCTTTCGGGATGCACGGATCAACTTCAAGGCCGTTGAACTGCGGACGAATGCCAAGGATAAATTGTGATACATTATAGAAGGTCCACGCTGCGGTGCCGGTAAGCCAGGAGTTTTTCGCCTCACCGTGTCTCGGCGCTTCGTTGCCTGCAATCATTTGGGAGTAGACATAGGGCTCGGTGCGGTGTATCTCGCTGATATCCTCCAGATATGCGGGGCAGGTTTTTCTGTAAACCTCAAACGCCCTGTCGCCGCGCCCGATCATGGTCTCCGCAATAGATATCCACGGGTTGTTGTGGCAGAAGATGCCGCCGTTCTCCTTGTATCCCGGAGGATAGGAGGAGATTTCACCAAGGTTGAGGTGATAGGTAGTATAGCAGGGGGCATTCAGAACGATACCGTATTTGGTATCGAGACGTTCTTTCACGGAATCAAGCGCACGTTCGGCAAGGCCTTCCTTTACCCCGATACCGGCCATAACGCAGAAGCCCTGCGGCTCGATGAAGATTTTACCTTCCTCGCACTCGTTGCTGCCGACCTTTTCGCCAAAGGCGTCATAGGCGCGAATAAACCACTCGCCGTCCCAACCGCTCTTTAATACGGCGTCATACATATTCTGTACTTCGCTTTCTGCACGTCCGGCTTCCGCGTTATTGCCGGAATGGCGGAAGATTTCCGCATAGGCAGGACCGATCGCGACGAACATTCCCGCGATAAATACAGACTCCGCAATGCCGCTTTCAAAGTTTGCACAGGTCTGGAAGGATTCGCCCGGTGTTTTGGAGAAGCAGTTCAGGTTCAGGCAGTCGTTCCAGTCCGCTCGTCCGATCAGCGGCAGCTTGTGAGGACCGAGGTGGTTCAGAACATGATCGAAGGAACGCTTCAGATGAACCAGCATGGTGTCCGCTTTGGAATCATCATTATCAAAAGGAATTTTTTCCTCAAGAATGGACCAGTCTCCCGTTTCCTTTATGTACGCGGATACGCCGAAAATCAGCCAAAGCGGATCATCGTTAAAGCCGCTGCCGACATCAAGGTTTCCTCTCTTGGTAAGCGGTTGGTACTGATGATACGCGCTGCCGTCTTCCATCTGTGTCGCGGCAATTTCCAAAATGCGCTCGCGCGCACGGGAAGGAATCAGATGCACAAAACCGAGAAGGTCCTGTGTGGAATCACGAAAGCCCATTCCTCTGCCGATGCCGGATTCAAAGTAGGAGGCGGAGCGGGACATATTAAAGGTAACCATGCACTGATACTGGTTCCAGATATTGACCATACGGTTCAGCTTTTCGTCCTTACTGCTCATGCTGTAGGTAGAAAGCAGGTTGGTCCAGTGTTCTTTTAATTGAATCAAAGCCTTGTCAAACTGCTCGTCGGTGGCAAATGCGTCAAGAAGCTTTTTGGCCGGGGCCTTGTTGATTACATTAGGGGCTTCCCATTTCTGGTCGTCCGGGTTTTCACAGTAGCCTAAAAGATAGATAAAGCTCTTTTCCTCATTCGGTGCAAGGGTTACTTCAATATAATGCGAACCGATCGGCGCCCAGCCGCTGGCGACGGAATCGTGCGCTTTTCCCTCAAGAACTACGTCCGGCTTGTCGAAACCATTATATAGTCCGAGGAAGGTCTCACGGTCTGTGTCGAATCCAGTGATTGGCGCGTTTACACTGAAAACCGCGTAATGGTTGCGGCGCTCGCGATATTCCGACTTGTGATAGATAGCGCTTCCAACCACTTCAACCTCACCGAGGCTGTAATTTCTCTGGAAGTTTGTCATATCGTCGTAGGCGTTCCAAAGACAGAACTCAACAAAAGAAAAGACCTTAAATGTTTTTTCGCTGCCGCTGGTGTTTTTTAAGTTAAGGCGATGTACTTCACAGGTCGCCCCGATCGGTACAAAGGAAGTTTGTGTGGCTTGAATACCGTTCTTGCTCGAATCAAAAATACTGTAGCCCAATCCATGGCGGCACTCATAGCTGTCGAGCTTTGTTTTTGCCGGCGCCCAGCCCGGGTTCCAGACGTCTGAGCCGTCATTTATGTAAAAATAGCGGCCACCGGCATCGGTTGGAACATTATTATAGCGATAACGCGTCAGTCGAAGCAAACGGGCATCTTTATAAAAACAGTATCCGCCGGAAGTGTTGGAAATCAAAGAAAAAAAGTTCTCGCTGCCTAAATAGTTAATCCAAGGATATGGAGTATCCGGCCGCGTGATAACGTACTCTTTCTGCACGTCGTCAAAATGTCCAAATAACATAGATTAGTCCTCCTATTGTGGGCTCATGCACACAGATTTACGAAAACGTTTTAGTAAAAAAACTGCAAAGGGGATGCCTGTTGAACCTAATTCTAATAGTATATGGAATTCAAAATAAAATCAAGATGTTTTTAATATTTGTATGTTTACACAAGCATATCTAAGTTATAACAGCGATGTTGCATAAATTGTCTATTTTTGTGTTTTTTAGGCGTTTGTATAATCTCGCTCAAGGTCAGAAATAAAATTTCGGTGTATTTCGAAAACAATTATAATTAATATATTTAATGGAGAATAATAATAGTAAAAGAGTAAAAAATTTATAGAAAATTTCATGCAATTAGATAAATTTAAATATTAATTCAAAAAAAGTACTTGCAAAATTGTGGAATTCAGATTATACTAAAAACACGAAAACGGTTTAGAGAAGTTGAAGCGGGGGTGGTTTGGTGGCAAATATAAAAGATATTGCGACTAAATGCGGACTATCTGTTTCAACAGTAAGCAAAGCGCTCAACAGTTACAGCGACGTCAGCCAGAAGACCAGAGAACGGGTGCTGAAGGCGGCGGAGGATTACGGCTATTTTCCAAATTCAAACGCGCGGGCATTGAAAACAAACCGAACATTCAATCTTGGAATGCTGTTTGTGGATGATGCCAAGAGCGGATTGAAGCATACTTATTTTGCCGCAGTGTTGGACAGCTTTAAGGTAGAAGCGGAAAAGCGCGGATACGACATTACGTTTATTAATCATAATATTAATATCGGACACAGACAGCTGACTTTTCTAGAGCATTGCAGATACCGGAATTTTGACGGGGTTTGCATTGCCTGCATTGACTTCCAGCAGCCACAGGTTATTGAGCTTATTAACAGCAGTCTCCCGGTTGTCACAATTGATCATCTTTTTAACAACCACACCAGTATTAATTCTACAAACATACAGGGCATGTATGATCTTGTTCAATACATATATAGTATGGGTCACCGAAAAATCGCATATGTTCACGGCGAGAAATCCGCCGTAAGCGAACAGCGTATCACCAGCTTTTGCAGAACCATGATGAATTTGGGGCTGCAGGTACCTGCGGAGTATCTGGTGGGTTCTGCGTTCCAGGATGTTACAAGAACAAAAAAATGTGTAAGTGAGCTGCTGAGTTTATCAGATCGCCCGACCTGCATCATTATGCCGGACGATTACTCGTCTCTTGGAGGAATAGAAGCGATTGAGTCTTTCGGGCTTCGTATTCCGGAAGATATTTCCATAGCGGGATATGATGGAATTTCACTTTCGCAGGTCTTGAAGCCGAGGCTTACCACTTTAAAGCAGAATACGGAAATGCTGGGGCGTGAAGCAGCACGCAGGTTAATTGACCAGATTGAAAATCCGCTCACAACAATAACCGAAAATGTGATTGTTGCGGGGAAACTGATTGAGGGACAGTCTGTAGGGAGAGTTTATGGGTGATATCAAATGCTGAACAGCATTGATATATTTTAGCGATGGAACGCTAAAAGGTAGGAGGAGAAGTCTGTTTTGATTTTAGGAGGAGGTAATAATTTTGGATGCATCGGTTGCAAAGCTTAATAAAACAGATCATGTAAAACCAAAATCAAAAAGCAAATTTATGAAGGGGCTGAGGAGTAACGGTCCGTTTCTCATAATGCTGCTACCAGGTTTGATTATTTTATTTGTTAACAACTACATTCCAATGATCGGCGTGGTCATGTCGTTTGAACAGTATCGTTTCAAAGACAATTTTATTGTCAGCCTAATGAGCAGTCAGTTCGTTGGTTTTGACAATTTTCAGTTTTTATTTGCATCGCCTAATATCTATGACGCTACAAGAAATACCATTTTGTATAACCTTGCCTTTATCATTCTGGATGTTATTGTTCCTGTAGCAATGGCAATTGGCTTAACGGAGCTGTGGCAGAAGAAGCTGTCCAAGTTCTTTCAGAGTGCAATCTTTTTGCCGTATTTCTTATCATGGATCGTTATCAGCTATCTGGCACTTTCTTTGCTGAGCTTTGAAAACGGGTTAATTAACCGAGCTATTTTAGCTCCTCTGGGTCTGGATAGTGTCAACTGGTATACGGAGCTTGCCGCTTGGCCGATTGTTTTGGTGTTCTTTCATCTATGGAAGTATACCGGCTATAACATTGTAATTTATCTTGCTTCGATTTCCGGTATCAGCGATGATTATTACGAAGCGGCTACCCTGGATGGTGCTTCAAAATGGCAGCAGATTCGTTACATAACGCTTCCAATGCTTAAAACGGTTATCGTTATCACATCGCTTTTGGCAGTCGGCAGAATTTTCAACTCGGATTTCGGTCTGTTCTTTAATGTACCCCGCAACATGGGTGTTCTCTATCCGGTAACGAATGTTATTGATACGTTGGTTTACCTGATGATGCGCAACAGCGCCAATCCCAGCATGACCGCGGCCGCCGGCCTGTATCAGGCTGTTATCGGTTGTATCACGGTATTCACCGCAAACTTTATCGTGAGAAAAATCGACAGTGACAGTGCGTTATTTTAAGAAGGAGGCGTTTGTGTATGGCATCGGCAGCAGTCAAAACCGATAAGTTTCGGTTCAATAAAATATCCTTGCAAAGCAATATTTTAATAAATGTTTTGTTTTTTCTGTATGTAGTTATTTGCATGGCTCCGCTTGTTTTGGTAACTATTATTTCCTTCACGGATGAGCAGACGATTTATGCAAACGGTTACAGCTTCTTCCCCGCGAAATGGAGTACAGAGGCTTATACCTATTTGGTTAAGGGCGGCGGTTCAATTCTGCATGCTTACGGCGTTTCTATTTTTGTTACGCTTGTAGGAACATTTTTCGGACTTTTGGTGATGTCCCTTTATGCATACCCGCTTTCCCGCAGCAATTTCAAACTAAAGAAGCAGTTTTCCTTTATTGCTTACTTCACAATGATTTTTGGCGGCGGTCTGGTTCCTTGGGTTATGGTTTATTCTCAATTGGTTAAAATTGACAATACAATTGCGGTTTTAATTGTTCCCTACTTAATCAACGCATGGTATGTAATCATTTTGCGAACCTTTATGAAGCAGTCCATCCCGGAATCTATCATTGAGTCGGCAAAGATCGATGGAGCGGGTGAATTCAGAACGTTCTTTTCCATCGTGTTTCCTTTATGTAAAGCAGGTCTTGCGACAATTGGGTTGTTTGTATTGCTTGGTTACTGGAACGACTGGTACCTGCCGCTTATCTTTATCACCAACAAGGAGAATTACAATATTCAATACTTGATGTATCAGACATTGATGAATATTCAATTCCTGTCAAATGCAAGCTCAGCCGGCGGGGTTGGCAATGCCCTACCGAGCGAGGGTGCCAGAATGGCAATCGCGGTGCTTTCCATCGGGCCAATCATTTTTGCGTATCCCTATTTCCAAAGATATTTTATCAAAGGTCTTACCATAGGCGCTGTAAAGGGCTGAAGCCGGATATTTGTCTGGTTTTCAAATAAAATTTTCAGGAGGTTATTGAAATGAAAAGCGTAAGGAAAAGCGTAAGTTTAGTTCTTGCACTGTGCATGGTCGCGTCAGCAGCTCTTGCTGGCTGCGGTAATACACCGGCAGCAAGCAATGCGGCAACACCAGCTTCTGCGGCAAGCACGGCAGAAGCATCAAGTGCAGCTGCCAGTGAGGCACCGAAGGAAGAGGTTAAACTTACATTCTGGACCTGCGGTACCGCACAGGATCAGCAGGCCAGAGTTGTTGACGCAATCAACAAGTATCTGAAGGAGACCCTCAAGTCCAATATCCAGATCGACTATCAGGAGCTTGGCTGGGGCGACGACATGACCCAGAAGGTCAACAATGCATTGAGCACCGGTCAAAGCCTGGATGTTGTCTTTACCGGAAACTGGATTGCGAATGTCAAGCAGAACGCACTTGCGGGCAACTTTGAGGATTTGGGGCCCTATCTTGAAAAGTATCCGGAAATTCAAAAGCTTCTTGGCGATCAGTTCATTAAAGCTTCCCAAATTAACGGAAAAACTTATGCACTCCCGACCAACAAAGAGAAGTTCCATAACTGGGGCTATTTACTCAAAAAAGATCTTGTTGAAAAGTACAAGATTGATGTTAAATCCATCAAGTCTGAAAAGGACTTGGAGCCTTGGCTTGATAAGATTTTAAAGAACGAGCCTGGCATTACTCCGCTTGCTGTTGCACAAATGGACGTTCCTGGCGTCAAATTCCTTGACTGGGATAACGTAAGCGACGATGACGTGCCCGGCGCATTCTATCCGTCAGAAGATCCCAGCAAATCTACCATTGTCAATCAGTATGTCACTCCTGAGATGGTAGAATTCTATAAGAACATGAAAACCTATCTGGCTAAGAAGTACATCAAAGCAGATGCCATCACATCTCCTGGACTTACCAATGAAATGCAGACAGGCAAATATTTTGCAGCTGTGTCTCAGTTGAAGCCTGGCAAAGACGGCGAAATGTCCGCCAGCACCGGTGTTGATTGGGTTCAGGCAGATGTTACTGCGCCTCACATCACAAACCGTGAAACGACCGGTTCCATGCTTGCTATTCCGAAACAGAGCAAGCATAAAGATGAGGCTATGCAGTTCATTAACCTCCTTTACACGGATGCAAACCTCCTCAATCTGTTAGTATACGGTGAGGAAGGCAAAGATTACACGAAGGGTTCCGATGGCAAGATCACATTGACCAAGGGCTCCGGTTATGCTTCCGGTAATGGCTGGAGATGGGGCGACCAGACTAAGACATATCTCCTTGCAAACGAGGCTAGCGATAAGTATGATCAGTGGAAGAAGCTGGATAGCAGCTTGAAACCGCTTCAGAGCTATGGCTTCATCTTCACCAATCAGGATACAGCCATTCAGACCGTTACTGCGAACACCAAAGCTGTAACACAGGAATACTACAAAGGATTGTTCATGGGTCAGGCAAAGGATGTTGACGCTACTGTTAAGCAAATGGATGCTAAGTATAAGGCAGCCGGCGTTGATAAGCTCCTTAAGACTATGCAGAGTGAGTATGACGCTTGGAAAGCGGCAAAGAAATAATTTATAACCTCATTACGTATTAGTCTTTATGTAATTCTCACCTAATCAGTTTATATAACTTGTATAGGCTGCCATATTGTCCTTAGGATGATATGGCAGCCTTTCAATAAAAAACTTTAATCCTTATCACTTGTCTTGAGCTCCAAGAGAATTGATAAAGATTTAAGTTTTTTAAAAGGAAGGTCACAATGGCATTTAAATCAGATTTTATTTGGGGAGCGGCGACAGCTTCGTATCAGATTGAAGGGGCGGCACATGAAGACGGCAAGGGCGAATCCGTTTGGGATGAATTTTGCCGTGTTCCGGACGTGGTTTACGAGGGTCACTCCGGAGAAACAGCCTGCGATCACTATCACCAATATAAGGATGACATCGCGTTGATGAAAAGCCTTGGCTTGCAGGCATATCGTTTTTCTGTTTCGTGGCCAAGAATTTTTCCCAAAGGTACGGGGAAAGTAAATGAGGCAGGGCTTCAGTTTTATCAAAATCTTATTGATGAATTAATTCAAAACGGAATCACACCGGTTGCGACTCTTTTTCATTGGGATTATCCGGCGGCCTTACAGAAACTAGGCGGCTGGCTGAATCCTGAGAGTCCGATCTGGTTTGAGAAATACGCGGAGGTCATTGCAAAGAGCTTTGCGGGTAAGGTGAAGTGTTATTTCACCTTGAATGAGCCGCAATGCTTTGTCAGTCTGGGTCATGGAAACGGGATTCACGCTCCGGGCTTACGGCTTTCTGATTCCGACAATTTTCTGGTAGCTCACCATATGCTCTTGGCGCATGGACGCGCGGTGAAAGTCCTGCGTAAATACGGAGGCAGCGATTTAAAAATCGGTATCGCGCAGAACGGGCGCGTCTGTACACCGCTGACCGAATCCGCCGGAGATATCGAGGCGGCAAGGAAGGCTACCTTCAGCGTTCCCGATAATTGTTATGACGCGATTTTCAGTGTGAAATTCTGGAGCGATCCGATTTTCAAAGGCGAATATCCGGATATTTGCAGAGAAAAATTCGCCGATGTGATGCCGGAGATACAGCAGGGAGATATGGAATTAATTCAGCAGCCGCTTGATGTGTTCGCGCTGAATGTATATCATTCTACCTGTGTAGAGCAGGATGGCAGCGGTTGGAAGAATGTATTTTTTCCGGCAGGGTTTCGAAGAACGGCAATGGGGTGGCCTGTTTCGCCGGAATGTATGTATTGGTATACAAAATTCCTGTATGAAGAATATAAAAAACCGATTATCATCAGTGAAAACGGAATGTCAGCGCACGACGCGGTCTCACTGGACGGAAAAGTGCACGACCCGAACCGGATTGATTTTCTGCACCGCTATCTGTTGTCTTTGAAGAAAGCAGCCGATGAGGGAATCGATATTCTGGGCTATTTCCAATGGTCGCTAATGGATAACTTCGAGTGGGCAAGTGGCTATAATGAGCGTTTTGGCTTAATTTATGTTGATTACCAGACGCAAAACCGCATTCCAAAGGATAGTGCGTACTGGTACAAAGAGGTAATAGAGAAGAACGGAGCAAATTTATAGTTTAAATGCTTACAACTACTTCTCCTTCGATAAAGGTATTTGAGTCTGCCGAACAGGCGAAGGCTCAAGTACCTTTATCCCTTTTGTTTGGGATTCAAGAAAGAAGTGGGTATCATCCTTTAATCAAGGAAGCCCTTGCCGATGATCTCGCTGGTATTCGAGATCAGGATAAAAGCGCCGGGCTCAACTCTCCGAATGAATTGACGGAGCTGAACTGCCTGATAACGACGCATCGCGGTAAAGATAATGAATTTGCTCGAATGGGAAAAGGCTCCCCGGGCTTCGCACACAGTAGCGCTTCGGTGCAGCTTGTTTACGATAAAATCACAGATGATTTCGGGCTCGGAGCAAACTACGTTAAAGTATTTTGCAAGATTGATGCTTTCAATCACATTGTCAATTACAAGCGATTTGGCCAAAAGACCAAGGAACGAAAACAACGCAGTCTTAATATCAAAAACAAAGCAGGCGGAAAGAGTGATGAAAAAGTCACTGATTAGTACGGCGCGTCCAATATCAACGCTCGTGTGTTTTTTCAGTACCATCGCCACTATATCGGTTCCTCCGCTGGAAGCTCCGATGTTGAATAATACGGCCGAACCAAACGCGGGCAGCGCAATTGCGAAGATCAGCTCCAGCAAGGGCTGGTCTGTTAACGGCTGTTTGATCGGATACAGATATTCCAACGCGGAAAGCGACAGGGAAAGCAGCAGGCTGGAGTAAACTGTTTTTACAGCGAAGCTGCTCCCGAGAAAAACAAAGCCCACAGCCAGAAGAACAACGATTAAAATTAAGTTCACCGTACCAGGTGAAACAGGGGATATTCTGGCTAAGACTACGGATAGTCCGGTAACACCTCCGAAAGTAAAATTGTTTGGAAATTTAAAAAAATACACCCCGATCACAACCAAAAGTGTGCTTGCCGATATTAGAAGATATTCCCTCAGTGTTTTTTTGTTCATTGTTGCTGTCTCCGTCGAAAATTAAAATTCCCCGGCGCGTGGAACCCCAAGCTTATTAGTCTGTATCTGATAGCCGTTGTTTTCCGGTTTGCATATCCGCGCTACTATTATGTTACACCGGAGTCAATCTGATTCCTGATTTCGCTTACTTAATAAGCACAATCAACTATTTTGAAGAGCAGAGGATAAAGTTCTTTACAAATTGAATAACAAATGGTAATATAATTATAAATTTAGTAATAATTATTATTACTAAGAGAGGTGATGAAGTGAAGCAAAATTACAGCAGAAAGCGGGAAGCTATTTTGAACACTATTCGCGGCACAACAATCCACCCAACCGCGGATTGGGTTTATCAGCAGCTGAAAACGTCATATCCTGATTTGAGTCTTGGAACGGTTTACCGCAATATATCTCAGTTTAAGGATGATGGAACAATTATCAGCGTTGGGGTAGTAAATGGGCAGGAAAGATTTGACGGTAACGTGAACCCGCATACTCATTTTGTCTGCTCGGTGTGCGGTGCGGTAATTGATATTCCGGGCGAATATGTAGACCGAAAGACAAACGAAGAAGTCTCCGCAAAAAACCATTTGCGTGTTGACTCCAACGAAGTATTGTTCCACGGAATCTGCGCTGACTGTTTGCAGAAGCAATGAGCATTTTGATTAAGGGACCATAAAACCGGCATGTTTACGGCATGCCGGTTTTTTATATGAAAACCACAGGCGGGAAAGGGGAGAGGCCTTTCTGGAATGTCTTGGAATTTCTATTGGAATAGGATATACTATAAATAGATTATTGCGAAAACGCAGATTAAGAAAATGGATGCTTTTTACGGAGGGTGAAATGTCACAGATTTACGACCTTGCCATTGTCGGCGGCGGAGCCGCGGGATTGATGGCGGCAATCGCGGCTGCACAGGAAACAGAAAAAAACCGCCGGAAAATAAAAATAGCCGTGGTGGAAGGAAATTCACGCATTGGCAAAAAGCTCCTGGCTACCGGGAACGGACGCTGTAATTTAACCAACCTGTCAGTTTCTAAAGAACATTATCACGGTGATGTAAACTGCCTGGATTCATTGCTTCATGAATATACACCGCAACATATCCTTACAAATTTTGAATCGCTTGGATTGCTTTGCAGGGAACGGGAAGAGGGACGGGTTTATCCATATAGCCTTCAGGCCTCCGCGGTATTGGATGTTTTGCGGTATCAGCTCGACGGGTATGGGGTCGAGATTATTTGTGATTTTACTGTTATAAAGATTCACAGGGGAGGGAACCGCTTCGCCCTTACCTCCGCGCAGGGCTGTATCAGCGCGGAACGTGTGATTCTCGCGACCGGCGGTATGGCGTATCCGCAGCTCGGCGCAAACGGGTGGGGCTATAAGGTTTTGGAATCATTCGGTCACAGGATCGTGAAACCGTATCCGGCTTTGGTACAGCTCAAAACAGACCCCAAGCGGGCGAAGCCGCTCAAAGGCGCAAGAAATTCGGCTGAGGCAACTCTGCTGATAAACGGAAAACGAATGAAGACGGTAAGCGGGGAAGTGCAGTTCACCGAGAACGGACTTTCCGGTATCTGTATTTTTGAATTGTCGCGTATGGCGGGGGAGCAGCTCCCCTTTCAAAGGGTAGAGGTTTTGCTTGATCTGTTGCCGGAGTACAGTGAGCAGCAGATATTATTTATTTTAAAAAACCGCAAACAGGTATTACAAACTTTACCGGCTGCGGAGTTGCTGAGCGGATTGGTAAACAAACTGGTGGGGGCGGAAATTATCCGGCAAACGCTTCCCCATTCCCCGAAGCTGGCTCGAGAGCTTCAAATAAAGGAGCTTGTCGCTGTCGCTAACGCGGCAAAGAGTTTTACCTTCCCAATTATCGGAACGCTCTCCTGGAAAGACGCGCAGGTAACCGCGGGAGGGGTACCGTTGGGCGAGCTGGATGAGTCCTTACAGTCGAAATTCTGTCCGGGTCTGTATCTGGCAGGAGAAATTTGCAATATAGACGGGGACTGCGGAGGGTATAACCTCCATTGGGCTTGGAGCAGCGGGATTCAAGCCGGACGCGCCGCAGCACAATCGTTAATGGAACAAAGGTGATAAAATGTATAGAATATCAGAAATTTGCCTGCCACTGGATGGAACGGAAGAGGACCTGAAACTGCTTGCCGCAAAACGGCTGAAGGCAGACCCGAAAGCGATTCAGTCATTGAAGCTTTGCAAAAAATCGGTTGACGCCCGGAAAAAAGACGACGTTCATTTTATCTGTACGGTAGAAGTGGACTGCAAATTAAACCATAAAATCAAGGACCCCAAGATTACGAATGCAATTTCTTATTATTATGAAATTCCGCGCAGCAGACCACTTCCTGTTCGTCCTGTTGTTATCGGGTTTGGGCCGGCAGGTCTTTTTGCTGCGCTGATCCTGGCGCAGGCAGGGCAACGGCCAATCGTATTTGAGCGCGGCTGTTGCGTTGAAAAACGCGGAGAGCTGGTAGAACGATTTTGGAAAACCGGCATATTAGACCCGAAATGCAATGTCCAGTTTGGAGAAGGCGGCGCGGGCACTTTTTCAGATGGCAAGCTGAATACCGGTACGAAGGATGAACGCACGCGCAAGGTTTTGGAGGAATTCGTCCGGGCTGGATCTCCGGAGGAAATTCTTTATATGGCAAAACCGCATATCGGTACGGATTACCTTGCCCCTACCGTAAAGAATATCCGGGAAACTATTATTTTACTGGGTGGAGAAGTCCATTTTGAAACAGCGGTACAGAATATTTATCTAAAAGACGGAAAAGTGGAGGGAGTGGAAGCAAAGCCCTGGGAGGGCTCTTCCTATCGGGTTGATACAAAGCACCTTGTTCTGGCAATCGGGCACAGCGCACGCGATACCTTTCAGCTTCTAAACGATTTGGGAATCCCGATGGTTCAGAAGCCGTTCTCCATCGGAGCACGGATAGAGCATCCCCAGAATTTGATCAATGTATCGCAATATGGAAAATTTGCCCGTCATCCCAGGCTTGGTGCGGCAGATTACAAGCTTGCGGTCCATCTCCAAAACGGTAGGGGTGTTTATACCTTTTGTATGTGCCCGGGCGGAAGGGTAGTTGCCGCGGCAAGCGAGGAAAACCGGCTGGCGACAAACGGAATGAGCTACTTTGCACGAGACGGGGCAAACGCCAACTCCGCCCTTTTGGTCGGCGTTGACCCGGCGGATTACGGGAGCGATCACCCGCTTGCCGGGATGAAATTTCAGCGCGAGCTTGAAGAAAGGGCGTTCCGCCTTGGCGGAGGGGCTTATCACGCGCCCGTTCAGCGTGTAGAGGATTTTTTAAACCGCCGCGCTTCTATAAAAATCGGTGAGGTTAAACCGACTTATCTCCCCGGAGTCGCTCCTTGTAATCTGGATGACTGCCTGCCGGAATTTATTACGGATTCGATGCGCGGCGGAATTTTGCAGATGAATCAGCGTCTGCGCGGCTTCGCTTATCCCGACGCAATATTGACGGCGGTGGAAAGCCGCAGCTCTTCGCCCGTCCGAATCGTACGCGGCGAAAATCTGCAATCTGCAGCGGCACAAGGGCTTTATCCCTGCGGGGAAGGCTCCGGCTATGCGGGCGGTATTATTTCTGCCGCGGTGGATGGAATCAAATGTGCGGAGAAAATCTTATCCGCTTTCGGGTGCTAATTCATCAAAATTTGGTGTAATAATTTTACTTGAAATGTAGACGATAAAATGGTAGTATAACGGTATAAAAGGTTGTCACAAATTTAACAATGTGAATGGGAGGAATTATAATGGCACGTTTTACATTACCAAGAGATATTTACTATGGTCCGAACGCAATTAGTGAACTGAAGAATTTGAAGGGCTACAAAAAAGCATTTATAGTAACCGGCGGGCAGTCTATGAGAAAAACCGGTTTTTTGCAGAAGCTGGAAGATGTATTGAAAGAAGCCGGATTACAGACCAGAATTTACGATGGCGTAGAGCCGGATCCTTCAATTGAGCGCGTATTCGACGGTGCAAAGGCTATGCGTGAGTTTGAGCCGGACGTAATCGTTTCAATTGGCGGCGGTTCTCCGATGGACGCAGCGAAAGCGATGTGGGTATTCTATGAGTATCCGGAAAAGACCTTTGATGATATCAAAAATCCGTTTACTATGCCGAAGCTCAGAAAAAAGGCAATCTTTGCTGCAATCCCGTCTACCAGCGGAACTGCCTCCGAAGTAACCGCTTTCTCCGTTATTACCGATTATTCCACCAATATTAAATATCCTCTGGCTGATTTCGAAATCACACCGGATATCGCGGTTCTGGATACGGATATTCCACTGACGATGCCGAAAATGCTGACCGCTCACACCGGAATGGACGCGCTGACCCATTCTATAGAGGCTTACGTTGCTTCCGCGCGTTCCGAGTTCTCTGACGCGCTGGCTCTGAAAGCAATTTCCGATATCTATGAGAGCATTATCGATTCCTACAACGGTGCTGTAGAAGCTCGCGGCAAAATGCATATCGCACAGTGCATGGCGGGTATGGCCTTCTCTAATGCGCTGCTGGGCATTGCCCACAGCCTTGCCCATAAAACAGGCGCGGTATTCCATATTCCGCACGGCTGCTGCAACGCCATCCTTCTCCCCAGTGTTATCCAGTATAATTCCAAAGCCTGCATGTCGAGATACGCACAGATTGCGAAGATCATGGGTCTTCCCGGTGCAACCGACAAGCAGCTGGTCAATTCTCTGGTTGAAACAATCCGCGATTTGAACAAGAAATTGGATATACAGCAGAGCTACAAGGATAACGGTGTCAGCGAGGAGCTCTTTAAGTCCAACTGCGAAGCAATTGCTGAGAACGCGGTCGGTGATCCCTGCACCGGCTCCAACCCGAGAGCAATTGACAAAGAAAATATGCTTAAGGTTCTCACCTGCGCTTACTACGGTGAGGATGTTACTTTCTAAGAAGCAGAAATAAGAAGACGATAAAAACAGACCGTTCCGCTATATTGCCGGAACGGTCTGTGCTTTTATCTTATTCCTTAACTGCGTTTGTAAGCTTGACATATTTTTTTATAATTACCGGGTCGGGTGTAACCATATCGAGCTCGGACTGCTGAATGACGAAATCGGGATAAGCAAGCGCTCCCATTTCTTCCATGTCCAAACCTTCGATTTCTACTTCCGGGTTTACCCTGAGACCCCAAACCTTGTTAAGAACCTTGAACCACACGAAGGATAAGCCAAAGCCCCAGACAACCAGAACTCCGATTACAGCCAGCTGAGCCGCAAACTGTCCGGCATCGCCGTAGAACAGACCTTTTACGTTTCCCGCTACGCCGTTGATGCCGTCGCCGTAGGAACCATCCGCAAAGAGACCGAGCGCGAGAACGCCCCAAACGCCGTTTACGCAGTGAACAGAAATCGCGCCCACCGGGTCGTCAAGCTTGAGCTTATTTTCAACGAAGGGAACCGCGACACAAACCAGAACGCCGGAAATAGCGCCGATGATAAAGGACATAATCCCGTTGACAAACGCGCAGGGAGCGGTAATGGCGACCAGACCGGCAAGCGCGCCGTTCGCCGTCATGGAGGGATCCGGCTTGCCGTACTTAATCCACATAAAGAACATGGCGACCAAACCGCCGATTGCGCCTGCAACCATGGTGTTTGTAGCAACGACAGCGAGACGGAAATCGCCTGCGTTGAGGGTAGAACCGGCGTTGAAGGAGAACCAGCAGAAAAAGAGGACGATGGTGCCGATAATCGCCATTGGAATATCATGACCCGGGAATGCTCTGGCGGAACCGTCCTTTTTGAATTTACCGATTCTTGGTCCGATCACGATCGCACCGGCAAGCGCCATCATTCCGCCCATGGAGTGAACGACGGCGGAGCCCGCAAAGTCAACACCGCCGTGACCGAGACCGAAGGTTTTACCCATGGCAGCCAGCCAGCCGCCGCCCCACATCCAGTTACCGAACAGCGGGTAGTAGACCATCGAAACGAAGAAGGAAGAAATCACGACGGCGGAGTATTTCACTCGCTCTGCCATCGCGCCGGTTGGAATGGTAACGGTTGTATCCATGAATACCATCTGGAAGAAGAAGAGCGCATAGATACCAGCGTCGTAGGTACCGCCGGATTCCAGGAAGAACCCTTTGTAGCCCAGAATTCCGCCGAGACCAGGAATAGAGAGCATTCCATTTAGAGCCGAGCCACCGGTACCGAGACCAGCGGCGCCGCCGGATCCGCCAAACTGAAGGGCAAAGCCCACCAGAAAGTAGCCAACCGCGCCAACCAGAAATACCATGAAATTCATGGTCATGGTGTGAGCCGCGTTCTTACCGCGGCAGAAGCCTGTTTCCACCATGGCAAAGCCGCACTGAAAGAAGAATACCATAAATCCGGTGATCATAATCCACACATAGTTCGCACTGAGCTGAGCTCTGGTTGCGGCAACCGCAACATCACCAATGGTTTCAGAGCCGGTAGCGGTTGCGTAAGAAGCCCCGGTAGGGTCGGCCCCGCCGGAGGTTGCCGCGAAAACGGTTGTGGAAAGCAGCGTTGCGGCTATGATGATTACGAAAGCCAGGCTGAATATTTTCCATAGTTTCTTCATATCGATATCCCCTAACATTAAAAATTAAAATTATTTACTCCGCAAAATTGCTTAAAGTGCACTTTCTCCGCTTTCGCCCGTCCGGATTTTCACCGCCAGCTCCACATTGTAAACAAAGATTTTTCCATCTCCTACTTCCCCGGTTTTAATGATTTCGGTGATCTTATCGATCAGGGGGGTAACCATTTCATCATGTACAACGGTTTCCACTTTGATTTTCGGAAGCAGATTCAAACTGAATTCGGTGCCGCGGTAAACTTTTTTTCTGCCTTTTTGATTTCCGCAGCCGGATACCATGGTTGTTGTCATGCCGCGAATCTCCAGCTGATTCAGGATTTCTTTGACATCCTCAAGCTTCTCCGGTCGGATAATCATTTCGATTTTTTTCACTGTTCTCCATCTCCTAGTCTATATAGTAATTTGTATAAAAATGCCGGTCCCGCTTAACGGAACCGGCATCATTGCCGCTATTAAATTGCGTAAAAAAGGGAGCTGCCGGCGATATAAAAAAGAAAGGCGCAGAATCGTTACAACGAAATCTGGCGCCTTTGCCTTTTTATATGTAATTATTTGTTCTGAGTGCGCTTTTTCTTTTTAAAGTTATCCCAGGAAAAACGGGAAGTCGGTTTGTAAACCTCGTTTTTCAGCTTCATCAGGGATATAAGATAGCGCATACCCAAAAATAGGATGACCACGCCAAAAGCAATTCCGGGAATTTGTGTGTTCAGCACCTGAAAACTAATGTTGTTCAGAAAACTGTAAATAGAAAAGGCCGTGCCGGAAACGCAAATAGCGGTCGCAAAAACAAATAAGACAGCAATCACAATTTTCTTCCTGGGTTCAACGGGAAATTCGTTGGTTTTAGATTGCATTGTCACCACTCTCTCCTGTGCGGATTCGAACAGCATGTTCAACGTTGTAAATAAAAATCTTACCGTCGCCAACTTCGCCGGTTTTAATCCGCTCCGTGATCATTGAAATTAAATCATTAAGGGCTTCATCATGTATTATGGTCTCGATTTTTACTTTAGGGAGGAGATTGATTTCACATTCTGTGCCACGGTACACACTTTTTCTGCCTTTTTGATTTCCGCAGCCGGAGACCATGGAAACCGTCATACCGTTTATTTTGAGCTCGCTTAAGACTTCTTTAACATCCTCAAGCTTTTCCGGACGGATGATCAATTCAACCTTCTTCATAACTCCAGTCCCTTCTTGAAATGAGAGAATAATTATGATGCTTAATTGCTCTAAAGGTTTTAATGATTCTCTTGCAATCATCATACACCAAATTATGAAAAAGTCAATGCCTTGTTCATAAATTATTAAAATTCATCATTGTGCTAAATAAAAACAAATAATCAAATCACACATTCTCCAAATTTAACAAAATAAAGTGAAGAATACTCTTAAGTTAACAATATTAAAACCTGATAAGAATTAATTTAAATACAATGATTATCGAAATGCGAAAGAATAATCACAATTGCTTTTATTTCAATGCATAAAATAGCTTGTCTTAAAAATGAGACGTGAATCCATACAAGCTATACTGAAAATCTTTGTGCTTGCTTTCGATGTGACCGTGAAACAATTGGAAAGGGAGACGAATATATTTGCTCACATGGCTATAATATAATGAAACATAAAAATGGGGAAGAAGAGAATGGGAAAAATAGGGAATAAAAAAACGCTCATTACGATACTAACGATTGCGCTGGGTACATTTATGTCCGCACTGGATTCCAGTATTGTCAATGTGGTTCTGCCGGTCATACAGACGGAATTTTCCGTATCACTCTCTACGGTGGAATGGGTAGTAATTGCCTATCTTATGGTTATCAGCAGCTTGCTGCTTACCTTTGGTCGTCTGGCCGATGTATATGGGCACCGGAAGCTTTATATCACCGGGTTTGCTGTTTTTACCTTGGGGTCCCTTTTGTGCGCTCTGGCAGGGAGCATTCAGCTGCTGGTGGCGTTTCGCGTGCTTCAGGCAATCGGAGCCGGCATGATGTTTGCGACCGGACCCGCCATCATTACCAATGCGGTGCCGGAACAATCGCGTGGAAAGGCGCTTAGCGTCACGGCCATTGCCGTTGCCGTCGCGCTTTGCACCGGTCCGGTTCTCGGCGGTATTCTGGCCAGCAGCATCGGCTGGCAGAGCATTTTTTACATTAATGTGCCGGTAGGAATCCTCGGCACTTTTTTGTCTCTTAAAAATATAGATAAGGATGACCGAAAGGGACGCGGCTCCTTTGATTATATCGGCAGCATTCTGATTTTTGTCGCTTTGATTTTAATTCTGCTTCCATTGGATTTGGCAGGTATAGAAAACGTCAATATGACGATGTTTTATTCTATGCTGGCTGCCGGAATTGCCATTGCCGCCGGTTTTATTGTGTTTGAAAAAAGAACGCCCGCCCCGATTTTAAATCTGGAGCTGTTTAAAAGCCGGGTTTTTGCCGCGGGAAACCTTTCGGCAGTTTTAAATTTTATGGCACAGAATATTATGGTGTTTCTGGTTCCATTCTATCTTGAAAAGCTGCGGATGTTTTCCCCCGTTACCGCCGGGCTGCTTTATATTCCTATGCCGTTGGCTACCCTGATTATTGCGCCGGTCAGCGGCGCGGCGGCAGACCGCTTTGACAGTCGATATCTCAGCTCCGCCGGAATGGGAATTATGTCGTCGGGACTTTTTATGCTGAGTTTTTTGAAAGCGGATACGCCTGTATGGTATATGGTAACCGCAATGGCTCTTGCAGGGCTGGGCTCCGGCATGTTTCAAACACCGAACAACACCGCGGTAATGGGGAGCGTTCCGCCTGAGCATAGGGGAATCGCTTCCGGAGTACTGGCAACGATGCGGAACATTGGAATGGTATTGGGTGTTGCGATCTCCGGCGCTTTGTTTACCATGAATTCAATCAGGGCTAACGCTTTTTACGGCGCACAGGGCTTAAAAGAGGAGGCCCTGCGGCAGGCTTCCTTCATTTACGCGCTGCAAATCACCTTCACCACGGCAGCAGCCATCGCACTGCTGGCAATGGCAACCTCTCTGATAAAGGGGAAAATGAAAAAAGAGCGGAAAGAATGAACCGTGCATCCGCAGCGTAGAACAACAGACCTGTTCAGATTGCGCCTGCTTCTAAATTGGTAGAATACTTAATAGAATTTTCCGCTAAGCCCTAATAAATTTTTAAATAATATTGACATACCATCGGAATATGTTTATACTTATATCACAATCTTATAAAAGTGTAAAATAAAAGTTATGATATAAGGATAATAGGAGTGTGCTTATGAAAAAGCCAAACAGAAATATGGTCTTACTCATGATAATTTTTCTTTCCTTCGCAAGTCTGGGACTTCCCGACGGAATTATCGGCGTAGCCTGGCCCGCCGTTCGCTCTGCGTTCGGGCTTCCGCTGGAAAGCCTCGGCGTTCTCACCACGATACTGCTCTGCATGTCTGCAATATCCAGCTTTTTCAGCGGGCGCATTGTATCTTTTTTCGGTACCGGCAAGGTTGTTTTCATTAGCGCGGCGATGACCGGAAGCGCGTTGCTTGGGTATTCTATATCCGGGAATTTTTTGTGGCTGCTCATGTTTACGCTTCCTTTAGGGCTTGGGCAGGGGGCGGTGGATTCCGGACTGAACCGCTACGTGGCGGATCACTACCAACCGCGCCATATGAACTGGACACATTGCTTCTGGGGTGTGGGCGCCACAGTGGGACCGCTTATTATGACGAAAGCGCTGATGAACGGAAATGAATGGCGGATGGGCTACCAGGTCATTTCTATCGTTCAGCTGGTCATCGCGGCAGTGCTTTATCTCAGTATTCTAAAGGGATACTGGGAGGAACGGCAGGAGCATATGACAGAGGAAGAGAAGGAACAAATCCGTATCAATGAGGAAACCGGGATGTCTTCCGTGCGTTCTCAGATCATAGCAATGCTTCTGTTTTTTGTCTATTCCGGCATGGAGCTTTCCATGGGGGTATGGACGAGCAGTGTCCTGCTGGAATCCCGACATATGTCAGTTTCTCTCACTGGGTTGGCGTCGGCTTTTTTATATGCGATGATAATGGTCGGTCGGCTGCTCTCCGGATTTATCGTCAGCAAAATAGGAAACAAAAGAATGATCCGGGTGGATTTTGCCGTTGCGCTGGTGGGAATGATTTGTATTGGTATGGTAAAGACCGATGCAGGCGCAATTATTGGAATTGTTCTGGTTGGTCTCGGCTTCGCCTCGATTTTTCCCGGGCTCATGTATGAAACACCCATTCGCTTTAAGAAAAAGGTCAGTAATCAGCTCATCGGCTACCAGGTCGGCGCGGCCAGTTTGGGAGGTTCAGCGGTGTCGTCGGTGATTGGTGTCATTCTTTCTCATTTCGGTCTCGAACTGCTCTATCCAATCTTGATTGCACTTTTGATTGTAACCTTCTTAATCAACGAAGCACTGAACCGCTGCGCGGCTAGTGTCGCCGCGAACAGCGGAAAATTGGAACTTGAACCAAATCAGTAATTTCAATATACCTCTATAAAAAAGATTCCAGCTGTGTTGACCTGCACCGCATTTGTTCTTCAGTACATCTTACTGTCTAACAAATGGGGTGTAGGTCATGTCTGCGGCTGGAACCTTTTTCGTTTATTCGTTTATAAGTGATTCTAACCATGCTTTTTCAGTCGTATAAGTGAATAGAGCCGAAGCAGGTTCAATTTACTTGAAAAAGGTGGACGGGATGAGCATACATGTTCTAAAAGAGAAATCCGCAGGCAAAAGAAGAAAAGGCAGGAGAAAACCACTTTTTTTCCTAATTGTTTTTGTGATAGCAGTCATAGTAATCGGCTATTTTTTCGGACGACGAGAAACGGTTAATTATAATTCGCTCCTTACGAGAAATCTGTCAGGGAGGAATCAAAAAACCAACATCGGTCTGGCAAATTTCGCTTGGAACGCGCTGGACAGCAGATCAGGCTATGTCTTCGGCGCAACCGGGCAAACGGTCACAGCGGATTTCTTACAGCGTCAGGCAACCAGATTTGCCGGAAACGAAAGGGCAAATTTGGTGGGATCGGAGATTTTTAGCATTTATCGGCGCTACCGCGGACATCCCGCATTTGATTGTATCGGGTTGATCAAAGCCTATACTTGGTTGGACGAAAAAACCGGAAAGATCTCGCCCTCCTATCCGTTTGCCATGCCGGACTGCACCGCGAACGGGCTTTTACAAAAGGCCGAAAAATTTGGCCCCGCTGTGGCAATGCCGGATACCCCCGGTCTCGTTGTACAGATGAGTGGGCATACCGGAATTTATGTCGGCAATGGGGAGGTGATTGAGGCGAGGGGAAACAAGCTTGGGGTCACAAAAACAAAGTTTCAGGGCAGAGGGTGGAAGTGGTACGTTTACGTGCCCGCAGTTACTTATGAGGAGAATGGCACCTATCTTATCCACGGTCAGCTGGTAACGATTCAAAATTTTGAAGTGAGCCGCACAAAGGCTGTACCGGGTATTTTCGACAGAAAAAAGGATAACGACACAAATTAATGAAGAATATCAGAGCTTTATATGCATACTCCGGCGAAAAATCAAAAATATTGTCAAACAGAAAAAGAAATAGTATAATTGCCTTAATGGAGCTTGTTAATCGGACTTCGGAAAACGATATGATTTTAAAGCCAGAAAGGCATGGTCAAAAGGATGAGCAAGGTTATTTCTGTTTCTAATCAAAAAGGCGGAGTGGGTAAAACGACTACTACCTGTAATTTAGCGGCAGGCCTGAAGAAAAAAGGCTTTCGCGTACTGGTAATTGATTTGGATCCGCAAGGTAATCTTGGGTTCAGTATTGGGGCGGAGGTGGAAACCAGCGCCACGATTTATGATGTTTTGAAGGGCGACGTGAAAACACAGTTTGCCATTCAGAAAACCGATACAGCTGATCTGATATCATCCAGTATCCTGCTTAGCGGCATTGAGCTGGAATTTACGAATACCGGCAGAGAATTTTTGCTGAAAGAGGCTATAAAGCCAATTCAGGATTTTTATGACTATATTCTGCTGGATACGCCCCCGGCGCTTGGAATTCTAACCATCAACGCATTTACGGCATCAGATTATATTGTCGTTCCCATGCTCTCGGATATTTTCAGTTTGCAGGGAATCGCCCAGCTTTACGAAACCGTGGAGCGCGTAAAAAAATATTGCAATCCAAACCTTACGATTGCGGGGATTTTACTTACCAGGTACAATCCGAGAACTCTCCTGGGGCGTGAAATCCGCGGAACCGTGGAACTGATTGCGAAGGATTTGAATATCGCGATATTCGAAAGCAGTATTCGCAGCAGCGTGGTAGCCAGTGAAGCTCAATCCATTCAGGATAACCTGATCGATTACGCGCCAAGAAGCAGTATCGCGAAGGATTACCTGAATTTTACGGAAGAGCTTTTGGCTAAGGGGGTTTGATTATGGCGAAGTCAAAAAAAGAAATTGATAAAGATTTAATGTATAAAAAGCTGATGCCTTCCGCCCCAAAGCCGGCGAAGGCAGGGTTGTCGGAAGAATCGGCGGAAGAACCGTCCTATTTACAGAATGTGAGCAGGGAGCTTGAGGAGCCGTTGCCTTCCCAGCACCAGCGGATTACCATTCGCCGCGATATCGGCGTTCCGTTTATGGATACCCAGCCTACGGTGCTGGTCAACACGATGGAGACTATAGTGCTGCAAAAGCTGGATACCGTGCTAGCCAAGTTCAAATGCTGCAAGTGTGACCGCTGCAAAAAGGATATTGTTGCAATCGCCCTGAACAAGCTTTCGCCGAGATACATGGTGCTACGGGATGGCCAGCCGGTACCGGATATCGATCCCCAGACCAACGCCATGGTGGTTACCGCGATGATTCAGTCCGTTTTGGAGGTTCGTTCCCATCCAAGACATTAATAAAAAAGCCAGGCTGTCAGGCCTGGTTTTTTTCTGGCTGAAAGGCTGTAAGCGCAGTATGGAAGGCGGCTGCGTTGCTAAGTATCCCCTTTGGCATTTTCCTGCGGGTGCAGCTCCTTTTGCCGGTATTCCGATGGGGAACAGCCCGTATTCTCGCGGAACACATGAATGAAATAACTCAGGCTGTTAAAGCCGCATTCCAGAGCAATATCAAGGATTTTACGATTGGTAGATTCCAGTAGGACGGCCGCTTTGGAAACCCTGCAGCAATTAAGGTATTCAATCGGGGTTTTCATGGTGTATTTTTTAAACATACGGCAAAAATGCCCGCTGCTCATACTGCTGTATCCGGCAAGCACATCGACGGTAATGTTGGAAGCGTAGTTCTCCTGAAGAAAGCGAATTGCCTTTTTTATGCTGTCTGCCGCCGCCGTTTCCCGTATCGATTCTTTGAGCCCCGTGATACCGTTTCCGGTTTGGACAAGCTCACTCAGCAAAAGGTAGAGGTTTGCTTTTAATGCTATTTCATAAGCGGCGGGCTTTTCATCCAAAAGCTGATAAAGCTGATCGAACAGCTCCTGAACCTGTTTTCCCGGAACGGTATCCGGATGAAAAACGCGTTGCACGGTAAGCCTGCCGCTGAGCAGAGGCGAAAGGTATTCGAGCAGCACTTTATCGTCCGACGGACCCTTTAGCATATCCGGAGAAAAAACGATGGCTCTAAAGGAGTAATCTCCGTTCTGCTCCGCCATTGCGGAGTGCAGCTCCCCACTGTTGATAAACAGAATATCCCCCTGTGAAACCTCATAGTACCGTGACGCGATTTGAAACCGAAAGCTTCCGCCGGTAACCTTAAAGAATTCCAGTTCATCATGCCAGTGGCATTCCAGAAGATTCCGGATACCGGACAATATCATTTGATAACGGCCAATTGGGAGCAGGATATCTCCGTGGCGTCTGTTTTCCTTCAATATTCTGTTTTCCATAATTACTCCTAATATCAAGATTTTACAACAAAATGCTATTTTTAAGCAAGAATTTTGCAATGAAACGCATTATGATAGTTTTGTAGAAATGGTAGGAAAGACTCTTCCCGCAATGGGAAATACGAAATGGAGTATCGCAATGAAGTTTACAGATGGTTTTTGGATGGTTAAAAAGGGAGTCGAAATTTTTCCTGCCGCTCAGGTGCGCGATGTTTGCAAAACCGAAGATTCTGTTACAATTTACGCACCCTATACAAAAATAACCGAAAGAGGGCAAACCTTAAAAGGACCTTTGCTGACGATTCGGTTTTCTTCTCCAATGGCGGATATTCTTCGGGTTCAGGTGTGGCATTTTATGGGGGCGGCTCACAAGAATCCCGAATTTTCAGTGGATGACAGACACTGCAGGTTAAACGTGACGGAGGATTCTGATCGGATTCGGATCACCAGCGGCAGATTAACGGCAACCGTGAACAAGGAAACGTTTTCGGTTACATATGCCTATAACGGGCGTGAGCTCACGTCCAGCGGGGATAAACAGCTGGCTTACCTCACTACGCCGCAGGGTGCATTCCTGCGGGAGCAGCTCAACCTGGATATTTCAGAAAAAATATACGGTCTCGGCGAGCGGTTTACGCCGTTTGTGCGAAATGGGCAAGCAGTAGATATCTGGAACGAGGATGGCGGAACCTCCTCTGACCTTGCCTATAAAAATGTGCCGTTCTATCTTTCCAACAAGGGATATGGTGTTTTTGTTAACCATACGGGGCGCGTTTCCTATGAGATTGCGTCTGAGGTGGTTTCCCGTGTGCAGTTCAGTGTTCCCGGCGAAGAGCTGGACTATATGATCATTGGCGGCGATTCCATGAAAGCCGCGCTGCGAAATTATACCTCTCTCACCGGAAAGCCCGCGCTTCCTCCGGCCTGGTCATTTGGGCTGTGGCTGACTACCTCCTTTACGACCGATTATGATGAAGAAACGGTGAACAGCTTTGTCGACGGCATGGCGCAGCGTGACTTGCCGCTGCGTGTGTTTCATTTCGACTGCTTCTGGATGAAGGAGTACGAGTGGTGCAATTTTGAGTGGAACGATCAGGTGTTTTCCGATGTAAAGAATATGCTTCAAAGGTTGAAAGAGAAGGGTTTGAAAATTTCGGTCTGGATTAACCCGTATATCGGGCAGAAATCCAAGCTTTTTGATGAGGGAAAGCAGAACGGCTATCTGCTAAAGCGACCGAATGGTGATGTGTGGCAATGGGACTTGTGGCAGCCCGGCATGGGTCTCGTTGATTTTACAAACCCCGTGGCCAGTGCGTGGTATTGCAGCAAGCTGCAGAAGCTAATTGATGTGGGCGTAGACTGCTTTAAAACGGATTTCGGTGAGCGGATACCCACGGACGTTATGTACCACGACGGTTCCGACCCGGTTAATATGCATAATTATTATACGGTATTATACAATCAGGCTGTGTTTAATCTGTTAAAGGAAAACTTCGGAGAAAACAATGCTATTTTATTCGCCCGCAGCGCCTCGGCGGGCTGCCAGCAGTTTCCCGTTCACTGGGGAGGGGACTGTGCGGCAAAATACAGCTCAATGGCAGAGAGCCTTCGCGGCGGACTTTCGCTCTCGCTTTCCGGCTTTGGGTTCTGGAGTCACGATATCAGCGGCTTCGAGAGTACGGCAACGCCGGATTTGTATAAGCGCTGGGCAGCCTTCGGGTTGCTTTCCACACACAGCCGACTTCACGGAAACGACAGCTACCGTGTGCCATGGCTTTTTGATGAGGAGGCCGTCGAGGTTGTCCGCTATTTTACGAAGCTGAAATGTACATTAATGCCATATCTTTACAGTACCGCGGTTGTCGCGGCGAAAAGTGGGATTCCCTGTATGCGCGCTATGGTGCTGGAGTTCCAGAACGACCCGACCTGCGATGGGCTTGATCGGCAGTATATGCTGGGAGATTCTCTGCTGGTTGCGCCTATTTTCCGTGAAAGCGGCGTTGTAGATTACTATCTGCCAAAAGGAAAGTGGACGCATTATCTATCCAACAAAGTAGTAAGAGGCGGAAGCTGGATGCACGAGCAATACAATTATATGAGCCTGCCGTTGTATGTAAAAGAAAATACGATTCTGGCGGTTGGCGGAAATGAGCAGGTTCCGGATTACGATTATTCACAGGGGTTGACTCTTCATATTTTCGAACTGTCTGAAAAAGAGCCCGCCAATACGGAAATTGTAAATCAGGATGGGAACGTGATTCTCAGAGTTGCGGCTCAAAGGATTCATAATCAGGTTCGTGTAGTGTTGGAAGGGAAAGCCGACGAGCTTAGCATTGTGTTCCATAATATTTGGAAGGTCGACAATGTTCATGGTGCCCAGGTTGTTCCCTCGGAGCTGGGGGTAAAGCTGAAGCTGAATGGTCAGCTTGATGATGTTATTTTCACCATATTTGGTTAATTGAATTAATTTAGTAATGACAGCGTTGATTTCTTTCTCCGAAAGGGGCAGGGAACAGCGCTGTCTTACTCTTCGGCGCTATTGGTGAAGGGCAGGCGCGGTATGATGGTCTCTGTGGTCAAATGGGTTAAGCCCGACAGATAATCCGTACTGTAGTTGTTGGAAAAAATGATTTCCGGAAAAACAATGTCAGAGATATACGACTGAGCAAAGGTTTTAATAGTGTCCAGGCTGACCTTCCCGGTCTGAATGAGCTTTCCGCCGATTACAATGAGAGCGGGATTGGTAACGCAGTTTACAATTGCGGTCAGGCGGGCAATGTTTTCGGCAAATTCCTTCTCGTTTTTTGCTTCCCGCAATACCTGATCAACGTTCTTCTCCGGAAGGATGGGGAGAAATCCCAATTCTCCGGCAAAATGCTTAATACCGTGAATGATTTTTCCATCCGCGATGATTCCCGCACCGGTGCCACAGATATTAAAATGAATATAGGCCATATTGATGCTGTTTAAATGGCAGTCATTATTCTGTTTTGCGTAATGCATTGCGAATCCGAGTGCCAAAGCATTCATGTCGTTTTCCAATACAACGGGAATGTGGAACTCGTTTTGGATTTGTTCGCCAAGATCATTGGTGAACCATAGGTTTAGTCCTTCCCCCACGTAGTAATGCTTATTTTCAACGATTCCTGGTACCCCAAGCCCAACTGCGCACAGCCTGTATTTCTTCAGGCATGAGCTGATGAAATCGGGAACAGAAAGTGAAAGATCATTTGTATCCGCGGTCTTTGTGCCGGCCTTCACGATATTGCCGATTAAATCACTGATTTGATAGGTAATCGTGTTATCCTCGACATAAAGCGCAAGCAGCAGATTCTTCTTCAAATTCAGGGAATATCTTTGCGCGCGGCGACCGCCGCTCGACTCATCCAGCTGGAGCTCGATAATTTCCCCGCTCTGCAGCAGCTCTTCCAAAAGAGTTCGAACTGTGGTGGTGCTGATCTTTGTTTTATCGGTTATTTCGGCACGCGTGGCGGATTGCATTTCAATCAAAGCCCGATAAACAAGCGTCAGGTTCATTTTTTTCATAAGCTCCGGTTTTCCGGTTACATTCTGCATCGCTATCGTCCTTTCTTTTAACTGATACGGCTTTCCCGCAAAAAACAATCCTCTTGATTATGAGGAATAAAATAAACAGAAGATATTGCACTTACTTTTAAAAGATTACAACAAAAGAATAAATCAATGTTGCCCAAATGTCAAGACAGAATAAAAAAGAACCTGTTTTCGATTGAAAACAGGTTCTTAAAAATCGGGATGGGGCTCATCTCACATTCCGCAGCCGCACGGCTTTGAAATGTTTTTTAACGCTTCCTCCGCGTTATCCTGAAGCTCGGGTTTCACCGAGATATCTCCCAGTGCTACAATGCCAACCAGGCTGTTGTTTTCAACAATCGGCAGCCGGCGAATCTGCTTTTGGCTCATCACTTTTGCCGCTTCGTCAACATCCATATCCGGGTTTCCTACAGCAGGGTCCGAACTCATAATTTCCTGGACCTTTTGCTGTTTGGTATTTCCGCCTACCGCAATGGAACGGACCGCGATATCCCGGTCGGTTACGATACCGATGACCTTTTTCTGGCGGCAGACGGGGATGGAACCGACATCGTACTGCTTCATGAGCTGTGCAGCTCTTTCCACAGAATCATCTGTATTTAAACTTGCGACGTCTTTTGACATGATCTCTTTCACTTTCATAACAATCACCTCAAACATATAGTCAATTAACTCCAAAACCACCCGGTATTTGCGGTGAAATTTGCGCGCCGCTTCGCAGTTTACCTCACGGCACGAAAAAAATGCGCGCAAATACTTGGCTTTTTTAAAGTTTATCGACTATAGATTTCCCACCCAAGTCATATTTATTACGGTGATAAAGTCAAAACCTCCGGCTTAGCCGGAGGTTTTGACTTTTGTCCATAGCTTAAGCTTTTTCCCACCAGCAGAGCTGGTGGTTTTTGGAACAATGAAAAAGGCTTCAGACACAGCTGTGTCTGAAGCCTTTTTATCATGATGGCTCATTTGAGTGCTTTATATTTTTTTCTTAAAAAATCCGCAAGCTCGGTGATTCCGGCTGGCGTATTGCCCCTTTTCAGGCTGACCTCAAAAACAGGAGCCTCAGACACGGCGCGAAGACCTTTTAGAAAATTGTCGCTGTCGAATCCGACCGCTTCCTTTAAGTCGCATTTTGTGAGCGCGACCACATCAATGTAGCTGAACATAGGAACATACTTAAATGGTTTGTCGTCGCCCTCCGGAACGCTGGCTGCGAGCAGGCGAATGGATTCGCCGAGATCAAATTCAGCCGGACAAATCAGATTGCCGACGTTCTCGATAAATACGATACCGTTTTCAATATTAATTTGTTCCACGCCGTCCCGAATGACGCGGGAATCAAGATGGCATTCGCCGCAGGTGTTAATCTGGGAGGACGGGATTCCCTGCTTTTCGAGATTTTCCGCGTCAATGGAGGAAGCAATGTCGCCTTCCACAACACCGACCTGAATATCCTTCAGCTCTTTGGCAATTGCGGAAATCAATGTGGTTTTTCCGGCTCCGGGAGCACCCATAAGGTTGACCGCAAGGAGATGCCTGGAGGCAAAATACGCACGGTTTTCTTCCGCCAGCTTATCGTTTGCTTCCAGCAGTTCTTTCATAATAATAACTTCCATAAAATCACCTTTCAAACGTTAATTATAGGATTCATCCGGGTGGGATATGCCACCCGGCTATTCTCCGTCAAAGGAGCGGATATAAAACTCCCGGCCCGTATCCCGCAGCAGAACGGCATCGCCACCGCATTCAGGACAGGTAAAATCCTTGCCGTGAGGAAATTCCAAGTCGCATTCCTTGCATTTCAACATGGCGGGGCGGTTTTCAAAATGCAGTTTTGCGTTTTCGCAAACACTGTTTTCAGCGACTACCTCAAAATACATCTGAACCGATTCTCCGATAATGGAGGAAAGCTCACCGATTACCAAATTGATCTGTGTTATTTTCTTTAAACTCCGCTTTTTTGCTTCTTCATCCATTACCCGCACAATATCCAGAACGACAGGCAATTCATGCATGGTTGATTCCCCCGTATACATTTGTGCCTGTGCGCGGGAGCAGTGCTTGTCCGGCAGAAGAGTCACAAACAAATTCATATCGTTTAACCTTCCCTATTGTACTATATTCAATATAGAAAAGCAAATAACAGCCGTTTAACGGGGGTTGCAGTTTATTTCAAATCAATAGTTGTTTATCATGTGATTTTAAATATATACTATATATTATCCAAGCTTAAGAAAAGCAGCAGTTATATTTTAACGAAATGAAGGTTTCATATGAAAATTGTGTCTGCAATCGGTGAAAATCGTGAAAGCATTGCCGTAATCAGCAGCGATGAGCTGCTTATCACAGATGTTCAGTCGGCACTGGACCTTGTAGCTACCGTAAGCTTCGAAAATGGCTGCAGGCGAATTGTTCTGAATAAATCAAATATCTGCGAGGAGTTTTTTCAGTTGAGTACAAAGCTGGCGGGGGAAATCCTGCAAAAGCTGATTAATTATCATGTAAAAATAGCAATTGTCGGAGATTTTTCTGCTTATACCAGTAAAAGCCTGAAGGATTTTATCTATGAAAGCAATCAGGGGAAGGACGTGTTTTTTGTTTCCGATAAAAAGCAGGCGATTGAAAAATTAAGTCTTGTGTAATGAATCCAATGGGTTTCAAAGTCGATCTTGCTTTGCATAGCTATTATGCATATGCTTTTAAAGTAACCGTAATAAATTGTTGAAAGCATACGAATAATAGATAGGTCTAAAATCATACCGCATACAATTCAGAATGTGAGGGTAAGTTATGAAACTAAAAGAGAAAGTCTGTATTATAACGGGGGCAAGCTCCGGAATGGGACGTGCTATTGCCGAGCTGTTTGCATCGGAGGGCGCCCTTGTCGTTGCTGCCGCCCGACGTCAGCAGAGGCTTGAGGAGCTGGCAGAGGGTAAGAGCCATATTAAGCCGATGGTTGTGGATGTATCAAAGGAAGAACAGGTAATCGCCATGGTGAAAAATACAGTAAAGGAATACGGGCGGCTGGACGTTCTGGTCAACAACGCAGGGGTTATGGACGATTTTGTTCCGCTTGCGGAGCTTTCCAACGAGCTTTGGCAGAATGTGCTTCATATTAATGTGGATGCGCCGATGTATGCAATGCGGGAGGCAATTCCAACGATGATCAACCAGGGCGGCGGCGTCATCATAAACATTACTTCCATAGGGGGGCTGCAGGGTTCCAGGGCGGGAGCAGCATATACAACGTCAAAGCATGCGCTGAACGGGCTGACAAAAAACGTTGCCTTTCAATATGGTCCTCAAAAAATCCGTTGCAACGCAATTTGCCCCGGAGGCGTCAATACGGAGATTTTAACGGACATGAGTAAGGTGAATCAGTTTGGCATGGGCCGCGCCACCGCCGGAATGGGCGCGAATATCCGCATGGGCGAAAGTGAAGAAATTGCAACAGCGGCTCTTTTTCTGGCGAGCGAGGATTCCAGCTTAATCAACGGTGCTTTACTGGTTGCAGACGGGGGCTTTACAGCCTACTGATTTCGGAGGAACATCCCGTGGGGGGTCAAATCAATCCTCTTTGTGTAGGCTCACGCTTCAGCATTAGCCTTAAGCCAAAATAGAGGATGATTGCGCCGACACAGATATTAAGAAGCTTCATAGTATCTTCTGTTAAAAAATTGCAGATCAAGGTGCCTAAAGCGGCAACAAATGCGAGAAAGGTAACGGTAGATAAGACACAGCCGAAGCCAAACCAATATAATTGCTTTTTATTATAGTTATTCTCAATTACTTGTGTTGAGAAGACGCCGCTCCAAAAGATAATGGTAAGCGGATTGGAAGCGGTTAACAAAAGCCCTTGAACAAAGATACTTTGTTCATTGATTTGGGGAAATAACGGAATGCTTGGAAGTAGCGCGATGCTAAACGCGCTCAATATCATATTGACGCCAAATAGCATCAATACCAAGGCCCCAAACGTTTTAATAACTTTTCTAATATTTTCTTTATCCAGAATGGCGCCTACACCGAAGCCGGACAAGGCTATGTACAACAAGTCAATCAGGGTTATCGATAAAACAAGAGAAAATCCAACTGAAAATCCATGCGTTGAAGATGTATTAAACACCAGCAAGCACATAGGTCCAACGGCTAATTGCAGCAACATTCCAAGTTTAAATCCCTTAAATACCATATCAAACCTCAAATCAATTATTTGAATCAAGTATATCATTAAACCAAGCAAAGTAAAAGGCAAAAGATCAACGAGAGGGCAATTCCCTTTGAGGTATCCCATAATTTATGCTACGCTGTATTTGTGTGGAATACTTATCAACATATGTATGTGATTGGGACAAGCATTTGTCTCTACTATTTTCACACCTTTTTGCTCACACAGCATTCTGAGTATTTGCCCTATATCTGCTTTTATTTCGCTATATATCACTTGCCTGCGATATTTCGGCGCATAGCTTAAGCCTTTTTCTCACAAGCAGCGCTGGTGGTTTTTGGAACAACATAAAAGGCACCGTTGCAAAATAAAAATTTTGCAACGGTGCCTAAATTAAACTCATAAAAATTCTACAACTGAGGGTGTTCCAAAAACCGGGGTTTATTTCCCTGTCAGATAGGCTGGTTGGGATTCCATTCGAATTTAGGGTATGGGACTTCGTCAGGACACCATGTTTTGCCGTTGTACATATAGTCCTCCATCAGACCGACCAGATCCAAAGAAGCCTGGTGATGGCCACTGTCAAATTCTGTGTTCAGCCAAGTCTCCACAATATTGAGCGCTTCCCAGCGGCCGATCATCTCACCGCCCATACAGAGGATATTGGAGTCGTTGTGCCGTCTAGTCAAACGCGCTGAGAATGCATCGGTCACAATAGATGCACGAACGCCCTTGAACTTGTTTGCGGCAATGCTGATGCCGAGACCCGTACCACAAATCAGAATTCCGCGCTTTATTTCTCCTTTAGAGACAGCGGAAGCCACCCTGGCGGCATAGTAAGGATAGCGCGATGGTTCCTCACCGCTACCGCAATCTTTGTATTGATATCCGTGCTTTTCCAAATAATCGATGACCTGCATTTTCAGTTTATAACCGGAATCATCGTTACCGATATAGATAATGTCATTCATAATGTAACCTCTCCTTTGTTTAAGTGTGAACTTTAATGAATATAATGCCCTACTACCCGCGTCGCCTCCGGTGACCCGGGTAGCTATTTCATCGACAATTTTTCGCGGATGGTTTCCGTGCTGCAGTCCGACTGTTGCCGTAAAATCAAGACGCGGCTACGTTTACGCAGTTATTGTTCGATGAAATTGTTACGGCTGATTTTAAGTATAATTTATTCCTGTTAAGTTTTGAATAGATTTGTAGATTTATACATAAATTTAATAGAATTCGATACCACAAATGTTATTCATTGTTGTAAGTTCAACCTGGCGGGAATCTGGGGTATTCAGAAAGGCACTTATTATCTGCTTGTATCACATTCCCTGATCTTCATAAAGAGGTCGATCATAGAAAGCTATTCCAGTGATATTTACAGAATCTTAATGCCTCAGGCCGAACCCTAACAGTATTCTTATGATTCCGGTGCTATACTGTCAAAGAAACGGAGGAATACAAATGCAGGTCATAGTCGGAATAGCAGGCCTTATTTTTGCAGCATTGCTGGTTTATCTGGTCACGATTCTTTTTAGGAGCGATAAAACATGAACGAAGAAATATTGCAGACGGTTCTGTACCTTGCTTTAGTGGTGGTTTTGGCTGTTCCGCTTGGCGGGTATATTGCAAAGGTAATGAACGGCGAAAAAGTATTTTTATCCCCGGTGATGGAACCGGCGGAAGGCTTATTGTATAAATCATTGAAAATCGACCGGGACGAGCAGATGACTTGGAAAAAGTACGCGGCCGCCGTCTTGGTTTTTAATTTGTTAGGGCTTATTCTTGTCTTTTTACTGAATCTACTGCAGGGCGTACTGCCGCTGAATCCTCAGCATTTCGGTTCCATTGCATGGGATCAGGCTTTTAATAACGCCATAAGCTTTGTCACCAATACGAACTGGCAGTCCTATTCCGGGGAAAATTCCATGAGTTATCTTACCCAGATGCTTGCTTTTACGGTGCAGAACTTTCTGTCGGCAGCAACCGGAATCGCCGTGCTGTTTGTTCTAATCCGCGGATTTGTAAAGGTGCGGGAAACCGGTCTGGGAAGTTTTTGGGCTGATCTCACTCGGATTGTATTGTACATTTTGCTTCCGCTCTCGCTTGTCGTCGCAATACTTTTAGCCTCACAGGGCGTGGTTCAGAATCTCAGCGGTTATGAGAAAGCGGAGCTCATACAGCCGGTCACATTATCGGATGGCACAGTCGTTGCCAGTGAGGTAATCCCTGAAGGACCGGCCGCAAGCCAGATTGCAATCAAGCAGCTGGGGACAAACGGCGGCGGCTTCTTTGGCGCGAATTCAGCGCACCCGTTTGAAAACTCGACGGCGGCTTCCAATCTTATAGAGCTGATTTCCATTCTGCTGATTCCGGCGGCGTTATGCTTTACGTTCGGTAAAAGCGTAAAGGACAGCCGGCAGGGGGTTGCGCTCTTTCTGACAATGTTTCTCGTTCTAACGGTCTGCCTTGGCGTTACGCTTGCCGCGGAGGCGCAGGCAACCCCGCAGCTTGTGCAGAACGGGGCGGTGGACACCTCCTTTGTAAACCATTCGGGAGGGAATATGGAAGGGAAGGAAACCCGGTTTGGAATCGGTGCTTCCTCTGCCTGGACGGTATTCACCACTGCGGCGTCGAACGGTTCCGTAAACGCGATGCACGACAGCCTTACGCCAATCGGCGGCATGATTCCCATGCTGCTCATCCAGCTTGGAGAGGTCATTTTCGGCGGGGTCGGCTCCGGGTTGTACGGAATGCTGGGCTTTGCCATATTCACGGTGTTCATTGCCGGACTGATGGTTGGCCGTACGCCGGAATACCTTGGCAAGAAGGTTGAACCCTATGAAATGAAAATGGCGGTACTGCTCTGCCTTGCAACTCCGGTGGCAATCCTGATTGGAAGCGGAGTCGCGTGCATGGTGCCCGGTATTGTACTTACAAATACGGGAGCACACGGATTTTCGGAAATCCTGTACGCGTTTACGTCGGCGGGTGGAAACAACGGTTCCGCTTTCGCCGGGCTGGATGCAAATACTCCTTTTCTAAATCTTTCTACCGGAATCCTTATGCTTTTTGCCCGGTATGTGCCTATGGTGGCCGCGCTAGCTATGGCAGGCTCCCTTGCACAGAAGAAAAAAGTCGCGGTCGGCGCGGGAACGCTGCCCACACACGATGCCATGTTCGTGGGTCTTTTGATTTTTGTAATTATCCTGATCGGCGCGCTGAGCTTTTTCCCGGCGCTGGCACTGGGACCAATCGCAGACTTTTTCAAGATGTTCGGTTAAGGAGGTACTCCGATGAATTTACATAAAAAGAATGCTTTTGCGGATAAGAATTTGTTCGGCAGAGCAATACGGGATTCCATCTTAAAATGCGATCCCAGAATACAGATACGCAATCCGGTGATGTTAATAGTTTATGTTGCGTCCGTCTTGACAACAGCCCTCTATTTTATCTCGCTGTTCGGAATCCGGGACGCGCGGCCTGGCTTTATTCTTGCCATCGCGGTGATTCTCTGGTTTACCGTGCTGTTTGCCAACTTTGCCGAAGCCATTGCGGAAAGCCGCGGTAAGGCGCAGGCGGATTCCCTCCGTGCGGCGAAAAAGGATGTGGAGGCTCACAAAATCTCGTCCGTAGAACAAAAGGAACAGGTTCAGAAAATTTCTTCTTCAGAGCTGAAAAAGGACGACCTTGTTATCGTGCGCGCCGGAGAACAGATTCCGGCAGACGGCGAGGTAATTGACGGCGCGGCCTCGGTGGACGAAAGCGCCATCACCGGCGAATCCGCCCCCGTTATCCGCGAGAGCGGCGGCGACCGCAGCGCGGTAACCGGAGGAACCACGGTCATTTCGGATTCGCTGGTCATTCGTGTGACCAATGAGGCCGGTGAAAGCTTTCTGGACAAGATGATCGCTATGGTGGAAGGTGCTTCGCGTAAAAAAACACCGAACGAAATTGCCCTGCAGATTCTGCTGATTGCGCTGACTATCATTTTTCTTCTGGTGACAGCGGCACTGTATCCGTACTCCGAATTTGCAGCCAAAGAGTCAGGAATTGCAAACCCAAGCTCCATTACCGCACTGGTGGCACTTTTAGTCTGCCTTGCGCCCACAACAATCGGGGCGCTGCTTTCGTCCATCGGGATAGCGGGAATGAGCCGGCTGAATCAGGCAAATGTCCTCGCTATGAGTGGAAGAGCAATTGAAGCTGCGGGCGACGTGGATATCCTGATGTTGGATAAAACTGGCACCATCACGCTGGGCAACCGGCAGGCTTCCGAATTTATTCCGGTAGACGGCGTGGATATGAAGGAGCTTGCCGACGCCGCGCAGCTTTCCTCGCTGGCGGATGAAACACCGGAGGGAAGAAGTATCGTTGTACTGGCAAAAAAGGAGTTCGGCATTCGCGGTCGAGAATTTGGTGGGCAATCCCCTGAGTTTGTGCCGTTTACGGCAAAGACGCGAATGAGCGGCGTAAACCTTGCCGGAATGGAAGTCCGTAAAGGAGCCGCCGACGCGATACGGGAGTATGTGGAAAATCAGGGTGGCACTTATTCCGCTGAATGTGAGGAAGCGGTAAAACGAATTGCGAACAGCGGTGGAACCCCGCTCGTGGTGGCAAAGGACAAAAAGGTTCTCGGTGTTATCAACCTCAAGGATATTATTAAAAGCGGCGTGAAAGAAAAGTTTGCCGACCTGCGCAGAATGGGCATCAAAACCATTATGATTACGGGTGACAACCCCATGACCGCAGCGGCGATTGCGGCGGAAGCGGGCGTGGATGATTTTCTTGCTGAAGCTACCCCGGAAGGCAAGCTTAAAATGATTCGCGACTTTCAGAAGCAGGGGCATCTGGTTGCCATGACGGGAGACGGTACCAACGACGCGCCTGCGCTTGCGCAGGCAGACGTGGCGGTTGCGATGAATACCGGCACGCAGGCAGCAAAAGAAGCGGGCAACATGGTTGATCTGGATTCATCCCCCACTAAGCTGATTGATATTGTACGAATCGGTAAGCAGCTCCTTATGACACGGGGCTCGCTGACCACCTTCAGCATTGCAAACGACGTGGCGAAGTATTTTGCCATTATTCCCGCTATGTTTATGGGTCTGTACCCCGGTCTGGCGGCGCTGAACATTATGGGGCTGCACAGCTCCAACACGGCCATTCTATCCGCTATCATCTACAACGCGCTGATTATTGTTGCGCTCATTCCGCTTGCGCTCAAGGGCGTAAAGTACCGCGAAGTCCCGGCAAAGAAGCTGCTTTCCCGGAACCTTCTGATTTATGGCCTGGGTGGTTTGGCCGCGCCCTTCGTATTTGTAAAGCTGATTGATATCATCCTGACCGTATTCGGCGTGGCGTGAGGAGGTAAATGAAATGAAACTTATAAAGTCCGTCTGGGCGAAAGCACTTTCCGTCCTGCTCGTATTTACCGTGCTTTGCGGCGTGATTTATCCTCTTGCCGTAACCGGAATTTCACAGCTTTTCTTCCATAATCAGGCAAATGGCAGTATAATCGAGGTAAATGGGAAGAAGTACGGCAGCACGCTTCTGGCACAGCAGTTCACAGGGAATCAATACCTGTGGGGACGCATTATGAATCTGGATACAAAAACCCATAAGGATAAGGACGGAAAGGCAATCTTGTACGCCGTTCCGTCCAACCTGAACCCCGCAAGCGAAAAGTACGGGGAGCTTGTAAAACAGCGCGTGGAAAAAATACAGGCCGCCAGCCCGGAGAAAAAAGGGGCTCCCATTCCGGAAGACCTCGTTACCTGCTCCGGCAGCGGGCTTGACCCGCACATTTCACCGGCTGCCGCGGAGTATCAGGCGGCGCGTATTGCCAAGGCAAGAAATCTTTCCGCACAGCAGGTGCGTGATGTCATTTCTAAATACACAACCGGAAGGTTCTTAGGCATATTCGGGCAAGAAACGGTCAATGTTTTGCAGGTGAACCTTGCGCTTGACGGCATTTTAAAATAAAGAGGTGGGTTCCATGAACGACGAACGGCCTACTCCGGAATCGCTGCTAAAAGCCATTCATCAGGAAAAGAACAGTGGTAAAAAGGGAAAGCTGAAAATCTTTTTCGGTTACGCGGCGGGTGTTGGTAAAACCTACGCCATGCTGGACGCTGCCCACTCCGAGCAGAAAGCCGGGGTTGATATTGTTTTAGGCTATATTGAACCGCATTCCCGGCCGGATACAATGGAGCTGGCGCAGGGATTTGAATCCATTCCTGTAAAAAAGGTTTCCTATCGAGGCATTACACTGAATGAATTTGATCTGGATGCCGCACTGGAACGGAAGCCGGAACTGGTTCTCGTGGATGAGCTTGCGCACACCAACGCGCATGGCTGCAGGCATATCAAACGGTACGACGATATTGAAGAGCTGCTGAACGCCGGAATCAATGTTTTTACTACGTTGAACGTACAGCATCTGGAAAGCCTGAACGATATTGTGGCTGCTATCACTCATGTTACCGTAAAGGAAAGAGTGCCGGATTCCGTATTTGACCGGGCAACGCAGGTGGAACTGGTCGATATTGAACCCGACGTACTGATTGACCGCCTGAACGCCAGGAAAATCTATAAGGAAGCTCAGGCAAAGTGCGCGCTGGATCATTTTTTTACACGTGAAAACCTGGTTGCCCTGCGTGAAATCGCACTGCGAAGGATCGCCGATAAAGTATACCGGGAAGTGGAGTCGGCGCGGAACGATGAGCACGCCGCTTCTTATTACACGGGAGAACATATCCTAGTCTGCCTGAGCAGTTCGCCATCCAACGCAAAGGTTATTCGCACTGCGGCGAGGTTTGCAAGCGCCTTTCATGCCTCTTTTACCGCGCTTTTTGTGGAAACTCCGCACACCCGGGAGCTGACGGACAAAAATCGGGCACGCCTGCGCGAAAACCTGAAGCTTGCCGAGCAGCTTGGCGCAAAAATCGCCACTGTGTATGGGGACGACGTGGCTTACCAAATTGCGGAATATGCAAAGGTAAGCGGCGTTTCAAAGATTGTTATCGGACGTTCCAGCAACAAAGCCGGTCTTTTCCACACCAAGCCGAATTTTGTGGAGCGTCTGACCGTACTGGCGCCGAATATGGACGTTTACATCATTCCGGACAGTATTGCCTCATACCATAAGGAAATCAAAAAACATAAAATACATGTGGACCTGAACTTTCCGGATTTGCTTAAAACAATCGGAATACTGACCCTGTGCACCCTCATTGGCTGGCTGTTTTATACACACCATTTCATGCAGATCAATATCATCACCGTGTATATCCTTGGGGTGCTGGTTATTTCAAACCAGACCGGCAGCCGGATTTACGGTTTGGGGTCGTCCGTGCTCAGCGTTCTCGCCTACAATTATTTCTTCATCGAACCGCGCTTTACTTTTACCGCTTACGGTGCGGATTACCCGGTCACGTTTCTCATTATGCTGATTGCGTCGCTTATTACAAGCTCCCTCACCATGCGTGTCCGCCAACAGGCGAGGGAAGCCGCGGTAAACGCACATCGCACCGGCGTTTTGCTGGAGACCAGCCGCAAGCTTCAGCGGGAAAATGAGTTTGATAAAATAGCGGAAAAGTCTTCGCAGCAGCTCTCCAAGCTGCTAAACCTTCCGGTGATTTTTTATCCCGCCGCAAACGGGGAACTTCAGAAACCGCTCGTCTGCAATACGGACGCTTCCAATCCTATACCGGAGGTATATACTGAAGAGGAAGAATATGCGGTAGCAGTGTGGACCTTTCGTAACCGGAAACCGGCGGGAATCTCAACGGATACGCTGCCGGGCGCAAAGGCGTATTATCTTCCGGTAGAGGGAAGTAACTCCGCTCTGGCGGTAATTGGGCTGCCGCTGATGCCCGGAACTCAGCTGGATGTATTTGAACGCTCCCTGCTGGGCGGAATGCTTTCTGAAATCGCGTTTTCCATCGAAAAATACAACCTGAATGAACAGCAGAACCAAATTATGATGAACGCGGAAAAAGAGCGCCTGCGCGCCAATCTACTGCGCGCGATTTCCCATGACCTGCGTACTCCGTTGACCAGCATATCAGGGAACGCGAGTGTTCTCCTGAACGACGGTCCCGGCGTTGACCCGGAAGAACGGCACAAACTTCTCGATAATATCTACGAGGATTCCCTGTGGCTTATCAACCTTGTGGAAAACATCCTTGCCGTAACCCGTCTGGACGACGGCAGGCTGAATATTCAGAAGCAACCGGAGCTGGTGCAGGATTTGATTACGGAGGCGTTGCATCATATCGACCGGCACGGTTCGGAGCACCGGATTGACGTGCAGCTTGAGAACGACCTGATGTTGGTGCGTGTGGACGCGCACCTGATTATTCAGACCATTATCAATATCGTAAACAATGCAATCGGCTATACCCCCGTGGATTCCAAAATTTCAATCCGTGCTTTTCAGAAGGAGAAGCTTGCCTATATTGAGATTGCGGATGACGGAAACGGAATTCCCGACAAGGATAAAAAACAGATATTTGATATGTTCTATACCGCCAATAACGCCAGCGGGGACAGCCGCAGGGGTCTTGGTCTTGGTCTTTCCTTGTGCAAATCTATTATTAACGCTCACGGTGGAGAAATCTATGTAAAGGACAATAAGCCTAGGGGTACTACTTTTGGGTTTTCATTATTGCTGGAGGAGATGAAACGGAATGGATAAAACGCTCATTCTGGTTGTGGAGGATGACCGAGCCATTCGTAATCTGATTACCGCAACGCTGAAAGCGTCCAATTTATACACCATTCTGACAGCCGCGACGGGAGAATCCGCCGTTATGCAGACAGCATCCAGGAACCCGGATATTATCATACTGGATTTGGGTCTTCCCGACATGGACGGGATGGATGTGATTCAGAAAGTGCGCTCGTGGTCGAACCGACCGATTATTGTCGTCAGTGCCCGCAGCGAGGACAGGGATAAAATTGACGCTCTTGATGCCGGTGCGGACGATTACCTGACAAAACCGTTCAGCGTGGAAGAACTGTTAGCAAGAATTCGTGTAGCAATCCGTAAAATGAAATATGATAACAGACCCGATAGAAATGAGTCTATTTTTGAAAACGGAGACTTGAAAATCGATTATTCCGCGGCGATAGTGTTTGTTGAAGGGAATCAAATTCACCTTACTCCAATTGAATATAAGCTTCTTTGCCTGCTTGCAAAAAATGTTGGTAAAGTACTTACTCACAATTACATCTTGAATCAGGTATGGCCAAACCCGATGGAGGCGGACTCATCTCTGGTACGCGTCTTTATGGCTACCCTTCGGAAGAAAATAGAGAAAGACCCTTCCAACCCGACTTACATTCAGACACATATCGGAATCGGATACCGGATGAATCGGATCCAATAGGTGAAATGTAACAGTAAATTTTGGCGCTTGTTTTTTCGATATGCTTACGCATTGCATTGAAAACCGCGAGGCCCTCCGTTTTCCTTGGAGAACTCGCTTTCGGCACGATTCTCCAGGCCTGCACCGCGGTTCAAAAATGGAACCATCAGCGCGAAAAAGCAGCCCAGCCCTAAAGGGCTGAACTGCTTTTTGGTGCCGGTGGTCGGAAGCCATTAGTATGTACTACTTTCACATACCGCATAGCAGCTTGATACCGCTATGCTCACTTAAAAAAGCGGAACTGGTTCCGCTTTTTGTTATCTGTTGTAGGTGTAGTAGTCACTGTTTTTGTGGCAGTGCCAGACTTTTAACGTGCTATTGGTTTAATTTTTCTATGGCTTCGTTAATATCGTCATTCCAATTTGCAACTATATCAAAAGTAACACCTATAATATTTAGTAAACCGTTGTTCTCCGCATGATGGTATTTAGGCCTTAGATTAGCTCTTTCAAATCCAATCTGATATACCGGATTTATATAACGTTCAAAATTTTCTCCAATAATTGTGTTTTGGACAATAGGGTAATTCTCGTATTTTTGAATTATGTAGTCATATAAACTACCCTCAAGAGCCTTATCAATAATTAGCTGGTTATCTTCGCTTTTTCCATCATCTACAATGTAAACTAAGGCATCTGCAAAAGTCGTAACTAATATTACTCTGTCTTTTGCAATTTCATCATATTGATTCATGGTACTTTCCTTTCATATTTCCCATTTAGGGCAAGCCATTTCAACTCTATTGGATATTAATGAAAGCATGAGGAGTAAACCTTCATCTGCATTTCTAATTCCATATTTTCTACATTCTTCGCCCACAATCCAGCCCGCATAATCGGAAAAATATTTATTAAGAGCTACATTATCATATGTTTTCCCATCAAACTCTGTAATAAATAAATCTTTGTATTTTCCATACAAATATTCGATTGTATCCCCAGCATCAAAATGCTTTTCAATTTCTTTTATAGTCTCTTTTTTGCCCGCAGAAATTAAGGAAACAATGTTATATTGTAGTAAACCAATTCCCATTAAATTTGCCATTTTCAATCCACCTTTTCATCTATTTTATTCCATATTACCACTATTTTAAAATAATACAACTCATTTATAACAAAAATGTCCCCTGTAAGCCAGTTAAAGCTTGCCGGGGGCATTGCACCTAAGATTATCCGAACTTTATCTTTACGGTGAATTGGTTCGCGTTAATCGTTCAAATGCCGCATAAGCTACGGTAAAACACAAGATTCGCTGCAAAAAAAGGCTTGCAGGGGGTTTTGTGTTTTATGTGGACTCTTTTATCCGTTCATTGGTGTTCGGAGACAACCATAATTATTTAATTTTCGAACCTAATTTTATAATACGACAAAATTCTTGATATTCTCGATATGTAGTCATATAATGAAATTGCTTTCAAAATATATCAAATTATAAAATATATGGGAGCGTTGGAATGAATATAGAAATTATGAATGGAACGCTATTAATTAACAATGATGAGATACCATTACAAAATCATGAAGTTATTAAGGCAATTTCAGGAGGTGCCAACGCAAGAGTATTTCTAACGCTGAATAAATTGTTAGATAGGTACGAGGCATTAAAAATATGGCATCCCCGAAAAGGCCAAGTCGAAGTTGATGAAGATAGATTCTATTCTGAAATCCGGAAAAATTCACAATTTTCTGGGGTTAGTTCAATTGCTACTATATATTCAGGAAGTCATTGGAAGAATTTTTATTATTGCTTGATGGAGTATTGTCCCGGAATAACATTAAAAGAATTTCTGGAGAATAACCCGTCATGGTGGGTTTGGAGGTGGGGAATAGCTTGAGGCATTTCAGCTACATTAAAATATGTCTATGAAAGTGGTTTCTATCATGGAGATCTACATGATGAAAATATAATTATTGATATTGAGAATAAAAATAGTTGTTTCAAGATTCTTGATTTTGGAACAAGCAATTTCTCTGGAAAAGAACGTTCACAAAAAAGGGATGCCAAAATGCTTTTTAATCTTAGTTTAGAATTGCTTCCTTTTCTTCGCAATTTGGCTTTTTATAATAATGATACAATTTCCCAACTCCCATCTCCGCTAATAAATAAAGCTTTTAAGGCGGTGATTAATATATCTACTCCAATATCAGTAGAACAAAGTGATTTCCTTAATAGGTCACCTAATTTGCCAATATCATCCGATTCGTATATACCACCCGATTATCATAAATTAGATATGTGGGAATTAGCCTCGATGGTCAAAGAAACACCACTTTTTTCGCTTAAACTTATTGAAAAATTTTTGCATGACTTTGAATTTGAAGTCAGTGATGAAATTGAATTCTACAAAGAACTCAATGCCAGACTTGGTGGAGATACTACGAAAAGTTATTCTGAAACAAAATCTATGGTAGTAATAAAGTACGAACATCTTTTCAGAAAGAATTTTGAAAAACAAAACTTTGATAGCCGATGTTGAGGTTATCTTTGATCTCATATTTTAGAAGGAATAGGATAAAAAGGATGTGATATTCATGAACCAGACTATGCGGCTCTTATCATCTTATGAAGTTAAAAACAAAAGGGATTCTTTGAAGTATGCTTATGCTTTTATGTTGTTAAAAAAGCTGTACATAAAAGAATGCTCCTTTATGAATCCTAATCCAAGGCAAATTGATTCCGAGTATATTTATCCCAGGGATGCCTTTTCTGCAACATATTCAGAGATCAATTTGCCACCTTGGGAGGAATTCAGAAGCAGTCTCGTACATTTTTCTTCTCCGTCTTTTAACTGTGTCGGTAGCTTAGATCAGTCAGATAAGGAACGAGTAATGTGCGCCTCGCTCGAATCAACAGTAGTATTCTGCTGTTATGGAAACTATGAGGCAAAGGCAAAAAAGATAATCAATGAAATTCTTGTTAACTATAAGGCTTTAGAATAAATAGTAAACAAAAAATATGCCCCCTGCAGGCGATTAAAGGCTTGCAAGGGGCATTACTAACTGTCTTAATTATTCAAAACAGTTTATCGCGAAGAAGCCTGTTTCTTCAAGCTGTGTGTAACCCATCTTTTTGTGAAACTCAATCATTTTTTTCCTTATAGCTCCATCTTTATCTGGGGTATCAACCTCCTGACCATAATAATTAATGTGCCGCGGTGCGGGGTATGAAACAAAGCAACGTATTCGTATATTAAAGAAATACAGAAAAATATCACTTAGATTTTTAAACAAATATTCGGCAATTATTCTATTTTCATTTTCGTCCTTAGTATAAAAAAATAGATTTTGTATATAACAGTCAAAAAGAGGAGCAGACAAAAAACAATCGTATATTTCCTGCTTAAAAATATCGCTCCTAACTAAATATTTTATTGCATCCTTAACTTCTGGGCCTTCAACGTCGACGTCGATCATATTAGCAGCAGATACTAAGTCTTCCCCTGCACTTTCTATCGTATCTTCATCGAAAACAAGGCTATAAAAATCACCGACAAGAGTACTTCCTTTATATACTTCAATGCGAGCTCCAAAACTAAATCTAGTTTCTAATATCATATCTAGCCCTTCAAAAAAGGTAGTTTCGGTACTTGCCCATTCCATATTGCGAGTGGTTGAATATTGAAGTGCGATTTCCATTATGATAATCCCCATTTACCATTTTTATCTATCATTATATCACAACAAGCGTATAAGTCTATGATTGAATAAAAAAATGCCCCCTACAAGTCGTTTTAAAACTTGCAGGGGGCTGTGTTCGTTATATTGCCCCGTATGGCCTTCTGTACTGTTTTTTGTTTAACCGATTATTTTACTGCTTGTACACTATATAGCCTCCATGGGCTTTTACGGGATAATAATGACTATACGCAAATAAAGTCGGCAAATGATTAATCTCAAAGATTGTCGGATTCGCTTTCATTGATCGCTTCCAAAATATCAATAGCTCCATTAGTAGTTTTTACGTCGTGAATAGATCGGACACGTAGCTTTTCATAATCAGCTTTGTTTAGCTGCACCACCGTAGCCAACATGCGTGTGAGGAGATCCATTTCGACAGCAGTGCGGAAGTTCCCTCTTGAAATCCGTGTAGCCAGGTTGCTGATCAGTCCCTCCATCTTTATGCCGAATGCCCCGCATAAAAAATCCTGACTGAGCTGTGATGTTGTGTAAGCGAAGAAGAAATCGATTGCTTTTTCAATTACGTCATTTCTGGAAAGACTTTCGCCTGATAATAAACTCAGGCTATCTATCTTTTCAAAAGTGCTTTTTGGGAGATAAAATGTGGTCTTCAATTTCTTGTTTGACGGAATATTTACATCTTTAAGCTTTTGATTGTTCAAAGTATGAGACATAATAAAATGCCCTCCTGTTTAAAAAATGATGGTTGCAAAAATGATGACGTAAAAAAGCGCATTAGACAGCCACATAATAGAATTGTTGCTGTGCGTTTTGCTTGCATTGCAAAATTTTTGCTACCAAAGTAAAAACCTCGAAAATGCCCAGCACCGCTGGGCATTGCGCACCTCGTTGCAACCTTTTGGTTGCAACGCTTTATCCTGCAAAGATGAACTGCCGATTTTCAGAGTGCTGTAAAAGGGGCTGAAAAGTGCCAAAAAACCGCATAGGAAAGCCATTTTCCAGCACTTTAGACCTCTCTAGAGCTAAGTAAGCGCAAATTACGAGAAATCACACCCGAATTCCCCTCAGAAACGCCTAGATTCGATGGCTTCTCCGGCGCTGAATGAGGTGAATTTGAGGGAACGGAGCGGGTAGGGGAAGCTGCACCTTCGATGTTCTTCCGGGTGCCTGCAGGAACATATTTTTTGTAAAATCTGTCTATGGTTTCGCTCAATTCAGCTTCCATGGTAAGGCCTTTTTCATCCATGAACTGTTTGGCTGCTTCGAACTTCTGAGGGTCTACATTAAGATTTACGACTACTTTTTTCATGAATACTTACCTGCACTTTCTTTTTCAACCTCGGTTTGCTGGGCGGCTCGGCGTGCCCAAAGCAGAGAAAAAATAACAAAGCTACAGAGGGCTTTTTGTCTTTTTAAGTAACCACTTATATACTTTTCGTATGGAAGGGTTTTCTTCATCGCGCGAACGCTGTCGGTAAGTAATTGCAGTTTTTGCCGTCTTGTTAAGGAATTAAACATCATTATAAACTCAGGTTCATCTTCAATGATAATATTCATTTGGTTCGCCTCCTTTCTGAATGTAAGTTGCGTTTGGCTGGCGGCTCGGCGCGCCCAAAGCAGAGGAAAAAATAACGTTGTTACGGGTTCTTGTTCACCTCCTCCAGGAGATACCGATACACTTTTTTATATTCATCGTCATTGGTATCTCTTATTGCTTCTTTAAGAAATCTGATGGTTTCCTTTTTCGTCATGGAAGCGAAGAGCATTGTAAGCTCTGGGTCATCTTCGATAATAAGACTTTTATGTAGGGGTATTGAAAGCGCCGGTTTATCTTTAATAAAACATTTCACCTGGTTCACCTCCTTTCTGAAGCTGTGTTTGGATAGGCGGCTCGGCGCGCCCAAAGCAAAGAAAAAAATAACTGATTTAGTACTGCCCTGCTTATGAAAAAATGTCATCGGGAGTGAATAGAGTTCTACATTTCGTTATTACTTCTCGCTTACTTCGCGTTACCGTAGAAGTTGAAATTCCTACTATCGCTGCAGTTTCATCTATACTCACTCCATGTAGCCAGAGCCTAAATACCTCTTTTTCATTATCTGTTAAAACAGGTGCTACCTTTTGGCAAACGGACTCAACGAGGATTTTATATTCGAGCGATTCAAATTTATCCTCAGGATCCGGGATAATAGAAGCAAGGTCATCACAGTTAGGATCATCTCCTAATAGCTTATCTAAACTTGTACAAGGCTGTATGTTTTTCTTTTCATTTTTAAAAGCACGAGCCATAGAAGATTGAATCCTCATCTTCGCAAATGTTGGAAATGACCCTTTGTTCTCGTCATAAATCATAGCAACCTCGCAAAGACTAATTGCAGCACAACCATAGTAGTTTTCGTATAGTTCCTCGTTCTTTGGATAATTAAAATACTTATAAAACATATAGCGAATCAACCACTCGTGTTCAGCTACAAATTGCTGCTGCTCTTTAGTAAGCCTTATTACAGGTTTAATATCATCGTCTTTAAAATTTTCAGCGTTCTCAAACCAATCATCTGGTACTTCCAAAGCTTTTATAATTTTACTAAAAACAGGCATACTGGGATATCCGAAGCCCCTTTCATAAAATCCTATCATTGGCCAACTCATCCCGACTAATTCCGCAAGCTGTGATTGTTTCAGCCCTTTTTTCTTTCTGGTATATGCTAAACGTTGCCCGAAATCGGTAAGCTTTTTTATAGGCTCAAGATCCTCTTTAAAATTATCATCATTCTCAAACCAATCATCTGATAAACCCAAAGTTTTTATAATTTGATTCAGAATAAGCTCATCTGGGTGCTGTATGCCTGCTTCAAGGTTGCAAATCTTCATCCGGTGCGTTCCGATTAATTCCGCAAGTTGACGTTGACTTATTCCCTTTTTCTTTCTGGTATATGCTAAATGTTGTCCGAAATCGGTAAGCTTTTTTATAGGATCCTCTTTAAAATTATCATCGTTTTCAAACCAATCATCCGATACTTCTAAAGCTTTTATTATTTTCCGAAGGCGAACTGAACACGGGGTGTTCCTACCTTGTTCATAATGCATTATTGAGGTATAGGGTACCCCGCTTAATTTTGCAAGTTCTTTTTGCGGTAGTCCTTTTTTCTTTCTGGTAAAAGCTAAACGCTGCCCGAAATCCCTACAATTGTTTGCATCAATTAAACACTGATTTTCGGCCGTTTTAAAATTATTCTCGTTTTCAAACCAATCTTCAGGTACTTCCAGAGCCGTTGCTATTTTCTGAATCATAGCAGCGCTTGGGTTTCGATTGCCGGTTTCTAATAGGCGTATACTGTCCGGGCATACTCCAGCTAAATTCGCAAGCTGTTTTTTGGTTAGTTCCTTTTTGATTCTGGAATAGGCTAAACGCTGCCCGAAAGCCCTACGATTGTTTGCATCAATTAAACGCTGATTTTCAGCCGTATCCGTATTAAAATTATCGTCGTTTTCAAACCAATCTTCAGGTACTACCAAAGCTGTTGCTATTTTCTGAATCATAGCAGCGCTTGGGTTTCGATTGCCGGTTTCAAATCGGGATATACTGTCCTCGCATAATCCAACCAAATTCGCAAGTTGTTTTCGAGAAAGTTTTTTTCTCTTTCTGGTATAAGCTAAGCGTTTTCCAAAGGTCATATTATTGCTTGAGGTATTTTTCATAAACGTCATTCCTCCTTATTCAATCCACCAGCTTCGGCCCGATGTGCCAGTCATCATAAACGTTTCCTTTTATCGTGACGTAATCGTTGAGATTCATGCTCAGCATTCCGGCCGGCGTCCATGCGTCACCCAGATAGGCGTAAATGGTGTACTTATCGTCCGGGAACCAGAGCGGTGTGAAGTGTACGCCGCGGTTGTAGGTTGAATAGATATTATTCTTAAAGACCAGTGTCGATGAGCTGCCGTTTGCGGTAAGAGCAAGGTGCCGCCAATAGTCCT
>JAEZYP010000004.1 GCA_023418995.1 Bacillota bacterium | reverse complement strand
CGTGCAGAACGTGAAGCAGACCCCAAAATTGAACAAACAACAAAGGCGGTATCCTGTGATTGGCAGGATACCGCCTTTGTGTTGTGGGGGAACACCGTCTCCCTTAATTTTTCTCCTTGACCGCAATCCAAATCTCGCAGGAATAATCCGGGTTCTGCACATCTGCCGAGGGGTAGACCTCCAGCTCCACGCCCTGCCCGTACTCATAGTTGCTCTGAGGGAAAAACTCTGTGCAGATGCGCTTGTAGGTGTCCTTAAAGGCGTCGGGCATTTTGCCGCGGCAGGTAAACACCGCGTAGGTATAGGCCGGAATATCTAAAATGTCCAGTCCCGTGTCGGTCAGGGGCGCGCCGTTATACTCTGCGCCGATGCCATAGGGGAAGCCGGAGTCCGCCAGCTCATCGCTGAAGCAGATGCCCAGCACACCGTGATAAGTGTCGAACTTGCCGTACTTGCAGATTTTATCCATCGAGCCGTCCGCGCCGACCTCGTTCCAGAACGCGGAGATGTCCGCCGTGGCGGTGTCGCCTTGGGACTTGGTGACCTGCTTCTTTTTGCAGACCAGCTGAAATGCATCTTTCTTTTCAATTCTGTAATCCATAGTAGTTCCTCCCGATAAAATCAGTTTTACGGAGAGTCTGAAAAAGGACTTGACGCTACCGCCGTGTCGCGCCTGAGTGGGCGTGGCGCCGTGAAAGCGGGTAAATGCGCGGGAAAAGCTCTCGGGCGTGTCGTAGCCATACTGGTACGCGATGTCGATGACCTTGTCGTCCGTGCGCATCAGGTCCTCGGCGGCAAGGGCCAGTCGGCGCATCCGGATGTAGTCGCCCAGCGTAAAGCCGCAGAGCATGGTGAACATCCGCTGGAAGTGGAAGGGCGAGGAGCACGCCGCTTTCGCCGCCTCTTCATAGTCCACCTCACCTGTGAGGTGCGCCTCGGTATAGTCCAGCGCCCGCTGGATTCCCGTGATCCAATCCATTCTTCAGCCTCCTTCCGTATGCTGTTATTCTATCGCAGTTCGCCGGTAGTCTCCTGACTTTCCTTGCGGAGTTGTGTCAGGGGGGAATTGTTTAAGCGTATAGGGCGGCGATCTCCTGTATTTTGCGCTTCATCTCCTTGCGGATGTGCGGTTCCAGACACTCGCATTTATCCCCAAAACTCAGAAGAATATTATAGTAATATTCATTTTCAAGGAAGGGAAAGTCCACAATGAAATGCTCGTCACCGTCGGGCGAGAAGTCTTCATAAGCGCAATAATCCAGCATTCTGTCCATGACGGACTTGTGGATACGAATTTTGATTCTCGTCTGCATAGTTTCCAGAATGTCGGCAAAATCCAACTGAGGCTTTTCATAATCCCGCGGCGTGAAAACTTCCCCTTCCATTTGCAGGTTTGACATGCGGGATAACTTGAATAAGCGGAAATCATTCCTTTTATGGCAATACCCCTGTAAGTACCAGTGACTACTTTTCAATACAAGCTGATATGGTTCAACTGTTCGTGTGGTCTTATATCCGTGGTGGGCTATATATTTAAACGAAAGCAGCCTGCTTTCCTGCAAAGCTGTTTTGATCATCTCTAAATATGGTTGTATGTTCCTGTTACCCATCCACGGACTTAAATCAATGCAAATCTGATTTGCTTTTAATTCAATATCTTTTGCTCTATCGGCAGGAATAAAGCGCTTCACCTTCGCCAACGCGTTTACCAGCTCATCCCCACGCATCACGCCCGAAAGATTGGAAAGCCCCATCAGGATAGCGGAAAGGTCTGCAGTTGAAAAAACATTTTTATCAACCTTGTATTTTTGCATAATTTCAAAGCCGCCGCCCACTCCCGATGCCCCGCGAACAGGAATACCCGCCATGTTGATCGCGTCTATGTCACGGTAGATTGTGCGGGGAGAAATCTCAAACATATCTGCTAACTCCTGTGCACCTATCCGCTCTTTATCAAGGAGTACCATGATGATGCTGACAAGCCTGTCTACTTTCATCTGACAGCCGCCTTTCAAATATTCTTTTTATCATTTTCGATTGTTGCCACAACGCTGTCAATAATTACATAGTACAATAAGGACGCAGACAAATCAATATAACAATGAAAATGGAGGAAATTTATGTTTACAATCTATGTTTATGTTCTCGATACCTTAGCCGACTGGGAGCTGGGGTATATTACTTCTGAGCTACATTCCGGTCGTTTTTTCAAAAAGGACGCACCGCAAATCTCGCTGAAAACGGTCAGCGATTCTAAAAAGCCGATTCATACGATGGGCGGGCTGACAATCGTTCCCGATTGCTTAATTGATGATATTGTTGTGAGAGAAACAAGTATGCTTCTATTACCAGGCGCAGATACATGGAATGACCCAAAGCATGGCGCGATCATCGAAAAAGCAAGCGAGTTTCTCTCTGCAGACGCTACGGTGTGTGCTATATGCGGGGCTACAGCTGCGCTTGCAAACTTTGGGCTACTGGATCAGCGTCCGCATACTAGTAATGGAGCGGGATTCCTTGAAATGTTTTCTCCCGATTATAAAGGGCAAAGCTTTTATATAGACAAGCCGTCTGTGGCGGATAGCAACCTTATTACTGCAAGTTGCACCGGAGCCTTGTTGTGGGCGCAACAAATTATTGAGCATTTAGGTGTTTTTCAAGCCGACACGCTGGAATCTTGGTATGAATACTTCAGCACTGGTAAGCCTGAACATTTCTTTGCCCTCATGCAAACGCTGCCATCCTCAAATTCTGCGCCGCAATAAACAAAGAAAAGGCCGGTTTCGAGGGCTCTCGAAGCTGGCGGCAGGCGCAGATACAAAATCCTAACTTTTTCAAATCATGACCACCACTGAATGAACTGGTCAATAGGAAGTACACAGAAAAAACAAAATTTTTAAGCGCCCCTGTCCAAACGGAACTGGACAGGGGATTTATATTGCAATTTAGCAACCGGTCTGAGGAAATTAAAAAAATCCACAGCTTTCCGGATAACAGCAAAGATTTCATTAGACTGTTTGAAATGAAAATCAAGACTCAATTCTTCTTTAAACCAGCCGAAGAAGCTTTCGATTACAGCATTATCATGCGGCGTTTCAGCCCGGGACATGCTTTGGATAATACCGTTACCTTTTCAGCAGTGTGGTAAAAGCCGGCGAGCAATACTGCGATCCCTGGTCCGTGTGGATGATAGTCTTTTGTACAGAGGTTTTTCGATGGATTTGAAGAAATTCGAATAAAAGGCAAATCTTCTCGGAAACCAAGATGCCTTGCTAGCCATGCAGCATTCCGTATACGGTCTGAGGGCGTTAAGAATATTCTTCGAGATGTCATGCGCAAGAAAGGTACGCCAGAATATCTGAGGAGTGACAATGGCAGCGAATTCATTGCAAAACATCTGCGAGAATGGCTATCGAGATGGAAGTGGCGCCAATGTATATCTTGCCAGGAAGTCCTTGGGAAAATGGCTATGTTGAATCGTTCAATGGAAGCTGTATACACCGGACTATATTACATGAGGATTCCAAAGGGTGCTCAAAAATAACCATCTTCTAAAATGAGGTTCCATGACCTTCGCCACAGCACGGCCAGCATTCTATATGATAAGGGTTGGAGCCTAAAAGACATTCAAGAGTGGTTGGAACATGCAGATATGGAAACAACAGGAGACATCTATACGCACATCTCACAAATACGCCGCCATTTTATGGCGAAAAATATTCAAAATATCTTTTCACTATGACTTTTAAAGTCCCTCTAAACGGTTCAGAATACCGCTTAGAGGGACTTATGGGAACAATCTTGCCTCCAAAAGATGTACCGGTTTCAAGGTTAAAAAAGATATGATAAACAAACGAAAAGGAGTTGTAAAAGTTGCAACTTAGTTCGGTTGATAATGCTGCGTAAGGATTGTCTTCGCCATTTTACGATTGTTGCCTGGTTGCTGCAGCTACAGGTTTAAACAGATTGATTTTGTATATCTAATGTGATACAATATATATACCAAGTAAGATTAGAGCCGTAAGTTTGAAACAACGTAAAAACGGGGAAAGCAAAAAGTGTAAAAAACAATTCCATTATGCAGTGCTACGCAAAAGGGTTTATAGTTTTATCCTGTTTTGTCTCTAACGGCGTGGCGGAAAGGAATGGTCATAATAATGAAAAAATCTACAGCTATCAGTATTCGTATTGATGGAGACTTGAAAGAAAAATCTGAAAAAATTATGGCGGAATTCGGATTGAATATGACAACGACTGTAAATATGCTGCTACGGCAAATTGTTCGGGAGCAGGCTATCCCTCTTTCGTTGACGGCAAATCCTGATGCCAAACTAAAGGACGACCTGATCTTTGCCCAGTTAGAGCGGATGGCAGGATATAAAGGCTTATCCGGTAATGAGATGGCAAACAGGCTGGACGTTCTCGTTGCGGAGGCGGGGAATGACGCACAGTAAATATTCTGTCGTAATTTCAAGCAGAGCGGAAACCATGTTGGTGCAGCATGTAACATTCCTGTCACGGGTCAGTATTTCCGCTGCTAAAAAGCTTAATGTTGCTTTCCGGAGTTCGCTCTACGAGCTTGAGCAAACACCTGAACGGTTTCCTTTCTTGGTATTGGACGGAATTCCGACTGGCTTGTACCGAAAATGCCTGTTCTATAATCGATATGAATTGATATTCTTGATTATTGAAAGAACGGTGTACATTGACGCTGTAAGGGATTGCCGCCAAAACCCAGAGAACCTGATCTCCTAAATATGACACAATATGCTATATCATTATTTCAACCCCAATATGAGCAGCAATGGATAATTAAAGCATATACAAAAAGTCGAGGGTATTAGCAGTCTTCAATTAAGGATGTTTACGAAAATCATAGTTGTTTAGCACACAGCCAGACGATTACCGATGAATTGTAAATAATCTTTATTGGAGGATTTGCTTTATGGAAAACTTTAAATTTAAATTACAGAAATTGATTGGTTACTGTACCCAAATATTGAGATTGACGGAAATGCCGAGCTTGATAACTTAGGAAAACGCGGACTACTCCTGCTGAACTATCTGCACGAACAGAAATCGGGGATGTACCGTGAACTGCTCCTCACTGGCAAGCTGGCAGAGCATTGTATATCCATTATAAGGTTGCTTTCGTGATAGCGGAGCGGACTCGGATTGATTATCTGAACGCACACACTATATTGGAGGACGATACGCTAGTGCGTGTTCGCATTGCTGACAAAAGGCAGCAATGCGTCGTCCATATCAAAGCCTGTGTCTTGCAGTTTTTCTTCCAAAGGCGGCGCGTCATAAATCAGCCAGTATTGCTCCAATATGGTAAATGTCCGTTTTTTCCACATTTAGTCGCTATCTCCCGGTATGAAATCCAAAAATAAATGTCAAGGTTCATACTCGTATTCTCCTCTTATAAAGCATATCGGACAACCATATAGCTGCCTATTCCGGCTGTTTGGTCGTGCCGCACAGCGTCCCATGAAAAGTCTGACAGAGAAGAAAAAGGTGAAAGCATCACGGCTACCTCATCCAGCGTTTCATTTTCGCAGCAATGCACACAGACCTCGACGGATTTCACTTCATTTCGGCGCAAATAATCCGCTAGCTTTTCCGCTTCATCTTCTCTGATCGTTCTTTCCGAGCTACGGGCTTTTTCGTTGTTGTTCAGTTCTTTTTACTCCGATTTGTTAATGCACCTAAAAGCCACATGATTGCGCCTCCAATCAGGATCAGCCATAGCGTCATGAGAAAACCATGCAGCACGCTTTTGGAATCCTGATAATTTGCGAAAAACAGCAGAAGAAAAATTACCGCTGCAATCAAAAATAGAATGACCCCATGCATGGTACTATCAGCACCTTGCACAGCTAACCACAAAAACAAATCCATGATACCGCCGATCACTCTCCAAAAGGTGAGCGCGGAGCAACCATGGGTACGCTTTAGCCATGAATTGTAGTACACGCCGAACGAAACAACGCCAATCACTGATAAAATTGCAAGCCACCCTTCCAGCATTTTTTACACCTCCCATCTCTCACCATTGCGTACCATCAGGCAGTTTGGATGAAGCGATTCGAACTGGGAACGGTCGTCGGCGTCACAGTGGATGGGAATGAGCGCTTTCGGTTCCAACCAACGGGTGAATTCTCGAATCGTGTTGCGATAGGCATGTCCGCTGCAATGCAGGTCTGCTACCTCGATTTCACGAACGTTGCAAAAGGCCAGCAGGTCTTTGACAGGGCGAGTTTCCCGGTATCCCTGCCATATGGAATAGATGAGCAGATTCTTTTCATCAGGGCGGCACGCCAAATAGTTTTTTAAAAAGGGAAGCATGGAGGTTCGCACAAAAATTACCTTTTTCTCTGGAAGCTTTGCAAGACTTTTTGCGCCCAGGAGCTCACGCCGTTCAAAATAACGCTGAAAATAGGCGTATGTACGAGGCGTTTTTTCTTCGCTGGTATATTGCACTACAAAGTGCAGTGTGTTTTCCTCACGCTGTGCGCGGACTGCGGTTAAAAACAAATCCTCGCACACCGTTCTGTCTGCCGCTTTTGCCGCACGGTATATCGCGAGAATTCGTTCTTCATTCGTAGAGGAACACAGGACGAACACTGTGCCATCGTATTGCTTCATCAAATCGAAAGCCCGCTGTTCTACCTGCTTTTCATTCTGCGGGGTGTTACTGTTTTGTTTTTCTGTGCGGATATTGGTCCCCTCGCTGATGAGGATGTCCAGTTTTTGCCCTCCAAGCAGTTTCCGGATTTGTGTGGGAATCTGCGCCGTTACTCGGTAGTCCCCGGTATAAAGCACACTTTTGCCTTCCGCCTGAATCAAAAACATATAGGCGTCCACAGCGGAATGATCCACCCCAATTGGCGTGACCCGTATATTATCAAGTTGAATGGGTTGACCGCTTTTAAAATGCAGATAGATTTCCGGGCGGGGAGAATCGGTAAAATCCGAGATCACATCCAGAATACGGTGCGTTTCTTCTCCCGAAAGAATCGGAATACCGGGCAAAATCCGATCCACCAGCCCGCAATGGTCGTTATGATGATGACTGAGGAAAACCCAGTCAAATGCAGGCTTGCCGCAAGTAAGCCCTTCTATTTCGATAGAATCTTTTGATCCTTTTTCGTCAAGAGGCGGCAGGTTGGCCCCCGCATCAAACAAAATCCTGGTTTGCGCTGTTCCGATTTCAATTAGGTTCCCGCCGATCTGTGTCGTTCCGCGATGAATTTTTATGTACATTCGTTACTCCTTATCTTGTAAGCGTAGGTGGATTTGCCCAACGGAATGTCTCATGCACCCGGTTTGTGTTATCTTTCTCCCATTGGAATGCTTCTCGGTATTCCTGTGTAAAATCCGTGCCAAAGCAGCCTTGCAGTTCATTCCACAGTATTTCTAGTTTCTGAAGGTCAGCAATCAATAAAAAGCCTTTTAACACGATCACCGCATGCAGAAAATCCTTGCCGCGATAATCGCCTGCCGTCAGATATTCTTCAAAGCGCCGCTCTAATTCCACCTGCTCCGGAGCGTCGAGAATATCGAGCATGCACGCTTTGATCAGCGGGTCTGATTCCTGCTCAAGGAAAAGGGCAAGTGCCAGAAATCCCTCCGCCCGTGTCACCAGCAGATAATAGCTGATCCGAGACATGGTTTGCAGACATTCGATTTTTTCCTTATGACTGCGTGGCAGCCTTGCGGCAAAGTAGGATAAGTCTTTCATCAGCAAGCTCCTTCCAATTTCTGAATCAAATGAATGGCTTCCCGTTTGAGCATTGTAACGTTGGTAATGAGCCGTCCATCCCGGCAGGCCACGCCGAATTTCCGCTTGCGTTGCAGTATCATATAATCCCCATATTCTTGCGGGTGAGTGGTATAGCCTCGCGGGTGGGTGGTCAGATGATCCTCCAATATCTCACCATACCGATCAAACAGAACCACCTGCCTATCTCGTATGGCGCTGATTCCCCAATAACTCATGAACCAACCTGCAGTGAGGTCAAAGCAGCCATCCAGATCAATTCTATCGTAAACAAAGGGAAGTATCGGCTCATTTTCCCCATTTACTACCCCCCATTTACCACGCTTGACTGCAAAATATCCATCCGGTGATGGTTTGTCACAGGCATCGTCGTACTGGAAGGGGAGTACCGTTTTGCCTTGCCTGTCAATATATCCATGCAGGCCGTTTTTGACCGCGTGACTGGCTCCGTTGACCAGAGCACCGGTATATTTAAATAGCAGGGGGACTGCAAGCTCACCGGTGTTTGCGTTCATCAATCCCCACTTGCCGCAGGATTCAATTGGCAGCAGATAGGGATCTAAAAAATCATAAAATAAAGCATCTTTTGAATCCGGATAAACCTGGTTGTCGGAAATCAAACCGCCGACCGTTTTTCCGGTTATTGTGTGAATTCTGCATTTTTCCATGTCATCCCAGCTTTCTTCTTATAAATGTTTCCAATCCATAGGTGTCGGGGATTTCGTAGCTGTAATGTCCGGGCTCACCCCATGGGTCCACTGGCTCATAACGGATGCGGTAGCCGATTTTGAAAAGCTCGGCAAAGTCCCGCTGCCGTGTGCGATCTGATAATGTAGGGTAATGCTCCCGGTACCAAACCACGGGGATTTCCCCATCTAGTTCAACCATTAAGGTACATAGCCGTATGATTTTTTCAAGGTACAGTTTACGTGTCCTGTTTTCGGGAAACTGCGGCACATGGAACTGCGTATCAATTAAAACGAACGCCTTTTGCTTTTTGGAGTAGCGGATGTGCAAAACTCCCGCCTGCTTCAGTAACAGAATATCCCGGGAAACGGTTTTCTCGCTGACTGGGAGTAAATCGGTAATTTCCCTAAAAGTAACCTCGCTGCAATGCCGGAACAAATGAAAAACGGAAAGAATGCGGGATGTCTTGGTCAATTCCATGCGGCTTTCCTCCTTGCTGTTATGAGTTTATCATACCACATTTGCTGATAAAAGACATACGTATTGTCGAAAATGTTTCCTTCATCGCAATACCCTTACAAATATTGCTGAAGAAACTGAAGTTGTATTTTTTGTAAATCGCTGTATTCCCGACCATCATGCGCTTCAAGCTCACTCTCGTGAAAATGATCATAGTCTGGTATACAATAGCATTCGATTTGTTCAAAGGGATATAATAAATATTCGTTTTCCCATGTAAATACATTCTTGGCATCGCGAAGGCTCCCGGCGTTAGCGGCCACCAGATAAAGCTTTTTCGGCTCGCTTTTCAGGTGGACAACCTGTCCAGCCGCGAATTTCACCCCGGCGTCTTCCTCGTAATCTGAGGGCATACGATAGTATCCGCCTCCGCCTCTCGATTCTAAACGGCTGATTAAAGCACCGGTATAATCGAACCGGTACTCTATGTATTCGCTCTGCTGGCTGCAAAGCTGATACAGATCCGTTTCCGGTGTGATTTGAACATGGTTGTTGGAGCAGATGAGCTGTGTGGCCCAATTCTGGCACGCCTTGATCCAGTCCTGTGCCTCTTTATCATCACGGGAATTCGCCCACAGTACGTGTTGGGGATATTGTTCCTTAACCGTAAACAAATAATTAACCTTGTCCCTGACAAAAACATCGAATGCTTTGTTTTGATCCGCAGTGAATTCTTCTTTCAGTCGTTCGATTTGACGGGTGAGTTCCTCCTTTCCCGCCTGAACGGCAAGCTCCATCCGATCATATACTTCGCAGAAAAAAGATGAGGGATCACACCGCTCACACATACAATCGTTGTATGCCCAAAGAAATACGGTGAATATTTTTGTGCTATACGCCGCAAAGGGATTGTCCATCATTTGATATCCTCCAACAGCAAAAATCATTAGCTTTTGAATGAAGTATATCACAGGGTGTTTCTTGTCCTCAGACAAACGTGATGGCGCTATACGGATTGCTTTTTTTGCAGAATATGATAAACTTTTGTTGGAAACTATTACATACTGGAGGAATAAATACGGAGGAATTTAAACGGGATTTCTATAAAACGGAGCATAACAGGCATCTGGGAATTGAGCAATTGAAGAAAATGCCGTGGTTTGAATTTCTAAAAAAAGATGTTGAGCGCGGAGAGGTATTTCCTGCGCTTCGGTATGGCGGGGATATCCACTTTTACTATCAAGGGGCGCGTATTTGTAAATATACGGGAAATATGAATGGAGCGCCGAAGGCAACCAAATCCGGAAAGCCGTTTAATCCTGTCAATCAGGAAGCTTATGAAGAGATAAAAAGAAAGTGCAGGGATTGGGCACCAAAAGCAAGCGGTGAAGCAAGGGAACGTGCCGCTCTTTCCAGGCTTTACAGCAGCTTTTCTCCTTATGTCCAGCCAGCCCCCAGCATGATTCTATTGGATATGGAAATAGGATTCCCACGCCTCTATAATGGCGGAAAGAAAATTCATGATAATATACAAATAGATTTGCTATTCCTTGACAAAAGCACCGGAACGCTCTACTTTATTGAAGCGAAGGAAGCTGGGGACAGCAGAATCAAGGGAAAAGAAACTGCAAGCAAATCATTTGATAGCTCGGAGGTTGCAGAACAGCTTAACAAGTACAATGACAATCTTGCAAAAAGAGAGGGCAACATTCTTTCCGCATATCAAAATCATTTAAACATCATGCGCGAAATTTTTAATTGTGTGATCTATTCGGGAGAACTTAAACTGTATGGCTATAACCATGACCGCGCCAAATTATTAATCTATGGAAAATCCAGTTCCGATGATCTTAAATCGCGTAAGGAGATACAGACGATAAAAAATGAACTCGACAATGATTTAATCGTCATCGGGGATGGTCTTGAGAATGTTGATGATCTGCCAAAATTGATTACCGGTAATTCATCTCATAACGCATGATTGTTAAGCGGGAGTAAATGATATGTTATTAAAAGAAATCGGCCGTTTTGGCGATAGTATCGTAAATCTTCATCCGTCGGACTTAGCAGACGAGATTCCGAGCGACTTTAGAAAGGGCCGTGTAGGCATATTTTGGCATGTTGGAAGTAACAAGTGGATCATTCGTACAGCTCCGATTTTAGACGATACCAAAAATGCAGTGGAGATGGGGCAGAATTTTGATGAAGAGACAAACCAGAAGGATCTACTAATAGATTTCAACCTCTTCCACAAAGATGTTTGGGATTCAGAGATCTTACCGAAAAAGCCGGAATGGAAAGACTTTAGTTTCGACCATTTTTCAAGAGGGAGAGTCGTTTTTGAAATTCTTAACCATAAATTCGTTATCTATATTCCAAAATCTCCCGATTTCCCACAAGAAGCAGTTTTATTCTTAGCTAAAATGTTTCAGTTGCCTTTTGGAAGCTTTGACACCAACAACGAAATTTATAAAAAGAAGAGAGATTTGGAGTCATTGGGCAGTGGTAAAAATAAAGTATTGTTTCTGTAGATTTCAGTTTTTTGTCATATGTTATGATTGTGATAAAATGGACCTCCCAATAGCTTCAGAAGATTTAGTAAAATTAATACAAATTGGGAGCGCCCCGAAAGCTGTGTGAACTCTGAATGACTGCACAGTATAGAAGCAAGATTTTCATAGGTAGTAGCAGCCTAAGCGCTGCTGCCTTTTCATCAACATAACGTCGGTGGGGATGGAGTCCCAAGGTGGTGTAATCGCTTGTCTATCCTTGACGTCCTACATTTTCAGTAGAGAATGAAGAAGATTTTAAAATGCGTTATTTGAAATAGAACAGAGAGTATACTACTCTTGTTGGCGAAAAAAACGAATAGCCAATTCGATTATGAAAATTTAAATAAATATCCGTTAGAAGTAAAGCCTGATAGAACCAACACAACATGCGTCGGTTCTGTCAGGCTTTATATTTTTATCCCCAAAGAGATACGAACATGATTTTTTGTCTTTTAAGCAAAGCGACGCCCTACCGCTTGCGGCAGGGTGCACGCCGGGTAAAAATTAGTTTTTTACTCTGGTGTACAGGAATAGGCGAGTAGCAGATTCGCCAGGAAACGGTTTGCAGGCAAAGCTTACAACAGAAATCGGATGGAGCCCGTGGATTGTTTTTGGACTGTCGGCTTAACAGCTGGAATAGAGGTGTAATTTGTATTTTATCTTACGTACATCTATTTGATGATTTCGCGTTATAAAATGATGTTAATTAATGAGGGAAATGGCAAAATAAAGCCATTTCCCTCATGGGCTTTAAAGTTGCTGCTATCGGCATGAACTAACCGTTCACGTACTCAGAATTACATACTTCAATATGAAGTGCAGTTATTCTCCGCACTCGTCGGCATGCTGATGTTCATGACAAATAGAACCCGTCGATTTCAGTTTGCCTTGAAGATAACTGTTGGCTGCATTTTCAGCGTCCCCGGATGCTCCTGTAATTACTTCTATTCCTTTTTCGTTAAAAATATCAACGGCACCTCCGCCCATGCCGCCAGAAATAATTACGTTTACACCCTTATCATAAAGAAAGACCGGAAGAAAGCCCGGCTTGTGCCCAGGATTAGGGATAAATTGTTTGTTTGTAATCTGCTTGTTCTGCGCATCGAAAATAGCAAAAGCCTCGCAATGTCCAAAATGTTCTGTTACGTTCTTTCCTTCACATGCAACTGCAATTTTCATAAAATAGTCTCCTTTTTAATTAATATTATAAAATTTTCTACTGAACTAAATAATTTGCAATTCTTTTCCATATTGAATTAATTGCCATACCAGCTTTACTCTGCGGATAAGCGGCGATACTCTGACAATTATTTACCGCCTTTACAACTGTTTGATCATAGGGAATTGTGCCAATGACCGGTACTGATAAACCTGTACAATAGCTTTCAATTTCGTTAGCCTTATCAATATTAACATCATACTTGTTGATACATACAGCGCAGTGAACTCCAAAGTGTTTTGAGGTTTCAATAATGCGCTTCATATCGTGCATTCCCGAGACAGTCGGTTCAGCGACAATTAGAACAAAATCCACCCCATTAATTGAGGCGATTACAGGGCATCCGATTCCAGGTGACCCATCAATAATAGCCAGATCCGAATCAGAAGTCTCCTGTGTCAGCTGCTGTTTGACAGCTGTAACCAACTTGCCAGAAGCGCCGCTACCCATTTTAAGTTGCGCTGTCGAAAATACGCTTTTGTCATTATTATAAAGCATCATATTACCGGATATATGCTCCACCATAGTAATTGCCTGTACGGGACAGATTTCTACACAGACACCGCAGCCTTCGCACTCAAATTCGCCTATAGAAAAGTCCTTTATTGCGCCAAAGTTACAATTTTTTTCACATAGGCCACATTGAATACACTTTTTCTGATCAATGGCCGCTTTTTCAAAGCCATAATAATCCGTTTTTACCCGTTTAGATAATTGGGACATCACAAGATGAAGATTAGGGGCGTCAACATCACAGTCGGCAAAGGCTTTACCATTGCTTAGCGCTATAAACGCGCTAGCCACGGTGGTCTTTCCCGTGCCGCCTTTGCCGCTGAGGATTAAAAGCTGTTTCATGTGGTCGCCCCCTCCGAAATAGTTTCAAGCAGTTTCTGAAAAAGCTTTTCATACTGATCGCTTTCACGCACAGCTACAAGTGCCTTGGAATTAAGCCTGCCCAAATTTTCGTCATAAGGAATTTTGGCAAGTATATTGATCATGTTTTTCCTGCAAAAACTTTCGGAGGGGTTTTCTCCGGGTAAACATTTGTTGAGAACTACGCCAAACGGTTTGTTAAAAAGCTTCACAAGTTCATAGACCATTGCCAGATTGTGTGCACCGAACAAGGTCGGTTCGGCAACCAAGACACAGTAATCAGCTTTTCGAATACTTTCCATCACAATACAGGCGCTTCCGGGCGGACAATCGATCACAACCGTATCCTTTTCTGGTAGCTTTTCCATAAGTCCTTTGATAATCGGAACACCGGATACTTCACCGGTGTTCAGGCAGCCAGTAAGAACAGTTACACTGTCTGAAACTCCCGTCTCAATTGTGCCGATTTCTCTTTGCTTTATGCTGAGCGCTTTTTCCGGGCAGAAGAGTATACATCCTCCACAGGAATGACAGACCTCATAAAAAATCATCAGCCTGTCCCGGAGCAAAGCCAGCGCGTTGTACTTACAAAAATTAACACATTTCCGGCATCCGGTGCATATGCTCATATCAGCTTCCGGAACTGCAACGTTGACAGATTGCTTTTCCGTAAGTTCCGGTTTTAAAAACAGGTGCCCGTTGGGTTCCTCCACATCGCAATCTACATACACCGCTTTATCAGCTGCACAGGCGAGATTGACCGATACGAAGGTTTTTCCTGTTCCGCCTTTGCCGCTGAGTACGGCGATTTTCATTCCTTGATACCCCCGTGGTTATGGAATCCTGGATGAATTTCAGAGAGAGGAGAGAGCCCTCCGCTCTTAAATTTTTCAATATTGTCGGTAACGGTGCCATCCTGAGCTTTATACATTGCAACTTTCGCGGCATTCAATACCTGCGCGGCGTTATCTCCACAGCGATAAGTGATAATTGCCCCGACTCCGTGATCGACCAGCATTTGTGCCGCTTTGATACCGGCACCACCCTGACTTGCTGCGGCGGAGTTATCCAAAAATTCATAGTTTTCGGTTTCCGTATCACACAATGCATAAAACGTTGTGCGACCAAAAGAAGGGCAAACGGGAGCATTCAAAGATTTGCTTTCAACTGGTACTGCTAATTTCATAATCATTTCTCCATTTCATTTATTTTTCATTGTTCTCGTCATTAAAAAATCTGCGTTCAATCTCCTGCGCTGCTTCGGCCAAATAATCATTACTGAAGCGTTCAAACTGACCTTTATCGGAAAGACTTGCCATAACCGGATCAATTGGGATTCTTCCAAGGATATTCACTCCAAGTTTTTTAGTGGTATCCTCTAAATTGCTCTCCCCAAAAATCTTAATTTCTTTTCCGCAGTCGGGGCATTTCACATAACTCATATTTTCAACAATCCCTAAAACAGGAATATTCATCTGATTCGCCATGTTGTAAGCCTTTTTAACGATCATAGATACAAGTTCCTGCGGAGAAGTGACAATCACAATCCCATCCAGAGGAATAGCCTGGAATACGGTCAGCGGCACATCACCAGTTCCGGGCGGCAGATCGATAAACATGAAATCGAGGTCGCCCCATATAACATCCGTCCAAAACTGCTTTACTGTATTAGCAAGTAGCGGACCTCTCCAAATGACCGGCGCATCGTCCTGAGGAAGTAAAAGATTAATAGACATAATACGGATATCATTATGCGTTTTTTCTGGAAAAAGCCCAAATTCGTTTCCCTGCGCCTTTCGGGTGAGCCCGAACATTTTGGGGATGGACGGACCCGTAATGTCAGCGTCAAGAATTCCCGTATTGTAGCCTTTCCTGTTGATCAACACAGAGAGCATAGCCGTGACAAGAGATTTTCCAACGCCGCCTTTGCCGCTTACCACCCCAATGACTCTTTTTATTGTATTTAACTCATTGGTAGGTTCCAAGAAGCTCTTTGGATTTTTTTCGCATCCTTCACATGATTCTTTACTGCAAGCGCTGTCTGAACAAGCTTTATTTTCAGGCATGATAACTCAGCTCCTAACTAATAAATTGTTTTATATTTCGGAATTTTCAGATGAAATTAATTTTAGAAAAATCAATATTCCCATCGGCATCCATAATTCCTGCATTGGCATGGACATATTCGATTTTTCCAACAAACATCTCATGAGAACCTGTAACAATAGAATCCACAATCGTACATTCAATGTTTACAGGGCAATCCGGAAGGATAGGAGCATTTACCTTTTTGCCGTCCTGAAGCTTAACATTCATTGCAGCCAACTTGTCTCCGTCCCGCTTGCTGCAGTTTCCCATGTAATCAAAGGTACTCTTATAATCTTTGTCCACAAGATTTACAACAAAGCAGCCGGATTCTTTGATCAGCTTGTAGGAGTATCTTGAAGGAACAATACCGACCATGACCATAGGCGGATCGTAGCTGCAATTGCCGCAATAGCCTACCGCAAGCACATTGTTTTCACCATTTAAGCCCCGACAGGAGACAAGAACTTTGGGAGCAGGCTGAAGGCAGGATTTCATTTTTGCCTCTTTCTTTTCTGTGGCCTCATTTGTTATACTCATAAAGACCTCCTAATTATTTGGCTTTCGCCTTTATAGTTTTCATACCGGGAAAATTCCGTAAATAAGAAATGATTACCGATTTGGATCATTGATCATTTTCTCCCGAGAGCACGATCGCTTTTCTGCGATAGTTTTCAATTGCATTCTTGAGTGCGGTTGCGCCAAGAACTGAACAATGCAGTTTGTTTTCGGGTAATCCACCAAGGGCTTGCGTTATATCGGCATCGGTTAATTTCGCTGCTTCTCGCAAGGGTTTTCCTTTTACAAGTTCTGTTGTTATGCTACTTGTCGCGATAGCAGCAACGCAGCCAAATACCAGAAAGCTTACATCTTCAATAACATCATCTTTCACTTTGACATAGAGTGTAAGAGAGTCGCCGCAGCTTGGATCTCCACAAGTTCCCTCGGCATCCGCGTCAGGCATGCTTCCGACGTTTCTTGGGCATATAAAGTGATCGATTACCTTATCTGTAAATGATTCGCAAAACATTTCATTACTCCTTTTTTGATTTTTCTTGCCCATTTTAAGCTGGGTTACATTGCTTGAGACAGAGCCAGCATCGCAATTCCCGTCATGACTCCCGCAACGATTAAGTATTGCTGCTGTGATAGTTTTTCCTTTAAAAATATTCGAGACAACAGCACGGAAAAGACGCTATATGAGGCGATAAGAGGAGCGACAATAATGGCATTTCTCGCCATTGCAAAAACATAAAAAAATTGTCCGGCAGTCTCAAAAACAGCAGCGGCACCCCTGTTCGTTTCTTTCAGCAGGTGAAACTGTTTCTTTTTTGCTTTCAGAAAAATATATGCTATTACCGCACAAATTAAAAACGTAAATTCGTAAGCCAAAAGAGCCTGATCTTCACTGATAAGTGACAGTTCGTCCAGGTAAACAGCATCCGCGAAAGTACCCAAGCCATCGATTACACAGTACAAAATGGGAAAGATGATTGCGATGAACCCTTGCTGATATTTCTTGCCGTTTTCACTCAGAATCAACGGCTCGTCCGAATTGTTCCTTTCAACCGCCGCAAGCGCTACGATTCCAAAAGTGATGATGACGATTGCGCTGACTTCCAATAAGCTCAGCGTATGAGCAAAAAAAATAAAGATTAAAATGGAGGTGACAGCTCCCGAAGAATTTTGAATGGGAGAGGAAATTGACAATTCAATATATCGCAACCCACAATACCCTATAGCCATAGATAAAATGTACATAAAGGAAATAGGGAAGTAGGTCACCAAAAAGACTGGATTAAATGCAACGCCTTTGATCAGCATATAGCCAAAGCCGTAGATACCCATGACCAGGCCAACCATTATTACAGTTTTAATATGACTCTCCTGATCGTCTGTTACAGCCCCTTTTTTATAAAACAAATCTGCCAAAGCCCACGAAAAAGTCGTTAACAGCGCAAAAAAAAACCACATGTGTGCGATTACCTTTAATTAAATTTATGAGCTTATGCTCATATCATTTATTGTAGTATTATTTTGGTCATATGTCAATAACAAACTACAAAAAAACCAGATCCAAAGAAGACTTCAGATCTGGCTATATAAACTTGCGCTATAACATTACATGTCACGATCGCACCTGCCGTGCCTCCAGCAGCTTCCGCGCCCAAATTTACCATTGCAGGAATGGCTACATGCGATATTTTTCGATCCGCACTCAGGACATACATAACTGCCGTCCTGAATGGAGTTCAGATTTTCAAAGCTCTCCATCCATCCCTTACCACAGTCGAGGCATCTGACAGGACAAATATTCTGCGTAAAATTGCCGCCTTCAATATGAATTGTTTTTCCGTTTACCAGACTATCAGCGATTTTTTCCCTTGCGGACAGTAAAATGCGCTGAAACGTTGGACGGGAGACTTCCATTTTGTCTGCGCATTCACCTTGCTCAAGACCTTGCAAATCTTTCAGACGGATGGCTTCCAATTCTTCCAACTTTAAGATATTCTCCGGAATCTCCATGATCTCCTTATCCGATGGAACAAAATAGGCGATAGCCGGAATGTTTTCAATTTTTCTCCATTTTGTTGGTCGGGCCATTTAATACCTCCGTTCTGTGGTACTTAAAGACATAACTGTTCAAAGCGACGCCCAGTCTAGGCAATTGTAACACTTCACTTTCAGCAGGAAGAACATAGCTCTTTGGCAATTTTTTCGTAAGGGTGGCTTTTGTTGTCTGTGCGTGAGCGCATGGAAAGGCTATAGGGTTACCGCGCACTATAAAGGAACCAAGTACATTTGATTATAGTTTAAAAGAACTATTGGCATAAGTCAATAAATATGGTGGTTTATTTAACCTTTATAAATGATTTTGATTATGGGGAAAAGGCTATCAATAAAGTCTTTTCCCCATGATACATGGATAACCGAAAGTTATTCGGCTTTTGGCTCAAGGCTTGAAAGCTGCTTCTTTACTTGTTGAAGCTGGTTTTCCAGAAATTCAGCCTGACTCTTTAAAAATGTCTTCTCATCAAATGAAGATGTGTTTGTTCCCGCGTTTGCGGGATATCCATCGCGTGCCCATCCAGGCATTCCAGTTGCAGAGAACATCCTGCGAAATCCGCGACCGAATCTGCAACCCAATCCTCCCGCGAACTGAGCCGGATTTGCATAACCAGGTTCTGTAAACCCATTGCAATTGCCTGCTCCGCGTCCCGTCTTAGGACCAATTCCCATCGGTCCTTTTCTGTCTCCTCTTGGCATAAATCATGCTCCTTCCATTGTTCATTTTTTTCTTGTTTTTACTGAATTCTGCTGCGGCTTGCCAATCGGAAAGCGAGGTATGCGCAGACGGGAATTAGCCCGGCTACCCACATCATTCGTCTGTATCCGCGCCGACGGCCAAAGTCTAGACCATGTCCCGTCAAATTTTGATATTTGGGATTTCTAAAGCCCGCGCAAAACCCCACTCCACGACCAGTCATCGGTCCCATGACTGCCGACCCTGTTTCATCGCATTGTAGCATTTCTGTATTTTTTGACTTTAGAATTTCCTTATCGCTCCTTGTTATTGGCATATGCCCATAATCAATATAACTTAGTTACGAGCATATGTCAATAACTATTTTATAAAAGGAAGAAGGCAATGTATATGCCTTCTTCCTTTTAGCAAGTAAAAACACATGTAATTGTTTTCGTTTTGCACGTTTACTCCTTATGAGCATACTTCTTCCGACACTCGGGACAGTAGCCGTAGATATCCAGTTTATGGCCTAAAATTGTAAATTTTGTTTCTTTTGCAAGAGATTCTTCATAATTTTCAAGAGGGCAACGGCTTATTGCAAGCATTTTATTACATCCCAAGCAAATTAAATAATGCTTGTCACCAATTCGTTTAAACACATATAGTGTCCTTTGCTCACCCGGAATATTGAGCTTTACAACAAGATTTTTATCTGTTAATGCCTCAAGAACTCTATATACTGTTGAAAAATTTACCCGTATCTCCCTTTCTTTGAGTTCAAAAAAAACTTGATCTGCCGAAAGCGGCTTATCGCTCTTTTCCAGAACATCCATGATCTCTGTACGATGCTTTGTCGCTTTTAATCCACTCTGGGCCAAATCATTACTAAAATCCGTCTTCATCGTAATAACCACCCCTTTTACTATAATTCAATTTTCTCCGCAATCCACTTTCTTGTTAACCGAGTATGATATACGTTTGCCAAATAAAATATAAAATAGCACATGACCGATAAAATTACGATAGATGCGCCAGAAGCAATATTTAACTCATAGGAAATCCATAACCCCGCAATACAAAAAATACTGCCGAGTAAAATAGAAAATATCATTCGTTTCTTCAGATTAGAGGTCAGTATCCCCGCAGTCGCGGCAGGTGCCGTAATCAGCGCAAGAACAAGAATAATGCCAACAACCCGAATCAGAACTACCACGGTCATTGCAATCAGGATTAAAAGTAAATAATCAAGGAAAGCGGTCTTTATGCCGATGATTGATGCAAATTCCTCATCAAAAAGGAAAGCTTTCCAATCGTTATATAAAATAACAACAACAAGCGTGACAATACAGGTCAAAATTATAATTAGATACAGATCTGATTTAGTTACTGAAAGGATGCTGCCAAAAAGATAAGAACTTAGATCAGGCGGATATCCCTGCATCAGAGCAATGAAAAGAATTCCTAAAGCCATCCCTAACGACCAAAACAGACCAATAATTACGTCGGAGCTTGTGCTGCCCTTTCTTTTGATGTAACCTATTCCTATTGCAGCACATATGGAAAATATGAACGCACCAACTATGGGTTCAAACCCAATTAAATATCCCAGCCCTACGCCTCCATAGGCTGTGTGGGCGATACCACCGCTCATCATAACCAACTTTTTTTCAATAACAATAACCCCTATCATTCCACATACAATGCTTGCAAGAATGCCTGATATAAAAGCGTTCTGCAAAAACTGATATTCCAAAAGGGCCTTGATCATATTTTGTTTCCTCCGTGTTCTCTGAGTACCCTGTGCGGTACGCCATGTGCAATTAAATCAACAGGACATCCATACAAACTGTTTACGATATTCTCCGTTAGCTGCGGTTCGCCATGGTAAATTAATTGACCGTTAAGACACGCCAGCCTGTGAACATGAGAGGAAACCGCAAGCAGATCATGCGTGACAAGTATTATAGTCATGCGGTTATTTAATTCCGCCAATAGTGTATATATTTGATCGCGTGAAGCTACATCCACGCTCGCGGTTGGTTCATCCAAAAGCAGAAGCTTTGGATTTACAGCCAGCGCTCGCGCAATCAGCATCCGTTGAAATTCACCGCCGGACAGCTCGGAAATCTGACGATTTTCAAGACCCTCCAACCCCACTTGCTTGATTAGTTGATGAGATAAATCACGATCTTTTTGCGAATATCTGAAAAATGGTGACAATCCCTTTTTTAAACGCCCTGTTAACACTACTTCACCCAAAGTGATTGGAAATCGCTTGTCCAAAGATGTAAATTGCGGAACATAACCGACTATGGTCTTATGGTTTCCGGGCCTCTCTCCATAAACCTCAACAGTTCCGGCGGATATGGGTACAAGGCCGAGAATTGTTTTGAGCAGTGAAGACTTTCCACCACCGTTAGGCCCAATAATTCCCAGATATTCACCGTCGCAAACATCGAGACAGACACCTGCTATTGCAGGTGTCTGTCCGTAACATACCGACAAGTTATCAATATGAACCGCCGGGTCGTTCATTGCATAACCTCCGCCATCAAATCCGCCATGGATTTGATGTTCTCTATGTAATTAGCTGCCAAAGGTGCTAGCTGTGTCGTTTTTCCTCCAATTTCCTCGGCAAAAGCGGCGGACTGACTGCTGTCAATTTCCTCCTGATAGAAAATCACTTTGATATTTTCTTTTTTTGCCAGATCTACCATTTCCTGCAGGTGCTTCGCGGTCGCCTTTTTGCCGTCCTCTTCCAGGGCATACATTGTCAGACCGTAATCATCCGCAAAATAGCCGAAAGCGGGGTGATATACAATAAACTTTTTACTTTGTACTCCATTCAGCGCGTCTTTAATAGATTGGTCCAAATCATTGAGCTGGTCAATGTATGTCTGCGCATTACTATTATAAGTATCGGCATTTGAAGGGTCAAGTTCACACATGTCCTTGGCAATTGTTTTAACGATAACTACCGCTCTTTTGGGAGAGAGCCAGATATGCGGGTCTCTCTCACCTGATTCAAACGTTCTTTCAGGATATTCAGCGGAAACGGCATCCTGGAGAGCGATAACTTTTACGTTTCCTGCGTTAGGTAGAATATTCGCTTTTTCGGTGGGAACTCCTATAGAGAAATACAAGGACGCTTTGCTGAATTGTTCCATTTCTTGCGGGGTGGGCTCAAAATTTTCAGGGCTGTTTCCGGGAGGAACCATGGTAATCACTTCAGCCAAATCTCCGCAAACCGCTTCAACAAAAGTCTGCTCCGGAACGATTGTCACAGCGATAATCGGCTTTTGGGTCGAAACTTTAGAAGAGGAACTGACTGTGGCGTCCGGTGCTTTTGATGACGCTATTGCGTTACCAGATCCGTTTGTACTGCAACCGGCAAGTCCTGCGAGACTTAAAATAAGCAAGCAGGCCAATGCAACATTTTTTAGTTGTTTCATTATTATCCACCTTTACATGAGTATTTGCAAATGATTCGCATTTGCAAATACAATTATAGTTGAATTATGCGCATATGTCAACTATAAAATTGAAATAAAAGTGGCAGGAAATGCATACTTTGCAATTTTCCTTGTCGAACGGAAATAATGATTCAGTTGCTTTGATAGATTCCATGCAAGCTGAAAATTAGAAGAATGCAGCCAGACACAACAAAAAATTCTCATCAGTGGTATGAACATCCGCATTGTTTTTCGGCATACTAAGCCACAAAAAATATCCACACCGTATTGTTCACATAGAGCAACCACAATGCTCTCACAGCCCCAGTATACTTCTTCCAATGTTGGAGAATAGCCGAACAAAATGATTCCGGGCTTAAGGTTGATAAGTTAGACGAAAAATGATAAAATTTAACAGAGAAATTCAACGCATTTGGAAAGAAGAAAACGCATGGACGATCTGAAGCATTTGGTACGCAAGCGGATAAACAGCGTACTATCCTCAATTGATACATATCCGCTCACCATTGTGGAGGCGCCCGCAGGGTACGGAAAAACTACTGCCGTCAAGGATTACCTCGCAGGACGGCGTGGTGATGTGCTGTGGCTTTCTTTTCAGCGTATGCGTGGTATAGCGGATATCTGGCTGCAATTTACCAAAGAAATTGAAAACTGCGATCCTTTAACTGGAAAAAAGCTGGCGGCACTTGGCTTTCCGACGAATGTTCCGGAACGGGAAAAGGCAATTTCCATATTAATCGACCTGGAGTTGAAATGTTCGACAGTCGTGGTGTTCGATAACTACGAGATCGCTGTGGGAAGCGGATTGGCAGGGCTTTTTTTGCGGCTTGGAGAAGAAAAAATTGATGATCTGCACTTAGTGGTATTAACTCGTGACACGACCGAGTTTGACCTTGCTGTGTCGCTTGCCCGGAAGAGATGCCACGTGGTTTCACGGGCGCAGCTGAAATTTACGGCAGAAGAGGTACGGGAGTACTGCGATTTGGCCCAATGCCAGATCAACGAGGGTGTGACCGACAGGCTGATCACCTACGCGGATGGCTGGATCAGTTTGCTTTACGTCATGCTGACAGGTTTTGAAAAAGGCATACCAATTGGCTTGAACCCTACGCTGGATGAATTGATCGATAAGACCTTGTTTCAGGTGCATGACGAAGAAATCCGCAGTTATCTGCTGCAGCTCTCCGTTATGGACAGCTTTACGACGTGTCAGGCCGATTATGTAACGAACCGCTCGGATTCTTCCAAGCGGTTACGAATGCTGTGTAAAATGAATGCGTTTATTCAGTACGACGAGCGGGGACAGCTTTACCGCATCCACCCCGTCCTGCTGGATTTTCTGCGTGCACGGCAGGATTTTTCAGAGGAAGAAGAACACGCGCTGTACCGCCGCATGGGAGAATGGCTGCTGCGGGAGAAAGACCCGCGCCCGGCGTACATCTGCCTATCAAAAGCAGGCGATATCAACCAGATCCTTGCGCACCTGAACCGCCCGGTTCCTGTTCGGCAACTTTACACGGACTTTGAAGGCGCGGATGGAATGTTTGCGTCGGTGCCGCAGGAATTACTCATCCAGTATCCCATCGCCTATCTTCGGCATCTGTTTTATTCAGTGATTGCAGATAAAAAAGAGATTGTTGACAAGTTGCCTCAAAGACTCGATGAATTGGAAGCTGCCTGGCGGCAAAAAAGCGAATTGACCGAAGATGAAAGGAACCGCATACTTGGAGAAATCCTATGTGTGCGAAAATTTACCGCATTCAACGATATGCCGAGCATGCATGCCTATAACAGCGACATTCTGCGGCTTATGCATGGGCGGCAATCTCTGGTCATGCAGGGGGAAAGCGAATTCACGTTTGGTCTGCCGCAGTATCTCTACGTCTACTTCCGCGAGGCGGGGACGCTGGCAAACCTTGCGGCGATATCTCGTCACGCAGATTACACAGCTTTTTCCTCTGGCAACGGCACAGGTGTAGATTCTCTCGCCATGGCGGAGCTTGCCCTAGAGACCGGAGATTATCAGACAGCAGTTACTGAGAGCCGCAAAGCGGTCTACAAAGCGGAAACCAAAGAACAGCACAGTGTGATGATCTGCGCGCGGTTCTGCGAGGCGCGCGCAAACCTTGCACTGGGGCAGCTTCAGACATCGAGGGAGTTGATTCGAACACTTCGCGAGGTAGCCGAACAGCAGAGCCGCCCTGTGTATCTGTCGATGTCGAGGCTGTGCGAGGGGTATGTCAATGCGTCGCTGGAGCTGCCGCTTTCCCAGTGGTTGAAAAACGGAGATCTTTCCTCGCTGAACCTGTTTTTTGGCGGCATGGGTTATGACAAACTGGTCTACGGAAAGGCATTGCTGGCACAAGGGGAATATCTGAAGCTGGAGGCGTTGGCAGACAATTTTGATGAATCGTTTGCCGTGTTCCAAAACCGGTTGGGCTTGCTGCACGGTGCGATTCTGCGCGCAGCGGCAAAAGGTCACATTTCCGGCGCGGAGACAGCCGTTCCGGAGCTGACCCGTGCCATTGACTTGGCTCGGCAGGACGGTATTGTCCTGCCGTTCGCGGAGTGCGCGCGTCATCTGCTGCCCATCTTTCATGCTTTGCCCAAGGAAATGCGGGAGGATGCGTTCACGATCCGGATACAGGAGTTCTGCACCTCGTATTTTGAAGCGGTGCGGCCGCTGCTGCCGGAGGATCAATCGCTGACTGCGCGGGAAACGGAAATACTGTATCTCCTTGACCAGGGACTAACGCGAAATGAGATTGCCGCCCGGCTTATCATCTCTCCCGGAACGGTCAAGGTGCATCTGCACTCGATCTATCAAAAGCTTGATGCGGACGGAAAAGTCTCCGCGCTCCGCGCCGCCCGACAAAACAACCTGATATGACAATGGGTATAACTTATCTAAAATAGTTACCCCCCGGCAAAGCCGGGGGTTCTTCATATGCGGGCAAAGCCCTGTTTTACTGGCTGCGCCTCAAGGCACTGGTACGGTCTGCCAATTGCAAAAGTTTGTTACTTGCTACCCGTAA
>JAEZYP010000016.1 GCA_023418995.1 Bacillota bacterium | reverse complement strand
CGAAGAGTTCGACGTGAATGTTTCCTTCCCCGAGGAGTACCATGCCGAGGAGCTTAAGGGTAAGCCTGCGTTGTTTAAGGTTAAGCTCAACGAAATAAGTAGCACCGAGTTGCCTGCACTTGACGACGAGTTTGCCAAGGATGTCAGCGAGTTTGACACACTTGCCGAGTTTAAAGAGGATATCAAGAAGAAGATTCTTGACAACAAGGAGCGCGTTGCAACTGAAAATGTAGAGAATCTGTTAATTGACCAGATTATTGACGCGATGGAAGGCGACATCCCCGAGGTGATGTATCAAAAGCGTGTGGATGAGATGGTGCAGGACTTTGAGTACCGCTTAAAGTCTCAGGGGCTTGACCTTGACACCTATCTGCGTTATACAAACGGCACAATCGAATCCTTCCGCAAAACCTTTGAGGAGCAGGCCGCACGTCAGGTGAAGATTCGTCTTGCACTCGAAAAGATCGCAACGCTTGAGTCGCTTACCGCCTCGGAAGAGGACCTTAATGCGGAATACAAGAAGATTGCCGATGCGTATAAGCTTGAGGTAGAGCAGGTTAAGGGCTTTGTTGCCGCCGAAGAGCTGTCAAAGGATATTGTCGTAAACAAGGCAATTGACCTTGTGCGCAGCAGTGCTGAAATTTCCGAAAAGTCTACCGAAGAACAGCCCAAGAAGACCACCAAACCCAAAAAGACTGCTGTTAAGAAGTCATCGGATGATGCAGAAATTGCCGCCGAAGAGGCACCCGAACCCAAAAAGCCTGCGGCAAGAAAAAAGGCTCAGCCTAAGACAAAAACCGAAGAATAAAAACCTACAACATACGATTGGCATAAATATAGCGCTGAATTCGATGTGATACAACACAAGACAGCGCATTCGAAAGGCAGGAGAAAACGATATGAGCTTAGTACCAATGGTAATAGAACAAACCAATCGAGGAGAACGTTCCTACGATATCTTCTCTCGATTACTCAATGACCGTATAGTAATGCTGTCTGAAGAGGTGAACGACGTAACGGCAAGCCTTGTGGTTGCCCAGCTGCTGTACCTGGAAGGACAAGATCCCGATAAGGATATTCATCTGTATATTAACAGCCCGGGCGGTTCCGTTACGTCGGGTATGGCGATTTATGACACGATGCAGTACATCAAGTGCGATGTATCTACCATCTGTGTCGGCATGGCCGCATCTATGGGTGCGTTCTTGCTTTCATCCGGCGCTAAGGGCAAGCGTTTCGCCCTGCCTAACAGCGAAATTATGATTCACCAGCCTTCCAGTGGCTTCCGCGGGCAGGTAACCGATATTAAGATTCACGCCGACCGACTGATTGCCATCAAGGCAAAGCTGAATAAACTGCTGAGCGAGCAGACCGGTCAGCCTCTTGATGTTATTGTGCAGGACACCGAGCGCGACAACTTTATGACTGCCGAAGAAGCGATGAAGTACGGATTGGTCGATAAGGTCATTACCTCCAGATAGTAAAACAATAAATGTAAGAGCAAAGTCGAACAGGCTTTGCTTTTGCATTACAATCGCGTCTGCTTAAGGCGTATGTTAGCTGCGTTGCTGCATAGGTGCAGACTGATGCATGCATGAGCGGCGGAATGAGATGAGGGTACAATATGGGCAAGGATGAAAGCAAATCCATAAGATGTTCATTCTGCGGGAAACAGCAAAATGAGGTGGACCGGATTATTGCCGGTTCGGGTGTATATATATGCAACGAGTGTGTCGAGCTTTGTCAGAGCATCCTTACCGATAGTTCGCCGCTTTCCGGTTCGAGAACGGCTAAACAGAAGAGCGATAACAACGTTACGGTCCCTACTCCAGAAGAGATGAAGCGTTTTTTGGATGAATACGTAATCGGTCAAGACAAGGCGAAGATTACGCTTGCGGTTGCGGTGTATAACCACTACAAACGCATCTTTTACCACGGAACCAACGATGTTGAGCTGCAAAAAAGCAATGTGCTGCTGCTTGGTCCCACCGGCGTAGGTAAAACAATGCTGGCGCAGACACTCGCTAAGATTTTGGACGTTCCGTTTGCCATTGCGGATGCCACCACGCTGACCGAAGCGGGTTATGTGGGTGAGGACGTTGAGAATATTCTGCTGCGGCTGATTCAGGCAGCGGACTACGATATGGAAAAAGCCGAGCGCGGCATTATATATATCGATGAAATTGATAAGATTACCAGAAAGAGCGAGAACACCTCGATTACCCGCGATGTCAGCGGCGAAGGGGTTCAGCAGGCACTTTTAAAGATCTTAGAGGGAACGCTCTCCAACGTTCCCCCCCAGGGCGGCAGAAAACACCCGCAGCAGGAGTTTATTCAGATTAACACCGCAAACATTCTTTTTATCTGCGGCGGAGCATTTGACGGCATCGATAAGCTGATTGAAAAGCGCGTAGGAGTAAGCTCTCTTGGCTTTGGTGCACAGCTTAAAGAAAAGCGGGAGGTTGCGGCAGAGAAGCTGATGCAGCAGATAACCCCGCACGACCTAGTCAAATATGGACTGATTCCCGAGCTTGTGGGTCGTCTTCCCGTTATATCCGTTCTCGAAAACCTCGATGAAGACATGCTGATTACCATCCTGCGCGAACCCAAGAACGCGTTGATTAAACAGTATGTCAAGCTGTTTGAGATGGATGGCGTTAAACTTGAGTTTGATGATGAGGCGCTTAGAGCGATTGCACACCGTACCATCGAGCTAAAAACCGGTGCGCGCGGACTGCGCTCTATCATTGAATCGGCACTCTCCGATGTGATGTTCCATGTGCCGAGTGATACAACAATCGAGACAGTGATTATAACCAAGAACTGTATTATGGGAGACGAACCGCCCCAGTATATTCGCAACCCCGAAAAGCGCGCATCCAGTCTTATGCTCGCGGCAAAGCGTCCAAAGACATCCAGAAAGAGCTCAGTAAGCTAAAAACAACACATACTGATTCGTGTAAAGTCGACATCAACATGGTGTTGACTTTACATTTTGTTCAAGCAAATCTTTATTTACGGATTGTTTGCTTCCGCATATAAGCATTAAGCTTGGGGTGAAGTGTTAATATTATTGAAAAGATTTGTTGTTATAAATTTGTTGAACTGACACGTGTTTTCTAATATAATGGGTTAAGAAGTGTTCGTGTAAAATCATTTATTGTATTTTACTGGTATGACGGATAATGACAATATATTAGAGTATTTGCTTTAGCCGGTAGAATGGAGGGAACCTTTATGGATCAACAAGCT
>JAEZYP010000023.1 GCA_023418995.1 Bacillota bacterium | reverse complement strand
AAGGCGCTGTACACCCTGCTCGATTACCTTGGCGTGGAGGACATCGAATTCAACCGCCCCAAGAGCCTTCTTTACCACAACGAGAATCCCTTTGCTTGATTTTCCTTAACACTTTTCATAACTTCCTCAAGAAAAAGCCAGAAATTCCATTTTCCCTTACAGGAATGGAATTTCTGGCTTTTTCGTACATACAGAGCGAACCTCGCTGTTTGCAAAGGCGGGAGCATCTGTAGCCGCCTTCTCAGCAGAATCGATCGTTAAGTTCTTTCAATGACGACGTAAGACAATATAACCGGCTTCTGACCCTTAAATGTGCTGTAAACAGCCGTCATTGCGCCCGGAGCCCCAACTGCCTTTACGCTGAAGTAATATTTGTTGCCAACGCGCTTAACGGTGCTGCTGAAAGCCTTTTGGTCTCCTACTGTCAAGGCAGGAACAGCGCTGCCGGTTACCGTTATAGCAAAGGTATAGGTTCTTCCCGATTTAATTCCGGTTGGAAATACTGTGTCTGATTCCACGGGATACGGATTTGACGCGGGTTTCGGGAGCAGAACATAGTCGGAGCACTGTGTAAGCGTGAGCGTAAGATATCCGTCGGTATTCACCGTATACTCGCATTTTGGCATTTTTTCAAGCGTCTTGGCGGCATCGTTTAAACGATACAGATATAGCTTTGAACCGGGAGCACAGCCCTCCTGCCCGCCAACATGGATTTTAAGCTGAGCCGCACCCGGAAGCAAACCGCTGCCGCCGAACCGCAGCAGCACACCGGAAGGGCTTGTGCTTGCCGCTGCGGCGGAAACAACCCCGTTTGCGGTTGCGTCGCTTTTCACCTGTGCAATATCCAGCGCTAGATTCAATTTGGTAACGGCGGTGACGGACTGCTTCAGTGCCGCGCCAGTAAAGCTCCAGGCGTATACCTCTTTTCCGGTATCGGAAGTTACAACGGAAAGGGAGATATCCTTTTGGGAATCCTTGGCTGCCTGTAAAACGGACGAGTCAAGACTGATTTCAATTTTTACGTTTGGATTGGTGTTGCCGGTTACGGCTTTGGGTGCTTTTATAAGCAAGGACGCTGTTTTTACGCCTGTGTTTTTCAGCTGTTCCAGAATAGAAGCTGTCGGCGGTGAAATTGTGATTTTTTCCGGTTTTTCGGCTGTCGCGCCCGAAATAACGGAAGTGATATCGTCTTGAACGGTAGTGGTTATCGCTGCCGTGGTACCAGTGACAACCGGCGCTTCGTCCGGGTTCAAAGAAACCTCTGTCTTGGTGCCCTTACCGACGCTGCTTGTGCCACTCCCGGAAGAGGACCCTCCGGAACCGTTCTGTGCCGCGACGGTTACCTGAATTTTTGGGAGCTCCGCTTTGCCGGCAATCGTATAATTGCCGATTGGCAGTACGGCGGTAAATGCATAGACGCCAGGGGACTGAGCATCGTAGTCCGGTTCGGATTGCCAGGTGATTCCGCTGATTGTTTCCTTTTTTCTATTGACCGTAGCGGACAGGGAGGAGGGGAGGTTTAAGGAATTTTGATCAGTGCCGTATTTTACAGTTCGGCTCTTTACGGTCAACTCTGCAAAATCGGTAATTTCCAGCTCAGCCGGGCTGACGTCGGTCATATCGTAAAGTCCGCCCCGGTTATAAGCGGCGAGCGCGTAGGCGCATTGATCCGTGGCCATCCCGTCTACGCTGCTGCTTAAAATATGCTTAAAGCCCTTTCCGGGAACGTAGAATTTCGCCAAAGCGGAAAGAAGCCAGCTGCCGTCCGGCTGGATAAAGCGCTGATCTGTTTTGGGGTCGATTCCAAGCTCGGCCAGCGCGACAATTACCTGTGCGATGCTTTCCGCGTTCACAGAACCCCAGCTCGAGTAGCCGCCGTCGCTTTTTTGCAGCTTGGAAAGCACTTCGATTCCCCGGTCAATGGCACCGGAAACCTCGGACTTGTTTTTGTATTTTGCTAAAGCCTGCAAAGCCATTGCGGTAATATCGGGGTCCGGATTTTTTCCGGTGAGCGCCCAGCCGCCATCTTGTATTTCTTTGGACAAAATATAGTCAATCATCGAGTCCCGGGAATTCTGTGTACCCTTTCCCGTAAGCTCCGGCATTTCGTATTCATAGGAGTCAAGGGCAAGCAAAGCGAAAATCGGTCCGTTGATTCCCTGTTTTTTTACACTGTCAAAGTCGGCGAGCGGGTTAATCAGGTTGTATCCGCCTACATTTCTGGGGTCGCGCCCGATCGAGGTCAGACCCAGAATTGCCCTGGAATATTCGGTGTATTTGTTTGTCGAAAGCTTTCCCTGTGCTTCCTTTACCGTGTTTACCACATTGTTGTAATAGGTTGTATAGTAGTTTTTTGGAACGTCATAGTTGGAGCGGGCGAGCGCCAGAACCGTCCACTCTCCGGCGAAGGTGCCGAACGCGGGCGACGGGACGGTCTTGACAAGTACCTTGCAGACATCGTCGCTCATCTCCTGCGCGGAAACCTCCAGCTTTTTTGTTGCCGGCGCGGATTTCGCGTCGGCAAATGTGCTAACGTCGGACCCGCCGAGTAGGATAACAGCTGAAAGGAATAATGCAAGAAAAGAGTTCATAGCCTTTTTCATAAAAAAACCTCCTGTTTCATTGCGGGAGCCTTACTCCCGTTTGGGTTACTCTCCGCGGCGCGGAGGATATATTAGGAATTCAGCTCTTCATTTTCATTGATCAATCCATATTTCAACCGAATCCTAGCAACTTTTTCGGACATTGGTTTCTCAATAAAGAATAAAAAAATTACCGTGGAAGACGCGTGGATTAAATCAAACGGAATACCTGTCAGGTAAGTTGCGGCCAGGGCTTCCCGGTTAATTGCGGTGGAATACATGAGTACGGAGGCAAAATTCATCAGCCCCCCGTAAATAAAGAACGTTGCCAGCCCGCCAAAGATGCAGAGGGCGGCTTTTTGTGGCTTAAGCATACCTTTTCGAAACAGAACTCCCGCCAGAAAGCCGATAATGCCAAAGCCGAACATCTGCCACGGAGTCCACGGCCCCTGACCGAAAAAGAAATTAGAGACAAAGCCAGACATTGCCCCGACCAGAAAACCGGCCTCCGGTCCAAGGCAAACCGCGGAGACAATCACCACAGCCGTTACAGGCTTAAACTGCGGCAGCATAAAAAACACGATTCTTCCGACCACCGCAATTGCCGATAGAGAGCAAATCAGAATTATTTCACGTGCCTTTGGTTTTCGGTGTTCAAAAACCAGCAAAAAGGGAAGCATGGTATCAATCAGAACAACGGCGCTGATAAAGTAATACTTTCGGTCCTGCAGGAAGACCACTCCAAACGCGATGGTTAGCGGAATAGCCACCAGAATCAGGAACGAAGAGAGAATCAGACGCTGATTTGGTTTTTTCGGCATGCTTCAATCACATCCTCACAGGTTAGCGCATCGGGAAAGAGCTCCCGTGCCATCCGGTTTGACGGGGTAGTATAGAAATTGTTGCCAGTAAAAAATTCTCTTGTGTTATTCTCAGACAAAATTTCCCCATTGAACATAAGCGCGCATCGGTCGGAGCACTCCGCGCAAAAATCAATGTCGTGCGTCACCATCACAATGGTTTTTCCCTCCTGCTTCAGCGCGGAAAAAAATTCGGACAGCTTTGCTTTATAAGCAGCGTCAATTCCTTTTGTCGGTTCATCCAGCAGGATGATTTCCGGTTCCGTCAGCATTACCTTGGCAAGTGCCGCACATTGCTGTTCGCCCCCGCTCAGATCGAAGGGGTGCCGTTCCAAAAGTGAGGTCAAATGGAAGAAATCCGCAGTCTCCTCTGCCTTACGTTTCGCGGTATCACGGTCGTGGTAAGTCGAAAGAGCGATATCCTCCAAATCCCTTCGGATGGTATTGCGGGAGAACAGGTTTTGGGGCTCCTGCGGCAGATAGCCGATCAGACCACGGTATCTCTGACTCCGCTCTATTCGGTTCCAAGCCTTTTCAAACAGTCCTACTTTGCCGCGGTACGGCGAGTGAATTCCTCCGATCACGGAGAGCAGGGTTGACTTTCCCACGCCGTTTCCACCCACGATGCCGAATAGGATTCCTTTTTCAATTTTCAGTGTTACGCCCCGTACGATATCCTCTGATTTTTTGTCGTACCGAAACCAGACGTCTTCCAGTGTAACTGCGGAAGCAGAAGCCGCATGGGCGCAAGACGCGGGTTCTTTCCGTGCCGGGTTCAACGGCTGGCGCACATGATCCTCCAGCCACTGCTTTGCTTCCTTTACCGTGATCGGAGTTTCTTTGCCCGTCAGCTCGGCGGATATTTTTACACAGGCAGGGAGCGCGGCATACATATCGCTGTTTCTTTCTTTCATGGCGCTTCCGATTTCGCGCGGGTCTGCGTTCAGCGCCAGCTTGCCTTCCTCCAGAAAAACAACGCGGGTGCAAACCGGGAACACCTCCTCCAAATGGTGCTCACAAATCAGAATGGTCACGCCTAGCTCATCGTTTATCTTTTTTAATACCTGAATAAAATTGGAGGTCGCAATCGGGTCAAGCTGAGAGGTCGGCTCGTCCAGCAGTAAAATCTCCGGCTGCATTACCATGACGGACGCCAGATTGAGAATTTGCCTTTGCCCGCCGGAAAGCTCGGTGACCGGTTTGAAGAACCAATCCTGAATTCCAAAAAAAGAAGCCATTTCCGCAACCCTGAGCCGGATGGTCTGGCTGTCATACCCCAGATTTTCCAGCCCGAACGCCAGCTCATGCCAGACCTTATCGGTTACGATCTGGTTATCCGGATTCTGCGAAACAAACCCGATCGCAGTGCTTTGTTCCCGGTCGGAAAGGCTCAGGATATCTTTACCGCAGAATTTGATGTCGCCCCCGCGTTTTCCGAACGGCGCGATTGCCGGCTTGAGCTGCCGGAGCAAGGTGCTTTTTCCGCACCCTGATTTTCCAAAAATTAAAATAAAATCCCCTTTTTGTACGGTTAGGCTGATATCGGTCAGGTCAGTGCCGTTCGCGCCGGGGTATGAAAAACTCAGTTCGCTTATTTTAATCTGCTCCATACGAGCTCCTCCTTACAGTTTGCGATTACCGGAGTCAGGCAAAACAGGGCATAGGCAAAGTAAAACGGGACCCCGGCTCCGTTCAGCCCGGAGACGTGGATTATCGGAATATAAGAGGATTCATACTCTCCCAGTGCCAGCCCGGTCAAAAGGATGCACGTCAGAAGACCTTCGGTGATAAGCAGGGCTCTGTCCCTCTTTTTCCAGGAAAAAATGGAAAAAGAGGTTCTCCCCTTTAGTCCGAATCCTCTTGCCCGCATGGAATCCGCGGATTCTATGGCATTTTCCAGTGCCCAGGTAATCAGGGTTGAGATAATCTGTACGCCGTTTTTGGTGCGGCGCAGGATGCTTCCGTGTGAAGGATCCATGCCGATGCATTTCTGCGCGTCGGTGATTTTTTTGAGTTGTGCTTTGTACCGGGGCACAAAGCGCAGGGTCATTGAAAACATCAGGGACAGAATCGGAATCAGCCTCCCGAACAGGTACATCAGCTTATCGCTCGTCATAATCCGGTTAAAGCACGAAAAAGTAAGGATGACAGAAAAAAACGCGAGGGCGTAAATGCTGCCGAACACAATGGATTCCAGAGTAACCGGATTGTTATTCAGGTAAAAAAGAATGGTGACGCCCGCGTGGTTGAACAGCGGATTCATGAGCGCGACTGCGCCCGCAACCGGAAGCATGCAGGCGTTGAATTTCAGCGCTTTTCTGCCGTTGAGAAGGATGGAGTATATAAAACCGGAGCAAATGGAAATTAAGAGGATAACGGGATGCAGAAAAAACATGCAGAAAAATAAAACCACACCGAAATAGAGAAACAGGAGGAGCGGATGATAGCTGGAGAAGGCGTCCGGCTCACTTTTTTGATACGTCCCAGTCACTGCCGACATCCCTCCCTAAATCACAGGTGAACCGCCAATTCACAACGTCGCCATCTTTCAGTAGGTAGCGGCTGCATCCGTAATTCGGATACCAACCGTTTACCTGGTACATCCATCCGCTCAGCTCACCGCAGTCGAACTCGTAAAGGTTGTGGATTCCCTCAATATAGTTGGAGTTGTACACCGGAGTTGCCTTGTATTCCATCTGGATACCGTTCTTTTTGGTTTCCCTGAGCAAGACGTCGAACACCGACTCTCCTTCATAAAACAGGACCTTCTGCGATTTGAGGATAATGCCGTCTTCCGGCAGGACGGGCTTTTTCTCCGGGTTCAGCTGGTCTTGGTTGTCTAAAATCGTTTTGCAGTCAATGGAGATGGTGCAATAATGGACCTCGTCTGTGTTTTTTTTGATGTCCTGTGGTTCGACCGGCTTCGGTTTGCCAGCAGGCGTCGGGTCCGTCTGGTAACGGTCCTTCTGTCCCGGCGAGGATGACGCGAAAGCTTTTTTTCCACCGGAAGCAGGAGGGGGCGCTTGAGAGCCCGATGATGTCGGGCTCTTCTCCGGCGTGCTGCTAACCGCTGAAGACGATGAGCCCACTGTGGCATCCGTGCTTTTGGAGGCGGAGCCGCTTTCCGGCGGAGCTGAAACATGTGGCGGTATGCTCTCATGGAACGAGTCATCCACAGCGACCAGATACAAATCGTTTGCGGTATCATTAACTGGAAAAATCAGGGAAGAGACGGAACTGTTATTCAGCGGGGCTTCCAGCAGCCGGTGGATTCCGTCGGCGTTTTTCTGGTAAATCCGAACCTTGTTCGCGTTCCACAGCTCCGGAAAATCAATTTGAAGGGTGGTTTGCGCCTGAATCAAGCTTTTCTCATTAAAATGAACCTTAACAGCTTTGGTAGCGGATATCGTTTCTAGCAGCTCGCTTCGGGCATCTGTAATCTCAACCCTTAGGTTTTGGTCGGCGGGCGATGAGACGGAGGAACCGTTAAAAAACCAGGAATAGGAGATGTTTCCTGATTTCCCCCGGAATTCCAGCATCCTGCTGTTTTTTTGCGCATCTTCAAAGACTGCCTTTTTCACAATACCGTCGTCGGGCAGGTCGGATTTTCCCGATAGAGCGCTGATGGAACAACCGGTCAAAGCGCTCGCGAAAATCGGAACCGTAAGAAGAGCCGCCAATAGCTTTTTTAGGACTTTCATAATAATCTCCCGTATTTCCGGATTTTTTCCGGCTTATTTTACAGCTGCGATATAGCTCAAAGCTACGGGCTTTTGACCGGGCAGCGTGCTGTAAAGCGCGGTTAAAATGCCAGGGGCACCAAAAGTCTTTACCGTAACGTAATACTTGCCTCCCGCGCGTTTTACCGACGTGGAAAAGTCTCTGCTGTTTCCTACCGTAAAGGATGGAATGGATTTTCCGCTCACTGTCACGGCATAGGTATAGGTCTTCCCCTGCTTCAGGCCTACGGGGAAGGTGGTGTCAGCTTTGACCGGATAGGCGTTTGCGGCGGCGGGGAGAAGCACATAATCTGAGCAGTGAGCAACAGTTACAGCGACATAGCCGTTTGCATCCACAACAATTTCACCCTGTGGCATTTGCTCCAGAATTTTTGCCTCACGGTTGAGGTGATAGAAATAAACCCTTGCGTTTGGTGTGCAGCCCTTTTGGTTCCCGATATAGACCCGAACCTTCGCCGGAGCGGGGAGAAGACCGTTGCTGCCGAATTTTAGAAGGGCGCCGGTTGTCCGGCCGTTTGCGGCGCTTTCGGCAATGACCGGCGCGGCGGTGGGGTCTTCCTTCCCTGCTTTTACCTGCAAGGCGAGGTCAACGGCAGTGACGGGCGCGGCGGATTGCGCCAGGGCTGCGCCGGAAAACGCCCAGGAATAGATCTCTTTTTCGGTAACAGAATCATATATTAAAATATGAAGGTCTTTTTTGGTATCTTTTGCCGCCTGTAATATGGCGGAATCTGCGCTAATCATAATTTTTGCATTTGCGTTTGTGTTTGCGGACGCGGCGGAAGGAAGCTTTATTACCAAATCTACCGATTTTACTGTGCCACTGTTCAGCTGCCCGATCATTGAGGCAGCCGGAACGGCAATTTTAATAGCCGCCGGTTTTTCTGCGGACGCCCCGGCAATCACGGATTCAACCTCCAAGGGGACGGTCACGCTGACGCTTGCCCGCCCTCCGGTAAGCACCGGTTCGGTATCGGGCTGAGTCAAAACGGTGGAAATTACCCCACCCGCCGGGTTGGGAACGGTGGAAACATTGCCTGTGGAGGAGGGTACGGCTGCTGTGCCGGAGAAGGTTCCGCTCCCGGAGCTGTGGCTGTTTTTGCCGGAGCCGCCGGAGGCTGTATACTGGTCGTAAGCCTTTGCCAAAGTACTCGCGGCGCTGTCGGTTTCCGCCTGTGTTGCCTCCATGCTTTCCGCGGTTTCTACCGCCTGTGCGTAAGATTTCGCATAGCTGCCTAGAAAACCGCTCCTGTTACCGGAGCTGTTTACCTTTGCAAGCTGTGCGGTAAGGGTATCCTTGTTGGCGGCGTTTACATAGGGTTCCCCCCAGGAGAGCGCAGGCCCGAGGTCTGAGCCGCAGCAAAGGGAAAACTGAAATCGGATGACATCCCCGTTTTTCGGAGTACAGGAAGCCGCCCCAACATTGGTGTTGGTGTTGTTTTGAGTGTACATCCAGCCGGAGTACGTATCGGCGCTGTAATCGTATTCTCCCAGCCATCCGGAATCAAGAAGTCCTGTATGCTTGGAATTGGATACCCCGATTGCCTTTGTAATGTATTCTGGAATATTCAGCGGTCGTGTGCCGCTGTCCCGAATGGCGGCGAAGTAAGCGCCGTAAGCCGTTACAGTTTCCTTGAAGTTTCCTTCGCCCAAAACCCTTTTTAAAACCGAGGCGACGGAATCACCCTCATAAATCGGCGCAAGAACCGGTTCCTTTAAATATCCCTGCCCGAGTGTAAATTTTTCCGCGTCAATGGTTACATAACCAATCGGACTCGCATCCTGACAGCTGGCCGCCAAAGCAATTGTGCTGAGGCAGCCGATTGCCAAAGAAACCGCTAAAACAAGCCCTATGACCGATCTCATTATTTTTTTCATAGATATCCTCCTGTTTGTTTTCAAGCTTCGAAAAACCATAAAAAAAGAACTGACACTTTATGATAAAGCATCAGTTCTAAATTTCGCAGAAAATTTGTTTAAAGCGCAATACTCCCGCGATTTTATAAAACCCCTTTCTTACCAAAAGTTTTTATCATCGATTCAGGCAGGTCTCCCGACTTTAGATCATCCCGAAATTTACCCTTCTCATGCGTAAGCACAATGGCAATGTAAATTCGGTCCCTGTTCACGGTAGAGTAAGCTGTCAGAGATTTTCACTCTGTTCCCTATTAATTCATTATAAATGAAACCAAAATCTGATTCAGTTTTAAAGGTGCGTCGTACCTGACAATATATGGTAGTATATCATCTAACGCGGACTTTTTCAACATGAATTCAGTATCCTTGCCGTCGGAAAGGGAGAAGAATTATTGTTTTGCTACTCGATTGCGCCCGAATATTCCATATCAATATTTCAATAAAATGTATTGACAAATTCAGAAGGGAGGAATAGAATAGTACAAAATAAATGAAAACCGTTGAGCAAGAGGAGTACGTATCATCAATTGCAATCCAGAGAGCCGCTGGCTGGTGAGAATGCGGCAGCATAGATTTTACCGAATGGACTTGCGAGGGCAGCCCGAAATTTTTAAGAGTAGGCGCTGACGGGAACCCTGTCCGTTATCAGTGGGGTGCATATGTTGGTATGCAAAATGAGCGGGTGAATTTTCACCAATTTGGGTGGTATCGCAGAAGCATTTAAGCTTTTGTCCCTTTCTGGGGGCAAAGGCTTTTTTTTATACTTTTTTAGGGAGTGAACGAAATGTTAAAACCAACCTGCCGGCAAGCCTGTGCGCTTTGCGGAGATTTCAAGGTAATCCCCGTCAGCAAGGAAATCTACGCGGACATTATTACCCCAATCTCCATGCTGCGGAAGCTTGCCCGCCAAAGCAAGCAGTACTATTTGCTCGAAAGCGTAGAAGGCGGGGAACGATGGGGAAGGTATTCCTTCCTCGGCTTCGACCCGGTTGTCCGCGTAATCGGCAATCAGGATACGGTTACCGTTAAAGGAGCCGATACCAAAACGGTTCAGAGTACGAACCCGATGGAGGTAATCCGCTCTGTGCTGGCGGAATACCGCTCGCCAAAGCTTGAGGATATGCCGCCGTTTACCGGAGGCTTCGTCGGTTATTTTTCCTACGAGCTGATTGCCGTGACGGAGCCGGTACTCAAATTGAGGAACAGCGGCTTCCCTACCTTTGACCTGATGCTGTTTGATAAGGTAATTGCTTATGATCATCTGCGGCAGAAAATTACGGTGGTGGCGAACATGAAGGCTGAGGACGGTGAAGCGGGTTACCGCAGGGCTGCCGGCGAAATCGAGGAGGTAATCCGGATTATCACAGACCCTTCTCCGCTGCCGGAGGAAAAAGCGGACGCCGAGCCGGAGTTTTCCTGTAATTTGTCCAAAGAAGAATTCTGCTCTATGGTGGAAAAAGCAAAGCAATATATCAAAGACGGCGATATCTTTCAGGTTGTGCCCTCCAGAAGGTTCGAGGCGGAGTATCATTCCAGCCTGCTGAATGCTTACCGTGTGCTGCGAACCACAAACCCCTCTCCTTATATGTACTTTATGGATAACGGCGACCTGCAAATTACCGGAACATCCCCGGAAACCCTAATCAAGCTGGAACAGGGCAGGCTTACGACCTATCCGGTCGCTGGTTCAAGACCGAGGGGCAAAACGTTCCAGGAGGACGAGGAACTGGAACGGGAGCTGCTCGCCGATGAAAAGGAGCTGGCCGAGCACAACATGCTGGTGGATCTGGCGAGGAACGACGTCGGAAAAATTTCAGAGTTTTCCTCGGTGGAGGTGGAAGCCTTTCAGATCATTCACCGTTATTCCAAGATTATGCATATTGTTTCCGTGGTGGGCGGCAACATCCGAAAGGAGAACGATGCCTGCGACGCAATTGCGGCGATGCTCCCCGCCGGAACCCTTTCCGGCGCGCCCAAAATTAGGGCCTGCCAGATTATTGAGGAGCTTGAGCCGCAGGCGAGGGGACTTTACGGCGGCGCGATCGGCTACCTTGATTTTTCCGGCAATATGGATACCTGCATCGCAATCCGTACAGCGGTAAAAAAGGAAAATACCGTGTACGTACAGGCGGGCGGCGGAATTGTTGCGGACAGTGTGCCGGAGAAGGAATACGAGGAGAGTGGCAACAAGGCAATGGCGGTTATTCAAGCAATTCAAAACGCGGGAGGTGTTGGCTTATGATACTGCTTGTTGACAATTACGACAGCTTTTCCTATAACCTGGTTCAGTTAATCGGAGAATTTTGTCAGGATATCCGTGTGATACGCAACGATGAGCTGACAACAGAGCAGGTCAAAGCGCTCAATCCCTCCCATATCATTCTTTCCCCCGGTCCCGGTTTCCCGAAATCAGCTGGTATCTGTGAGGGGCTGGTGCTGAAAATGAAGGGGAAAGTACCGATTTTAGGCGTATGCCTCGGGCATCAGGCAATTTGCGAGGTTTTTGGCGGCGCTATCGTCCATGCAAAAAATTTGATGCACGGTAAGCAGAGTGAAATTCATATTGCGAACGGCAGCGCGGTTTTCAAGGGACTTCCGCCGGTAATTCAGGCGGCGCGCTACCATTCCTTAACCGCGGACCGCGCGGGTCTGCCCGACGAGCTGCTGGTGATTGCCGAAGACAGTGCACAGGAGGTTATGGCGGTAAAGCACCGCGATTATGAAATCTACGGTCTGCAATTCCACCCGGAATCCATTTTAACGCCGCAGGGCGCGGCGATCATCCGAAATTTTTTAGTATTGGAGGAACATGTATGATTACCGATGCAATTCACAGCCTGCTAAACAAGGAAAGCCTTCCCTTTGAAACAGCGAGGGAGGTCATGAACGAAATTATGGATGGCAAGGCGACCAACGCGCAAATTGGCTCCTACCTTACCGCGCTTCGGATGAAGGGGGAAAGCATCGATGAAATCGCGGGAAGCGCCGCGTCAATGCGGAGCCACTGCACGAAGCTAGCGCCCGAAACCGATGTGCTCGATATTGTGGGTACCGGCGGAGACGAAGCGTATACCTTTAATATTTCGACAATCTCCGCGTTTGTTGTTTCGGCGGCGGGCGTACCGGTTGCCAAGCACGGCAACCGTAGCGTTTCCAGTAAATGCGGCAGCGCGGACCTGCTGGACGCGCTCGGCGTAAAAATAGATATTCCGGCGGAGCAAAGCGCGGAGATTTTAAAGAAAATCGGTCTTTGCTTCATGTTTGCCCAAACCTACCACGCTTCGATGAAATTCGCCGCTCCGGTCAGAAGGGAGCTTGGCGTGCGTACCATATTTAATATTCTCGGCCCTCTCGCGAATCCGGCGGGCGCGAACCTTCAGCTGTTGGGCGTCTACGATGAAAATCTGGTGGAGCCGCTTGCCAGAGTGCTGGCAAACCTCGGGGTAAAGCGGGCGATGGTGGTTCACGGCCACGACGGGCTGGATGAAATTTCCCTTTGCGGTCCTTCTACCGTCTGTGAGGTAAATGGCGGGAAGTTGAACAGCTTTTTCCTTGACCCGGCTCAGTTCGGCTTTGAAAAATGCAAACCGGAGGAGCTGATTGGCGGCAATCCTGAAGAAAACGCAAGAATTGCAATGGATGTTCTCTCCGGCAAAAAAGGAGCCAAGCGGGATATCGTTCTCCTTAATTCCGCGGTATGCCTTTATATGGCGAACAGCAGCCTGACTCTTCGCGACTGCGTAAGGCTTGCTGCCGAGACCATAGACAGCGGCAAGGCAATGGAGCAGCTCCACCAGTTTATAAAGCTATCACAGGAGGAAGCCGCATGATTCTGGACAGGATTGCGGCATTTACCCAAAGCAGGCTGGCTCGGCTCAAAACGCTTATTCCGCCGGAGGAGATGAAGAAAAAAGCATCAAGAAGCGCAGGTGCCGTTCCGTTCCGGTTTGAGAACGCGCTCAGGGGAGGGGATATCTCCTTTATCTGCGAGGTAAAGAAGGCTTCTCCCTCCAAGGGGCTGATCGCGGAGGATTTTCCTTATCTTGAGATCGCGAAGGAATACGAAGCCGCCGGGGCAAGTGCGGTTTCTGTGCTGACAGAGCCGGAATACTTTCAGGGCAGTGACCGCTATCTGTACGAAATTCGGCAGGCGATAGGCATTCCTGTTCTGCGTAAGGATTTTACAATCGACGAGTATCAGATTTACGAAGCAAGAACTCTGGGCGCGGACGCGGTTCTGCTGATCTGCGCGCTGCTGGATACGCAAACGCTGAAGCGATATATTGATATTTGTGATTCCCTGGGGCTTTCCGCGCTGGTGGAAGCGCATACGGAAGAAGAAATACATTCGGCGCTTCAAGCCGGCGCGCGGGTGATTGGTGTAAATAACCGCAATCTGCAAACCTTTGAGGTTGACCTCAATACCGGCATCCGGCTCCGCGGACTTGTACCGAAAGACAAAATCTTTGTTGCGGAAAGCGGAATCAGCACTGCCCGGGATATTGAGCTTCTGCGGCAGGCGAAGGTGAACGCAGCGCTCATTGGGGAGACCCTTATGCGAAGCAAGGAGAAAGAAGCGGCATTGAACCGGCTAAGGGGGCTTGAAGCATGACAAAAGTAAAAATTTGCGGTATCACAAGGCTGGAAGATATTCGCGCCGTCAACGAAATCGGATCGGACTATATCGGATTTGTCTTTGCGCCGAGCCGCAGGAGGGTTGAATTTGGCAGGGCGGCGGAATTAAAGGCGGCATTGAACCGTGATACGAAAGCCGTCGGGGTATTTGTAAACGAACCGATTGAAAATATTGCCGCTCTGGTGAATAAAAACACTATAGATGTCGTGCAGCTTCACGGCTATGAGGATGAACCGTATATTACCCGGCTCAAAAGCCTGGTCGGCGTTCCGATTATTCAGGCAGTGCGGGTACGGGGCAGCGAGCAAATCTCCTTTTTCAGCCGAATGCCCAGCGATTACCTGCTGCTGGATTCCTATGTGCGCGGCGAGCGGGGCGGCAGTGGAAAGAGCTTCAATTGGAGTCTGATTCCTCCGGTGAAAAAACCTTATTTCCTTGCGGGCGGTCTGGATGCCGGAAATGTATCAGAGGCGATATTGCAGGTTCACCCTTACTGTGTGGATGTCAGCAGTGGGGTGGAAACGGACGGCTTCAAGGATTCTAAAAAAATGGCGGAATTCGTCAATTTAGTCAGGAGTGTGAGATAAATGCCGAAAGGAAGATACGGTCTGTACGGCGGGCAGTATATCCCCGAGACCCTAATGACCGCGGTTATCGAACTGGAAGAAGCATATAGCCGGTATAAAGATGACCCGGAATTCAACCGGGAGCTGCGGGATTTAAACGCGAATTATGCCGGGCGCCCATCCCTGCTGTATTTTGCGGAGAAAATGACCAAGGCTTTAGGCGGAGCAAAAATCTATTTAAAGCGCGAGGATTTAAACCATACTGGTTCCCATAAAATCAATAATGTGCTGGGGCAGGTTCTTTTAGCAAAGAAGATGGGTAAAACAAGGGTGATCGCGGAAACCGGCGCGGGGCAGCACGGGGTAGCCACGGCAACCGCCGCCGCGCTGATGGGGATGGAATGTGAAATCTTCATGGGCAAGGAGGATACCGACCGGCAGGCACTCAACGTGTACCGAATGGAACTTTTGGGGGCGAAGGTTCACGCGGTAACAAGCGGAACGCAGACCTTGAAGGACGCGGTGAACGAAACTATGCGTGAGTGGACGTCCCGCGTGGCAGACACCCATTATGTTCTCGGTTCCGTTATGGGACCTCACCCTTTTCCAATGATGGTACGTGATTTCCAGAAAATTGTCGGGCAGGAGGTCAGACAACAGCTCCTGGAGAAGGAGGGAAAGCTTCCCAGTGCCGTCATCGCCTGCGTCGGCGGCGGCAGCAATGCAATGGGCATATTCTATGATTTTATTCCGGATCGGGAGGTTCAGTTAATCGGCTGCGAGGCGGCGGGGCTCGGTGTAGATAACGCGAAAACCGCCGCAACCATTTCGACAGGCAGCGTCGGCATTTTCCACGGCATGAAGTCCTATTTCTGTCAGGATAAATTCGGGCAGATCGCGCCGGTCTACTCCATTTCAGCGGGGCTGGATTACCCGGGAATCGGGCCGGAGCACGCGATGCTGCACGATACCGGTCGCGCTCAGTATGTGCCGGTTACCGACACAGAAGCAGTGGATTCGTTTGAATATCTTTCAAGAACCGAGGGGATTATTCCGGCAATCGAAAGCGCTCATGCCGTCGCCTACGCAAGAAAGCTGGCTCCTCAGATGAAGAAGGAGGATATCATCGTCGTGAATATTTCCGGGAGAGGCGATAAGGATGTCGCTGCAATTGCACGTTATCGGGGGGTGAATCTGCATGATTGAGATAAAAAGCGCATTTGCAAAAGGGAAAGCCTTTATTGCTTTCATAACGGCGGGAGATCCTGACCTGGAAACCACAGAGCAGTTGATTCTTTCGATGGAACAGGCGGGGGCCGACCTCATCGAAATCGGCATCCCGTTTTCCGACCCGGTTGCGGAAGGACCGATCATTCAGGGGGCGGATATCCGCGCGCTGGCCTCCGGCACGACCACAGATCAAATATTCGATATGGTGGCGAGGATAAAGGAAAGAGTCGGTATTCCGCTAGCTTTTATGACTTATATCAATCCCGTTTATACCTACGGCGCGGAGCGATTCTTAAAGAGATGCGAAGAATGCTCTCTTGCGGGGCTGATCGTTCCCGACCTGCCGTTCGAGGAAAGAAACGAGCTGCTGCCGCTGTGCAGGGAATATGGCGTCACATTGGTTTCCATGGTTGCGCCTACTTCAAATGAGCGAATCACGCAAATTGCTTCGCAGGCCGAAGGCTTTGTGTACTGCGTCTCCTCCATGGGTGTAACCGGTGTCCGAAGTGAAATTACGACCAATATTTCGCAAATGGTTTCGCTGGTAAAAAAGGTGACCGATACACCCTGCGCTATCGGCTTCGGTATTTCCACGCCGGAGCAGGCGCGTGCAATGGCGCAATCGGCGGATGGTGTAATCGTGGGCAGTGCAATTGTAAAGCTGGTCGCCCAATACGGAAAGAATTGTATTCAGCCGGTTTCGGAGTATGTTAAAACCATGAAACAGGCGATTGCGGATTTATGAGTCTGTAACCCCTTTTGTAGAAGATAATTTTCTTTATCGCCACAAACGGATATATTTTTTGATAAAGCTACGATATATTTTAGTAGTAAGACAAAAAAGAGAAGAGCCTGAAAAAGTTTTGAATAGAAGAAAAGCAAATAGAAACTGGTAGCAATCTACCATGGTGGTTGTGAATGGATACCAGCATAATTCACTAATTGCAGTTGAGTTTTTTAGGAATTTTATATAAGTTTAAAGCCGGTATAAAGTTTACATAAAGAAGTATAAAATAACCTGAAAACCGAATACTTCTCATATTGTAAAAGCAAAAAGATTGTGCTATCATGTGTCATCATTAATAAATTATAGTCAATTAACTCCAAAACCACCCAGTCTTTGCGGTCTGTTTTCCGTGCTGCTGCGTAGTCCTTCTCGCCAGGCGCCAGCCTGACTTCGTCGTCTGCCCTGCATCACGAAAAATACACGCGCAATACGTAGCCGTTTTTAAAGTTAATCGACTATATGACAAAATCGAGGCAATTACGATGGAAGAAAACAAGCAACTGCAAAACGAGGAGACGGCTGTACGTATCTACAAGCTAACCATGGAGGAAGCCTGCAGAGCCATGAACTCAAGACCTCAAGGCCTTAAGGCAGCCGAGGTACAGGAGAATCAAAATAAATACGGTAAAAATGTAATCACCGGAAAAAAGGGCAAGCCGGTTATCGTGGTGTTTCTGTTAAACTTTGTAAGCTTAATGGCAATTCTGCTTTGGATTGGCGGAATCATCGCCTTGGTTGCCGGGATGCCGGAGCTTGGGGTGGCAATCTGGCTGGTTAACGTGATTAACGGCGTGTTCAGCTTTTGGCAGGAACACCGCGCCAGCAAGGCAACTGAGGCTCTGAAGAAGATGCTGCCATCCTACGCAAGGGTAATCCGCGACAATCTGGAAGTACAAATTTCAGCGGAAGACCTGGTGCCGGGCGATATCATGCTGATTGAAGAGGGCGACAAAATATCCGCGGATGCTCGGCTGCTTTTCAGCAGCGATTTACAGGTAAATCAATCCACTCTTACCGGGGAATCCAATCCGGTCAGAAGAACGCACGAACCCATCTTGAGAGAGGATCTCTCCAAGTTTGAAGTGCCAAATATGATCTTTACCGGAACAAGTGTCGCCAGCGGCACGGCAAAAGCGGTGGTCGTATCTATCGGCATGCAGACCGAATTCGGTAAGATTGCGAACCTGACCCAAACGCTGGAGGATGTGCAAAGTCCGCTGCAAAAGGAACTGGACGTTCTGACCAAGCAGATCTCTATTATCGCGGTGTCCATAGGCATCGCGTTCTTTCTCGCCGCGACTCTCTTTGTAAAGCAGCCGATCGCGCAGGCTTTTATTTTCGCTCTCGGCATGATTGTGGCCAATATACCGGAGGGTCTGCTTCCTACGGTAACCCTGTCACTCGCAATGGCGGTTCAGCGCATGGCGAAGGAGCACGCCCTTGTCAAACGTCTGTCGGCGGTGGAAACGCTTGGCTGCACCTCCGTGATCTGTTCGGATAAAACCGGAACGCTGACGCAGAACGAAATGACGGTCAATAACCTGTGGCTTCCCGACCAGGAATTTGAAGTTACCGGCCTCGGCTATGCGCCGGTCGGAAAGGTCATGGCGGGCGAAACGGAAGTGACGGCAGAGGGTCATGAGGATTTAAAAATTCTTTTGACGGCCGCCGCTTTGTGCAGCAACGCGCGCGTGGTTCCGCCAAACGAGGAAAACGACCGCTATACCGTTTTGGGCGACCCGACGGAGGCCTGCCTTGGCGTGGTCGCGCAAAAAGCCGGAATCAGAGTGGAGGAGCAATTGAATGTAACGCCAAGGCTGCGCGAGCTGCCCTTTGATTCCAGAAGAAAAAGAATGAGCACCATACATCAGCTGGAAAAGCCAGTTAACGGCTGTCAGCGCATTGCATACATTAAAGGAGCCCCGAAGGAAGTACTGGAGTTGTGCACCAGTATGAACCGTGAGGGAAATCAGGTGGAATTGACTGCGGAGCAGCGCAAGCGGGTCATGGAAGCGAACGATAATTACGCAAGCAGGGGGCTTCGTGTACTGGCGGTTGCTTACCGCCTGATTAGTCGCGAGACCGGCCTGCCCGCGGCTTTGAGCGCTTATACGCCGGAGCTGGTCGAACAGAATATGGTTTTTGTCGGTTTGGTGGTTATGGCAGACCCTCCGAGACCGGAGGTTGCCGATGCCGTTGCACTGTGCCGCAAGGCGAATATCCGGATCATCATGATCACCGGTGACTATGGTCTTACCGCTGAAAGCATCGCTAAGAGAATCGGAATCGTACAGGGGGAGCATCCCCGTATCGTCTCCGGCGTGGAGCTGGAGAATATGCCGGATGAAGCGCTGAAAGAAGCGCTTAGCGATGAAGTCATTTTCGCCAGGGTCGCCCCGGAGCAAAAATACCGGGTTGTTTGCAACCTACAGGAGATGGGGCATATCGTTGCCGTCACAGGGGACGGTGTGAATGACTCCCCGGCGTTAAAGAAGGCTGATATCGGAGTGGCAATGGGAATTTCCGGTACGGATGTTGCCAAGGAAGCCGCCGATATGATTCTGACGGATGACAATTTTGCGTCCATTGTAAAAGCAATCGAGGAGGGGCGCGCGGTTTACAGCAATATCCGCAAATTTCTGCTCTACATCTTCAACAGCAATATGTCCGAGGCAGTTCCCTCTGCCGCGTTTCTGTTCTCCAGAGGCGGAATCCCTCTGCCTCTGACTGTCATGCAGATTCTCTCCATCGATCTGGGCACCGATATGCTTCCGGCTCTCGGCCTTGGTACGGAGCTGCCGGAAAAGGGGATTATGGACCGCCCGCCGCGCTCCATGAAGGAAACCCTGCTGAACAAACGACTGATTGTGCTTGCTTTCCTATGGTACGGTCTGATTGAGTCGGTTGTTTCAATGGGCGCTTATTTCTATACCAATATGATGAACGGCTGGCCTGGGGTGCCCCTTGCGGCGGATGGCTTTGTTTATCAACAGGCCACCACAATGGCGCTTGCCTCCATCGTTTTCTGCCAAATTGGTGTGGTGCAGTGCGTCCGAACCGAACGACAGTCAATATTTAAAGTCGGGCTGTTTACAAATAAGGGTGTCATACGGGGTATCATTTTTGAGGTGTTGCTCATATCCGCAATTATTTATGTGCCGTTCCTGCAAGCGATTTTCCAGACGGCTCCGATCGGAATAAAAGAATGGATTTTCCTTGTTCTTTGTCCTATCCCAATTGTTTTGCTGGATGAGATTAGAAAAGCAGTTTCTCGTTGGTATCATGGCACAAAAATAGACAATGGGGGGAAATAATCATGAAAGTAATTATCGTCGGATGTGGCAAATTAGGTTCTGGGTTGGCAAGCAGCCTGATTAAGAAGGGACATCGTGTCACTGTGATCGATAACAATCCGGAAGCGTTTGAATTGTTGGGGAAGGATTTTAAAGGAGATACAATTGTCGGAATCGGGTTCGACCGGGATATTTTAGAACAGGCGCAAATCCATTTGGCTGATGCAATCGTTGCCTGCAGCAAGAGCGACGAAACGAACGCGCTGATCGGGAGAATTTCGAAAAATATTTATAAGGTACCACGTGTTATATCCAGATTGTATGACCCGCGCAGGGCTGAAATCTACCGTACTCTCGGGATTCAGACCATATCCACCACCACATGGGGTGTTCAGCGCACCATTGAGATGCTCAGCTACGGTCAGCTCGACAGCATTTTAACGCTCGGTGACAGCAATGTGGAGATGATTCGGCTGGAAACACCGGCTTTGCTCATCGGCAGAACAGTGAACGAGCTTACGGTTTTGGGCGAAATTCAGGTTGTGGCAATCAGCCGCGATAATAAGACCTTCCTGCCCACGATGGGAACGGCTTTGCATAAGCATGATGTAATTTATATCGCGGCGCTGTCCACATCGGTGAAAAAATTAAAATCCATGGTTGGCATGGCCTGAAACGGAGGGGATTAAAAATGAAAGTGATTATTGTCGGCGGCGGTCAGGTTGGCGTTTATATCGCAAATCTTTTGCTTCAAAATAAATGCGAGGTAAGGGTGGTCGAAAACCGGGAATCGGTCTATGAGAAGCTGTTGAAGGAGCTTCCGAAGGAATGTTTGGTTCATGGGAGCGGTACCGACCCCACGCTTTTGGAATCGATCGGAATCGCGGGAACCGATGTGTTGGCTGCCGTTACCGGGGCGGACGAAACCAATCTGGTTGCTTCCACCGTGGCAAAATTCGAGTTTAATGTTCCGCGTGTCATCGCGCGTGTGAACAACCCGAAAAATACATGGATGTTCAATGCCGGTATGGGCGTTGACGTCGGTCTGAATCAGGCCGATTTGATGGCACACCTCGTTATTGAAGGAATCGACCTGAAGAATATCCTGACGCTCCTGAAAATCAACCGCGGCGATTATTCAATTGTACAGGTTTATGTTGACGAGCATTCCGAGGCCGTTCATAAAACAATTAAGGATCTGGTGATTCCATCCAACGCGGTGCTTATTTCCATCTTTCGGGGAGAAACCACGATCATTCCGCGCGGCGACACCGAAATTCAGGAGGGCGACAGTATCCTTGCCCTGGCGGATGAGGAATCCCAGGTAGTCATCAATCAGCTATTTGGCGCTGTGTGACTAATTCAATTATAGAAAAAGGCTGTTTCCTAATGGAAGGAGACAGCCTTTTTTCTGTGATTGGAAGCATAGGCTTATCACCTAAGGGCATGTATTATAAAAGGGTCTAAAGAATAAGTCTCCCTAAATTAACGCACAAAAAATGCACCTTGAGCAAGTTAAAAAACCGTTTCAAGGCGCACTTTCTTGCTTTTAAATTGCCTTTGCGACAGGGGGATATCAGGATCAGGCGGCCTCTTTCCACGCCTCTTTGCCGAACAGCTTTTTAAAGCTGTGGAACGCGACCATCACGGCGAGCACCATGAGCAGGATTGCCATGATTAGCTGCAAACCGTCGGTCAGGAAAACGAATCCGCCGGTGACAAACAGCTTTACGCAAATTCCGTATGCTGCCTGAATCAAAGCGGTGAAGGTGACGACCAGCATAATGCACATCGGGAGCCAGAGCATCCAGCCCTTGCGCCCGGTTGTTTTGAGAAACACGGAAAGCGCAATCAGAACCAGAGCTGCGAGCAACTGGTTTGTGGAACCAAACAGAGGCCAGATGTTGTTGTAGCCGCCAAGCGAAAGCAGGAACCCGAAGAATAAGGTTACGATGGTGGACACATATTTGTTGGTCATTACCTTCGCAAAGGACGAGTGTGCCGTTCCGTCCGGCGCGTACAGCAGCTCCTGCAGAGACATTCTGCCGATGCGGGCGACGGAATCGAGCGTGGTAAGACAGAGCGCGGAAACGCACATGGTCATGAAGCACTGCGCAACAAACATCGGCAAACCCAGTTTCGCCAGGAATTGGGCGACCCCTGTGGAGAAAATCACGAACGGCGTACCCTTCGGCATCACGCCGTTTTTTGCCGCCGCGCCCACGACGACCAAGGCGACCACGGCAAGCAAGGATTCCACCACCATGGCGCCGTAGCCAATGGTCAGCATGTCTTTTTCATTTTTGACCTGTTTGGAAGAGGTTCCGGAAGAAACAAGGCTGTGGAATCCGGAAATCGCGCCGCAGGCGACCGTGACAAACAGGGTCGGAAAGAGCATTTTTCCGTCTACTGTAAAGCTGGTGACAGCCGGAAGGTTCATACTCGGATTTTCCGCCACCACGCCGATGACCGCCCCAATAATCATGAAAATCAGGAGGAACGAACTGAGATAGTCTCTGGGCTGCATCAAAATCCACATAGGGAGAACGGCAGCCAGGAATATGTAAGCGAAGATAACGCCCATCCAGGCCATTTTCCCCGCATAAATCGGAAGAGCAATACCGCCGGCCATCATCGCGAAGAAAAGAACAAGACCGACCGCAAACATAACGCCCTGGTTCGGCTTTACATATTTAATAAAAATTCCCAACAGAATCGCTCCGATAATATAGAGCATGGAAATGGAGCCTGCCGCCGCGTTCGGGGCGCTTGCGGCGCCCTCCGTCGTAAAGCCGTTGAATGTACTTGCGACGATATCCGCGAACGCCGCAATGACCAAAAGGGAGAAGAGCCAGGAAAATGTCAGGAACAGTCTCTTTCCGGTTTTACCAATATATTTTTCAATAATGAGGCCAATGGATTTTCCCTCGCTTTTTACCGAAGCGTATAAAGCGCCGAAATCATGCACCGCGCCAAAGAAAATGCCTCCGACCAGAATCCAGAGCAACGCGGGCAGCCAGCCGAACATGGCCGCGATAATCGGGCCGGTTACCGGTCCCGCGCCGGCGATTGTGGAAAACTGGTGGCTGAATACAACCGCCCTGGGGGTAGGAATAAAGTCCTGACCGTCCTCATGTGTGTAGGCCGGAGTTTTCGCGTTTGAATCGATGCCCCACTTTTTGACCAGCCATCTGCCGTAAAAAAGATAGGCGCAGGCAAGGCATACGATAGAGATTCCGATGATGCTTAAACCATTCATGTTCTTTCTCCTCTTTCTTCCTATTTTTTGAGAATATGATGCAGATAAACAAAAATCCCCGTCTCTGAAATTTTCAGAGACGGGGAAAAATCTCCGCGTTACCACTCCGGTTGCCGTAAGAACGGCCGCTTAGCCGCATCAGGGATTGCCCGACACGCTTCTTCGTAACGGTAGAATACCGGTCGCGCTTACTGGCTTGCGTTTTCAGCTGACAGCTCGCAGGGGATTTGGCTCGAAATCCTTCTGCCGTTTTACACCACCCAACGGTTCTCTGTGCGAAGGATATCCGGTGTTGCCTGTTCATTGCATTTACCATATTCTTTTGTCAATCATAGTAGCACCGCTTTAAAGCGGTGTCAATAACAATATTCCGATTTGTAATTACCATACAAAAATATAATATTATTTAGTATAAGAAATACAAGTTTCACTTTGAACAGAACTGTCAAATAGAGTTGACACGGTGGTGGCAGCTTGCTATTATCACAGAGAATGGAAGTGGTTTTTTTCCGCGTTCCGAAGGAGAATATACAGGTGGCTTCAAATATGTTTAAGAAAATGCTTGACAAGTCACTCATAGTAGAATATTATAATAAATAATAATTTTAAATGCGTGGATGGGGACAGAATACATCCTTCCCGTTTTCAGAGAGCCGCCGGTTGGTGTGAGGCGGTACGGAGCTTGTAGGAAATCACCCCGGAGCAGGCGGCTGAACGGAATGTTCCAAGTAAGCGAGCCCGGAATCTCACCGTTAAGTGAGAGTGCATTGTTAGATGCACGCTGAGATGCCGCAGTATATGCGGTGAACTGGAGTGGTACCGCGGAGCTTCGCCTTCGCCTCTATGAAGATAGGGGCGAGGGCTTTTTTATTTCATTCAGGAAGATATTTAAGGAGGAATCAAAATGCTGTTAACAGGAGCAGAAATCATCATGGAATGCCTGCTGGAGCAGGGTGTGGATACGGTTTTTGGGTATCCGGGAGGAAAGGTTCTCTTTACTTACGATGCACTTTACAAGTACCGGGATAGAATCCATCACATCCGCACGGCGCATGAACAGGGAGCGGCACACGCTGCCGATGGCTACGCGCGTTCCAGCGGAAAGACCGGGGTCTGTATCGCGACCTCCGGTCCTGGCGCGACCAATTTGGTAACCGGCATAGCCACCGCCTATATGGACTCTATTCCGATGGTGGCGATAACCGGCAATGTGCCCCGCGACCTGTTGGGATCAGATAGCTTTCAGGAAGTGGATATCACCGGAATAACGATGCCGGTAACAAAGCATAATTTTTTGGTAAAGCATATTGAGAACCTGGCGGACACGATCCGAAAAGCTTTTAAAATTGCCAACACCGGTCGCAAAGGTCCGGTTCTGGTCGATATTCCGCAGGATGTGACCGCACAGAAGTATGAATATACGCCGGGTCGTCCGCTTCCGCTGCCGAAGGCGGAGCTGCCCTACACAGAGCGTTTCGAGCAGGCGGTTGAAATGATCAGCAAAAGTGAACGGCCGTTTATTTTTGCCGGCGGCGGTGTTGTGTCCGCTCAGGCCTGCGCAGAGCTGAAGGATTTCGCCGACCGCATCGACGCGCCGGTTGCCTGCTCGCTGACGTGTCAGGGCGGTTTTGACCAGTCCAGTGCCCGCTACACCGGAATGCTGGGAATGCACGGAACCAATACTTCCGCTCTCGCAATTAAAAACTGTGATCTGTTAATTGCCGTAGGTACACGCTTTTCCGACCGTGTGCTCTGTAATGCAAATCTTTTTGCAAAGCATTGCCCCATCATTCAAATTGATATTGATTCCGCAGAGTTTAATAAAAATATAGATGTGGATTTAAAGCTAAAGGGTGACGCGAAGGATATCCTTGCCTGCCTGAACAAATTGCTCCCGAATCAGGAGCATGAAGGCTGGATGAATAATATCAATACATGGAATGCCGAGTATCCGCTCACGCAGGAAGACGCGGATTCTGAGGCGGTTATCCCCAAGGCTGTGATGGAAACGCTAAGCCGCCTTACCGATTCCAAGGCTATCATTGCAACCGAGGTCGGTCAGCACCAGTTTTGGGCTGCGCAGTTCTACACCTTCCGCGAACCGAATCAGTTTATAACTTCGGGCGGTCTGGGTACCATGGGCTTCGGGCTTGGGGCGGCTATGGGAGCTCAAGTTGCCAATCCGGAAAAACGGGTTATCAATGTTGCCGGCGACGGAAGCTTCCACATGAACTGTAACGAGCTTTCTACCGCTGCAAATTATAACATTCCAATTATCGAGTTGGTTATGAACAACTCAGTGCTCGGTATGGTCCGCCAGTGGCAGAAGCTTTTCTATGGCGGCCGTTTTTCGCAGACCGATCTGGATAAGAACACAAATTTTGAGCTGTTGGCACAGGCATTCGGTATGAAAGCGTTTACCATCAAGACAAAAAGCGACATCGAGCCCGTATTGAAGGAAGCGCTTTCCCTGAACGAACCGGTTCTGATCAATTGCTATATTAGTAAGGATTTTAACGTGCTGCCCATGGTTCCGGCGGGCGGCTCCGTGGAAGATCCGATTTTGGAAATGTAGGAGGAAACGTCATGAGTCAGTATAACAACAATGGAGAAAAAGAATATGTGCTTTCCGTTCTTGCCAGAAATAATCCGGGCGTGCTTCTTCGTATTTCCGGTCTGTTCAGCCGCCGCTACTACAATATTTTAAGTATCGTGGCGGCACAAACCGAAAATACGGAATACTCCCGGATTCTAATTGTCGTTTCGGGCGATGACCGCATTGTTCGTCAGGTAGATAAACAGCTGAATAAGCTGGAGGATGTTGAGGAAGTAAATGTACTGAATCGCGATGAAGCCATAGTACGTGAGCATCTTTTGATGAAAGTGGAGCGGAATCTTCAAAACAGCGAGAAGCTGGTTGAGATCGCAAATGTGTTCCGCGCAAACATCTTGAATGTAGAGCCGGATTCCATGATGCTAGAGCTCACCGGGGATGCCGCCGCCATTAATTCGTTTATCGAGCTCTACAATCCGTATCATGTACTGAAAATTCTTCGTACCGGAGCAATGGCTATGATGAAATAAGTTACTTCGGGCCGCCGAAGGCGACGGTCCCCGGCATTTTTGAATAAAGCCGCATACCCTGCCTTATGGGAAAATATTAATGTTAGGGGAAATCAACTTGCTTACACTGGATAAAGTATACCACGCCGCTTTTGTTTTAAAGGATGTCATCCGTAAAACCAACTTAATCAATGCCCCGCTCATCAACCCGGAAAGCGAAATCTACCTGAAAACCGAAAATCTTCAGATTACCGGCTCCTTTAAGGTTCGCGGCGCGTATTACAAAATAGCGCAGCTTTCCGCAGAGGAAAAGGAAAAGGGGGTAATCGCCTGTTCCGCGGGCAACCACGCGCAGGGGGTGGCGCTTGCCGCTGCAAAGAACGGAATCAAATCCTTAATCTGCATTCCGGATGGTGCGCCGATATCCAAGGTGGAGGCGACCAAGAGCTACGGAGCGGATGTCTGTCTGGTAAAGGGTGTCTACGACGACGCCTATAAAAAGGCATGCGAACTGCAAAAAGCGAGCGGCGCGGCGTTTATCCATCCCTTTAATGACCCGGATGTCATTGCAGGGCAGGGTACCATCGGTCTGGAGGTTTTGAATCAGCTCCCCGACGTTGACGCGGTCATCGTGCCGGTGGGCGGCGGCGGGCTGATTTCCGGTGTGGCTTTCGCCATTAAATCGCTGAACCCGAGTTGTAAGGTCTACGGCGTTCAGGCCAGCGGCGCGGCAAGTATGATGAAAGCAATGGAAGACCATAAGGTTGAAACTCTTAAGAATGTGTCTACGTTTGCGGACGGAATCGCGGTAAAATGTCCGGGTGACCTCACCTATGAGCTTTGCTCCAAATATGTGGATAAGGTGGTTACGGTAACCGACGATGAAACCGCAACGGCCATCCTGACCCTGATCGAGCAGCATAAGCTGATTGCCGAGGGCGCGGGCGCGGTCGCTGTAGCAGCCGCCATGTTCAATAAGGTTGACGTAAAAGGCAAGAAGGTTGTATGTCTTGTTTCGGGCGGTAATATCGATGTTACCATCCTTTCCCGCGTAATCGACAGGGGTCTGCTGAAAGCCGGACGCTTCGGGGAACTGACCATCGAAATGGTGGATAAACCGGGTCAGCTCAGGGAGGTCTCCTCAATAATCGCCGACCATGGAGCGAATGTGGTTAGCGTTCACCATGACCGCGCCGGCGAGAACACGGGTATCAACGCGTGTTACCTGAGAATCCGGATGGAAACAAGAAATCACGAGCATATCAATCAAATCCGCAAGGCGATTACCGACGCGGGTTTCCACATTATCAGCAATAACTAAACGATAAGGAGAATTGAAATGTTTCAAGTTATTTCTACCAAAGACGCTCCGTCTGCAATCGGACCGTATTCTCAGGCAATCGTAGCCAACGGCATGCTTTTTGCCAGTGGCCAGATTCCGATTGTTCCTGCAACGGGTGAAATCGCGCAGGGCGACATCACCGTTCAGACGGAGCAAGTCATGAAAAATATCGGAGCAGTCCTTTCCGCGGCGGGAACCGGCTTTGAAAAAGTCGTGAAGACCACCTGCTTTTTAGCCGATATGTCGGACTTCGCCGCCTTCAACGCCACTTACGAGAAGTATTTTATCGGCAAGCCGGCGCGCTCCTGCGTTGCGGTTAAGCAGCTTCCTAAGAATGTGCTGGTAGAAGTGGAAGTCATTGCTTTGGCTGAATGAGAACAAGGGACATAAAAAGTAAGGAGGAGACATTGCATCTCCTCCTTACTTATTTTCTTTTGATATTCTGTGCCTTGCTTTTGATCGCTTCCTTCAGACGCTGCAATGACTCGTTGTTGGATATCGATTTCATGGTGGGGAAGGCATCCACAATACGGCGCTGAAAAAATTTAACGTTTGTTTCAATTTTATCCTTTTTTTCAAACTGGAGCTTCAAAAATGCCCCTGTGTCGTCATCAAACAGGTTTCCGATTTTAGCCTGAATGCTTTCGAAGGTATCTGCGGTGTACGAGGAAGCCCGTTCCTTGATTGAGTCCAAAACCTGCTGCAGCTCCTCCAGCTTTCCGTTTAATTGCAGGGCGGCGTGTACGGATATGACCGTATCAAAAAGGAAGTAGAGCATGCACAGGATGCTGACAAAGGGCAGAAGCTTGTCCGGAATCGAGCCTGTCAGGTACATCACGGCAGGATGAATGTAAACGACCCCGACAAGACACATCACGCCAAATAAAAGAGAATTCTGCAAGCAAATCCGACCTTTTATATTAAACCGAAGTCCGGAATAATCCCAGTAGGTCGTGTGAAATATCTTTTCTAAAGCATAACCGGTCAGGTATTCCAGCGACGTAGTGATAGCAACACCCGCGAAATAGAGAACCACCCAGTTATCCTTGAAAGGCGAAAGCAGTGAGATGACCACGACAGCCCCAATGCCGTAAATCGGACAAAACGGACCGGTCAAAAAACCGCGGTTGATAAACTTTCCCGCAGGGACGGAGCAGAAAATACTTTCGGTCAGCCAGCCCAAAAAGCTGTATATGGTAAAGACAAGAAACAAAACCCAGAAGTTATTCATGATGGACCTCTTCATTTTTACATCTTTAATTATAAAATTAATAAGATTATGGAATACACGGATAAACGCTATACCCTTTTAATCATTTCAATTACCTGAGTATAATCACATTTTTCCTCGTTTATAACCATTAGAGAAAATTTTTCCGCATATTTTTTGATATCCAGTCTTAAAAAGTCTTCAAAGACCTTTGGCTCTAGCAGTCTAATAACCGAAAACAAAGGTTTTTGAATTGTTTTTTTAGGCTTATCCCATTCAATTATAATTATTTTTCCTTGCTTTCCTAATACTCTTTTTGATTCGTTCATTATTTTATATCTGATATCCTCGTCAATTTCATGTAAAACCAATGAAATGATGACAACATCAAAGAAATTGTCCTCAAAATTCGTGTGTGTAGCATCCATAGCAAGGGTCTTAATATTTTTTATTCCTCTTTTTTTGATCTTCTGCTCAGCAAGCGCCAGCATTTCTTGAGACAAATCGATTCCAACTATTTCAGCGTCCGGTCTGTTTTCCGCAATAAGAATGCTGTTTTCGGCCGTTCCAACGCAGACTTCCAGTATTTTTATTTTTTCATCAGGAATAAGTTTAAGCATTGCTGTTCTCGGGCTCGTATTTACATTGTTAAAAAATAAAACATCAAGTAAGCCGTAGAATTTTGAGGTAACCTTATATTGTAAATTCATATTTCTCCCCAAAGGTATATAGTATTTTCTTTACTAACCGTCGCAGCATTTCCTCGTTCAAGATGTTAAAGTAAAGATAAGATATAGTTTATCTTTTCAGGTTTTGTTTGTCAAACGATAAAAAGTAAAGTTTTTTTGAATAACACTAATAAATAGTATAAAAGCGCTGCGCTGACAGCAGGTGTGACGATCCATCCGATGATGTCCACCTCAAGGCGTGTTACTTTCAGGAGCCGGTTAATACTGAGCGAGGCATTGTAAATTTCACTCATAAACAGGATTACAATATAAGCCTTTAAGCCGAAAATCGGGATGAGTAACGCGATTAGGATCACACGCATAATTGAATCGCTGAAATTGTATTTCAGCGAATACAGCTGTTGGTCAAGTCCCTTCAGCATTCCGTCTACTACGCTGTCAAGATACATCAGCGGTATAATGGGTGCCATTACGCGGAGAATGTTGCCAACCTGGGGACTTTGGTAAAACGCCATTCCAAGGTCATCGGCAAAGACGATGAGGATGGCTGTAATCAGGAACGAAAAAGTGAGCGTGAATCGGAACGCGCGTTCTGCGTTGCGCTGAATGGATTTTTGCCTGCCTGCGGCATTGGCTTCTGCCATCTCCGGAACCAGCAGCATGGAAAGCGCACTCAAAAACGCAAAGGGAAAGAATAGAATCGGCATAACCATGCCCTGAATTTCGCCATACTGGGCAAGCGAGCTTTCCGTGCCCGCACCGTTCTTTTTCAGCCCGCGCGGTATCAGAATGTTTTCCGTACTGCTCAGCAGGCTGCGGAAAAACGAGCCGCAGAGTACAGGGGCGGCAATATGAAGGACGGTGCGGTAAGTTCCGGGGGCTTTATGCCGCGGAAGACCGAGCCTTCTGGAATAAACCAGGTACAGCAGCGCGATGAAGCCGCAGGAGAACACCTCGCTGATGGTCGAGCCGAGCATCAGAGCCTCCAGCGGACGGTCGGTGTGCCACAAAAGCGCAAGCGAGGCGCTAATTGCGACAATCTGCTCGATAAACTCGCCGCAGACGGAAACAACGGTATTGCGAATGGCAAGAAAATACCCCTTGAGGCAGGAACAGGCGGCAATAAACGGTAATCCTGGAGCAAGCAGCCTTAAAGCGACCGCCGCATATGGGCTGCCGATAAATTCCGTCGCGATATAGTCCGAAAAAAAGAACAAACCGGCGGCGGCGACAAAGCTGAGAAAAAGTGCGACCAGCAAACAGCGCCTTACCGCGCCGCGCGTTCCCTTTCCCTCGGCGACCATACGGGTAACTGCAAGCCCTACACCGGAGGTACAAATTGTAATACCTAAAAAGAAAACGGAGAAAATCAGCTGGTACACACCCATTCCGGAAGCGCCTATTTTACCGAAAATAAAGGTGCGAAACCAGATGTTTGATATTCGGAGCAAGACGGAGCTGACCGTCAGGATAATAGCATTCAGAATAAAAATGCGTTTTTTCATTTGATTAACACCTTTATATTTGTTGTTTAATCAAATGTATTCGCGCGGCATCAAAAATAAGTCTATATTTTTTTATTGGATAAGATTATAATAAGTTATATCATTTTGTTGGAGGAAACGAATGGACTGGACGGAAATCACCATATCGGTGGAAGCAAAGGAAATTGACAGGGCCGGAGACATCGCGCAGATGGTCGTGCCCTATGGAATCTATATTGAGGATTATTCCCATTTAAACGAAGAAGTGGAAGCAATAGCGCACATTAATTTAATTGATGAAGAACTGCTGAAAAAGGACCGCACGAAGGCAATGGTGCATGTTTACATCAGCCCGGAGGAAAATCCGGCGGAAGCCGTTTCTTTTCTTCGGGAACGCTATAACGCGGTGGGCATCACGCACGAGATCGCAACCGATTCCTGCGTGGAAGAGGATTGGATCAACAACTGGAAAAAGTTCTTTAAACCGATTCCGGTCGGCAGAAAGCTGCTGATCCGCCCGACCTGGGAGGAAGAATACGAAGCCGGAGACCGCAAAGTCCTTCATCTGGAACCCGGTCTTGCGTTCGGAACCGGTACCCACGAAACGACGCGCCTGTGCATGGAGCTGCTGGAAGAATATGCACAGCCGGGCTATGATGTGCTGGATGTCGGCTGCGGCAGCGGCATCCTCTCCGTAGCGGCGCTTCTGCTCGGGGCGCAGAAAGCCGTCGGCGTGGATATCGACGCGCTCGCGGTCAAAACAGCGGTGCAGAATGCGGAAATCAATCAGGTCGAAGACCGTTTCACCGGAATCTGCGGCGATCTGACTGACAAGGTCAGCGGGAAATATCATATCGTCGTCGCAAACATCGTTGCCGATGTCATCATCCTGCTGACGAAGGACATCGGGCAGTTTATGTATCCGGATACGGTCTATTTGATGAGCGGTATCATCGATACGCGCGAAAACGACGTGCTCGCGGCGCTGGAGAATAAATTTGAGATTATCGCAAGAAAATCAGAAAAAGGCTGGGTCGCTTTGGCAGCGAAGCTGAAATAAACGGAGGGCTGTGCAAATGACTCTCGAAAACGGTATGGAAGTCTGCACCTGTCCAAGGACGAAATGCGAGCGCCACGGGAAATGCGCGGAGTGTTTGGAACACCACTTGAATCATAAAAGGCACCCTCCGTACTGCAAGCGGGTCAGAATGAAGAAATCAAAGAAAAATCAGGAGGCTTAGTCATTGCGTATGGAAATGAAAATACGTCCTGCTCAGCCGTCTGACGCGCCGGAGATCAGCCAAATCCACGCCGCAAGCTGGAAGGTTGCGTACCGGGGAATGGTTTCGCAGAAGTACCTGGATGAGCTGAGGGACGATTTTTGGACGGAAAAATTTATCCGCTGGCTGGGGCAGGGTACTTTAAGGGCTAAGATGTTGTTTGCGAAAGAAACACCGGCCGGATGCACGGCTTACGGAAAATCCAGAGATGAGAAGCACCCAGATTGGGCTGAGATCGTTTCTATTTATCTGCGCCCGGAGGTTTACCGCAAAGGATATGGCACGGTTCTTTTACAGGCGGCGCTAAAGGACCTGAAAGCACAGGGATATTCAACCTGTTCCCTTTGGGTGCTCCGGGAAAACAGCAACGCCCGGCGGTTTTATGAAAAGAACGGCTTTACGCTGACGCAGGATACCTGCCACAGCGAGGTGATGGAGCAGGAATTGACCGATATCCGTTACATTATTGCCTTATAAAAAAGGGAACCGATGGGGTAATCCACCGGTTCCTTGTTTTTTGCTTTATTCGGCTTCGGTATAGTTTCCTAAAAAGGAGAAGCGGGGCAACTCGTCATATAAGGCGCAGATCAAATCCAACGTATGTTTTTCGTGTACGTTTCCGGCAAAATCCAGATAAAAATCATACTCGAACGTTTTGCCCTCAATCGGGCGACTTTCGATTTTGGTCAGGTTCAATCCCGCCGCGGCAAAGCGTGAAAGCACGCTGTAGAGCGTTCCGGTCTTGTGCGCGATGGAAAAGCAGAGGCTGATTTTCTGCGCATCCTCCGGAATAAATAGGCGCTTGCTGATCACGATAAACCGGGTGCAATTGTTGGAGTTGTTTTCGATATTCCTGTCAAGCACGGATAGCCCGTGCTCCTTTGCCGCACGCTCCGAGCAGATGGCGGCGATCGCCGGTTCCTTCCGAGTCGAAACGTCCTGAGCAGCGGCTGTGGTGCTGGAGCAGGGCAGGGGATGCATATCGTGTGCCGCGATATAATCGGAGCACTGCGCCAAAGCCTGAGGATGAGAGTATACCGTTCCGATGCTGTTGATGCTGACGTTCTGCGAGGCCGCAATGCAGTGATGAATATGCATGGTTGAGGCGGATATGATATAAAACCGATATTTCAGAATAAGATCATAGACTTCGCTCACAGAGCCAGCCGAGGAATTTTCAACCGGAAGCAGACCCAGGTCGGAGGTGCCGTCCTCTACGGCCGCGAAAATCTCCGAGAAGCTGGAGTAAAACCGCGGGGAAGCCTTAGGAAAAAGGTGGATCAGCGCCTCGTGCGAATTGGAGCCACTTTCCCCCAGACAAGCGATTTTGCCTGCTTTTAGCGGAACCGTATCCGCCGCCTCAATCTGGGAACGCAGTTCATTTCCGCTGCTTAGGAGGCTGTGCTGAATCGCGCGGCTTATCTCCATTAAATTTGAGAAGAGAATTCGCGCATTTCCGCCGTATTCCCCGGCTTCCCCCTGCACCTTGTCCAGTATATCCTGCTCTCGTCCCGCTTGAAATACCGGTAGGTTCTGCTTCTTTTTTATTGCGGCGACTTTTTTGGCGCAATCCATGCGGGCGATGAACAGGGGCAGCAATTTTTTATCGATTTCATTGATTTCGTTTCTGATTTCATCAAGTGTCATAAAAGCTTCCTTCTAATTCCTGTTTTTTGCCTGACACCGGTCAGACAATAGGAAGTATATTCATCAGTGCGATGGCGGCCGCAGCTTCCACCACCGGAACGGCACGCGGAACAATACAGGGGTCGTGCCTGCCCTGAACGTTCATTGCCGTGTTGTTTTCAGTGTTGAGGTTTACGCTTTCCTGCTCGCGGCTGATGGATGGAGTTGGCTTGAACGCTGTGCGGAACACGATTGGCATTCCCGTCGCGATTCCGCCCAGAATTCCGCCAGCATGATTGCTTTTTGTCTTTACGGTTTTACCGTCATAATAATAGGAATCGTTGTTCTCGCTGCCGAGCATTCCGGCAGCGCCGAAGCCGGAACCGAATTCCACGCCCTTGCAGGCAGGAATCGCAAAGAGAATGGAGGAGAAAACCGGTTCAATTCCACCGAACAGGGTGTCGCCCGTACCGGCGGGAACGCCGGTTACCGCACACTCCACTACGCCGCCGACGCTGTCCTGCGCGAGGCGCGCTTCTTCAATTTTTGCACGCATCGGGGGCTGTGCGTCTTCGCGGATTACAGAGAAATATTGCGAAGATAAACGGCTCAGCAAGCTTTGGGAGATGTCGGTCATATCAAATGAAGCGTCATTTACTTCTGAAATCGAATATACATGCGCGCCGATTTCGATGCCGCGTCTTTTCAAAATCTGGCGGCATACCGCGCCCGCAAAGAGCATCGGGGCAGTCAGTCTGCCCGAAAAATGCCCGCCTCCGCGCACATCGTTGTACCCTTTGTAGCGAAGATACGCCGGGTAATCGGAATGCCCCGGTCGCGGAATAACCTTTAACGACTCGTAGTCCCCCGATCTTGTGTTGGTGTTCTGAATTATCGCGCACAGAGGTGCGCCGGTGGTCCTTCCGTCAAGAAATCCGCTGAGAATCTCCTGCTGGTCGCTTTCCTTGCGGGGCGTGCTCGAAAGATCGCGCCCCGGCGCACGGCGGCTCATCTGCAGGGCAATTTCCTCCAGGTCAATTTCCTCCCCGGCCGGAAGTCCGTCCAGCACTACGCCGATCGCCTTGCCATGGCTCTCGCCGAAAATTGAAATTTTTACTTTTTCACCCCAAATCGACGACATTCGCGTTCCCTCCCAGTGTATTATAATCCTTGAAGAAAGTCGGATAGCTTTTCCGAATACTTTGCGCGTCCGTAATAAGGACCTCACCGTTCGCCCGAAGAGCGGCAATGGCAAGCGCCATGACAATGCGGTGGTCGTTACAGCCGTTTACGGTACCGCCGTGAAGAGCCGGCACACCGTCGATCAGCAGTCCGTCTTCGGTTTGCTCCACTCTGCCGCCCAGACGGTTTAATCCATCCGCAATGGCGGCAAGGCGGTCGCTTTCCTTGATTCTCAGCCGCTGTGCGTTGAAAATTCTCGTTTTTCCGTTACATAATGCGGCGGTGGCGGCCAATATCGGGACAAGGTCGGGGATTTGCGCGGCGTCAATTTCCAAACCGTGCAACCGATCCGGAGAGACCCTTAGAATGGAGTGTTTCCATTCCGCCATTGCGCCGAATGCCCGGAACAGGCGTTCCGCTTCCCGGTCTCCCTGGCAGGAGGCGGGGTTTAGCCCTTCGAGCTCAACACAGCCGCCAAGCGCGCCCGCGGCAAGGAAAAACGCCGCCTGTGACCAATCGCGTTCTACGGTGTAATTGCCGGCGAGGTACGTCTGATTGCCGGGAATGTGCCAGCCAGACTCTGTTTTTTCAACAATTACGCCGAAGCTTCGCTGGGTATCGACCGTCATATCCACGTATCCCGCACTTTCCAGCGGGGCTGAAAGAACCAGATCGCTGCTTTCCTTCAGCAGAGGAAGCGCCAAAAGCAAGCCTGTAATAAACTGGGAGCTTACGTTTCCGGGAAGTGTAAATTCGCCGGAGGTAAGCTGACCGCTGACAGTAAGCGGAAGGCCGCCCTTTGTCTCGCAGGTCACGCCATGCCGTGGCAGACAATCGAGATAAACGCCGATCGGCCGTTCCGGTAATCTCCCGTGCCCGGTAAACTCCGTGTGGATGCCAAGCGCCGCCGCGACCGGAATTAAAAAGCGCAGTGTAGAGCCGGATTCCCCGCAGTCCAGCCGCAGCTCGGAATTGCCGGTGTGTGCCCGAATGGCCTTCATTGCCCGGCTCGTCACCAGAATATCGTCGCTCAGCGGTTTTGCCTGGGATAATGCAAGCTCCTCCCCAGACAGCGCGGAGCAAATCACCGCGCGGTGCGCCGCGCTTTTGGAAGGCGGCACAAGAATCCGCCCGTTTAAGACGGAGGGTTGAATTCTAACAGTACTCATCGTGCCAGCCTCGTTAGTTCAGCCAGCCTGTTGCGCGGAACCGGGCAAATGCAGCTTTCACCGATCTGGTTTAAAAGGATGAGGTTAATTGTGTCGCCGCTGCCTTTTTTATCAAGGATGGTGGCCTCCAGAATTTTGTCAACCTCTATGCCGTCTTCAAACGGGAGCTTGTATTTTTTTAAAACGTTGACAATCTGCCTTGTGGTTCCCCTTTTGGTAATGCCTGCCGCTTCTCCGTACCTCGCCATCATTGCCATACCGATGCTGACGGCTTCCCCGTGGGAATATTTCCCGTAATTATAGAGTTTTTCGAGTGCGTGGCCGAAGGTATGCCCGAAGTTCAGCAGCATCCGTTCTCCGGTGTCAAATTCGTCGTGCTCCACAATATTGCGCTTGATATCAACACAGCGGAAAATGATATCGTCCATTCTGTTTTGGATGCGATTGTTTTTTATTATATTAAAGAGCTCTTTGCTCCGGATGCATCCGCATTTAATGGCTTCGCCCATGCCGTCTGAAAAAAAGCGGGGCGGCAGTGTGCTGAGCGTTTCGGGGTCTACCAGCACAAGATCAGGCTGGTAGAAAGCGCCAACAAGATTTTTGCCTTCGGGGAGGTCAACGCCGGTTTTTCCTCCGACCGAAGAGTCGATCTGCGCCAAAAGTGAGGTGGGCACCTGGATGATGCCGATGCCGCGCAGATAGGTTGCCGCAGCAAAGCCGGCCATATCTCCGGTTACCCCGCCGCCCAGCGCAACAATAAAGTCGCTGCGGGTGAATTCACGCTCGGCGAGATTTTTATAGATGTATTGGATCGTTTCCAAGCGCTTAAAGCGTTCGCCTGCCGGAAGTTTAAAGCTGGAATAGATAAATCCGCACTCAAGAAGCGCGTTCTTAACCTTCTCTTCATAAATGGGCAGTACGTTTGTATCGCCTAACAACAATACCCTGCTGCCGGGCTTGAAAAGCTCCTTTGCGTATTCGCCGATTTTCCTCAGGCCGCCGTGTTCGATTAAAATATCGTAGCTTTTGGAGGTATGTACGGTCAGTTTCATTTATTCGCCAAGCCTCTCTTTCACGAGTCTTCCCCTGCGCAGCAGCGCGCGAAGGGAATCCGCGTCGCTTTTGGCGACCGCGTCTTTTATTTCAGTGATGTGGGTAATCAGGGCTTCCAGTTCTCCGCCGAGCGCTTCCTTATTGTCGATGAACAGCTCGGCCCAAAGATTTTCGTTAATATTCGCCACGCGAGAAACGTCGCGGTAGCTTCCTGCGGAAAAGCCGGGGTGTTCCGGGCAGCGCGGGCTCATTACATAGGCGCAGGCGAGCACATGGGGAAGCTGGCTGGTAAACGCGATCATCTGGTCGTGATGCTCCGGCGTGGCGGTAACCGTTCCGCCGAAGCCCAGCTTGGCGGCGATATCCTTCAGGGTATCCACCGCGGTCTGCGGCGCTCCGCAGGGCACGATAATATAGCTTGCCCCCTGGAATAAATCTGAGTCGCTGGCACCGAAGCCGTTTTTCTCTTTGCCCGCCATCGGGTGCCCGCCGACAAAGGAAAAACCGTGTTCTTTCGCCAGACGGGGAAGGTGTGCACAGATTTCCGACTTGATGCCGCAGGTGTCGGTCACAATGCACCCCGGTCGGATATAGCCGCTACACTCCTTTACAAAATCAATATCCGCCTGTGGGTACAGGCACAGATACAGGACGTCAGCATTTTTAAGATCCGTTTTGTCCCCTGCTTTGTCAATCGCACCGCAGCTTAGAGCCTGCCGCAGCACTTCCGGGTCACGGTCGATTCCAACAATCGTGCAGTCGCTGTATTTTTGAAAGGCTTTGGCAAGAGATCCACCGATCAGTCCCAAGCCCACAATTACAATATTTTGATACAAGGAGCATTCCCCCAAATTCATTGAAAACTCTTCTTGCATCCATTATATCAAAAAGTAGTGTAACATAGCAATGCTTTAAATGGATAAACCGACTTAATTTACGTTTCGACCGAACGCCTTCGCTGCCGCTTTCACATGCTCGGCAACCCGGTCAAACTGCTCGGGCGTCAAAGACTGGGCGCCGTCAGAAAGCGCTTTGGAAGGATTGTTGTGTACCTCAATAATCAGTCCGTCGGCTCCTGCCGCAACTGCCGCCAGCGCAAGCGGCTCCACCAGCCACGCAATGCCGGAGGCGTGGCTCGGGTCTACAATGACCGGAAGGTGAGAAAGCTTTTTTAAAATAGGGATTGCTGAGATATCCAGCGTGTTGCGGGTGTAGGTTTCGTAGGTGCGGATGCCGCGTTCGCAGAGCAAGACCTGATTGTTTCCTCCCGCCATGATGTACTCCGCGCTCATCAACAGCTCCTCAATGGTGTTGGAAAGCCCACGTTTTAGTAGAATCGGTTTATGAATCTGCCCGAGCTCCCTTAAAAGCTCAAAGTTTTGCATGTTTCTGGCGCCAACCTGAATAATATCGACATCGTCTTCCAGAAACAGATCGATGTGGCGCACGCTCATAATTTCTGTAACAATCGGCATACCGGTTTTCTTTTTGGCGATGTTCAGCAGATCCAGCCCTTCGGCTTTTAAGCCCTGAAACGCGTAAGGGGAGGTTCTTGGTTTGAACGCGCCGCCGCGCAGGAGCTGAGCGCCGGCCGATTTTACCCGCTCGGCAATTCCGACAATCTGCGATTCGCTTTCTACCGAGCAGGGTCCGGCAATGATTGCCAGGCTGCTGTCGCCAATCTTTTGTCCGCTGGGCAGGGTAATGACAGTGTTATCCGGGTGGAACTTGCGGTTTGCTTTTTTGTAAGGCTCCTGAACCCGTTTTACGCTTTCTACAAAATCCTGAGCGGAGACGTAATCAATATCAATGACGGTAGTGTCGCCAATCAGGCCCAATACGGTGCTTTGCGTACCAATCCATGTGTTCACCTTGATGCTGTATTCGTTCTCCAAGGAAGCGGTGAAGTCCTTCACCTGCTGAGGGGTGCAGTCCGGTTTCAGTACAATAATCATATCGTTTTCCTCCAGTTCTTTAAATGCTTAGCCGTTTAAACTGAATCGGCTATAGGGGAACGTTTGTGGTACGGTTGAGCCGCAGTTAAGGCTGAAAATGGATAAAAAAAGAACGGTGCTGCTGTCAGCCCCGTCCATAATATCAGCCTTATGCTCAAAAAGCGGCTATACTATCCCACGCAAAAGCTTACAGTCAGTTTGAACGCACGCACAAAAATCCCCAGCCATAAAATAGCGGGGATAGCCAAAGCCTATAAATCGTGTGGTGTATGCGGACAAATTCATGAAAGCTCGCTCCTTCATTCATCTTGTTTTGTATCATAATACAGAATGACAAATGTGTCAAGTGGGAAAAAAGGGTTCCTTATATCGGCAATTTGCACAAATAAAACACAAAAATCAACTAGATCATTGATTGTTCTTTTGTAATTTGCTATAATATAATATTATAATCTCGTTTATTTATCTAGTTCAAATAAGAAGAGGCGACATTGATGTCCAATTTTATTCATGATTCCTTAAGCTTGAAAAATATTATCGAACATCTTGACGGCGGAGTTTTTTGCTGCAGGAACGATAAAAATTTAACCATTGTATACGCCAGTGATTATTTTTACCGGTTGCTCGGTTATCAAAACGGAGAAGCAAGCGCTCTGTTTTGTGACAACGGGCGCGGAATTCTGCAAAATGACCCTCCCGTAGATTGGCAGCAGCTTGTGGAGGGATTACGAATAACCGGCTTTGCAGAGCAGGAGCTCAAGATGATTAAGAAAGACGGACATCACATTTGGGGTTGCTGCCGGCTGCGCCTGATGATAACGGAAACCGGGGAGGAATACCTTTGCGGAATTCTATTTGACGTAACACAGAAACACCGGTCCCGCAAAAGAGAATATGAACAGATGCAGGCTATTAAAAAAGCGGAAAGCGAGCTGGCGGCAAGCGAGGAGCGCTACCGGGTGATTATGGAGCAGGCGGCCGACCCGATTTTTGATTTTGATATGATTACCCGCCAGATTTATTTTTCGCCGTCGTTTAAGACGGAATTTGGCATTGGTTCCTTGGAAGAGGAGGATTTTCTGCAGCTTCTAATTCGTACGGACACAATCTACCCGGATGATCTGGAAAAATTCCTTGAGCATACAAGGGGGCTTCTTAAAGGAATTCAGCTGCCCCCCGGAGAATACCGGTTCAAAAACGCAGAAAACCGTTATTACTGGTATCGGGTTAGAAGTACGATTATAAAAAACAGCGCGGAGGTACCGGTTCGGATTATTACCTTTATCTCGGATATCGATAAGCAAAAAAAAGAGACCATGCGGCTTAAGGAAGAAGCGGAGCATGATCTGCTGACAGGGCTTTACAACCATGTTACCACCATCAGCCTGATCGAAAAAGTGATTTCGAACAGTAAAGCAGGCAGCCGGCACGCGTTGTTTGTGATTGATATTGATAATTTTAAAATTGCAAACGATATGCTGGGTCATCTGTTCGGAGACGAGCTTTTAATGACGATAGCCTCAAATTTGAAAAATCAGTTCCGTGGGAACGATATCATCGGAAGAATGGGCGGCGATGAGTTCGTTGTCTTTCTGCAGGATATTCCCTCGGAAGCGCTTCTGATTCAAAAATCGCAGCTTTTGAATGAAATATTCCGCAACACACGGGCAAGGGGAACTGATACCTGCAATATTTCCTGCAGCGTGGGTGTGGCGATTTATCCGACGGACGGCGCCAGCTACCCGGAGTTGTTCCATAAAGCGGATATCGCCATGTATTCAGTAAAAAACAGCGGTAAGGATGCCTGCTGTGTCTATACAAAAAGCTTGGAAGCCTCCGGTGCGGTATTAGACTAAAAGATACCAGCGTTTTGCTTTTTGCGTTTACCGCGCTCGTAAATTCTAAATACATACACAGCCCATGCTTCCTTGTCTTAATAACGCTTGCCGCAGCATGAATATGACCGGAGCGTCCGGCTCGGCGGCGGGAGCTTTTGCGTCGGCAAAACAGCTTACCTGAGCGAAGCCAGAATTTTATCGGTCACGGATTTTATGCCGCTGTTTGCCGGGATAGCGAAATCCGCCGCGGCGCGGTAGGCGCCGATACGCTTTTGGTAGAGCCGCTCCATAACCTCATCCCGGTTTTCTTTGGCGAGCAGAGGGCGGGTTTTATCGCCGTTCAACCTTTTTTTGATGGCGGAGATATCTGCATCCAGAAGAAAAATAATTCCGTTTTCTTTCAAAAGGGCGGCGTTTTCGGGGTCAATCAGCGCGCCGCCGCCTGTCGCAATAATCAAACCGCTCTTATGACTTAATGCTTTTACGGCTTCCCGCTCCAACCGGCGGAATTCCGTTTCTCCGTGTCGGGCAAATATTTCGGAGACGGTCACGCCTTGACTCTCCTCAATATAATGGTCCATATCCACAAAGATACGTCCGGTGGCTTTTGCCAGCTGCTTTCCTACCGAGGTTTTTCCGCAGCCCATAAAGCCGCATAGAATGAGGTTACCGAATTTTTTCTTCATTTCTGTCACCGCGTCGCGGCAGAGCTGGTCGATATCAGCAGCCTGAAATTTTGCGCCGTACCAGATTTCCTGTGCCGCCGCGGCCTGCCAGACCAGCATACTCATGCCGCCGATTGCTTTTATCCCGTTTTTGCGGGCAAGCTTCAGGAGTGTCGTATCATCCGGATTGTAAACCGCATCAAATACGCAGTCTGCCCGGCGGATTACGTGTTCTTCAACCGGGCAGCCTTCGGTGTTCGGGTACATCCCTACCGGCGTGGCATTCGCCAGAAGGTTAATCGGTCCCTCAATCGCTTCCGGCAGGCAGAAATCTGCCTCGGCACCGTTTACTTTTGATCTCAGGTCATCGCAGAGAAGCTGTGCGGCCTCCTGGCTGTGCGCCCGCGCGGCTATGGTAACACGACTCCCCTTCCGTACAGCTTCAAACGCCATAACACGCGCTGCACCGCCCGCACCCAGAATGACGGTTCGCCCGAAGAGCCCTGCGCCGGCGGCCTCCAGCGCTTTGCAAAAACCGATTCCGTCCGTTGTATAACCGCAAAAAGAACGGCCTGCATTTTTTACCGTATTAACGGATTTGAAAAAAGCGGCTTTTTGATCGAGCGTATCTAAAAACGGAATAATCGCCTGTTTATGGGGAATGGTGATGTTGAAGCCATCCAGCGCTTTTAATTCCGTCAGTTTTTCAGCCAGCTCCTGAGGCGCAATATCCAGAATGCTGTAGTCTGCCTCAATTTTGCTCAACTGAAAAAGGCGTTTGTGAATAAACGGCGACATTGTATGTGCAATGGGGTGTCCGATAACCGCAAAGCTGCTGCTCATAATATTACCTCGCGTGAACAATAAAAATATTAAAGAAAAATATTGACAAAGTGATGGTTTGCTAATAATATGTGGTTAGGCAAAAAGTGACGGAGCGATATTAACCCGTTTTTTCTGTGGCAATTGTATCACATTATGCATATTTTTGTCCACAACAAACAATAACGTTTCCCGTGCACCTACTATTCAAATTTCTAAGGAGGATACAACATGGTTTTAGAGAAGGTTAAAGCCATTCTAAGCGAGCAGTTTGACGTGGAGGAGGATTCCATTACTGCCGATACCACCATTGCCGATGATTTGGGCGCCGATTCCCTGGATGTGGTTGATCTTTTAATGTCAATTGAGGATGAATTCGAAATTGAGGTTCCCGAGGAAGAGGTTGACAATATCAAAACGGTGGGCGAGCTTGTTAAGTACATTGAGGATAATGTCTGATCAACATTTGTCCATAAACCGCTGTGCGTGACACAGCGGTTTTTTTATCGGATGGCGAACCCCCGCCTGCTGCGGGTACCGGCGTATCAGAACGATTTGTTAACAATTCAAGGCGCTTTGTAGGTTTGTCAATGATACGTTACACCAAGGGTAAAGAAATCGTGGAGGACTAGTTTTGGAGACTGCCACTTAAGAGGACGCATAGGAAAAGCATTGTATTTTCTGGTGTAGACAGCAAGTTGGT